>CAWIKS010000010.1:0-31473 GCA_963836685.1 uncultured Actinomycetes bacterium
CTGCTCGGCGCGGTCGGCCTGCCCCGGCTCGACGCCGCCGACGTGCGACCCGAGCAGGGCCTGATCGACCTCCGCCGAGAGCTCGACGTCTACGCGAACCTCCGCCCGGCGAGGGGAGGCGACGTCGACCTGCTGGTCGTCCGCGAGCTCGTCGGCGGGCTGTACTACGGCGCGAAGGGGACGCGCGAGGACGGCACCGTCTTCGACACGTGCGAATACCACCCGAGCCAGGTCGAGCGGATCGCCCGGCGGGCGTTCGAGCTCGCCCGCGCCCGACAGGCCAGGCTGGCGTCGGTCGACAAGGCGAACGTGCTCGAGACCTCCCGGATGTGGCGACGCGTCGTCTCCGAGACGGCGGGGTCCTACCCGGACGTGGAGCTCGAGCACGTGCTCGTCGACACCGCGGCGATGCAGCTCGTCCAGGCGCCCGACCGCTTCGACGTGATCGTCACCGAGAACACCTTCGGCGACATCCTCTCGGACGAGGCGGCCGCGGTCACGGGCGGGCTGGGCCTCGCCGCCTCCGCCAGCCTGGTGACGCGGACCGGGGATCTTCGAGCCCGTGCACGGATCCGCGCCCGACATCGCCGGCCGTGGAATCGCCAACCCGGCGGCGATGCTCCGCTCGGTCGCACTGCTGCTCGAGCACGGCCTCGGTCGTCCGGAGCCTGCGCAGAGGCTCGAGCGGGCGGTCGACGCGGCGCTCGTGAGCTCCCCCACACCCGACCTCGGCGGAGACGCGACGACGGCCGAGATCACGGCGGCGGTGCTGGACGCCGTGCGGCGTTGACGAACCGCCCGATCGTCCCTACTCTTGTTCGACCGATGCAGCGCGCCGCCGCATCCCGCTCGAATCTCCTTCTCGCGACCCTCGGCGCGCGCGTCTTTACGCGCTAGCCGGCGTTCTCCACCGCCCTCGTCGGCTAGCTCACTCCCAGGCGGTTCCCCAGCAGCTCCTTGTACCTACCCGAGAAAGGGCGTGAGAGTGCATCCGGAAACGACAATCGAGCCGGCCGAGTCTCCGAAGACTGCCTCACCCGAGGATCACTACTGCAACTGCGCTCTGCCCATCGCGGTCGAGCGGGCCGAGCGGCGCGGCGCGGCGCAGCGCGTGTGCACCCGCTGCGGGCTCCCGATCCCCGTCCGCTGGAACCGCTGGTGACATTGAGCGTCGCCTACGCCGGACGGGACGGGGCCCACGCGGCGACCGCCTGCGGCCGGCTCTTTCCGCGCGAGACGCGGATCGTGCCGCTGGCGAGCTTCACCGCGGTCGCGGAAGCCGCCGTCGCCGGAGACGTCGAGTTCGGGGTGCTCCCGATCGAGAGCTCGCTCTCGGGGCCGGTGGCGGAGACGCACGACCTCCTGCACTCGTCCCCGCTCTCGATCGCGAACGAGACCGTTCTCCGTATCCGCCACTGCCTGATGGGCCCCGAGCGCGTGCCGCTCGAGCACGTCCGCGTCGTCCGCTCGCACCCGGCCGCGCTCGACCAGTGCCGGCGGCTGCTCGCCGCCATGCCCTGGGCGACGGCGATCGCCGCTGCGACGACGGCCGAGGCCGCGGCGGAGGTCGCGGAACGCGGCGATCCGGCGGAGGCCGCGATCGCCGGCGAACGGGCGGCCGCGCTCTACGGCCTGACCGTCATCTCCGGCGACGTCGGCGATCATCCCGAGGCCTACACCCGGTTCGTCTCGGTCGCGACGCACACGAGGCTCGACCGTGCGAACGGCGAGTGGAGAACCGCATTCTCGTTCGTGACCGATCACCGGCCGGGCGCCCTGCACCGGGCGATCGAGCCGTTCGCGCGACACGGGATCGACCTGGTCCAGCTCGTCTCCCGGCCGATCCCGGAGACCAGGTGGCGCTACTGCTTCCACGCCGTGCTCGCGGGCCATCCGCTCGACCCGCCGATCCGGGACGCCCTCGCGGAGGTCAGAGACCAGGCGCGCCGCCTGAAGCTGTTCGGCTCGTACCCGGCCGCGGAGGGCGCGCCGTGACCGACCCGGTCGTCGACCAGCTCCGGGAGCAGATCACGAGCGCCGACCGCTCGCTCGTGGAGACGATCAACAGGCGCCTCGCGCTGGTCCAGCAGCTGCGGCGCTACAAGTCCCGAAACGGCTTCCCGTTTCTCGATCCGGCCAGGGAGGAGTGGATGCTGAGCTACCTGACCAGGGCGAACCGCGGCCCGCTCTCCGCCGAAGGGCTGGCGGAGATCTACAGCGCGATCCTCGACCTGACGAAGCGCGAGACCGCGCGGGCAGCCGGGGGGTGAGCACGGCAGGGAAGACGCTCTTCGAGCGGGTCTGGGACGCGCACGTGGTCCGCGAGGAGCCGGGTGACCCGGCGCTCCTCTACGTCGACCTGCACCTGATCCACGAGGTCACCTCGCCGCAGGCCTTCGAAGGGCTGCGGCTGGCGGGCAGGCGCGTCCGCCGACCGGACCTCTCCCTGGCGACGATGGACCACAACGTGCCGACCAGGGACGGGCCGATCGACGACCCGCTCGCCCGCGCCCAGCTCGAGGCCCTGAGCCGGAACTGCGAGGACTTCGGCGTTCCCCTGTACGCGACCGGAAGCGGCCGGGAGGGGATCGTCCACGTCATCGGCCCCGAGCTGGGCGTGACCCAGCCCGGCATGACGATCGTCTGCGGTGACAGCCACACGTCCACCCACGGCGCCTTCGGCGCGCTCGCCTTCGGGATCGGGACCTCCGAGGTCGAGCACGTGCTCGCCACGCAGACCCTCCTGCAGCGCCGGCCTGGGACGATGCTCGTCCGGCTCGAGGGCGAGCTCCCCCTCGGCGTGACCGCGAAGGACGCGATCCTCGGCGCGATCGGCCGCATCGGCGTCGCCGGCGGGACGGGCCACGTGATCGAGTACGCCGGCCCCGTCGTTCGCGGGCTCTCGATGGAGGGACGGATGACGATCTGCAACATGTCGATCGAGGCCGGCGCCCGCGCCGGGATGATCGCCCCGGACGACACGACCTTCGCCTATCTCGAGGGGCGGCCCGGGGCGCCTCGGAACGCGGAGTGGGAGCGACGCCTCGACGGGTGGCGCGCTCTGCCCTCGGACGCCGACGCCGAGTTCGACCGCGAGGTCGAGATCGACGTCCGGGAGCTCCCGCCCCAGGTGACCTGGGGGACGAACCCGGGAATGGTCGCCCCGGTGACGGGACGGGTGCCGGACCCGGCCGAGATCGCGGATGCCGACCGCCGGGCGGCGACCGAGCGGGCGCTGGCCTACATGGCGCTCGAACCGGGCACCCCGATCGCCGACATTCCGCTCGACCGTGTCTTCATCGGCTCGTGCACGAACGGGCGGATCGAGGATTTGCGAGTCGCCGCCCGGGTGGTCGACGGGCGCCGCGTGCACCCGTCCGTGAGGGCGATGGTCGTGCCCGGCTCGGCTGCGATCCGCCGGCAGGCGGAGGCGGAGGGACTGGACGTCGTCCTCCGGCGGGCGGGCTTCGAATGGCGCCGCGCCGGGTGCTCGATGTGCCTGGGAATGAACCCCGACGTGCTCGGTCCCGGCGAGCGATGCGCCTCGACGTCGAACCGCAACTTCGAAGGCCGGCAGGGCCGCGGAGGACGAACGCACCTCGTCAGCCCGGCGATGGCGGCCGCCGCGGCGGTCGCCGGTCACTTCGTCGACGTCCGCGAGCTGCCGCTCGAGGCAGACCGATGAGGGCGTTCAGGCGCACGAGCGGCACGATCGCGGTCCTCGACCGTGCCGACGTCGACACCGATCAGATCATCCCCAAGCAGTTCCTGAAGCGGATCGAGCGGACCGGGTACGGCGAGTTCCTGTTCCACGAGTGGAGGAAGGATCCGGCCTTCGAGCTGAACCGCCCCGAGTACTCGGGCGCGACGATCCTCGTCACCGGCGCCAACTTCGGCTGCGGCTCGTCGCGGGAGCATGCGGCGTGGGCTCTCCAGGACCACGGCTTCGAGGTCGTGATCGCTCCGTCGTTCGGAGACATCTTCTCCGCCAACGCGGCCCAGATCGGGCTCGTGCTGGTCGTGCTGCCTCCGGCGGAGGTGCGCCGCCTGACGAGCGCCACGGAGGTCACGGTCGACCTCGAGTCGCAGACGATCACCGATTCCGCCGACCTGAGCATCGGGTTTCCCTTCGACCCGTTCCGCAAGCACCGCCTGCTGCACGGGATCGACGACATCGCACTGACCCTCGAGCACGACGAGGCGATCGCCGCGTTCGAGGCCGGCCACTCTCCTCCGATCGCCACGACGGCGCTGCCGGTGTAGGCCCGCGGCCGCCCGGGGACGGCCGTCAGGCGACGGAGAAGGTGACCGTCGCCGTCGCCTCGACCAGCTGGGTCCCCGGCTCGACCGGGGTCGGCGCCGACACCCCGGTCTTCGCCGCCGCGGGCGTGGGAACGGGGGAGCCGGCGCCCTCGGTCACGTCGGTGATCCGGCGAAGGGTCAACCCGGACGCGCGCGCGATCGCCTGCGCCTTCCCGCGTGCGTTCGAGATCGCGGCGCGCAGTGCCTGCCGGTAGAGGGCGTCTGCGTCCGATCGGATCAGGTTCGGGCCCGAGACCTGGTTCGCGCCGGCGTCGACCGCGGCGTCGATCACGGAGCCGACTCGCTCGAGCACCCGGAGCGTGACGCCGACCGAGTTCAGGGCCGTGTAGCCGACGATGTCATCGCCGTTCGCCGAGGTCCTCGGTGACAGCGAGATGATCGCGGTCCGGATGTCGGCGGCGGCGATCCCCTGCGCCTTCACCGCAGCGATCACCCTGGTCATCTCCGCGGCGTTCGCGCGCAGGGCGGCCGTGGCGGTCTTGGCGTCCGTGGACACGCCGAAGGACACCTGCGCCCGGTCGGGCACGGTCGAGACCGAGCCGTCGCCGACGACGACGATCGAGTGCTGCCCCGCCGGCGGGGACGCGGTCTCGGCCCGCCCCGCTCCGGCGAGGAGACAGACCGCGGCGACGGCGAGCACGGCCAGCGAGCGCATGTGCCCTCTATACGCCACCGCCCGGACGCCCCGTCACAGCGAGCCGGGTCGACCGTCGTGGCGGTCGACACCCGGTGTCTGACACCGGGTTGTGACGGCTTGGAGACTCTCTGTCCCCAGGGGTCGGGAGTCAGGCAGCCACGACCGTGGGATCCAGGTACCGGCGCCAGGTCGTCGGCAGCCCCGACGGAGCGGCGAGCCGGATGAACAGCACGGGCGCCGGCGGGCGCGGCTGACGCTTCAACGTCATCGAGGCCTCCTCGGGCAGCCGGTCGCCCTTGCGCAGGTTGCAGGGGGCGCAGGCGGTGACCACGTTCTCCCAGACGGAGCCGCCGCCGCGGCTTCGCGGGACGACGTGGTCGAGGGTCAGCCGCCCCCCGCTCGTGCCGCAGTAGACGCAGCTCCATTCGTCACGGGCGAACAGCGCGCGCCGCGAGATCTTCCGCTGGGCGGCGCGGGGAACCCGGACGTACGTGACCAGCCGGATCACGTGCGGACGCGCGAACGTGTCGCTCGCAGATCGAAGGGGCGTCTCGTGCTCCTCCAGCACCTCCGCCTTTCCCTTGAACACGAGCACGTGCGCGCGCCGGACCGAGCACACGTTCAGGGGCTCGTAGCTCGCATTCAGAACGAGAACCTGGCTCAATCCGCGATAAGCGTACCGTCTAGGTTTCGGCCATCGCTCGCTCCACGGCCTGCTGCTCCTCCGGCGAGAGCGCGATCGACGTCCGGCCGCGGTCGAGCTGCTTGACGTAGACGCGGGCGTAGTCCCGCCCCTGGATCGCGGTCAGAACGATGCCCGAGCGGGCGGAGTCGAGGAGCGCCATCGAGGCGGACTGATGCCCGCCCGTGTCCTCGTAGGCGTCGTAGCGGACGAGACCGGCCCGGGACAGCGCCCCGTCCACGCGCCGGTCGACCCGGGCGAGCGCGGCCGCGACCTCGTCGACGGCGCGATGGAGATCGTCGATCCGGCCCTGCAACGAGACCGCGAACTCGACCACGTCCCCCTTCAGGTCGCCGCCGAGCAGCACCTCCTGGCCCCGCCGGACGGCGGCGAGCCGGGCATAGGCAACCCAGGCGATCACGACGGCGGCGGCCGCCACCACGACCGCGCCGACAGCGATCCAACCCGCGAGACCCACTTACCCGAGCGAGAAGATGACCGGGTACTGGGCGGAGTTGTTCGATGGTGTTCTTCTCGTTCGGTACCGGCTGGACGTCCACCTTCACGGTCGTCCGGGTGGCGAACTGCACCTGGCCGAGGTTGCTGAAGATGACCGTCTTCTGCTCGCCCGGGTTGATCAGGTCGATCGTCTTCGTCTGGACGATCGGCGACGGGGTCTGCTGGATCGTCAGCGTCACCTTGACCTGCACCTCCTGCGAATCGCCCGTGTCCTCGACCGTGACCGCGAAGCGAAGGTCGGTGGTCGCGGTGACCGTGTTCTCCGTGCTCGACGACAGCTCCTGGTTTCCGGGCAGCGCCTTCGTGGAGATCAGCCCGGTGCCGTGCAGCCCGCCGCTCGTGCCGCCCGTGGTGGCCGCCCCCTGGAGCCGCTGGAGGATCGCCTGCCAGAAACGGCTGCTCGCGTAGTCCGGGTTCGGGACGAAGTTCGAGTCGGGCACGGCGACGCCGGTCACGCCCTGACGTCGAAGCTCCTCGATCGCGGGATCCTTGAACAGGTCGTCCCAGACGACGTCGCCGGAGACGAGGCGCTCGGCCTGGCCGGCGAGGAGCAGCGCGTTTCCGGTCACGTTCTTGGGCGATCTCGAAGCCTGGTTGAACGCGTCGGCCAGGCCGCGCAGGCCGCTGACGCGGAACTCGAGCGACTCGATCGCCTCCTGGTGCTGCAGGCGGATCGGCCCGGGCGGGCTCAGCGCGCGGGCGGCGGCGACGTCCTGCTGCTCGCGCTGCGCGAGGCCTGACAGCTTCGTGTTCAGCTCCGGGAACTTGATCCCCTGGGTGGTCAGGGCGTCGTTCAGCTCGCGGCCGATCTGCTCCGAGTCCTTCGCCACGACCGCGATCTTCTCCATGTAGCGCTTGTAGGCGCTCTTCTTCCCTGCGCCCTGACAGCTCGAGATCCAGAAGACGAGCAGCACGATGATCAGGATCGCGAAGGCGATCAGCCCGGCGAGGCGCACCAGCGGGGTCACGCCCACGGGCGGTCTGCCCGACGGTGGACGCCGGGACGGCCGCCGCGGCGGTTGCCGCGGCTGGTCCTCCTCGAACGACTCGCCCTGGGTGGGCTCGTCGTCGAAGAAGTCGAAATCGAGGTCGGTGTCGCGCTCGGTCATAGCCGACGTACAGCGGAATTCGGGCCACTCTAGCCCATTCCTTGCCGCCAAAAGGAGTTTCGCGACGCGCGCGAAAGGTGTCACCGGGATGGCCGAGGCGCCGGCAACAGCGACCCCGAGCGGGCTCGTCCTCGGGCGATACCGGCCCCTGCGGCCGCTCGGGAGCGGTGGGATGGGCTCGGTCTGGCACGCCCACGACGAGAGACACGGGCGCGACGTCGCCCTGAAGATCGTCGCACGAACCGGGACCGCAGGCCCCCGCGCGGAGCGCGAGGCGACCGCCGCCGCGCAGCTCAGGCATCCGGCCTGCCTTCGCGTCTACTCACTGGCGCGCGACGACGGCAACGTCTACATCGCGTACGAGTACATCCCCGGGCGGACGCTCCGGCACGCGCTCCAGCACGGCGAGCTCGACGATGCGGCCGCCGTCGAGGCCGCCGCGCAGATCCTCGAAGGGCTCGCCCACGCCCACGCGAACGGGATCATCCACCGGGACGTGAAGCCGTCGAACGTGTTGCTCACCGACGAGCCGGACGTGTCCGTCCGTCTGCTCGATTTCGGGCTGGCGCTGGTCACCGAGGAGGAGACCCTGACCGCGGCCGGCGACGTCCCCGGCACGCTCGCCTACATCTCCCCCGAGCGGCTGGCCGGCAAGGACGCCGGGCCCGAAACCGACGTCTGGTCGACGGGCGTCCTGCTCTGGGAGGCGCTCGCGGGACGGCACCCCTTCGGTACCGGACCGTTCCTCGCGATCGCCAAGCGGATCGGCCGCGGAGCGCCGTCGCTGGCGAGCGCGCGCCCCGATCTGCCGAAGCCGCTCGTCCAGCTGGTCGACAGCGCGCTCGCGATCGAGCCCGGACGGCGACCGCCCGCCGCGAAGCTGGCGACCGGGCTGCGCCGGGCCGCGAAGGCTCGGGCCCATCCTCCCCGCATCGCGCGCGCGCTGCCGTTTCGCCGGGCGCCCGCCGCGCTGACGCTGCGGCGCGTGCTCCCGCGCGCCGCAGCGGCGGTACCGCCGGCGCTACTCGCCGGGTGGACGACGGCGGCACTTCCCTTCTTTCCCGCGCACTGGCCTGCCGGCCTCGCCCTGATCGCCTGGCTCCTCTCGATCGCCGGCCCGCGGCTCGGCCTCGTCTTCGCGCTTGCGGTTCCGGCGCTCCCGCTCGGCAACATCGCGCTCGGGCTGGCAATCCTCTACGGCGTGCTCGCCTGCGCCTGGCTCGCGCTGTTCTGGGCCCGCCCCCGAGCGGCCCTCCTCTTCGTCCTCGGCCCGCTGCTCGCCCCCCTGGGAGCGCTCGGGATGCTTCCCCTGGCGGTCCTCCCCGCCGGTGGAGCAGCCCGTCGGGCAGCGCAGGCCGCTGCGGCGGTGCTGGCGGCAGCCGTCGCCGCCCGCCTCGGCGGGCACGGGCTGCCGATCGTCGGTGGCCCGTTCTCCGACCTGTCGCTCGGCGGCATCCGCGGTCCGGCCGCAGCCGCCTCCGAGCTCTGGACCGGGCTCTCCGCCGCGCACGGCCTGCTGCTCGAGATCGCGGCGCTGGCGATCGCCGCCGCGTCGGTGGATGCCTGCCGCCGCCGCGGTCCCTGGGGGGCGGCCTGCTTCGGTGCACTGCTCACCATGCTGACGCTGCTCGTCGATCCGGCCGCCGCCGCGCTCCCCCTCGTCGCCGCCGCCTGGCTCAGCGCAGTGCTGCTCGCGGTGGAGCCGGGACCGCTCCGCCCGCTGCCCCGGCTCGCTCCGGTCGTGCGGCGGTTCCTCCCCCCACGGACGCGTCTGCGGCCCGTGGCCGGGAGTTAGACTCGGCGGGGGGAAACCCTGCCTGTGAGCGTGCTGCGCACCATCGAGCAGAAGATCGAGGGTCTCTTCGAAGGCCTGTTCGGCCGCGCCTTTCGCACCAACGTGCAGCCGGTCGAGCTGGCCCGCAAGCTCGTCAAGGAGATGGACGACCACCGCACGGTCTCGGTCTCTCGCATCTACGTCCCGAACGAGTACACGATCTACCTCTCGTCGCCCGATCGGGAGCAGTTTGCGAACTACGAGTCGTCGCTCGCCACCGAGCTGCGCGACTACCTCGCCGAGCACGCGCGGCGCGAGAGCTACGTCGTGCTCACCGCTCCGGTCGTCCTGTTCGAGACGGACGACGACCTCGCGGTCGGCGAGTTCGGGATCGCGACGCGGATGGTGCAGCGGGAGCGCCCGAAGCCCGGCGAGGAAGAGCCGGTGATGCCCCCGGCCGAGCCGGGCGCGACGATGGTCTACCGGCCGCGCCTGCCCATTTCTCCCGAGGGGCCCGCGTCGGAGGTCGCGCTCGCGCAGGAGATCGCCAGCCTGACGATGAACGGTGCCCGTCGCGAGATCGACACGCGGCGCATCGTTCTCGGCCGGTCGAAGGACTGCGACATCCAGCTGGCCGACCCCAACGTCTCCCGCCGCCACGCCGAGCTGCGCCAGGAGGGATCCGCCTACTGGCTGATCGACCTGGACTCGACGAACGGCTCGATGGTCAACGGCCGGCGGGTTGCGCGGGCAAAGCTGGAGGCCGGGGACACGATCACGATCGGCTCGACCGAGCTCCTCTTCGACCGGAGGCTCGCCGAGTGACTCCGGCCGCGTCGGTCGCAGTCGGCGAGGCGCTGCTGATCCTGAAGATCCTGTTTCTGCTCCTGCTCTACCTCTTCATCTGGCGGATCGTGCGCACGGCCAGCCGCGACCTGCGCCTGCCACAGGAGAGCCTCGTTCTCAGCCCGCAGCAGGCTGCCGGGCTGCTCGGCGCCGCGGCGATCACGACGGGTCGGCTCCTGTCCACGGGTGGCGAGGTGTACCTCGTCGACTCGCGGGCGGTGACGGTCGGCCGCGGCTCCCAGAACGAGATCCCGCTCGACGCCGACGACTTCGCGTCCGCCCGGCACGCCCGGATCGAGCCCCGCCGGGACGGCGTCTGGGTCGAGGACGTCGGATCGACGAACGGCACGTTCGTGAACGGCGCGCGGGTCACGAAGCCGCGGCGGCTCTCGCCGGGGGACGTGATCCGGGTGGGGTCCACCGACCTCCGCTTCGAGCGATGATCGTCGCTCGCCTGCGGCTCGCTCCCACTGCCCCAAAGGGGGAAAGCCGATGAGCAGCCTCGGCCAGCGGGCTGCGGTCACCGACGCGGGTCGCCGCCGGCGGCGAAACGAGGACTCGTACGTCCTCGACCCGCCGCTGTTCGCCGTCGCGGACGGGATGGGGGGCGCTCAGGCCGGCGAGATCGCGTCGCGCATCGCCGCCTCCGTCCTGCGCGACTCCTCGGGGCACGTCGGCGAGGACGCGGTCGTCGCCTTGATCCAGGAGGCGAACCGCCGTGTGTACGAGGCGGCGGCGACGGACGAGGCGCGCTCCGGGATGGGGACGACGATGACCGCGGCACTCGTCGAGGACGGCACGGTACGGATCGGGCACGTCGGCGACTCGCGGGCGTACCGCGTGCGGGACGGCCGGCTCGAGCAGCTCACCGAGGACCACTCGCTGGTCGCCGAGCTCGTCCGAAGCGGCCGACTGTCCCCGGAAGAGGCCGGCGTGCACCCGCAGCGCTCCGTGATCACCCGTGTGCTCGGCGCCGATCCGAGCGTGGACGTGGACACCTTCTCGGTCGAGACCCGGCCCGGGGACATGTTCATGCTCTGCTCGGACGGGCTCACGTCCATGGTCAACGACCAGGCGATCCTCCGGATCGTCGAGCAGAACCGGTCCAGCCTCGAGCAGATCGCCCGCGCCCTCGTCGACGCCGCCAACAGAGGTGGCGGCGAGGACAACATCACCGTCGTCGTGTTCGAGATCGCCGGCGAGACCGGCGAGGACACCGCGACGATGCCGCCCCCGGTCGCCGACGAAGGCGCCGACGAGGAAACGACCCTCTCCGGCCTCGAGCCCGTTCCGGCCGTCGACCAGACGATCCTGGTCACGCGCGAGGAGCTGCTGGCGGCCGCCGGGCCGCAGCCCGTGCACGAGCGCCGCCGGATCTCGCGCGCCGCGATCGTCGCCGCGTCGATCGGAGCCGTCGTCGTCCTCGCCGCACTCGCCGTGTGGAGCCTGTCGCGCTCGTACTTCGTCGGCGCCCAACCGAACGGCCACCTCGCCGTCTACCAGGGGTTCCCATGGGACATCGCCGGCCGCGTGCGCCTCTACCGCCTGCGCTACGAGAGCCCGGTGCTCGCCGGGGAGCTCTCCCAGGGCGAGCGCCGGGTGCTCTTCGACCACGATCTGCGCAGCTACGACGCCGCGCTGCGGGCGGTGAAGCGGTACGAGGCGGAGGTCGTCCCGTAGACGTCCGGGGATGAGCGCTCGAAACAGAGAGCTGGCAAACCTGGTCGCGGTGGGCGTCCTCACCGGTCTCGGCTTCGCCAGCGTCTACATCGCCAGACAGTCGGTGATCTCGGCCGGCTCGGTCTCGTACGCGCTGATCTTCCTGGGCCTCTACCTGGCCGCACACGCGGTCGCACGCATCGCCGTGCCCTGGGCGGACCCCTACCTGCTCCCGCTGACCGGCCTCCTGACGGCGATCGGGCTCACGGAGATCTACCGGCTCGGACCCAGCGACGCCTTCCGCCAGGGGGTCTGGATCGTCGCCGGCGTCGCCGTGTTCGCGCTGACCCTGCTCCTGCTGCGTCGGGACTTCCGGATCCTGGAGAGCTACAAGTACCTCTTCGGCCTCTCGGCGGTCGGGCTGCTGATGCTGCCCGCGCTGCCGGTGATCGGGGCGAGGATCAACGGCGCGCGGCTGTGGGTGAAGATCGGGCCGCTCCAGTTCCAGCCGGGGGAGCTGGCGAAGATCGCGCTGATCGTGTTCCTGGCCGGCTACCTGCGGGAGAAGCGGGAGGTGCTCGCCCAGGGGCGGCTGAAGGACTTCGGCCCGCTGCTCCTGATCTGGGGCGCCGCGATGCTCGTTCTGGTCGAGACGAACGACCTCGGCAGTGCACTCCTCTACTTCGGGATCTTCCTGTCGATGCTGTACGTGGCCACCGGCCGGCTCGGGTACGTCGCACTCGGGGTCGCGCTGTTCGTCGGCGGAGCCGCGGCCGCCTACGAGTCGATCTCGAGGGTCCAGGAGCGGGTCGACTGCTGGCTGCACCCCTGGGACGACGTGCACGGCGCCTGTTACCAGAGCGTGCAGGGGCTGTACGCGATCGGCAACGGGGGCTTCTGGGGCACGGGCCTCGGGCGGGGGACGTTCACCACCACCGGCGGCACCGACCTGATCCCCTACGTGAACACCGATTTCATCTACTCGGCGCTCGCGCAGGAGCTCGGCCTGATCGGCGTCGCCGCCCTGTTGCTCCTCTACATGGTCTTCGCGCTGCGCGGATTCCGGATCTCGATGCTCTCGCAGGACGGATTCTCGAAGCTGCTCGCCGCCGGGCTCACCTTCGCCTTCGCCCTCCAGGCCTTCATCATCGTCGGGGGGCTGCTGCGGCTGATCCCGCTGACCGGGATCACGCTTCCCTTCGTCAGCTACGGGGGCTCGAGCGTCGTCGCCAACTTCATCCTGCTCGCGGGGCTCCTGCTCGTCTCCAACCGGGCGAACGCGCCCCGATGAACCGCCAGATCGTCCGTATCTCGGTCGTCGCGCTCGTCCTGCTCGCCTCGCTCGTCGTCGGGACGACCTACTGGCAGACGTGGGCCGCCGGTGCCCTGCAGGACCGCCAGGACAACGCGATCCAGCGGGTCGCCCAGTTCAAGGTCCGGCGCGGGCTGATCTACGCCGCCGACGGCACGCTGCTCGCCGGACGCCGGGCCGTGCACGTGAAAGGCCAGACGTTCTACTTTCGCCGCTACCTGCACGGCGGTCTGGCCGCCCAGGTGGTCGGCTACTCGACCCAGTCGCGCGCGCGCGCGGGCCTCGAGCGCTCGCTGAACGACTACCTGACCGCTTCGAACGAGCACCTGAACACGGTCGTGAGACGAACGCTCGACACCCTCGAGGGCACGACGGTGACCGGCAACAACCTCGTCCTGACGATCCAGCCACGCGCGCAGAAGATCGCGCTCGACGCCCTCGACGGCAACTGCGGCGCGGCGGTCGCGATCGAGCCGTCGACCGGGCGCGTGCTGGCGATGGCCTCCTCGCCGAGCTACGACCCCAACCTCGTCGAGCGCGACTACTCCTCGATCGCGAAGCGTGCGAGCGGCCACCGCTGCTCGCCGCCGGCGCCGCTCGTCAACCGGGCGACCGACGGCCTCTATACCCCGGGCTCCACCTTCAAGGTGATCACCGCCGCGGCCGCGCTCGACACCGGCGCCTTCACGCCCGACTCGACCTTCGACGACAACGGCTACTGCGTCGAGTACGGCAAGAAGGTCTCGAACTTCGCCGACCAGAGCGGACCGGAGGTGTTCGGCCACGTCACCTTCGGCACCGCCCTCGAGCATTCGATCAACGCGGTCTTCTGCGAGATCGGGAAGCAGCTCGGCCCGCTGACGGTGCTCGACTACGCCCGGCGCTTCGGTTTCTACTCCGAGCCGCCGCTCGAGACGCCGTCGAGCGAGCGCGTCCCCAGCGGCCTCTACGACCACGGCCACCTGTTCCGGCCGCACGACCCGAATCAGGTCGACCCGGGCCGGCTCGCGTTCGGACAGGAGCGGCTGCAGGTGACGCCGCTGCAGATGGCGATGGTCGCGGCCGGGATCGCGAACGGCGGCGTGGTCATGCGACCGTACGTGGTGGAGAAGATCACCACCCCGGGCGGCGGCACGGTCTCGCGAGCGCACCCCCATGCGCTCGGCCGTGCGATCAAGCCGCAGACGGCGGCGGAGCTGACGACGATGATGCAGGCGGTGGTCGACTCCGGCACCGGCACGGCCGCCCGGATCTCCGGCGTGCCGGTCGCGGGCAAGACCGGAACCGCGGAAACCGGCGTCGCCGGCACCAACACGACGTCGTTCATCGCCTTCGCCCCCGCAAACGCGCCTCGGGTCGCGGTCGCGGTCTTCCTCGAGAACCAGCACAGCGTCGGCGGTCTCACCGCCGCTCCGATCGCGAAGCAGATCATGGAGAGCCTCCTGCGCACCGGAAGCGCGCCCTGAGCGGCCACTAACCTGTAGCCGAGGATGCCGGCCCGCGACACGCTCATCGACCAGGTCTTCGACGGCCGCTACCGGGTCGTTCGCAAGCTCGGCACCGGAGGGATGGCGAACGTGTACCTGGCCGAGGACCAGGAGCTCGGCCGCCGGGTCGCGATCAAGATGCTCGACGACCGGCACTCGCAGGACGAGCAGTTCGTCGAGCGGTTCCGGCGCGAAGCGAAGAACGCCGCCGGCCTCTCGCACGCGAACATCGTCTCGATCTACGACCGCGGTGAGGCCGAGGGCACCTACTACATCGCGATGGAGTACCTCGAGGGCCGCACCCTCAAGGAGCTCCTGGTCGCGCGCGGGCCGACGCCGCTGCCGGTCGCGATCGACTACGCGCGGCAGATCCTCTCCGCAGTCGGGTTCGCGCATCGCCACTCGATCGTCCACCGGGACATCAAGCCCCACAACGTGGTCGTCGCCCCGGACGGCCGGCTGAAGGTGACGGACTTCGGGATCGCGCGGGCCGGCACGAGCCAGATGACGGAGACCGGATCGATCATCGGGACGGCGCAGTACCTCTCTCCCGAGCAGGCGAAGGGCGCTCCGGTCACGCCCGCCTCGGACATCTACTCGGTCGGGATCGTGCTCTACGAGATGCTGACGGGCTCGGTTCCCTTCGCCGGGGACACGCCTCTCGAGATCGCGATGAAGCACCTCTCGGCGACGCCCCAGCCTCCGTCGGAGAAGCGACCGGAGATCCCGCACGAGCTCGACTCGATCGTGCTGCGCGCGCTGGCGAAGGATCCCGCCGACCGGTACCAGAGCGCAGAGGAGATGGACGCCGATCTGGCGCGGGCGTCTCGCGGCCAGGCGGTCGCGGCCGAGACCGAGGAGGCGGCGACGCACGTGCTCCGCGGCGTCGGCGCGGCGACGCTGGCCGGGGCGGAGACCCAGGTGGCCCGCGGGCCGGTGACCGTGGTACCGCCGCTCGCGCCGCCACCGTACGCGCCGCCGACCGGCTTCTACGAGTACGACGAGCCGATCCGGCGGCGGTCGTTCTGGCCCTGGCTGCTCGCGCTCGTGCTGATCGCGGGGGCGGTCGTCGCCGGCTGGTACGTCTACACGAAGATCCAGGACCAGCTGGCGCAGACGAAGCCGGTCGCGGTACCGCTCGTCGAGGGGCAGATCGAGCGCCTCGCGGTCGAGAACGTCCGCGCCAAGGACCTGAAGGTGCGCGTGCGCAGGCTCCCGAACGACAAGGTCGACGTCGGCAGGGTCTACGACCAGCAGCCCGACGCGGGCGAGCGAATCGACAAGGGGAACACGGTCGTCATCTTCGTCTCGAACGGCAAGCCGAAGGTGGTGGTGCCGGAGGTGACCGGCGGTCAGGCGACGGACGCGGTCGCGGCGCTGACCGAGAAGGGCCTGAAGGCGAAGATCGTCCGGATCAACTCCGACAAGGAGTCCGGCACCGTCACCGGCCAGTTCCCGAAGGCGGGAACGCGGGTCGTGAAGGGCGAGACGGTGCGGATCAACGTCTCGCAAGGGCCCGAAACCGGTCGCGATCCCGCCCGTCATCGGCGTCCCCTACGCGCAGGCGGCGGGGACGCTGCAGGGCGCCGGGTTCGCGGTCGCCCGCCGCGACGTCGACTCGAACGAGCCGAAGGACGTCGTCGTCCAGATGGACCCGACCGCGAACACGCTCGCTTCGAAGGGCTCGACCGTGACGCTCTTCGTCTCGAAGGGGCCGAAGGACCTCTCGGTGCCCGACGTGACGAGCTTCAGCCGCACCGACGCGGTCGCCACGCTCCGCAACTCCGGTTTCAAGGTCCTCGTCGAGACGACCGACACGAACGACCCGTCCCAGGACGGGATCGTGCTCACGGAGGATCCGGGACCGGGGACGACCGCCAAGCCGTCGACGACGGTGACGATCACCGTCGGACACTACGTCGCTCCGCCGACCCCGCCGCCGGAGACGACCACGACCGAGCCGACCGACACGACGGCGACCGACACCACCCCCGTCACGCCGTGACGAGGCGGCGGGTGGCCGTGCTGATGGGCGGGCGGTCGTCCGAGCACGAGATCTCGCTCGCCTCCGCGCAGTCGGTGCTCGACGCGCTCGACCCGGAGCGGTACGAGGTGGTCAGGGTCGAGATCGGGCGAGACGGTCGCTGGGCGCTCGACTCGGGCCACGTCCTCAAAGGCGTCGACCAAGGGACAGCCCCTGGTACGAACCGTCGCACAGCCGCCCGTTCCGGCCGCGTCGAACGACGTCGCCACCACCCTTGGCGCGGTCGAGGTCGTCCTGCCGATCATGCACGGCCCGTTCGGCGAGGACGGC
This sequence comes from uncultured Actinomycetes bacterium, assembly GCA_963836685.1. Lineage (GTDB taxonomy): Bacteria > Actinomycetota > Thermoleophilia > Gaiellales > Gaiellaceae > DATBLE01. The sequence goes on from CAWIKS010000010.1 coordinate 16,663, forward strand.
TCGGTCCAGGGCGTGCTGGAGATGGCCGGCGTCCCGTATGTCGGCGCCGGGGTCGCCGCCTCGGCGCTCTGCATGGACAAGGATCTGTTCAAGGCGGTGATGCGCGACCAGGGCATCCCCGTCACGCGGAACATCACCCTCCGGGACGGCGCCGAGCCGGAGAATCCCTTCGGCTACCCGGTCTTCGTGAAGCCGGCGCGTCTCGGCTCGTCGGTCGGGATCACGAAGGCACACGACGACGAGCAGCTCCGCGCCGGCGTCGAGCTCGCATTCGAGCACGACGAGAAGGTGCTGGTCGAGGAGTACGTCTCCGGAATCGAGGTCGAGGTCGGCGTGCTCGGCAACCGGGAGCCGTTCGCGTCGCTCGTCGGCGAGATCGTCGTCACCCGAAACGAGTGGTACGACTACGAGGCCAAGTACGACGAGGGCGAGATGGACCTCGTCGTTCCGGCGCGGATCTCCGAGGTACAGACCCAGAGCGTGCAGCAGCTCGCCGTCCAGGCGTTCGTCGCCACGGAATGCGAGGGAATGGCTCGCGTCGACTGCTTCGTCCGCGACGACGGCGAAGTGCTCGTCAACGAGCTGAACACGATCCCGGGCTTCACCACGACGAGCGTCTACGCCCAGCTCTTCGAGGCCTCCGGGATCGCGTATCCCGAGCTGCTGGAGCGGCTGATCGAGCTGGCTCGCGAGCGCCACGACCGGCGCTCGACCCTGCGCTACTGAAGCGTCTCCGCGAGCCGTTCGGCGACCGCGGCGAGGATCTTGCGCTGGATGTCCTTCGACGTCCTGAGCAGGTCTCGGAACGAGTGCTCGCTGATCACCAGCGCGCGCAGCGGAGAGAGCGCCGTCACGGTCGCGATCCTCGGCGCGGCAGTGACCAGCGCGATCTCACCGAAGAAGTCGCCGGGCCCGAGCGGCCCGAGCAGGCGTGTGTCGCGGCGGACGTCGGCCTTGCCTTCGAGAATGACGAAGAACTCTCGGCCGCGCGCCCCCTCCTTGGTCAGCGTCTTACCGGCCGGCAGATCGATCTCGTCGGCCAGCTTCGCGATCTCTGGCGAGCTCTCCACGCGAGCAGTGGGAGAAGAGCGGCACGTTCTCGATCGCCGCGACCTTCGGGTCCTTGCTCGCGCGCACGAGCGGAGTCTAAACCTGGATCAGCGTGCCGTCACCTCGCTGACGTCCGCGCGATCGATTCCCGGCACGAGGCTCGTGATCCAGAGCAGGTAGTAGCGCCGGGCCGCCGACGCCTCGATCGGGAACGTCGTGCGGGCGCCGACAGTCTGCGAGGCGGACACGCCGTCGAAGGGGCCGCTCGACGAAGCGCCCGCTTTCACCTCGGCGGCGAACCCGGGCGTGTCGGAGACGACGGTCAGCGTGTGCAGCTTCACCGGCGCCCCGGCGTCGAAGACGATGCCGACGCCTCTCCTTGAGGTTGCCGAAGGTGGGGCTGCGGTAGTGCTCGGTCTGCCACGCCGTGGCCGGGTTGCCGTCGGTCGCCTTCGGGACGTCCGCATCGTGCTCCTGGCCGTCGCCCGGCGGTGGGTCGTAGGTATTCGACGCAACGAGATGGACCGGGGAGCCACCGCCTCCGTCCCCCGAGCCCGATCCTCTGAGCGCGAAGTACGCGGCCGTTCCGCTCCCGATCGCCGCCAGCGCGAGCACGAGGACGACGACAGTCGCGACCGGCGGGCGCCGCCGGCGCCGCCCGGCCTGCCGCGGCGCCCTCGCGTCACGGGGCGGCGTCATGATCTCCGTGTGGTCGGCGTCCGGCCGGCCGAGTCCGGAGAGGCACGCCTCGAGCTCGGCCACGAACTCGCCCATCGACCCGAACCGGTCGGCGGGATCCTTCGCCATCGCCCGCCGCAGGGCCGCGTCTACCCTCAGCGGGACGTCGACGCGAGCCTCGGCGACGCTCGGGACCGGCTCCTGCACATGCGCATCGCGACCGCGACGAAGCTCTCGCCGGTGTACGGCGGCCGGCCGACCAGGAGCTCGTACAGCACGGCGCCGAGCGAGTAGACGTCGCTGAGCGCGTCCGCCTCGCGGCCGGTAGCCTGCTCGGGAGAGATGTAGTCGCTGGTACCGAGGACGACGCCGGACTCGGTCAGCCCGGTCTGCAGGTCGAGCGAGCGGGCGATCCCGAAATCCGTCACCTTCACGTCGCCCGTTCCGAGCAGCACGTTCTGCGGCTTCACGTCCCGGTGGACGAGGCCGCTCGCGTGGGCGAACGCGAGCGCTCCCCCGATCTCGATCCCCAGCTCGAGGACCGTGCGAACGGGCAGCCGCCCCTGCCGCTCGAGCAGCTGCTTCAGGTTCTGCCCGTCGACGTACTCGAAGACGATGAACTGGCGCCCGTCGGCCTGGCCCCGGTCGATCACGGTGACGATGTTCGGATGGGAGAGCTTCGCCGCCGCCCGGGCCTCCCGGCGGAAGCGCTCGACGTAGTCCTCGTCCCGGGAGTGGTGCTCGTGCAGGATCTTGATCGCGACCTTGCGCTCGAGCAGCCGGTCGCGCGCGCGCTAGACGCTCGACATTCCGCCCGTGCCGACGAGCTCCTCGAGCTCGTACCGTTCCGCGATCAGCTCGCCGACCATGCGGGAGCCATTTTCCCTGCGATGTTCGCGCTAGGCGCCGATCACCTGCTCGAGCGCGTCCTCCCAGACGCCCAGAGCCTCGTCCAGCTCCGGGTCGCTGATCGTCAGCGGGCACAGGACCCGGATCACGTTCGAGTAGATGCCGGCACCCAGGAGCAGCAGGCCGTTCTCGAAGGCCTGGTCGCGGATCGCCGCAGCCAGCTCGGGCGCGGGGCTCTTCGAGTCGCGGTCGTGGACGAGCTCGATCGCCAGCATCGCGCCGAGGCCGCGAACGTCGCCGATCGGCTCGAAGCGGGCGTGCCACTCGATCATCCTGCGTACGCATCGCGTCTCCGATCGCCGCCGACCGCTCGACCAGCTCCTCCTCCTCGATCACCTCGAGCACTGCCAGCGCCGCCGCCTGGGCGACCGGGTTGCCGATGTAGGTGCCGCCGACCGCGTTGTCGCCCGGCGCGTCCATCACCGCCGCCCGCCCGAGGACGCCGGAGAGCGGCAGCCCCGCCGCGATCGACTTCGCAACCGTGATCAGGTCCGGCTCGACGTCGTAGTGCTCGATCGCGAAGAGCCTGCCGGTGCGCGCGAAGCCCGTCTGGACCTCGTCCACGATCAGCACGATTCCGTTGTCGTCGCAGACGCGGCGGACGCCGGCCATGAAGTCGCGCGGAGCCGGGATGAAGCCCCCCTCGCCCTGGACCGGCTCGATCACGATCGCGGCGACCGACTCCGCGGCGACCTGGGTGACGAGCATCCGCTCGAGCGCCTCGAGCGCGGTCCGCGAGTCGGGCCCGCGGTAGTCCTGTGCGAACGGCACCCGGTAGACCTCGGGGGCGAAGGGCCCGAGACCCGCCTTGTAGGGGTGAGTCTTGGACGTCAGCGAGAGGGCGAGAAGCGTGCGGCCGTGGAAGCCGCCCTCGAAGGCGATCACCGCGGGCCGCCGCGTGTGGGCGCGGGCGAACTTGACGGCGTTCTCGACCGCCTCCGTGCCGGCGTTGAAGAACGCCGCCTTCGTCGGACCCGGAGATCGGCGTTCGCTCGAGCAGCCGCTCGGCAAGGGTCACGTACGGCTCGTAGGGGACGATCGTGAAGTCGGTGTGCGTGAAGCGCTCGAGCTGGTCGCGGACGGCGGCGAGCACCTTCGGATGGGAGTGGCCGACGTTCAGGCAGCCGACGCCTCCGGTGAAGTCGAGGTAGGTGTTGCCGTCGACGTCGGTCAGCGTGGAGCCGCACGCATCGGCGGCGACGATCGGAAACGCCGCCACGAGCGGCGAAGCGACGGCATGGTCGCTGCGGGCGAGAATCTCCCCGGAACGGGGCCCCGGCACGGCTGTGCGGAGCTCGATCGAGCGGGTGACGGCCATCGCAGCCAGCATAACCAAGGGCTCGGAGGCCCCGGATGATCAGGGATGCGGGCATAGAATCGACGGCGTGGTCCTCTCCGACCGGACGATTCAGCGGCTCCTGGACGAGGGCCGGATCGGGATCGACCCGTACGACCCGGCCCTCCTCCAGCCGTCGAGCGTCGACGTTCGCGTCGACCGGTACTTCCGCGTCTTCCGCAACTCGCGCTATCCGTTCATCGACGTCAAGCAGGAGCAGGAGGACCTGACCGAGCTGGTCGAGATCGACGGCGAGCCGTTCATCCTCCATCCAGGCGAGTTCGTGCTCGGCTCGACGCTCGAGCGCGTGCGACTGCCGGACGACCTGGTCGCCCGCCTGGAGGGAAAGTCATCGCTCGGACGGCTCGGCCTGCTGATCCACTCCACCGCCGGCTTCATCGACCCGGGCTGGGACGGCCACGTCACGCTCGAGCTGTCCAACGTCGCGAACCTGCCGATCACGATCTACCACGGGATGAAGATCGGCCAGCTGTCGTTCGTGCAGCTGTCGGAGCCGGCCGCCTCGCCGTACGGCAGCGACGGGCTGGGCTCGAAGTACCAGGGGCAGCAGGGCCCGACGCCGAGCCGCTACTGGCGGAACTTCCGGTGATCCTGGTCACCGGCGGAACCGGGTTCGTCGGACGGAAGATCGTCCACGAGCTTCGCGCCGAAGGGCGCGAGGTGCGCTGCGTCGTGCGCCGGCCGGAGCGGGCGGCGACGCTTGAAGGCCTGGGGCTGCGAGGTCGTCCCGGGAGACGTGACCGACACCGCCAGCCTGCAGCGTGCGGCGGCGGGCTGCGACGCGGTCGTCCACCTGGTCTCGATCATCGCCGGCCGGCGCTCCGAGTTCGAGCGGGTGATGGAGCAGGGCACGCGGGACCTGGTTGCGGCCGCGGAGGAGGCGGGGATCCGCCGCTTCGTGCTGATGAGCGCCCTCGGCGTCGGTGCCGAGACGAAGGGGCTCGTGCCGTACTACGGCGCGAAGTGGGAGATGGAGCGGGCGGTGAAGGAGTCGGGTATCGAGCACGTCATCTTCCGGCCGAGCTTCGTGTTCGGCGCTGAAGGCGGCGTGCTGCCGATGTTCATCCGCCAGGTTCGCTGGGCGCCCGTGACCCCGGTGGTCGGGAACGGCGAGCGGCGGCTGCAACCGATCTGGGTCGACGAGGTGGCGGCGTACTTCGCGAAGGCGATCGATCTGCAGGAGGCGGCGGGCCTGACCTTCGAGATCGGCGGGCCGGATCAGGTGACGTGGAACGAGCTCTACCGGCAGATCGCGGGGGTGCTCGGCAAGCGGCGGGCGCAGGTCCATCTGCCGGTGTCGCTCGTGCGGGCCGGGGCAGCGGTCGCCGAGCGTCTGCCCAGGCCGCCGATCACCCGCGACCAGTTGACGATGCTCGAGGCGGGCGACAGCGTCTGCGACCCGACCCCCGCGCGCGAGACCTTCGGGATCGCCGCTGTTTCGCTCGACGAGCAGATCCGGCGGGCCGCCTGACAGACGCAGGGCTCGCCTCGGTGGTCTCGCCGGAACGACGAAGGGCCGCGTGCGCGGCCCTTCGATCGGGTTTCCAGCCTGGATTAGCAGGGGCGCTTCCTGCCGCCCTTCACGGGGCGGCGGCGCTCAACGACTCCCAGCGAGTCCCCTACGCTGGCTAGACGATTCCCCTCTTCAGGTCCGGGGACACGCCCCTACCGGCTGGGACCTCCACTGCCCGTACTGTCGTCGCTCAAGTCGGACCACCTCCTTTCCGCGGTGATCTCACTCTAGCGATTCGCTCAGGACGACGCTGATCTCGAGCCCGCGGTCGAGCGGGACGGTCACGCTCTCGAGCGACGGGTCGGCCTGACGGGCCCGCGAGTAGGCGCCCAGCGTCTCCTCGTGCGAGAGGACGTTGTCGGCGACGATCAGCCCGCCCGGTTCGAGCGTCCGGCGGGCGAGGGCGAAGAGGGTCTCGTAGTCGTCCTTCTCCGCATCCAGGAAGACGACGTCGAAGACGTCGTCGATCCCGTGGAGCGTCGCGTGGGCGTCGCCCTCGGATCAGCTCGGCCCAGTCGTCCAGCCCCGCCTCGGCGACGTTGCGACGCCACGCCTCGCACTTGGCCGGATCGTGCTCGAGCGACAGGAGGCGTCCGCCGAGGATCCGCACGCCCGCGGCGAGCCAGATCGACGAGTATCCGCGCGACCCGCCGATCTCGAGCACTTCGCACCCCGCCTGCGGAGCGACGAGAGCGAACAGGAAGCGGCCCGTCGTCGGCGCGACCGCGCGCGCACGATGCTCGCGCGCGACTCCCTGCTCACGCTCCTCAGCATCCTCGCGCTCGAGCCGCGCGAGCACGGCGCGCACCCGATCGTCCAGCACGCCACCAGCTTACGGCAGGGACAGTCCAGGACTGTCCCCGGGGTTTGTGACCCGGCCTAGATCCCGACCTTGATCATCCCGTCGACGACGCGTACTGGATAGACGTCGACCGGCTCGTACGCGGGCAGGGTCAGCGCGCGACCGGTCCGGATGTCGAAGTTCGCGCCGTGCCGGGGACAGATCACGACCGCCGTCTCGGGGTCGAACTCTCCTTCGCAGAGCGGGCCGTCGTCGTGCGAGCAGCGGTCCTCGATCGCAAAGAGCTCGCCGTCGAGGTTGTAGACCCCGAGCGAGACCGGGCCTGCATGCACGATCTTCACCTCGCCCGGCGGCAGCTCGTCGACCGGGCAGACGTCGAGCTCGGGCACGCCTATCTCAGCTCGAGCTCGTCCAGGTCGGCCAGGCCCTCGGGGAGCGGCGTGCCCTTTCCCTTGTGCAGCGCGAGCTTGAGCGTGGTCAGGCCGAGGATCGCGCACTTCAGCCTCACCGGCGTCAGCGGGATACCGATCTCGTCGAGCAGATCCTCCTTCGGCATCGCCGCCACCTCGCTCGCCTTCCGGCCCTTGACCATCTCGGTCAGCATCGAGGTCGCCGCCTGGCTGATCGCGCAGCCGCGCCCGGAGAACATCACGTCGTCGATCGTGTCGCCGTCCTCGGAGAACGAGACGTAGATCGAGACCTCGTCCCCGCACAGCGGGTTCTGTCCCTCGGCCTCGGCGTCGGCGTCCTCCATCACCCCGTGCCCGCGCGGGTTCTTGTAGTGATCGAGGATCACCTCGCGGTAGAGCTGGTCGAACTCGTTCATCCGAGCACTTCCCTGGCGCGGTGCAACCCGGCGACGAGCTGGTCGATCTCGTCGCGAACGGTGTAGAGGTAGAAGCTCGCACGGTTCGTCGCGACCACGCCCAGCTTCTGCATCAGCGGCTGGCAGCAGTGGTGACCGGCGCGAATCGCCACCCCCTCGAGGTCGAGGATCTGGGCGACGTCGTGCGGATGCACCCGGTCGACGTTGAAGGAGACGATCCCCGCACGCCGGTCGGCAGGCGGCCCGTAGGCCGTCACCCAGGGCAGCTCCGCGAGCCGCTCGAGCGCGTACGCGGCCAGATCGTGCTCGTGCCGCTCGATCGCCTCCAGGCCGACCTCGGTCAGGTAGTCGATCGCGGCGCCCAGCCCGACCGCCTCCGCCATCGGCGCCGTACCGGCCTCGAACTTGTGCGGCAGCTCGCCCCAGGACGTCGCCTCGAAGCCGACCTTGCGGATCATGTGCCCGCCGGTCAGGAACGGGTCCATCGCCTCGAGCAGCTCGGCCCTTCCCCAGAGGAACCCGATCCCGCTCGGCCCGCACAGCTTGTGGCCGGAGATCGCGACGAAGTCCGCACCGAGCGCCTGCACGTCGAGGCGCCGGTGCGGCGCCGACTGGGCTGCGTCACAGACCATGATCGCGCCGCGCTCGTGTGCCCAGGCGGAAAGCCTGTCGATCGGGTTGATCGTGCCGAGCGAGTTCGAGACGTGCCCGGCGGCGACGACCTTGACCGCGCCCACCGGCGGTGGTCTCGTCGAGCAGGTCGAGCCGGAGCTCACCCTGGTCGTCGAGCGGAAGCATGCGGAAATCGGCGCCGGTCTTCCCCGCGATGTACTGCCAGGGGACGTAGTTGGAGTGGTGCTCGAGCTCGGTGACGAGCACGACGTCACCGGGGCCGAGGTTGCCGAGCCCCCAGGCGTAGGCGACGAGGTTGATCGCCTCGGTCGCGTTCCGGAGGAAGATGATCTCGCGGGCGGAGGGCGCGTTCACGAAGACGCGCGCCTTCTCCCGCGCGAGCTCGAGCGCCTCGGTCGCGCGCTCGGCGAGCAGGTAGACGCCGCGGTGGACGTTCGCGTACGACGTCTCGTAGAACCGATCCATCGCCTCGAGCACCTGCCGTGGCTTCTGCGAGCTCGCCGCCGAGTCCAGGAACGCGAGCGGCTTGCCGTGAATCGTCTGCTCGAAGATCGGGAAGTCCGCCCTCAGCTTCCGGGCATCCAGCTTCGGCTGTGCCGTCACGGCCATGAGCCCATCGTACCGACCGTCTCGATTAGAATCGCCCGGAGGCGCCGACCGAGGGAACTACGCCTGCGGAATCCGCGCCTCGAGCGCGTCCGCGAGCGCCTCGCGAACGGGCTCGAGCTCGATCCGGTCGAGCACGTCCTGGAAGAAGCCGCGCACGATCAGCCGCTCCGCCTCCGACCGCGAGAGCCCTCGCGTCATCAGGTAGAAGAGCTGCTCCCGGTCGACCTGGCCGAGCGTCGCGCCGTGGGTGCAGCGCACGTCGTTGGCGAGGATCTCGAGACCGGGGATCGAGTCGGCGTGTGCCTTCTCCGAGAGCAGCAGGTTCCGGTTCTCCTGGTAGGCGTTCGTCTTCTGCGCCTCCGGTTCGACTCGGATCATCCCGCGCCAGACCGTCGTCGCCCGGTCGCGCAACGCGCCCTTGAACGCGAAGTCCGACGTCGTGTACGGGGCGATGTGCTCCTGGAACGTGTCGTAGTCGAGATGCTGCGAACCGTCCGCGAAGTAGGCGCCGGTCACGCGCGAGGTCGCGCCCTGGCCGGCGAGGTCGTTCTGGATCCGGGTCTTCCCCTTCTTCGAGCCGAACCCGCCGGCGACCCAGTCCAGCTCGGCGTCGCGCGCCGACGCGCGCGTGATGGGTGGCGAAGTGCCACGTCTCGCGGGAGAGGTTCTGGAGCGAGACATACTCGAGCTTCGCGCCCTGCTCGACGAAGAGCTCGACCGCGGCGTTCGAGTAACCGGCCAGGTCGGACGAGGCGGACGCGTATTCCTCGATCAGGCTGAAGCGCGAGCCCTCTTCGGCGACGACCAGCAGCCGCCAGAAGAGCGACCCGCCGGCTGCCGCGTTCGCGATCCGGACGTAGAGCGGCTGCTCGAGCACCACGCCTTTCGGCACGCGGACCAGCAGTCCCTGCCGCCAGCTGGCCGCGTTGTGCGCAGTGAACTTGTCGTCGGCGCCGACGAGCGTGCCGAGCCGCTCGTCGTCGGCGAGCGGCTCGAACACGACCCCGTCCGGGGCCCGCTCGATCTCGATCCCGCCCTCGTCGACGAGCGCCACCCCGGCGAGGTCGATGTCCAGCATGGACATGGCCGGGGTCAGACCCCTGCCATGTCCGTTGTGGACGAAGGCGTCCGGGTCGAAGCCCTTCAGGTCGGTGAACCGCCAGGCCTCCTGCGTCGTGTCCGGCAGGGGCAGCTCGCGGTAGCGCTCACGGGCCGCTTCTCTAGTCATGAGGCGCGTACCGGCGGTGGAGCATCAGCGCATTGCCGTCGGGATCGTGGAAGAAGGCCATGTGGCAGACCCCCGTGTCGACCGTGTCGCCCGCGAACTCGACACCTGCGGCCTCCAGTTCGGCACGGGCCCCGGAGACGTCCGCGACCCGAAGTGCGATGTCGTTCGGGTTCGGAGCGAACGGGAGATCGATCTCGCGCGGATCCCAGACCGCGAGGCAGACCTGCCCGGCCCAGCACTCGAACCCGCCCGTCGGGACGTCACGATCGAACCGCAGACCCAGCGTGTCGACGTAGAACTTGCGAGCCCGCTCGACGTCCGTCACGCAGATCGACACGAAGTCGACGTGCTCGACGTCCACTCCTAGCCGACAGACCCTTCCATCTGCAGCTGGATCAGGCGATTCATCTCGACCGCGTACTCGAGCGGGAGCTCCTTCGTGATCGGCTCGACGAAGCCGGAGACGATCATCGCCGACGCCTCCGCCTCGGAGAGGCCGCGCGACATCAGGTAGAAGAGCTGCTCCTCGCCGATCTTCGAGACCGTCGCCTCGTGGCCGATATCGACGTCGTTCTCGTCGATCCGGATGTACGGATAGGTATCCGAGCGCGAGTCCTCGTCGAGGATCAGGGCGTCGCAGACGACCTTCGAACGGGCTCCGTGAGCTCCCTTCGCGACCTCGAGCAGGCCGCGGTAGCCGGCGCGGCCGCCGTTCTTCGAGATCGACTTCGAGGTGATCACCGACGAGGTGTTCGGCGCGACGTGGACGGCCTTGCCGCCCGCGTCCTGGTGCTGGCCCTTGTTCGCGAACGCGATCGAGAGCACCTCGCCGTGCGCACCCTCGCCCATCAGCCAGATCGCCGGGTACTTCATCGTCAGCTTCGAGCCGAGGTTGCCGTCCACCCACTCCATGGTCGCGTTCTCGTAGGCGACCGCGCGCTTGGTGACGAGGTTGTAGACGTTCGTCGACCAGTTCTGGATCGTCGTGTACCGGCAGCGACCGCCCGGCTTGACGATGATCTCGACCACGGCCGAGTGCAGCGAGTCCGACGAGTAGATCGGCGCGGTGCAGCCCTCGACGTAGTGCACGTAGGCGCCCTCGTCGACGATGATCAGCGTCCGCTCGAACTGGCCCATGTTCTCGGCGTTGATCCGGAAGTAGGCCTGCAGCGGCATCTCGATCGAGACCCCGGGCGGCACGTAGATGAACGACCCCCCCGACCAGACGGCCGAGTTCAGTGCCGCGAACTTGTTGTCGTTCTGCGGGATGATCGTCCCGAAGTACTGCTTGACGATGCTCCTCGTGCTCCCGCAGGCCGGAGTCCATGTCGAGGAAGAGCACGCCCTTCGCCTCCAGGTCGGCCTGCAGCTTGTGGTAGACGACCTCGGACTCGTACTGCGCGCCGACGCCGGCGAGGAACTTCCGCTCCGCCTCCGGGATCCCGAGCCGGTCCCACGTGTTCTTGATATCCGGCGGCAGATCCTCCCAGGAGGTCGCCTGCTTCTCGGTCGGGCGGATGTAATAGAAGATGTTGTCGAAGTCGATCCCGCTCATGTCCCCGCCCCAGCGAGGGAGCGGACGCCGCTCGAAGTACTCGAGCGACTTCAGCCGGAACTTCCGCATCCAGTCGGGCTCGTCCTTGTGCGACGAGATCGCCTCGACGATCTCGCTCGAGAGCCCGCGCCCGGACTTGAAGAAGTAGTCCTCGGTCGTCGTGAAAGCCGTACTTGTAGTCGTTGCCGATCCCGGCGACGACCTGGGTCTCGGTCTTCTCGACCACTAGGCCTCACCTCCGACCAGCTCGGGAATGAACGCCTCGTACCCTTCGGCCTCGAGCCTCTGCGCCAGCTCCGGCCCACCCTCGGCGACGATCCGCCCGTCGGCGAACACGTGGACGAAGTCCGGCTTGACGTAGCCGAGGATCCGCGGGTAGTGCGTGATCACGAGCGCGCCCATGTCCGGACCGATCAGCCTCTGGACACCCTCGCCCACCACCTTCAACGCGTCGATGTCGAGCCCTGTATCGGTCTCGTCGAGCACCGCCATCCTCGGCTTCAGCATCGCGAGCTGCAGCATCTCCATCTTCTTGCGCTCGCCGCCGGAGAAGCCGTCGTTGATGTAGCGCTGTGCCAGCTCGCGCGACACCTTCATGTCCTCCATCCGTGCCAGCAGCTCCTTGCGGAACTCCGGGATCGGGATCGGGTCGTCCCGCCCGGCCCGGGCCTTCCGGATCGAGTTGATCGCGGAGCGCAGGAAGTTGGTCACCGTCACCCCGGGCACCGCATGCGGATACTGGAATGCGAGGAACAGGCCTCTCTGCGCCCGCTCGTCCGCCCCCATCTCGACCAGGTTCTCCCCGTCGAAGAGGATCTCGCCCTCGGTGATCTCGTATGCGGGGTGGCCCATCAGGGCGTAGGCGAGCGTCGACTTGCCCGAGCCGTTCGGGCCCATCACCGCGTGCACCTGCCCGGCCTCGATCGCGAGGTCGACACCCTTGACGATCTCGGTTCCGTCCTCGAGCGACACGTGCAGGTTCTTGATCTCGAATGGCGCCATCGCATCCAGTCTAGCCGTCATCGAGCAGCCCCAGTTTTCTCTTCACCGTACCGGACGGTCGTAAACGCGCTAACCTAGACAACCTGATGCCCGGTTGGATCGGCTTTCCCGAGATCATCCTCCTGCTGCTCGTCCTCCTGCTCATCTTCGGCCCGAAGCGGCTGCCCGAGATGGGCCGGTCGCTCGGCAAGGGAATGCGCGAGTTCAAGGACTCGATCACCGGCAAGGACGAGGAGCCCCAGCAGCCCAGCCTGCCGGTCGGCTCCAGCGAGCACGACAAGGTGTAGCCAGCCGTGAGGCTGCTCCCGCGGCGTCTCGCGTACGGCGAGGAGGCGACGCTGGTCGAGCATCTCGGCGAGCTTCGAACCCGGATCGTCGTCTCGCTGCTGGCGCTGGCCGTCTCGTTCTCGATCACTTACACCTTCCGGGGGCACGTGCTGCACTGGCTGAACGCCCCGCTGCCCCAGCGTCTGCAGAAGCCGGTCACCTTCGGGGTCGCCGAGCCGTTCATCACCTCCGTCTGGGTCTCCTTCTGGACCGGATTGCTGCTCGCCCTGCCAATCGTGATCTGGCAGCTGTGGGCGTTCCTGTCCCCGGCGTTCCGCGAGCACTACCAGCGGACGATGGCGATGCTCGTCGGCGCCGCGACCCTGCTGATGATCGGCGGCGTCCTCTTCGGCTACTTCGTCGCGCTGCCGGCTGCGGTCAAGTTCCTGACCAACTACGACTCGAGCCACTACACGATCCTGATCCGGGCCCGCGACTACTACTCGTTCTGTACCCAGGTCCTGTTCGCGGTCGGGATCGTGTTCGAGGTGCCGATGGTCGTGCTCGGGCTCGTCCACCTGCGCGTGCTCTCGGCCGCACGTCTGCGCCGGACGTGGCGGGTCGGGCTGGCGATCATGGCGGTGATCGCGGTCGCGCTGCCGGGGGTCGACCCGGTGACGACGACGTTCGAGATGATCCCGCTGATGGCCCTCTACGCCGTCTCGATCTGGATCGCGACGGTGTACGAGCGCCGCCGCATCGTGCGCGACGAGGCGCGCGAGGCGGCCTTCCAGGCCGGCGACTTCTCGGGCTAGGGCAGATCGCGCCGCGCGAACGCGCCGATGCACGCGGCACCGACGAGCAGCAGGTAGCCCCCGGCCCAGAGACGGACCGAGGTCCCTCCACCGAGGGAGCCGCCGAAGGGGCCGAGCTCGAGGGCGAACCGCGCGAAACCGCTCGTTGCGGAGGTGATCGCGTGCAGGCTGTCCTGGTAGAGCGCCTCGAACGGCAGCGCCAGGGACGTCCAGCGTCCGATCGACCGCAGGGTGCCGGAGCCGATCGCACGCCCGATCTGTGCGAGGAGACCTCCCACGAGTCCTCCGCCGAAGATCATGAACACCGCGATCCCGTTCGCGGTCGCGGTCAGGAAGACCGACCCGAGCAGCGAGAGCGCGACGACGATGGCGACCGCGAAGGCGAGCTCGCCGCCGGCGAGCACCACGTGGTCGGGCCACCAGCCTCCGACCAGGCCGGTGATCACCGTCTCGGCCGCGAACAGAACGGCGACGTAGATCGCGCAGACCACCGCCGCGGCGAGAAAGCGCGCGACGAGGAGCGTGGTCCGGCCGACCGGCCGGACGACCAGCGGCTGGAGGAGGCCGCGCTCCGCGTCGCCGCGCACGACTCCGAGCGTCAGGAAGATCGCGAGCACGGTACCGAGGAAGAGCGTCGCGAACATCGCGAGCCCCAGCACGGTCGCGCCCGTGACGACCGTCGGATCGAGGCCCAGCTGGTCCGGCGGGACGAACGACCTCGTGTCGCGGAAGGCGCGCCAGACGCCGATCCCGTACAGCGCGAGAAACGCGGACGAGAGCAGGAGCACGATCAGGAAGACCCTTCTGCGCAGGCTCTCGCGCAGCGCGTAGGCGACGATCACCCAGACGTCGGTCAATCGACCGCCTCCAGATACACGTCCTCGAGCGAGGTCGCGAGCACGCGAACGCCGTAGACGTCTTCGCCGGCGGCGACGAGCCGCGCGACGATCCCCGGGACGTCCTCGCGAACCGCTCCCTCGAACAGCCGCACGCCCGCTCCGGTCTCGACCTCGACGCCCCGCGCACGGGAAAGGTCCTCGGGCCTCCCCTCGGCGACGAGCTCGCCGCGGGAGATGATCGCCACGCGGTCGCAGACGAGCTCCACCTCGCTGAGCAGATGAGAGTTGAGCAGGACGGCGTGGCCGCGGGCGCGCAGCTGCTCGAGCAGCACCCGAACCGTCCGCCGCCCGGAGGGATCGAGCGCGCTGGTCGGCTCGTCGAGCAGCAGGACGGGCGGAGCGCCGATCAGCGCCTGCGCGATCCCGAGCCGCTGCTGCATTCCCTTCGACATCTCCTCGACCCGCCTGTCGCGGGCATCCGCGAGCCCGACCAGCTCGAGCAGCTCGCTCCGCTCGGACCCACCCCCCGGAGAGCCGGCCAGCCGCTGATGGAGGACGAGCAGCTCGTCCGCCGTCACCCAGCCGGGGAAGCGGAACAGCTCGGCGAGGTAGCCGAGCGATCGGCGGGCGGCCGGCGAGCCGGCCTTGGCGCCGCAGATCTCCGCACTCCCCTCGGTCGGCCGGACGAGCCCGCACGCGATCTTGACCAGCGTCGACTTGCCGGCCCC
>CAWIKS010000011.1:0-33500 GCA_963836685.1 uncultured Actinomycetes bacterium
AGACCTCGGTCACCGGCGTGCCACTCTGCAGGGCCCGCCTGAGAGGAGGATGAAAGCCGAGCGAACCTTTCGTGAAGGAGCTCAATCCGCTCGGGAGGGCTTGGCTAAGATCAGGTCGAGGCCCGGTCGATGCAGGAGATGCACATCTACGGCGTCAGCTTCGACATCGTCGGCAAGCAGCCGATCGTCTTGCTGAAGACCGCGGAGGGGAACAAGTTCCTTCCGATCTGGATCGGACACCCCGAGGCGGCGGCGATCCTGATGAAGCTGCAGGGCGCGACCACGCCGCGTCCGATGACCCACGATCTCGTCACCGAGATGCTCGGTCAGCTCGAGGCGAAGGTGATCCGGATCACCGTCACCGAGCTGCGCGACAACACCTTCTTCGCGAGCATCACCATCCAGCAGGACGGGTCCGAGATCGAGGTCGACTCCCGCCCGTCAGACGCGATCGCGCTGGCCGTGCGTGCCGACGCGCCGATCTTCGCCGACGACCGCGTGATCGAGGAGTCGGCGATCGAGTTCGAGGGCGAAGAGGTGAACGAGGAGGAGATCGTCGACGAGTTCCGCAAGTTTCTCGACCAGGTCACGCCGGACGAGTTCGCGGTCGAGGAGGACGAGGGAGAAGAGGCCTAGCCGCCCTCTTCCTTCGCGACCTCCCGCTTGCTGAGGTCGAGGACCGCCGCGAACAGCTCCCTGAGGCCTTCCGCCGAGAGCGGCCCCCGGTTCGCCCGCATCAGGTACTGGAGCATCCACTCCTCCCGCTCCGGGTCGAGGAAGCCGACGCCTCGCGACTCCTTGTAGGCCTTCACCTGCGCGACCAGCCGCAGGCGCCTGTTGACCGCGTCCACGATCGCGCGGTCCGTGTCCGAGATCTGCTCCCGGAACTGGCGGATGACGGGATCGTCGTGCTGGGGGGCGCTCATGGCCTGTCCTGCCACGATACGTACACGCGCTTGCTCGTCGCCGGGATCTCGATCAGGCGGTAGGGCGAGGTCAATTGTGCGTCCACCGGCTGTCCGAGGGACGGTGTCGTCTCGCGGGCCGACACCCGGATGTCACCTCGCCGCTCCCGGACGCCGGCGATCTCGACGCCGTACCCCGTGCTGGAGCGCGGCCCGGCGGCGACCAGGATCAGCCGGCGGCGGGCGAAGTCGAACCGCGGAACGCGAGGGGGGTGGCCCGGGAACGTCCGGGCCAGGTACCGGACGAGCTGCTCTCGTTTCCAGAACGAACGGGTGACCGACCTCGGCCACGGCACCGGGCCGAGCCGGGAGGTGATGTCGACCCAGGCAACCGACCGCGAGCCGCCCACCTCGACGACCTGAGTCCAGACGACGCTTCCCGCGATCGCGAGCACGACCGCGGCGCCGAGCACGATGGTGGCCCTACGAGTAGACGTAGACGGTTTCGCCGTACGGCTCGGACGAGAACAGCCGGTAGATCACGAAGTTCGGGACGCGCACGCAGCCGTGGGAAGCGGGGTAGGGCGGGACCGACGGGTTCCCGTGAATCGCGTAGCCGCCGACGAAGTACATCGGGTCGAGCAGCACGCCCAGCGGGCTGGGGTCGTAGCCGACCACCTTGCGGTAGATCGCGAACCGGCCCTCCGGGGTGTGGTAGCCGGCGATCCCGGCGGTCGAGACCGGCGAGATCAGCACGATCTCCCCGTTGCGCACGAGGTAGAGGACCTGGTGCGTCTTGTCGATCTCGATGTGGCTTGCCGGCTCCGTGTAGCGGGGCCTGGGGATCCGCGGATTGTCGAGCCTGGCCCAGAACGCCGCGTCGACCGAGCCGCTCCGTTCCAGCCCCTGCACCTTCTGGAAGGTATAGACGCTCTGGACGAAGTCGTCGCCGAAGGTCGACGAGAGCGAGGGGACGACGTAGTGCAGCGCTCCCAGGCGCCGGGCGAGCTCGGTGACCGCTCCGCTCGTCGTCCCGACGCTCAGGTTCGGCGGGCGGAGCGTGGTCGTCAGCTCGCGTGCGCGCGGCTCGTAGCCGGGTCTCGGGACCGCGGTCACCCGCACGTGAAGCGTGCCGGCCTTCTGCGTGCCGAGGGAGATCCGGGCCTGACCCGGGTAGCTCCGGTCGAACCCGACGCGTCCTGCGCGGATCACCTGAACCCGGACGTGGCCGGCTGCGACGGGGTCGAGCGAGGCGACGAGGCGGAGGGACGCGCCTGCGACTCTGCTCCCGACGAGCCGTGCGTGCAGGCGCGGGCGGATGCGGACGGTCACCTCGGGCGAGGCCGCGTCGAGCCAGACGGCCCGGAACGGACCGGGGCTCGCGAGTTGCACCGGGATCACGAAGCTGCCGTCGTTTCGCACCCGGGCGGAGGTGACGAGTGTGGCGCCTCGCATGAGGCGCACCCTCGCGTCCTGGGCCGGCGGACTGAGCCGGCCGACGAAGTCGACCTTGTGCAGGTACGTCGTCGCCCCCGGTGCCCTCAGGGTCAGCGTGGGCCTCGCCGCATCGGCGCCGGCCGGCCACGCGATCAGGAGGACGGGCACGAGAAACGCGCGGCGCACTGCGGCAAGCATAGACAGCGGCTAGGTCGTGACCGAGACGATCAGGGCGATGGCGTTGAAGGCCGCGTGGACGATCATCCCCGGGTAGACGCTGTCGGTGCGCGACCGCAGGAGCGCGAGGCCCGCACCGAACACGATCAGGATCGGCAAGCCCTCGACCAGGCCGTGCGCGAGCCCGAAGGCGAGGCCCACCCAGAGGATCGCGGCCGGCGAGCCGAGCGGTGCGAGCAGCGAGTAGCCGAGGCCCCGGAAGGTCAGCTCCTCGATCGCCGGGGCGACTGCGACGAAGACGAAGAAGTTGACCGCGAACGGCGCCGCCCGACCCGCGTCCCAGTGCTGGGGGGTCAGGCCCTGCTCGCGGCCGGGGTCGCTGTAGGCCGAGACGATTGCGCTGGTCGCGTACACCGCCGCCAAGACGAGCAGCGCGGTCGACAGGACGCGGCGATACGAAGCCGGCCGGCGAAGGGCCAGCAGCGTCCAGTCCGGGCGGGCGATCACCAGGACGACCGCGAGGATGATCGCGTACTGGACGAGCCCGGAGGCCGCGGTCGAGTACTGGTACGCCGCGTCCTTGGGCGGCTTGCCGCCCGCTGCCCGTGTTGCGTAACCGAGCAAGGCGAGCACGGAGACGAGCCCCACCCAGGCGGTCAGACGCCCTCGGTCGAGGGCGGCGCTCACGACCAGGCCTCGAACGCTGTCGCCAGCGGCGCGGGCGTGAACCGCATTCCGGCCGCGAGCGAGCCCTGCTCGTCCTCGGGCTCGTCGCCGACGTGCACCGCGCGGTCCGGCTCGACCCGGAGGCGATCGAGCGCGAGCCGGAATACCGCCGGATCGGGCTTCGGGGCGCCCGCCTCCGCGGTGGTGACGATCGCGGTGAACGGGGCGGCGGCGCCGATCCGCTCGAGCAGGTCGGCGAGCCCGATGTCCCAGTTCGAGACGACGGCGAGCTCGAGCCCGCGCCGGCGGAGGCTCGCCGCGGCCTCGAGCGCACCCGGCACCGGCTCCAGCACGATCGACGCCATGAACGTGTCCACGAACGACGCAGCCTCCACCTCGGCCTCGGCCGCCTCGAGGAACACGCGTGCGCAATCGAGTCGGAGTGCCGCGAGGGACTCGCGGTCGCGGCCCGCGGCCGCCCGCGGCCGGTAGTAGGCGACCTCGGCGGCGAAGGCACGGCGCACCTGGTCGGGGGATCGCTTCGCGCCGCGCTCCTTCAGGGCGCGTCCGAGGGCGGGCACGGGATCCGCGAGGCCGACCAGCGTTCCGAAACCGTCGACGGTGACGGCGTCGAGGTCAGCGAAACGCATTCGGATGGAGCAGGCGGGCGATCTCGGTCAGACCCTCGCCGATTCGCGGCCCCGGCCGGAGGAGATCCGCGTCCACGATCCTGAACCGGCCCTCGCGGACCGCACGCAGCCTCCGGGTCCTCGGGTTTCGGCGCAGGTCGGCGAGTGTGACCATCGCATCCGAGGTCGCGAGATACACGTCCGGGTCGAGCCGGAGCAGATCGGGCAGGGGCACCGGTCCCGCCTGCGTGCTCGATCCGGCGACGTTCGTGGCGTGGGCCTCGCCGATCAGATGACCGATCAGGGACTGGTCCGAGACAGTCGTGAAGAAACCCGTGTCGACGAAGACGCTCACGCTCGCGACATTCCCGAGTCGTGCGGCCACCGCGCGCCGCTGCGCCTCGATCCGGCGGACGAGCGCGCGCGCCCGGATCGGCGTACCGGTGAGCAGGCCGAGCTGGGTGATCGCGTGCTCGACCTGGCGGATCGAGTCGCCGGCGACGCTGTAGACGTCGACATGCGTGATCGCGATCGCCCTCGAGAGGTCGCGGCCGTCGGTGTCGTCGGCGGCGACGATCAGGTCGGGGTGCGCGGAGCGGAGCGCAGCAAAGTCGATCCGACCCTTGGGCACCCCTCCGACGATCCGGCGGCCCGCTCCCAGCCCGCGGACGATCGACTCGCTGGACGGGTCGAGCACCGCGATGCGGGTTGCCGGCCGGTTGACGACGAGCGTGCGATCCCCGGCCTGGACGGTCACGGGGTAGAGGCGTGCGGTCGGCCCCGTCGGCTCCGAGCGCTCCCCGCAGGCAGTGGCCCCGATCAAGAGGGCCGCCGCCGCTGCGGCCAGGGTCAGGCGACCCATTGCCAGAGTGCCCATTGGGTGACGGCGACGCCGAGCATGATCGAGCTGACCACGAGGATGCAGGTATGCACCCGAGGGCGGCCGCCGAGGGCGGCTAGCGCGAGGAAGCACGGGAAGAGGACGAGCCCGAACCGGGGCATCGACAGCAGCGGCCAACGCTCGCTCGGCACGCTCAGGGGGATCGCGAGACTGATCGCGCAGAACAACCCGTAGGGGGCGCCGAACCGCCGCCACGCGATCACGGTCAACACGACGAGGAGGACGAGAAAGGCGAGCGTCTCGAGGTTGACGGCGGCGACCCGCATCGGGTCGGTGTCCCGCACAGGGCTCCAGTAGAAGTGGGTATGCGAGCCGGACGCGAGCTGGCGGACTCCCGCCCAGCCGGCCCGCAGGCCGTCCCAGATCCCGCCGAACGGTCCCGCGGCCGACGCGTGCCGGTTCCAGAAGCCCTGTGCCCTCGTGAACGCGAGCGCGTCGCCGCGGGCGAGCCCGAGGTAGAGCGGGTACGCGGCGAAGATCGCCGGAGCGACGGCGAGGCTCGCCAGTGCACGCCACCGCTCGGGACGGCGCCAGGCCATCACCGCGAGCGCGGGCAGCAGCGCGACCCCCGAGATTCTCGTCAGCACGGCCAGCCCGGTCGCGACCCCGGCGGCCGGCCACCTGCGGCGCTCGCCGAGCACGAAGGCCGCGAGCGCCAGCGCCAGGAACAGCGACTCGCTGTAGACGGCCTGGAGAAAGAGGCTCGTCGGGAACACCGCCAGATACAGCACGGCCCGCCTCGCGCCTTCGGCGCCGAGCCGGTCCTCGGCCAGCCGGTACAGGAGCAGAAACGACGCCAGGGTCGCCGCGAGCGAGACGAGGATGCCGGCGAGCACGTAGTGGCCGCCCAGCACTCGGCCGAGCCCGGCGAGGGTGAGCGGATAGAGCGGATAGAACGCCGCCGCGGCCCCGGACGCCGCTCCGTACCCGTGCTCGGCGATCCGGAGGAACCAGACGCTGTCCCACCGGGCCCAGATGTCCGTCACCCAGCCGAGATCGTGGGTCAGCCGGGGGTCGTCCCAGCGGTCGGCGCGCGGGTGCCGGTTGGGCTCGAAGACGAGCCAGGCGAAGAGCGCCGCCGCCCAGATCGCAGCGCGGCTCCAGGCGAACAGGCTGAACGCCGGCCCCCTCGCCGACGGGACCCGCAGCTCCGTGAGACGTGTGCGGGGTTCCCGAACCCGTTGACCGGCGCCCACTAGGGCTCGATCATACTTCGGTGCCGCGGCCAGGCTTCACCCCCGAGGAGGCGAACGCGCTCCTGTCGGACGTCAGGCCGCTGGTCGAGCACATGGTCGCGGCGAAACGCGCGCTGGACGAAGCCCAGGAGCGGCGGGACAAGGCGTCGCGCAGCATCGCCGGAAACGGCGGCGGGATCCCGCCCCAGCGGCTGGCGCAGCTCCTGGAGGAGGTGGAGAGACGGGCGGCGGTCCTGGCGGGCATCCTGGAGGAGATCCACGAGCTCGGGGTGCTCGTCAAGGACCTGGACTCCGGGCTCGTCGACTTCCCCTCCGTGCGGGACGGCCGGGAGGTGCTCCTCTGCTGGCGGCTGGGCGAGGAGGAGGTCGCGTACTGGCACGGGCCGGAGGATGGTTTCGCCGGCCGGCACCCGCTCTGAGGAGTACCGGCGGCTGACGTCGAATAGGAGACGGAGATGCCGTACTGGCAGCGATTCACGGTGCTCGGCGCCGTGGTGCTGGCGAGCTTCGTCCTCGCGAGGCTGATCGACGTGCGGATGCGCCGGGGCCACCTCGCCGCCGGGACGGTGACCCGGTACCGCGTGCTCCGGCGCAGCATCATCAGCCTGGTCGTCTTCGTGTCGCTGCTCTCGGGGCTGCTCGTGATCCCCGAGGTGCGGGCGGTGGCGGGTGCGCTGCTCGCCTCCGGAGCGGTGATCGGGCTGATCTTCGGCTTCGCCGCGCAGCGCCCGCTGGCCAACTTCGCCGCCGGGATCCTGATCGCGTTCACACAGCCGCTCCGCCTCGGCGACCGGATCGACGTGGACGGAGTCGAGGGGACGGTCGAGGAGATCTGGCTGACGCACACCTTCGTCCGCGCGGACGACGACACCAGGCTCGTCGTTCCGAACGAGAAACTGGCCTCCGATACCATTCGCAACGCGACCATCGTCGACCGCACGCAACGGGCGGAGATCACGGTTCAGGTTCCATTGAGCAGCGACCTCGAGAACGTCGTCAACCTGCTCAGGGCGGAGTGCGCCGCTGAGCCCGACGTCGAGGTGTTCGTCAAGGCTCTGGAGGCGAACGCGATCGTGACGCTGCGCGCCCGCGCCGCCGACCCCGCCGAGGCCGAGCTGCTCGAGCACGAGTTGCGCCTGCGCGCCCACGGAAAGCTGCGGGCCGCCGGGATCTTCTCGTGAGCCGGCGACCGGACTCGCGGCTCGACGACCTGCCGAACGGTGCCCGGCGGCGCCGGCTTCGCGTGCGCGGCCGCCGTCACGGCCGCCGGAACGCGGTCGTCCTCGTCGTCCTCGTCGGGATCCCGCTCGTGCTCGTGCTCACCGGGCTCGGAGCGATGGCCGCGTTCAAGAACAGCTGCTCGCTCACGTCGCTCCAGCCGATCTCGATCGGCCAGAACTCCTTTGTGTACGCCGCGAACGGCTCTCTGCTCGGGTCGATCCCCGCGGAGCGCAACCGGCAGCCGGTGCCGCTCTCCCGGATCAGCCCGTGGATGGCGAGCTCCGTGATCGCGACCGAGGACCGGCGCTTCTACGAGCACGGCGGCGTGGATTGGCGGGGGATCGCGCGGGCGGCGTTGCGAGATCTCACCGCCGGCCGCGTGGTCGAGGGCGGCTCGACGATTGCGCAGCAGCTCGTTCGCAACCTCTACGTCTCGCGCGAGCGGACATTGACCCGGAAGATCAGGGAGGCGTGCCTGGCGGGGAAGCTCGAGAAGCACTGGTCGAAGGACCGGATCCTGGCTGCATGGATGAACCAGGTCTACTTCGGCAACCACGCCTACGGGGTCGAGGCGGCCGCACAGACCTACTTCTCCGAGCCGGCGAAGGACCTGACGCTGATGCAGGCGGCGCTGCTCGCGGGTCTTCCCCAGGCGCCGTCGCTCTACGACCCGATTCTCCATCCCGACGACGCCTTTGCGCGGCGCGCCGAGGTGCTGAAGGCGCTCTACGACAACGGTGACATCTCGTTCGACCGCTACCAGCTCGCCCTCCGGGACCGGAGCCTGCACCTGAAGCCCGGGCGGCTCTATACGGAGATTCGCGAGCCGTACTTCTTCAGCTACGTTCGCGACCAGCTGATCGCGAAGTACGGCGCCGCGACCGTCCAGTCGGGCGGTCTCCGGGTCTACACGACGATCGATCCCGCGTTCCAGCGGGCCGCGCGCGAGGCGATCCGGGAAACGCTCTACCTGAAGGACGACCCGGCCGCGGCGGTCGTCTCGATCAACCCCGCGAACGGGGCGATCCGGGCGATGACCGCCGTCTACCCGGGCCGGACGAAGAACCAGTTCAACCTCGTCGCGCAGGCCCGCCGCCAGGCAGGCTCCACGTTCAAGGCCTTCGTCCTGACGGAGGCCGTCGACCAGGGGATCAACCCGGCGACGGCGACCTACGTCTCCGCCCCGTTCCACTACCAGCCGGATCCCAACGTCCCGGCCTGGGACGTGTCCACGTACAGCCACACGTACTCCGGGCTGATCTCCGTGCAGCAGGCGACGCTCCAGTCGGACAACACCGTCTACGCGCAGCTCACCCTCGATGTCGGTCCCCAGGACGTCGCCGACATGGCCCACAGGCTCGGCGTGCAGAGTCCGCTCGAACCGGTCCCTTCGATCGGCCTGGGCTCGAATGCGGTCTCCCCGCTCGACATGGCCTCGGCGTACGCAACCCTCGCGGCCGGCGGGATCCACTCGCAGCCGATGGCGATCCGCCGGGTCGTCCTCGCCGGCGGCAAGGAGGACGACCAGGCCGGCTGGGGCCGGCCGGCGCGCAGGCGGGTGATCCCGGACGGGGTCGCCTACACGGTGACGAAGATCCTCGAGCAGAACGTCCAGTACGGCACAGGCACCCGCGCCAACTTCGGTCGGCCGGCTGCGGGCAAGACGGGAACGACCGACGACCACGCCGACGCCTGGTTCTGCGGGTACCTGCCGAACCTCGAGGCAACGGTCTGGGTCGGCTATCCGCAGGCTGAGATCCCGATGGAGAACGTGCACGGCATCGCCGTCGCGGGCGGCAGCTTCCCGGCCGAGATCTGGCGCCTGTTCGTGGAGAAGGCGGTGCGCTACTCGCCGGCGCAGGACTTCCAGCTGCCCCGAACCTATCCCACCTGGAAGTACTTCCAGCGCGGCAAGTACGCGATCCAGTACGTGTCCACGGACACGACGAGCTCGACCACGACCGGCGCGAAATCGACCACGGCACCTGCGACGACGGCGGAGGCGACGACCGAGACGGTCACCATCCCGGTCCGGACCGAACCGGTCACGACCGCGCCGGCGACGACCGCGCCGCCGCCGGTGACGACCGCTCCGCCGGTCACGACCACCGAGCCCCCGCCGACGACGGAGCCGGCGCCGACGACGGAGCCGGCGACCACCGGCACCGTGCAGACTTCGCCGTAGCCCTGGGGAATCCGCCGCGCGCGCCGAAGGAGAGAGTCCGTGGGGGAGCCCACGGTCCCCCGTCGATCGCCCTGCGTGCGACCGTGCTGGCAACGCCCGTGCTGCTCGGCGCGCTCGCCGTTCCGAGCGGAGGCCTCTTCCGCGGTGCGAAGTTCCGCGACCTCCATATCTACCGGCAGTACGGTGACGCGCTGCTGGACGGGCGACTCCCCTACCGCGACGTCTTCGTCGAGTACCCGCCGGGTGCGATCCCGCTGTTCGCGGCGCCGTCGCTTGCACCGGGCGGAGCCTACGACGCGCTCTTCAAGGCGCTGATGACGCTCTGTTGCGTCGCCGCGATCTTCTGCGTCACGTTCGTGCTCGCGCACGAGGGTTCCGGGCGTCTCCACGTCGGCGCCGCAGCCGCGTTCCTGGCGCTGGTTCCGATCGCTCTTGGTCCGGTGTCGCTGAACACCTACGACATGTGGCCCGCGGCGCTCACCGCCGGGGCGGTCGCCGCCCTCGTCACGGGCCGTGGGCGGTTGGCGCTCGGCCTGCTCGGGTGCGCGGCTGCGGCCAAGCTCTACGCGGCGCTCCTCGCTCCGATCGCCGTGGTCTGGCTCTGGAGGCACAAGGGAACCCGCGCCGCCGCGGGCGCACTCGCGGCATTCGTCGCCACCGCCGCGATCCTCGTCGTGCCGTGGGTCGCGCTCTCGCCCGGAGGCGTGTGGGACAGCGTCCACTCGCAGGTCGGCCGCGGGCTGCACACCGAGAGCCTGGGAGCGAGCATCCTCCTCGCCGCCGACCGGGTCGGCGTCTACGACGCGACCGTCGTGCAGACGGCGCCCGCGGTTTCCAGGGACCTGGCGGGGGGGCTGCCGCGGGCGCTCGCCACGGCCGGCGCCACGCTGGCGATCCTCGCCGCCCTCCTCCCCGGGCTCGCGGTTCTCAGGCGCCGTGTCGATCCGGGCCTCGTGTTTGCCGCGAGCGTGTCCGGCTTCCTCGCGTTCACCAAGGTGCTCTCACCGCAGTACCTCGTCTGGCTGATCCCGCTCGTTCCCTTCGGCGGCCCCCCCGCAGCAGCGTCGCTCGTGATCGCGCTGGCGCTCGCGCAGAGCTGGTATTTCCACTACCACGACCTGTGGGCGGTCGGCCCCCAGGTCTGGACCCTGCTCGCGCGGAATCTCGTGCTCGTGGCGCTCTACGCGTTTCTCCTCTGGAAGACGAGCACGCCGTCCTGCTCGAAAACGAGCCGCCAGTGGGGGCTGCGGCGCAGCCGGACGAGTGCGGCGGCCGACGGCAGCGGCGCGACGCGGTCGGCATAGCTGGAGCGAGTCTCATCGACGGCGACCCAGGTCGCGTCGGCCAGGTTCGGGAGCGAGAGCACACGCCGGCGGGCGGATAGGTGTGCGCCGAGAACGTTCGTGGCGCTGACGATCGCATGTCCCGGGACGAGGGCGACCGCGCGTTCGGAGATCCGGTCGTGGGCGGTGACCTGCCAGTCGGACTTCTGGTAGTCCTCCCCGCCGGGAACGGCGCCCCAGAGGGGTATCGCCCCCAGCTTCCAGTTTGCCCCGAAGGCGACTGCGACCGCGGCGGCGGCGATCGCTCCGGCCCGGGCCGGAAACCGCCGGGCGAGAGCGGCCGCGCCGAGCACCGACCCGACCACGAGCGGCGGAATCGCGCCCGCCGTGTAGTGGAAGTGGATCGAGGTCTGCGTCGGCGTCGCCGAGAGGACGTTCAGAGCGAGCTCCGGAAGTGCGGCGACGAGGACGACCGGAGCGAATGCGACCAGCAGCCCGAGCGGCAGCACCAGGTGGAGCAGGTAGCGGATGTCACCGCCCTGGAAGGCCTGCTCGACGAATCCGCCACGGTCTCGTCACCACGGTCTTCGCGATCCCGCCGGCCGAGCCTCCGATCGCGTCGTAGCGCCCGTAGAAGGCCGAATCGGCGCCGGCGTTGAAGTGCGGGATCACCACCCCGATCGCGATCACGGAGACGAGCACCCCGGCGCCAGCGATCGCCGCGCCTGCCCGCCGGTTCCGCCGGAGCGCGTACCAGATGCCGAACCCGGCGACGACGAGACCGATCTCCTCCTTCGTGGTCATCGCCAGCCCGGCGAAGAGCGCGAAGGGCACGAACCGGCTCTCGTCGAGGTACCAGAACGCAAACAGCAGGAACGGACAGGCGAGCGCAACCGGATGGAACTCGTTCAGCGTCATCCACTCCGTCGCCGGGGTACAGGAGGTAGGCGAGCGCGAACGCGAGACCGCCGCGCTCCGAGCGGAGATGCTTCCGTCCGAGCCAGAAGACGGGCAGCGCGCCGAGCGCGACCAGGATCGCCTGGGTCGCGAGCAGGAGCTCCGGGCTCGGCCAGATCCACCAGAGTGGTGCGAACGCGGCGAGGATCGGGTCGAAGTGGGCGGCCAGCCGTGAGATCTGCCTGCCGTCGCCGCCCGTCATCTGGAGGAAGTGCCCGTGCGCGGTGTTCCAGACGGTCTGCACCATGTTGCCGAGGTCGTAGCGGCCCGTGTTGAACGCCCGGTGGCGGAGGATCGAGAGCGAGCCGAAACCCGCCGCGTACGAGACGATGCCCGACCAGAGGAGGGCCCGGGCCTTCACAGGAGCGTCCGGATCAGTGTTCGCCAGCGCTCGCCGAGCACCTGTTCGCTCGCGTGTGCGCGGTAGGCGGCGAGTCCCCCGGCCGAGAGCCGCTCGGAGAGCCCCGGCTCGGAGGCAAGCCGCCGCAGCGCGGCCGCGAGCGCCTCGGCGTCGTCCGGCGGGACGAGCAAGGCGCTCTCGTCGTCTCGCAGCAGCTCCCGTGCTGCGGGCGTGTCGGCGGTGACGAGCGGTGTGCCGCAGGCCATCGCCTGGAACGCCTTGTTCGGTATCACCCGCCGCGCCTTCTCGGACGCGCCGAAGATCCCGAGCGCGCAAGAGGCGCCGTGCAGCACGCCGGGGAGTTGCTCGTAGTCGATCCAGGGGACGTGCTCGACGTTCGCAGGGCCGTGGTCGAGCAGGCGGTCCAGCTGCCCGCTGCCGACGACGCGAACGCGGAGCTCGGGAGATCAGGCGGGCGGCGGCGAGGATCGTGTCCAGCCCGTGGAGGGGGATGAGCTTGCCGACGAAGAGTGCGGTGAACGTCCCGGTCGGGCTGCCACCCGGGACGGAAGAGTCGTTCCTCCGCTCCGACGAAGCAGACCTCGATCCGGGCGGCGCCCGTCAGCCGTTCGAGATGCTCGGCGTGGGTCGCCGTGTCGGCGACGACCAGATCGGCGGCTCCGAAGGCGCCGCCGGTCGATCGCGGCGAGCGAGCGGGCGACGAGCCCGCCGGCGCGGAAACGCCCGCGGTCCGAGACGAGCGTGTCCGCGGCCGAGGTCAGGGGATTGAAGACGACGGGCCGGCCGCGCGCCGCGTGCCGGGCGGCGGCGAGGTCGAGGTGGCCGGGGTAGCCGACGATCAGCGCGTCGAAGGGCTCGTGCGGACGGCGCAGCAGGCGGAGCTCGGCGGCGGCGAGCCTCGCTGCCGTTGCGGCGCCCGCGCGCCAGTGGTGCTCGCGCCCCTCCCACACCGGCACGTGCCGCTCCCCCACCTCGACGCCGGCGCGGCGGAGGCACGAGATCACCTGGGCGTTGCGGGGATACCTTCGCTCGTACGTCCCGAAGTACAGGACTCTCAGGAGAGGATCTCCTCGACCAGCGCCTGCGCCCGGTCGTGCTCGGAGGCCCGCTCCTCGTGGTGGCTCGTGATCAGCTCGGTGATCAGCCCGAGCGAGAAGACCTGGAGACCGACGACGACCAGCAGGACGCCGAGGATCAGCAGCGGCCGCTGGCCGATCGCATGGCCCATGATCTTGACGACGGTGAGGTAGGCGAGGACACCGGTGCCGGCAAGCGACAGCGCCAGGCCGAGCCCGCCGAACAGGTGCAGCGGGCGGTGCCGGTAGCGACCGATGAACGAGACCGTGAGCAGGTCCAGGAACCCGCGCAGGTAGCGCTCGAGGCCGTAGCGCGACCGTCCGTGCCCGCGCGCGCGGTGGTTGACCCGCACCTCGGCGATCCGGAAGCCGCGGTGGTGCGCGAGCACGGGGATGAAGCGGTGCAGCTCGCCGTACAGGCGCAGTCCGCGGACGACCTCCGCCCGGTAGGCCTTGAGACCGCAGTTCAGGTCGTGCAGATGCACGCCGGAAACCCAACGGGCGACGGCGTTGAACAGGCGGGACATCGCCCGGCGCCGGAACGGGTCGTGGCGCTTCGTCTTCCAGCCGGAGACGAGATCGAAGCCCTCCTCCAGCTTCGCGAGCAGATGGGGGATCTCGGCCGGATCGTCCTGGAGGTCGCCGTCGATGGTCACGATCACGTCGCCGCTGGTCTGCGCGAACCCCGCTGCGAGCGCGGCCGCCTTCCCGAAGTTGCGGCGCAGCCGGACGACGGCAACGTTCTCGTGCGATGCATGGAGCCGGGTCAGAGCGGCGTACGAGCCGTCGGTCGAACCGTCGTCGACGAAGATCACCTCCCACGGTGTGCCGAGCGGCTGGAGCGCGGAGTCGAGCTCGTCGAGGAGGAGCGCGACGCTCCGCTCCTCGTTGTGGACCGGGACGACGACGGAGATCACGCGCGCGAGCCTATCCGGGTGGCGCCGCCGCCGTCGTCGCGGTGGTCTCCGCGGTGGTGGCGGTCGTCGTGGCGCACCGCGGTCGTCTCGGTCGTGGCCGGTGGAGGTGCCGTGGGCTCGGTCGTCGGGGGCAGGAGCCGGCGGTGGGAGGACGGCCGTGGTCGCCGGAGGCAGGGTCGCCGACCTGGTCGGCGGCGCAGCGGTCGTTGTCGGCAAGGTCGGCGGCGCCTCGGTCGAGGCCGTGTGGGTCGCCGGCGTCGTCGTGCCATGCTCGGTGGTCGTCTCGGCGGACGGCGGGCACCGGCGCGCTGCTCGGGGGCGGAGGCGAGGAGTGCTGGAGGCTCGGAGCTCGTCGGTATCGAGGGAGGCCCGCTGCTTCCCCGGAACGTGACGCCGACTGCGACGGCGACCCCGGCTGCGGCCAGGAGCGCGGCGGCGGCGAGGAGCAGCGCCAGGCGCCGTCGCTTCGGCGCCGGGGGCATCCGGGTAGCGGCGGTCTCGCCGGGCGACGCGCGAACCGCGTCTTCGAGCTCGGCGAGCAGGGCGCGGCCGTCGCGGGGACGGTCGTGCGGGCTCTTCGAGAGTGCGGCTGCGGCGACGCTCTCGAGCCTCGGCGGCGCGTCCGGGCGGATCGAGGTGACCGGCGGAGGCTGGCGGTCCCGGTGCAGGGTCGCCGCTTCGAGCGCGTCTTCCGTCTCGAACGGCAGTCGACCGGTCAGCATCTTGAAGAGGATCACGCCGAACGAGTAGACGTCGCTCGCGGGCGTGGCCCGCTCGCCGGCCGCCTGCTCGGGCGAGATGTACGCAGCGGTGCCGAGCACCGTTCCGGCGGCGGTCAGCCCCGCTTCCTCGCCGAGCCGGGCGATTCCGAAGTCGGCGATCTTCGCCCGCCCGGCGCCGTCGAAGAGCACGTTCGAGGGTTTGAGATCACGGTGGACGAGTCCCCGCCCGTGTGCGTGCGCGAGTCCGGCGGCGATCTCGACCGCGATGCGGCCGGACTCCTCGTCCGGAAGAGGCCGGTCGCCGGCAAGCCGGCTCTCCAGCGATCCGCCCGGTAGGTACTCGAGCACGATGAACGGCCGTCCGTCGGTCTCGCCGTACGAATAGACCGTGCAGATGTTCGGGTGAGCGAGCGCCGCCGCCGCTCGTGCCTCACGCTCGAAGCGGACCGGGTCGGCATGCGGTGCGAGGAGCTTGAGCGCCACCTCCCGGTCGAGCTCGAGGTCGATGGCCGACCAGACCTCGGACATGCCGCCGCCGAGGCGCTCTCCCAACCGGTAGCGGCCGGCGATGACCTGATCCGCCACCGGGGTAGCGTATGTCGCCGGTGACGGAGATCATCTCGCTCGAAGAGGCTCAGGCGCTCGTCCTCGAGCGTTCCCGTCCGCTCGCGCCGGAGACGGTGGCGTTGGAAGAGGCGAACGGCCGCGTGCTCGCGGAGGCGGCGAAAGCGGTCGTCGACCTGCC
This sequence comes from uncultured Actinomycetes bacterium, assembly GCA_963836685.1. Classification (GTDB taxonomy): domain Bacteria; phylum Actinomycetota; class Thermoleophilia; order Gaiellales; family Gaiellaceae; genus DATBLE01. The sequence goes on from CAWIKS010000011.1 coordinate 15,379, forward strand.
GCCGTTCCCGAGCTCGGCGATGGACGGCTACGCGGTGCGCGCGGCCGACACGCCCGGCACGTTGCCGGTCGTCTTCCGGATCGCGGCCGGCGCGCCGTCGCCGCGCCCGCTGAAGCCGGGTGAGGCGATGGCGATCGCCACCGGCGGGGTCGTTCCGGCGGGCGCGGACGCGGTCATCCCGCACGAGGAGTCGTTGTCGAAACGAGACAACAGAGTGGAGATCCCCGAGACTGTCGACAGAGACGCAAACGTCCGACCGGCCGGGGGCGACGTCGTCTCGGGAGGCGTGGTGGTCGCGGCCGGGACACGGCTGGGCCCGTCGCAGATCGGCGCCCTCGCCGCGGCCGGGATCGCGGAGCCGGTGTGCGGACGCAGGCCGAGGGCAGCGGTGCTGACGACCGGCTCGGAGCTCTGCCCGCCGGGCGCGCGGCTCGGGCCGGGCCAGGTGTACGAGGCGAACGGAGTGATGGTCGCCGCCCAGCTGGCTGCGGTGGGCGCCGAGGTCACGCGCCTCGATTCCGTCGCGGACGACGAGGCTGCGCACCGCAGAGCGCTCGAGCAGGGGCTCGGCTTCGACCTCCTCGTCACGTCCGGCGGCGTCTCCGTCGGCCCGCACGACCTCGTACGCCGGATCGAGGCGGAGCTCGGGGTCGAAGAGGTGTTCTGGCGTGTCGCGGTCCGCCCGGGAAAGCCCGTGGCGTTCGGCGTGCGGAGCGGCACGCTCGTCTTCGGCTTGCCCGGCAACCCGGTGTCGTCACTGGTCGCCTGCGAGCTCTTCGTCAAGCCTGCGGTTCTCGCTCTCCAGGGTGCCGCCGATCCGGGGCCGCGATTCCGGTCGGGCCGGCTCGCGCAGGCGATCGCGCGGAACCGGGGTCGGGACGATCTCGTTCGGGCGCGTTCGGAGGTCGGGGCCGAGGGAGTCACGTTGCGGCCGGTCACGGGCCAGGAATCGCACATGATCGTCCGCGCCGCCGAGGCGGATGCGCTCGTGCTCGTCCCGCGCGGCGAGGGAGAGCTCGCCGCCGGCGCGCACGCGCGGTACCTGCCGCTCTCCTGAGTCAGAGCTCGAGGGCGCGGGTATCCGCGAGGCGCGCTTTTCGCCGACCGCGGACTCCGAGCACGATCCCGCGGACCACATTGCGGATCGGTCCCCTGGGCGGCCGTTCGGCCGCGCTGGGGTAGGGCGCGTAGCGGCCGGCCGCGAGCGCCGTCAGCTGGGCTGCTCCCGCCAGCCAGCCGAGGACGAGCACGAACGCGACGAGCGGGACGTAGCCGATCGCGACGAGCTCGGCCAGGTACCAGGGTGCGTCGAGGCCCAGCCCGAAACGGAACATGAACGAGCCGACCAGGATGAACGGGCCGATCAGGCCCGCGACCACGAGCGCGAGCCGCGTCGCCGTCCCCCGGTCGCGCAGGTGCGGGAGCCAGAGCCAGACGTGCAGGGACGGAAGCGCGAAGACCAGCGCAAACGGGTTGGTCGCCACGACGAGCAGCGCGACGACGCCGAGCGCGAGCATTGCGGCGGTGTGTCCGGCCAGCTCCTCCTCGGCGGTCGGCGGGCGGCGCCGAACCAGCCTCGACCGCGAGACCAGCCAGCCGGGGAGCGCGAGCAGGGCGAGGAGGGCGAGCCCGAGGACGGGCCAGTTGCCGGCGACGGCCGTCTCCGGGTCGATCGGCCGGGCGGCACCGTCCGGCCAGACGCCGACCAGCCCGAGGAACAGGAACATCGCGCCGGCCCAGAGCCAGGATCCGAGCCGGCTTCGGTACGCGCGAAGGGCGGGCGCCACCGGGATCCGCCGCCGGCGGCACCGTGCGAACAGGTCGACCGCGGCGACGACGAACGGAAGCAGCATCGCGACCAGGGCGAACTGGATCGCCCAGCCGCGGATGATTCGCTGGCCGAGGTACACGTAGCTTCGGGTTCCATGGGCCAGCTCGAGTCCCTCGTCCAGCGAGCCGACGAGACCCTGAGTCGCCCGGCCGATCTCGGTCAGGCGCACCCGGTCGAGGCGGTTGGGCGTATCGCCGAACGACGGGGGCGGCCGGTCGCCTCCGGTGGTGATCGTCACTGCCGGAACCCCGTGGCCGACGAGCGGCGCCTGCTCGTACAGGCTGAACGGGAAGCCGAGGTCGATCAGCTGCCCGAGCGCGCTCGTGCGACCGGGCCCGGAGCCGATCTGCTCGGTGAGCCTGGCGGCCGCGGTCTCGACCAGGGCGGCCGCGGGAGAGCGTGCCTGGTCGCCGCCGATCTCCAGCCGAGCGGGCCCCGGGCCCGCGATCGAGTCGAGGTTGACGACGGCGACGACGTGGGCCCGGTAGGGCGAGTGCGTCGCAAACCGGGCGGCGCCGAGTGCGCCGAACGCGCCACCGTCCGTGGAGAGGAAGAGCAGGGTGTGGGCCGGGCGGGCCTGTGCGCTCGAGTCGACCGCCGGCGCGTATCCACGTGCAAGCTCGAGCAGGGCAGCGGTCCCGGAGGCGTTGTCGTTCGCCCCGGTTCCGACCCCCGTGTCGTCGCGGTGGGCCATGACGACGATCGTGTCCGCCGACCGTCCCTCGACGAGAAAGCCGAGGTTGCGCAACGGGACCCGTCCGCGACCCGGGATCGTGGCCTCGAACGAGTCGACGAAGGTGTCGACGTGCACGTTTGCGTGCGGCCGGAAGCCGAAGAACTGCATCTTCTCGGTCAACCAGCGGGTCGCTCCGACCGCCCCGGAGGTTCCCGGTGCGCGGTCCGGATAGAGGTTCGAAAGCTCCTGGTCGAGCGCGAGGGCGGAGGCGCCGTCGAAGGTCGGCGGCAGCTGGGGGGCCGGCAAGGCTCCGGGGTGCTGGACGCTGAATGCCGCGACCAGGAGCGGCAGGCCGACGAGCAGCCAGGTCCCCCGGTAGAGGCGGCCGTTGACGGGGCGCTCGGGGGTGCCGCGCCGCCGCCGCCGCCGCGTGGCTGGCGCTGGATTGGCGATAGCGGGGCTATAGTACGCCCGCCCCTCGGTCGGCCCGTGATGCCGGATTCAGCCACCATCTTGCTCGTCGACGACGAGGAGTCGATCCAGAAGCTCTTGACCTACCCGCTCGAGCGGGACGGGTATCGGGTCGTGCAGGCCCGCGACGGGAACGAGGCGCTCGCCCGGTTCGAGGCGGAGGAGATCGACCTCGTCGTCCTCGACGTGATGCTGCCGAAGCTCGACGGCCTCGAGGTCTGCAAGCGTCTGAGGGCGCGGAGCGCGGTGCCGATCGTGATGCTCACCGCCCGCGACGACGAGCTGGACAAGGTGCTCGGGCTCGAGCTCGGCGCCGACGACTACATCACGAAGCCGTTCTCGATCCGGGAGTTTCGGAGCCGGATCCGCGCGCTGCTTCGCCGGGCGGCCGCGCCGCGGTACGAGCCGCGCGAAGAGGACTCGGTGATCGAGGTCGACGGGGTACGGATCGACCCCGCGAGGAGGGTGGTCGAGGTCGACCGCCGGCCCGTGCAGCTGACCTACGTCGAGTTCGAGCTTCTGCGCACGCTCGCACAGCGTCCCGGACGCGTGTTCTCGCGGCGGGCACTCCTCGAAGCGCTCTGGGGCGGCTCGGAGTACCGCGAGCCCCGCACGATCGACGTCCACGTTCGCCACCTGCGCGAGAAGCTGGAGCACGATCCGCGGGACCCGCGCTACATCCTCACCGTGCGGGGGGTCGGCTACCGCTTTCGAGAGCCGTGAAGCGCCTCAGCGGGGTCGGTGCACGTCTCGGGCTCGCCCTCCTCGTCGTGCTCGCGGGCGCGCTCGCGCTCGTCTACGTGATCGTCGTCCCATCGTTGCAGAGCAGGCTCGTCCATTCCCGCGTCTCCCAGCTCGAACAGGCGGCGCCGGGAATCGTCAGGGAGCTGCCGAAGGACTCGTTCGACTGGCAGGACTTCGTCGAGAGCGCCGCCGCCAGCGCCGATGCGCGCGTCGTCGTCTTCAACATCATCGGGCCGCCGCCGGCGCTCCAGATCGTGAACGACTCCCGCGGGTTCAGCTCCTCGGACGTCGTCAACGACCAGATCGCGCTGCGTGCGGCAGAGCGGCTCGCCCCCGTGAGCGGCACCGTCGTCCACGGCGGGGAGCGCTTCGCGGAGGCGGCCGCGCCCGTGCCGGGGTCGCAGTCGGTGCTGCTCGTGCAGTCGCCGCTCCACGACGCGCTGGAGACCGTGCGGCTGACGCGCACGCGCCTGCTGCTCGCCGGCGGACTCGCCCTGCTCGGTGCCTTCGCGGTCGGGTATCTCGGGGCCTGGCTGTTCGCCCGCCGGCTCCGGAAGCTGGAGGCGGCCGCCGAGCGGATCGCGGACGGACGGTTCGACGAGCCCGTCCACGACACCCGAGGGGACGAGGTCGGCCAGCTCGCGCGCGCGTTCGACCGGATGCGCGAGCGTCTGGCGACACTCGACCACGCGCGGCGAGAGTTCATCGCCAACGCCTCCCACGAGCTGCGAACACCCCTCTTCTCCCTCGGTGGGTTCCTCGAGCTGATGAGCGACGAGGATCTGGACGACACCACCCGCGCCGAGTTCCTGGCCACCATGCGCGAGCAGGTCGACCGGCTGGCGAAGCTGGCGACCGAGCTCCTCGATCTCTCCCGGGTGGACGCCGGCCACCTGCACGTCGAGCGCACGCCGGTCGACCTCGGCGGGGTGGCCGAGGCGGTCGTGGAGGAGTTCGCCGCGCTCGCGCTGGCCGGCGACCGCTCACTCGAGCTGTCGGTGGAGGACGGGACACCCGTCGTCGGAGACGAGCAGCGGATCCTGCAGATCGCGCGCGCCCTGGTCGAGAACGCCCTCGTGCACACCCCGCCCGGGACCCTGGTGCACGTTCGTGCCCGGGACGGAGTGCTCGCGGTCGAGGACGACGGGCCCGGGATCCGGCCCGAGCATGCAGCGCGGGTGTTCGAGCGCTTCTACCGGGCGGAGGGGCGGCTTGCCTCCGGCAGCGGCCTCGGGCTCGCGATCGCCCGCGAGCTGGCGCGGGCGATGGCCGGATCGCTCGAGCTGGAGTCCGAGCCCGGGCGCACGGTCTTCAGCCTGCGGCTGCCGGCGGCAGAGAGGGTGGAACCACGAGCTGCACAGCGGGTCTAGCCACGTTTCCCCGTGGAATGTAGTCAGGATAGACAACAGCAGCCGGTCTGGACAACGTTTCCGGCCCCGGTACAGTGAGATCGATGCATCCTCGCGGCGTCGTCTCGATCTCGCTCGTCTCGGCGCTTGCCGCCGGGGTTGCCGTGGTTGCCGTCGCCTGGGCGGCAGGCTGGCTGCACGGCGAGCGGCGGACGGTCGTCGTCCAGGAGACGGCGCCGGTCGTCCCGACGTCGTCGCCGGCGACGCCCCAGCTCGGCCGCACGTTCGACCCGGCGCGGATCTACGCGGAGCGAACGGCAGGCGTGGTCACGATCTTCTCGCTGTTCGGCTCCGGGTCCGGCACCAACGCCTCGCAGGGCTCTGGGTTCGTCGTCTCCAAGGACGGGCTCATCCTCACCAACTCGCACGTGATCACGACCGCGGGCGAGGGGACCGGTGCGGTTCAGCCGGCGAGCACGGTGTACGTCGAGTTCAAGGACCGGGACCGGGTCGCCGCCAAGGTCGTCGGCTGGGACGTCTTCGACGACGTCGGCGTGCTGCGGGTCGACGCGAAGTCGCACGGGCTCGTCCCTCTGCCCCTGGGCGACTCCGATCAGGTCGTGGTCGGCGAGCCGGTGGCGGCGATCGGCAGCCCGTTCGGAAACGAGAACTCGCTTGCCGTGGGAGTCGTCTCCGCCACACAGCGGTCGATCGAGTCGCTGACCTCGCAGTACAACCTCGTCGACGCGATCCAGGTCGACGCGCCGATCAACCACGGGAACTCCGGGGGACCGCTGTTCGACGCGCAGGGGCGCGTGATCGGGATCAACGCCCAGATCCGCAGCGACACCGGCAATGCGGAGGGAGTCGGGTTCGCGGTTCCGATCAACGCCGCGCGGCGGTCGATGAGCCAGCTCGTCGCGACCGGGAAGGTCGCCTACGCCTACGTCGGGATCACGACCGAGGACCTGACTCCGGGCATCGCGCGCCGCTTCGGCTACCCGGTACGCAACGGAGCCGTGATCACGACCGTTCGACCGGGTAGTCCCGGCGCCCGCGCAGGCCTGCAGGGAGGCTCGGAAGACCGGGACTTCAACGGGGAGACCTTCACGTACGGAGGCGACGTGGTCGCCGCCGTCGACGGTAACGCGGTGCGCAACGCGGGCGACGTCGTCCGCATCGTCACCGAGCTGTTGCGGCCCGGCGAGGCGGCGACCTTCACCGTCTATCGCGACGGCCGCAGACGGCAGGTGCGGGTCGTCGTCGCCGATCGGCCGCAGGACCCGAACGCGGGCGGCTGACGAGTTACCGATCTGCGTTCGCAGGAAATGAGGAAGACGGCGGGCGCATCCGGCCGCCGGATTCGGTAGAAAGGAGCAGGTTCTCCCTGCGCGCGATGAGCACCCCACCCGCATCGACCCGCACGACCGAGCCCCGCGGCGGGAACGGCTCGCGCCGCGTGCGCCTTCGGATTCCCGCCCGCGCCGAGTACATCACGCTCGGACGGCTCGCGCTGACCGGCCTCTCGCGGCTCCAGGAGCTCTCCGACGAGACGCTCGCCGACCTCAAGCTCGCGCTGACCGAGGCGTGCTCGAACTCGGTACGCCACGCCTACCGGGACGGCCGTGACGGCGTCGTCGAGATCCTCTACGACCTCCATCCCGAACGGCTCGTGATCGAGGTCTGCGACGACGGGCCGGGTTTCGACTACGTGGCATCCGAAGGGGAGGATCGCGGGCTGACCGAGGGGGGCCTCGGGCTGGCGATCATCCGCTCGCTCTCCGACGAGTTCGAGCTCGGTGCCAGGGACGAGGGCGGCGCGCGCCTTCGCTTCGTGAAGAACCTCCCCTAACAGGTGCTGCACTAGTCGCCCGGTGCTCCACCTCGTCAACGTCGGGCGCAAGTCCCTCGCCGATTACCGGACGATCGCCACCCACGGTCTGATGGAGGAGATCCGCCGGCTGGCCGAGCCGCTCGCCGGCAAGCGGGTCGCCCACCTCTCCGCGACCGCCTTCGGGGGCGGGGTCGCCGAGATCAACTACACGCTCGTTCCGCTGATGGCCGACGTCGGCCTCGATGTCGAGTGGCGGATCATCCAGGGCCAGGACGAGTTCTTTCAGGTCACGAAGACGATCCACAACGCGCTCCAGGGCAACCCGCGCGGACTGACCGAGGCCGAGCGCGAGGTGTTCCGCCGGTACAGCGAGCTGAACGCACGGGACTTCGCGGACGACTACGACTTCGTGATCATCCACGATCCGCAGCCGGCGGCGATGATCGACCACTTCCCTGACTCGGCGGGGCGCTGGATCTGGCGCTGCCACATCGACCTGTCGACGCCGAACCCGGAGGTGCTCGACTTCCTGCTTCCCTCGCTGGCCAGGTACGAGGCGGCGATCTTCCACCGGCGCGACTACGTGCCGGCCCGGGCGCCGCTGCGGCAGTGCGTGATCTGGCCGCCGGCGATCGATCCGCTGACGCCGAAGAACATGGCGCTCTCGCCCGAGGATGCGGCATACATCGTCGACCAGTTCGGAATCGACGTCGACCGTCCGCTCCTCACCCAGGTGTCCCGGTTCGATCCCTGGAAGGACCCGCTCGGCGTGATCGACGCCTACCGGGCGGTGAAGAGCGAGCTGCCGGAGGTACAGCTCGCACTCGTCGGCTCGATGGCCCACGACGACCCCGAGGGCTGGGACTTCTACAACCAGACCGTTGCCTACGCCGGCGGCGATCCCGACGTGTACGTGCTCTCGAACCTGAACAACATCGGAGCGGTCGAGGTCAACGCCTTCCAGGTGCACTCCCGGGTGGTGCTGCAGAAGTCGATCAAGGAAGGGTTCGGTCTGACGGTGTCGGAGGCCCTGTGGAAGGCGCGGCCGACCGTGGCCGGACGGGTTGGTGGGATCGTCGCGCAGATCGTCGACGGCGAGACCGGCTGGCTCGTCGACACGTCCTCCGAGGCGGCCGAAGCCTGCAAGCAGATCCTGCGCGACCCGGTCGAGGCTCGCGCGCGGGCGCTGCGCGGGAAGGAGTTCGTCCGGCGGCACTTTCTCACCCCGCGACTGCTTCGCGACTGGCTTGCGCTCTTCAACCTCCTCGCCGGGGACGAGGAGGCGGGCAGTCAGCTCGTCCGGGTCGGCGCCGGCGTTTCGTAGCACCGGGACCCCACTAGGCTTCGCGCGTGGCAGGCGCCCGCCGCAAGCTGATCGTCGTGTCCAACCGGGCACCGATCTCCTACCGGCGGGGCGCCGACGGTGAGCGGGTCGTCCGGCGAGGCGGCGGCGGCCTGGTCACCGCCCTGCGACCGCTCGTCAGCCGTCACGAGGTGACGTGGATCGCGAGCGCGATCACCGACGAGGACCGCGTGGTCGCGCACGAGGCGAACGGAGGGGCGATCGAGGAGGAGGGCCGCGACGGCGCCCCGTACCGGCTTCGGCTCGTCGCCGCCGACCGGGCGGAGTTCGACCGCTACTACAACGTCTTCGCGAACCCGATGCTCTGGTTCGTCCAGCACCGCCTGTGGGGTCTGACGAACGCGCCGAACCACGGTTCCGGACTGCGCGAGGCGTGGGCCAGCTACGAAGCGGTCAACGAACGGTTCGCCGCCGCCGTGGCGGACGCGCTGGACGAGGATTCCGAAGCGGACGCTGCGGTCTGGTTTCACGACTACCACCTCTATCTCGCACCGGAGGGCGTGCGGCGGATGCGGCCGGACGCGACCCTCGCCCATTTCGTCCACATTCCCTGGCCGGACGCCGACTACTGGACCGTCCTCCCACGATCGATCCGCCGCGCGATCCACGCGGGCCTGCTCGCGAACGACGTCGTCGGCTTCCACACCGGGCGCTGGCGCGAGAACTTTCTCGTCTCGGCCGGGGAGATCCTCGGTGCGACCGTCGACCTGGAGGCTGGGATCGTCGAGCACGACGGTCGGCGGACGCTGGTCACCGCCCATCCGATCTCGGTCGACATCGCCGAGTTCGACGAGCTGGCGTCGAGCCCGCAGGTCCTCGAGGAGGAGCGCGACCTCGAGCGGCTTCGCCCGGAGCGCCTGATCCTGCGGGTCGACCGCACGGACCCTTCGAAGAACATCGTGCGTGGCTTTCGTGCCTTCGAGCTGTACCTCGAACGGCATCCCGAGGCACACGGCCGGGTGGCGATGCTGGCGCTCCTCGACCCTTCGCGGCAGGACGTTCCCGAGTACGCCGCCTATCTGGACGAGATCGGCGAGACCGTGCAGGACGTGAACCGCCGGTTCGGAACGACCGGCTGGAGCCCGATCGTGGTCGAGATCCGCGACGACTTCCCGCGCGCGGTCGCCGCCTACAAGCAGTACGACGTCCTGCTCGTGAACGCGATCTTCGACGGGTTGAACCTGGTCGCGAAGGAGGCGCCGCTCGTCAACGGACGGGACGGAGTCGTGATTCTCTCCGAGAATGCAGGCGCGCACGAGGAGCTCGGCGCGTGGACGGTCACGGTCAACCCGTTCGATCTCGTCGACCAGGCCGAGGCGATCCACACGGCGCTCGAGCTGCCGCCTGCCGACCGGCTCGCAAGGGCCGAGGCGATTCGCGAGTCCGTGCGCGAGCACGACCTGGAGCACTGGCTCGCCGCGCAGCTTGTCGATCTGGACCGGGTTGCGTCTCTGCGTGGAGCAACCCGGGGTTCCCCCACGGACCGCGTTCTTCGGCGCGCGTGACGGAGTCGCCCTTGCCGTTCGTGGGGCAAACTGCGCTCTATGAGTGAGCTTTCACACGTCGACGAGGCTGGAGGCGTCCGGATGGTGGACGTCGGCGGCAAGCCGGTGTCGCGCCGGCGCGCGGTCGCGGCGGCGACCGTGCGGATGGCGCCCGAGACCGCGGGCGCGTTGCGCGAGCTCCCCAAGGGCGATGCACTCGCGACCGCCCAACTTGCCGGGATCATGGCCGCGAAGCAGACGGCGGACCTGATCCCGCTCTGCCATCCGCTGCCCCTGACGCACGTCTCGGTCACCGTCGAGGCGGCGCCGGCGTCGGTCGAGATCCGCGCCGTGGCCGAGACGACCGCGCAGACCGGTGTCGAGATGGAGGCGCTGGTCGCCGCCACCGTCGCCGCGTTGACCGTCTACGACATGGCGAAGGCGATCGACAAGGAGATGACGGTCGAGAACGTACGCCTGGTCGAGAAGTCGAAGGAACCGGTGTGAAGGCGGCGGTGCTCACCGTCTCGGACGGGGTTTCGGACGGCACCCGCGAGGACCGCAGCGGTGACGTGCTCGACGAGCTGCTCGCGGGCGAGGGCTTCGACGTCGTCCGGCGGGTCGTCCCCGACGAGCGTGACGAGATTGCCGACGCGATCGCCGAGCTGGCCGCGGATACGCGTCTCGTGTTGACGACGGGAGGCACCGGCCTGGCGCCGCGAGACGTGACGCCCGAGGCGACGATGGAGGTGCTCGAGCGTCCCGCGCCCGGGATCGCGGAGGCGATCCGCGCGGACTCGATCGCGAAGACGCCCCACGCGCTCCTCTCGCGCGGGATCGCCGGCGTGCGGGGAACGGCGCTCGTGGTCAACCTGCCCGGCTCACCCGGCGGCTGCCGCGACGGGTTCGAGGTGCTCAGGCCGGCGCTCCATCATGCCCTCGAGCTCCTGGCCGGCGAGCAGACCGCGCATCGCCAGACGTGACAACGTCCTGCGCCTTCGGCTCGGAAGAGCCGACCTCCGAGCGACCGCGTCTCCCCACCTGTGCCCTGCCGGAGGCCGGGCCATGATCGCGATCGAGGTTCCGCGTCGCTTCGCCTCGCTCGTCAAGATCGAGCACACCGTCTTCGCGCTGCCGTTCGCGTACGTAGGAGCGTTCCTCGCGGTGGACGACGTGCCGCGCGCCCGCGATCTGGTCTGGATCACGCTCGCGATGGTCGGCGCCCGTTCGCTCGCGATGGCGCTCAACCGCCTGATCGACGCCCAGATCGATGCACGCAACCCGCGCACGGCCGATCGCGAGCTGCCCGCGGGGCGGCTGACCGCGCTTCAGGTGGGCGCATTCTGCCTCGCCGCCCTCGCCGTGTTCCTGGTCGCCGTCTGGCAGCTCGATCCGCTGGTCCGCTGGCTCTGGCCGATCCCGGTCGCCGCCTTCGTCGTCTACCCGTACCTGAAGCGGACGACGTGGCTGGCGCACCTCTGGCTGGGAGCCGTCGACGGCCTCGCGCCGGTCGGCGCCTGGGCGGCAATCCGGGGCGACGTGCCGTGGCAGGCGTGGGTGCTCGGCGGTGCGGTCGCGACCTGGGTGGCCGGCTTCGACCTGTTCTACTCCCTCTTCGATCTGGAGATCGACCAGGCCCAGGGATTGCACTCGTGGGCGACCCGCTGGGGAGTACAGGGCGTCTTCAGAGGGGCCCGGGCGCTGCACGCGCTGACGATCGCCTTTCTCGTCGCCGCGGGGCTCGGCCTGCCGGTCGGGGCGCTCTACTGGGCCGGGGTCGGGACCGTCGCCGCGCTGCTCGTCTACGAGCACTCGCTCGTCCGGCCGCACGACCTGCGCCGGCTGGACGCGGCGTTCTTCACGACGAACGGCGCGATCAGCGTCGCGTTCTTCGCGTTCGTCCTCGCCGACGTGCTGGTGACGTGAGCCCCTCGGCGCCCTTCCGTCACGGTCCGGAGCGGCCTTCCACGGTACGATCGCCGTGGGGAGGAGGCCGGGCACACCGGATGGAGGACACGGTCGGAATCGACACCGGCGGGGAAGGCTCCCGCTGATCCGCGCCCACAGGCTCGGCCGCACGTTCGGCGCGAAGCACGTCCTCCGCGACCTCGACCTCGACGTGCCGCGCGGCGGGTTCCTCCTCGTCACCGGCCCGAACGGCTCGGGAAAGACGACGCTGCTCCGGCTCGTCGCCGGCCTGCTCGTTCCGACCGCCGGCGAGCTGGTGGTCGACGCCCCGCGCGATCGGGTCGGCTTCCTCGGCCATGAGCCGCTCGTCTACCGCGAGCTGACCGCGTTCGAGAACCTCGACCTCTACGGCCGGCTCTACCGCATCCCCGAGCGGCGCGAGCGGATCGGCATGCTCCTCGAGCGGTTCGGTCTGTGGGAGGTGCGGAGCCGGCGGGCAGACTCGTTCTCGAGGGGAATGCTCCAGAGGCTCGCTCTCTGCCGGTCGCTCCTGCACGAGCCCGACCTGCTCGTCCTCGACGAGCCGTTCAGCGGGCTCGACGACGAGGGCGCCGGGCTGCTCGACCGCGAGCTCGCCGAGCTTCGTCCCCGAGCGACGTTCGTCGTCGCCACGCACGATCCGGAGCGCCTCGCGCCGCTCGTCTCCGCTCGCCTGGGCTTTGCATGAGTCGCTACCTCGCCGACGTCGCCGTGCTCGCGCGCAAGGACCTGCGCCTCGAGCTCCGCGCCCGCAACACGGTGCCCGCGATGCTCCTCTTCGTGGTCGCCGCGCTCGTCGTGTTCCACTTCGCCCTCCCGGCCGACAGCTCCGATCTCGCCGCCAAGGGTCTCCTCTGGGTGGCAATCGTCTTCACCGCGCTGCTGGGGCTCACCCGCGCGTTCGTAGCCGAGCGGGAGCAGCGCCTGATCGACGGACTGCTGCTCGCGCCGTGCGACCGGAGCGCGATCTGGCTCGCGAAGTCGATTGCCGTGCTCGGCTTCCTCGTCGTCGCCGAGATCGTCGCCCTCCCGGCCTTCGCGCTCTTCTTCTCCGGGATCGACGGAGCGACGATCGCCGGCGTCGCGCTTGCGGACCTCGGCATCTGCGCCGTCGGGACCGTCCTCGCGGCGATGGCGGTCGCCGGGCGTGCCCGGGAGCTGATCCTCCCGCTGCTCTTCCTGCCGCTCGCGATTCCGGTGATCGTCGGCGGTGTCGGAGCGAGCGTCACCGCCCACCCGGCTCGCTACCTCGGCTTTCTCGTCCTCTACGACGCCGTCTTTGCGATCATCTCGTGGGCCTCCTTTGAGTACGTGGTCACGGAATAACCAGGTTCCCGTGCTGGCGGCCCTCGCCGCCACGCTGCTGTGCGCGGCAATCGGGCTGATCTTCTTCTACGCACCCGTCGACGCCGATCAGGGGCTGTCCCAGAAGATCTTCTACTTCCATGTCCCGATTGCCCTGACCGCCTACGCGTGCTTCGGGTGGGGTGCCTGGAAGGCGCTGCTCGTGCTCTGGAAGCGGCAGCCGGGCGCCGACCTGGAGAGCTACGTCGCCATCCACCAGGGGGTGATCTTCGGGGCGCTGACCCTGATCACCGGATCGATCTGGGCGAAGATCTCCTGGGGCGTGTGGTGGACGTGGAGCGAGCGCCAGCTGGTGCTCTTCCTGGTCCTGTTCCTGTTCTACTCGGCGTACTTCATGCTCCGCTTCTCCGTCGAGGCCGGGCCGCAGCGCGAGAACCTCTGCGCCGTCTACGCGCTGTTCGGCGTCGTCCTGATCCCGATCAGCTTCCTGGCGATCCGGCTCTCGGAGCGCTTCATCCACCCCACCGTCTTCACCAGCCGTGGACCGCAGATGGCAACGTCCCAGTTCGCCACCTTCTGCGTCGCCCTCGCGGCGATGATCCTGCTCGCCGGCACGCTCTACCGCGTCGAGCTGCTCGGCAAGCGCCTCGACGCGCGCCTGCGCGAGCTACGCGAGCTGCTTGCATGAGCGCGTCCGAGAAGTACGTCGCCGCCGCGTACCTCGTCGTCTTCGCCTTCGTCGTCATCTACCTTGCGATCATGGCTTTGAAGCTGACGCGGCTCGAGCGCGAGGTCGGCGAGCTGGCCGAGCTGGCGCGGAGGCGCGCGGATGGCTGAGATCCTCTTCTGGCCCGCGTTGCTCGCCTACGGGGAAGCTGCCGTCGCCTACGCCGGCGAGGCGCGCAGTCCCGGTGTCGCCGGCCGCCTCGCGACCTGGGGCGTTCGCCTCGGCTGGCTGCTCCAGACGGCGTTGCTCGTCGTTCAGGCCGCGCGCTCGGAGGGGTTCCCGTGGGCAACCTGGGCAGGCTCCCTGAACCTCTTCGTCTGGCTCGTCGTCAGCGTCTACCTGGTGTGGGGCTGCCGGACCCGCTACCGGCTGCTCGGGCTGGCCGTCATGCCCCTGGCCGTGGCGCTGCTCGTCCTCGCCCGCGTCGGGGGCGGCACCGGTCCGGCCGGACACAGTCGCTACTCGACCGTCTTCCTCGTGCTCCACGTCGGGCTCGTCTCCTTCGCGTTCGCGGCGTTCACCCTCGCCGCCGGGCTCTCGGCGCTGTATCTCTGGCAGGAGCGCCGTCTGAAGGATCGGCGCCCCGGCGGGCTTCTCGGCCGCGCACCGTCGCTCGTCACGCTGGAGCACCTCTCCGGTCGCACGATCGCGGTTGCCCTGCCCGCGCTCACCGTCGGCATCGGCGCCGGGCTCGTGCGGCTCCGCGACCAGAGCAGCTCGGTCGACGCGCTGATGGGGGTGACGCTCGGCGCCTGGCTCGTCTACGCCGCCTACGTCGTCCTCCGCTACGAGGCCGGCTGGCGTGGCCGCAGGCCCGCCTACCTGGCGCTCCTCGGGTTCGCCTTCGTGATCGTCGCCCGTCTGGGCCTTCAGCTCACCCACTTCTCATGACCCTGACGCTCGTCGGTCTCTCGCACCAGGCAACGCCGATCGCCGTGCGGGAGCGCGCCTTCGTACCATTGGTAGAGGCGGGCGAGCTGTCTCGCGAGCTCGCCGCCGGAGGCGAGGCGGTGTGCCTCTCGACCTGCAACCGGACCGAGCTGTATCTGGTCGGCGAGCGCGCCGAGCAGCGCGCGCTCGACGCTCTCGCGGCGGTGAGCAGGCTCGCCGAGGAGGAGCTGGGCGCGGTCGTCTACAGGCTCTTCGACGAGGCTGCCGCGCTCCACCTCTTCCGCGTCGCCGCCGGCCTGGATTCGATGGTGCCGGGCGAGGGGGAGATCCTCGGCCAGGTGCGCGCGGCGCTCGAGGTCGGGACGACCGGGCCCGTGCTCGACCGCGTCTTCCGCCAGGCTCTCCACGCGGGCAAGAAGGTGCGCGCCGAGACGGCGATCGCGGAGAGTCCGGCGTCGGTCTCTGCCGCCGCCGCCGCGCTCGCGCACCAGGTCTTCGGCGAGCTCGACGGCTGCCGCGTGATGCTCGTCGGCGCGGGTCACGTCGCCGAGCTCTCGGCCCGCAGTCTGGCCGCCCGCGGCGCACGAATCGCCTTCGTCGCAAACCGGTCGCCGCAGAACGCCGTCGCGCTCGCCGGCCGCTTCGGCGGCGAGGGGATCACGCTCGACCGGGCCGCGGAGCAGCTCGGCGCAGTGGACGTCGTGATCTCGTCCACCGGGGCCCTCGGCTGGGCACTCGACCGCTCGAGCGTCCAGGCGGCGTTGAGCAGCCGGAGAGGACGCCCGCTCTTCCTGATCGACCTCGCAGTTCCGCGCGACCTGGATCCCGCAATCCACGAGCTGGACGGCTGCTACCTGTACGACATCGACGATCTCGAGTCGGTCGTCGCCGCGGGGCTCGCCGGCCGCCGCCGCGAAGCTGCGCGTGCGGAGGCGATCGTCGCCGAGGAGGCAGAGCGCTTTCGCGAGTGGCAAGCGTCGCGCGAGGTCGTGCCTGCGATCGCCTCGCTCCGGGCCTGGGCAGAGGAGGTCCGCGCGGCGGAGCTGGAGCGCGTCCGGGGCCGGCTCGGGCTGTCCGACTCCCAGGAGGCGGCGGTCGAGTCGGTGACGGCGCAGATCGTCAACAAGCTGCTGCATCTGCCGACAGTGCGCCTGAAGGAGGCGGCCGCCGGCGCGAACGGCGGCAGCTACGCCGAGACCGTCCGGCACCTCTTCGGGCTCGGCGACGACGACAAGGCGTAGGCGGTGCTGCTTCGTGTCGGCTCCCGCGGCAGCCGGCTCGCGCTCACCCAGGCGTCGCGAGCCGCCGAGCGACTCCGCACGCCCGGGCTGGAGATCGCGCTCGTCCCGATCACGACCACCGGCGACCGGGACCGCCGCAGCCCCTTCGGTCAGATCGGGGAGCGGGGCGTGTTCGTCAAGGAGCTCGAGGAGGCGCTGCTCGGGGGTCGGATCGACGCGGCAGTTCACTCCGCGAAGGACATGACCTCGACCGACGTCGAGGGTCTGGCCGTCGGCGCGTACCTGCCACGCGAGGACGCACGGGACGCGCTCTGCGGGGTCGACCGCCTGGGGCCGGGGATGCGTATCGGCACCGCCTCGGTTCGCCGGCGGGCGCAGCTGCTCGCGCTGGAGCCGCAGCTCACGATCGAGCCGTTGCGCGGAAACATCGACACCCGCCTGCGCAAGCGGGTCGAGCGCGGGCTCGACGCGGTCGTGCTCGCCGCCTGCGGGCTCGACCGTCTCGGCCTCGCGCACGAGATCAACCGCCGCTTCGATCCGGACGAGGTCCTCCCCGAAGCGGGTCAGGGCGCACTCGCCCTCCAGGTTCGGACGGGTGAGGAAGAGCTGGTCGCCCGCGCGGACGATCCGGAGACACGGCGACGGGTCGAGGCGGAACGGACGTGCGTCGCCGCCGTCGGCGGCGGGTGCCTGGCGCCCGTCGCGGCCTACCACGACGGGTCGGTTCTGGTCGGGCTCGTCGCCGACGAGAACGGGAGCTGGCTGGTACGCAGGTCCGGTGCCGACGCCGCCGCGCTCGGGAAGGAGCTGGCACGACTGGCCGTACGATCGTCCTGACGCGCCCGGAGGGGCGCAACGAGCACCTGGCCCTGCGGCTGCAGGAGCTCGGCTACCGGGTGGTGGTCGCGCCGCTCGTCGCGATCGAGCCGCTCGAGACCGGCCCCCTCGACCTCGACGGCTACGACTGGCTCGTGTTGACGAGCGCGACGGGCGCGCGAGAGCTGAAGCGCCGCGCGACCGGCCGGCCGGCGCAGGTTGCCGCGATCGGCAAGGCGACCGCGGATGCGTGGGGCGCCGTCGACCTCGTCCCGCGCGTGTCCACGCAGGAGGGCCTGCTCGCCGAGCTCCCGCGGCCCGCCGGACGGGTCCTCTTCGCGGGCGCCGAAGGCGCCCGGCGGCTTCTCGTCACCGAGCTCCGCGCGGACTTCGTCGCCCTGTACCGGACGCGACCGGTGGACTCCGTGAAGCGCCTCGAGGGCGATCTGGCCGTCGTCGCCTCGCCGTCGGCGGCTCGTGCTCTGGCTGCGCTCTCGCCGGCGATGCCGGTCGTGTCGATCGGGCCCGAGACGACGACGGCCGCTTTGACCGCGGGCCTGAGCGTCGCGGCGGAAGCGGCGACGCCCGACGTCGACGGGCTCGTTTCCGCAGTGCGCGAGACGAGGTAGCTTCCAGGCGTGTTCATCTCCTTCCTCTCCGACTTCGGGCTGCGGGACGACTTCGTCGGAACCTGCCACGGGGTGATCAAACGCATCGCCCCGGAGGCGCAGATCGTCGACATCACGCACGGGATCGAGCCGCAGGCGGTTCTGCAGGGCGCACTCGTCCTCGCGAACACGATCCGGTACATGCCGAAGGGCGTTCACCTGGCGGTCGTCGACCCCGGGGTCGGCAGCACCCGCCGCTGTCTCGCCGTCCGGGACGGTGAGGGCGGCCTCTACGTCGGCCCGGACAACGGCCTGCTCGTTCCGGCTGCGGAGAGGCTCGGGGGCATCGACGCCGCCTGGGAGCTGACGAACCGCGCGTACATGCTCGAGCCGGTCTCGCACACGTTCCACGGCCGAGACGTCTTCGCCCCCGCAGCCGCCCACCTCTCCGGCGGGGTCTCCCCGGAAGAGCTAGGCCCGCGGGTCGACGAGGCGGCACTCGTCCGCCTCGAGCTGCCCGAGCCGGAGGTCGGCGAGTCGATGATCCGCGCCACCGTCCTCTACGTCGACCGCTTCGGCAATGTCCAGCTCAACCTCGACCGAAGCGACGTCGAGCGGGCCGGGATCGTTCCGGGCCGCCGGGTCGAGCTCGACCTCGGCTTCGAGCGCTACTACGCCACCGCGGCGCGCGCCTTCGCCGACGCACGAGCCGGCGACATCGTCCTCTACGAGGACGCGTACGAGAACATCGCCGTCGCGATCACCGACGGAAACGCGGCCGAGATGCTCTCCGTCCGTCCGGGCCAGCTGCTGACGATCCACCTCGTCCGCTGAC
>CAWIKS010000012.1:0-101707 GCA_963836685.1 uncultured Actinomycetes bacterium
CGAACCTCTTCGGCGACATCCTCACCGACCTCGCCGCTGCGATCCAGGGCGGGATGGGGATGGCGGCGAGCGCGAACCTCGCGCCGGGCTCGGGGCGGCCGGGCGTGTTCGAGCCGGTGCACGGATCGGCTCCGGACATCGCCGGCCGCGGGATCGCCAACCCGGCGGGCGCGATCTGGAGCGCGTCGATGATGCTCGAGCACCTCGGCGAGCCCGAGGCGGCGCGTGTGCTCCTCTCCGCGCTCGAGGACGTCTGCCGGGCGGGCCCGCGAACGCGCGACGTCGGCGGCAGCGCGGGCACGCGCGAGGTCGGGGAGGCGGTCGCGGGGGCGGTCGCGGTCGCCGCCTCCGGCGCCGGGCCCTAGCCGTGGACACATCGGCATGCACCCGGCACACGTCCGGTGCCAGGCACGGGCGGTGGAAGGAGTGGCGCACACTTGTTCGAGGGACTGTCCCTCGGGTCAGCGCACGATCCCGATGAGCGCTCCCCCGGCGACGACGAGGACGCCCGCCGCAACGAGCCGCGGCCCGATCGCCTCGCCGTGCCTGCCGATGACGAGGGCCGAGAACAGGACGGCCCAGAGCGACTGGGTGGCGTTCAGCGGCGCCACGATCGAGACCCGTCCACGGTCGAACGCCTCCAGCAGGCTGGCGTAGGCGAGCCCGAGGCCGACGCCGGCGGCCGCGAAGGCCGGCACTGCCGGGCGGAAGCAAGCTCGCAGCACCTCGCGGCGGGCGAGGACGAGGTAGGCGAGGATGATCGCGAAGGCGGCGAGCAGGGAGACGGTCGCGGCGACCAGGCCGGGCGGGTGCGCGTCGCGCGCCGCCCAGCGCGCCACGTTGTCGCGAACGGCGAAGAGCGCGGCGCAGGCGAGCGCGAGCAGCGCGCCGAAGGCGCGGAACTGCGCGGGGCGCGTCCGCTCACGAGCGAGCGCGATGCCGCCCGCGACCACGAGTGCGGTCCCGAGCACCAGCAGCGGACGGAACGGCTCGTCGAGCACGACGAGCGCGATCGCCACCGACATCAGGGGAGCGGTTCCGATCAGGATCGAAGCCCGTGACGGCCCCACGTCCCGAATCGCGCGGATGAAGATGATCTGGGAGGCGCCGGGAGCGAGCGCACCGACCAGCAGGAAGGGCCAGAGCTCGCCGACCCGCACGTCCTCGGTGACGAGAGAGGGCACGGCCAGTACCGTCGAGACGGCGAGCCCGATGCCGGAGACGACGATCGCGCCGGCCTCGGGGTCTGCGCCTCGCTTCAGGCCGCTTCGGACCGCAACGGCCATCGCCCCGAACAGGGCACCGGCCAGCGCGCCGAAGAGGACGGCGAGCACGTACTACGCTCCTGCGGTGGCCGGGCCGAGAACCCTCACGGAGAAGATCATCTCCGAGCACCTGGCCGGCGGCTCGGAGGAGGAGATCGACCTGCGCGTCGACCAGGTCCTGCTCGAGGACGCCACGGGGACGATGGCCTGCCTCCAGTTCGAGCGGCTCGGGCTCGACCGGGTGGCCGTGCCGACCGTCTCGTACGTCGATCACAACGTTCTCCAGTTCGACAACAAGAACCCCGAGGACCACGCGTACCTGCGGAGCTGGGCGGCGAGGTACGGCGCGCTCTACTCCCGCCCCGGCAACGGCATCGCCCACTATCTCCACCTCGAGCGCTTCGGGCGTCCCGGCCGTGTTCTCGTCGGCGCGGACAGCCACACGACGATGGCCGGGGCGCTCGGCATGCTCGCGATCGGCGCCGGCGCGACCGAGGTCGCGGTCGCGATGGCCGGGCGCCCGTACACGGTCGAGCGCCCGCTTGTCATCGGCGTCGAGCTCCGGGGCCGCCTGGCGCCGTGGGTGCAGTCGAAGGACGTCGTGCTCGAGCTGCTCCGCCGTCGCGGCGTGCGCGGCGGGCGCGGCCGGATCTTCGAGTTCCACGGCGAGGGCGTCGAGACGTTGAATGCGACCGACCGCGGGACGATCTGCAACATGGTCGTGGAGACCGGCGCGACGACCGGGATCTTCCCGAGCGACGGCCGCACGCGCGAGTGGCTGGCGGCCCAGGGCCGCGCGGCCGACTACGTCGAGCTCGCCGCCGACCCCGGCGCGCGATACGACGAGCGGGAGGAGATCGATCTCGGCGGGCTCGAGCCGCTGATCGCGCTCCCCTCGTCGCCGGGGAACGTCGTGCCGGTGCGCGAGGCGGCCGGCACCCCGACGCGGCAGGTCTGTGTCGGCAGCTCCGTGAACTCCTCGTACGAGGACCTGGCGGTCGTCGCCGCCGTCCTTCGCGGCCGCACGCTGCCTGCCGAGCTCGATCTGACCGTCACACCGGGGTCGCGCCAGATCCTCGACATGATCGTGCGCGGCGGCGTCTACGCCGACCTCCTGGCCGCCGGCGCGCGGATCCTCGAGCCGGCGTGTGGCCCGTGCATCGGCGTGGGCCACGCGCCGGCCGCCGGCGCGGTCTCCGTGCGGACGTTCAACCGGAACTTCCCGGGGCGGAGCGGGACGGCGGACGACCGCGTCTACCTCTGCTCGCCGGCGACCGCGGCCGCGACGGCGCTGCGCGGCGCCGTCGCCGACCCGCGGGAGCTCGGCGAGCCGCCGCCCTTCGCGCCGCCGCCCACGAACCCAGAGGTGGACGATCGCCAGATCGTCCGGCCTCCGGACGACGGCGGGCGCGTCGAGCTCGAGAAGGGGCGGAACATCGTTCCGCCGCCGCCGGTTCCTCCGCTCCCCGAGGGGATCGCCGGGCGCGTGCTGATCGTCGCCCCGGACGACGTCTCCACGGGCGACCTGGCCCCGGACGGCGCGCTCGGCCTCGCGATCTGGTCGAACATCCCCGCCTGTGCCCGGTACATGTTCCGGCGCCTCGACCCCGACTTCCCGGCGCGGGCAGAGGAGTGGGGCGGCGGGATCGTCGTCGCCGGGCACAACTACGGGCAGGGCTCCAGCCGCGAGCAGGCCGCCTTCGCCGCGCTGCACCTCGGCGTGCGCGCCGTCGTCGCGAAGAGCTTCGCCCGCATCCACCGGTCGAACCTGATCGCGCAGGGGATCCTCCCTCTCGCGTTCGCCGACGAGAAGGACTACGCCGGCGTGGCTCAGGGCGACGAGTGGCGGATCCCCGGCGTCCGCGCGGCGGTCGAGGCGGGCAGGACGGAGCTCCGCGGGCCTGTGCCGCTCGAGCTGCGCCTGACGGTGCGCGAGCGTGGGATCCTGCTCGCGGGCGGCCTGATCGCCTACGCGGCCAGGCCGCCCGAGCTCGGGGTCAGGCCAGCGCTCGGATCGCCTCCAGGATGATCTCGGCCGCGAGCGCCGCGTCCGCCGGGCTCGCGTCCTCGGCCGGGTGGTGGCTGACCCCGTCCTTGCAGGGCACGAAGACCATCGCGGTCGGCACCCGGTCGGCGACGCACATGGTGTCGTGGGCGGCGCCCGAATGCATCCGCATGTAGGGCTCGCCCGTCGCCTGCGCTGCCGCCTCGAGCGCGGCCACGATCCGCTCGTCCATCGGCGTGGCCGGCAGGTTCTGCCGCTCGGCGTACTCGGCGGTCATCCCGCGCGCCGACGCCGACCGCTCGGCGAACGCGGCGATGTCGCGGGCGACCCCCCGATACGCGTCGTCGGCCGGGCCGCGGATGTCGAGCGAGAAGCGCAGACGCGCCGCGATCGCGTTGATGATTCCGGGGTCGACCTCGATCTCGCCGACGGTGCCGACGGTCCCCTCCCCGGCCGCGCGCGCGAGCCGCTCCAGCTCGGCGATCGTCTCGGCCAGCGGGAGCGTGGGGTCGAGGCGGAACTCCATCGGCGTCGCGCCGGCGTGGTCGCCGCGGCCCTGGACGGTGACGTCGGCGTGCACGTAGCCGGCGATCGCGGTCACGAGCCCGATCCGGTTTCCGGTGTCCTGGAGCACCCGGGCCTGCTCGATGTGCATCTCGATCCAGCCCGTCAGGTCGTCGAGAACGTGCGCGCACTCGCGCCAGCGGTCGGGCGTGTAGCCCGCTTCGGCGGCGCTGTCCCAGAAGCTGCGTCCGTCGTCGATCGCGCAGAACCGCTCGCGCAGGTCCTCCTCGGTCACGCGCTGCGCGACGATCCTGCTGCCGAGCAGCATCTGCCCGAAGCCGGAGCCCTCCTCCTCGAGGAAGGAGATCAGCTGCAGCGGCAGGTCGTGCCCCCGCTCGCTGCTCAGGCGGCAGACCTCGAGCGCCGTGACGACGCCCATCGTGCCGTCGTACTTGCCGCCGTTCCGGTTCGAGTCGCAGTGCGAGCCGATCCCGAACACCGGCTCACCCGGCGGTCGGTTGCGCGCGAACAGGGTGCCGACGGGGTCCTCGTCGACCTCGAAGCCGATCGCCTCGAGCTCGGCGGTGAAGTAGTCGAGCGTATTTCGGTAGACGGGCGTGTACGCGTAGCGGCGGATCGCCTCGTCCGAGAGCGTGTAGTCGGGGCCGGCGAGCGTCTCGATGTCGCGCTCGATGCGCCGCGCGCTCTGCTCCGGGTCCATCGTGGAGACTCTAGTACCGTGAGCGAGGAGGAGTGGCCACCCCCGGCGGCGCGCGAGCGGGCGGCGGTCTGGCGTGCCGAGGCGCACATCGAGCGGGCCGAGTACGCGCAGGCCGCGCAGGCCCTGGAAGAGGTCATCCGGCACGCCCGCGACGAGGCGCTCGTCCGCGGCCTCCACCACCTCGCCGCCGCCGGCTGGAGGCACGGCGAGGGTGAGACCGTGCGTGCGCGCCGGCAGCTCGAGCACGCACGGCGCCGGCTGGGCCGCCGGCGGGCCCGGCTCGTCGCGCTTGTCGAACGCGAGCTCGGGTCATAGAGTCGCCTCGATGGCGGAGAGCTGGCGGAGCCGCAAGACGCTGATTCTCAGCTGGACGGACATGGTGGGGCTGCTGACGCCCGCAGGAGTACGTCGATCGCGTCGAGCACGCGTACCGGATGCACGGGCTCGGCCGCGTCTACATGGAGCCCAAGGGCCACATCGTCCTCGACCGCTACCGCGGCGAGTGGGAGGTGATGCCCTCCTACATCGAGGAGCCGGAGGCGGCGGCGTGCAAGTGGGTGTCGATCCGCGAGGACAACGCGCAGTACGACCTGCCCGCGGTCTTCTCGATCCTCATCTACACGCATCCCGAGACCGGCTTCCCGCTCGCGATCTGCGACGGCTCGTACCACACGCTGATGCGAACCGGCGCCTCGGCGGCGGTGTCGGCTCGATGGCTCGCACGAACCGATTCGACCGTGCTCGCGATCCTCGGCAGCGGGCTCGTCGGCCGCGGAGCGCTCGCGACCTGCGACACCGTCTTCTCCTGGGAGGACGTCCGGATCTGGAGCCGGACGCAGGAGTCCGTCGACCGCTTCCTCGCGACCGAGGGGCCGAAGTACCCGCACCTGCGCATCACGGGCACGACCGACGCCGAGGAGGCGGTGGCCGGAGCGGACGTGATCGTCACCGGGACGCACGCCCGCGAGTGGATCGTCGACGACGCCTGGGTGAGGCCGGGCGCGCACATCGCCGCGCTCGGTGCCGACCTGAAGGGCGAGCAGGAGCTCGACCCGCGCCTTCTGCAGCGCGGTCGCGTCTTCGTCGACGACATCCGCCAGTGTCGCGAGGACGGCGAGATCAACGTCGCGCTCTCGAACGGGCTGATCACCGAGGACGACGTCGCGGGCGAGATCGGCAAGGTGATCTGCGGCGAGCTCGAAGGCCGGCAGTCCGACGACCAGGTGACGGTCTTCGACTCGACCGGGATCGCCCTCCAGGACTCGGCGACGGTGCCGCTCGAGTACGAGCGGGCGGTCGCCGCCGGGGTCGGCGTCGAGAAGAAGATGATCTCGACGTAGACGATGGTCTGGGTGGAGGAACGGCGACCCGGTCGGCAAGGGGGTTACCCTCGAGGAGTCGCCGTCCCTCTCGAGGGTTCTTCGTCGCGCACGCGCCGTCGGTTTGCATCCTGCTGACGTGGTTGCCGCGGTCTTCGAAGCGACGATGAGCCGCGAACAGGCCGAGCGGCTCGCAGAGCTGATGCGCGAGGGACGCGCGACCCGGCCGGAGGGCGTCCTCACCGCGGCGCTGCTCGTCGACGGCGACCTCGTCCGGCTCGTCGCCGTCTGGCGCGACCGCGGGACGCTCGAGCGCTACCTGGCGACGGCCGAGGTGCCGCGCGGCACGGAGCTGATGAGGAAGGTGGGCGCCGAGCCGGAGCTGAGGATCGTCGACGTGCTCGAGCTCGGCTAGATGGTTGATCGGCAATTCAACGCCGCCGCGGCTGGGGGCCTGCACACGGCGCATTGCGGCCGCCTCGCCCGGCACCAAGGCCCACCGGCCTTGCCACCGGTCGAGTCGGCCCCACTGCTTGGTGCATGCCCTCCCCGCGACGACGGCAATTACCGATCAACCACTAGGCGTTCCGCGGGACGAGCGGCTCGCCGGCGAGGAGCCGCTCCAGCCCGCCCATCCCCCAGTGGCTCTCGCCCGAGTCGGCGAGGAGCGACGGGACGCCCCGGACGCCGGCCGCATCCGCCTCCCGGCGGATCTCGCGGAGCTGCTCGAACCGAGCGGGCGAGTAGGCGGCCGCGATCGCCGCCTCGGGGTCGAGCTCCGCGCGCTCTGCGGCCCGTGCCAGCTCGCGGTCGGCGGCGATGTCCTCGCCCTCGCAGAAGAACGCCTCGTAGAGCGCGTGCTTGAAGTCGCGCAGCCGTCCCTGCTCTCCCGCCCAGAGGCAGGCGGCGAGCGGGAGGGTCGAGCGCGGCTGGTAGCGGGGGAGGTGGATCTCGACTCCCATCGCCTGCGCGCGGCGGTAGACGTGGCGCGTCCAGTCGACCCGCAGGTGGTCGCCGCGCGGCTCGAGCAGCGGCCGCGGCGCGGGGCGGAGCTCGAACGGCAGCCACTCGATCTCGACCGTGCCGGCATCCTCGGCCGCCTCGAGCACGTGCGACTCCATGTACGAGTACGGACAGACGACGTCGTAGTAGAAGCGGATCCTGCGCACGCCCGATGTCAGACTATTAGACTCGTCTCGAGATGCGGGTCGCGGTGGCCCAGCTGGATCCGAAGCTCGGCGAGCGAGAGCGAAACCTGGAGGCGTGCCTCCAGCGCCTCGACGAGGCGGTCGCCGCGGGTGCGCAGCTGCTCGTCCTCCCCGAGTGCGCCGTGCCCGGCTACATGTTCGAGAGCCTCGAAGAGGGCCTCTCCTACGCCGAGGAGGTGCCGGGGCCGACCACCGAGGCCCTCACCCGGGCGTGCGAGCGGCTCGACGCGTACGTGGTCTGCGGGATGCTGCAGCGGGACGGCGACCTGCTGCGGAACGCGGCCGTCCTCGTCGGGCCGGGCGGGCTCATCGGCACGTACTGGAAGACCCACCTGCCGTTCCTCGGCGTCGACCGCTTCGTCACGCCCGGGGACGAGCTGCCCGTGTGGGACACACCCCTCGGCCGGATCGGCGTCGAGATCTGCTACGACCTGCGCTTCCCGGAGGTGACGCGCACGCTCGCGCTCGAGGGCGCCGACATCGTCGCCCACCCGACGAACTTCCCGGTCGCGGCGAGGGTCCAGACCGAGCTGATCACGGTCGCGCGCGCGGCCGAGAACCGCATCTTTCTCCTGACCGCGAACCGCGTCGGCAAGGAGCGCCGGGGCGAGTTCTGCGGCTGGAGCCAGATCGTCGATCCGTACGGCACACGCCTGGCCGAGGCGGACGAGACCGGGGAGGCGCTGCTCGTCGCCGACGTCGACGTCGAGAAGGCGCGCGACAAGGACTACGTCATCCCGGGCGAGTACGAGCTCTACCTCTTCGGCCACCGGCGGCCGGAGCTGTACGGCCTGCTGGTCGAGGAGCGGAGCCGGGTCGAAGCCTGACGAGAGAGGAGCGAGCGATGGCAACCGTCGAGGAGACCTTCACGTGGGAAGCCCTCCACGAAAAGGACGGCCTGAAGGTGTCGAAGAGCCCGTGGGGGCCGGACGACGAGATCGGCCGGCTGAACTGGATCACCCCGGACACGCAACCGTGCGATCCTCGAGCACCTGGACGGATCGCACCTCTTCGACCTCAACGTCGAGTACTTCATCGGCATGCCGTCCTGGGTCGCCGCCGGCGACCCGCCCTACGGGATCTGGATGACGCACACCCCGGACGGCTCCGTCAACGACAACCTCTCCGGGGTGGGCCGGACGGCGCACGAGCGCTATTCGTACTGCGGCGACTCGATCCATCTCTACACCCACTGCGGGACGCACGTCGACACGCTCAACCACCTCGGGCACCACGGCATGTTCTGGAACGGCTGGACGGCGGAGAAGGACCTCGGCAGCCGCATCTGGAACAAGGGCGGGCTCGACAAGTACCCGCCGATCATCGCCCGGGCGGTGCTGCTCGATGTCGCCGGCATGCACGGCGTCGACTGCCTCGACGAGGGGTACGCGATCACGCCGCAGGACCTCCAGGACACGGCCGCGAAGCAGGGGACCGAGATCCCGCCGAAGAGCGTCGTCCTGGTCCGCACCGGCCGCATGACGGTCTGGCCCGACTTCGACGGCTACCTGCTCAAGCCCCCCGGCATCAACCTGCCTGCCGCCAAGTGGCTCTGCGAGGAGGCAGGCGCGATGTGCATCGCCGGCGACTCGATCGGGCTCGAGGTGATGCCGTGGGACGAGCCGGACGCCTTTCTACCGGTTCACGCGTACATGTTCGCGACCGCGGGCGCACAGATCATCGAGGTCGTGGACATGGAGGAGATCGCGGCCGAGAAGCAGTACGAGTTCGCGTTCCTGGGCTTCCCGATGAAGCTCCGCGGCGCGACCGGCGCCCCGATGCCGTCCTACGCGCTGCCGCTGAAGTAGCACGGGGGAGCGGCCGGTGGGAAGTATCGCTTCGAGGGAGAGACAACTTCTCGAGGGTCGAGGCACCGCGTAGGCAAGCCGGTCAGCGCCATCCGAGCGCGGGTTGCGTCGGCGACTTCGGCGCCGACATGCAGAAGGCAGCCCGGACCGATGCCGATGCGTGATTGCAAGACCTGGCACCGGTTTTCCCGGTTTTCCTACGGATGAGATTGGCTAGCGCTCGAAGATGTCCAGCGGCAGCAGGGCCGAGACGACCGGGTTGGGCACGTCGACGACCTCCGAGATCCGGAGGTCGACGGCGACGCTGCAGAGCGCGTAGGCGGCTGCGCGCTCGAAGCCGTGGGTCCGTTCCAGGTGGTCGATCATCTCGAGCAGCGCGATCCGCGCTGCGGCGTTCAGGTCCATGCCGTCGTCGACCGGAATCCCGGTCGTCGCGAACGACCGCCGTCCGGGTCGCGCCGGTGTCTCGTACGACGGGAACCGAGGCTGGGCGCCGCCGCTCTCGTGCAGCGCGAAGCGGACGGTGGCCGCGCCGGCGATCTCGATCGCCGTGCCGCAGACCTCGCCGTCGCCCTGCGCGAAGTGCAGGTCGCCGATCGAGAACAGCGCGCCGGGAACCGCGACCGGGAGCCAGACCCGGCTGCCGGCGACGAGCTGCCGCACGTCCAGGTTCCCGCCGAGCTCGCGCGGGGGGATCGTCCGCAGGCCGTCGGCCGCCTCGGGCGGCACCGCCGCCTCCGGGAACGGGTCGGCGACCGCCTGGCCGCGCGCCCGCAGCCCTTCCTCGCGCCTCCGGAACGCCTCCATCCGCTCGTGCGACGGGGCGACGCCGATCACCCCGGCGAAGATCTCCCCGGGCACCGCGACGCCGGGAAGCTCGGCCGACCGTGCGATCCCGCCTGCGATCTCCCACTTGACGAGGTACGGATCAGGGAAGAGGTCGGCGAGGAAGCCGAAACCGGGCAGGACCGCGGTCGTCCCGAAGTCGGCCGACTCGTACGACAGGAGCTCGACCTCGAGCACGTCGCCCGGCTTCGCCCCGGTGACGTACACCGGGCCCGACAGCGGATGGCCGAGGCCCAGGTGCAGCCGGCCGGCGTCGGCGTGCGTGCTCTCCCGGGTGAGCTGGCCGGCCAGGCCCTCCTCCGTCTCGAGCCGCAGCTCCTCGCCCGGCGCCACCTCGGCGACCGGCGGGATGTCCGGGTGCCAGCGGTTGTGCATCAGAGCAGCTCCGCGACCCGCTCCGCCGCCGCGCGGCAGGCCTCGATCTCGTCCTCGGTCCAGTGCCGCGGCGAGCCGAGCTGGTGGAGCGAGACGATCCCCACGACGCGGCCGCCGGCGAGAACCGGCGTCACGATCTGCGCCGAGAGGCCGCCGTAGGCCTCTCGCATCCGGTGAAAGGCGGGATCGTCGTACGCCCGGGCGCAGTCGTCCTGGACGACCTGCCGCCCGGCCGAGACCTCCAGCGCGACCGGCTGGTCCCGCAGGTCGACGGTCCGCTCCTCCCGGAGCGAGCCGGCCCCCGGCGCGAGCGCCTCGTGGGTGACCGGGAAGGCGTATTCGCCGGGCAGGTCCTCGCGCAGCGTCACCCGGCTCGCGCCGGTCTCCGCCAGCAGCCCATCGAGGATCGGCTGGACCTCGCTCATGCGTCGACGACGTTCAGCTCGGTCGTCACGCCGACCCACGCCGCAGCGGCCCACGGATGCGTTCGATGAGCACCCGCGACACGGAGGCGACGTCGCCCATCGACGTATGCTAGACCAGTGGAGGGGATCCGAAAGGTCGTCTCGATCGTCGAGGACGTCCACGCGGAGGGGGGCCGCCCCGTCGATCCGCCGCTCCGGATCTCGGCGGCGGGCGCGGTGGTCGACAACCCGTTCGCGGGCCGGTGGGTGGACGATCTCGGGCCGCTGATCGAGACCTACTGCGAGCCGCTCGGGATGCTCCTCGCCGACCGAGCGCTCGAGCTGCTCGGCGGGGAGGCCGAGGCCTACGGCAAGGGCGCGCTCGTGGGGACGGACGGCGAGGTCGAGCACGGCTCGGCGATCATCCACAACCTGCGCTTCGGCGACCGGGTGCGCAGCCCGGTGGAGGGGACGTCGCTGCTTCCCTCCGCCGAGAAGCGTGGGGCGCCGGGCTCGCCGCTCGACCTGGCGATCAAGCACAAGACCGATCACCGGGTGCGCTCGCACCACCAGACGTTCGAGGTGCGGATCCCGGACGCGCCGCGGCCGGACGAAATCGTGATCTGGGTCGTGCTCGCCTCGTCGGGGCGTCCGCAGTCGCGGCTCGGCGCATTCGGCAGCGAGCTCGCGGCCGCGTCCTGAGCGGCCCGGTGCCCCGGGTCGCCTTCATCGGCCTCGGGACGATGGGCCTGCCGATGGCCCGGAACCTCGTCGCCGCCGGCTACGAGGTCGTCGGCTGCGACCTCGACCCGGCCCGGACGCAGGCGCTCGGCGCGGGTGCCGCGGCGGCGCCGGCCGAGGCGGCGGAGGGCGCCGAGGCCGCACTGCTCTCGCTGCCCTCCCCGGAGGCGGTCAAGCGCGTGGCAGCGGAGCTGCCGCGCGAGGTGTTGCTCGTCGACCTCTCGACCGGGCCGCCGTCCCTCGCCCGGGCCCTCGCGGCGCGGTTCGACGCGGCGCTCGATGCTCCCGTCAGCGGCGGCCCGCGCGGGGCGGAGGCGGCGACGCTGACGATCATGGTCGGGGGGCGCGGGGATGTCTACGAGCGTTCCCGGCCTCTGCTCGAACGGCTCGGCCGGCCGGTGCTCGTGGGCGGTCCCGGCGCGGGTCAGACGGCCAAGCTCTGCAACAACCTGATCGCGGGGGCGACCATGGCGGCGATCGCCGAGGGCTGTGCGATGGCCGAGCGTGCGGGGATCGACGCCGGGACGCTCTACGACCTGCTCACGACCTCGACCGGGGACTCGCGCGTCCTCCGCACGCGGTTTCCCCTGCCCGGAGTCGACGACTCGCATCCGTCCTCGCACGACTACGAGCCCCTGTTCACGCTCGACCTGATCGCGAAGGACCTCGCGCTGGCGCTCGAGCTCGCCGCGGCCGCTCCGGTCGCGGCGGCGGCGCTCGCCGACTACCGCCGCGCCCAGGAAGCGGGTCTCGGCGCACTCGACTACTCGGCCGTCTTCCTCGCGAAGCGCTGAGGCGAGAGCAGGCCGATGTCGAGCCGCGGAGTCTCGCCGAGCGCGAGACCGGCCGCGATCTCGCCCACGACGCTCGCGAACTTGAAGCCGTGCCCCGAGCCGCCGCCGGCGACGACGACGGCCTCGTGCTCCGGGTGGAGGCCGAGGAGGAAGTGCTCGTCGGGCGTGTTCTCGAACAGGCACGCCTTCAGCGTCATCGTCGGCCCGGCTCCCTCCGGGAAGTAGCGCTCCGCGAACGCCCGCAGCACCACCTCGTCTCGCCGGGCCGGCTCGCGGTCGAGCACCTCCGGGTCGCCGCGCTCCTCGAGGTGGTGGTAGCGGCCGAGCTTGAAGCCCGGGATGCCGAAGACCGGAAAGCCGTAGTAGCGACCCTCCTCGACGATCAGGTTGAAGACGGGGAACCGCCCGGGTGAGAAGATCTCCGGCCGGAGCGGCTGGAGCCAGGCGAGCACCTGACGCTCGGCGACGACGGGAACGTCCGCGACCTCGCCGAGCCAGGCGCCGGCCGCCAGGACGAGACGCTCGGCCTCGTACACCTCCGCCGTCCGTCGTCACCCGGACGGTGTCGGGGCCCGGCTCCCAGCCGAGCACCCGCTCGCGCGCGTGGACGGTCGCGCCCAGTGCCTGTGCCAGCTCGACGTGGGCGACGATGCAGCGTTCCGGCAGGAGGAACCCGCCCTCGGGCTGGAGCAGCGCGAGCGTCTCGGCGGGCAGCCGGTAGCCCGGGAAGCGCCGCGACACCTCGGCCGCGTCGATCACCTCGTGCTCCAGCCCGTGCTCCTCGCAGGAGCGGAGCGAGCCCTCGAACACGAAGCTTCCCGGCGGCCCCGCGTCGAGCGAGCCCGTGATGTGCAGGAGCTGCTCGCCGGCCGCCTCCTCCAGCTCGCGCCACAGCTCGTATGCGCGGCGGAGCAGCGGGACGTAGCTCGGGTGCTCGTAGTAGGCGAGGCGGATGATCCGGGTGACGCCGTGGGACGAGCCCAGCTCGTTCGGGACGTCGAACCGCTCGAGCCCGAGCACCCGCTGCCCCCGGCGGGCCAGGTGGTAGAGGGCGGAGCTGCCGAGGCCGCCGACACCGACCACGATCGCGTCGAAGCGCCGGCTGCTCACGCGCGGGCGCGGGTCACGCCGAGACGGACGAAGGCTGCGCACGCAGCCGCTTCGTCGCCTCGAGGTCGAGCGCGGTCGTCTCCGGGTCGATGACGACGCCGTAGTCGAGCTCGGCGAGCTCGCGCGTCGTGAAGCCGTCGAGGACGTCGGCGCGAACGAGCTCGGGGTCGCGTCGACGCGGATCGCCGTAGCCGGCCGAGTTCGGAACGGTGATCTGGAGCGTGTCGCCGGCCTCGAGCCGAGCCGCCGTCACCTTCGAGGGCCAGCGCTCCTCGCCCGGGGTCTCCGGATTCCGGATCATCGAGGCGTTCAGCCCGTCGTGCCCGCCGAAGATCCCCCAGGGCGGGTCGGTGTCGTGCCGCTCGCCCTCGCAGGTGACGATCGCGTCGACGAGGAAGCGGTTCACCCGCACCATCCCGATCCCGCCGCGCCATTCCCCGGCCGCGCAGGGGTCGTCCCGCAGCTCGTACCGCTCCGTCCGCATCGGGAAGCGCCACTCGAGCTCCTCGATCGGGTTGTTGCGCGTGTTCGCGATCAGGCAGTCGACCGAGTCGAGGCCGTCTCGGCCCGGCCGGCCGCCGTACGAGCCCTCGTCCACCTCGAGGTAGACCCAGTACTCCTGGCTCTCCTCGTTGAAGCCGGAGTAGGAGATGAAGTGCAGATGGGCGGAGTTGCCGGCGGTCACCTGCTCGGGCACGACCGGCGCGAGCGCGCGGAGCACGAGGTCGACGGCGCGCTGCACCTGGCAGAAGCGGGCGAAGCACGCGCGCGGATAGCGCGGGTTGAAGATCGACCCCTTCGGGGCGATCACCCTCACGGGCCTGAGCATCCCCTCGTTCTGCGGGACGAAGACGGGATACGTCGCCTCGTCGAGGAAGATCATCCGCGTGATGAAGGTCATCGCCGAGACCGTCGTCCCTTCGAACGGGGAGTTGTAGCCGGTCGGCACCTCCGCGCTCGAGCCGGTCAGGTCGATCGTCAGCTCGTCGCCCTCGACGACCACCTTGACCTTCACCGGCAGCTGCGTGCCGCGGTTCCGGCCGTCGTCGTCGAGCCAGCCCTCCTCGGGCCCGTAGACGCCGTCCGGAACCTTCGCGATCTCCTGGCGCAGCATCCGCTCGGAGTAGTCGATCCAGTCGCGCGCGGCACCGAGCACCGGCCTCGGTCCCGTAGCGGTTGAGGAGCTCGACGTAGCGCCGTTTGGCGAGCTCGCACGCGGCGATCATCGCCTCGATGTCGCCCCGGTTGTAGGTCGGCGTGCGGGTGTTCTCGAGGATGTGCCGCCAGAGCGCGTCCTGGCGCACGCCCTGCTCCGACAGCTTGACCGCGCGGTAGATGTTGCCCTCCGACCAGTTGTCGACGAGGTCGACGGCGAGGCCGGGGAAGGCACCGCCGATGTCGAGCAGGTGGGCGGACGCGCCCGAGAAGCCGACGAGCTCGTCCTGGAAGAAGATCGGCACGACGATCGCCACGTCGGGCGAATGGGTGGCGCCGAGGTACGGGTCGTTGTGGAGGATGACGTCCCCGTCGTGGATGTCGTCGCCGAGCAGGCTGAGGACGCCCTTGACGATCTTCGGCATCGCGCCCATGAACATCGGCGTCGAGTCCGACTCGGCCAGCTCGTTTCCCTCGGCGTCGAAGATGCCGGCGCCGAGGTCCTCCGACTCGCGGATGATCGACGAGTAGGACATCCGAAAGAGCACACCGGACATCTCCTTCGCGATCGCGGAGAAGGCGCCGCCGATGACGCGCATCAGGATCGGCGTCGCGAGCGCGCCGCGGTCGATCTCGGCGCCCTTCGTGCAGTCGATCAGGATGTTGCCGTAGCGGTCGATCTCCGCGGTCAGGCCGGGGGGGACGACGGTCGTGGAGTCGTACTGCTCGATGATCGCGGGCCCCTCGATCCTGTCGCCGCCGCGAAGGAGCCCGCGGTCGTAGAACGGCGTCGGGCGAGCGCCGCCGCCCTCGAAGACGACCTCCCGCTCGACCGTCAGCGCGGCGGACGGGTCGCCGACTCCCCGGCTCGGCCTCGGCCCAGTGGAGCTCCTCGATCCGCCCGATGCCGACCGCGCGCACGTTGACGACCTCGATCTCGGCGTCGAAGCGGTGGCCGTACTCGCGCTCGTGAGCCCGGTGGAAGGCCTCCTTCAGCTCCTCCACCCAGGCGTCGTCGATCTCTCCGGCCGGCACGTCGAAGCGCACCTCGTAGCCCTGGCCCGCGTAGCGGCAGTCGGCGAGCCTGCGGACGAGCCGGCGGTCCTCCGGGACGCGGTCCGCCTCCAGCTGCCCCGCGGCCTGGGTGCAGAGCTCGTCGAACCGGGCGGCGAGCCGCCCGCGGTCGAGGGTGGCGACCGAATGACGCTCCGTGGCGACGAACTCGTGCTGCAGATCGGTCGCGAGCAGGCCGGTCGCCGAGGTGATCCCCGGATGAGGGGGCACGAGCACGCGCGGGATCTCGAGCTCGCGCGCGATGTCGCAGGCGAAGAGCGGCCCGGCGCCGCCTGCGGCGACGAGCGTGAACTCGCGCGGGTCGTAGCCGCGGCGGACGCTGTTCAGCTCGATCGCCTGCGCCATGCCGAACTTCTGGATCTGGAGCGCGCCGAGCGCCGCTTCCTCGACGCCGACGCCGAGGCGCTCGGCGACCTTCTCCATCGCCGCGCGCGCGAGCTCGAGGTCGAGCGCCATCGCGCCGCCGAGCAGGCCGCGCTCGGGTCGCAGCCGGCCGAGCAGCAGCTGAGCGTCGGTCGAGGTCGGCTCCTCGCCGCCGCGCCCGTAGCAGGCGGGCCCGGGGTCGGCGCCGGCGGACTCGGGGCCGACGCGGAACACGCCGCCCGCGTCGACGTACGCGATCGAGCCGCCGCCGGCGCCGATCGTGTCGATGTCGACCATCGGCACCATCGCCTGGTAGTCGCCGACCTTCGTGTCGAGCAGGTGGCGCATCCGCAGCTGCCCGCCCGCGGCGACGCCGATGTCGGCCGAGGTGCCGCCCATGTCCAGCGTGACGACGTTCTCGTACCTGGCCATCCGGCCGGCCCAGATCCCGCCGATCAGGCCGGCCACCGGTCCCGACATCAGCAGGTTCACCGGCCGGTCCGTCGCCGACTCGACCGTCGCCACGCCGCCGGCCGACTGCATCAGCCGCACCTCGCGCTCGAAGCCGGCGGCGCGCAACGCCTCGTCGAAGCGGGCCACGTAGCGCGACACCTTCGGGCCCACGTACGCGTTCAGGCAGACCGTCGAGAACCGCTCGAACTCCCGGTACAGAGGGAGTACCTCGTGCGAGACCGAGAGGTACGCCTCCGGGAACTCCTCGAGCACGATCTCCTTGATCCGCCGCTCGTGCGCCGGGTTGAGGTAGGAGTGGAGCAGGCAGACCGACACCGCCTCGACGCCCGCGTCGCGCAGCTGCCGGACGCGACCTCGCACCTCGTCCTCGTCGAGTGAGACCAGGACGTCGCCGTCGGGGACGGTCACCCGCTCGTGGACGGTCAGCCGGTGACGCCGCTTGACGAGCGGGCGCGACTGCCAGGGGAGCTCCTGCTGGAGCGAGAAGTTGAACGGCTTCTTGTGCCGGGCGATGTGGAGGATGTCGCGGAAGCCGTGGGTGGTCAGCATCCCGACCTCCGCGCCCGAGTGGGTGAGGACGATGTTGGTCGCCACGGTCGTCCCGTGCAGGAGGTTGTCCACGTCCCCGAGCGGCACCCCGGCCTTCTCGCAGAGATCGCGGACGCCCTCGACGACGCCCCGCGCCGGGTCGTCCGGCGTGGAGGGGACCTTGTCGACCATGATCCGGCCGCCTTCCTCGTCGACGAGGATCAGGTCGGTGAAGGTGCCGCCGACGTCGACCCCGATGCGCTTCATGCAGGCGTCGCGGCGAGCGCTGGGACGATGTCGCGGCCGACCCGCTCGAGCTGGTCGAGCCGGCCGTTGAGGTAGGCGGTCGAGATCTCGGAGACGCCGAGCCGCTCGAGCTCGCGGATCCGCTCGAGGCAGTGCCCGGCCGGCCCGGTGAGCGCGAAGTCGTCGATCAGCTCGGGCGTCAGCCAGCCGGTGTGCTCGGCCGAGGAGTCGAGGTGGCCCTCGTAGTAGTCGTAGGCCTGGGTCCGCGCCTGGACGAGCCGGGTCAGCTCCTCGGGCAGGCCGTGGTCGGGTACGCGGCCGATCACGTCGCCGAGGTGGTTGGCCGCGCAGGCCGCCGCCCAGCGGCTCTCCGCGCGCGCCTCGTCGAGGTCGTCCGAGACCCACATGCCGCAGAAGAGCGCGATCTCGACCTCGCCCGGGTCGCGGCCCGGCCTCCTCGGCGCCCGCGTGCACCTGCTCGATCGCCCAGCGCACGGCCGCGGGGTGGACGCCGACCTGGGGCATGGCGATGTCCGCGAGCGCCCCCGCCAGCCGGAGGTTGCGCGGCCCGGTCGCCGCCATCAGCAGCGGCACGTGCTCGCCCGCCCAGCGGATACGCACGGACGCGCCGTCGAGGTCGACCTCCTCGCCGGCCGTCAGCGCGCGCACGCGGGGCACGATCTCCGCCATCTTCCGCGTCGCGACCTGCTTCAGCCCCAGCGTCCTGACGGCGCTGTCGCCGCGACCCAGCCCGAGGATCACGCGCCCCGGATGCAGCCGCGCCAGCGTCGCGGCCGCGCTCGCGCTGACGGTGTAGTGGCGCGTCAGCGGGTTCGAGACCGCGACCCCGAGCTGGATCCGCTCGGTCGCGTCGAGCCCGCGCGTCATGTAGACCCAGACGTCCTCCCAGAGCATCTGCGAGTCGACGACCCAGGCGCGGGCGTACCCGGCGCGTTCTGCAGCCCGGAGCGACTCGACGAACACCGGGAAGTCCTCGGGAAGGAAGTGCGCGCCCATCCTCATGCCGCCAGCCTCCTCAGCTCGCCGATCGTCTCCTCGATCCCGCGGACCTCCGCCCAGCCCACCCGCATCATCTCGATCGCGGGGCCGTGGAGGTGCGGGAGCGTCGTCCCCGTGCACTCCTCGACGACGATCGGCCTGAAGTCGCGGAAGCTCGCGTCCTTCGAGGTCGCCGCGACGCACTGGTTCGTCAGCACGCCGGCGATCAGCACCGTCTCCGCGTCGAGGTCGCGCAGGACCTCCTCGAGGTTCGTGTGGAAGAACGCCGACAGGCGGTTCTTCTCCACGATCTCGTCCTCCGGATGCACGTCCAGCTCCTCGTGGAGCTCCCACCCCCACGTCCCGCGCCGCAGGCCGCCCTCCCTCAGGAACGGCCGGAGCTCGAGGAACGGGCCCGCCTCGGCGGCGTCCGCGTACCCGTGCCGGGTCCAGACCACCGGCACCCCGCGCAGCCGGGCCTCGGCGACCAGCTCCCTGGTCGGCTCGATCGTCCGGCGCATGTGCGAGATGTCGATCCCCTGCCGCGCGTACCAGCCCTCCTCGTGGAGGAAGTCGTTCTGGGGGTCGATCACGACCAGCGCCGTGTGGCCGCGGGAGAGGTCCCACCTGGCGGGCGCGAACGGATCGGTGCGGACGGGAGTGGTCACGAGAGCAGGCGCTCGCTGCGAGGATCGTAAAGCGGTTGCGCCACGACCGTCGCAGGGCGGGGCTCGCCGAGGATCTCGACCTCCAGCCTCGTGCCCGGCTCCGCGTGCTCGAGCGGCAGGTAGGCGAAGGCGATGCTCTGCCCGACGGCGTGTCCGTAGCCGCCGGAGGCGACGTACGCGATCGGCCGGTCGCCGAGGAGGACGGGCTCGTACCCGTGCGGGTCCGCTCCGTCCGCCTCGACCGTCAGGCAGGCGAGGCATTGCCGGATGCCCTGCTCCCGCTGGCGGAGGAGCGCGTCGCGCCCCACGAAGTCGCCCTTGTCGAACCGCACGAAGCGCTCGAGCCCCGCCTCCAGCGGCGTGTAGTCGGCGGACATGTCGACACCCCAGAGCCGGTACGCCTTCTCGAGCCGTAGCGACTCGAGCGCCCGGTACCCGAAGTCGACGAGGCCGAGCGGCTCACCCGCCTCGAGCAGGAGGTCGTAGAGCGCGCCCTGGTGCTCGAGCGGATGGTGGAGCTCGAAGCCGAGCTCGCCGACGTACGAGACGCGCAGCGTCAGCGTCTCGACTCCGCCGACTCGCAGCTCGCGGGCGCGGAAGAACGGAAACGCCTCGCGCGAGACGTCGGCCGGGGTCAGGCGCCGCAACAGCTCCCGCGAGCGGGGGCCCGCGAGGGTGAGGACGCCGTACCGGTCGGTCACGTTCTCGAGCACGACCGAGCCGTTCTCGGGGAGATGCGCCTCGATCCAGGCGTGGTCGTGCAGCTCGGTCGCGGCGGCGGAGATCACGTAGAAGCGGTCCTCGAGGCGCGTCACCGTCAGGTCGCACTCGATGCCTCCTCCGGGCCGGCACATCTGCGTGAGCGCGATCCGGCCGGGCTCGGGCGGGAGGGCGTTGGCGCAGAGCCGGTCGAGCAGCGCCCCGGCGCCCGGCCCGGAGACCTCGTACTTCGCGAAGCTCGTCTGGTCGAGCAGGCCCACGCGCGAGCGGACGGCCCTGCACTCCTCGCCGACCGCGTCGAACCAGTTCCCGCGCCGGAACGAGTACTCGTCGTGGGCCTCGCCGTCTCGTGCGAACCAGAGCGGCCGCTCCCAGCCGAAGCGGGAGCCGAAGACGCCGCCGCGCCCGGCCAGTCGCTCGTACAGAGGGTCGGTCTTCAGCGGCCGTCCTGCGGGGAGCTCCTCCTCCGGGAAGTGGATCGCGTACTCGCGCTCGTAGACCTCCGAGGCCCTGGCGACGAGGTAGGGCGTCGAGCAGGCGTAGCTTCCGAAGCGGCGGACGTCGAGCTCCCACATGTTGTCGCTCGGCTGCCCCTCGACGATCCACTCCGCCGCGTAGCGGCCCGCGCCGCCGGCGAAGACGATCCCGAAGATGCTGAACCCCGCGAGCACGTGGAAGCCCTCGAGGCCGGGGACCGGCCCCATCAGGCAGCGCCCGTCCGGCGTGTAGCCGTCGGGGCCGTTGACCACCTGCTTGATCCCGGCCGAGGCGAAGGCGGGGATGCGCGTGCCGGCGGCGGCGAGCACGCCGGCGATGCGGTCGACGTCGGGCGGGAGCAGACGGGCGTGGAAGTCGGGCGGGATTCCGTCGAGCGCCCAGGGCCGGGGGGCCGCGCTCGAACGGCCCGACGAGCAGGCCGGCGCCCTCCTGGCGGACGTAGTAGGACTCGTCGGGGTCGCGGAGGACCGGCAGCTCCGCCTCCCGTCCGCGCAGCTCGTCGATCGCGTCCGTGACGACGTAGTGGTGCTCGAACGGGACGATCGGCAGCTCGACCCCCGCCAGGCGACCGAGCTGCGGCGCCCACTGCCCGGCCGCGTCGACGACGATCTCGGCCCGGACCTCGCCGGCCGGCGTCCTCAGTCGCCAGCCGGTCCGCGCCCGCTCGATCGCCGTCACGGGCGTCCGCCGGAGGATCTCAGCGTCGGTCCCGGTCGCGAACGCGCGGGTGAGGCTCGCAGGGTCGACGTGCCCGTCGGTCGGGAGGTAGGCGGCCGCGAGGATTCCCTCCGGATCGACGAGCGGATGGAGCTCGGCGAGGCGGTCCGGGCCGACGATCTCGATCGGCACGCCCGCGACCTCGCCCATCCCCTGCCGGTGACGGAACTCGTCGAGCCGGTCGCTCGTCGTGGCCAGGCGGACGCTGCCGCAGGGATGCCAGTCGACCGCCTGCCCGGTCTCGGCCTCGAGCCCGGCGTACAGCTCGACGCTGTAGCGCAGCAGGCGCATCAGGTTGTAGCTCGGGTTGAACTGCGTGCAGAGACCGGCGGCGTGCCAGGTCGACCCGCTCGTCAGCTCGTCCTGCTCGAGCAGGACCACGTCGCTCCAGCCGAGCCTGGTCAGGTGGTAGGCCAGGCTGCAGCCGGCGGCGCCGCCCCCGATGATCGCGACCTTGGCTTCCGTCGCCACCTCTGGGATCATCGAGGGGCGACGAAAAGGAGGCAACCATGAGCGACATCACCGAGGCCCTCGAGAAGATCTTCTCGGCGGACTCCGACCTCTACCGGAACCGCGGCTTCATGCGCCGGGTCGGCTTCGGCGAGCGGCCCGCGCTGATCAACATCGACCTCGCGAACGCCTGGACCCGGCCCGGGAACCCGTTCACGTGCGACGGGATGGACGTGATCATCCCGGGCGTGCAGCGCCTGCTCGCCGCCGGGCGTGCGAAGGGCATCCCGATCGTCTACACCACGACCGCGTACGCGGTCACCGAGGGGCCGAACACCGACATGGGGATCTGGCACCACAAGATCCCGGTCGAGGTGCTCCGGCTCGGCACGGACGCGGTCGCGATCGACGAGCGGATCGCCCCCGAGCCGGGCGAGCACGTGATCGTCAAGAAGTTCGCGAGCGCGTTTCACGGCACGTACCTCGCCGGCTTCCTGAGGGCGGCGGGGGTCGACACCGTGATCGTCACGGGCGTGACGATGGCGGGCTGCGTCCGGCACACGGTCGAGGACGCGATCGGGTTGGGCTTCCGGCCGATCGTCGTCCGCGAGTGCGTCGGCGACCGGGTCGCGGGCGTCGTCGAGTGGAACCTCTTCGACATCGACGCCAAGTTCGGGGACGTCGAGCCGCTCGAGACCGTTCTCGAGCAGCTGGCGAACGTCGCTCCGCTCGGCGCACGCGAGGCGGGAGCCCCTGCCTGACCGATCCACGGGCGACGCGAAGCTCGAGGCGATCGGCCGCGTGCTCGCGAGCGAGCCGTGGCTCGTCTAGCGCACGGCCCGAGCCTCCAGCCCCTTGACCAGGGCGGTCACCGTCTCGTTGAACGGCGTCGGGACGCCGAGGTCGCGGCCGAGCCGCGGGATCGCGCCGTTGATGAAATCGATCTCGCAACGGCGGCCCGCCGTCAGGTCGAGCAGCATCGACGGCCGCGCCCCGCCGATCCTCGATCCGTACGCGCGGACGTAGGGCTCGGGATCGTCGAACCCGAGCGACACGCCCAGCCGACCGGCGACCGCGAACGCCTCCCGGGCGCAGCTCGCGGCGACCGGCCAGGCGGCGCCGGCGGCGACCAGCTGTCCG
The DNA here is from genome assembly GCA_963836685.1 of uncultured Actinomycetes bacterium. Taxonomy (GTDB): domain Bacteria; phylum Actinomycetota; class Thermoleophilia; order Gaiellales; family Gaiellaceae; genus DATBLE01. Next base: position 22,133 of record CAWIKS010000012.1, read on the forward strand.
AGGGTGCAGCCGAGGACGGTGCACGGCCCGGCGAAGGCCACGTTGCAGATCAGCTTCTCCCAGACGACCCGGTCGACGTCGTCGGAGGTCTGGACGTTGAAGCCGGCGTCCCGCCAGACCCCGGCGACGGCCTCGATCCTCTGCGTCACCGGGCCGTGCCGCTCGCCGAGGCGCATGAGCTCGAGCCCGTGGTGGTGGACGTGGCCGGGGCCCACGACCGAGGCGCCGAAGCCGCCGACGACGCCGACCGCCACGCGCTCCTCCCCGAGCACCGCGGCGGCGATGTCGGGGCCGCCGAGGCCGTTCTGGATCGACAGGACGACGGTCCCGGGACCGAGGAGCGGTCGGGCCGAGCCGGCCGCCGCCGCCACGTCCATCGCCTTCGTCGCGATGACGACGAGGTCGGCCTCCCCCGCTTCGGCGGCGTCCGTCGTCGCCTGCATGCGGACGGTGCGGTCGCCGCTCGCCCCTTCGATGCGCAGCCCGTGCTCCCGGATCGCGTCGACGTGCTCCCCCCGGCGATCGATCGCCCAGACCTCGTTCCCGGCGCCCGCGAGGAGCCCGGCGTACACCGAGCCCATCGCCCCCGCACCGACGATCGCGATCTTCATCTCGGCCTCGTCACCAGGGGGTCGAGGCGCATTGTGGGATCATCCCGCAATGGACGCGGTGGCGCTCTTCTGGCATCGGGCCTGAGCGTCCTGCGCCGCGGCCAGGGAGTTCCTTGGCGAGCATGCGATCGTCTACGAGTCGCTCGACGTCGACGACGGCGGCGAGGCGGGCCGCCGCTGGGAGCAGGCAGGCCGGCCGATCCTCCCCACGCTGGTCGTCGGCGGCGCGACGACCCCGATCCTGCACGTCTCGCAGCTCGCGGCCGCGCTCGGGCTGCCGATCCCGCCGACCCGGGAGGCTGCCCGGACCGCCTGGGAGACGCTCCCGATCCTGCGCTCGTGGCTCGACCGCGTGCGCGGGCTCGACTGGGAGGCGCTGACCCGGCCGACTCCCTCGCGGGGCCGCAGCCTGCGGAACCTGACCGTGAACGTCTTCCACCCGTTCGAGCTGCTGCCGGCGGCGTGGCACGAGAGGGCGTTCCCGTGGGAGCCGGAGCTCGACGGGAAACGCGAGCTGCTGCTGGAGAGCGCACCGGCGCTGGTCGCCTACGGGGAGCGGGTGCTGGGCGACTGGAGCGACTTCGTGCTCGAGCACGCCGACGAGCTCGGCCGTCGCGACCCGCCGGTCGCGTCGCCGAGGGGCGAGGTTCGCTTCTCCGCGCTGCTCGACTCGCAGCTCCGCCACGCAGCCTTCCACCGCGACGAGCTCACGGCGTTCCTCGGCTGAAGCCGACCGCCGCGGTCCGGGAGGAGTACCCTTTGAGACGGCATGGCGGCGCTCATCGGCCCATGGGACTTCGTGATCATCGTCGTCGTGATCGTGTTCGTCTTCGGCACGCGGCGCTTCGGCCGGGCGCTGCGCTCGCTCAAGGTGGGCGGCAAGGAGTTCAAGCGCGGCATCCGCGGCGAGGACCAGCTCCCGCCGCCGGAGACCTAGAAGCGATTCGGGTCGAGCGGCGCCAGCTCGTGCGCGGGCTCCTCGCCCGCGACCAGCTGGGCGACGAGGCGGGCCGTCACGGGCGCGAGCGACACGCCCTTCATCGCGTGGCCGGTGGCGACGAGGACACGGCCTTTCCAGCCGATTGCGGGCAGCCCGTCGGGAAGGCAGGGGCGCAGGCCGGCCCACGTCTCCAGCACGCGGCGGGTGGCGAGGCCGTGGAACCAGCGCTCGCCGCCGCGCCGGATCGCGTCGACGCGCGGCTGCGAGATCGAGAGGTCGAGCCCGGCGAGCTCGAGCGTTCCCGAGAGCCGCAGACGATCGGGAAGCGGCGTTGCGATCGTCCAGGTCTCCTGCACCCACGTCGGGATCTGCGGGTCGACGGGAGAGCCCTCGAAGTCGATGTGGTAGCCCTTCCCGCCCTCGAGGGGGAGCTCGACGAGCGTCCGTGACCACGCGCCCGCCGCGACCACCACGACGTCCGCGTGGAGCTCGTCCAGCGTCCGCACCTCGGCGCCGGTGCGGATCTCGACCCCGGCCGCCTCGGCGGCGCGGCCGATCGACTCGACGAACCGCTTCGGGTCGACGCGACCCTCGTCGGGGTAGCGCACGGAGCCCACCACCGGGCCGGCGAGCGCAGGCTCCAGGGCGCGGGTCTCGGCGGCCCCGAGAACGTCGAAGCGCAGTCCCGAACGCTCGGCTTCCCGGGTGCCGGTCTCGAGCCCGACCTCGCTCGCGTAGACGTTGAGCGTGCCGGTCCGCTGGAAGGTCGTCGCCAGCTCCCGGCCGAGCCTCGCGTGCAGCTCCAGGCTCTCGAGGGCCAGCGCGCGGATGATCCGGGCGCCCTCCTCCGAGTGCCGCGCGGCGAGCGCGAAGCGGGCGAGCCACGGCAGGACGGCGAGCCGCGGGCGCAGGTAGAACGGGCTGTCCCGCTTCCGCATCCAGCGCAGGCCGTTCCGCAGCGAGGCGGGGTTGGCGATCGGAACGGAGTGGCTCGGGCAGATCAGCCCCGCGTTCCCGGCCGAGCAGCCGGACGCGAGGCGCGGGCCGCGCTCCAGGAGCGTGACGGCGGCGCCGCGCCGGGCCAGCTCCAGGGCGCAGCATGCGCCGATCGCTCCGCCGCCGACGACGATCACGTCGGATCTCATCTCGTGCGAATGCTAGGACTCGCGCGCCGAGCAGACCTGCGGGAACCCGATCTCGCCGCCTGCTCTGGCCGCCGCTTCGTTCTGCTCGACGAAGAGGAGCCAGTCGGGACCCATCCGCGGAGTGTCCGGGACGAGCGCCTCGCGCAGCGTGCGCTCGAGCGTGGCAATCGCGCGGTCCTTGAGGAGGAGCCAGCGCTTCACCTGCTGCGCCAGCTCCTCCGGTGGCCGGACTGCGCGCACCTCGCGCGTCTCGGCGATGACGAGCGGGAGTGCGAGGCTGACCGGCCCGGCCACCTCGCCGGGAATGGCGATGTCGTGCGGCGGATCGATCTTGTCCAGTCGGGGCCCGTAGCTGCGGCAGATGGCGGCGATCCGGGCGTAGTACTCGCCTTTCGTCGGTGCCGCGTTCGAGCGGCCGCTGAAGGCGGCCACGATTCCGGCCGTGATCCCGCCCGCCACGAGGAGGCCCGCTCCCCAGAGCAGCAGCTGCCTCCGCCTCGGCACGGGGCCCACTATTAGTGTTCGTTCGTGAGCCTGCAACCGGATCGCACCGTCGAGGAGCTGCGCGAGCTCCGGGAGCTGACCGGGGACGAGAACGGCGCCCAGCGGGTCGCGTGGACGGACACGTGGGCGACCGCCCGCGAGTGGCTGCGGCGGCAAGCTCGACGGCCTCCCGGTCGTCGAGGAGATCGACGAGGCCGGCAACCAGTGGTTCACGCTCCCGGGGGTCTCCGAGCGCGCGCTCCTGATCGGCGGGCACATCGACTCGGTTCCGAACGGCGGCTGGCTCGACGGCAGCCTGAACGTCATGGCCGGCGTCGAGGTGCTCCGCCGCATCGCGGGCGACGGGCAGCCGCCGCTGACCGTCCGGCTCGTGAACTGGGCCGACGAGGAGGGCGCCCGGTTCGGTCGCTCCCTGTTCGGCTCGAGCGCGGCCGGCGGCTCGATGCGCGACCAGGACGAGCTGCGTCAGCTCACCGACCGGGACGGAGTCGCGCTTCCCGACGCGCTCGCCGAGCACGGGGTCGACCTCGACCGCGCCCTCGAGGCCCGGACGCAGCTGGCGACCGCGGCCGCCTACCTCGAGCTGCACATCGAGCAGGGGCCGGTGCTGGAGTCCTTGGACCTTCCGCTCGGCACGGTGCTGGGCACCTTCGGAGTCGAGCGCCATCAGGTGACCTGGACCGGGCAGGCGGCGCATGCCGGCTCGACCCCCATGGACAAGCGCCGCGACGCGCTCGCCGGGGCGGCGAAGCTCGCGCTCGAGATCAGGCGGATCGCAGCCGGGGCGGGCGGCGGCGCGGTCTGCACGAGCGGCGGCGTCGTCTGCAAGCCGGGGATCGTCACCTCGGTGGTCGAGACCGCCGAGCAGCTCCTCGACCAGCGGCACCTGGACGCGAAGACGCTCGCCGCGATGCTGGACGAGGCGAAGCGAGCGACCGCGCGGTTCGCCGCCGAGGAGGACCTCGACGTCGCCTGGGAGCGGCTGTGGAACATCGACCCGATCCTGTTCGACGAGACGCTGATCGACCTCGCCGACGAGGCGGTCACCGAGGTCGCGGGCCGGTCGCATCGCCTGCCGAGCGGACCGCTGCACGACGCCGCCGAGGTCGCCCGTGCCGGAGTTCCGACGGTGATGCTGTTCGCGCAGAGCCTGCGCGGTCTCTCGCACACGAAGCTCGAGGACACGAAGCCGGAGCACATCGAGCTCTCGGTGCAGGCGCTCGACCGGCTCGCGACGAAGGCGCTCGGGCACTACGCGTAGCGCTTAACCGAACTCCAACGGGATTCTCACGGCCCGTTCAGGTTCGCGCGGCACCCTGTCCTCGACAAGCCGGCAGGAACATCCTCCTTCCTCCCTCCCGGCACCACATCGGCCGCCGCGGCCGTCTCTCCCGTCAAGAAGACGCTCCGCGGCGGCCGGTCGATCTATGCTCTCGCGATGCTCAGCTTCGGCGTCACGATTCTCCCCGACCCGCCGTGGCAGCGGCTCGTCGAGCTGATGCAGCTCGCCGAGCGGCACGGCTTCGACTACGGCTGGACGTACGACTCCCACGTCCTCTGGCAGGAGCCGTACCCGCTGCTGACGCTCGCGGCGACGCACACCGACCGGATCAAGCTCGGGCTGAACGTGACGAACCCGGGAACGCGCGAGCCGACGGTGACTGCGAGCGCGTTCGCCACTCTCCAGGACATCTCGAACGGCCGGATGGTGATGGGCATCGGGCGGGGCGACTCCGCGCGGCGGGTGATCGGCCAGCAGCCCGTGAAGGTCGCCGAGTTCGAGTCCGCCTGCACGATGCTCCGCGACCTGATGAACGGCCGCCCGGTGCGCTGGAACGGCACCGACGTCGAGCTGCAGTGGGCGAAGGGGCGGCCGGAGATCCCGCTCTACGTCGCCGGCTACGGGCCGAAAGTGCTCGCGATCGCGGGGCGGGTCGCAGACGGGGTGATCATCCAGCTCGCCGATCCCGAGATCGTCGAGTGGATCGTCGGGCAGGTGCGTGCGGCCGCAGAGGAGGCCGGGCGCGACCCCGCCGAGCTGAAGGTCGTCGCCTGCGCGCCGGCGCACGTCAGCGACGACCTCGCCGACGCCTGCGAGCAGGTGCGCTGGTTCCCGGCGATGGTCTCCAACCACATCTTCGACGTGCTCTCCAGGCACGACCCGGCGGGTCTGCCGGCGGCGTTGACCGAGTACGTCGCCCGGATGCAGCGGGAGCACTACGACTACTCGGAGCACAGCCGCGTCGGGGCGAAGCACGGTGAGCAGATCACCGACGAGACCTGCGAGCGGTTCTGCATCCTCGGCCCGCCCGAGGCGCACATCGAGAAGCTGCAGCGGCTGGAGGCGGCGGGCGTCGACCAGTGGAACATCTACCTGATGACGCACGGGCAGGAGGAGACGCTCGCGGTGTACGGCGAGACGATCATCCCGGCTCTGGCCGCCGAGGCGGTGCCGCCGGCGGACGGCTGAGGCCGCGGCCGGCCGTCCTCCGGCGCTCAAGACGGGCCGGGTGCGGCCGATAGACCCTTCATGAGCGTCGCCTCGGGACGCGACATCCTCGGCCTGCAGCGGCTCGCCCGCGCCTGGCGGGTCGCCGCGGTGGTCGGCCTCGCCGCGTTCACGGCGCACACCCTGCTCGGCTCACGGCTCGGCCTCGACGACTTCTTCAACCGCTGGCTGTACAACGCCCTGATCCTGCTCGGGCTCGCCGCCTGCCTGATCCGGGTGGCGCGTGTCCGCGCCGAGCGCGGCGCCTGGCTGGCCCTGAGCGTCGGGGTCGCCGCCTGGGCGGTCGCCGAGCTGCTGTTCGACTTCGCCTACGGCGGCTCGCCGCCCTACCCCTCCGTCGCGGACGGCTTCTACCTCGCCTTCTACCCGGCCTGCTACGTCGCCCTGCTCCTGCTCCTCCGCGCGCGGCTGTCTCGGAGTTCAGCCGCAGCCTCTGGCTCGACGGCGCGATGGCGGGGCTCGCCTCCGCGGCGGTCGGCGCGGCGATCCTCTTCGAGGTCGTGCTGAAGAGCACGCACGGGACCACCGGGGTGATCGTGACGAACCTCGCCTACCCGCTCGGGGACATCATCCTGCTCTCGGCGGTGGTCGGCATCTTCGCCCTGACCGGCTGGCGGCCGGGCCGCACCTGGGGGCTGATCGGGGCCGGCCTCGCGGCAACCGCGACCGCGGACGCGGTCTTTCTCTTCCAGACCGCCAGCAACTCGTATTCCGAGGGCACCGTCCTCGACGCGTTGTGGCCGGCGGCGATGCTGCTCCTGTCCGCCGCGGCCTGGCAACCGGCGCGCCGGGTGCCGGTCACGCTCGAGGGACGGCCCCTTCTCGGGACGCCGCTCGCCTGCGGCCTCGCCGGGCTGGGAATCTTCACCTACGACCACTTCCACCGGCTCAACCTGCTGGCCGCCAGCCTCGCGGGCGGGGCGATCATCGCCGTGATCGTGCGTACGGGGTTGACCTTCGTCGAGCACAGCCGGGTGCTCCGGCTGATGCGCGACTACGCGGTCACGGACGCCCTCACGGCCCTCGGAAACCGGCGCCGGCTCTCCGCCGACCTCGACAGCGCGCTCGCACCGGGCCCGGACTCGGAGCCCCGGCTCCTCGCGATCTACGATCTGGACGGGTTCAAGCTGTACAACGACCGGTTCGGCCATCCGGCGGGCGACGTGCTGCTCGCGCGGCTGGCGGCGAACCTCGTCGCCGCGGTCGGGCCGGCCGGCTCCTGCTATCGCCTGGGCGGAGACGAGTTCTGCGTCCTCGTCGACGCGTCCGCCGTCGAGGCGGGATCGGTGCTGGAGGCAGCCTCGGCGGCCCTGGGCGACGCAGGAGAGGGCTTCACGGTCACGAGCTCGTTCGGCGCCGTACGCCTTCCCGAGGAGGCGGTCGACTCGAGCGACGCCCTGCGCCTGGCCGATCAGCGCCTCTATGCGCAGAAGCGCGAGCGCGCCGGCCGGGGCAATCCCGACGAGATCCTGCTCCAGGCCCTGTTCGAGCGCGAGCCCGCGCTTCGGGTGCACGTGCAGAGCGTGGCCGAGCTGGCCCGCGCCGTCGGAGCGAGGCTCGGGGTGTCGGATCGGGAGCTGGAGGAGCTGGCGCTCGCGGCGCGTCTCCACGACGTCGGCAAGCTCGCGATCCCGGACGCCGTGTTGCGGAAGCCCGGCCCGCTGGACGTGCACGAGTGGGACTTCATCAAGGAGCACACGGTGATCGGAGAGCGGATCCTCGGCGCGTCGCCGACGTGGACGCACCTGGCGCGGATCGTCCGCGCGACGCACGAGCGCTGGGACGGCCGGGGCTACCCCGACCGGCTCGCCGGGGCGGAGATTCCGCTCGCGTCCCGGATCATCGCCGTCTGCGACGCCTTCTCGGCGATGACCTCTGCCCGGCCCTACCGCGACCAGGTCCCCGGCGAAGCCGCGCTGGCGGAGCTCAGGCGCTGCGCCGGCACCCAGTTCGACCCGGAGGTCGTCGCCGCCTTCCGCCTGGAGGTGGGACGCGGTTCGCCTGATGCGCGGGGCGCCTCGCGGGCGGCCGCCGCCGCATAGGTCGGACGGGCTCGAGTACCCAGGGGGTCGGTCAGGCGTCTCCGGTCCGCGGCCGACTACCGTACCAGCGTGCTGCGCCGCCTCCTTCTCGCCGGGCTGGTGCTGCTCGCCGCGGGCGGTGCCGGGACGACCGCCGCCGGGACCGGGTATGAGACCACCCTGCCGCCGGCCGAGGGCCACCTCGACCTGGTCGCCTACCCGGGCTACGCCGAGGCGGGCGGAGACGACCCCCGGGTGAACTGGGTGACGCCGTTCGTCCAGGCAACCGGCTGCAAGGTGCACGTGCGCACGGTCCGGAGCTCGACCGAGCTGCTCGACGCCGTCGACCACGGCCGCTACGACGGCGTGGCCGCGTTCGGAGACGTCACCCAGGTGCTCACCGGCGGCGGCGAGGTCGCGCCGCTGAACACCCGGCTGATCCCGAACTACCGCTCCGTCTACCCGGCGCTGAAGGGCCTCTTCCAGAACCACGAGCGAGGCAGGGTGGTCGGCGTCCCGCACGGACGCGGGGCCGACCTGCTCCTGTGGCGAACCGACCGCGTGAGCGCCGCCCCGTCCGGCTGGGACGCGCTCTTCGGGAGGCGGTACGCGGGACGCCTCGGCATCTACGACGCCGCGATCGGCCTCGCCCTCGCCGCCCTCCACCTCGGGTACCCGAATCCGTACGAGCTCGACGCGAAGCAGTTTCGCGCGACCGTCAGGCTCGCGGCGGTGCAGAAGGCGAGCGTCGGCTCCTACTGGCAGGACACGACGAACGCGCTCGCCGACTACACCGGCGGGAACGCGCTCGTCGGCGAGGCTACTCCACGGCTCGCCGCCCTCCTGCGCGCCGACGACGTCCCGGTGCGAACCGAGGTGCCCGCCGGCGGCACCGCGCGGTCGGCTTCTTGGCTGCTGCTCGCGCGCGGCCGCCACCCCGGCTGCATGTACCGCTGGCTCGACTACATCATCTCGCCGAAGGCGAACGCAGCCTCGGCGCGCTACCTCGGCGAGGCGCCGGCAACGCCGGCCGCCTGCGCGTACATGGACTGCGCGGCCGTGCACGCGGGCGCCGAGGCCTGGTGGTCGCGCCTGTCCTTCTGGCGCACGCCGCAACACGACTGCGGCGACGGCCGCGGGAACGCGTGCGCCGACTGGTTCGACTGGTCGGACGCCTGGGCTCAGATCCGGTCCGGCTGACGGTTCACCTGGTGCCGCGCCCGATCCGCCGGGATAATCGGCCGATCCGGGTGGCGCTTCGGCAGACCGATACGGCGGACGCAGCTGTGACCGAGCCGGCTCCGGCCGGAGCGGCGGCTGCACCGGACGTCGCCCTGCTCGGGATCCGCAAGACGTACGGGGACGTCGTCGCCGTCGACACGATCGACCTCGAGATCGCCCAGGGTGAGTTCTTCACCATGCTCGGCCCGTCCGGCTCCGGCAAGACGACGACGCTGCGGGTGATCGCGGGCTTCGAGCGGCCGGATTCCGGCCGGGTGCTCCTCCACGGAGACGACGTCACCGGCCGGCCCCCCTACGCGCGGGACGTCAACACGGTCTTCCAGGACTACGCGCTGTTTCCGCACATGGACGTCCGCGAGAACGTCGAGTACGGGCTGAAGGTGAAGGGCGTCAAGCGTGCGGAGCGCCGGCGGCGGGCGGAGGAGGCGCTCGAGCTCGTCCGGCTCGAAGCGTTCGGCGGCCGGAAGCCCGTGCAGCTGTCCGGCGGGCAGCGACAGCGCGTCGCCCTGGCGCGGTCGATCGTCAACAGGCCGCGCGTCCTCTTGCTCGACGAGCCGCTCGGGGCGCTCGACCTCAAGCTGCGCCAGGACATGCAGATCGAGCTGAAGCGGATTCAGGAGGAGGTGGGGATCACCTTCGTCTACGTCACGCACGACCAGGAGGAGGCGCTGACCATGAGCGACCGGATCGCGGTCTTCAGCCAGGGCCGCGTGGAGCAGATCGGGACTCCGGTCGAGGTGTACGAGCATCCGGCGAGCGAGTTCGTCGCCGGGTTCGTCGGCGTCTCGAACGTGCTGGAGCGGGAGGGCAGGCGCTTCACCATCCGCCCGGAGAAGATCCGCGTCCTGGCTGCGGACGAGCAGCCCGGGCCGGGTGCCGTCACGGAGGGCGGGGTGATCCGGGGCGTCGTCTACGTCGGCTCCGTCACGCGCTACGACGTCGACCTGGAGGGCGGCGGCGCGCTGACGGTCGTCCGCCAGAACGTCGAGAGCTTCTCGGCGGGAGAGACCGGTGCCCGCGGCCGCCACGTGCGGCTCGCCTGGAGGCCGGAGAACACATTCACGATCGAGTCGTCGTCGAAGGAGGAGGGAAGATGAGGAGGATCGACAGGCGCCGTGCCGTCGGGATCGCCCTGCTGGTCGCGGTGGCGGCGGCGCTCGCCGTCCCGGCGGCCGGAACGAGTGCGAAGTCGGGCGGCACGCTGAAGATGATCGCCTGGGACGGCTACCTGGATGCGAAGTGGGTGACGCCGTTCGAGAAGCAGTCGGGTTGCAAGATCGCCGCGAAGATCGCGACCACGTCCGACGAGATGGTCGCGCTCATGCGGCAGGGGGGAGGCGGGCAGTACGACATGGTCTCCGCGTCCGGCGACGCGAGCCTCAGGCTCATCTACGGCGGGGACGTGCAACCCGTCGACGTGAGCAAGGTTCCCCAGTGGAAGGACTTCTTCGGCCCGTTCAAGTCGCCGCCGAACAACACCGTCGGCGGCAAGCACTACGGCATCTCGCTCCAGTTCGGGCCGAACACGCTCCTCTACCGCACCGACAAGGTGAAGCCGGCGCCGAAGAGCTGGGCGGCGATCTACGACCCGAAGTACAAGGGTCGGATCACCGTCCCCGACAACGCGATCCAGATCGCCGACGCAGCCCTCTACCTGATGAAGAGCAGGCCCGCACTCGGGATCAAGGATCCGTACGAGCTGAACAAGAAGCAGTTCGACGCCACCGTCGCCCTGCTCAAGAAGCAGCGCCCGCTGATCAAGAAGTACTGGGTGGGCTCGCCGGACAACGCCGAGCTGATCGCCAGCGGCGACGCCTGGCTCGGCCCGACGTGGCCGATCACGACCGGTTCCCTGCTCGCGAAGAAGGCTCCGGTCAAGGAGCTGATCCCGAAGGAGGGGGCGACGAGCTGGCTCGACACGTGGATGCTCTCGTCCAAGTCGAAGAACCTCGACTGTGCCTACAAGTGGTACCGGTACATCTCCAGCCCGCAGGTGCAGGCGCTGCAGGGCGCGACCTGGGGCGAGACGCCGGTGAACAGCAAGTCCTGTACGTACATGAACAGGATCTCGAAGGGCTCGTGCGCCGTCTACCACGCCGCCGAGCCGGTCGCGTACTACCGGTCCCTGTACTTCTGGAAGACGCCGGTGGCCGACTGCGGCAACGGCAAGAAGGACTGCATGGACTACTCGAAGTGGGCGGACGCCTGGATCAAGATCAAGGCGAGCTAGCCATTTGCTCCGCAAATGGCTAGCTCTGGAGGAGTGGGAGGAGGAGGCGCTGCGGTCTCCTCCTCCCTGCTAGACAAGCGCCGGCGGCTGTCGGCGCTTCTCTGGCGCCACCCCTGGGTCAAGGCGGTGGCGCTCCTGGCTCCGCCGCTCGCCTGGCTGGTCTTCATCTACCTGGCCGCCCTGGCGGCGCTGCTCGTCTCCGGGTTCTGGCAGACCGACTCCTTCACCGGCCAGATCAGGCACGTCTGGAACATCGCCAACTTCCGGGAGATCTTCAGCTTCAGCGACACGACGTACCTCCGGATCGCCTGGACGACGATCTGGATCGCCGCCGCGGTCACCGCCACCGACATCGTCCTCGCCTTCCCGATCGCCTACTACATGGCCCGGGTCGCGAGCGCACGGACGCGCTCGATCCTGTTCGTGATGGTGCTGCTGCCGCTCTGGTCGAGCTACATCGTCCGGGTCTACGCGTGGCGGGTGATCCTGAAGGAGAACGGAATCCTGAACTGGACGCTCCACGGGTTCGGTCTCCCGGACGCTGGCATCGCCTTCACCAACACGTCCATGTGGCTGGTCTTCTCGTACGTCTGGCTGCCGTTCATGATCATCCCGGTCTACACCGCGGTCGAGCGGATCCCGGACAGCTATCTGGAGGCGTCGGGCGACCTCGGCGCCCGCGGGTTCCGGACGCTGCGGAGCGTGATCCTCCCGCTCGCGCTGCCCGGCGTCGTCGCCGGGTCGATCTTCACCTTCTCCCTGACCCTCGGCGACTACCTGACGCCCGTGCTGATCGGCGGGCCGGACGCGCAGTTCATCGGCAACGTCGTCTTCGCCAACGTCGGCGTCGCGAACAACGTCCCGTTCGCCGCCGCCTACGCGACCATCCCCGTGATCGTGATCGGCCTGTACCTGGCGATCGCGAAGCGGCTCGGGGCGTTCGAGGCGCTCTAGTGGAGGGGCGCGCCACCCGCATCGGCCTGCGCGTCTGGGCGGCCCTCGTCCTCCTCTTCCTCTGGATCCCGCTGGTGGTGATCGGCGTCTACGCCTTCAACAGCTCGAACATCCAGGACTGGCCGCTCGCCGGCTTCTCGGTGAAGTGGTTCAGGGTCGCCTGGGAGGACGACTCGATCCGGCAGGCCTTCTACGTCTCGATCAAGGCCGGACTGGGCGCGACCGGGGTCGCGCTCGTCCTCGGGACGGCGCTCGCGTTCGCGCTCCACCGCTTCCGGTTCTTCGGCCGGAACGCGATCTCGTTCCTCTTCGTCCTGCCGATCGCCCTCCCGGGGATCGTCACCGGCATGGCGCTCAACCGCTTCTTCGACGTCGCCGGGATCGACGCGTCGCTGTGGACGATCGTGATCGGGCACGCCACCTTCTGCATGGTGCTCGTGTTCAACAACGTCGTCGCCCGGCTGCGCCGCACGTCGGCGTCGCTGATCGAGGCGTCGATGGATCTCGGCGCCGACGGCTGGCAGACGTTCCGCTACGTGACCTGGCCGACGATCGCGACCGCGCTCGTGGCCGGCGGCCTGCTGGCCTTCGCGCTGTCGTTCGACGAGGTGGTCGTCACCTACTTCACCGCGGGCTCGAACAACACGCTGCCGCTGAAGATCTTCGGCTACATCCGGGAGGGGCTGCGGCTGCCGGTGGTCAACGTCGTCGTCCTGGTCGTGCTCGCCCTGACGGTGGTCCCGGTCACGATCTCCGTGCGGCTGACCCGCGATACCGGGATACTTCGGAGGCGCTAACAAGGAGGGCAGCATGAGCACCACGGTTGCCAGTCACAAGAACTTCGTCGGCGGGAAGTGGGTGGAGGCGGTCGAGGGCGGCACGATGGAGGTGCTGAACCCGGCGACCGGCGAGGCGATCGCGGAGGTGCCGGCCTGCACCGCCGCGGACGTCGACCGGGCGGTCGAGGCGGCCAGGGCCGCGCTGCCGGAGTGGCTCGACTCGACCCCGGCCGAGCGCGCCGAGCTGCTGCTCAAGCTCGCGGACGTCCTCGACGCCAACGCGGAGGAGCTGGCCGAGATCGAGTCGCGGAACGTCGGCAAGCCGCTCTCGTACGCGCGCGACGAGCTGCCGGTCTGCTCGGATAACGTCCGGTTCTTCGCCGGCGCGGCACGGATCCTGGAGGGCCGCTCGGCGGGCGAGTACATGCGCGGGTACACCTCGATGATCCGCCGCGAGCCGATCGGGATCGTCGGCGGGATCGCGCCCTGGAACTACCCGCTGATGATGGCGGTGTGGAAGCTCGCGCCGGCGCTCGCGGCCGGCAACGTGCAGGTGCTGAAGCCGTCCGAGCAGACGCCGCTCTCGCTGCTCCGGTTCGTGGAGCTGGCGCAGGACGCGATCCCCGCCGGAGTGCTGAACGTCGTCACCGGCGACGGCGTCCCGGTCGGCGAGCGGATCGTCACCCATCCGGACGTGCGGCTCGTCTCGCTGACGGGCGACGTCGAGACCGGGAAGACGATCGCGCGGACGGCGGCGGACAACCTCAAGCGCGTCCACCTCGAGCTCGGGGGCAAGGCGCCCGTCGTCGTCTTCGACGACGCCGACCCGGCCGCGGTCGCGGAGGGGATCAAGATCGCGGGCTACTGGAACTCGGGGCAGGACTGCACCGCCGCCTCGCGCGTGGTCGCCGGGCCGAAGATCTACGACAGGCTGCTGGAGGAGCTCGTGCCCGCGGTCGAGTCGTTGAAGGTCGGCGATCCGGCCGAAGGCGACGAGATCGAGATGGGGCCGGTGATCTCGAGGGCCCAGCAGGAGCGGGTGCTCGGCTTCCTCGAGCGGGCGGAAGGCGCGAAGGCGTCGATCCTCACCGGCGGGGGAACGAACGGGGACCGCGGCTTCTTCGTCAAGCCGACCGTGGTCACGGACGTCGGCCAGGACGCCGAGATCGTCCAGCGCGAGGTGTTCGGCCCGGTCGTCTCCGTGCAGCGCTTCTCGAGCGACGACGAGGCGATCGCGTGGGCGAACGACGTCCGCTACGGCCTCGCCGCGTCGGTCTGGACGCGCGACGTCGGCCGGGCGCTCACCGCCGCGCGCAAGCTCCAGTTCGGGACGGTCTGGATCAACGACCACATCCCGCTCGTCTCCGAGATGCCGCACGGCGGCTACAAGGAGTCCGGGTACGGCAAGGACCTGTCCGTCTACTCGCTGGAGGACTACATCCAGATCAAGCACGTGATGGCCAAGCTGGACTGACGCTTGAACTGACGCGCGGCATTTGGTAGGAACAGCCTCGCATTGCGTGGCGACAATCCGCCGAGCGGTGGCAACGCGCGGAACGGCTGGCGCGGCCCGGTCAGTCGGCCGCGGCGGCTGGACGCGGTCGACACCGGGCTGATCGAGGCGCTGCAACGCGACGGCCGCGACTCGTTCCGGAGCATCGCCCGCCGGCTCGGGGTCTCCGAAGCGACGATTCGCGCGCGCTACTCGCGCCTGTGTGCCGACAACATCCTCCAGGTTACGGGCGTGACGAACCAGCTCGGGCTCGGGTTCGAGGGCGCGATGGTCGGCATCCGGACCGCCGGGCCGCCGGATCCGATCGCGGACGAGATCGCCCGATGGGAGGAGGCCGACTACGTCGTCGTCACCGCCGGCCAGTTCGACCTGCTCGTCGAGGTCGTCTGCGAGAACCGACGGCACCTGCTCGACCTGACGAACAGGATGCGCGCGCTCAGGGCGTCAGCTCGACGGAGACCTTCCTCTACCTGGAGATGTGGAAGCAGCTGTACGACTGGGGGCGCCCGCTCAGTCGAAGAAGGGCGAGGCGGTGAGTGGCTAGCGTCGCCGACCCCAAGGCGGCGGCCGATCAGAGCAACGGGGCCGCCGACGTTCGCCTCGAACGGGTGACGAAGCGTTCGACGAGTGCTCGCCGTGGACGACCTCTCGCTCGAGATGGAGCGCGGGCGCGTTCTTCGCGATGCTCGGCCCCTCCGGGTGCGGGAAGACGACGACCCTGCGAATGATCGGCGGGCTTCGAGCAGCCGAGCACGCGGCCGGATCCTGCTCGGCGATCGAGACGTGGCCGGGCTGCCTCCGTACAGGCGCGACGTCAACACGGTCTTCCAGAGCTACGCCCTCTTCCCGCACCTGTCGATCGGCGAGAACATCGCGTTCGGCCTGCGGCGGCAGCGGGATGCAAGGGCGCACCGCTCACCGGGCAGCGTTACTCAGATCCTGGAGAAGGTCGGCCTCGGAGGGTTGGCCAAGCGGAAGCCGCGCCAGCTCTCGGGCGGCCAGCAGCAGCGCGTCGCGCTCGCCCGCGCACTCGTCTGCAAGCCCGCGCGTGCTGCTCCTCGACGAGCCGCTCGGCGCGCTCGACCTGAAGCTGCGCAAGCAGATGCAGCTCGAGCTGAAGGCGATCCAGCACGAGTTCGGCATCACTTTCGTCCACGTCACGCACGACCAGGAGGAGGCGATGACGATGGCCGACACGATCGCGGTGATGAGCGGGGGCCGGATCGAGCAGCTCGGCACGCCTAACGAGCTCTACGAGCGGCCCCGCACGGCGTTCGTGGCCGGCTTTCTCGGCGTGTCGAACCTGCTCTACGGGTCGGTTGCCGGCGAGACCTCCGTCCGGCTGGACAGCGGCGGCGAGGTCGTCGTCGCGAAGCAGGCGCTCGACGGCCGGTCGGGCCGAGTCGCAGTCGGCATCCGTCCGGAGAAGATCCGCCTCGGCCCGGCCGAGACGAATTCTTCTCGGGCCGGGTGACCGAGGTCGCCTACGTGGGGTCTCCACCCAGTACATCGTCGAGACCGCCGGGGGGGCCCTGACGGTGTACGTGCAGAACGCGGAGCCGGGAGCAGCCTCGACCGCGCCGGGTGGCACGGTCGAGCTCTCGTTCAGGCCGGAGTGCGCGTTCGTTGTCTCTGCGGGAACCACCACCAGCGAGGAGGAGGACCGATGACCGCTCAGCTCAGCCATGTCGGCCGCTACAGCCGGGCCGACCTGCTTCGCCGTGCCGCTGCCGGAGGGGCGGCCCTCTCGGTCCCGGGCGTCTGGTCGGCGCTCGCCCACGCCGCCGGACCGAAGCTCGGCAAGACGCTGACGATCTCGAACTGGCCGCTGTACATCGACATCAACGAGAAGACGAAGAAGCGCCCGACGATCTCGCAGTTCCAGGCGCGCTACCACGTCGCGGTCAAGTACATCGAGGACATCAACTCCAACGCGAGCTTCTTCGGGAAGATCCAGCCCCAGCTGGCGCGCGGCCAGTCCACCGGCCGCGACATCATCGTGATGACCGACAACTCGCCCTACCCGGCGTTGCTCGTACAGAAGGGCTGGGTCGAGAAGCTCGACAAGAGCGTCCTGCCGAACATCAAGAACCTCCAGGACGGGCTGAAGCATCCGGCCTGGGACCCGAACCGCACCTACAGCCTTCCCTGGCAGTCGGGCATGACCGGTATCGGCTACAACTCGAAGCTGACGAAGCCGGTCACGTCGGTTCACCAGCTCCTGACCGATCCGAAGCGCACGGCAAGGTCACGCTCCTGGACGACGCCGAGGACACGCTCGGCCTGTTGATGCTCGAGAACGGAGACGACCCCGCGCATGTCACCGACGCCTCCTACAACAAGGCGCTGAAGCAGGTCCAGACCGCGGTCAAGTCCGGGCCAGGTCCGCCAGTTCACCGGCAACGACTACTCCGGCCTGATGGCAAAGGGCGACATCATCGCGGCGCACGGTCTGGTCGGGCGACATGGTGCAGCTTCACGCCGACAACCCGCACCTGCACTTCGTCCTCCCCAAGGCGGGCGGGGTCATCTGGACCGACAACATGCTGATCCCGAAGAAGGGCGATGCGACCACGGCCTCGGCCTTCATGAACTTCGTCTACGACCCGAAGATCGCCGCCCAGGTCGACGGAGTACGTGAACTACATCTGCCCGGTCAAGGGCGCCGACAGGGTGCTGCTGAAGAAGGATCCCGAGGTCGCCAAGGACCCGCTGATCTTCCCGACCGAAAAGCACTCTGCGCCAAGCTCCACCAGAACGACCCGAAGGCGATCGTCAACGTCGACTACCAAGACGAAGTGGCAGAAGCTGCTCGGAGCGTAAAGACTCCGGATGGGCGGGCCGCCCGGCGGCGCTGCTCCACCGCCACCGCTGGCTGACGCCCTACCTGCTGCTCTCACCGGGCCTCGCCTGGCTGGCGGTGTTCTTCGTCGTCCCGATCGGGTTCCTCGCGTACCAGTCGCTCGAGACGCAGAACCCGATCGACTTCACGTACACCTTCAGCTGGGCGTGGCACAACTACTCGGACGCCCTGAAGGGCTACCACTCGCAGCTGTTCCGGTCGTTCGAGTATGCGGCAATCGCGACCGCGATCGCGCTCGTCGTCAGCTACCCGCTCGTCTACTGGATCGCCTTCCGCGGCGGGCGCTGGAAGAACCTCTTGCTCCTGATGATCATCGCGCCCTTCTTCGTCACGTACCTGATCCGCACGCTCGCCTGGGAGACGATCCTCTCCGATCAGGGCCTGGTCGTCCGCTTCCTGCGTGACCTCCACCTGGTGGCCCCGGACGGTCGCGTGCTCGCGACCTCGGTCGCCGTCGTCGCCGGGATTACGTACAACTTCCTGCCCTTCATGGCGCTGCCGCTGTACGTCGCACTGGAGCAGATCGACCCGCGGCTGATCGAGGCGGCGCAGGATCTGTACGCGAGCAAGCCACGCGCGTTCCTGCGCGTCACGTTGCCGCTCTCGATGCCCGGTGTCGTTGCCGGGACACTGCTGACCTTCATCCCGGCCGCGGGCGACTTCATCAACGCACAACTGCTCGGCACGCCGGGCCAGTACATGATCGGAAACGTCATCAAGTCGAAGTTCCTCGAGCTGACCGACTACCCGGCGGCGGCGGCGCTCTCGTTGCTCCTGATGGCGGCGATCATCGCGATGATCGGTGTCTACGTCCGTGTCCTCGGTACTGAGAAGCTGACCGGATGACGGCGGTCCTTCGCTTCGTCAGGCACAACGCCCTCACCGCCTACGCGGTGCTCGTGTTCGCCTATCTGCTCGTCCCGATCGGAGTGGTCGTCGCCTTCTCCTTCAACGCCCCGCAAGGGCGCTTCAACTACACGTGGCAGGGCTTCACCTTCAACAACTGGGTGAACTGGGACGCGGTGCCCGGCCTGCGGAGCGCGATCGAGATCTCGCTCGAGATCGCCGCACTCTCGGCGCTGGCGGCGACCGCCCTCGGCACGTTGATCGCCCTCGCGCTCGTTCGGTACGGCTTCCGGGGACGTGGGGTGACGAACCTGCTCGTCTTCCTGCCCATGTCGTCGCCCGAGATCGTTCTCGGAGCCTCGCTGCTCACGCTCTTCTTGAGCGTGAACGTCGCGATCGGCTTCGCGACGATCCTGATCGCCCACATCATGTTCAACATCAGCTACGTGGTCGTCACCGTCAAGGCGCGCCTGATCGGCTTCGACCGTCACCTGGAGGAGGCGGCGATGGATCTCGGCGCCAACGAGTGGACGATCTTCCGCAAGGTGACGCTGCCGCTCATCGCGCCGGCGTACTGGCCGCCGTGCTGCTCGCGTTCGCGCTCTCGGTCGACGATTTCGTGATCACGAACTTCAACGCCGGCACGACGGTCACGTTCCCGCTCTTCGTCTGGGGCGCTGCGCGCGTCGGCGCGCCGCCGCAGGTGAACGTCATCGGCTCGGCGATCTTTCTCGTGTCGCGATCGCGCTGATGCTCGGGAACGTCCTCTGGCAGCTGCGACGCCGCCCCGCCGCCCAACCCGCCTGAAAAGGAGCGAGAAGCATGGCCACCAGCGCCCCCGTCCAAATCGACCGCACCCGTGTCCACGAGCTGCTCGATCGCGAGGGTGCGCGCCTGAACGAGCGCACACAGGCCTCGAAGGCGATGTACGAGCGAGCGCAGCGGACGCTCTCCGGGGGTGTCGCCTCCTCCTACCAGGTTCGCGAGCCCTGGCCGATCTACATCACCCACGGGCTGGGCGAGCACGTCTGGGACGTCGACGGCACCAGGTACCTCGACTTCCACAACGGATTCGGCGCGATGACCCAGGGCCATGCCCATCCCGCGGTGACGAAGGCGGTGCAGGAGCGCGCCGCGCTGGGGACGCACTTCGCCGCCCCGACCGAGGACGGGATCGTGGTCGCAGAGGAGCTCGCCCGCCGCTTCCGCCTCCCGAAGTGGCGGTACACGAACTCCGGCTCGGAGGCGACGATGGACGCGATCCGGATCGCGCGCGCATACACCGGTCGCGACGTGGTGCTGAAGATCTTCGGCTCCTACCACGGCCACCACGACACGGTGATGGTCTCGATCGGCGTCGCCTACGAGAAGTTCGGGGATCGCGACAACCTCGCCTCGCTCCCGTACGGAGCCGGGATCCCGCAGGCGGTCGTCGATCTCACGGTCGCGGTTCCGTTCAACGACGCGGAGGCGATGGAGCGCCGGATCGAGCGGCTGGCTGCGGAGGGGCGCCTGCCCGCCTGCCTGATCATGGAGGCGGCGATGATGAACCTCGGCGTCGTGCTCCCGGAGCCCGGCTACCTGGAGGCGGTGCGCGAGCTCACCCGCCGCCACGGGATCGTGCTGATCTTCGACGAGGTGAAGACCGGGCTGACGATCGCCGCCGGAGGCGCGGTCGAGCGCTTCGGCGTCGTCCCGGACATGGTCGCGCTCGCGAAGACGCTCGGGGCCGGGCTTCCCTCCGGGGCGATCGGCGGCTCGGAGGAGGTGATGGCGTGCGTCGAGGACGGCAGCGTGTTCCAGGTCGGCACCTTCAACGGGAACCCGCTGACGATGGCCGCCGCCCGTGCGAGCCTCCTCGAGGTTCTCACTCCGGAGGGGTACGTGCATCTCGAGCGACTGAACGCGCGCCTGCTCGAGGGCTGCGGCGCCGTGGTCTCGGAGTACCGCCTGCCCGGCTACCCGGTCGGGATCGGCGCGAAGGGCTGCGTCACGTTCTCGCCGGTCAAGGTCGTCGACTACGAGACGTTCAAGGCGCACCAGGATGCCGAGCTGACGGAGCTCGCGTGGCTCTGGAACATGAACCGGGGCATCTTCGCCACGCCCGGCCGCGAGGAGGAGTGGACGATCTCCGTCCAGCACACGGACGAGGCCGTCGACCGCTACGTGGCCGTGTTCGAGGAGCTGGCCCGCGAGCTGACGACCCGGTAGGGGCGGCGCCGACCACGCTCGACCCGTGAGGCGCCTCCTGCTCGCAGCGATCGTCGCCGGCGTCGCCCGCCGTGGGTACCGCGTGCTGACGAGCGGGATGGTCACGGTCGACCTCGGCGTCGGCCGGAGGGTTCGAGCGCTCGGGCCGGTGCGCCGGCAGATCGCGGCGCCCCGCGAGGTCGTGTTCGACGTGATCGCAGGGCCGTATCTCGGCCGCACGCCGCGCGCCCTGGAGGACAAGCTGGAGGTGTGGGAGCGAGGCTCGGACATGGTTCTGGCCGCGCATTTCACGCCGGTCAGATGCGGGGTGACCACGACCGTGGAGACGGTGCGGTTCAGCCGGCCCGAGCGGATCGACTTTCGTGTCGTGCGAGGGCCCGTCCCGCACGTGGTCGAGTCGTTCGCGCTCGAGGCCGGAGACGGCGGCACGACCCTGACCTGGGCGGGTGAGCTCGGGACCGACCTCTGGAGCCTCGGCGCCATATGGGGGAACAGAGTCGCCCGCTCCTGGGAGCGTGCGGTTCGCTCGTCGCTGGACGCTGTCGTCGCCGAGGCCGTACGCCGGGCCGGCACGGCGTAGCGCACCACGATCGCGTTCCGGCCGCCCGGGTGATGAGCCTCTCAGGCTGCGGCGTCGAGCGCCTCGCCGAAGACGCGCACCACGGCGGCGATCTCGTCCTCGGTGATCACGAACGGCGGCGAGACCTGGAGAGCGACCCCGCGGATCCCGCGGACGAGCACGCCGCGCTCGTACGCCGCGTCGATCACGGCCTGGAGCCTGGACGGATCCGCGAGCTCCACCCCGCCGAGCAGGCCCACGCCCGTGCGCACCTCCGCGACCGCCGGGTGCGACTCGAGTGGACGGAGCGCTGCGGCCAGCACGGGCTCCAGCTCCCTGACACGCTGCACGAGCTTCTCGCGCTCGATCACGTCGATGTTGGCGAGCGCGACCGCGCAGGCGGTGGCGTGACCGGAGTACGTGTAGCCGTGACGGAAGACGTGCTGGGTGCCCTCGGCCCAGAACGGCTCGGCCACCTGCGCCGACACGATCACGCCGCCGAGCGGGACGTAGCCGGAGGTGATTCCCTTCGCGACCGTGATCAGGTCGGGCGAGAGCCCGTAGCGGCCGGTTGCGAACCACTCTCCGGTGCGGCCGAAGCCGGTGATCACCTCGTCGAGCACGAGCAGCACCTCGCGCTCGCGGCAGATCTCCTGGACACGTTCCAGGTAGCCCTCCGGCGGGATCATCACCCCGCCGGCGCCGATGATCGGCTCGGCGACGAACGCCGCGACCCGGTCCGCCCCGGCGCGGTCGATCGTCTCCGCGAGCGCCTCGGCGTCGTCCCACGGGACCTGCTCGACCTCGGGGACGAGGCGCCCGTAGGTCTCGACCAGCGGTGCCATCCCGCCCAGCGACGTGCCGTACGCGTTCGAGCCGTGGTACGCGAACTGCCGGGAGACGACGACGTGCTTGTCCGGCTTGCCGACGGCGGCCCAGTAGGCGCGCGCGAGCTTCGCCGCGGTGTCGATCGACTCGCCGCCGCCGGAGGTGAAGAAGACCTTCGCGCCGTCGAGCGGCACGATCGCCGCGACCCTCGCCGCCAGCTCCTCGCTCCGCGGCGAGGTAAAGCCGTCGTAGGTCTTGAAGGAAGCCAGCTCGCGCATCTGGGCCGCAGCCGCGTTCGCGAGCTCCTCGCGACCGTAGCCGACGTTGCAGTACCAGAGCGCACCGGAGACGTCGATCAGCGCGTTGCCGGCCTCGTCCCACACCGTCGAGCCCTCGCCGCGCACGATCGTGATTCCCTGCTCGCGGAACGAGCCGAGGTTGGTCATCGGGTTCCAGAACGAGCGCTCCGCCATCTGGGCGATGCTACCCGTGTGCTGAGCCGTGTGCCGTGGTGGCTGGAAGAGGCGCCACCCGATCCGGAGCGGGAACCACTCGTGAGCGACGGCGCCGCCGACGTGGCGGTCGTCGGCGGCGGCTACACGGGCCTCTGGACGGCGCTCGAGCTGAGGCGCCGCGAGCCCGCGCTCCGCGTGACCGTGCTCGAGGCCGAGCACGTCGGCCACGGGCCGAGCGGTCGCAACGGCGGCTTCCTGGAGACCTACTGGTGCGCGCTTCCGCGGCTCCGCTCCCGGCTCGGAGACGAGGCTGCCGTGACCCTCGCGGCCGCCTCCGAGGGCGCGCTCAAGGCGGTGCGGGACCTGGGCGAGGACGTCTGGCTGCGAGAGGCCGGGATGCTCGAGGTGTCGGCCTCCCCTGCGCAGGACTCGACGGTGGACGCGGCGGTCCGGGCCGCGGCCGAGCTCGGCGTCCCCGACCGGGCGGTGCCGCTCTCGCGCGACCAGCTCGCCGGCCGGTGCTCCTCGCCGGTCTTCCGGCGCGGAGTCTGGTTTCCGGATGCGGCCACCGTCCAGCCAGGGCGGCTCGTTCGCGCCCTGCGGCGGGCGGCGCTCGCCGCCGGCGTCGAGCTGCACGAGAGGTCGCGGGTGACCTCGATCCGGCCGGGGACGGTCGAGACCGAGCAGGGCCGGCTGGTCGCGCCCGAGATCGTCGTCGCTGCGAACGCCTGGCTGACGGGCTGGCGGCCGGTACGCGGGCGACTGACGAACTTCGGTTCGTACGTCGTGCTGACCGAGCCGGTTCCGGAGCTGCTCGCGGAGATCGGCTGGACTGGAGGGGAGGCGATCACGGACGGCCGGATGTTCCTGCACTACTTCCGCACCACGGCCGACGGCCGCGTGCTGATGGGCTCGGCCTCGGGACCGGTCGGGCGGGGCGGGGCGGTCGACGCCAGGTTCTTCGACGACCGGGCGACCGTGATGCGCGCCGAGCGTGGGTTGCGGCTGCTGCTGCCGAGCCTCGCCGAGGCGCGCGTGGAGCGCGCGTGGGGCGGCCCGGTCGACGTGTCCAGCGACCAGCTTCCGTTCTTCGGAACCGTGCCGGGAGCCCGTATCCACTACGGAGCCGGCTACTCGGGGAACGGCGTCGGTCCGAGCTGGCTCGGCGGACGGATCCTGGCGTCCCTGGTGCTCGGAGCCGACGACGAGTGGGCCCGCCTCCCGCTGGTCGCGGGTTCCGCCGCAGCTTCCCCCGGAGCCTCTGCGCTTCCTCGGTGCGTCGGCCGTCCGGCGCGCGATCCTCGCCGTCGAGCGCGCCGACGAGGAGGGCCGGCGGGCACCGGCGGTCGCCCGTGCCGTCGCCGCCCTGCCGCGGGTTCTCGGCCTGCGGATCGGGACACGGTAGGAGAATCGTCCGTCTAGACGGCTAGACAGTCTGTCTAGTACACTAGACGGCATGATGACGCTCGACGAGCAGGTTCTGGCGGAGGCGAGAGAGGTACGGCAGCGCCTCGTCGACCTCGAGAGCCAGACCGCGCACGCGCGTGTCGACTACCACCACGCGATCAAGAAGCTGCACGCGGCAGGCGGGTCGTTACGCGAGATCGCCGATGCGCTCGAGCTCTCGCACCAGCGTGTCCACCAGATCGTCGAGGGCCCGGTCGGCCCGGCGATCCCGCCGTGGGTCGGTCGCAGCTGGAAGCGCGGCCGCCGGCACCACCGGCAGCCCTTCTTCGCCCACTTCGACGCCGCCGCGCGGCAGGCGATCGTCGAGGCGCAGCAGGAGGCGGACTCGCTGAAGCACGGCTACGTCGGCACGGAGCACCTGCTGCTCGCGCTGCTCCGGCGGGGGACCGGCGGCCTCGAGCTCACGGCGGACGCGGCCCGCGAGCGGATCGTCGAGCACGTCGGCGAGGGCGGCGAGCCCTGGCTCCCCGGAGTCCCCCGTCCGTTCACGCCCCGTGCGAAGCGGGCGATGGAATCCGCGCTCGTCGAGGCGTCGGCCGGACAGCGGGAGCGGATCACGCCCGAGGACCTCCTGCTCGCGGTCGCCTCGGACGAGAAGGGAACGGGCGGCGAGGTGCTGCGGGCGCTCGGCGTCACGCCCGAGCAGCTGCGCGAGCGGCTCGGGCGCTAGCGTCCGCGGCCGCGTCGCCGCCGCCGTTGACGCGCACGAGCAGCTCGGCGGCGCGCGCAGCCGTCTCCGCGAGCAGCGTTCCGACCTGCGCGTCTCCTCCGACCGCGCCGTGGGCGGCGACGGCCGCGTCGGCCGCGACCTCGGCCGTCTCCGCGGCCAGCTCGGCCATCCGGAGCGGCAGCGCGATCGTCCGGTCGCGGGCCTCCCTGGACCGCGTGCGCAGGAACTCCCCGTAGGCGGCCGCGTCCTCGGCGCCGAGGGGCGCCGCCTGCTCGGCCAGGGCACGGGCCCGCCGGGCGATGTCGGCGCGTCCCGCCACCTCCGCCGTCACCGTCGCCAGCCCGGCGGCGAGCTCGATCGTCCGTGCGATCGCCGGCCCGGCGGCCAGCGGCGCCTCGTCGGGGCTCACGGCAACGTCCCGAGCACCGACGAATGATCGAGCGCCGGCCTCCCGCGCGCGGAGGCGAGACCGCGTTCTCGCCGGAGCGCAAGATCGATTGGCCACGCGCGGGGGAAGGAGGGGGCCCGTGGGGGAACCATGGGCTCACCCACGCTCAGAAGAGGCCAACGGTGCGGCCGTTCTCGTCGATGTCGACGTTGAACGCCGCCGGCGTCGCCGAGAGCCCGGGCATCGTCTGCATGTCGCCGCAGAGCGCCACCAGCCAGCCGGCGCCGGTGTACGCGCGCACCGCCCGCACGGGCACCGTGAACCCGGTCGGGGCGCCGGTCAGGTTCGGGTCGTGCGAGAGGGAGAGGTGGGTCTTCGCCATGCAGATCGGCACGCGGTCGAGGCCCTGCTCGGTGAAGCGCCTGACGTCGTTCTCGGCGGCGGGCAGCAGGTAGATGCCGTCCGCCCCGTAGACGCGCGTCGCGATCGCCTCGATCTTGTCGGCGATCGGTGCGTCGAGCGGATAGACGGGCTCGAACGAGCTCGGAGACTCGGCGGCGGCGACGACCGCCTCGGCCAGCTCGACCGCGCCCTCCCCGCCGCCCTCGAACGACCAGTTGACCGCGGCGGAATGGGCGCCGAGCTCGAGGGCGAGCCGGCGCACCGTGGCGATCTCCTCGTCGGTGTCGCCGGGGAAGCGGTTGACGGCGACGACCGCGTTGAGGCCGAACTCCCGGACGATCCCGATGTGCCGCGCCAGGTTCGGCGCGCCGCGCTCGACCGCTTCGAGGCCCCCCTCGGGGTTGCCGCCGTGGTGCTTGAGCGCCCGCACGGTCGCGACCAGCACGATCGCGCTCGGAGCGAGGCCGCCGGCCCGGCAGACGATGTCCAGCAGCTTCTCCATTCCCATGTCCGAGCCGAACCCGGACTCGGTGACGACGTAGTCGCCGAGCTTCAGACCGACCAGGTCGGCGACGAGCGAGGAGTTGCCGTGCGCGATGTTCGCGAAGGGGCCGCAGTGGACGAGGGCGGGTTGCCCTTCGAGCGTCTGGACGAGGTTCGGCTTGATCGCATCCTTGAGCAGCACGGTCATCGCCCCGGCGGCGCGAAGCTGCTCGGCGGTGACGGGCTCGCCTGCCCACGTGTACGCGACCGTGATCGACCCGAGGCGCTCGCGCAGGTCGAAGAGGTCGCGGGCGACGGCCGCGATCGCCATCACCTCCGAGGCGGCGGTGATGTCGAACCCGGTCTCGCGCACGTATCCGTTCGCGCGGCCGCCGAGGCCGATCACGACGCTCCGGAGCGCGCGGTCGTTCATGTCCACGCACCGTCGCCAGCTGACCGTGAGCGGGTCGATTCCGAGCGCGTTGCCGTGCAGGATGTGCGCCTCCAGCATCGCCGAGAGCAGGTTGTTGGCGGCGCCGATCGCGTGGATGTCGCCGGTGAAGTGCAGATTCAGGTCCTCCATCGGCACCACCTGCGCGTAGCCGCCGCCGGCGGCACCGCCCTTGATCCCGAACACCGGCCCGAGCGAGGCCTCGCGCAGGCAGAGCACGGGGTTGCGGCCGATCCGTCCGAGCCCCTGCGCCAGGCCGACCGAGGTCGTCGTCTTGCCCTCGCCCGCCTTCGTCGGCGTGATCGCGGTGACCCCGATCAGCTTCCCGTTCGGCCGGTCGCGAAGCCGCTCGAGGACCGAGAGTCCGACCTTTGCCTTGTAACGGCCGTACAGCTCGACCTCGTCGTCGAGAAGGCCCGCCTCCCCCGCGATCTCCGCGATCGGGCGCAGGACGGCCTGCTGCGCGATCTCGAGGCTGCTGGGCATCGGCTTCGTCGCCATGCGGTCGAGAGCGTATCTGGGCGAAGATCCGCGCATGGGCGGAATCTCCGTCGGGGTCGACGTCGGCGGCACGTTCACCGATCTCGTGGCGATCGACGGTGGCGAGCTTCGCACCGCGAAGGTCCCGTCGGTGCCGGCCGACCAGGCCGCCGGGGTCGCGGCCTCGCTGGTCGCGTCCGGAATCGAGAGCGGGGCGGTGGGCGTGCTCGCCCACGGAACGACCGTCGCGACGAACGCGTTGCTCGAGCGGCGCGGCGCGCGCACCGCGCTCGTGACCACCGAGGGGTTCAGGGACGTGATCGAGATCGGGCGGCAGAACCGGGCGTCGCTCTACGACCTCACCGCGCACGGGCCGCCGCCGCTCGTCCCGCGGGAGCTCCGCTTCGTCGTGCGGGAGCGGATGGCGCCCGACGGAGTGCTCGTCCCGCTCGACGAGGCGAGCCTGACGGCGGCCGTCGCCGGTGTGCGCGCCGCCGGCGCCGAAGCGGTGGCGGTGTGCTTCCTGTTCGCCTTCCTCGATCCGGCGCACGAGCGGCGCGCGGGTGAAGAGCTCCGGCGGGCGCTACCGGGCGTCCACGTCTCGCTCTCGAGCGACGTGCTCCCCGAGTTCCGGGAGTTCGAGCGCTGCTCGACCACGGTCGCCAACGCCTACCTGGGGCCGGCGCTCGCCTCCTACCTGGAGCGGCTCGAGCCGCGCCCGCTCGTCATGCAGTCGTCCGGCGGCGTCGTCGATCTCGACGGCGCGATCGAGCGGCCGGCCGCATGCGTCCTGTCCGGTCCTGCGGCAGGAGTGGTCGCTGCGGCGTTCGTCGCCGAACAAGGAGGTCACCGTGACGTGCTCACGTTCGACATGGGCGGAACGAGCACCGACGTCGCGGCGGTGCTCGGCTGCGCCGTCCAGGTGACGCCCGAGTCGGTCGTCGCCGGAGTGCCGATCCGCTTTCCGATGGTCGACGTGCACTCGGTCGGCGCGGGCGGCGGCTCGGTGGCCTGGCTCGACGACGGCGGCGCGCTTCGGGTCGGCCCTCGGTCCGCGGGCGCGCGGCCCGGCCCCGCCTGCTACGGGCGCGGCGGCGAGGAGCCGACCGTCACCGACGCCGATCTCGTCCTCGGCTACCTCGACGACGGGTCCGTGCTCGGCGGGGACGTCACCCTCGACCGCCGCCTCGCCGGGCAGGCGCTCGCACAGCTCGCCGTCGCTGGAAAGGCGCTGAATCGGCGCATCTTCGGTGCCGGGCACTCGGACGTGTCCCGAGCCGCCGTGGAGGCGGCTCTCGGGGTCGTGAGCGTTGCGGACGCCGAGATGACGCGGGCGCTCCGCGTGATCAGCGTCGAGCGCGGCCTCGACCCGCGCGAGTTCGCGCTGCTCGCCTTCGGAGGGGCCGGGCCCCTGCACGCCTGCGCCCTGGCCGAGGAGCTGGCGATCCGGCGCGTGCTCGTCCCCCACGCGAGCGGCGTCCTGAGCGCGCTCGGCCTCGCGGTCGCCGACCTCCGCCGCGACTACGTCGGCCCGGCCGCCGCCGGGTTCGAGGGCCTCGAGCGCCGCGCCGCGGTCGACCTTCCCGAAGCGACGCTGACCCGTCTGGTCGACGCGCGCTACCGCGGTCAGTCCTACGAGCTGACCGTGCCGGCCGACGGCTGGGAGAAAGGGTTCGCCGAGGCGCACGAGCGCCGCTACGGCTTCCGGATGGAGAGCGAGGCGGAGCTCGTCAACGCCCGCCTCGTCGCGACGCGCGCCCGCGCGAGGCCCTCGCTCCGTCGCGAGCGCCCGGAGCAGGCGCCCGGCGTTCGATCGCGCCGGGTCTTCCTCGACGGCGCCTGGACCGACGTCCCCGTGTACGGGCCGGGCGCCGCCGTCTCGGGGCCGGCGATCGTCGAGCTGGCGGAGACGACCTGCCTCGTCCGCCCCGGGTGGGCCGGCGAGCCCGACGCCGTGGGCACGCTCGTCCTGGAGCGCGAATGGACCCCGTGACGCTGTCGGTGATGAGCGCGGCGCTGTCGGGGATCGCCGAGGAGATGGGCACCGTGCTGATCCGGAGCGCCTATTCCGCGAACATCAAGGAGCGCCGCGACTGCTCCGCCGCGCTGTTCGACGGCCGCGGCCGCCTGGTCGCCCAGGCCGAGCACATCCCGGTCCACCTGGGGGCGATGCCGGAGTCGGTCGCCGCGGTGATCGAGCGGGGGCCGCGGCCGGGCGAGACCTTCGTCCTCAACGACCCGTTCGCCGGCGGCTCGCACCTGCCGGACATCACGCTCGTGTCGCCACTCGCGCCCACAGGCCAGATCGTCGCCTACGCGTGCACCCGCGCGCACCACTCGGACGTCGGCGGCATCGTCCCCGGGTCGATGCCCGCCGGCTCGACCGAGATCTGGCAGGAGGGCGTGATCGTGCCGCCGGTCCGGCTCTGCGACGAGGTCCTCGCCGTCCTGCTGGCGAACGTCCGGACGCCCGGGCTCCGCCGGGGGGACCTGCAGGCGCAGGCGGCGGCGAACCGGCTCGGCGGGCGCCGGCTCGGGGAGCTGGTCGAGCGGCGCGGCCTCGACGCCGTCCGGACGGCGTTCGCCGAGGTGATCGCGTACGGCGAGCGTTCCGCCCGTGAGGCGATCCGCCGGCTGCCGGACGGGTGCTACGAGGCGGAGAGCGAGGTCGAGGGCGACGGGGTCGTCGACCGGGACCTGCCGATCCGCGTCGCGGTGACGATCGCCGGCGAGGAAATCGAGCTCGACTTCGAGGGAACCGCCCCGGCTGCGGCCGGCAACGTCAACTGCCCGCTGGCGGTCACACGCGCCGCGTGCACCTTCGCGGTCAAGGTCGCCCTCGGAGCCGACGTCCCGGTCAACGCGGGCACGTACGCGACGCTGTCGATCCGTGCTCCCGAGGGCTGTCTCCTCAACGCGCTCGCCCCGGCCGCCGTGGTCGCGGGCAACGTCGAGACGAGCCAGCGGATCGCCGACACGGTCCTGCTCGCGCTGGCACAGGCCGCGGACGTGCCCGCGCAGGGCCAGGGAACGATGAACAACGTCGTCATCGGCACCTCCGGCTGGACGTACTACGAGACGCTCGGCGGCGGCCAGGGCGCCTCGAGCTCCGGCTCCGGACCCTCAGGGGTGCACGTCGGGATGTCGAACACGCTGAACACGCCTGTCGAGGCGCTCGAGCTGGACGCGCCTCTACGGGTCGAGCGCTACGAGCTGCTGGACGGCTCCGGCGGCGGGGGTCGCCACCACGGTGGCGACGGCCTCGTCCGCGCGATACGCGTACTCGAGCCGGCGACGCTCTCGCTGCTCACCGACCGGCGGCGTCACGCCCCGCGCGGACTGCGCGGGGGCGGCCCGGGGCGGCCCGGCCGGAACCTGCTGAACGGCGAGGAGCTGCCCGCCAAGGCGACACGTCATTTGGAGCCCGGCGACGTGGTCACGGTCGAGACGCCGGGGGGCGGCGGCTGGGGCGTGTGAGAATCACGCCGTGAGCCAACGTTGGGTCGGACAGCCGCTGCCGCGCCGTGAGGACCTGCCGCTGCTCGTCGGCCGGGGCACGTTCATCGACGACGTGCAGGTCGCGAACCCGCTGCACGTCGCGTTCGCCCGCTCGCCGTGGGCCCACGCCGAGATCCGCTCCCTCGACCTCTCCGGCGCGCTCGTCTCGCCCGGGGTCGCGGCGGTGCTCGGGGGCTCGGAGCTGCCCGACGTCACCGAGCCGTTCGCGGCCGGGATCACACACCGGCTCGCCTACTACGCGATGGCGGTCGACCGTGCGCGCTACGCCGGCGAGCCGGTCGCCGCCGTCGCCGCCGCCGACCGGTACCTCGCCGAGGACGCCGCCGAGCTCGTCCTCGCCGACTACGAGCCGCTGGACGCCGTCGTCACGGTCGAGGATGCGCTCGACCCGGCCAAGCCGCTGCTGCACGAGCACGTCGGCTCGAACGTCGTCGTCGATCGCACGCTCCGCTACGGCGACCCGGACGAGGCGTTCGCCCGCGCCGACCTCGTCGTCACCGAGACCCTGCGCTGGGAGCGCTACTCGTCGACCCCGATCGAGACCTACGGGATCGTCGCCGACTACGAGCCGGCCTCGGGGCTCCTGACCGTGTGGGCCAACTTCATGGGCCCGATGACGCTCCTGCCCGTGCTCGCGCGCTCGCTGAAGATGCCGGAAGAGCGGCTGCGCGTGATCGTCCCCAGGGACATCGGCGGCAGCTTCGGGATCAAGTCGTCCCTGTTCCCGTACATGACCGTGCTCGGCCTGCTGGCGATGCGGGCGGGGCGCCCGGTGAAGTGGATCGAGGACCGGGCCGAGCACCTGATCGGATCGAGCCACCAGCCCGACCGCGTCGGCACGCGCGAGCTCGCCCTGACGCGGGACGGCGAGATCATCGGGCTGCGTGCCCACGTCGTCGACAACCTGGGCGCATACGTGCGCGCGCCCGAGCCGGCGACGACCTACCGGCCGCTCGGCAACGTGGTCGGCCCGTACCGGACGCGGAACGTCGAGCTGCACCTCGTCGACGTCGTCTCGAACAAGGTGCCGACCGGGCCGAACCGCGGCTACGGCTGCCAGCAGGTCTACCTGGAGACCGAGCGCACGCTGGACGAGGCGGCCGAGCAGCTGGGCCTCGACCCGGCCGAGATCCGCCGTCGCAACCTGATTCCCGCGGATGCGTTCCCGTACGAGACGCCCTCGGGCGGGCTGTACGACAGCGGCGACTACCCGCGGGTGTTCGAGCGGGCGCTCGAGACCGCGCGCTACGAGGAGCTGCGGGCGCTGCAGCGCGAGGCACGAGCGGAGGGCCGGCTGGTCGGGATCGGGATCGCCCTCGCCGTCGATCCGTCGATCTCGAACATGGGCTACGTGTCGGTGGCGCTGCCGCCGGAGGTCCGGCGGGCGCCCGGCTACCTGCACAAGTCCGGAGCCGCCGACTGGGCGCAGGTCCGGGTCGACCCGCGCGGCAAGGTGGTGGTGACGATGGCCACCGCCCCGCAGGGCCAGGGGCACGAGACGGCCGTCGCGCAGGTGGTGGCGGACGAGCTCGGGGTCGCCCCCGAGGACGTCGCGACCGTGGACGAGTTCGACAGCCACACCTCGATCTGGTCGGTCTCGTCGGGGAGCTACTCGAGCCGCTTCTCGGGGATCGCCTCGGGGGCGGCGCGCCGGGCGGCGGGCGTGGTCAGACGGCAGATCCTGGAGATCGGCGCCGGCCTGCTCGAGGCTGCGACCGACGACCTCGAGCTGGTCGACGGGGCCGTGCGCGTGCAGGGCAGCCCCGACCGGTCGGTCTCGCTGCGCCGGATCGCCGGGGTCGCGCACTGGGACCCGCACTCGCTGCCGGCCGGGATGAGCGCCGGGATCCAGGCCTCCGAGGTGTTCCACGTCCCGACGTCGGCACCGCCGACCGACGACGACCGGATCAACTCGTCGCACGCGTACGGGTTCATCGCCGAGGTGATCGCGGTCGAGGTCGATCCCGTCACGTGGGGCGTGCGGATCCTGGAATACGCGTCCGTGCACGACGCTGGCACGATCATCAACCCGAAGCTCGTCGAGGGCCAGGTGTACGGTGCCGCCCTGCACGGCCTCGGCGGGGCGTTGCTGGAGGAGTATCGCTGGGACGAGGACGGCCAGTTCCTGACCGGCACGTTCGCGGACTACCGCTGCCTGACCGCCGCGGAGGCGCCGCGGATCGCCCTGGATCACCTCGAGAGCCCGTCGCCGTTCACCCCGGTCGGCGCGAAGGGCTGCGGCGAGTCGAGCTCGGAGAGCGCGCCCGCGGCGATCGCGAACGCGGTCGCGGACGCACTCCGGCCGCTGGGGCTGAAGCCCGCGCACCTGCCGCTGACGCCGGCGCGGCTCTGGGAGCTGGCGCAGGGATGAAGCCGGCCCCGTTCGCCTACCACCGGCCCGGGTCGCTGGCCGACGCGATCGCGGTGCTCGCCGATGATCCCGACGCGAAGCCGCTCGCCGGTGGGCAGAGCCTCGTCCCGATGCTCAACTTCCGGCTGGCGCGCCCGTCGGCGCTCGTCGACCTGGGCGGCGATCGACGAGCTGGCCGGGATCCGGAGCGAGGACGGCACGCTCGTCGTCGGGGCGATGACCCGCCAGTGGGACCTCGAGCACTCGGACGAGGCGCACCCGCTGCTCCGCGAGGCGCTCGCGTTCGTGGGCCACACGGCGACGCGCTGTCGCGGGACGGTCGGCGGCTCGCTCGTCCACGCCGATCCGACCGCGGAGCTGCCGGTCTGCGCGCTCGCGCTGGGGGCGGAGCTGGTCGTCGCCGGGCCGGGAGGCCGGCGGACGATCTCCGCCGAGGAGTTCTTCGTCACGGTGTTCACGACCGCGCTCGAGCCGGGCGAGCTCCTCGTCGAGGTTCGCTTCCCCGCGCCGGGAGGCGGCTGGGCCTTCGAGGAGCACGCACACCGGCACGGCGACTTCGCGGTCGTGTGCGTGGCGGTCGCCGGCGAGCGGGTCGCGCTCGGAGGAGTCGGGGCGACGCCGGTGCTCTGGGACGGCGTTGACCTCGATCCGGTCGGCGACCTGTTCGCGCCGGCGGGTTACAAGCAGGAAGTCGCGCGCGCGCTGATCGCGCGGGCAGGGGAACGGGCGGCGGCGTGATCGAGATCTCGGTCACCGTGAACGGCGTTCGGCACGAGCGGCGGGTGGAGCCGCGCCTGCTCCTCTCCGACTTCATCCGCCACGACCTGCAGCTGTACGGCACGCATGTCGGCTGCGAGCACGGCGTCTGCGGGGCCTGCACCGTGCTGCTCGACGGCCGCCCCGCGCGCTCGTGCCTGACCCTGGCGGCGCAGGCGGACGGCGCGCAGATCGAGACGGTCGAATCGCTCGCGGACGGCGGCACGCTTCACCCGCTGCAGCAGGCGTTCCACGAGCACTTCGGCCTCCAGTGCGGGTTCTGCACGCCGGGGATCCTGATGACGGCGAAGTTCTTCCTCGAGCAGAATCCCGCGCCGACCGAGGAGCAGGTCCGCGCCGAGCTCGCCGGGAACCTCTGCCGCTGCACCGGCTACGCGCCGATCGTCGACTCGATCCTGGCGGCCGCGGAAAAGCTAGGCGGCTGACAGCGCCGAGAGCTGCAGGCCTCCGTGCTCGCACACGGGCGTCGGCGGCGAGACCGGTACGACGAGCGCTCCTCCGCCCGGCGGCGGCGTGACGCGGAGCCGGTGGGCGGTCGGCTCGCACTGCCGGCCGGCGACGGGCTCGCCCACTCCGGGAACGTCGGGGGAGAAGCGCGCGGTCGCCCTCGCGCGCGCACCGGGGCGAAGCACGACGCGCACGGCGGTGAGCGCGCCGCGGAAGGCGGGCTCGACGTGAGTCGGCAGCGCCCGGCCGTTCCCGCCGAGCAGGCGGAGACGGGCGAGACCGGAGACGAAGCAGGTCTGCCGCGAGCGGTTTCGCAGCCGGAGCGCGTACGAGATGTTCCCCGCGCCCGCGCTGCCGTAGACGGCCGAGAACGAGCCGGTCAGCTGCCCGCCCGTGACGGCTGCCAGAACGCAAGCGGGAGGCGCCGCGCGGCGTGGCCGGGTCGGCGCAGGAGCGGCGTGCACCCGAGCGCGCCGACCAGGAGCGGTCCCCGCCGGCGGGTAGGGCGCGGTGGCGCCGGCCGGCCGCGCGCGCCCAGCCACGCCCGTGGCGGGGGCAGAGGCCCCGGCCCCACGAAGCGACACGAGGCCGCGGGCGGCGCCGGAGAGGGCGAGGACCGCGCCGCCCCGCGTAGTCGGGGCGGGCCGCCCAGCGCGTGTCCGCGCAGCGAGACGACGAGCCAGGACCGGCCAGCGCGCCGGCGAGACCGAGCCTCGCCGCGCAGAACCTCGACAGCGGCAGGCCCAGCGTGTGTACGGACCCGAGCGTGTCGGGACGGGCGCGGCGACGCGACGACCGCGCGGAAGGCAGGGCGGTACCGTGGAGGTCGACCCGCCCACCGGGACGGCGAGCGAGACGAGGACTCCGGCGATCAGGGTCCAGAGCCTCGCCACGCCCGCACTCTACCGAGGGCTAGTGCGACATCGTTCCCGCGACGTCGCCGACGTTGAGCAGGCCGACCTGCCCCATCTGCACGCTCGCGAACGAGTGCGAGACGAACGGGTAGAGGCCCGGCTTGTCGATCTTCACGTCGAATACGCCGCCGCCTCCCGCGGCGACGACCGCGGTCTGGATCCCGTGCTGGGGCGCGTCGGTCAGGTCGGCGTTGACCCAGGCCCGGTTGAGGATCGTGCCGACGATGTGGAAGTCGGTGTTCAGGCTGGGGCCGGCGTCGACCACCCAGAAGCGGACGGTCTCACCGGGCATCGCCGTGAGCGGGTGCTTGACGTACTGGCCCGCGTAGCCGTTCCAGGTCACCCAATCGGGTGTCATCCGGTCGGCTTTGACCATGTCCAGCTGAGCGGGCTTCCCGAGGCCGGGCGTGTTCAGGTACCACTCGCCCGAGACGAGGACGTACTGGCGGTCGGGCTTCGGGAGCAGGCCCGCCTTCGGCTCGACGACGATCGCGCCGTACATGCCGTTGGCGATGTGGGCGAGCACGGGCTTCGTCCCGCAGTGGTACATGTAGACGCCCGGGTCGTTGGCCGTGAAGCTGAACGTGAACGACGTGCCCGGGGCGATGTCCGCGAAGGCGACGTTGGGCGCGACCCGAGCGGCGTGGAAGTCGACCGAGTGCGGCATCGGCGCCTCGTTCGTCAACGTGATGCGCACCTTCTGGCCCTGGCGCACGTGGACGACCGGGCCCGGGACGGCGCCGTCGAACGTCCACGCGTCGTACTCGATCCCCGGCGCGACCTGAATCGTACGGTGCGCGATTCCGAGGTGGACGGTCGCGACCGGGCCGGCCTGAAGCGCCGGCAGCGCGGCCGGATACGCGCGGTGCGCGGTTGCGATCGCGTCCGCGTTGACAGGGGCGATCCCGGCGAAGCTGGGTGTGGCGACGGCGCCTGCTGCGGTCGACGTCTCGCCCGCCATGCCCGGCATCGCGGGCGCAGTCGAGACCCGCGCCGCGGCCGCCTTCGCATCGTCGCGGGCCTTGTTCGCCGACGCCGCGCTCCACAGCGCGAAACCGAGCACCGCCGGCAGGGCGATGCCCAGCATCAGCGCGACGATCTTCGCCGTTGCACCGCGGTCGGGGTCGGGTTTCGCCTGGTACGCGGGCAGCTGGTCGGACGCTGGAAAGGTCACGGGAGTCCTCCTCTGTCGTGAATACACGATGAGAGTAGTGAGAATTCAGAAGGGCACAATCAGCAAATTTGCGGATAGGCGAAGAGAGGTTTCACCGATATCTTTCGTGCAATGTCCGGGACCGCCCTGGCTCGCCGCGCCCTCGCCGACGACCACCGCCTCCGTATCGTCGAGGGGCTCCGCGCCGCGCCCGACGGTCTCGACGTGCAGCAGCTCGCGAGCCGGCTGGGGCTTCACCGGAACACCGTCCGCTGGCATCTCGGGATCCTCGCCGACGCTGCGCTCGTCGAGTCGCGGCCCGCGCCGAACGGCCGTCCGGGCCGGCCGAGGATGCTCTATGTGCTACGCCCGGGCGCGAACGACGCCGTCGGCGGCGACGAGCACCGTCTGCTGGCGACCATCCTGACCGGGACGGTCGCGGGCCTTCCGGACGGCGAACGGCGGGCCGAGGACGCCGGCCGCGCCTGGGGCCGCTATCTCGCCGCGAAGCCCTCGCCGCTCGAGCGCGTCTCCGAGCAGTGGGCCGTCTCGGAGGTGACCCGGCTTCTCGACGAGCAGGGCTTCGCCGCCGAGTCGCGCGGCACCGAGATCCACATGCGCCGCTGCCCGTTCCACGACCTCGCCGAGACCAACCCCGAGATCGTCTGTGGGGTGCATCGCGGGCTCGTGTCGGGTGCGCTCGCCGAGCTCGGGAGCGATCTCGACGTCGAGGGGCTCGACGTCTTCGTCCGCCCCGACCTCTGCATCGCGAGGCTAGGACAGCGCCAGCTGGCGGAACGGCTCGATGTTCGAGAGGCCGACGCCGACCAGCCGTAGCGGCCCGGGCCGGTCGGCGAGGGCGCGGTCGAGCAGGGTGCAGGCGATCTCGCCGATCGCGGCGCCGTCGTCGAGGCCGGCGCCGAGCGTGGACGAGCGGCTGCGGATCGAGAAGTCCGGGTAGCGCACCTTGGTCGTCACCGTCCGCGCGGCCTGGCCGGTCCGCACGAGGTGGTCGCCGAGCCGGCCCGCCATCCGCCGGAGCTCGGCGTGGAGCTGCTCGCGGTCGCCGATGTCGCGCTCGAACGTCTCCTCGGTGGAGATCGAGATGCGCTCCACCTGCGTCTCCAGACCACGCGGGTCGATGCCGCGGGCGCGGTCGCGAAGCATCGTCCCCACCTTGCCTGGCAGCAGCCGCCGGAGGGCGTCGTCGTCCAGGCCGGCGAGCGCCCCGATCGTCTCGACCCCGGCCGCGCCGAGCCGATCCTCGGCTCTCGGACCCACTCCCGGCAGCAGCCGGACGTCGAAGGGCGCGAGGAAGGACGCCTCGCGGCCGGGCCGCACGACGGTCAGGCCGCCGGGCTTGCGCCGGTCGGAGGCGACCTTGGCGACCACCTTGCAGGTCGCGACTCCCAGCGAGCAGGTCAGCGAGGTCGCCCCGCGGACGGCGGTCTGGACCGCCTCGGCGACACGGCGGGCGGCGAGGAAGTCCGGCGCGACCTCGCCCAGGTCGAGGTAGCCCTCGTCGAGGCCGGTGCGCTCGACCGTGGGCACCACCTCCCGGATCGCGCCCCAGACCGCCTCGGAGTACTGCCGGTAGAGGGAGTGGCGCGGCCGGACGAAGACGGCCTGGGGGCAGCGGCGGAGCGCCTCGGCGCAGCTCATCGCCGAGTGGATGCCGAACGTGCGGGCGACGTAGTTCGCGGTCGCGACGACGCCGCGGCCGTGCGGGTCGCCGCCGACGACGAGCGGCTTCCGGCGAAGGGCCGGCTCTTCGAGCTCCTCCACCGCGGCGAAGAAGGCGTCCAGGTCGAGGTGGGCGACGATCACCGCGTCTAGCTTAGAAACCGCGTCTGCGCTCTCCGCTAGTGTCGGGCCGTGGCGTCGGTCGACGTTCCGGTTGCGCTGCTCGGCTACGGGACGGTCGGCTCCGCGGTCGACCGCCTGCTCCAGGCCCAGGCGGCGGACATCGAGCGCGCCACCGGCCATCGACTCCGCGTCGTACGCGCCCTGGTGCGGGATCCGGCGAAGGAGCGCGGGGGCGGGGTGCCGGTGACGACCGACTTCGCCGAGATCCGCGACGACGAGTCGATCGCCGTCGTCGCGGAGGTGATGGGCGGGCTCGAGCCGGCGGGCGACTACGTCCTCGAGCTGCTCCGCGCGGGCAGGCCCGTCGTCACCGCCAACAAGCAGCTCGTCGCCCGCCGGGGCGCGGAGCTCTTCGCCGCCGCCGCGGAGGGGGGCGTGCAGCTTCGCTTCGAGGCCTCGGTCTGCGCGGCGATCCCGGTGATCAAGGTCCTGCGCGAGGCGCTCGTCGTCTCGAACGTGCACCGGGTGCTCGGGATCGTCAACGGGACGACGAACTTCGTGCTGACCGAGATGGAACGGGGATCGACCTACGACGAGGCGCTCGCCGAGGCGAAGCGGCTCGGCTTCGCCGAGGCCGACCCGACCGAGGACGTGTCGGGCAAGGACGCGGCCGCGAAGATGGCGATCCTCGGGACGGTCGCGTTCGGCTCGAGGGTGAACCTCGAGGACGTCGCCCACGAGGGGCTGGAGCGGGTCGGAGCGGAGGACGTGGCCGCCGCGCGCGAGCTGAACATGGTCGTACGGCTCGTCGGGGCTGCGACCCTCGTGGACGGGCAGGTGGACATCCGCGTCCGCCCGGCCCTGGTCGATCGGGCGCATCCGCTCGCCGCGGTCGAGGGCGCCTTCAACGCGGTCATGCTCCAGGGCGACGCGATCCGGGAGATCACGCTCGAAGGCCCGGGCGCCGGCGGTCTGGAGACGGCGTCTGCGGTCGTCGCGGACATGGTCACGATCGTCGGCACGACCGGCACCGGCTTCCTCCAGAACGACGCCTGCTGGCGTGAGCTGCCGCGCCTGCCCGAGGGGGAGATCGCGTCGCCGTTCTACGTGCGCCTGGAGGTGGCCGACCGTCCGGGTGTGCTCGCGGTGGTCGCCCTCCGGCTCGCGTCGCACGGTGTGTCGATCGCCCGGCTGGTGCAGCAGCAGGGCGATCGGTCGGCGACGCTGCACATCGTCACGCACGAGGCGCCGGAGGGAAGCCTGCGCGGGGCACTCGACGAGATCGACGCTCTCGAAGAGACGCGGGGCACGGCCTCCGCGCTGCCGGTGATCTCCGACCGGGGCGTGGCGGAGCTCGGATGGGCGTGACGCTCGGCGAGGGCGGCACCCCGCTGCTGCCGGCGCCGCGGCTCTCGGAGCTGCTCGGCTCCGAGGTGTGGCTGAAGTGGGAGGGCGCGAACCCGACCGGGAGCTTCAAGGACCGGGGGATGGCTCTCGCCGTCTCACGGGCGGTCGAGCGCGGCGCGCCCGGGGTCGTCTGCGCCTCCACGGGCAACACCGCCGCCTCGGCAGCGGCATACGCGGCCCGCGCCGGGCTTCCGGCGGTGATCGTCGTGCCGGCCGGTGCGGTGGCGCGAGGGAAGCTGGCGCAGACGCTCGCAGCCGGGGCGGAGGTGCGCGAGGTGGACGGGTCGTTCGGGGATGCACACGTGCTCGCGCGGCGCCTCGCCGACGTCGAGGGTTGGGTGAACGTGAACTCGATCAACCCCGACCGGATCGAGGGGCAGGCGTCCGCCGCCCGCGAGATCGTCGAGCAGCTCGGGAGCCCGCCCGACGTGCTCGCGTTGCCCTACGGCGGCGGCGGGAACACCTGTGCGTATGCCCGCGGCTTCCGGGAGGCCGGCGGCGCCGCGCCGAGGCTGCTCGCGGTGCAGTCGGCCGAGCGTGCGACGACGTTCGCGTCGGCGATCCGGATCGTCGAGCCGGTGCACCGCGAGCAGGCGGAGGCGGCGGCCGAGGTGGTGACCGTGGGGGAGGAGGAGCTGGTCGAGTGGTGGCGCGCGGTCGCCCGCCTGGAGGGGATCTTCTGCGAGCCGGCGTCGGCGGCCGGGCTCGCCGGCGTCGCTCGGGTCCGCCCCGGGGGCCGGGTGGTCTGCGTCCTCACGGGCCACGGGCTCAAGGATCCCGACGCGGTCGATCGGCTGTGACCCTTCGCGTGCGGGCGCCGGCGACGACGGCCAACCTCGGCCCCGGCTTCGACTGCGCCGCGGTCGCGCTCGACCTCTGGAACGAGGTCGAGGTGAGCGAAGGCGGCGACCCGCCCGACCCGACCCACATCGGCATCCGGGCTTTCGGGCTCGTCGCCTCGCCGGCCGGGCTGGCGTTCCGGTGGACGGAGCGGATCCCACGTGCGCGCGGGCTGGGCTCGAGCGCGGCGACGATCGCGCTCGGCCTCGTCGCGGCGGTCAGGTGGTCGGGGCAGGAGCTGTCCGTCGAGCAGCTGCTCGCGCGGGGCGGTCCACTGGAGGGGCACCCGGACAACCTCGCCGCCTGTCTGGCGGGCGGTGCCTGCCTGACGTGGGACGGTCGGATCGAGCGGCTCGCGGACACGCTGCCGCTGGCGCCGGTCGCGGTCGTTCCGAACGAGCACGTGCGCACGCCGGAGGCGCGGAACGCGCTGCCCGCCGAGGTGACGCACGGCGACGCCGCCTTCACCGCCGCGCGCGCGGCGCTGCTCGGGGCCGGGCTGGCGCGCGGCGACTCGCGACTGCTCGAGGCGGCGTTCGCCGACCGGCTGCACGAGCCGTACCGCCCCTCCCGTCTGCTCGACGCGATCCGAGCCGAGCTGCCGCCGGGCGCGGTCGGGGCAACCCTGTCGGGGTCGGGTCCGACGGTGATCGTCTGGGCCGAGGACGGCGCTGCGTGCGCGCGCGAGCTCGAGCGGCGGTTTCCGACCGAGACCGTGCTCGAGCTCGAGGTCTCGCCCGAGGGCGCGCACTGACGATCCCCCGAGGCCCGGCGGCTGAGGTCGGCGGGCCCCGATAGGCTGACGGCGTGTCCCTGCCGGTGGTCGGCGAAGACCAGCTCCGCTCGCTGCTGGGCGAGCCGTCGGACCTCGTTCGCTCGAAGGTCAGCGACCGCCTCAACGACCTGACGCGCAGGTTCGTCGAACGCTCGCCGTTTCTCTGTCTCGCCACCGCCGGCGCCGACGGCACCTGCGACGTCAGCCCGCGCGGCGACCCGCCGGGGTTCGTCCGCATCCTCGACGAGCGGACGCTGCTCCTCCCCGACCGGCCTGGGAACCGCCTCGCGGACTCGCTCCGCAACGTGCTCGAGAACCCGCGGGTCGCGCTTCTCTTCGTGATCCCGGGCGTCTCCGACACGCTCCGCGTCAACGGCCGGGCGACGATCGTGACCGACCTCGAGCTGCTCGAACCGTGCTCGGTCGAGGGCAAGGTGCCGATGCTCGCGCTCCGGATCGACGTCGAGGAGGCGTACACGCACTGCCCCAAGGCCTTCCTCCGCGCGCGGCTCTGGGATCCCGAGCGCTACGTGGACCGCGCCGAGCTGCCGTCGTCGGGCGAGATCCTCCGAACGCTCGATCCGGACGTCGATGCCGCGACGTACGACGCCGAGCGGGCCGAGCGGTACGCGCGCCGCGAAGGCTTCTACTGATCTACCGGTTCGTCGACTGCGCCTACGCGCTCGACCGGGTCGAGGCGGGCAGGGAGGCGTACCTCGAGGCACACGTCCCCGGCGCGGCCTTTCTCGGGATCGACGAGCTGTCCGATCTCTCGGTCCAGGGGCGTGGGCGGCACCCGCTCCCGGGCGCGCAGGCGTTCGCGGCGGCGGCCTCGCGTGCCGGGATCGGCGAGGGCGACTTCGTGATCGCCTACGACCACGGCGGCGCCGGCGGGGCGGCACGGCTCTGGTGGCTGCTGCGCCACTTCGGCCACGACGAGGTCGCGGTGCTCGGCGGCGGGCTCGAGGCGTGGCTCGGTCCGGTGCGAGGCGGCGAGGAGGAGCTCGAGCCTGCCGTGTTCGTCCCGCGTCCCCGGGACGGCGACACGATCGACGCGGACGAGCTGTCGCAGCGGCTCGGCGAGTCCGGCCTCGTCGTCGTCGACGCGAGGACGCCCGAGCGCTTCCGCGGCGAGGTGGAGCCGATCGACCCGGTCGCGGGCCGGATCCCGGGCGCGGTCAACTGGCCGTACACGGAGGCCGCGCGGGTTCCGCCTCGAGTGCTCGAGGCCGACGAGGTCGTGGTCTACTGCGGCTCCGGCGTGACCGCCTGCATCGACCTGCTCGCGCTGGCACGGGCGGGCCGCCACGACGCGAAGCTGTATCCGGGCTCGTGGAGCGACTGGCAGGCGCGCGGCCTGCCGGTCGAGCGCGGCTGAGGAGGGGAGCCGGCGGTCGAGGTGTGCCGGATTCGGAACGTTTTCTCCACAGCTCGTGCCTGGCACTCGAAGGTGACGAAAGTGCGTCTTCTTGTCCACAGGTAGTGCCTGGCACTGGAGGTGTGGCGAGAGTGCCAATCTTTGTCCACAGCTCGTCCCCGGCGCTCGGCGTGGGACCCGAGGGCGAGTCGTGGTCAGCGGAAGGCGCCGATCAGGGCTCCGCCCGACACGACCAGGAGCGCGCCCAGCACGAGGTGGCGGCCGACGAGCTCGGTCCGCCGTAGGAGCAGCACCGCGAGCGCGACGCTGAACAGCGATTCGGTCGCGACCAGCGGGCTGACGACGGAGACGCGCGCGCGGAAGAAGGCCTCGAACAGCGACGCATAGGACGCCCCCCACAGCAGGCCGGGGAGCGCGAACGGGGCCGCCGAGCGCCGGAGATCCGCCCCAAGCCGCCGGCGGCGGGTGACCAGCAGGTAGACGAAGACCAGGGCCGTGCCGGAGAGGATCGTCGCCGCCGCGGCCAGCTGTGGGGCCACGCTCGTGTCCGACGCGAGATGGCGGACGAGGTTGTCGCGCGTCGCGAAGAAGATCGTGCAGCCGAAGGCGAAGACGAGGCCGATCGGCCGGAACGAATCGGGCCGGACGCGTTCGGCGATCAGTGCCAGCCCGCCGACGACGATCAGGACGGCGCCGGCGAGGAGGGGAGCGCGCACCGGCTCGCCGAGCGCGACGATCGCAATCGTCACCGCGACGAGCGGCGCGGCGCCGGCGATCACCGACGCCCGAGCCGGCCCCGACTCGCGCACCGCGAGCACGAACAGGAGCTGGGAGACCCCCGGCGCGAGCAGCCCGGCGAGCAGGAAGGGCCAGAGCTCGCCGCCCCATTCGCGCCCCACCGCAGCGACCGCCGCACAGACCAGGAAGCCCGCGAGGGCGGTCACGAACGCGCCGACCTCGACGTCGCTGCTGCGCCGGACCGCGAAGCCGAGCGCGATCGACATTCCGCCGAACAGCACCGCCGAGAGCAGGGCGAGGGCGACCCCGAGCACTCGGGCGAACCTAACCGGTTAGCGTTGCCTCATGGCGATCCAGCGCATCTGCGTGGTCGGCGCGGGCGTGATCGGCAGCCTCTACGCGGGTCACCTGGCGCGCGGGCTCGAGGTCAGCGTGCTCACGCGCCGAGACGAGCAGGCCCGCGCGCTGAACGAGCACGGTCTGCGCATCTCGGGGAAGTCCGAATTCACCGCGACGCTCCACGCCACCGCCGATCCCGCGGAGCTGGCGGACTTCGAGCTCGGCATCCTCGCGACCAAGGCGACGCAGCTCGAGGAGGTCGCCGCCGGGCTCGCCGGCCGCTTCCCGGAAGCAACGCTGATGACGATCCAGAACGGCCTGGGCGCGGAGGAGGTCGTCCGCGGCCACGGCGGCTGGCCGATCGTCTCGGCGGTGACGTTCATGAGCGGCGTGCGCCACGACGACTCGCACGTCGAGTACGAGCTCGACACCGAGACCTGGCTCGGCCCGTACGCCGGAACGACGACGTTCGAGCGCGCGCAGGAGATCGAGGCGCTGCTGGTCGCCGCCGGCCTCCGCGCCCGCGCCTTTCCCGACCTGCGCCCCGCCCAGTGGTCGAAGCTGATCTTCAACGCGACCGTGAACACGGTCTCGGCGCTCACCGACCTGCCGCACGTGGGCCTGTTCGCGTCCCGGGAGCGCCGGACCGACCTCGGCCATCTCGTCCACGGCCTGGTCGAGGAGGGGAAGGCGGTTGCGGCCGCCGCCGGGGTCGAGCTCCACGAAGATCCCTGGGAGATGAACGTGCTCGCGGTCCGGCGCGGCGAGACCCTCGCCGCCGAGGGGCACTACGCCCATGTCCCCTCGATGCTGGAGGACGTGCGGGCGCGGCGCCCGACCGAGGTCGACTTCATCACGGGCGCGCTCGTCCGCGAGGCGGAACGGCTCGGCGTGCCTGTGCCGCTGCACACGGCCATGTACCGGCTCGTGAAGGCGAGGGAGGCCGCAACAGAGATCCGGGAGTCGGCGTGAGGATCGCGGTGATCGGGTGCGGGGCGGTCGGGTCGCTGTTCGCCGCCAACCTCGGGACGCTCGACGACGTCGATGTCTGGGCGTACGACCCGTGGCGCGAGCACGTCGACGCGATCAACGCGGGCGGCCTCCGGCTCTCGGGCGCCGGCGACGTCGTCGGCCGGGTGCGCGCCACCGCCGATCCCGCCGAGCTGCCGCCGTGCGACTACGGGATCGTCGCGACGAAGAGCATGCACACCTCCCAGGCACTGGCCGCGACCGCGCACGCCCTCGAGGGCGGGGCGGTCTGCTCGGTGCAGAACGGGGCCGGGAACGAGGAGCTCGTCGCCGAGCACGTCCGCGAGGTGATCCGCGGCACGACGTTTCCGGCCGGTCATGTCGTCGAGCCGGGCCATGTCGGCTGGGACACGAGGGGCGACACCCACATCGGCCCCTTCGAGCCGAGCCCGGCGCCGATGGAGAAGGTGCGGGAGCTGGCCGACGCCTGCACGCGCGGGGGCATGCCGACCCACGCGCTCGATGACGCCCGCGGTGCCCAGTGGCGAAAGCTGATCTTCAACGCCGCCTCGAACGCGATCGGCGCGCTGACCGGCTTCACCCACGGGCGGAT
The DNA here is from genome assembly GCA_963836685.1 of uncultured Actinomycetes bacterium. Taxonomy (GTDB): domain Bacteria; phylum Actinomycetota; class Thermoleophilia; order Gaiellales; family Gaiellaceae; genus DATBLE01. The sequence continues at coordinate 66,730 of CAWIKS010000012.1, forward strand.
CGCCGAGTTCCCGCCGACCCGCGGGCTTGCCTGGGCGGTGATGGCCGAGGGCCGCGCCGTGTCCGACGCGCAGGGAATCGTCCTCGACCTGAGCCCGGAGGAGCTGTTCGACCACGCCGCCCGCAGGGACGTCGCCTACGGCCACAAGCCGAGCATGCTCCAGGACGTCGAGGCGGGCCGCGAGACGGAGATCGACTTCCTGAACGGCGCGATCGTCGCCTTCGGGGCGCGGAACGGGGTCGACGCGCCGCTCAACCGAGCGCTGACCGCGCTGATCAAGGCCCGGGAGGCTGCATGAGCGTTTTCATGCAGCCTCCGGGGAGGGGGAGTCGGGGGAACCGGGCGGTTCCCCCTTGCGCCGTACCTCGGGTTTCCCGAGGTGCGGCGGGCAGGGCCAGGGAGGCCCCGGGCAAGATCAGCGAGGGGGCACGCGCATGATCAGCAAGGCCGAGATCGAGCGTCGCTACGCCGCGGTCCGGGCGGCGGCGGCGGCGGACGGCCTCGACGCCGCCGTCGTCTGCGGCTCCGAGTACACGGGCTTCGAGGGAGCGGTTCGCTATCTCTCCGGGTTCCGGATCCTCCACCGCTACGCCTACGTCGTCCTCCCGGTGGACGGCGACCCGTCGATCGTCTTCCCGCGCGAGGCCCGCTGGGTGGGCGACCACTCCCAGGCCTGGATCGAGGACCGGGTGTTCGCCGAGCGCCCCGGTGAGTGGATCCGCGACCGCGCCCGCGGGTGGAGCCGCGTCGGCGTCTACGGGCTCGACTACGTGATGCCGGTCCGCGACTACCGGGCGCTCGCGGACGGTCCGGCCGAGGTCGTTCCCTGGGACGAGGGCTTCGACCTGGCGCGGGCGGTGAAGAGCGACGAGGAGCTGGAGCTCGTCCGCGAGAGCTTCCGGATCAACGAGGACGGCTTCTGGGCCGTGGTCGCCGCCTACGAGGTCGGTCGGACGGAGGCCGAGGTGATGGGCGAGGCCGAGCGCGTGTTCGCCGCCGCCGGCACCTCGCGGACGACGATGGACATGGTGCTCACGGGGGCCGGCGGCGCGGCCGGGCCGGAGTTCAAGTTCCCCGACCACACGCGACCGATCGGGCACGACGACCTGGTCCTGTACGGGCTCGAGATCGCCGGCCCGGGCGGCCACTGGGTCGAGTTCTCCCGGCCGATCTGCGCCGGTCGGCCGACCCGCGAGACCCTGTCGGCGATGGACGCCTACCTCGAGTACTTCGACGCCGCGAAGCGGACCATGCGGGAGGGCTCGACGGCGCACGACGTCCACACGGCCGTGTCGAGGCCGTTCCTCGAGCGCGGCTTCGCGCTCGGCCACGTCACCGGCCACTCGATCGGGATGACGATGATCGAGCACCCGCGCGTCGGCGAGGGCAACGAGGTCGAGCTGCGCGCCGGCATGGTCGTCTCGATGCATCCGCATGCGATCACGCCGGACGAGCGCACGTGCCTGTACATGCAGGACACGTGGCTCGTCACCGCGGAGGGCGGAGTAGCCTTCTCGCAGGTGCCGCTGAAGATCTTCAACGGGACGGAGCGGCGGTGAACGGCCTCGACTTCTTCGTCGAAGCAGTGCCGCCCGGCCTGGCGGTCGAGTACGGACGCCGGGTCGAGCAGGCCGGCTTCCGCGCCGCCTGGTTCCCCGAGATCACCTTCGGGGACTCCTTCGGGCCAGCCACCGCGACCGCGACCGGGACGACGGACCTGCTCCTCGGCACCGGCGTCGTCGGCATCTGGAGCCGCTCTCCGGTGACGATGGCGCTCCAGGCGGCCTCGCTCGACGAGCTGTCGGGCGGGCGCCTGCTGCTCGGCCTCGGAGTGCAGGCGCGCAACTACGTCTCCGGCTGGCACGACCGGACGTACGAGCGCCCGATCCGGGCGATGCGTGAGTACGTCACGATCCTGCGCCGTGTGCTCGCCGGTGCGCCCGTCACCTTCGAGGGAGAGATCTTCTCGGTGCGCGACTTCCAGCTGCAGCTGCCGCCCCCCGAGCGTCCGGCCCGCCTCTACGTCGCTGCGATCGGGCCCCAGATGATCCGGCTGGCGGGAGAGGTCGCCGACGGCGTGCTCGGGTACTGCTGGTCGGCGGGGTACGTTCGCGACGTGGTCATGCCCGCCCTGCGGGAGGGCGCCGCCCGGTCGGGCCGCCCGCTCGACGAGCTCGACGTCGCCTGCGGCTACCCGACGGTGGTGACGGACGACGCGAGCGGGCTCGAGCAGGCCAAGGGCCAGGTGCTGATGTTCGCGACCGCCTCGAGCTCGTCGCCCTTCTACGCCGAGAGCTTCGCCGCCGCAGGCTACGCGGACGTGGTCGCGGCGGTGCGGGAACGCGTTGCCGCCGGCGACGCCGAGGGTGCGCTGGCCGCGATCCCGGACGAGGCGGCGGACGCGATCACCGTCTCGGGATCGCCGGACGACGTGCGCCGCCGGGTCGAGGAGCTGCGGGCGGCCGGGGTCGGGACGGTCGCGGTCAACCCCTCCCCGCCCGGGATCTGGTACCCGCTCTACCAGGGCCACTTCCCGGCTGACTTCCCGATGCGGGAGTTCTCGTTCCCCGCCTACCTGGAGCAGATGGACGACGCGTTGCGGCTGATCGGCGGGTGACGCCGGTCAGACGCCGGCCTCGGAGGCCGGGGCGGGCGGCTCCGTCCTCGGCCCGCCGCGCGGCGGTCGGGGCAGCGGGAACTCCCGCCCGCCCGTGATTCCGGAGGGCCGCAGGAGCAGCACCACCAGCATCACGATCGCCACCCCGACCAGCGACGACCCCTGCGGAAGGCTGATCTTCCAGCCGAGGACGTGGATCCCGTTCTCGCCGTTCTGGAGCAGGATGTTGACCAGGCTGACCCCGAGCGCGCCGGAGACCGCTCCGAACAGGCTGTGGGTGCCGCCCACGACCAGCATCGCCAGCATCAGGAAGGTGAGGTCGAGGTAGACCTGATTCGTCGTCAGGCTTCCCGGCGGCAGGTGGGCGAGCAGCCCGCCGGCGAACCCGGAGAGCGCGCCGGACAGGACGAACGCCCACAACCGCTGGCGGTGGACGTCGATGCCCGCCGCCTGCGCCGCCGCCGGATCCTCGCGCGTCGCGCGCAGCTGACGTCCCCAGCGGCTGCGCTGGTAGGCGAAGGCGATCGCGATCACCGCCAGCGCGCCGACCGTCGCCTGCAGGTAGCCGGTCGTGACCGGGATCAGCGTCAGCGTGGTCGCGCCGGGCCCGATCCTCGTCCAGTAGGTGAGGATGTTGTAGGTGATGCCGAGCACGGCGAACGTGGCGATGCCCGCGGCCAGGCCGGACAGGCGCATGAGCGGGATGCCGACCACGAATGCGTACGCCCCGCCCAGCGCGGCCGCGAGCGCGAGCGACCAGGGGTTCGACAGGGAGTGCTCCTTGAGGAAGGGGAACAGGTCGGGGAGGACTCCCGGCTTCACGTCTGCCGGTACGGTCATCAGCCCGGCGGCGAACCCGCCGACGGCGACGAAGCTCACCTGGCCGAACGAGAGCACGCCGGAGTTGCCGACGAAGACGTAGAGCGCGACGACGAGCGCGACGTTGACGATCGCCGTCCGGAACCTGACGTCGTCGGCGGCGCTCACCGTCTGCGAGGCGACCACGGCGAGCAGGACGACGAGCGCGGCCGGGCCGAGCAGCTGCGCCGCGCCCTCGGACACGCGTCTCATACGCGCTCCACCGCCGCCTGGCCCCGCCGCGCGAACAGCCCCTCGGGACGGAGCAGGAGGACGAGGATGACGAGCACGTAGATCACCGAGGGCAGGTAGACGCTGGACGTGAAGGGGACCGCGGTCTGGCTCTTCGAGCCCTGCGAGGCGAGCTCGAAGCCGAGAAACGAGTTCGCGAAGCCGATCGCGAAGCCCCCGAGCGTCGCGGAGAGCAGCCGGTTCATGCCGCCGACGACGACGCCGACGAGGACGAAGATGGTCTCGTTCAGGCCCGTGGTGTTCGTGACCTGCGGGCTTTGCACGGAGAGGATGACCGCGGCGACGGCGGCGAGCGCCCCGCTCACCGCCACCGCCGCCATGATCACCGTGTCGGCGCGCACGCCGAGCAGCCGCGCGGTGTGGAAGTCGGCGGCGGCCGCGCGCATCTGCAGCCCGAGGCTGGTCCGGTTCAGCAGGAGGCTGAGCGCGGCCAGCGCGACGGCGCCGGCTCCGATCGCGACGAAGGTGATCCAGCGGATGTGCAGAGAGCCGATCGTCGCCGCCCGGTTGAGCCCGCCGAGCACGCCGACCGAATCGCCGACCGGCCGGTGCTGGTAGGTGTAGCGCAGCAGCGCGACGTTCTGGAGCAGGAAGCTGATCGCGAACGTCGCCACCAGCACGGTCGCGGGAGAGGTCGTCCGGAGCGGCCGGAATGCGATTCGCTCCATCACGAGCGAGGCGAAGACCGCCGTGACCACCGCGATCAGGATCGCCGCGGCGTCGCCCCAGCCCTGGGTGAACACGAGCATGTAGGCGGCGATCATGATCAGCTGCCCGTACGCGAAGTTCACCAGCCGGAGGACGCCGAACACAAGCCCGATTCCGACCGCGACGAGGGCGTAGACGGACCCCAGCCCGATCGCGTCGATGAGCGCCTGAACGTGGCTCATCGTCGCTCGCCTCCGGCTCGCTCCCGCGGGGGAAACGGCCGGCTTCCCCCGCGAGCCGCCTTCCCCAACTGCGCTCGCACCTCAGCGACGGTGGGGAGCCGCGCCCGGGCAGGGACAGTCCTAGGACTGTCCCTGAACCATGTCGGTCGCGACGACGGGAACCGATACAAACGGCGGCGATCCATTAGGCAAGGTAGGCGGCGATCAGCCGGTCGGTGTCGCCGGCGTCGGCCGGCGAGAGGGTCAGGCGCAGCTCGCCGTTCGAGACGACGTACGTCCGCGCTGCGAGCCCGACCGTGCGCTGGGCGCGCTGCTCGACGAGCAGCACGCCGACGCCGCGCTCGCGGATCACCTCGAGCGCCTCGAAGACGATGTCGACGAGCTTCGGCGCAAGCCCCAGCGAGGGCTCGTCCAGCAGCAGCACCCTGGGGCCTGCGGCCAGCGCGCGGGCGATCGCGAGCTGCTGCTGCTGGCCGCCCGACAGCGCGCCGGCCTGGCGGTCGCGGAACTCGTGGACGAGGGGGAACAGCTCCTGGATCCAGTCGAGGTCCCGCTCGGCGCCGTCGCGGTCGCCACGCCCGACCAGCCCCAGCCGGAGGTTCTCGCCCACGGTGAACTCCGGGTAGATGCGCCGGCCCTCCGGGACGAGGGAGACGCCGAGCCGGGAGATCGTCTCGGGCCGCAGCCCGACCAGCGGGCGGCCGGCGAGGCGCGCCGAGCCGGCGTGGGCGGGCAGCAGGCCCATGATCGAGTGCAGCGTCGTCGTCTTGCCGGCGCCGTTCGGGCCGATCAGGCCGACGATCTCGCCCGCGCCGACCTCGAAGCTCAGGCCGCGCACGGCCTCCACGGTCCCGTACCGGACGTGGAGCCGTTCGACTTGCAGCAGCGCGTCAGGCACCGCCGCCCTCGTCGTGCACCGCGGTCTCGCCGAGGTACGCGGCGGCGACGTCGACCGAGCCGCGGACCTCGGCCGGGGTTCCCTCGGCGAGCGTCCTGCCCTGGTCGAGCACGTGGATCCGGTCGCAGACGTCCATGATCAGCGCCATGTTGTGGTCGATCAGCAGGACGCCCGCCTGCCGCTCGTCCCGGACGAGGCGGACCGCGGCGGCAAAGTCGGGTACCTCCGGCTCGGGCAGGCCGGCGGCCGGCTCGTCCAGGAGCACGAAGCGCGGCGCGGTCGCCAGCGCCCGCGCGACGCCGAGCTTGCGCTCGTCGCCGTGGGCGAGCGCAGACGCCGGGGCGTCCGCGCCGGCCGCCAGCCCGAGCACCGAGAGCAGCTCGTGCGCGCGCCGCCGTGCCTCGCGGGTCGAGGCGCCGGAGCCGAGAGCGGCCACCTCGACGTTCTCGCGGACGGAGAGGTTGCGAAAGGACCGGCTGTGCTGAAACGTCCGCGCGAGCCCGCTCCGTCCGCGGCGCGCCGGCGCCCACGTGGTGATGTCGCGATCCGCCAGCTCGACCGCTCCTGCATCGGGGAAGTCGAAGCCGGTGAGGATGTTGACGAGCGTGGTCTTGCCCGCCCCGTTCGGCCCGATCAGGCCGACGACCTCGTGCCGGCGGATCTGCAGGCTGACGTCGTGCAGGGCCCGGACTCCCTCGAACGACCGGGAGACGCCGGTGGCCCGGAGAGACTCTCCAGGCCACCGGTCGGTTTCAGGCGAGGTCGCCTGGGCCACGTGGCGCGTCAGCCCAGGCTGGCGGGCGACGAGGCCTTGATCCTGCCCACGTACTTGGGCGTGTTGTTCTGCACCTCCATGACGCGATACGTGCGCCCGAACACGCTGTGCAGCTTCGTCGAGAAGCTGACGAGGCCGGAGATCGTGGGCACGTTGTGGAACTTCTGCATCACGCCCGCGAGCTTCGCTCCGTTCGTGGAGCCGCCGGCCCGCTTGATCGCGACCGCGATGCCGTCGATCGCGGCGGCGCCGGGCAGGAACCCGCCGGTGGCGGGCGGCTGGCCCTTGGCCTTCATCTTCGCGATCAGGGCCTTCACCTGCGCGCTCGGATCGTCGCCGAAGACCGAGCCGTAGGTGACGTACCAGTAGTTCGACACCTTCGGGCTCTTCGGATACCAGAACGTGCCGTCACCCGCCCACGAGTTCATGATCGGCGTGTTGTTGCCGAGGCTGCGGATGCCGGCCACCTCGGTCGGCCAGTCCGCGAAGCCGTCGCAGGTGACGATCACGTCGGCCTTGTGGTCGTTCACGCGGCTGACGACGTTCTGGATCGTCTTGTCTCCGCTCGTGAAGCTCTCGGCGTCGGCGATCGTGCCGCCGAGCTGCTTGAACCGGCTCGTGAACGACTGGACGATGTTCTTGAAGTAGACGATCACGTTGTCGGTGATCGTCACCGCCGTCGTCCAGTGCTTCACGTTGTAGGCGTACTCCGCCATCGCCGCACCCTCGTCCTGGGCGACGTTGCCGAAGCTGAACGCGAGCTTGCCCTTCGCGCCGAATCGCTTCGGCCCCATCTGGTCGGTGCCGATGCAGGGCGCGATCGTCAAGAGCCCCTTGTTCAGGAACGTCAGGATCGCCGGAGTGGCGAAGTCGACGTCGCAGGTGACCCAGCCGATCGCCGCGCCCTTCGAGATCAGGCTGGACGCGCACGACGTGGAGACGTCGGGCTTCGAGTTCTGCGTGTTGCACGTGAGGATCTTCAGCTTTCGCCCGTTGACGCCGCCGGCAGCGTTGATCTTCGCGACCTCGAGCTGGGCCGCGGTCAGGGCGGGGTTGTTGAACGGTGACATCTGGCCGCTCGTGTCGATCGCGGCGCCGATGATGATCGGCGGCTTCGCCGAGCTTCCTCCTGCAGCCGTCGTCACGCCGACGGTCGTGCCGACGGCGACCGTGGCGAATGCGAGCAGCGCCACGATGCCGGGCTTCGGTCTTCTCATGTTGCCTCCTGGAAAGCGGGAACCCGGGGGACCATACGCCTGGTCCGTACGCGGATTCAATCGGGTTCGGTTTAGCGTTCCCTGTCGTGCGGCTCGGGCTCTGCGAGTTCACCATCCTCGGCGCGAGCTTTGCGACCGGCCCCGCGGCCCATCCGGGCCCGGCTCGCCCGCTCGGGACGGTCGAGGGACTGTCCCTGGGGCACGCTCCGACGGGACGCGCCGGAGAGAGCCGATGAGTCGGCGCTACGACGCGGTCGCGGTCGGCAGCGGGATCAACGCCCTCGTCGCGGCGGCGCTGCTCGCCAGGGCAGGCTGGCGCGTCTGCGTGCTGGAGCGCAGCGACCGGCTGGGCGGGTCGATCCGCACCGCCGAGCTGACCGAGCCCGGCTTCGTTCACGAGGCGTTCGCCTCCTGGCACCCGCTCTTCACCGGCTCGGCGGCGTACGCGGAGCTGCAGGACGACCTCACCGCCCGCGGGCTCGAGTACCTGAACACCGAGCTGCCGACCGCGACGCTCTTCCCGGACGGCGACAGCTGCTTCCTGACCACGTCGCACGAGCAGAACGTGGCCGCCCTGGGGCGAGGGTGGGAGCTCGCCGTCTCCGAGCTCATGCCGAACGCCGACCTCGCCTTCGGCGTGCTGTCGACCGAGCTCTGGTCGCGGGACGGGCTCGGTCTGGCCGTGAAGGCGCTGCGCCGCCTCGGCCGGCGGGGTCTGGTCGAGTTCACCGGCAACGTGCTGACGAGCTGTCGCGACTGGACCGCGGAGACGTTCGAGGACGAGCGCGTGCACGGCCTGTTCGCGCCCTGGGTGCTGCACACCGGCCTCGGCCCGGACGCTGCGTCGTCGGGGTTCATGGCCCGGCTGATCGGCGTGGCGCTCGAGCTCGGCGGGATGCCGGTGCCGGTCGGCGGTGGCGTCAGGCTCGTCGAGGCGCTCGCCGGGATCGTCCGCGACGCGGGCGGCGCCTGCGAGACCGGCCGCCGCGTCGAGCGCATCCTCGTCACCGGCGGTCGCGCGACCGCCGTCCGCATCGAGGACGGCGAGACGGTCGAGGCCGGGCGCGCCGTGCTCGCCGGCGTCACCCCGCAGCACCTCTACGCCGACCTGCTCGGCGGGGGCGGTCTCCGGGACGAGGCGCGCCGCTTCCGCTTCGGCCGCGCCGGGATGCAGATCCACTTCGCGCTCTCGGAGCCGCCGCGCTGGCAGGGCGACGAGCGCCTCGGCCGGACCGCGATCATCCACCTGACGCCCGGCCTCGACGGCGTCTCCCGGGCCGTGAACGAGGCCGTGCGCGGCCTCCTCCCGGCGGAGGCGACCGTCGTCGTCGGCCAGCCGGTGGCCGTCGACCCCTCGCGGGCTCCCGACGGCGCGTCGATCCTGTGGATCCAGCTGCAGGAGGTGCCGTCGCGTCCGAAGGGCGACGCGGCCGGAGAGCTGGAGACCGGCGACGGAACCTGGACGGAGGAGCTGCGCGAGGCCTACGCCGACCGCATCCAGGCGCGAATCGCCCGCCAGGCGCCGAACCTCGACGGCGCCGTCGTCCGGCGCGTCGCCTTCTCGCCGGCCGACATCGAGGCGGCGAACCCGAACCTGGTCGGTGGGGACATCTACTCCGGCTCGTGCGCCCTCGACCAGAACCTGCTCTGGCGCCCGCGCCCGGGCCTGCCCGGGCACCGCACGCAGGTCGACTGCCTGTGGCACATCGGGGCCTCCACCCACCCCGGCCCCGGCCTCGGGGCCGGCTCCGGTACGCTCGTGGCGAAGGAGCTGCTCCGCCCGAGCACGGTGCGGCGGCTCCTTTCCCGCCGGTGACCGTCGACCGCGACACCTTCGTCGAGATCATGGCCTCCTATCCCGCGGGGGTCGCGATCGTCACCACCCTCGACTCGGACGGTGCCCCGCGAGGACTGACGACGACCGCGGTGTCGAGCGTCTCGGCGGAGCCTCCCCTGCTGCTCGTGTGCGTCGATCTGACGAGCCGTACGCTGCCGGCTCTCCGCGCCGGCGGCCGCTTCGTCGTCAACTTCCTGCGCGAGGGCCGCAGCGAGCTCGCCCGACTGTTCGCGTCGAAGCGCGACGACAAGTTCGAGCAGGTCCGCTGGGAGGCGACCTCGAGCGGGATGCCGTTCCTCGCCGACGACGCCCTCGCCTGGGCCGAGTGCGTGACCGTGCGGGAGCTCGAGCCGGGCGACCACGTCGTGCTGCTCGGACAGGTCGAGGAGGGAGCGGGCGCCGCCGACGAGGACGCGCCGCTGATGTACTACCGCCGCTCCTGGGGCGTCTGGCGGCCGGCCCCGAGGCAGATCGAGCGCCGGGAGATCCCCGCGCTCGAGGTCAGCGGCCAGGACCTGCTCTGGGAGGGCGCGGAGCTGTAGGCGTCGCCCGCCCGCCAGGGGGCGGCCGAGCGTACGTGCCTTACCGCGCTCTGACGTCGCGGATACAGGGCAACGACCTGATTCACGCCAGGGCGGGCAACGACGGCGCCCGCGCCCACGCGGGCAACGACGTCGTCTACGCCGCCGCCTTCTTCCGCGCGGCCGCTCCCTTGAAGTGCGGCATCACCCGGTGCGCGAAGAGCTCCTGGTTCTTGATCGCCTGCCAGTGGTCGAAGCCGCCCGGGTTGACCGTGATCGAGATCTCGGTTAACCCCTCGCACACCTCCCGCACGGCCTCGATCCGCTCGATCACGTCCGCCGGCGTCCCGACCCAGACGATGTCGCCGGCGATCATCTCGTCGTACGGCGTCTCGGCCAGCTTCTCGAGGATCCCGGCGGTGTAGAAGCCGTAGCCCGCGGCGGTCAGCTCGTCCGCCGGCGGCCGCTCGTGCTCGACGAGCGGCGACGCGTTGCCGGCCAGGAAGCCGGTGATTCCCCGCTCGGCCTCCCGCAGCGCCGTGTCGCGATCCTCGTCGATGTAGCAGGCGTGGATCCAGACGATGTCCGGCTCGTTCCCGTGCTCGGCGCACGTGGCCCGGTAGAGGTCGAGCTGCTCGCGCAGCGCCTCGTAGGGGAGGAGCGGCGGGACGACGACGCCCCAGCCGTTCGTCGCCGCCAGCGTGTAGGTCTTGTCGCTGGTCCCACCGGTGAAGACGCGGAACTTCCGCCTCGGCGGCGGGACGATGCGCGCGTCGTGGACGTCGTAGAACTTGCCCTGGTAGGAGAAGGCCTCGCCCTTGCTCTCCAGCGCCCTGAAGAGGATCTCGAGGGACTCGTCGTAGCGCTCGACCATCTCGGCGTACGGGACGCCCGCCCGCCAGGGGATCCACCCGTGACCGCGGCCGACGCCGAACTCGTACCGCCCGCCCAGCAGCACGTCCGCGAAGGCGATCCGTGACGCCAGCACCATCGGGTTGTGGTACGGCAGCACGTGGACGAGCGTGCGGAAGTTGATCCGCGAAGTGTGCCGGGCGGCGGCGGAGAAGAGCGCGATCGGATCCGGGGACGCGGAGAACTTCGGGAAGAAGAAGTGCTCGATCGCCGAGTACGCGTCGAACCCGAGCCGGTCGGCGTTCTCGATCTGCTCGAGGACCTCGGCGTAGACCTGGGCCGGCTCCCTGCCCGGCCACCACTGCAGCTCCGAGTAGATGCTGAACTTCACCGCAAGGCCTCCTTGGGACCGCGTTGGGGGCAGGATTCATCCCGTCCCCGACACCGTTTTCAGTCCCGGCGATCTTACGACTCGAGCGGCCGGCGGGCGATCGCGAGCGATGCTTGCCGCGGCGACGAGCCCGGCGGTTCACACCAGCGCGCGGAGCTCGTCGTCCGTGACGAGCCCGCGCTTCTTCGCGCCGAGCGCCTTCACGGTGGCGAGCAGCTCGGGCCGGCGCTCCTCGGGCACGTCGAGGCCGAGCCGCTCGCAGGCGATCCGGATCGAGTCGAGCCCGCTCTTCTTGCCGAGCACGACCGAGCGCTCCGCGCCGACCAGCTCGGAGGAGTACGGCTCGATCGCGGGCGGGTCGTGGAACTGGCTCGCGACCGCGCCGCTCTCGCGGCGGAAGAGGTTCTCGCCGACGACCGGCTTCCAGGCTTCGAGCTCGGTGCCCGGAGGCCTCGCGCACGAGCCGGGACACCTCGCGGGCGCGGTCGAGCCGGAGACCGGTCGAGACGCCGTAGAGCGCGTCGAGGGCGAGCGCGACCTCGAGCAGGTTGGCGTTGCCGGCCCGCTCGCCCATCCCGTTGATCGTCCCCTGGATCCAGGAGGCGCCGGCGCGGACGGCGGCGACCGCGGCGGCGGTCGCGAGCCCGAAGTCGTTGTGTCCGTGGAAGTGGATCGGGACGTCCGGCCCGAGCCATTCGCGCGTGCGGCCGACGAGCTCCGCGACCGCCTCCGGCGTCGCGACTCCGATCGTGTCGACGACGACCGCCTCCTTCGCGCCCGCCTCGACCGCGGTCTCGTAGGCGCGGCGGAAGAACTCGGGGTCGGCGCGGGTTCCGTCGACGCCGAAGTAGGCGACCGTGATCCCGTGGCCGGCGGCGAACGAGACCGCGTCGCGGATCCGGCCGAGCATCGACTCGCGCGTCACGCCGAGCGCGGACAGCTTCGCGTCCGAGATCGGCGACTCGATCACGCTCGCCTGCACGCCCAGCTCGACGAGCGCCTCGAGGTCGGCGGGGACGGCCCGCGAGAAGCCCCAGATCTCGGCGGCCAGACCGGCGCCGGCGATCAGCTCGACCGCCTTCCGGTCGTCCTCGGAGACGCGCGGGAACCCGGCCTCGATCCGCGCGATCCCGAGACCGTCGATCGCGCGGGCGAGCTCGAGCTTCTGCTCGGGGTCGAGGACGACGCCGACTGCCTGCTCGCCGTCGCGCAGCGTGGTGTCGTAGAGGCCGACCGAGCCGCCGAGCGTGTGCGCGTCGTTGATCGGCCCGGTCCAGATCAGGTCGCTAGCAGGCAACGACGCCGTCCGGGAAGGGGGAGAGCTTCTGGCGCCCCCGGCCGTGATCAGGAAGTTGTCCTCGAGCCGCAGTCCGCCGCCTCCGGGCCAGTAGATGCCCGGCTCGATCGCGAGCACCATCCCCTCGCGGATCTCCCGCCGGCCGCCTGGTGCGCGTACGGCGGCTCGTGCGCGCGCGCGCCGACGCCGTGGCAGATCGGGTGCGAGGGCTGGCCGGGGTAGCCGGCCTCGGCGATGCCGGCGCGGACGCGCCGGTCGAGCTCGGCGAGGCTCGCGCCGGGGCGGGCAAAGCCGACCGCGTCGTCGTAGACGCCGGTCAGCTGCTCGAGCAGCTCCTCGTAGCGGGGCGTCAGCGCGCCGGGGCAGAGGTTCTTCGTGTGGTCGGCCCAGTAGCCGTCGGCGCAGACCCAGATCTCGAACAGCGTCGGCTCGCCCTCGACCACCGGGCCGTCGGTCGTCGCCGTGAACGTCCTGATCCCGGGCCCCGACCAGACGAGCGAGAACCGAGCGCGAGCTCGACCTGGCCCTTCCAGCCCGTGCCCTCGCCGTGGACGAAGCCCTGCCACTCGGCCGCCGCCTGCGCCTCGGTCATCCCGGGGCGGAGCACGCCCTGGACGTGCTCCATCGCCGCGGCGGCGATCTCGTTCGCGAGGCGCATCCGCTCGATCTCCTGGTCGGTCTTGATCGCGCGGGCCTCGGCGAGCAGCGGCGTCGCGTCGGCGCGTCGGGGAAGGCGTCGAACCAGGCCTTCGGGAACGTCGTCGGCTCGCCGACCATCCGGTCGGCCGCCTGCGTGCCGAGCGAGAGCTCGAGCCCGACGCGGCCGTAGGGCGCCGCCGCCTCCCGGGCGAGATCGAGCGCGCGGAGCGCGGGCGGTCGCGGGTCGCCGGCGTCGTAGCCGGCGAAGAGGCGGACGTCCTCCGTCCAGGCGGTGCGCGCCGCGTCGTCGGCCGAGGGCTCGAGGCAGATCAGCACCGGCTCGCCCTCGAGCGGGAAGACGCAGGCGTCGTAGCCCTTCATCCCCCAGAAGTTCGTCAGGTAGAGGACGTTGTCGGGCGCCCGGACGACGAGCGCGTCGAGCTCGTGCTCGGCCATCAGCGCGCGGACGCGGTCGAGCTTGGCGTCGTCGCGCGGCCAGCTCACGACCCGAACCTACCGCGACCGGACGGTGACGACCTGGACGATCGGCGGCGGCAGCACGTATCCTCTGCGCACAGTTCGGCACGACCAGCGTCCGCGGGCCGGTGCGGCCGAAGCGGACGGTTGCCCGCCACTCCTTCGCGTTCGTGCGGGCGAGCGTGCCGAAGAGCCGTAGTTGCGCTGGGGACACACCGCGAGGACGCTCCAGCGCCGTTCTCGTGCCGACACTCGGTCGGACCGCCGCCAGCCGGAGGCGGCAGTGCGCCTGGGCGGGCTCGGCCGGAGCACCGCCGGAGCGGCCTCGCACACGGCCGGCACGCGGTTGGTGCTCACGAGGGTGAGTCGCCAGCCCGCCTGCGCGCCGCGGCGCGACCGCGAGCGAGGCGGCGAGGACGCGCAGGCTAGGCCCCGGCTCTCACCAGCGGACGCGCGGCGGGGCGGGCTCGCCGTACGCCTCCTGCCACGAGATCACCGGGTTGCGGAGGACGCCGATGCCCTCGATCTCGGCCTCGATCACGTCGCCCGGGCTGAGGTAGAGCGACGCCGCGTCGGGCGAGAAGCCGGCGACGCCCGACACCGTGCCGGTCGAGAGCACGTCGCCGGCCGAGTAGCCGAGCGGCGAGTAGTGGCGACGATCTCCGGGATCGTCACCGACATCCGGCTCGAGTGGGAGCGCTGCCGCGCCTCGCCGTTCACGCGCAGCTCCATCGCCAGGTCGTGCGGGTCGGCGATCTCGTCGGGGGTGACGATCCACGGCCCCAGCGGGCAGAACGTGTCGATCGCCTTGCAGAACGAGAACACCCCCGACTCCATCTCGCGGCGCTGGATGTCGCGCGCGGTGATGTCGTTGAAGATCACGTAGCCGGCGACGTAGTCCATCGCCTCCTCCGGGCCGAACCACTTGCCGGCCTTGCGGATCACGACCGCCAGCTCGAGCTCGTAGTCGAGCTCCTCGGTCAGGTGCTCCGGGTAGATCACCGGGTCGTCCTGGCCGACGAGCGCGTCGACGTTCTGGAAGAAGACGATCCAGGGCGCGATCTTGTGCGACCAGCCGACCTGCTTCGACTCCTCCTCGTGCTCGCGGAAGTTGCCGGCGGTGTGGAAGAACTTCTTCGGCACGATCGGCGGCCGCAGCCGCGCACCGGCCAGCGGTACGCGCTCGCCGGTCTCGGCGGCGCCGCCGCGCTCGAACTACTCGCGCATCGTCGGCACGTCGAGGACGACGATCTCGTCGCCCTCGACGCGCCCGACGCGCCCCTCGTCGAACGTGACGAGCTTCACCGCTCGACGACCTTCCAGAATGAGTTCTTGCGCACGATCCGATCGCCGCGGAAGGTCCACAGGTCGCATCCGCGCACCTCCAGCCTCTCCCCATCGACCGTCGTGCCGGTGAGCGTCCACTCGGAGACGCCTCGGTCGCCGCCGACGAAGTGCGAGCCGTCGCCGTAGTGGACGTCGGGGATGCCTTCGAAGCGGGCGCCGAGACCCTCGCGCACCTCGGCCCTGCCCTCGAAGCGTCGACCCCACGGCTCCGGGCCCCGGGGCGCGTCGAGCACGCAGTCGTCGGCGAAGAAGGACATGATCCCGTCCAGGTCGTGCCGGTTGAAGGCGGCGAGCACCTCGTCGCCAGACGTCTGCATTCGCCGCGTCTCCTCCCATCGTCGCCTCCTCCCTACGCGACCCGCAGACGCGCTGCGCGGTCAGCGCGTAGACCTCGGCGGTGCGGACGAGCCCCTCGATCTCGAGGTTCTCCCCCTCCGCGCCGGGCAGGCCGCTCGAGGTGCCGTAGTTGACGGTCGCGATCCCGTAGCGGGTGAGCACGGACGCGTCCGAGAACCAGCGGGCGTGTCGCGCTCGGGCGCGCGCCGAACCTCCTCGTGGCCCGCGTCGAGCGCCGCGACGAGCTCGTGCTCCTCGTCGATCTCGGCGCCCGGCGCGGTCACGTAGACCTCGCCCTCGATCCCGTGGTCGGGGAAGCGCCCTGGAGCGCGCGCACCCGTCGCGAGCGCGCTCCGCGCCACCGCCATCTGCTTCGTCGGCGGGACGCGCACGTCGAGGAAGAGGTCGGCGCGGCCGGCGTCCGCGAGACGCGCCAGCCGAAGCCGCCGCGGACCGAGCCGACGTTGACGACTCCCGGCTTGCCGCCGTACTCGTACGCGCCTGCCAGGCGGGGATCCACTCGAGCACGGCGTCGAGCACGTCGCGCATGCGCACGAGCGCGTTCTGCTCGCGGCGCCCGCCGCTGAAGGCGGTGTGGATGAACGGGCCGCGGGTCGAGAGGCGCAGCCAGAGCGAGCCGTAGTGGCCGAGGACGACCTGCTCCTCGGTCGGCTCGCCGAGCATGCACATGTCGGCGACCCCGCCGTGCGTGACCAGGTGCCGGCCCGGCCGCGTAGCCGCGGTACTCCCGGCCGCGGAACGTCGCCCCACTGCGTCTTCTCGATCTCGCCGAAGACGGCGGCGATCATCACGTCGCCGCTCAGCCGCACGCCCGCGTCCTGGAGCGCGCGCACCGCCTCGACGTAGCAGGCGAGCGCCCCCTTCATGTTCGAGATGCCGAGCCCGAACAGGTAGTCGCCCTCGACGCGTGCCTCCGGCCGGAAGCCGCGGCCCGCGAGCCACGGCTCGCGTCCCGAGTACGACGTGTCCATGTGGCCGTTGAACATCAGCGTCTGCCCGCCGCCCTCGCCGCGCCAGGTGCCGAGCACGTTGGCGCGGCCGTCCTCGACCTGCTGCCACTGGACTGCAGGCCCATCTCGGCGAAGGCGCGCGCCAGGTACTCGGCCATCGCCTGCTCCTCGCCGGTCGGGCTGGAGATGTCGACCAGC
Source organism: uncultured Actinomycetes bacterium (assembly GCA_963836685.1). Lineage (GTDB taxonomy): Bacteria > Actinomycetota > Thermoleophilia > Gaiellales > Gaiellaceae > DATBLE01. The sequence continues at coordinate 83,103 of CAWIKS010000012.1, forward strand.
TCGCTCGCGGTCTCGACCAGGCTGCGGCGGTCGATCTGAATACCCGACCGAGGTCTCATGCGCGAACCTCCGGGAGCACCCGCTCCGAGAACAGCTCGAGCTGCCCGGGCCGGTCGTCGCCCCAGAGCTCGAGCATCACGTGTGTGCAGCCGGCCTCCCGGTACTCGCGGATCGCCGCGACGCAGTCCTCGGGCGTGCCCGCGATCGGGCGGCACTTGTCGAGGATCTCGTCGGTCACCGCCGCCTTCGCCGCGAGCCGGCCGCCCCGCTCCATCGCCTCTGCGACCGGGCGGATCTCCTCCTGCGCCAGGCCGGCGCACTCGAGCAGCGTGTCCGCCGCCGACTGGATGTTCTGCACCTTGTTCGCCAGGTACATGCCGCAATCTCCCGGGCTCCGTCGCGCCCGCGGTCCCGATCATCGTCGATCGAGGCAACGATCGTGCAACCAAGGTCGAGCGAATCCGGGTCCCGACCCGACTCCGCGAGCTGCCCTCGGACGTAGCGGACGAACGCCGGGGTCGTGATCGAGGCGGTCAGCAGGCCGTCTGCCGCCTGCCCGGCGGCGCGCAGCATCATCGGGCCGGTACCGGCGAAGTAGATCGGCACTTCCCAGCGCGGCGCGTCCGCATCGTCCTTCAGCGCGGGGACGTGCGCGGAGAACACCTTGCCGTCGACATCGAGCGCCTCACCGGCGAGCAGCCCGCGCACGATCGCCGCCGCCTCCTTCATCGCCGCCACCGGCTTCGATTCGATCCCGGCGTGGCGCATGAAGATCTTCGAGACGCCGAGCCCGAGGTAGAAGCGCCCCGGGCCCGCGGCTTCCTGTGTCACCCGCGCCTCCATCGCGATCTGGATCGGGTGGCGCGTGAAGGGCGAGATGATCCCCCAGCCGACCGCCAGCCGCTCCGTCTCGCGGGCGACCAGCGCCGACAGCGCCGTCGACGAGCGCGCCTCCATCGAGTGCTTCCGCCACCAGGGGTAGGCCTCGGCGAGCCAGATCGTGTCGAAGCCGCCCCGGTCCATCGCGCGGGCGTGCCCGAGGATCTCCTCGACGGGCTCCATCGTCAGCTGCATGACGCCGATCCGGAAGGGCTGGGGCACAGGGCGATCCTAGAGGGACGAGGCTCCGGTAGCGTGCCGAGCATGGAGCGCTTCGACCTCGTCGTCGTCGGGGGAGGGCTCGCCTCGGCCAGGGCGGTCGAGGGCTACCGCGACGCGGGCGGGGACGGCACCGTTCTCCTGCTCTCTGCCGACGGCTACCCGCCGTACCACCGCCCCCCGCTCTCGAAGCGGCTGATGCGCGGCGAGCAGGAGCCCGAGCAGGCGTTCGTCCAGCCGGAGTCGTGGTACGCGGAGCAGCGGATCGACCTGCGGCTGCGCACGCGCGTGCAGGCGCTCGATCCGGATCGCCGCGTGATCGCCGTCGACGGCGGCGAGATCGGATTCGACCGGCTGCTGATCGCAACCGGCGCGACGCCCCGGCCCGTCGACGGCGCGCTGACGCTGCGCTCGGTCGACGACTCGCTGGCGATCCGAGCGGCCGCCCGCTCGGCGGGGCGGGCGACCGTGATCGGAACCGGCTTCATCGGGCTCGAGGTGTCAGCGTCGCTGCGAGCGCTCGACCTCGACGTCACGCTCGCCACCGGTGGGCGGCCGCTCTTCGGCAGCTTCGGCTCGTCCGAGTTCTCGGGCTTTCTCGACGAGCTCTACCGGGAGCGCGGGGTCGAGCTCGTCGACGAGGCTCCCGAGGGCGCCGGTCCGCTGATCGCCGGTGTCGGCGTCACGCCGACCACCGACTGGCTCGAGGGCTCGGGCCTCGAGCTCGACGACGGCGTCGTCGTCGACGACCGCTTCCTGACCTCCGCCTTCGGGATCTACGCCGCCGGCGACGTCGCCCGCTTCTACGACCCGGTGTTCGGGCAGGTTCGCCGGATCGAGCACTGGTCGAACGCGAACTACCAGGGCGCGGAGGTGGGGAAGATCCTCGCCGGCGCGGACGGCGGTTACGACCTGGTCTCGTCGTTCTTCACCGAGCTCTTCGGAACGACGTTCCGGGTGATCGGCGAGCTGCGCGGCGAGACCGAGGTGGAGGGCTCGTTCGGCTCCGGCCGGGCGATCGTGCGCTACCGCGACCGCGGCGTGCTCACCGGGGCGATCGTCACCGGGCTCGAGGACGACGAGGTGGACGAGCTGAAGACGGCGATCCGGGACGCAGTCTCGGCCGGTCGCTAGCCGCCGGCCCGCGCCTCGGCGACCTGGGCCGCGAGCGCGTTCAGGACGTTTCCCACCTGCTGGTTGACGATCGGCTGGAAGACTCGCTGGCCCATGCTCCCGATCGGGCCGGCGACGCGGACGTCGGCCTCCCACCGCATGCTCGTCCGGTCGCCGTCGGGGGTGAGGTGAAACTGGGTCTCCATCGCCACGATCGCGCCGACGCCCTGGCCCTTCGACGAGAGCTTCGCGTACTCGATCGGCCGCTCCTCGGTCTTCTCGAACTTGAAGTTGAGCTTCAGGCCGCCCATGCCGAGCGGAATCTTGACCGCCGCCGACCAGTGCCGGTCGTCCTGGACCTCGAAGCTCTCGACCCCGGGAAGCAGCTTCGCCATCTTGGTCGGGTCGTTCAGCACGTCCCAAACGACCTGTGCCGGGGCCTCGAACTCTCTCGTTCCCTCGACCTTCACTGAGCGGTCACCTCCACGAGCGCCGTTGTGTCCTCGGGGTTCCGGATCATCCGCCAGACGCGCTCCGGCGGGTTGTGCGAGTCGCTGACGACGGCGGGCTTGCCGGCGCTGCGCAGCGCGTCCTGGATCGCTGCGCAGATCGCGTGGATCGCGGCGCCGCCGCCCTCGCCCATCCCCTTCGTGCCGAGCGAGGAGAACGGCGAGGGGCTCTCGATGTGCCCGGTCTTGATCTTGGGCAGGTCGAGCGCGTGCGGGACGTGGTAGTCGTAGAAGTTCGAGGTCAGGAGCTGGCCGTGCTCGTCGTAGGCGAACGTCTCGTGCAGCGCCGCCCCGATTGCGTGCGCGGTCGCGCCGTGCACCTGGCCCTCGACGATCTGGGGGTGGATGCGGATCCCGCAGTCGTCGACGGCCGCGTAGTCGACGAGGTCGACGTCGCCGGTCTCCGGGTCGATCTCGACGACGCAGGCGTGGATCTGGGTCGCGTAGGTCAGCGTCAGGTTCCCGAACTTGCGCTCCTGGTCGGGCAGCGTGAACGGCGGCACGTAGACGTGCCGGCAGTTGAGCGTGACGTCGCGGACGTCGGGCGGCAGGACGGCGTTGTTCGCGTTCACGATCGCGCCGCAGGCCATGAAGGGCAGGGCCGCCTCGGGGTTGTCCTTGCGCTTCGCGACGCCGCCCTCCAGGACGACGTCGTCGGGGTCGGCCCCGCCGAGGACCGCTCCCGCGAGCCGGCGGATCTCCAGCGAGAGCTTCTCCGCCGCGCCCTTCACCGCCTCCAGGCCGGTGACCGCGAACTGGCTCGCGTACGTCCCGGAGAAGCCGGCGTGCGAGTTCCAGTACGAGTCGTGGCCCGGCCGGACGAAGATCTGGTCCGGCGAGACGCCGAGGATGTCGGCGGCGACCTGGGCGGCCACCGTCTCGTGCCCCTGCCCCTGCGGCACGGTGCCGAGCGTGAGGACGATCTCCCCGAAGATGTCCAGCTTGATCGTCGCCACCTCGTTGTTCCCGGAGAACTGGAGCTCCGGGTTCAGGAGGGTCGACTGGCCGAAGTTGTTCGTGCCCGAGTCGAGCGTCGAGCCGATCCCGATTCCGATCAGCTTGCCGTCCGGCCCTTCCTTCTCCTGGGCCTGCCGGGCTCGCGCGCCCTCGTAGTCGATCAGCTCGAGTGCGATGTCGAGGCAGCGGGCGTAGTCGCCGGAGTCGTAGACGCAGCCGTTCGGGGTCTCGTACGGCATCTCGTCGGCGCGGATGTAGTTGCGCTTGCGCACCTCGACCGGATCGAGCCCGAGCTCGTGGGCGACGAGGTCGCAGATCCGCTCGGTCAGCCACAGCTGCTGCATCCGCGAGTAGCCTCGGTTGGGGGCAACCGCCGACTTGTTCGTGACCACCTGCGTGAAGTCGACGCGGATGTTCCGCCAGCGGTAGAGACCCGGGGTGACCTGCGCCCAGATGATGCAGCCCAGGGGCTCGTAGCGCGGGAAGGCGCCGCAGTCGTCGATCGCCTTCACCTTGAAGCCGAGCATCGTCCCGTCGTTCTGCACCGCGACCTCGACGTCGTGGAACCAGCGCTCGTTTCCGTGCGCGTTCGCGGTGTGCTGGTCGGTACGCCACTCCGTCCACTGGATCGGGCGCTTCAGCTTTCGCGCGAGCAGGCAGCAGGCGGTCAGATACGTGTGGGTCGTGATCTTGTTCCCGAACCCGCCGCCGATGTCGTGGGTGACGAAGCGGAGCTTGTCCAGCGGGACCCGCAGCGCCGGGCCCATCCAGATCGCCGCCACCCCCGGCATCTGGTGGTTGCAGTAGAGCGTGAACTGGCCCGTTCCGCGCTCGTACTCGACGAGCGCCGCCGAGCACTCGAGCGGCGTCGACGCGAACCGGTCGAAGTGCAGCTCCTTGATCCTGACCACGCGGTCGGCGGCCTTCAGCGCGCCGTCGACGTCGCCCCAGTCGAACGTGCCCGACCAGACGACGTTCGTGCCGGCGTCCTCGTGCAGGATGGGCGCGTCCTCGTCCTGGGCGCGCCGGGCGTCGACGAGCACGTCGAGCGGCTCGTACTCGACCTCGACCAGGTCGGCGGCGTCGCGGGCGAGCTCGCGCGTGGCTGCAACGACGGCGACCACCGGTTCGCCGATGTGGCGCACCCGGCCGACGGCGAGCGCGTAGTCCTTGATCTGGCTGCCCGGCGGCGTGGTCAGCTCGAAGAACGGATCGGTCAGCTCGGCGACCTCGTCCGGGGTCAGCGTCCCGTAGACGCCCTCGAGCGCCTCTGCCCGGGAGACGTCGACGGAGACGATCCCGGCGTGGGCGTACGGCGAGCGGACGAAGTGGACGTAGCCCATCCCGTGGCGCTTGACGTCGTCGGCGAAGACGCCCTGTCCCTGGACGAGCCGGCCGTCTTCCTTCCGGGGGATGCTCTTGCCGGCGTAGCCGACCTCGAGCTCGATCTCCGGTGCGGTTGTGGTCTCGGTCACGCGCTCGTTACAGGGGCTGTCCCTGGGACACGGCCTGAATGGCCTTGACGATGTTGACGTAGCCGGTGCAGCGGCAGATGTTGCCCTGGATCCCGTGCCGGATCTCGTCCTCGGTCGGCTGCGGGGTCTGCGAGAGCAGGTAGGTGGCGCTGAGCAGGATCCCGGGCGTGCAGTAGCCGCATTGGAGCGCGTGATGCTCGGAGAAGGCGCGCTGCAGCGGGTTCAGCTCCCCGTCCGGCGCCAGCCCCTCGACGGTGGTGATCTCCATGCCGTCGGCCTGGGCCGCCAGCAGCATGCAGCTCTTCACCGCCCGGCCGTCGAGGAGGACGGTGCAGGCGCCGCAGTTGCCGGTGTCGCAGCCGACGTGAGTCCCGGTCAGGTCGAGGTCGTCGCGGATGAAGTGGACGAGCAGCTTGCGCGCCTCGACCTCGCGCTCGTGGCGCTCGCCGTTGACCGCGACCAGGATCCGGTGCTCGCTCATTCCGCGTCTCCCACCGCGCGGGCCGCGAGCACCTGGGCCAGATGGCGACGGTACTCGGCGGAGGCGTGCACGTCCGCCGGTGGGTCGAGGCTCGCACTTGCAACCGCGTCCTTCACCGACGTCTCGTCCGCGCTCGCGATCACGACCACCGGAGTCGCGGCGACGCAGCCGATCGCGATCCGGGCGGTGCCGTCGGAGACGCTCGCCGCGACGTTGACGATCCCGGTGCCGTCCTTGCCGAGCGTCATGCTCGCCCACCCGTCGCGGGCACTCCCCTTCGCGGGGATCCGCACCTTCGTCAGCAGCTCGCCTGGCTGCACGGCGGTCAGGTAGACACCTTCGAAGAAGTCCTCGGCGGAGACCGTGCGCTCGCCGTTCGACCCGACGATCGTCAGCTCCGCGCCGAGCGCCGCCAGCAGTGGAGGGAAGTGGTTGGTCGGGTCGTTGGAGCAGACGTTGCCGCCGATCGTGCCGCGGTTCCGCACCTGGACGTCCGCGATCGTCCGCGCGACCTCGGCGAGGATCGGCCGGGCGGCCGCCACCTCCGCCGACTCGACGATCGTCGAGCAGGTCGTCATCGCCCCGAGCTCGAGCGCTCCGTCCGCCGTTCCGATTCCGCGCAGGGCATCGATCGCGTTCAGGTCGACGACCAGCTCCGGTGCGGCGACGCGGGTCTTCATCACGTTGACCAGGCTCTGGCCGCCGGCGAGCGCCCGGGCGTCCTCGCGCCCCGAGAGGAGCTGAACCGCTTCCTCGACCGAGCCGGGGCGCACGTAATCGAGCTCGCGAAGCAGCATGCGGCGAGTCTAATGCCGCGCGGAGCGCTCCGTCAGGGACAGACCCCGCGGGGTCTGTCCCTGCTTCTCGGGACGGGCGGCGGCTCGAATTCAGGGACAGACCCTCCGGTGATCTCCCAGATCGCTACGCGAGCAGCCGGCGGTTCTCGCGGAGCACGTCCAGCACCCGGTCGACGTCGGCCTCGACGTTGTACAGGTGCAGCGAGAGGCGCAGGTTCGCGTCGCGCTCGGAGCAGGCGATGTGGTCGGCGGCGAGCGTCGCGACCAGCTGCTCGACGTCCGTCGAGCGGACGCAGACGAGCGGGCCGCGGCGGGCGGGGTCGCGCGGTGTGACGACCGTCGCCCCGAGGTCGTCGAGGCCTTCGATCAGCATGGTCGCGAGGCCGGCGACGTGCTCCTCGATCGCGGCCGTTCCCGCCTCCTCGACGATCGAGACACCGGCGAGGCCCGCGTAGATGTTCGGCACGGGCGGCGTGCCCGCGTCGAATCGCCGCGCGTCGGCGGCCGGCGAGTAGTCCGAGATGTCCATCCGGAAGATGTCCTCGTCCGCGAACCAGCCGGTCTGGGTGGGGAGGAGCGTTCCGAGCAGCCCGCGGCGGACGTAGACGAACCCGAGCCCCGCCGAGGCGAGCAGGTACTTGACCGTGCCGCCGGTGGCGAAGTCGACGCCGAGCGACCGGGCGTCGAGGTCGATCGCGCCGACCGCCTGGTAGGAGTCGGCGAGGCAGAGAGCGCCGGCGGCGTGCGCGAACCCGGCGATCTCGGCGACGTCGTGTCGATGGCCGGTCCGGTAGGAGACGGTCGTGCAGCAGACGAGCGCCGTCTGCTCGTCGATCGCCTCCGCGAAGCGCTCCGGCGGGATCGAGCCGTCCGGCTCCGGCAGGACGTGCACGACCTCGGCGCCGCGGAGCTCCTGGGCGTGCGCGATCTGGCCCACGGTCGGGAACTCGTATTCGCTGATCACGATGCGCGGCCGGGCGCGCAGGTCGAGCGCGCTGACGATCGCGCTGACGCCCTGGCTCACGGACGTGGTCACCCCGATCTCCTCCGGCGCCGCCCGCAACAGGCGCGCGAAGGCGGCGCGGGCGGCCTCGGCCCGCTCGACCCAGTGCGCCCAGTCGGCGCCGTGCTCGTCCCAGCCGTCGAGGTACTCCTGGTAGGCGGCCCTGACGCGATGCGACAGAGCACCCTGCGAGCACGAGTTCAGGTAGGTCGTGTGGGCGAAGATCGGGAACTCGCCGCGGACCCCTGCCCCCACCTTCTCGGCCGTGACCGCCACCGGTGAGAAGCCTACCGCTCGCCGCGTTCGGCCCTGCTAGCGTCGCACCGACCACCGACGAGCCGGAGGAGGCTGCGATGCTGTTCCACGTCACCTGGGAGTTCACCGACACGTCCGAGGACGGGCAGAAGCGCTCGCTCTCCGTCTTCTCGAAGTGGCAGCCGCCGGCCGGCGCCGACTTCGGCAAGGGGTTCTACGGCTTCTCCGACGGCACCGGCGGCGTTGCGCTGATCGAGGTCGACAGCGCGGCGACGCTCTCGCGGACGATCGACCCGTGGACGCCCTGGCTACGGTTCACGGTCAGGCCGATCGTGCCGATCGAGGAGGCGACCCAGATCGCGGGCGAGGCGGTCGCCTTCCGCGACTCCGTCACCGGCTGAACGCCGGCGGCGTCACAGTTCCGTTCCAGGGACTGTCCCTCGGCTGCGGCTCTACCTGCCGAGGTACGCCTTGCGCAGGCCCTCGTCCTCGAGCAGGTCGGCCGCCTTGCCCTCCAGGACGAGGCGGCCGGTCGAGAGGACGTAGCCGCGGTCGGCGATCGACAGCGAGACGTTCGCGTTCTGCTCCACGACCAGGATCGCGACGCCCGATTCGTGCACCTGCTTGATGATCTCGAAGCTCCGCTCGACCAGGATCGGGGCGAGGCCCATCGACGGCTCGTCCATCAGCATCAGCTTCGGCCGGGACATCAGCGCGCGGGCCATCGCGACCATCTGCTGCTCGCCGCCGGAGAGCGTCCCGGCGAGCTGGTACCGCCGCTCGTGGAGGAGCGGAAAGAGCGAGTAGACGCGCTCGAAATCCTCCGCCGACGCCGAGCCGCGCAGGTAGGCGCCCATCTCGAGGTTCTCACGCACCGTCATCGGCGCGAACAGGCGCCGGTTTTCCGGCACGATCGCGATTCCGCGCGAGATCCGGTAGCTCGTCGCACGCCGGGTGACGTCCTCTCCGCCGAGCAGCACGCGTCCGGTGCGCGGCCGGACGATGCCGAGGATGGTCTTCAGCGTCGTCGACTTGCCGGACGCGTTCCCGCCGAGCAGGCAGACGAGCTCCCCCGCGTGCACGTCGATGTTGACGTCCTGGAGGATGTGGATGACGCCGTAGTACGTGTTGATGCCCTCGAGCCGGAGGAGCGGATCGCCGTTCGAGCTCATTTGCGCTCCGTGCCCGCCAGCCCGAGATAGGCCTCGATCACCATCGGGTTGGTCGCGACCTCCTCGAACGACCCCTCGGCGATCTTCACCCCGTGGTCGAGCGCGACGACGCGGTCGGAGATGCCCTCGACGACGTGCATGTCGTGCTCGATCACGAGGATCGTGTAGCCGCCCTCCGCGCGCAGCTTGCCGATCAGCTCGGTGATCTCGTGGGTCTCGACGGGGTTCATGCCGGCCGCCGGCTCGTCGAGGAGCAGCAGTCGAGGGTTCGTCGCCATCGCCCGCGCGATCTCGAGCCGGCGCCGGTTCGCGTACGAGAGGCTGTACGCGGGCTGGTTCCAGCGGTAGCCCATCAGACGCTCGCCGAAGAACGTGAGCTTGGCCTCGGCCAGCGCGCCGATTGCGTCCTCCTCCCGGCGCATTCCGGGCGTGCGCAGGATCGAGCGGACCACGCCTGCATGCGTGTGGCCGTACGCGGCCGCCATGACGTTCTCCTTGACGGTCATGTTCAGAAACAGCCGCAGGTTCTGGAAGGTGCGCGCGATGCCGCACTGGGTGATGCGATACGGCGGCAGGCCGACGATCGACCGGTCCTCGAACCGGATGTCGCCGTCGTCGGGCGCGTAGACGCCGGTGATCAGGTTGAAGAGCGTCGTCTTGCCCGCGCCGTTGGGCCCGATCACGCTGACGATCTCGTTCTTCTCGACCTCGAAGTCGAGGTCCGAGATCACGTGCAGGCCGCCGAACGCCTTCGAGACCTTGGTCAGCTCCAGGATCGGCGGCGTCACACGATCTCCACCTTCGCCGTCCCGAACAGGCCGTGCGGGCGGATGGTCATCACCGCGATCAGGAGGACGCCGAACAGGACGGAGCGCGTCACCGCGGGGTGCTCGATCAGCAGGTTCTCCCAGACGAAGGCGGTCACGTAGAGCGTCGGCACCAGCAGCGCGATCCGCCACCAGCCCTTGAGCTGTGCCAGGGCGATCACGCCGACGATCATCATCAGGTACGCGTAGACGGCGAGCCTGGGCGTGTGGGCCGGGAGGACGACCCAGTGCTTGATCACCGCCTGGAGGAATCCGCCCGACGTGACCTCGCCCTTCGTCCCGGCGGGCCAGGCGGCGCCGACGACCGCGTGCACGACGAGGCCGAGTGCGGCCGTGCCGGCGAGGACGGCGACCTTCTTCTGCCAGGTCTTCGTCGCGACCAGCACCCCGACGATCAGCGTCGCGTAGAACACGACGCGCGCGAGGTTCGGCGGCGAGGTCGAGTCGAGCACCTGGTTGGAGGCGATGATCACGATCGCGCCGACGACCATGCCGGTGAGGCTCCCCGTGCCGCCGAGGATCACGACCGCGTAGATCAGGATCAGCACGGCGGTGCCGAAGTTCTGGGGGAACGCCCCGGTCTGCACCGCCGCGAAGATGCTTCCCGCGAGGCCGGCGATCCCGGCGCCGAAGCTGAACGCCATGATCTTCAACCGGTTGACCGGGATGCCCATCAGTTCCGCGGCGAGCGGATCTTCCCGCGAGGACTTCCAGGCGCGGCCGGTGCGGGACTCGCTGACGAAGTGGAGCACGATCAGGATCACGACCACGACGCCGAGCAGGAACCAGTAGTAGCCCCGGGTCGTGTGAATGGTCAGGTGGCCGCCGAAGAACCTCAGAGGATCGACGTTGGCGAGGCCGTTCGAGCCGTTGGTGATCCCGTACGGGTCGGCCGAGTTGGTGAACACCACGAACGCCTGTCCGAAGAAGAGGGTGACGATCGCGAGGTAGTCGCCGAGCAGCCGGCGCGAGGACGAGCCGAGGAAGAGGCCGAGGAGCGCGCAGACCGCGACGCAGACGGGAATCGAGTACTGGGCGTCCCAGTGGTGGGCATAGGTGTGGCCCTTCTCCTGGTGGGCGCCGGACAGGAAGGCATACGCGTACGCCCCGAAGCCGAAGAAGGCGACGTACCCGAGGTCGAGCAGCCCGGCGAACCCGAGGACGACGTTCAGCCCGAGCGCGAGCAGCGCGTAGAGCAGGATGAAGATGCCGTAGTTGAAGAGGTTCCCGCTGCTGACGAAGGGCAGGAACGGGACGGCGATCGCCGGCGTGAGCAGCGCGAGCCTTCCGGCGGGCGGCAGACTGCTCCAGGTCTCGGCGATCCATCCGCGAACGCCCGCGAGCTGCTCACGGCGGTCGTCGGCCTGGGCGACCCACCGGTCGACCCCGATTCCCCTGGTCTCGGGGCTGCCGTTCTGGGGAGGCCCCGGGGTGACGTGCTCGCTCACGCCGCCTCTACACCTTTTGCAGGGTCGGCGTGCCGAGCAGGCCGCTCGGCCGGATCAGCATGATCCCGATCAGGATCCCGAACACGACGAGGTCGGAGACATTGCCGTTCAGGTACCCCTTCGCCCACGACTCGACCAGGCCGACGAGCAGGCCGCCGAGCATCGCGCCCGGGATGCTCCCGATCCCGCCGACGACGGCGGCGGTGAAACCCTTGAGGCCGGCCAGGAAGCCCATCAGGTGATAGATCTGGCTGAAGAGGAGGCCGAACATCACGCCTGCCGCCCCGGCGAGGGCGGAGCCGATGAAGAACGTGCCGGCGATCACGCGGTCGGTGTCGATACCCATCATCGCCGCCGCCTCGCGGTCGAACGAGACCGCCCGCATCGCCTTCCCGAGCCGGGTCCAGCGGACGAGGGCGAGCAGCGCGACCATCAGGCCGAGGGCGGCGATCACGACCATCAGCCCGAGGTACTGGATGAAGACGCCGCCCGAGCCTCCGAGGTGGATGCCGTTGTAGCTGATCAGGTCGAAGCCGTTGTAGGTCCTGAACTGCGAGCCGAACAGGAGCAGCGCCGAGTTCTCGAGGAAGAAGGCGACGCCGAGGGCCGAGATCAGCGGCGCGATCCGGGGCGCGTTGCGAAGCGGGCGATAGGCGAAGCGCTCGATCACGAGCCCGAGGAACCCGGAGCCGAGCATCGCCGCCGCGAACATGCACAGGACGACGAGGACGACGGGGACCGACGGGTTGAACGCTCCCCCGAGCAGCGTCAGGACGCCGAAGCCGACGAAGGCGCCGACCATGTACACGTCGCCGTGGGCGAAGTTGAGCAGCTTCAGGATCCCGTAGACCATCGAGTACCCGAGCGCGATCAGCGCGTAGACGCTCCCGAGGATGATCCCGTTCACGGTCAGCTGGAGGTAGAACGTCCAGCCGTGGGTCGGCGAGAGGTAGACCGCGTAGAGGGTCCAACCGGCCAGCACGAGCGCGAGGCCGCCCAGATTGGTGAGCTGGAGCCGGAGGGTGGGGCTCACGTCGAGCGCCTACTCTCGCAAAAAAAGGAGCCTCGAAAGACGACGTGCGGCCCATCGGGTGATGGGCCGCACGTCGCTTCGGTTTCGGTGAATGGGCTGCTAGCCGACGCGCTTGTACGAGCCGTCGGACTGGATCTGGAAGACGCCGAACCCGCCGTAACGGAGCTCGCCGTTCTTCTGGTAGACGATCCTGAAGCCCAGCAGCGACTGGCTGGCCGGGATGTTGGTCGCCGCGATGTCCTTGCGGACCTCCGCGCGCGTCGCCTTGCCGTCCGCGCATGCCTTGGTGATCGCCCCGACGAGCACCTGCGTGGCCGCGTAGGTCGGCGCGCCGAAGTACTCGCCGTCTCCGCTGTGGGCGGCGGCGTACGCCTTCACGACCGCGGTGTTCGTGTCGACCGGGAAGAACGAGTCGTAGGAGCCCGTGATCTTCCAGGTCGCCGGGTCGAACAGACCGTCGGAGCCGAACAGCGTGATGTTCTTGCCCGCGGCCTTCAGTTGCTGCCCGAACGCCTGAGCCTTCGGAGAGAGCTGCCAGGGGATGTAGATCACCTGCGTGTTGCCCGGGATCTTCGCGATCAACGACGAGAAGTCGGACGTGTCCTGGCTGACGGAGTCCCGGGTGACGCTGATCGAGTGGGCCTTGAGGTTCGCCTGGACAGTGTCGGCGAGCCCCTGGGAGTAGGTCTCCTGGTCGTCGATGATGTACACCCGCGTGGCCTTGATCTTGAGCCGGATGTAGTTGGCGACCGTCGGGCCCTGGATGTTGTCGTTCGGCACCGTCCGGAAGAAGAAGCCTTGCCGGTTGACGCCGTCGGTGTGGCCGTCCGTGAGCGAGACGCGGGTGGCCGATCCGGAGACCCAGCCGAGCCCGGCGCCCTGCAGGGCGGAGGTCGAGGCGACGACTTCCTGGCTGCCGGCCGGGCCGACGACTCCGAGCACCTTCGGATTGGAAGCGAACGCCTGGGCGACCTTGACGGCGAAGGCGGTGTCGACACCGAGCTGCGTGTCGCCCTGCACGATCCTGATCTTCTGCTTCGCGTTCGCCTTCTGGGCGTTCCACCGCTTGACGAAGAACTGTGCCCAGCGCAGCTGCTGCTGCCCGATCGACGCGGCCGGGCCGGTGATCGGCGCCGCCACTCCGATCGTGCGGGTCGTTCCACACGCGATCGCCGCAGCCTTGGCCGATGCGTGCACGGTACCGCCGTCGCTCCTTGCGAAGGCCGCAGCCGCGACGACGAGTGCCGTCACCGGCGCCGCAGCAAGGATGATCTTCAACCGCATACCACAACCCTCCTGTTCGATTTTCCTGGCCGCTCGCGATTCACGCCTGAGCCTCGCTTGCCCGTGAAGCGGGATCGCCCTGTGGATAAAAGACGCCCAGCACGCGCATCTTGTTAGCACCGGTGTTCTCGAGCGAGTGCCGGACAAGCGGCGGCAGGTGGATGCAGCTCCCCGAACGGATCGGGGTTGCCCGGCCGGAGAGGTGCAGGACGCCCTGGCCCTCGATCACGTAGACGACCTCGTCGTACGTGTGGCTGTGATCGGGGGCCCGGCCGGGCGGGATGATGCCGACGAACTGGGTGATGTCGGTGCAGCCGAGATCGCCGTCGACGAGGAAGCGAAACTCGCGGTTCGGGCTTGCGGGCAGCGCGGGCCTGTCCGCGTAGCGCACGCTGACGCCGTGCGGCCCGCTCCCGGAGGTCTCCTGCGGTGCCGCCACGGAGACGACGAGCAGCTCCTCCGGCCCGGGGTTCTCAACCGCCGAGCGGTCACCTGGAGTGAGGTAGATCCCCATGTCCGGCTCGAGCTCGTGCGCCTGCCCGTTCACGTGGATCGTCCCGCGCCCCGCGGCCACGAAGAGCACCTCCTGGCGGTCTTCGAGCACGCGCTCCCTCGACCGTCCGGGCCCGAACCGGATCACCCGCTGCTCGAGCCGTTCGCAGCCGCAGGATGCGTCGATCGCCACGCGGGTGGAAGCGGTGTCGCCCGCGCTCGTATGCGCCTCGACAGCGCTCTCGTCGGTTACATAGCCGGTCATCGGGGGAAGGCCGGCGATTGTCTCAGGTTGCGAGGGCGTGCGTCCAGCCCACCGGCACCGGCGTCAGCCGGTGACGGCGGCCAGCACCGTCTCGGGATGTCCGCTCGCGTCGGTCACGTCCCAGACCCGCTGCACGACGCCGTCGGCGTCGAGCAGCAAGGTGGCCCGTCGGGCGAGCATCCCGTACTCGCCGTAGTCCTTGAGCAGCCCGAGCTCGGCGGTCAGCTCGGCGCCCTCGTCCGAGACGAGCGGGAAGTCGAGGCCGCAGGCGACGCGAAACTCGTCGTTGCGATCGCGGGGATCGACGCTGACCCCGATCACCTCGTACCCGGCCTCGCGGAAGCGCTCGTAGCGGTCGTTGAACCCTTTCGCCTCCAGCGTGCAGCCCGGGGTGAGCGCTGCCGGATAGAAGTAGACGACCGCGGGACCGTCTGGCCTGACGGCCAGTTTCTCCACGGGGAAGCGGTCGCCGACCACGAGCATCGGCGCCAATGCTACTGGGGCGCCGGCGTCTGACCTCCGAGGATCGTGGCCAGCGTCGACAGGTCGATGTTGCCGCCGGAGACGATGCAGGCGATCTTCCCGGACCCCGCGCGTCCCGCGAGCGCGGCGGCGAGGGCGAGCGCGCCGGCCCCCTCGGCGACAACGCGCACCCGCTCGGCGAGCAGTCTGATCGCGGCGGCCGTCTCGTCGAGCCCGGCGACGAGGGCGCCGTCGACGAGCTCGCGCAGGAGGGGCCACATCTCGGGCAGCAGGAACGGAGCTCCGGCGCCGTCGACGAACGAGGGCGTGTACTCGACCTCGCGGGGCTCCCCCCCGGGCAGCGACGCGGCGAGAGGCGCCGCCGTATCCGGCTCGACGGTGTAGACCCGAGCTTCCGGGCGCAATGCCTTCACCGCGCTCGCGACCCCGACGACGAGTGCGCCGCCGCCCATCGGGACGAGGACGGAGTCGAGATCCGGCAGCTCCTCGACGATCTCGAGGCCCAGCGTTCCGTTTCCGGCCATCACCGGGTCGTCCTCGGCCACGAAGAGCCCCTCGGCCTGCTCGAAGCTCGAGGTCCGGATCGCCTCGAACCATTCGTCGTACGGCACCTTGATCACCCGCCCACCCATGCGCTCGATCGCGTCCAGCTTCGTCCGAGGAGCCGCATCGGGCACGACGATGGTCACCGGAACTCCTGCCTCCCGCGCGGCCCACGCGACACCCTGGGCGAAGTTGCCCGCACTCGCCGCGACCACCCCTTGGGCGATCGCCTCCTTCGGCGCCTGCCGGATCGCGTTCACCCCGCCGCGGATCTTGAACGACCCGATCGGCTGCAGGTTCTCGAGCTTCAGCCAGACGTCCGTGTCGGGGAGCCGGACGAGCGGGGTGCGGACGGCGGCGCCGGCGATCCGCTCCCGCGCGCGCTCGATCTCGGCGAGCGGGATCAAAACTCGACGCTCGTGCCGGTGCCGGTCTCGAGCGCGCGCCGCTCGAGGTACTCGGCGGCGGCGAGATCCTCGACGGCCAGGCCGAGCGACTCGAAGATCGTGATCTCGTCGTCCGAGGTCCGCCCGGGCGCCTCTCCGGCGAGCACTTCGCCGAGCTCGGCCCGGATGTGGCCGTCGGCGATCGCGCCCTCCCGGAGAGCGAGCAGGTAGTCGCCGGCCTCGTTCTCGGCCGACTCGCGCCGGTCGACGAAGAGCGTTCCGCGGGCCACGGCGGTCGAGTCGAGCTCGCGCGCGTGCGGGAAGCAGGCGCCGACCGCGTTCACGTGCGCGCCCGGCTCGAGCCAGTCGCCGAGGACGACCGGCTCTGCCGACGACGTGACCGTGCAGACCACGTCCGCTCCGCGGACCGCCTCCTCGGCGGTCTCGACCGCGGTGGCGATCGGCCACTCGTTCGCAAGGCGCTGCGCGCTCTCGTAGCTGCGGGCCGCGATCCGGATCCGCTCGAACGGCCGCGCCTCGAGCATCGCGGCGATGTGCGGGTCGGCCTGGTGACCCGCTCCGACGACGGCCAGGTCACGCGCGTCCTCCCGGGCCAGCGTCCGCGTCGCCACTCCCGACACCGCGGCGGTGCGGATCGCGGTGATCGGCGTCGCGTTCATGATCGCGACCACCTCGCCGTTCGTCCCGTCGTAGAGCGTGACCGTCCCCTGGTGTGGGTCGAGGCCGAGCGCGGGGTTGTCAGGGAAGATCCCGACGGTCTTGAGCCCGTACAGGGGCCGGGCTCCGCCGCGATGGGTGGGCATCATCCCGAGCAGGTTGGTCGCGTCCGGGGGACGCAGGATCGACCGCAGCGGCAGCTGGAACTCGCCGCGTGCAAGCCCGACGAGCGCCTGCTCCATCGCGCCCATGCAGCCCGGCAGGTCGAGCAGCCGCTCGACCTCGTCCTGGCTGAGGATCAGCACGCTCACGTCACGCTTCGGACACGAGACCTGAGTGCGTCACGCTGAAGGGGTCTGACCCCGGCCATGTCCGTTTGCGGCCCGCTCACGTGAAGAGCGAGCCTAGCTCGTCGCGCTCCGCCGGCGAAAGCTCGATCTCGACGGCCTCGCGGGCCGCGGCGAGATGGGCCGGTCGACGAGGACCGACGACGACCGAATCCGCGCGGCCGAGTGCCCATGCGAGCGCCAGGCTACCCATGCTCGCGCCCCTGGCGACGGCGGCCCGCTCCAGTGCGGCCAGCCCGTCGTAGACGCGCTCGTTCTCGAGGTGGCGGTACGGCTCCGGCCGTTGTGCCATGCGCGACCCGAGGGGCGGGGCCTCGCCGCGCCGGTACTTGCCGGTCAGCCAGCCGCCGGCGAGCGGGCTGAAGGCCTGGTAGTCGACGCCGCGCTCGGCGCACAGGGGGATCACGTCGGCCTCGTCGCCCCGATCGAGCAGCGAGAACGAGTTCTGGACGAGCGCCGGCACGCCCAGCTCCAGCCACTCCCGCAGGCCCGCGGCGTCGACGTTGCTCACCCCCCAGCGGTCGATCAGCCCGCGGTCGGCGAGCTCCAGATAGGCGTCGAGCGTCTCTCCGACCGGCGTCTCCGGATCGGGCTCGTGCGTGAGGTAGAGATCGATCCGGTCGAGGCCGAGCCGCCCGATGCTCGTCTCCGCCTGGCGGAGGACCCGATCGCGCGAGAGGCCCCGGTCGGCACCGGCCGCCATCGGATTGAACGTCTTCGTCGTGATCCGGGGCCGGTTGCCCGTCGCCCTGATCCAGTCGCCGATCCACGTCTCGCTCCGCCCGCCCCCGTAGGCGTCGGCGGTGTCGAACCGGCGCAGGCCGAGCGCCCAGGCCGCGTCCATCACCGCGAACGCCTCCTCGCGGCTCTCGCCCTGCCCGAAGAACTCCGGCGCCGAGCCGATCCCGCCGAAGTTGCCGCAGCCGAGAACGACCCGCATCGCCGCCCATCGTATTGTCTGCGAGAATCGGGTCGATTCGACCGAGGAGGAGAGCAGATGGCGTTCGAGCTACCGGACCTGCCGTACGACTTTGCCGCACTGGAGCCGCACATCGACGCGCGGACGATGGAGATCCACCACGACAAGCACCACCAGGCCTACGTCGACAACGCGAACAAGGCGCTGGCGGGCACGGAGTGGGCAGACCGGCCGGTCGAGAGCGTCCTCGCCGAGCTCGAGATCATGCCCGAGGAGATCCGCACCGCCGTCCGCAACAACGCCGGCGGCCACGCGAACCACTCGCTCTTCTGGCGGATCATGAGCCCGGACGGCGGCGGCGAGCCCGAGGGCGCGCTCGCCGACGCGATCTCGGACAGCTTCGGCGGGGTGGACAAGCTCAGGGAGCAGGTCAACGACGGCGGCGTCAAGCGGTTCGGCAGCGGCTGGACGTGGCTCGTCTGGGACGGCACGGGCCTGGCCCTGTACTCGACCCCGAACCAGGACAGCCCGATCATGACCAGCGACGTTCCCCTGCTCGGGATCGACGTGTGGGAGCACGCCTACTACCTCCAGTACCAGAACCGGCGGCCCGACTACCTCGCGGCCTGGTGGAACGTCGTCAACTGGCCCGAGGTCGGACGCCTCTTCGAGGCGGCGCGGCCCTAGCCGACGTAGCGGAGCAGCTCCGGCGCGAGCGCCTCGAGCCGGTCGCGCTCGATCCGGTACAGGACGTACCAGCCCTGCCGGCGGGTCGAGAGCAGGCCGGCGTCGGTCAGGGCCCTGAGGTGCTTCGACAGGCCGGACTCGCTGAGCCCGACCAGGGGCGCAAGCTCTTCGGTCGAGCGCGCCCGCTCGGCGACCAGGCGCAGGATCCGCAGGCGGGTCGGGTCGGCCGTCGCCCGCAGGGCACGGACGAGGGAATCCGGCGCCGGCGACCCGGCGCCGGCGCGGCCCATCGAGCGGGGCGGGTAGAGGATCGCGAGCGGCCAGGGCGCGTCGCAGTTGATCCGCACGTGCGG
>CAWIKS010000013.1:0-138901 GCA_963836685.1 uncultured Actinomycetes bacterium
CCACACGTAGACGCTCGGGATCAGCCGCAGCGGGTTCGCGGCGTCAACGTCGACCTCGTGATCGTGGCTCGACGGCCGAATCGAGCAGCCGCGCGGCCGCATCGACCCTCAGCTCGGAGCGCACCCGGCCGAGCACGAGCGATCGGGTCCTCGGCCCGAGCGCGGTCGGACTCGTCGGCGAGCGTCGGCTCCAGCCGCTCCCACTCGGCCGCGAACGATTCCGTCCAGTACGTGGCCAGCATGCTCGCGACCCGGGCCTGGACCGCCGCGGGGTCGTCGAGGAGCCGTTGAACCAGGTCTCCCCCCTCCGGGCTGAAGTAGGACACCCGCCTCCTGATCCGGTCGCGCACCTCCTCCCGGGCCAGCGCCTCGGGCCCGCCGGCGTCCGCCTCGTAGTAGAAGAAGGCCGGCCGGGCGATCTCGTACCGGGCTCGCTCCGGCGCCATCGAGGCGAAGGTCGCCAGCGCCTCCTCGAAGGTCTGCGGGGCGTCCGCTCGCTCCGGGAGCATGAAGTCCGCGGTGATGTCGGAGTAGAGGAAGCTGAACGCGCGGATCTCGCGCTTCAGGGCGGGTGAGAGCGTTCGCATCCGGCGGATCCACGGGTGCTGGAGCGGGTGCTCCTTCGGATGCATCAGGACGTGCAGGCTGAGCAGCGCCTCCGCGAGCGGCGCCGGCGCCACGTGCACGAGGCCGGCGTGCGACTCCGGGACGCGAAGCCTGATCGACAATCTGATCCTCTCTTCGGCGAAGGAGTTGCGGACGCCGATCGTAGCCGCCTAGCCTGGCCGTTCGATGAGGGCGGTCCTCCTCTTTGCACTTCCGCTCGCCGCCGCCGCGGCGGTCGGGAGCGGGGTGGTCGCCAGGGTTCCCGTCCCCGGTACCCCGTGCGGGGTCGCCGGCGCGAGCGGCGGAGTCTGGGTGACCGACCCGCTGTTCGCCAGGCTGGTGCGGATCGATCCGGCGACGAAGAGGGTGACGAGGCGACTCCCGACCGATCCGACGCCCTGCGAGCTGAAGTACGCCGCCGGCTCGCTGTGGGTGGTGACCCAGTCAGGCCGGCTCGACCGCTTCGACCCGGCGACCGGGAAGCGGCTGGCCTCGATCAGGGTCGGTGCGACCACCTACGACCTCACGTTCGCCGTTCGCTCGATCTGGGTGACGAACCGGAACGGCGGCACCGTGCAACGGATCAGCCCGGTCTCGAACCGCGTCCTGAAGACGGTCACCTTTCCGGCGGGCGTCGCTCCGGCAGGCATCGGCTACGCGGGCGGCGCGCTCTGGGTCGGCGACGACCACGGGCGGTCGGTCTTCCGGCTCGACCCGCGCACCTACCGGCTCACCCGCGTCGTCTCGGGCGGGAACGCCGCATCGTGGATCGCCGTCAGGGGAACCGACGTCTGGGTCTCGAACACGAAGAGCGGGTCGGTCACCCGGATCGACGCCGTCCGCAGGAAGGTGGTCGCGACGATCAAGGTCGGCGTCAGCCCGGTCAACCTCGACGTGGTCGACGGCGACATCTGGGTGCCCGACGACGCCGGCAACATGATCATCCGGATCGACGGCGACACCGGCCGGGTGATCGAGACGATCCCGACTGCGCGCAACCCGGCGGTGGTCGCCGGTATCGACGGAGACGTCTGGGCGACGATGTACGACGACGGCCAGGTCTGGCGGATCCACCCGGAGTGACGACCGGGAGGCTCCTCGCCCTGCCGGTCGTCGTGCTGGTCGCGGCCGGCGGCGGCTACGGCGGCTCACTCCGCCCGGCGGCGCCTTCGGTGGCCGGGCCGAGGCGGACGGCATCGCAGGAGCCGGCGTTCGCGTTCAGGTCTCCGGGGGCGGCGCGGTTCCTGTGTGCCTTCGACTCGACGCGGCTGCACGCCTGCCCGCCGCGTTACTCGCAGTGGCTGACGGTCGGCGCCCACGTGCTGCGTGTGCAGGCGGTCGGCCGGTCGGGCGCGCCGAGCAGGGTCGCGACGGTCGGCGTGCGGGTCGTCTCCGCGACGGGTCTCTACACGGACGCAAGGGTGAAGGTGGGAGCCGGTGCGGGGGTGCCGGCGGTGGACGGCGGCGCGGTCTGGGTGCCGAACACCCGCGCCGGCACGCTGTCCCGCGTCGACGCCGCCCGTAGGAGCGTGGTCGCGACGATCGCCCTCGGCACGCCGCCGCGGTTCACGGGCTACCTCGATTCCGCCGTCTCCGCCGGGGGCAGCGTCTGGGT
The DNA here is from genome assembly GCA_963836685.1 of uncultured Actinomycetes bacterium. Classification (GTDB taxonomy): domain Bacteria; phylum Actinomycetota; class Thermoleophilia; order Gaiellales; family Gaiellaceae; genus DATBLE01. Next base: position 2,222 of record CAWIKS010000013.1, read on the forward strand.
GGCCCGCGATGTCGGCGGCGAGGTCGACCGCATCGACCCGGCGACGAACCGGATCGCCGCGAGGATCGTGGTCGACTCGCGGCCCGGAGGGCTCGCCGCGGGAGGGGGCTTCGTCTGGGCCTTCCACTTCGAGGGCTCGACGATCACGCGCATCGACGCAGGACACCGGGAGCGAAGGCGGCCTTCACCGTTCCGGGCGCGCGCGGCACGGGGATCGCCTACGCCGACGATGCGGTCTGGCTGCTGACCGCGACTCCGTCCTCGCTGATCAAGGTCGACCCCGCGAGCGGCGCCGTGCGCGCTCGGGTGGCGATCGCTCCTCCCGGCCCGGCGAGTCACGGCGTGATCGACACCTGGTGGGTCGCCGCCGACGGTGGCTCGTTGTGGGTCGTGAACGCGAACTACGACCGGGTTACGCGGGTGGACGCGGCCCAGGGGAAGGTCGTGGCGTCGATCCCCGTTCCGCTCGCGATTCCGTTCGGCGATCGTGGCTCGGAACGGGCGTCGTCTGGGTGGCGGGCGCCGGGAAGGTGGCGCGGATCGACCCGGGGACGAACCGCGGTGACCGGCACGGTGACGCTGTCGGTCGGCTCGGCGCCGATCTTCACGCAGGTCGCGGCCGGAGACTCCGGTCTGTGGGCGACCGACTACGACACCGGCTTCCTCTACCGGATTCACACGCCGTAGGAGGGCGTACGATCGGCCGGTGGCAGCACCGGTCGGCGGAGAGTTCGGCCGCACGCGCCAGTCCGCCCTGTACCTGGCCGGGCTGCGCGGCCGGCGGCCCGTGGTCCCGGTCGACGCCGCGAGGCTCGAGGCCGCCGCCCGCAGACGAATGAGCCGGCAGGCCTACGCATACGTGGCGGGCGGTGCGGGGCTGGAGAGCACGATCGAGGCCAACCGGGCCGCGTTCGAGCGCCGGCGGATCGTCCCGCGCGTGCTCCGAGACGTCTCTGCCCGCGATCCCTCGGTCGAGCTTCTCGGCCGCCGGCTTGCCGTCGCCCTTCATGCTCGCCCCGATCGGCGTGCTCGAGCTCGCGCACCGGGAGGCGGACATCGCGGTCGCGCGGGCGGCCGCCGCGGAGGGCGTGCCGATGGTGTTTTCCAGCCAGGCGTCCCGGCCGATGGAGGAGTGTGCGGCGGCGATGGGCGACGCTCCGCGCTGGTTCCAGCTCTACTGGAGCACGTCGGACGAGCTCGTCGCCAGCTTCGTCCACCGGGCGGAGGGCTGCGGTTGCGAGGCGATCGTGGTCACGCTCGACACGACGATGCTCGGCTGGCGCTGCCGCGACCTCGATCTCGCCTACCTTCCGTTCGCGATCGGGAAGGGGATCGCGCAGTACACGAGCGACCCGGTCTTCAGGAGCCTGCTCGAGCCGGCGCGGGTCGAGCGCTCCGGCCTGCCCACTCCGAGCGCCCTGCGCTCCCTGTTCCGGGCGACGCGGGCGTACCCGGGCCGGTTCGTCGCCAACCTCCGCTCCGGGCTGCCGCTCGCCGCGGTCCGGGAGTTCCTGACGATCTACTCGCGGCCCTCGCTGACCTGGGAGGAGCTGCCCTGGCTGCGCGCGCAGACGAAGCTGCCGATCCTGCTCAAGGGGATCCTCCACCCGGACGACGCGCGGCTGGCGATCGAGCACGGCATCGACGGGATCGTCGTCTCGACGCACGGTGGGCGCCAGGTGGACGGATCGATCGGGAGCCTCGACGCGCTGCCCGGAATCGCCGCAGGCGGTCGGCGGGCGGATCCCGATCATCCTCGACAGCGGCGTGCGCGGCGGGGCGGACGCGTTCAAGGCCCTCGCGCTCGGAGCGACGCGCGGTCCTGATCGGCCGCCCGTACGTGTACGGGCTCTCGCTCGCCGGCGAGGTCGGCGTTCGGGAGGTGATCCGGAACTTCGTCGCCGACTTCGACTTGACGCTCGGGCTCGCCGGGTGCCGGTCGGCCGCGGAGATCGGTCCTGAATGTCTAGAGTCGATGGAGTGAAGGTCGAGATCTTCTTCTGCCCGGTCTGAAGCGGCTACGACGAACGGGCCGCGAGTCTCGCGGCAGTGCTGAAGGGCCAGGGGTACGACGCGGTCGACGTCCAGGGCGAGAAGAGCCAGTTCGACGTCGTCGCGGACGGTCGGCTGGTGTTCTCGAAGCAGCGGGAGGGCCGGTTTCCGGACGAGGCGGAGATTCTGGCTGCGCTCAGGTGACCGGAGGCTCGTCGCTCCAGGGGAAGTCGATCCAGCGGTCGGTGCGGCGCCAGACGTACTCGCAGTCGACGATCGATCGCGGCTTCTCGTAGAGCACCGCCACGCGCACGGCGCCGACCCGGCCCGCGCAGAACCTCTTGACGAGCGCCAGCGTCTGGCCCGTGTCGGCGACGTCGTCGGCGATCAACATCCGCGAGTCGTGAAGATCGACCAGGGCCGGCACCGGCGGGAGGAGCATCGGCACGGGCAGCCGCTCGTCGACGCCGGTGTAGAACTCGACGTTCATCGTGAACGAGTTCTTCACCCCGAGGGCGTACGAGAGGGCCCCGGCGACGAGCAGCCCGCCGCGGGCGATGCCGAGAATCAGGTCGGGCTCGTAGCGGTCGGAGACGATCTGCGCGGCGAGCTCGCGGGCGCCGCCGCCGAGCTGGTCCCAGCTCATGCGCTCGCGCTCGAGCGTGGCCGCAACGGGAGGTGCAGGCTCGGCCCCCACCGGGCGATTCTAGATAGCTTCCGGGCCGAGGTGGACACGGAGAGCTTCTGGGCCGGGCGAACGGCGGAGCTGGAGGAATACGCTCGGCTTGCGCTGCGGGTGGGCGTCGACCTCGAGCAGGGTCAGGACGTGGTCGTCGCCTGTTACGTCGAGCACGCCCCGCTCGTCCGCGCGATCGCCCGCGTCGCGTACGAGGAGGGTGCGCGTCGGGTCGATCCCTACTACATGGACGTCTACGTGCGGAAGGAGAAGGCGGAGCACGCACCGGCGGAAGCCGTCGGCTGGGTCCCGCCCTGGCTCCTCCGGCGGGTCGAGGAGGACGCCGAGCGACGCTCGGCGATCGTCAACACGGTCGGAGAGCCCGAGCCCGGACCTCTTTGCCGGCATCGACGCCGATCGCGCCGCCCAGTCTTTGATGCCGGGTCTTCGCCGTGCGCTCTGGACTGCGTTCGATCACGGCCGGATGCCCTGGACGATCGTCGCGTTCCCGACCCCGGGCTGGGCGAGGCAGGTGTTCGGCGAGCCCGACCTCGAACGTCTCTGGCAGGCCGTACGGGCAACCGTGCGACTGGACGAGGCGGACCCGATCACGGCCTGGCGGACCCATGTCGAGACGCTGCTGGATCGTGCCCGGCGGCTCAACGAACGGGGGTTCGACGCCCTCCGCTTCCGGGGCCCCGGCACCGACCTGACGGTCGGGCTCCTGCCCGAGGCGGAGTGGATGAGCGCCGGAGCGCGCACCGCCTGGGGTCGGTTCTACGTACCGAACCTGCCCACCGAGGAGGTCTTCACGATCCCCGACCGGCGGCGGACCGAAGGGCGGGTGCGGTCGACGCAGCCGCTCGTCCTGTACGGAGGCACGGTCGTCCGCGACCTGGAGATGACCTTCTCGGGCGGACGAATCGTCGACGTGCGTGCCTCGACCGGCGCGGACGAGGTGCGCGGCGACATCGGTGTCGACGCCAACGGCTCGTTCCTCGGCGAAGTTGCGCTCGTCGACGAGACGTCCCGCGTCGGCCGCAGCGGGATCACGTTCTGGAACACGTTGTTCGACGAGAACGCCGCTTCGCACGTCGCCTACGGCACCGCGTGGCTCGGTGCGCTTCCGTTCGAGGAGCTTCCGGACGACGACGAGCTGGAGGCGATGGGGGTGAACCGCTCGGGCGTCCACACGGACTTCATGATCGGGGGCCCGGAGGTCGACGTGGACGGGGTCGAGCCGGGTGGCGCTGCCGTCCCGATCATGCGCGACAACGTCTGGCAGCTGAACTGAGCATCCGGCCTTGACCGCAGCGCAACCCGACTCTCCCTGGCACGCGACGAAGGCGTCGACGTCCTTCCGCTCCCAGGCCCGGCCGTAAAGGTCGAGCCAGCCGTCGAGCTCGTCGAGCGTCATGCGAGCAGCTCCCTGATCGCAGCCTTCGGGTCATCGGTCAGCGGGACGCCGTGGTCGAGGCAGAGGATCGAGAAGTCGAGGTCGAGGAGCCGTTCGACGCTGCGGCGGGTCTCGGCCGGGTCCTCGTGGTATTCGGCCGGGACGAACCGCAGGGTACGCGAGCCGTCGTTCGAGATCAGGTCGGAGCAGAACAGCACTCCCGGCTCGCGCTCGAGCAGGAACGAGTAGTGCGGCTGCTCGGGTCCGGGAGTCCGGATCGCCCGCAGCCCGCCCGGGAGGAGGTCGCCCTCGGCGTACCGGCGATCCGGGTCCTCGTCGGCGGCCGGCGCGTCCTCCGGCAGCCAGACCTCGATCCCGAGCTCGCGCCGGTACCGCCAGGACGCACGCTGGTGCGTCTTCGCGCTCAGCAGGATCGCCTGCGGCCGCGGGAGACCGGCCAGGGCCTCGTCGTCGAGCCGCACGGGATCGATCAGCACGCATCCGTCCTCGGTCCGCACCGCGTGCGAGCTCGAGATCGCGCCGCCGATCCCAGCGTTGCGGATCCGCCAGTGCCAGACGCCGTCGACCACCTCCTCGACGCCGTCGGCGACCTCACGCGGCTCGGTCACGGACGCCGGCCCCTGCGCAGCGCGTCGAGACGTCGCCGGTCGCGCTTCGTCGGGCGTGCAGCGAGGTCGGAGCCCAGCGGCCGGGCTAGGCGGCGCTCGTCGCGCCTCTTCTGTCGCTCCGCCGCGGACTGCGGCGTCTCCTCGTAGAGCGTCGCGGCGACGCTCGCCGGCCCGCGGCGCTCGGCCAGCCCGGTGACGACGACGGTGAAGCGCTCCTGCCCGCGGCTGATCTCGAGCCGGTCGCCGGCTGCGACCTCGCGTGCCGGCTTCACCCGGAGTCCGTTGACCTGCACGTGCCCGCCGAGCACGGCCTCCGTCGCCGCGCCCCGTGTCTTGAAGAAGCGCGCCGCCCAGAGCCATTTGTCGATGCGTACGCGTTCCATCACTCGAAGGCGTCGAAGCGTGCCGCGAGCCGCTCGCGATCAGGTCGTTGCGCAGAACGGGCTGGAACGTGGAGGGGCTGGCGGTGAAACCGCTTCAGCAGCTCCAGCATCGGGCCGTCTTCTTCCTCGAGGAGACGACGCGAGACGCGCACCTGGTACTCAGGCGAGACGCCGACGAGGTTCTGGTCGAACGCTCGGTGGTGGATCGAGCAGAGGCTCAAGCCGTTCGAGACCGTCGCCGTGCCGGCACTCTCGAGATCTCCGATGATGTGAGCCGCGTCGAGAAGACGGATCTCCTTGAGCCGGCAGATCGCACAGCGATCATCGTACGCCGGCAGAACGAGTCCTCGAAACCGAGCCTGATGCAGCCGGGTCCGCACCTCACGGACTGCGTATCGCCGTTCCACGCTGCTCTCGAGCAGGGCAGGTTCGCGCTCGTCGATCGGGCCCGTCATGGCTCCCGGTGAGATCAGGACGTGGCCCTCGCGCGGATTGTCGGCTGTCACGAACACGGGGTAGATCGGTCGATACCAACCCGGTCGAGTTCCGACGAAGTAGACGATCGGGACCCGAAGCTCGTGCGCGGCTCGGAGTGCCTGGTTATCCGGTTGCTCGGCAGAGCCGGAGCGGTAGGCGTACAGGAAGCCGTCGTCGAGAACCGAGTCGTCGTACGGTGAGTTGACCGAGGTGTTGATCGAAAGGGCCGCCGGCCCTCGCTGTGCGCGAGCGCGGAAGATCCCCTTGGCGGGCGCAAGGAAGGGGACGCGGTTGCCTCCGTGAGGGAAGCCTCGGTCGAGCCCTGCTCGATAGGGGATGTCTTCGCCGAACTCGGCGGCGAGCACGTCCAGCGAGAGCATGCACGACGTGCGGAGGATCTCGTCCCGCTCCACTGTGCGATTGTCGAGGCTTGCGGCCGAGAAGCCAAGAGGGCCGCGCATCGGCGGCCCTCTTGGCCGGAGTTACCGCCTACGAGCAGCCGGTGTTGGTACCGCAGTCCCGGCAGGTGTAGCAGGAGCCGGTGCGCACCATCCGGCCGCCGCACTTCGCGCACTCGACCGCGTCCTCCCAGGAGTTGAAGAGAGCGGTCTGGCCTGCGGGGGGAGACTCGGCCGGCGCGACCGGCACCGCTTCGCCGCCGTTCGCGTAGCGCTCGGCCAGGCGGGCCTTCACCTCCGGCGAGAGGATCCCGACCTCCTCCTGCTGGTCGGGCGTCAGGAACTTCTTGCCGAACCAGCGGAAGATGTAGTCGACGATCGACTTCGCCGTGCGGATGTCCGCGTCGTTCGTCAGCCCTGACGGCTCGAAGCGCATGTGCGAGAGCTTCGAGACGTAGACCTCCGGCGGGACGCCGTACTGGAGGCCCATCGAGACGGCGATCATCAGCGAGTTCATCAGGCCGGCCATCGTCGTCCCGTCCTTGGCGATGTCGACGAAGATGTCGCCCGGGGTGCCGTCCTCGTACAGGCCGACGTGGATGTAGCCCTCGTAGTCGCCGACGCGGAACTTGCGCCCGACCTCGGTGCGGTCCTCGGGCAGCCGCCGCCGCTGGGTGAGCGGCGTCGGCGGGGCGGAGCCGCCGCCTCCGACTTGCCGGAGAGCGGCTGCGCGACCTTGCAGTTGTCGCGGTAGATCGCGATCGCCTTCACGCCCAGGCGCCAGGCGTCCGCGATCAACTGGGCGACCTCGTCCACCGTCGCCTGCTCGGGCAGGTTGACCGTCTTCGAGATCGCGCCGGAGATGAACGGCTGGACCGCGCCCATCATCTTCACGTGGCCCGAGTAGTGGATCGCCCGGTCGCCGATCGCGCAGTCGAACACCGGATAGTGGTCGGGCTTCACGAACGGAGCGCCGACGATCGAGTTCCGCTCGTCGATGTAGGCGACGACCTCCTCGACCTCGCTCGGGGCGTAGCCGAGCTTGTCCAGCGCCATCGGCACGGTCTTGTTCACGATCGTGATCTCGCCGCCGCCGACCAGCTTCTTCGACTTGACCAGCGAGAAGTCCGGCTCGACCCCGGTCGTGTCGCAGTCCATCATGAAGCTGATCGTCCCGGTCGGGGCGAGCACGGTCGCCTGCGAGTTGCGGAAGCCGCCGACCTCGCCCAGGTTCAGCGCGTCGTCCCATGCGGCTGCGCGCGGCCGAAAGCAGGTCGGCGGGCACGGAGTCGGCGTGCTGGATGTTGCCGACCGCGGCGCGGTGCTTCGCGATCACCCCCAGCATCGCGGCCGCATTCTTCTGGTAGCCGGCGTACGCGCCCATGCGGGCCGCGACCTCCGCCGACTTCCGGTAAGCGCGCCCGGTCATCAGAGCGGTGATCGCCGCTGCGTAGGCACGCCCCTCGTCGGAGTCGTAGGGCAGGCCGCGCGCCATCAGCAGCGCGCCGAGGTTCGCGTAGCCGAGGCCGAGCTCGCGATAGGCCTTCGCGTTGCGCTCGATCTCCGGCGTCGGGTAGGACGAGTAGCCGACGACGATCTCCTGCGCGAGGAAGACGACGTCCACGGCGTGCGCGAACGCCTCGACGTCGAGCTCGCCGTCCCCGCGGCGGAACTTCATCAGGTTCAGCGAGGCGAGGTTGCACGCCGAGTCGTCGATGTGCATGTACTCCGAGCACGGGTTCGACGCGTTGATCCGGCCCGTGTTCGGGCACGTGTGCCACGCGTTGATCGTCGTGTCGTACTGGACGCCCGGGTCCGCGCACTTCCACGCCGCCTCGGCGATCTGGCGGAGCAGCGTGCGCGCGTCGACCGTCTCGACGACGGTTCCGTCGGTGCGTGTGGTCAGGCTCCACTCCTCGCCTGCGGCCGCCGCCTCCATGAAGGCGTCGGTGACCCGCACCGAGTTGTTCGCGTTCTGGTACTGGATCGACGCCCAGTCAGGCGAGTCGAGCGACATGTCGTAGCCGGCCTGCTCGAGGACGCGCGCCTTCTCCTCCTCGTGGGCCTTGCACCAGATGAACTCCTCGATGTCGGGGTGGTCGACGTCGAGGACGACCATCTTCGCCGCGCGCCGGGTCTTGCCGCCGGACTTGATCGTCCCCGCGGACGCATCGGCGCCACGCATGAAGGAGACCGGGCCTGAGGCATAGCCGCCCTTGGACAGCTGTTCCCGTGACGAGCGCAGCCTGGAGAGGTTGACGCCGGAGCCCGAGCCGCCCCGGAAGATGATTCCCTCGCGGCGGATCCAGTCGAGGATCGACTCCATCGAGTCGTCGATCGAGAGGATGAAGCAGGCCGAGCACTGCGGCTTCTCCTCGAAGCCGACGTTGAACCAGACCGGCGAGTTGAAGGAGGCGTACTGGTTGACGAGGATCGTCTTCAGCTCGGCCTCGAACGAGTCGGCCTCCTCGTCGGTCGCGAAGTAGCCGCCGGCCCGGCCCCAGCCGCCGATCGTGTCGACGATCCGGCCGATCATCTGCTTCACGCTCGACTCGCGCTCGGCCGACCCGAGGCGGCCCCGGAAGTACTTCTGCGCGACGATGTTCGTCGCCGTCTGCGACCAGAACTTCGGGAACTCGACGTTCTTCTGGTCGAAGACCGCCTTGTCCTTGCCCGGGATGAAGGCATCGCGGAGCTCCCACTCCACCTCCTCGAACGGGTCACGGCCGGGGATCGTGAAATACCGCTGGACGCCGACGCTCGCGGCGGCGTCGACGACGGTGTTCACGACCTCGTCGGCGGCGGTTGTCGGTGAGTGCGGATGCCTTCGTCGACGCCATGTCTTCCTCCCAAGGATAGCTGCCCTTACCCGGCCTCCCGAAGCGGGACCAAGAGGGTAGAGCGCCCGCCGGACGGAGCGATTTGCAGGGGTTTTGTCCGGACTAGGGTCTCGAGCGGGGAGGCTCGGGCGAGGTCGGCGGCAGCGACGCGAGCCGGCCCTTCCGGGTTCGCATCCGCCGGGTAGTGAATCCCGCCGCCCCGGCCGCCATCAGGAGCAGCGCGACCGCTCCGAGCACGATCAGCGGGATCGGAACCGAATCGGCGCTACCGGGCTTCGTCTTGTCGAAGACGTCGTTGATCGGGCCGCCGGCGCTCTTCGAACCGGAGCCGCTCCCGCTCCCGCCTCCGCTCGAGGAGCCGCCGCCGCTCGTTCCACTGCCGCCGCTCCCGGTGAGCTGCCCCGCGGCGCCGCCGCCGGGCTTGTGGCTCTGGGTGATCCGCTCCTGCAAGGCCTGCTTGATGTCGTCGCGTGCGCTCGAGTACGTGTCCACGTCGGTCGGGAGGTGCTTCAGCGCCGCCCGGTAGCAGGGGATCGGATACGTCCCGTCGATCCGCCCGTCGTACCAGTCGTTGATCAGCGTCTTCCAGCACGGGGCGGGGTGCTTGGACTTGGCCGAGGCGGACGTGGCGGTGCCGAGGGCCAGCGCCAGCGTGAACAGCACCGCAACCGGCAATGCTCTGCAGATGTTCCTCAGCGGCTGAATCACGGACAGTGGGGACCGCACCCGTTGGGGCGACGATCGACGTCGATTCGCGTTCGGAGCACTCTACGCTATCCCCCCGGACGGTTGCGGTCGAAACAAGTCTCCGGGAGGCGCGTGAGAGCGCGGTGAGGCTGCTGTTAAGGGTCTGTAAGGGGCCTGGCGGATTGGGGCTGTGCTAGCGTCGAGCGGCGATGCAGGCCGCCAAGCTCGCCGGGCCGGCGACCCTTTCCGCCTCCGGCGCGCTCCTGTTCGTGGCGCTCTTCTTCGGCGACGGGATCTCGGACGGGCGCCTCTTCTGGATCGGCTCGGCGGCCGTGCTCGCGGCCGCAGCCCTGGTGGCGGCAGGGCCCGTTCCCGGTGCCGCGGGGCGCCGGGCGCGCGTGCCTGGCGCTCCTGGGCGTGCTCACGGCGTGGGTGGGGGTGACGATGGCGTGGTCGATCGCGCCCGATCGCTCCTGGGCGGCCTTCGACCGGATCACCGTCTACAGCGGGTTCGCCCTCCTCGGCCTGATTGCCGCACGAAGCCCGCGACCCGGCCGAACGGTCGCCGCAGGCCTGGCCGCGCTGCTCGGGCTGGTGCTCCTCTGGGCCCTGGCGGGGAAGGCGGTGCCTGCGCTCTTTCCCGGCGGCGCCCGCGTTGCCCGGCTGCGCAACCCGATCGGCTACTGGAACTCGCTCGCGCTCGTCGCCGCGACTGCGGTTCCGCTCGGGCTCTGGCTCGCGTCCTCACGCCGGCACCGCCGGGATGTCCGCGCGGCCGGCGCGGTGCTCGTCTACCTCGCCGAGCTCGCCGTCGTCCTGACCTACTCGCGCGGCGGGATCGCCGTCGCCGTGCTCGCCGCCCTCGCCTGGCTCGCCGATCGGCCGCGAACGGCTCGAGACGCTGGTCGCGCTCGTGGTCGCGACCGTCCCGGCCGCGCTCGTCGCCCTCTGGGCATTCTCGCGCCCGGCGATCACCGACGATCTCCAGCCGTACGCCGACCGCGTGAACGACGGCGCCTGGTTCGGCGTGCTCGCGGCGCTGGGCGCCGCGGTCGTCGTCGCGGTCGCCTACCTGGTCGCGCGCGTCGACCCGCCGGAGGAGAGGCGCCGTGTGTACCTGCGCAGGCTGGGCGGTGTGTTGGCGGTCGTGGCGGTCGCGGCGCTCGCGGCGGTGCTCGCCGCCAAGGGCGGATCGATCCTCGACGAGTTCCGGGGCACGCACGGGGAGGTCTCGCAGGACCCGGCCAGGCTCGCGGAGCTGAGCTCCAGCAACCGGTGGACGTGGTGGCAGGAGGCCTGGGCGCTGTTCGAGGACGCGCCGGCGGGCGGGAAGGGGGCGGCGACCTTCGAGATCGCGAGGCGCGGGATCCGCAAGGGCTCGATCGTCACCACCGAGCCGCACGACCTGCCGCTGCAGTTTCTGAGCGAGACCGGGGTGATCGGCTTCCTGCTCCTGCTCGGCCTGGCCGGTGCGGGGGCGGCCGCCGCGTACTCGGCCGTGCGGCGGCTGGAGCCGGAGCCCGGCGAGCGGGCGGCGGCGGCGGCACTCGCGGTCGGCGTCGGCGCCTACGCGGCTCACGTGCTGATCGACATCGACTGGGAGTTCGTCGCGGTCAGCGCACCGGCGTTCTTCGTCCTCGGCCTGCTCGTCGGGCTCGGGTCGGAGCGGCGGGCGCCGGCTCCTCGGCGGCTGGTCGCCGCGGCGGGCCTGGTCGCCACCGTCGGCATCCTCTACTCCCTGACCGCGCCGTACGTGTCCGCGCGGCTCGTCGACTCGACCTACACCGCGATCGCGGACGGAAAGATCCGGCAGGCCCTCTCGGACGGCCGCTCGGCGCGGTGGCTGAACCCGCTCGCGGTCGATCCGCCGCTCGCGCTGGGCGACGCCGAGGCGGCACGCGCGGACGACCAGGCGGCGCTCCGCCGTTACCGCCAGGCGGTCGGCCTGCAGCCGGAGAACTCGAGCACCTGGTACGCGCTCGGCTCGTTCGAGTACTTCACCGGCCGCTACCGGGCGGCGCTGCACGACCTCGACCGCGCGTACGGCCTCGATCCGTACGGGCCGGCCGGCCGGCCCGGCGGCCTGCTCGATCTGGCGCGGGCGAAGGTCGAGGGGCGTTAGCCGTGGACGAGCAGCCGCACGCTCGACGCACGTCCGGTGTCGGACAACTGGGTGACGATCGGCACGATCCTCAGCGCGAGGCGCCGAGGATCATCAGGATCTGCGCGCCGTGCAGCTGCGCCGGCTTCATCCCGTCGAGCGGTTCGACCAGGCCGACGTTCAGATCGTGCGCAAAGCGCCTCGCCTCGACGGCGAAGCCCGGCCGGTACATGACGAGCGTCTTGAGATAGCCGCTGCGCGGCGCGTTGGCGACCTGCTTGACCACGTAGCCGCGCGACTTGACGATCGAGGCCGTCTCGGCCGCCGCGCCCTGGACGCCGTTCCCGTTCAGGACGAGGACACCGGTCCGCGTGCGCGGGAGCGTGGCGGCGACGTGCGCGGGGCGGCGGTGGGCGGCCGCTCTCGCGGGAGCGGCCGCGGGCTTCGCCGCGGCCGGCTTGGCAGTGCGTGCCTTCGGCTCGGCGGCCGCGTGGACGTGGGGCGCGAGCGACCTGCCGAGCAGCACGATCCCGGCTACGACCAGCAGGACGAGCTCGAGCCCGGCGATCGCGGTCGCGACCAGCGTGGCGGTGCGCCAGGGACGGACCAGCTCGGGCGGGGCGACTGAGTGCTCCACGGGGGACGCCTCATTCGTCCCCGCCGGCCGGGCTCCTTCCAGGTCCAGCCGAAGACGTGAGCCGGTCGCTCGTGGTCCGGCCTCACGGGCGCGACCGGATCCAGTCCCAGGTGCCGCGGAGCCCGTCGTCCAGGGAGATCCGCGGCCGCCAGCCGAGCTCGGCCGCCGCCAGCGAGACGTCGAGCACGCTGCGGACCACGTCGCCCTCACGCGGCGGTGCGGTCAGGGGCGGCCGCTCGTCCCCGGCAACGGCGCGGCACCGCTCGTGGAGCTCGAGCACGGAGGTCTCGTGTCCCCCGCCGACGTTGAAGGTGCCGCCCCTGCCGGCCGCGAGCTGCAGCGCGGCGCAGACGTCGTCGACGTGGACGAAGTCGCGCGTCTGGCGTCCGTCGCCGAAGATCGTCGTCTGCTCGCCCGCGGCCATCGCGTTCAGGAAGATCGCGACCACGCCTCCCTCGAGACCGGTCTCCTGGCGCGGCCCGTAGACGTTCGCGAACCGGAGCGCCGTGTGCCGGGTGCCGTGCAGCCGGTTCCAGGCCGCCAGGTACTCCTCGCCGGCGAGCTTGGCGACGCCGTAGGGCGAGAGCGGCAGCCGCGGGTGATCCTCCCGCGCCGGGCCGTCGCATTCCCCGTAGATCGCGCCGCCCGTCGAGCTGAAGACGACGGGTGCCTCGCCCGCGGCCTGGAGCACCCGGATCGTGCCGAGCACGTTCACCTCGGCGTCGAAGTCGGGGCGAGCGACCGAGGTCGGCACGTCCGCCTGGGCGGCGAGGTGGAAGACCGCCTCCGGGCGCGCCTCCGCGAACAGGCCCACGAGCTCCGGGTCGCGGACGTCGAGCTCCTCGAAGCGCGCCGCCGCGGCGACGTTCTCGCGTTTCCCCGAGCTGAGGTCGTCGACGACGAGGACCTCGTCGCCTCGGGCGACCAGGGCATCGACGAGGTTCGAGCCGATGAACCCGGCGCCCCCTGTGACGACGACACGCACCTGTTTGAATCCTATGGATGTTCGTCAGCTTCGAAGGGGTGGACGGCTCGGGCAAGTCGACCCAGGCCGGGTTGCTGCACGAGCACCTGCGCGGGCTCGGTCGCGAGACGGTGGCGACGCGCGAGCCGGGCGGTACCGAGCTGGGTGAGCGGATCCGCTGGCTCGTCCTCGACGGCCCGCCGATCTCGCCGTGGGCGGAGGCGGCCCTGTTCGCAGCCTCCCGGGCCGAGCACGCCGAGGTGGTGATCCGGCCCGCGCTCGGGCGCGGCGCCGACGTGGTCTGCGACCGCTTCATCGACTCCTCGCTCGCCTACCAGGGAATCGCCCGCGGGCTCGGGCTCGAGCGGGTGCTCGAGCTGAACCTGACCGTGCTGGACGGGCTGCTCCCGGACCGGACGTTCGTGCTCGCCGTCGACGCCGTCGCCGCCGCCGCGCGCCGTGCAGGGAAGCCGGACAGGATCGAGCAGGAGGGTGACCGCTTCCAGGCCGAGGTCGGCTTGGCGTACGAGGAGCTCGCCCGCCGCTTCCCGGAGCGGATCGAGCTCCTGGACGGCACCTGCCGGCGGATCGGCTCGCCGCCGCTGTTCGGAGCCGCGTCGAGGAGCTCCTCTGAGCTTCGGCGCGCTGATCGAGCAGGCCGAGGCGAAGCATCTGCTCGGCGCCGCGCTCGCCGAGGGGCCCGCGCACGCCTACCTCTTCCACGGCCCGGCCGGCGTCGGCAAGCGCGTGGCGGCGGTCGCCTTCGCCGGGGAGCTGCTCGGCGACCCCGATCGGGCCGCCCGCCGCTCCCATCCCGACCTCTACGTGCTCGAGCCCCTCGGCGACCAGATTCGCATCGACGAGGTGCGCGAGCTCCGCCGCGACCTGCACATGCGTCCGTTCGAGGCCGACCGTCGCATCTATCTCGTCTTCGGCGCCCACCTGCTGAACGCGGAGGCGGCCGACGCCCTGCTCAAGGATCTCGAGGAGCCGCCGCCCTACGCGGTGGTCGTGCTGGTCGCGGACGAGCTCGGCCGGCTGCCGGAGACGATCCGCTCCCGCTGCCAGCTCGTCCCCTTCCGGCGGCTGTCCGAGCGGGCGGTGCGGGCCGAGGTCGACCGGCGGGCGCCGGACCTCGCGCCGGAGCAGGCAACGGCCGTCGCCCGCGTCGCCGCGGGCCGCCTCGACCGCGTCGAGCGCATGCTCGATCCGGACGGGATCCGCCGCCGCGGCGAGCTGCTCGGGGTGGCGCGCTCGGTCTACGGCGACGGTGGGTTCGACCCCTCCGCCGCCGCCCAGGTCGTGGTCTCGCTCGCGGCTGAGCGGGCGGCGGCCGCGCGGGCCGAGGCGGAGCGTGACCTGGCCGGGCGCGGGCTGCCCGAGCGGGAGGCCGAGCAGCACGTGAAGCGGGCGGAGCGTGGAGCCGAGCGCGAGGAGATCCTGCTCTCCCTCGAGGAGCTCTCGGCCTGGTACCGCGACCTGGTTGCCGTCGCCGCGGGCGCCGAGCGGGCGGTGATCCACTACGACCGGATCGGCGAGCTCGTCGAGGACGCGTCGGCCGGGCGGATGCTCGGCGCCGAGCGCGCGGCCGAGGTGGTGCGAGAGGCCTGGCGGTCGTTCGAGGAGTTCAACGTCGCTCCGACGCTCGCCCTGGAGGCCCTCTTCGTCCGGCTGCGGCGCGAGCTGGTCGGCGCGGCCGGCTAGGACGGAACGGTCAGGGCGCGGACCTCGGTGACGTGCGCCTCGCCGGCCGGCTCCGGCACCGCCGTCACCCAGATCACGAGATAGCGGCCCGCGGCGCCTTTCGTCAGCGGGAACGCGGTCGTCCCGTTCAGCGGTCGGTCGGCCGAGACGCGGCGGAACGGGCCGGTCGGGGCGTCGCCGAGCTCGATCTGCGCCGACGCTCCGGGCCCGTCCGTCGAGACGAGGACCTTCGAAAGCCGGCGCCGGGAGCCGGCGTCGAGCAGCAACCCGACCCCCGACTTGTTGAACCCGTGAAGATAGTGCTCGGTCTTCCAGAACGTCGCGGGCTGGCCGTCGACCGCGAGCGGGGCGAGAGCGTCGTTCTCGTGCCCGTCGCCCTCCGGGTCGTACGCGCCGGCGCCGGTCAGCGCCACCGCCCTGGGCTTCGGGGCGGGTGCGGTCGTCGCCGGCCTCGTCGGCGCGGCAGCGACGGTGGTGCTCGTCGTCGTCGCGCTGTGCCCGCCCGAGGTCGAGCTCACGACCGCGATCGCGAGGATGGCGACGAGGAAGGCCGCGAGGGCGATGCCGGCAAGCAGGCGGCTCACCGCCCCATAGTTGCTTGGTCCGCCGCCTCGCTGCCCACCGCAGCAAGGCTGAGGCTCCGAGCACAGCCGCCTCTCCTGGACGCCGCCCTCTCTCCCGTGTCCTGCCGCCTCTGCGCTCGGAGTTCCGCCAGTATGGACGACAGGCGGCGCCCGGGCAAGCGGCGGCGTTCAGGCGCTTCCGGCCGCGATCGCCGCGCGGGCACGCGCAGCGTGCACCGCCGCCGTCAGCGTGTCGATGTCGTAGGCGCCGTAGTGGCGGCGCCCGTTGACGAAGAACGTCGGCGTGCCGGAGACGCCGCTCAGGTCGGCCCCGTCCACGTCCTCGGCGACGCGCGCGGCGCCGGCGTGCCGGCGCAGGTCGTCGGTGAACCGATCGACGTCGAGGCCGATCTGTCGCGCGTAGCCGATCAGGTCCTTCGGCGCGAGCGCGTCCTGGTGGTCGAGCAGGAGGTCGTGCATCTCCCAGAACGCCCCCTGGGCCGCGGCCGCCTCCGCGGCCTCGGCCGCGAGCTCCGCGAACGGGTGGACGTCGCTGAGGGGCAGGTGTCTCCAGACGTAGCGCACGTCCCCGCGGCCGGCGAGCAGCTCGCGGACGGCGGGCTCGGCCATGCCGCAGTACGGGCACTCGAAGTCGCCGTACTCGACGAGGGTGACCGGCGCCGCCTCCGGCCCGCGGATGTGGTCGCGCTCGGGCTCGACGGGGTCGGCGAGGTCGACGATCGTCTCCGAGGTGCCCACCAGCGCCCGGATGCGGAGGCGCCTGGGGAGCAGCGCAGTGGCGCGGAAGATGAGCCAGCTCGCCGCGGCGGCGCAGAAGGCGGCGCTGAGGACCCCGAGCTTCGCCTGCTCCAGCTGCGTGCCGTCGAAGGCGAGGCTGGCGATCAGCAGCGAGACGGTGAAGCCGATCCCGGCCACCGACCCGCCCCCGGCGACCGCGGCCCAGCCGACCGGCGGCCGGAGCCGGCCGCGGCTCAGGCGTGTCACCAGCCAGGCGGTGCCGACGATCCCGATCGGCTTGCCGGCGACGTAGCCGAAGAGGATCCCGAGCGTGATCGGCGAGGAGTATGCCGACGCGAGGAAGCCGGCGCTGATCGCGACGCCGGTGTTCGCCAGCGCGAACAGGGGGACGATCACGTAGCTCGTCCACGGGTGGTACAGAGCCTGCAACCGCTCGTTGAACGAGATCGCCGACGCGAGCCCGACCCGGGCCGAGCGGGCCAGCTCCGGGGTGGGCTGCTCGCGGAAGAGGCGGAAGCGCTCGGTCGCGCGCTCGAGGTCGCTACGCGAGGGCGGATACGCGTACACGAGCAGGCCCGAGGCGAGACCGACGACGACCGGGTCGACGCCCGACTCGTACAGCGCGACCCAGGCGGCGGTGCCGAGGAGGGCGTAGAGCGGCCCGATGCGCACGCGGGCGGAGCGGACGAGGAGGATCACCCCGAAGATGCCGACCGTGATCGCGAGCGGCCACAGGTCGACGCGATCGGTGTAGACGGTCGCGATCACGACCAGGGCGACCACGTCGTCGACGACGACGACGGTGAGCATGAAGGCGCGGAGACGGTCGGGGAGGCGCGGCCCGACGAGCGCGAGGACGCCGAGCGCGAACGCGGTGTCCGTCGACATCGCGGTTCCCCAGCCGTGCGCCGAGTCGCGGCCGGCGTTCACGGCCAGGTAGATGCCGACCGGGACGGCCATCCCGCCGAGGCCGGCGAGCAGGGGCAGGGCGAAGCGCCTCCGGTCGCGCAGCTCGCCGACGTCGAACTCCCGGCGCGCCTCCAGCCCGACGACGAGGAAGAAGAAGGTCATCAGACCGCTGTTCAGCCAGTACCGGAGATCCTCCGAGATGCCGTGACCGCCGACGCGAATCGACAGGACCGTGTGCCAGACGCGCTCGTACGACGACGAGTCGGCGTTCACCCACACGAGCGCCGCGACCGTGGCCGCGAGCAGGAACGCGGCACTGCCGGTCTCGGTGCGCAGGAAGCTGCGCAGCGGCGTCTCCAGGCTCCGCGCCCACGCGGTCTTCCCGGAGAAGGGAGCAGGCCGGGCCTCGGTCGTCACCGGGCCGCTGCCGGTGGTACTCGACGACTCACGCGCCGGCGGCGGGCTCCGGCACCCCGGCGAGCTGCCCTCCCGGGCAGCTCTCGGCCTTGACAGTCCGTCTCGGGTTGACGATCCCGATCGCGCCCGCGACGCCGCCGGCGGCGACGAGGACCGCGCAGATGAGGATCGCCTCGTGGAAGGCTTTCACCGACTGGTGGTCGGGGCCGAACGTGTCGCCCGTCAGGGTGCCGGCGACGACGACACCGATCACGGACACGCCGACGAGGCCGGCGACCCGGGCGATCGCGTTGTTGATCGCGGACGCGATCCCGGCGTCCGTCTCGTCCGCGTCGGCGAGGACGGCGGCGGTGAGCGGGGCGACCGTCATCGACAGGCCGACCGAGAAGACGAGCAGCGCCGGCAGCAGATCGCCGAGCGCCGAGGTGTGCGTGTCGGTGCGGAGCAGGAGGAGGATGCCGGCGGCGGCGATCAGCGGCCCGGCGCCCATGAACAGCCGGGGCCCGTAGCGGTCGGCGAGCGCGCCGACACGGCGTGAGAGCGCGAACATGACCAGGGTGGTCGGCAGCGTGACCAGGCCGCTGCGCAGCGCGCTGTAGCCGGCGACCTGCTGGAGGAAGATCACCAGGAAGAAGAACAGGATCGAGAGGCCGGCGTACATGGTCAGGGTCTCCAGGTTCCCGATCGCGAAGTTGCGGCGGGCGAACAGATCCAGCTTCAGCATCGGCTGCGGGGCACGGCGCTCGTACGCGAAGAACGCCCCCAGCGAGGTCACGCCGCCGATCAGCGGCACGAGGATCAGCGGGCTGGTCCAGCCGTACCGAGGCTGCTCGATCAGAGCGAAGACGAACCCGGCCAGCCCCGCCACGCACAGGGCGGCGCCGAGGACGTCCACCCGGCGCCCGGTGACGCGCGCGGTCCGCGGCACCGCCGACAGGATCAGGAGCAGGGTGACCGCGACCAGCGGGACGTTGAGGGCGAAGATCCAGCGCCAGGACACCTGGTCGACGATCCAGCCGCCGGCGAGCGGGCCGACGATCGCCGCGATGCCGCCCCAGGCAGTCCAGGAGCCGATCGCCGCGCCGCGCTCCGCCGGCGAGAAGGCGGCGACGATGATCGCCAGCGAGCTCGGCGTCACCAGCGCGCCCGCGGCCCCCTGCAGCGTGCGGGCGGCGATCAGCACTCCGATCGTCGGCGAGAGCGCGCAGACGACCGAGAGCACGCCGAAGGCGCTGACGCCGATCGCAAATATCCGCCGCTCGCCGTAGATGTCACCGAGCGAGCCACCGATCAGGATCAACGAGGCCAGGGTCAGCAGATACGCGTTCGACACCCACTGCTGCCCCGGCAGCCCGCCGCCCAGATCGCGCTCGATCGCCGGCAGCGCGACGTTGACGATCGTCCCGTCGATCGTGGCGACTCCGGAGCCGAGGATCGCTGCGACCAGCGTCAGACGCTGGCGGCGGCTCATCGCGCGCGGAGCGACGACAGCAGCCTGCTCCGCTCCGGCGTGCTCGGGCACCACGACGACTCGAGGTCGGCGACGTCCCAGCCGGCGGCGCCGGCGCCCGCCTGGTAGGCGCTCTCCAGGAACGCCAGCAGCGTCGCCCTCGGGTCGGCCGCCGTCCGGACCGCCTCGTAGCGGAGCGATCGCCAGCGAGCCGCCGCCCTGCTCGGCCCAGAAGGCCTCGTCGGGCTCGATGGCTCGCTCGCGGAGACCGGGCGGCTCCGGCGCCGTGTACGAGTAGTAGCTCGGCTCGTCGACGTTGTCGTCGCCCGGCCAGAAGCCGAACGAGACGACCTCGTGCGTGTAGGCCTCCCGCGTCACCGGGTCCGCATCCGGCCGCTCCGGCGCGCGGCGGCCGCCGAACCGGGTGAAAGCAAGGTCGAACGAGTGCCAGAACAGGTGCACCGGGCTGGTCTTGCCGCAGTACCAGCCGCTGAACTCCTGGAAGACCTCGTCGGTCCACTCGACGGCCCGCCAGTAGCGCTCGACGGCCTCCTGGTCGTAGGACGCGTGCTCCTGGTCGTCCGGAAAGGGGGTCGTGATCGGCATGCCGAACGGCGCCTCGCGAATGGCGACGTCGACCCCGAGCCGGCCGAGGGCGCCGTGGAGCTCCCGGTCGAACTCGGCGACGGAGAGGCCCTCGACGAGCGGGAACGACTCCGCGCCGCCGTCGCTCGTCTCGATCACCAGCCGGTGGTCGACGAAGTCGAAGCGGATCTCGAACCCGAGGCCGTCAGGCGTGCGCAGCCGGCCGGTCGTCAGCCCCCGGACGCCGACGTAGAGCGGGACGTGCCACCAGTGGTTCCGCGGGGCGGACGCGGCCATCCGGACCTTGCCGACGATCTGCACCCACAGGTGAAGCGTGTCCTCGGTCGCCCGCCACTCGGCGAGCGGTAGCTCGGGAAGCCGCTCCATCAGCCGGCAAGCTCGAACGCGATCTCGTCGACGTAGCACCAGCTCCAGTCTTCTCCCGGCTCCGCGGAGCGGACGATCGGGTGTGCGTCCTCGCGCGCGTGCCTCGACGCGTGCCGGTTCGGGGACGAGTCGCAGCACCCGATCTTCCCGCAGGTCATGCACATGCGCAGGTGGACCCAGCGGCTGCCCGTCTTGAGGCATTCCTCGCAGCCGGCGATCGACCCGGGCAGCGCCGTCAACCGGATCTGGTCGAGGTGGGTGCAGGCCGGCGTCTCCATCGCATCCGTCGGCTACGGGTGGCGGCGGACGAAGGCGAGCGCGGTGTCTGTGACCTCGTCGGTGATGGTTCTCGCGTCGGTCGAACCGGCGCTCATCGTTCCTCGGTCTCCCATCCCGCGGACATCATGCCCGGTGCGAGAGGTGCCGTGCCGGGCGCCGACCGGGGCGGTCAGCCGAAGGCCAGCTCGTAGACCGAGAGCATTCTTCTTCGAATGGGCGGGACCCTCGCGAGCATGGGCAGGACGAAGCCGTACAGTGCTCCGCGCCCCCGGGGCAGGCGCAGCGCGTGGAGCCCGTCGACGTTCGGGATCGCCGCGAGCCGGCGCTCCTCGTCGGCGTCGACCCCCCACGGCCACGGCGGCGGCTCGTAGCCTCCCGGGCGCCTCAGCCCGCCGTGCCGACTCCGCTCGCTCAGCCACTGCGGAACCGCGTCGAAGACCAGCGTCCCGCCCGGGAACCGCTCCGCGCAGGCGGCGATCAGGCGGTGGGCCTCGGCCCGATCGAAGTACATCAGCAATCCCTGCGCGGTCACGAGCACGCCGCCGGACGCGTCGACCTCGCCGAGCCACCGCTCGTCGAGCGCCGAGCAGGCCAGGTTCCGCTGCCGCGGCACCCTCGGCAGCAGGCGGTCGCGCAGCGCGACCGCCTCCTCGACGTCGACGCTCAGCCAGCGGACCCGGCCGTTGTCGACCCGCCGGAACTGGGTCTCCAGGCCCTCGCCCAGCGCCACGACGGTCCCGTCGGGGTGGGCGCCGAGGAAGCGGACGACGGCGGCGTCGAAGCAGCCGGCCCGGAGGGCCTGCCACTGGCCGAAGCTGCTGCCGAACCGTTCCTCGAACGGGTAGTCGATCCGGTCGACGAGCTCGACCGCCGTCGCGTCGTGGATCACCCCGTCGGCCTGCGAGCCTCGACCGCGCGCTGGTAGAGCGTCCAGAGCAGCGTCTCCGGGACGCCGCCGAGCTCGACCCTGACCTTCGCCGGAGACACACGGCCAAGCTATCCGCTCGGGCTACGAGCGGCGGAATTCGATCAGCCGCGTCCCGCCAGCATGTTCGGAGTCAGCAACCAGACGAGCAGCTCGACGAGCACCCGCAGCTTCGCCCGCTCGGTTCTTGTGGTCACGCCGGTCACAGTCGCACGCTGTTCGCCGGCTCTCCCGGCTGCAACCCCCGGTTGGGTGACACGCCGGCGCCGGGCGCCGGTCGGCGTCAGGCGCGAGACGAGTGCTGGAGCTCGCGGATACGGAAGGCCATCGTGATGTCCCTGACGCCTCGGATGATCGCGAAGGCGGAGACCCAGGCGACGAGCAACACCGCGCTGCGACCGTAGTAGCCCGCAGCCCAGAAGCCGAGCGCGAGCTCGATCAGGCCTCCGATCAGCTGGAGCCACCAGACCTCGATCTCGTGGCGCACCGAGATCGCGGTGATGATGTCGAACGTTCCCGCGAAGACGAGGAAGAAGCTGATCACCGCGGCGAGCGCGACGAAAGTGTCGCCCGGATGGATGAACGAGACCACTCCCGCGGCGATGAAGGCGGCGCTCAGGAGCCCGGACAGGAGCTTCCACCATCCGGTGGCGAGCACGGTCACGCCGATCTCGGCAACGCCGGCCGCGATCGCGACGGCGCCGAACAGGATCGAGATCGCCCTCACGGTCACGTAGTCGAAGCGCAGCAGGATCACCGCGACGACCGTCCACGAGATACCGGTGAGGAGGAGCAGCCACCAGGGCGGAAGAAGACGTCCGAACGACCGTTGTGCCGCTCTTTCCAGTGACGACATCACGCCTCCTGACCGTCGGTGTCAGCGCGGTATACAGCACCGCCGTCGAGCCGTCAACCACGGGATTGGCGGGGCCGGTCGAAACCTGGGAGAACGGCTAGAGTAGGCCTTCTGCCGACGTAGCTCAGCTGGTAGAGCACATCACTCGTAATGATGGGGTCCCCGGTTCGAGTCCGGGCGTCGGCTCTCCGCTGGTGCGCGGCCCGCCGGATCCGGACCGGTGCGTAACGCTCGGACGGCCGGCGAGACAGCAGGAGCATGAGAACGGTCGTCGCACTCATCAGCATCCTCACGGTCGGGCTCCTCGCCCCGGCCGCAGTGTCGTCGCAGGGTGCCGACCGCGGCACGGTCACGGTCCACTCGTCCAGGTACGGCCGGATCCTCTTCGACGGACGCGGCTTCGCCCTCTACGCGTTCACCAGGGACCCGCGGCGACGCAGCGTCTGTCGCGGCGCGTGCGCGGCGGCCTGGCCTCCGTACATCGTCCGCAGTGCGCCTCGCGCCGGCGCCGGCGTCCAGAAGTCGCTGCTCGGCACGACCCGACGTGCGGACGGCAAGCGCCAGGTCACGTACGCCGGCCGGCCGCTGTACTACTACGTCGGCGACCGCTCGCCTCGGCAGATCCTCTGCCAGAACGTCTCCGAGTTCGGCGGGCTCTGGCTCGTCGTCCGCGCCACCGGCAAGCCTGTCAGCTGAGCGCCCCCGGGCCGGCCCGGCCGGGCGAACAGGGCAAGCCTCCTTGCTTAGGCCGCCTCGCCACCGGCCCCGACGGGTGCGTCGTCCCCGCGGGGAGCCGCACCCCGGGGCCGCAGGCTGCGGATCGCCTCCTCGACGTTGCGCTCGAGGGCGCGCAGGACCCACGGCTGGCTGACCGCCTTCCACACCGATCTCCGGCTGCCGCAGGTGCGCAGGTAGGGGTCGGCGAGAACGTCGCTCAGCATCCGGCCCTTACGGTGCTGCCTGATCACGTAGCTCGCGATTCGCTGCTCCCGGGGCGGCCGGCTGCTCAAGAAGAAGTACGGAGTTCCCTGCCATGCCGGGAGGCGGGCTGCCGGACGTGAGGCGAACTGCATTCGATCCCCTTCCTGACTCGTCACACCGTTGCGCCGTCAGAGTATCAGTCGTAGTACGACTAGCTCGTGTAACGAGATAAACGGAGGTCCTCGTAGATCTCGGCCAGACGGTGGGCGACGCGATCCCACGTATAGCCGGCTGCGCGTGCACGCGCGCGCTCCCCGAGAGCCCGCCGCCGGGGCTCGTCGGTGAGCAGGGCGAGGAGAGCCGACGTGAGCGCATCCGGGTCGCCGGGCTCGACGAGCGAGCCGACGTCGTGGTCGACGAGCGCCCGGTAGCCGTCGATGTCGGACGCGACGACCGGGGTGGCGCAGGCGAGCGCGCGGGTCAGGACCATGCCGAAGCTCTCCGCCCGGA
The DNA here is from genome assembly GCA_963836685.1 of uncultured Actinomycetes bacterium. Classification (GTDB taxonomy): domain Bacteria; phylum Actinomycetota; class Thermoleophilia; order Gaiellales; family Gaiellaceae; genus DATBLE01. Next base: position 25,667 of record CAWIKS010000013.1, read on the forward strand.
GGGAGGGCGCGACGAGCGCCTTCGCCTGGAGCAGCTCGGTGGTGAGCTCCTGCTCGCCGAGGACGCCCAGGACGTCGACGCCGGCGTCCGAGAGGCGCCGCCTGCTGACCAGCAGGCGGACGGCCAGCGGGTCGGCCCCGATCACGCGCAGACGGACACCCGTTCGCTCGTGCACCCGCGGCCAGGCGGCGAGCAGCACCGGCAGGCCCTTGCGCGCCTCGTGCCGCCCGACGTACAGGACGTGGTCCCGGCGGCCGCCCGCGTCGGGCTGCGGCGGGAAGATCACCCCGTTCGGGACGATCTCGTAGCGGCCGGGAGCGTAGCCGCAGGCAGTCTCGCGCGCGGCCTCCGAGACGGCGATGCGATGGTCGATCCGGCCGAGCAGGAACCCCCAGAAGCCGCGTGCGAGCGGTCGCCAGCGCGAGCGGCCGGCGGCGTGGAAGGTGGCGACGACCGGTGTCTCGGCGAACGCGAGCGCGCCGGCTCCGATCACGGGCGTGAGCGGCTCGTGCACGTGGAGGACGTCGAAGCGCTCGCGTCGGAGCAGCGTTCGCAGCCGCAGCAGCGCCGACGGGCTGAGCACGATGTTCGCGTTCGAGGCGTTGGCGGGAACGATCGCCGAGCGGCCGAGCGGAAGCACGCCCCGTGGTGGGTGCTCCACGCGGGCCGCGGTGGGATGAAGTGTCCTCGTCACCCGCCCGGGCGGGTCGTGGCCGATCAGGATCCGGGTGTCGAGGCCGAGCCGTCTCGAGCGCCCGGGCCTGCTGCTCGGCATGCTCGACCACGCCGCCCCAGAACGACCACGAGTAGGGGACGACGATTCCGACCTTCACTCCTCGGTGAAGCCGATCGAGCGCAGGCGCACCTCGAGGAGCCGCATCGCCTCTGCGTAGAAGCCTTCCGGCTCGACGCCGTAGCCCGAGCGGACGAGCGAGCCCATGTTCTGGTCGGTGGCCGTCTGCAGCAGCGCGCCCGCGATCTGGGCGAAGTCCTCGATCACTGCGCCGATCAGCGCCCGGGAACGCTCCGGGTCGGCGTCCATGCGCCTGCGCAGCGTAGGAGACGCCGATTCCGATGTGTCGGGCCTCGTCACGGGCGACCAGCCTCTGGCCGGCTGCCAGCCCGGGGAAGGCGAGCCGCTCATACTGGCCGGCGGCAAGGTTCTGTGCCGTCCGCGCCACCACGCCCTCTGCGAGCAGGTGATAGGCGACGACCGCGGCGAGGAAGGCGTCCTCGCCCCGATCCCGCTCGAGGCGGCCGACGTAGAACTCGAGCCGCTCGTACAAGGTCTCGGCGACCGGGTCGATGTTGCGGTCGGCCAGCTCGCGAACGGCGTCGAGGCCGCCCTCGACTCCGAAGACCTCCTGGTAGATCCGGAGCACCGCCTGCAAGTGCCGGTGCTCGTCCGCGATCTGCGTCGACAGCAGCAGCTGCAGCTCGTAGTCCGGCGCTCCGAGCAGGAAGGGGGCGAGGAGTCGCGCGACGTTGAACTCGGCATGGAAGCGGTGCGCGAAGATCCAGACCATGCCGGCCCGGGCGTCCGGGTCGAGCCCGTCGAACGTCACTCGGTCGGTAGTCAGATCGAGGGCGATCGACGACCACTGCGTCCGCTCCCAGTGCGCATAGAGCGCCTGGAACGGGCTTGCCCGCTCTTCCAGTGCCTCGATCTCGGCGATGTCACGTGCCGTCGTGGTGCTCATCCGAGTCGTTCCTTTCGTGGTCTGTGCCGTCGCGGGCGGCAGGCAGGTCGCGGGGCCACGGTCCCTCTCAGTCGTCGAACGATACTGTCGTACCACGACCGGGTAGCCTTGTGCCGTCTTCGTTCCACCGAAGAGAGGCAGGCATGAATCAGGGAAAGCGGAAATCCGCAGATAGGCGGCCGGCCGGGCGGGGCGGGCCGCGCCGCATCCGCCAGGCGCTCGTCTCGCGCGAGCGGGTCATGCTCATCGCCGAGTTCCGCGCTGCGCTGGCGGCGTTCCTGGATCGCAGCGAACGCGGAGCTCGGGCGTCCGGGCTCACCTCTCAACGCTATCTGCTGCTCTTGATGGTCAAAGGCGCCGCCGACGGAAGCGAGACGATCACCCTCGGCGACCTCGCCGCCCGGCTGGGAATCTCTCCGAACACGGCCAGCGAGCTGGTTACGCGCGCCGCGAAGGCAGGACTCGTCTCCCGCGCACGAACGGCGGACGATCAGCGCCTCGTCCATCTCGCGCTGACCGGAGAGGGGGAGCGCCGCCTGTCGGCGGCGATCCGGGCCACCGATCAGGACCGGCGAGCGCTGGGCGAGGCGTTCGAGCGCCTCGCCAGCACCTTCGACCAGGCGACTCAGGCGACCGGCTGAGACCCGGCCGGGCTACGGCGGCCCGCCGCCGGGGCCGTGGGCATACGCGAGCTGCAGGGCGGACGCGGTCAGGTAGAGGGCGGTGGCGAAGAAGCCACCGAGCGGCCAGGCGCCGATGTCGGTGACCTCGTGGGCGACGAGCGTGGCGACGGCGATCGCGAGCCCGACGGAGAAGAGGTGCAGGCCGCCCCAGACCACCGCCCGGGTCGGCTCGGGTGCCGCCCGTCCCTGAAATCCGCCGAACGCGAGGCCGCCGACGAGGACGTAGGCCGAGACTGCACCGACGAGAAAGAGCAGCGCCTCGCCGGTGCTCGGGATGCCGCGCGCGTGCGAGAGGACGGCGCCGCTCGTCCAGATCGTCAGCGTGTACCCGTACGGGGCGGCGCTCGCGGCGACCGTCGCGCGGAGCGCCGCCCTGTACCTCGTCCGCAGCACGCCCGCCGGTTTCGCGGGCGGACGCCCGGATCCTCCGTCGGCGGGCGGCGGCCTGCCGCCGACGGTGCCGGTCGCGGCGCCGCCTACCCCGATGCACGCCGATCGAGACGAGCCGCCTCGTCGAGACGCCTCCCAGGACGCTGCCCCCCGGCTTGCGCGCGCGGACGAAGATCGTCAGCCGGGCCCCGTTCTTCAACGGCAGCCCTCGCAACGGGAGGTAGGTGAGCGTCGCCCAGCCCGTCTGGTCGGTCTTGACCTCCGGCGGGCGCGACACCCGGTTCTCGGGGACGCCGATCGCGTACACCAGGGCGTCCCGGACGACGTAGCCGTTCGAGTCGACGACCCGGAAGCGCGCGATCACCTGAACGCTCCGCGACTGGATCGTGCGCGGCGTGAACATGACCTGGTCGATCACCAGCCGGTCGGGCAGCGAGACGTTCGCGACCGGGATCGACGTCGTCCCGTTCGAGAGCTTGATCGCTCCGGCCGGGCCGGCGGCGGCGACGACGCCCGTCGCCCCCGACGTGGCGGTGCTGGAGCCGAATGCGCTCTTGCCGGTCACCGCGACGCGAAGGCGATGTCCGACGTCCCCCGACGTCGCCTTGTACGTGGCACCGGTGGCTCCGGGGATGCTCTGGCAGTTGTTGCCGTTGGCGTCGCACCTCTGCCACTGGTACGCGTAGGAGATCGGACCGGTGCCCGTCCAGGTTCCGACTGCGGCGGTGAGCGTCTGGCCGTCCCGGGCGGTGCCGGCGATCTTCGGCGAGGCGGTGTTCTTCGGCCCGACGCCGGCGGCGGTCACGACATCGGTCGCCACAGACGTCGCCGCCGCGGACCCGGAGTCGTTCTTCGCGGTCACGACGACGCGCAGCCGGTGGCCGACGTCGTGAGAGGTGACCCCGTAGGTCTGGCCCGTGGCGATGTCGCCGCAGTCGTTGCCGTCCGAGTTGCACCGCCGCCACTGGTAGCTGTAGGTGATCGGCGTCGACCCGCTCCAGCTGCCCGGCGACGCCGTGAGCGTCTGGTTGTCCTGCGCCGTGCCCGAGATCGTCGGCGGGCTGGTGTTGCCCGGCGGGGTGCCCTTGGCGTCGATCACCCCCGTCGTCCCCGAGGCGGCCGGATCGGATTCGTCGGTCCCGGAGGTCGCGATCACCACGACGCGGACCCGGTTGCCGACGTCGGCCGAGCCGAGCGTGTAGTGCTGACCGGTCGCGCCCGAGATGTCGCTGCACCCGGAGCCGTTCGAGCTGCAGCGCTGCCACTGGTAGTCGTAGCTGTCGGGGCTGTTCGTCCAGTCGCCGTGATCGGCGGTCAGCTCGTGACCTTCCTGGTCGGTTCCGGAGATGGAGGGCGGGTTGGTGTTCTCGGGCTTGTCCGCGGACGCCGCCGACCCGCTCCCGGCGAAGGCGAGCATCGCGACGGCGGTGAGCGCGGCGCCTGCCAGGAGCGCGACGCGCGCGTGTCGTCTCGGGCTTTTCTGGGCCATCGTTCCTCCTTGATTTCGCGAGATCGCTCTCGAGGCCTCGGCCGCACCGGGGCCGCCGGCTCTCGGCTCCTCGTCAGCCTCTTCGACGTGGGTCAGGTTCCAGCGGCAGCGAGTTCGGCAGCCTGGCAAGCTCCCACACCTTGCCCTTGAGGTACACCAGCCGGTCTTCGACGTCGACGCGGTGGACCAGGGCTGCGGGGACGACCGCGCGCCGCGACTGGCCTTCGAGCTGCATCCGCAGGACGAGATAGTCCGGCTCGCTCGCGTCCGACCCGAAGAGAGGCGTCTCGATGCTCCCCAGCCAGCCGTCGTCGGCGAGGACGACGTATCCGTGACATCCGGCCAGAGGATCGGTCTGCCGCGACTCGAACCGCATGAATCCGACCCTAGGGCGACCGCTTGAGCGTCGTGTGAGGGTCGCGTAAAGATCCGCTCAGGGGTCGCGCCGACCCGAGGCCCAGGGCGATACTGCAGGGTCATGCCGCGGATCACCATCAGCATGCGGTGGTGGCTCGCGCTGACGTTCGCGGCCATCGCTGCGGTGACGGCGGTCGCCGTCGCCGAGGTCCTGACGCAGCGCACCACACGCGTGCTCTCCGACCGCGCCGAGGAGATCGCCACCGGCAGCAGCGTCGCCGCCGCCCGGGAGATCACGGACGCGATCGAGCAGAGCGACCTGTCGCGGACGGTCGGCGTGCTCGCCGCGGGTCGTCGCCTGTCGCTGTTCGTGTTCAACCGGCAGGGGCGCCTCGTCAGCGAGGAGGGCTCGCGGGGCGTCCGGTTCGGTGCCGACCCGCTCGACCGGAAGGCGCTCGCGCGGGCCCTGTCGGGAACGCGGTTCGTGGATCACGACGCCGGCGACAACCGGATCGTGGTCGGGCTGCCTCTGCGCACGCCGCGCGCGTCGGCTCTCGTCACCGTCTCCTTCCGAAAGGACCTCGTCGCGGAGGCGGGAATCCTGCACACCGAGATCGTCCGGGCGGCGGTCCTGGCGGTGCTGATCGGGGCCGTCGCCGGCCTGCTGGTCGCAGTCCTGATCGCGGCGCGGCTCCGTCGCATCGCCTCGGCGGCCGCCGCGATCGAGGCGGGCAGCTTCGACACGGAGCTTCCGCCCGGGCGCCTGCGAGACGAGGTCGGCGGGCTGGCGGCGACGATCGACCGAATGAGGGGCCGCCTGCGCGAGTCGTTCGCCGCGCTGGAGTCGGAGCGCGACCGGCTTCGGACGCTCTTCGAGCAGCTGCAGGAAGGCGTGGTCGCGCTCAACCCGGCGCTCGAGGTCGAGCTCGCGAACAGGACCGCCCGCCAGATCTTCGCCGGTGCCTCGCTCGCCGAGGGTTCCCCTCTGCCCGAGCTCTGGCCGGGCTTCGAGATCAGGACGCTCGCCGCAGGGCTCTTCGACGAAGGCGCCGGGATCGCGCAGGCCCGGATCTCGCCCGATCCGGAGCGCACGTATGCGGTCGTCGGCATCCCCGCCGGGTACGGAACCGCCCTGGCGCTGCTCGTGATCTCCGACGTCTCGGCCCGGGAGCGTCGAGAGCGCGCGGAGCGGGAGTTCGTCGCCAACGCCGCCCACGAGCTTCGCACGCCCCTGGCTGCGATCGCCAACGCGGTCGAGGCGCTCCAGCTGGGGGCGAAGGAGCAACCTCACGACCGCGACCGCTTCCTGGCGATGATCGACCGGCAGACGTCGCGGCTCGGACGGCTCGTGCGCGCGTTGCTGGCCCTCGCCCGGGCGGAGACGCGCCAGGAGGCGCTTCGGCTCGGCCCGATCCGGCTCAAGCCCCTGCTGGAGGAGGCGATCGAGGGAATCGAGCCCGCCGAGGGCGTCGCGGTCGAGGTCTCCTGCCCCGAGGCCCTCACCGCCCTCGGCCAGCAGGGCCTGATCGAGCAGGTGGTTGCGAACCTCGCGGCGAACGCGGCGAAACAGACCACGCGCGGGAAGATCGTCCTCGCCGCGCGTTTGGTCGACGCCGAGTCGGTGCAGATTCAGGTCAGCGACACCGGCCCGGGCATCTCACCCTCCGACCAGGATCGAGTCTTCGACCGCTTCTACCAGAGCGCGAACGGACGTACGGAGGGCTTCGGCCTCGGCCTGGCGATCGTGCGGGAGGTGGTGCGGGCGCTGGGGGGCATCGTCGAGATCGACTCCGTGCCCGAGCGCGGCACCGTCGTACGGGTGACGCTGGCCGCCGGACGGGAGGCCGAATGAGCGTCCGCGTCCTGCTCGCCGACGACGAACCGGACCTCGCGGAGAGCGTCGGGTATGCGCTCCGCCGGGAGGGATTCGACGTCGACAGCTTCGGCGACGGCGAGGCCGCTCTCGCCGCGGCGCGGAACACGAGGTACGACCTCGCCGTCCTCGACGTGATGATGCCCAGGCTCTCCGGCCTCGAGGTGTGCCGGACGCTACGGGCGGAGACCGATCTCCCGATCATCATGCTCACCGCCCGGGACGCGGAGGTCGACCGGGTCCTGGGGCTCGAGCTCGGGGCGGACGACTACCTGACGAAGCCGTTCTCGCTCGCCGAGCTCGTCAGCCGCGTCCGCGCGCTGCTCCGTCGCCGCGAGCTCGACCGCTCGGCGGCGTCGGCCGGATCGACGCGGGTCGTCGGGGGGCTCGAGCTCGACCTGGTCCGTCACCAGGTTCTCGTCGACGGACAGGTGGTGCAGCTGACCCCGTCGGAGTTCAAGCTCCTCGCGCTCCTCGCCGACCATCCGGAGCAGGTCTTCTCGCGGCGCGAGGTGATGGAGCATCTGTGGGAGACGCCGTACGTCGGCGACCAGCGCGCCTGCGACGTCCACGTCTCGAACCTGCGCCGGAAGATCGAGCGCGATCCGGCACACCCGGAGCGGATCGTCACGGTGCGCGCGATCGGGTACAAGCTCGTTCCGGCGTAGGGGGAGCTCGATAGCGGCCCTGGTCGTGTGAGCAGATCTTCACACGATCCTCACCGGCGGCTGAGACGGACGTCAGCGGTCCTCACGATCGCGCCGTACTGTCGAAGCATGCGCGGAGACCAGCGTGCAGAGCGGTTCGTGAGCGATCTCGCAGGCCGGGCCCCAGCCGGCCGCGAGCTGGGCTCTGTCTCGAGCTGGCCCGCGCATGCGCTCGAGAACGCCGGCGGCACGCTCTCGGTGACCGACCGCGGAGCGCCGCAGGGCGCGCGCGTGACCGGAACGCCTCGGGCAGGCGATCCGGAACGCGTGCCGGGCATCCAGGCGGCACTCGACCAGGCAATCCTGCACCGACCGATCGCCGGGGCCGGAGGGGCGGTTCCCCGGTGAGCGCGTCGCCGGTCCGCGGGACGCGCGACGAGCCGGTGCGGCTAGGGCTCGACCCGGTCCCGACGTGGGCCGACAGTGCCTGGGAGGTTGCCGAGGACTGCCGCCGCGCGTTCTCGCACGGAGCGTCTTTCACCGTCGGCCTGGAGGAGGAGCTGATCCTCCTCGACCCGGCCACGCTCCTTCCCGTGGGAGACGTGGAGAGCGCACTCGTGCGCCTCGAGGACGATCGCTACACGTGCGAGCTTCGCAGCGCACAGCTCGAGACGGTGATGCCACCCGGTCTCACCGTCTCGGACGCCTGCCGCGAGCTGCGGTCGGCGCGCGCATTCGCCGCCGACCGCCTTGCCGGCTTCATCCGCGTCGCCGCGGCAGGCGTCCATCCGACCTCGAGGCTCGCCGTCGAGATCACCGATCGGGACCGGTACAGCGGGATCGCGGCCGACTGCCCGTGGAGCGTCAGGGAGGGGTTGCCCTGCGGGCTCCACGTGCACATCGCGGTCTCCGGCCCGGCGCGCGCGCTCGCCGTCTACAACGCCGCGCGGTCCTACCTGCCCGAGCTCGCCGCTCTCGCCGCCAACTCGCCGTTCCTCGGCGGCCGCGACACCGGGCTCGCCTCGTCGCGGCTGAAGCTGAACGAGTCGTTCCCGCGAGCCGGAGTCCCGCCCGCGTTCCGGACCTGGAACGAGTACGGCGACTTCGTCTCGTGGGGTGCCGCGGGCGGGCTCTTCCCCGACCAGAGCTACTTCTGGTGGGACCTCCGGCTGCACCCCGTCCACGGAACGATCGAGTTCCGGGTCGCCGACGCGCAGACCCGGGTCGAGGAGGCCGGGGCGGTCGCCGCCGTCTGCCAGGCGCTCGTCGCCGCGCTCGCCGCTCGCTACGACGCGGGCGAGAACCTCCCCGTCCACGACACCATTCGCATCGCCGAGAACCGCTGGCGTGCGATCCGCGACGGGCTCGAGGGAACACTGGTCGGCCTCGACAGCGGCGTCCCGGTCGGAACGCGGACGCGCGTGGGTGCCCTGCTCGCAGAGCTCGAGCCGTTCGCGGAGGCACTCGGCTCGCGCGACGACCTGCTCGCCGCCTGGACGCTGCTCGCCGAGAACGGCGCCGAGCGCCAGCGGAGCGTCGAGGCGCGGTTCGGTCTCGACGAGGTCCTCCGTCGGGTCGCCTCCGAGACCGAGCAGGGCTGCCAGACGGGCCCGGATCTGCTCGCGATGCCGCTCGACCTCGAGCCTTCGTCCTGAGAGAAGGTCGCTCCGAGGGGGAATCGTGAGCGAACGCTCACGCGATCCCAACCTGCGACTCATGCCGCCGCGCGACAATCACCGGTCGCGGCTGCTCACGCGACCACCGACGAGAGGAGGAGATCGTTGATCGTCCAGTTCGTCAAGTTCACCAGCGGGCTCTCGGAGGATGAGGCGCGCCGAACGATCGCGGAGCGGGCGCCGCGGTACCGGGAGCTCTCCGGGCTCATCCAGAAGCTCTACGTCCGCGATCGCGAGACCGGCGAGTACGGCGGCATCTACGTCTGGGACGACGAGGCTTCGCTGAGCGCATTCCGCGACTCGGAGCTGGCGAAGACGATCCCGGAGGCCTACGAGGTGACGGGAGAGCCGCGGATCGAGAGCTTCGACGTGATGTCCGTCCTCCGTACGATCGAGGGCGCTGCCCTCGTGCGCTGACGCGCACGGCCGCGCGCGCGAACCTCAGCTCGAACCGGACGCCGGCAGGAGGCCGGCCAGGGCGCCGGCCAGGCCGGTCCGCTCCCGATCGAGATCCGCGACCGCACCGGCGAGGCGCCGCTCGCCCTCGGCGGTGAGCCGGAGGAGACGCACGCGCGCGTCGCGCGACGACACGGTGCGCTCGATCAGTCCGAGGTCCTCGGTGCGCCGGGCGAGCTGCGTCGCCGCGCTCTGCCCGACGCTCAGGCGCCGGCCGAGCCGGCCGACGGTCGCCTCGCCGTCGGGGGCGGTCTTGATCAGCAGCAGCAGCTCGTACCGCTCGGGGGTCAGGCCGTGCGTGCGGGTGACCTGCTCCGTGCGCGAGAGGAACCGGCGCAGACCGATTCGAAGCTCCGCAGCGGACTCGTAGCGATCCTGAGCGGAGCGCCTCATCTGTTCACCCGGGCGGAAGAAGGTTTCATTAGACGACGGTTCGAATCACAGTGTGATGGATGATCATACAAGGCCGCTGCGGACGGACGCGTCGGGGCCGTGCTCGGGTCTCAGCGAGCTGCTGCAGGGAGGGTGAAGGCGACGCGCGCCCCCCCTCCGTCGCGATTCTCGGCCCAGATCCGGCCGCCCTGCGCCTCGACGAGCCCCCGTGCGATCGCGAGGCCCAGGCCGGATCCCCTCGAGCTGCGCGACGCCTCGCCCCGCCAGAAGCGCTCGAACATGCGCGCCTCGGCCTCGGTCGAGAGTCCGGCGCCGGTGTCCTCGACGGCGACGACGACCGTCTGCTCTTCGGGACGGACCCGCACCGCGACCGCTCCGTCGCTCGGCGTGTGCCGGAGGGCGTTCGTGAGCAGGTTGAAGAGCACCCGCTCGACCTGGTCGGGGGCGCAACGGACGGCGGGCAGCGTCCGGTCGAGATCGGCATGCAGGTGAATGTGGCGCGCGCGAGCCTCGGCTTCGAGCCCCTGCAGGCACGTCTCGACGATCCCCTCCATCGAGGCCTCCTTCAGCTCGAGCGTGAGGGCGCCCGAGTCGATGCTGGCCAGCTCGAAGACGTCGTCGACCAGCCCGCTGAGGAGCCGGACCTGCGTCCGCAGCGCCGGGAGATACTCCGCGGGCTCGGCGATCCCGTCCTCGACCGCCTCGATCATCGCGGTCATCGACGCGAGCGGCGTGCGCAGATCGTGGCTCGCCCACGCGACGAGCTGCCGGCGCGCCTCGAAGAGCTGCTCGATCGAGGCGGCCATCTCGTTGAAGCTGCCGCCGAGATCGGCGATCTCGCTCGGGCCGCTGGTCGAGGCGCGGGCGGTGAGGTCGCCGCCTGCGAGCTCGGCCGAGACCCCGCGGAGCCGCTCGAGCGGCTTCACGATCCAGCGGGCGAGCAGCAACGCCGCCACCACCGCCGAGGCTGCGGAGGCGGCGGAGACGCTGAGGATCTTGGCGTCGTCGTGCATGTGGAACATCACCCAGCCGGAGGCGAGGACGCCCGCGAGCGGCAGGACGACGGCCAGGAGCGCGAGCCCGGAGAGCTGGAGCTGAACGGTGGGGAGCAGGCGGATCGCGAAGGCGATCGCGATCCCGGCCGCGACCGTGCCCGCGACGAGCAGCAGCGCGACCTCGGTCACGGCGTGAACCGGTAGCCGACGCCCCACACCGTCTCCAGGTGGCGCGGATGCGAGGGATCGTCCTCGATCTTCTCGCGGAGTCGGCGGATGTGGACGGTGACCGTGCCGGTGTCGAGCGCGGCCGTGTAGCCCCAGACGCTGTTCATCAGCTGCGCCCGGGTGAACACCTGCCTCGGGTTGCCCGCCAGGAAGCACAGCAGGTCGAACTCGCGCATCGTCAGGCTGAGCGGCTTGCCCGCCTTGCGGGCCTCGCGTGCGCCCGCGTCGATCGTCAGATCGCCCGAGGCGATCACGCCGGCCGTCCGGGCGCCGGGAGTCGTTCTCCGCAGGACGGTCTTCACCCGCGCGGCGAGCTCTCGGGGCGAGAACGGCTTCGTCACGTAGTCGTCCGCGCCGACCTCGAGGCCGACGATCCGATCCGCCTCTTCGCCCAGGGCGGTCAGCATGATCACCGGCAGGTCGGAGCGCGCCCGGATCCACCGGCACAGTGCCAGGCCGTCGGTGCCGGGGAGCATCAGGTCGAGGACGACGAGCTCGGGCGGCTCCCGCTCCAGGATCTCCCGCGCGGTGTCGCCGTCTCCCGCCTCGAGCGTGCGGTACCCCTCGCGCTCGAGGTAGCGGACGACGACGTCGCGGACCATCGGTTCGTCGTCGACTACGAGCACGGTGGTCATCTCCACATTGTGGTCTAGCCGAAGGTGAAGGCGTAGGCGTTGACGCCGGGCGAGAAGCGGAGCTCGAGCAGCCCATCGTGGGCCGTGACGCTCGAGAACACGGTGTACAGGCGATCGCTGTCGACCCGGACCGAGCCTGCCTGCCGGCCGTCGACGAAGATCCCGACGCGCCCCTTTCCGCCGAGGACGACATAGACCTCCCGAGCGACGAAGTGCAGGCGCAGGCGGGCGTCTGCGACCGCCAGAGCGCGCTCCGGCCCGATTCGCCAACGGCCGCCGTAGGAGAGGCTGTTCTGCGTCAATCGCGCCGGGAAGGCGTAGTCGGCGACGCGGTTGTGCCGGACCGGGCTGCCGGCGTAGCGCGCGAGCCGGAGGTAGCCGAGATACGACTCCGGTGTCGTCAGCTCGGTCGGCGTCGAATCGGCGACGGCGGCGGTGCTGCGCGGCACCGAAGCTCCGGCCTCGGCCAGCAGCGAGCGGATCGCCTTCTCGGTGACGCCGTACTCGCCCTCGCCGAAGTGGTAGTGGCGGACGCGCCCGGTCTTGTCGATCAGGTACTCGGCCGGCCAGTACTCGTTCGAGTAGGCGGTCCAGGTCTTGTAGTCGTTGTCGAGCGCGACCGGCCACGTGACCTCGAGCCTGTGGGCGGCGCCGCGGACGTTGGAGAGCACGTGCTCGAAGGCGAACTCGGGGGTGTGGACGCCGACGATCTCGAGCCCGTCCCCGTGGTAGGCGGCGTACCACGCGCGCAGGTGGGGAAGCGTGCGGATGCAGTTGATGCACGAGTACGTCCAGAAGTCGACGAGCACGACCTTGCCGCGCAAGGAGGCAAGGGACAGCGGCCGGTCGCTCGGGGTGTTCAGCCAGTGGGAGATGCCCGTGAAGGCGGGAGCGCGGCCGAGGACCGGGAGCCCCGACGCAGCCGACTTCACCGGGGCTGCGAATGCGTTCCCGCCGCCGCGGAGCGCATGCAGCTTCTTCTTGGCGACGGAGGTGTCCTCGATGTGCTTCTGCAACGTCGACGAGTAGCCGCCGAGCGCGGTCTGCACCTTCTGATCGACGTTGAAGACGATCGCGACCGCCGCCAGGGCGACGACGACGCCCATCGCGCGGCGCAGGTTGTCGCCGCCGGCGCGCAGTCGCTTCGCCACCCGCTGCCCGCCGAGCGCGATCAGCAGCATCGGCCCGGCCGCCCCGAGCGCGTAGGCGAGCGTGAGCAGGACGCTGTCGAAGCTGAAGCGGTGCTGGGCGGACAGCACGGTGATCGTCGCCAGCACCGGGCCGGCGCAGGGGACGAACACGAGCCCGAGGCTGACCCCGAGCACGAAGCCGCCGCCCAGATCGCCTCCCCGGCGGCGCGTCATGAACGCCAGCGGCCGCTCGAGCCAGACGCCGAGCCGCGGCCAGAACAGCGTCGCCGCGACCACGAACAGGAGCGCGATCGCGATGTTCCGCAGGAGGTCCTCGGGGAGCCCGAGCGCCGAGAGCAGCGCCGCCGCCGTCAGCGTGAAGAGCGTGAAGCTGGCGACGAGGCCGGCGATGATCGCGAACGGCCGCCGGCCACCTCCGGTCGCCCCGCCCGCGAGGATCACGGGCAGAACCGGCAGGACGCACGGCGAGACGGCCGTGATCACGCCGGCGGCGAAGCCGATCGCGAGCAGCACGAGCATCTCCCGCGCACATTAGGGAGGTTTTCTTACGCCCGGATTAATTCCCGTTGAGCGACGCCTGCGACTCCTTAACGGTTCCTTACGGTTGCGGGCCGGCGAACGCCGCACGCGCAGACTGGTCGCGGTCCCAACTCACAAGGAGGCTTCGATGAGAGGTCGCACACTCGCCACCGTCCTGATGCTCGCGGGGGCGCTGCCCATCGCCGCGCTCGCCGGCTCGACGGCGATGCACCCGGAGCTCGCGGCGAAGCTGGTCGGGAACGTCGAGGTGCCGAAGGGTGCACCCAAGGGCCACGGCATCGTCAACCTGACGCTGAACGCGGGCAAGGGCACGGTCTGCTGGACGTTCGAAGGCGTCACCGGGATCGACAAGCCGACGGCGGCGCACATCCACAAGGCGCCCGTGCGGAAGGCCGGGCCGGTGGTCGTCCCCTTCGGGCGCGCCTACAAGGCCAAGGGCTGCACCAGGGCCGCCAAGAGCCTGATCCGTGCGATCGAGGCCCACCCGAACAGCTACTACGTCAACGTGCACACGGCCAGGTACCCGGCCGGCGCGATCCGCGGCCAGCTCGTCGCCGGGATGATGCACATGTAATCCGGCGCGCTGAGGCGGCCGAGAGAGCGTGCGGGAGGTGGCGTCCACCTCCCGCACGGTGCGATCAACGATGCGCCGGGACGCTCCCGTTCGCCACGGCTGCGTTCCAGGCGCGCTTCGCCGCGGCCGTGGTCGGGTCGAAGTCCGGCTTGATGCGGCGGAACAGGTCTCCCAGGTCTTCCCACAGCCGGTAGGGGGATGGCCGGCCCCAGAACCAGTAGCCGACGTAGACCCTGTCGACGATGAGCTCGGGAGCGAGCAGCAGCGTATGGGGAACGTTCGCGTCGTGGATCGGGTCGGTGTACTCCTTGATGTCGAGCGCGGCCTGCACCTCGAGGTCGGTGTCGGCGAGATAGGTCCAGTGCGCGCCGGTCGAGATCTTCAGCTTGAAGACGTCGTGCAGGTCGTTCGGCAGCACGGTCACGACCTGCGTGAACCCAACCGAGGACCACTCGTAGAACTTCAGCATCTCCCGCTGGTGCTGGCGCTCGCGCGGGCAGTGCTCGCCGCGCCCCAGCATCAGCACCATCACGTCGTCGCCCTGGAGCTCGGACAGCCTGTGCATGACGCCGTTCTCGTCCGGCAGCTCGAAGTCGGGAAGGGTGGCTCCGACCTTGATCTTGCTCATCGAAACGCTCCTTTCACTCCGGGCGGAGGCCCGGGATCGCGAGGCGCAGCCGGTACACGCTCGTCAGCGCCGTTATGTAGAGGGTGCGGCCGTCCGCGTCGCCCCAGGCGAGGTTGTGCGGCTCCTCCGGCAGGATCAGCGTGCCCAGGTGCTCACCCTCGGGCGAGAGCACCCAGATCCCGCGGGGCCCGCAGACGTAGAGGTTGCCTTCGCGGTCGATCTTCATCCCGTCGATCGCGTCCTCGTCGGAGCCGGGAGCGCCGGTCATGTCGAAGAAGACGGAGCCCTCGCTGGTTTCGGGGTCGTACCGCATCACGACCACCCGCTCGAAGTCCCAGTTGCCGACGTACAGCCAGCGCTCGTCCGGCGAGAATGCGAGCCCGTTCGGGCCCGGTGAGCTCGTCGGTGACGAGCTCCACCCGGCCGTCCCGGGCGCGGAAGACGCCGCTGAAGTCGAGCTCCTTGGCCGGATCGTCGAACACGCCGGGGAGCCCGAACGGCGGGTCGGTGAAGAAGAGGGCGCCGTCCGAGCGGTAGACGAGGTCGTTCGGGCTGTTCAGCCGCTTGCCCTCGTACCGATCGGCGAGCACGGTGATGTCGCCGTGCGGGTTGACCCGGATCACGCGGCGGTTGCCGTGCTGGCACAGCGTCAGCAGGCCGTCGGGGCTGAAGGTGAGCCCGTTCGAGCCGCGACTGGTGGTAGCGGCCCGCGTCGACGCCCGTGTAGCCGCTCTTCGAGCGGAAGACTGTGACGATCCCGTTCGGTGTCCACCGGTAGATCGAGTTCGTGTTCGGGGAGCTGAAGAGCAGCGCTCCGTCGCGGGCCCAGACGGGTCCCTCCGTGAACTCGAAGCCGCCGGCGACACGCTCGAGCCGCGCGTCCACCGGGAGGATCCCGCTCGGGTCGCCCTCGACCTCGAGCGGCGCCTCCCACGCGACCGGTGCGCGCTCCGCGGCGGAGAAGTCGAGGGTCGCCGTGCGCATCCAGATGTAGTTGCGCGGGGAGGCCGAGATCGGCCCGTTGATGCCGAAGACGGCGAGCTGGAAGGTCTGCCCGGGCCTGGCGTCGCGGGTGAGGATCACGCGGTTCGGGAGCGTTGAAGCCGCCGACCACGCGTCCGCCGGTGTCCCCGAGCTCGTGCGGGAGCTCACCGTCGACCCAGACCTCGGCGTAGTCGTCGATCGACGACCTCGAAGACGACGGTCGCGCCCGTCGGGTCGAAGTCGCCGACCCGCTCCGGGATGGTGACCCGGGTGCGGTACCAGTTGAAGCAGACGCGGCCGTTGGCGAGGCGCAGCATCGTCTCCTCGGGCGCGAGTGCGCGCCAGCCGGAGTCGTCGAAATCAGCGCCCTCGGCGTGGGGGAGGACGTCGTACGTCCGGTTCGGCACCGTTCCCGGTCCGAGCGGATCCTCCGGCGAGCCGAGCTCGACGAAGTCGATCTCCTCGACGGTCGCGTCGGAGTAGCGCCACTCCCCGCCGACGAGGGCCATCCCTTCGCAGGTCTGGAGGTCGACGATCGCGTCCGGCTTTCCGGGCAGGAGCTCGGGAGGGCCGGGGAGCCGTGCGGCTAGCGTGAGGGACTCGGTCGCGGCCATCAGGCGACCTCGACCACGGATGCCGCCGCCTGCGCAGCCTCCGCGCCGAGCACGGCGAGCTCCTGGTCCTCGTCCGCCGACGAGGCGCCGCTGACGCCGACCGCGCCGATCACGTTGCCGTCGGCGACGATCGGGATTCCGCCCTGGAGGGGCACCGCGCGCGCCAGGTGCAGAGCGGACGGCCGCCCGCCCGAGGCCTGGTCTTCGAAGTCCTTGCTCGGCCGCCGATAGATCGCCGCCGTCCGCGCCTTGTCGGTCGACACGTCGACGCTCGCCACCTGGGCCGCGTCGGGCCGCCAGAGGTAGATCAGGCTGCCCCCGGAGTCGACGACCGCCGCCACCGGGGCGACACCGCGGTCGGTGGCCTCCGCGCCCACCGCCTCGGCTGCGATCCGGGCGCCCTCGTAGGTCAGCGCCGGGACGCTCCCGGTCGAGAACGAGGCAGCGGCGCCGGCGATCGAGACCGACTCGTCCTGGTCGGGGGTCTCGCCGCTCGTGCCGATCGCCCCGACGACCTCACCGTCGACCACCAGCGGCACGCCGCCGGTCAGCGCGACTGCCCCGTGAAGGGCGAGCGCGCCGAGACGGCCGGCCGAGACCTGAGCCTCGAGGTCGCGGCTCGGCCGGACGAAGATCGCTGCCGTCCGGGCCTTGTCGACCGCTACGCGCGAGCTCGCCACCTGGGCGTTCTCCGTGCGGCGAAGCTCGATCAGCTCGCCGCCCGGGTCGACCACCGCGACGACGACGCGGTAGCCCTGCTCGTTCGCGAACTCGAGTGCGGCGGCGATCACGGCGTCCGCGCCCTGGTCGTCGATGATCCTGCGCATGCGTACTGCTTCCATTCGGGTCACGCTCCTTTGGCGTCGATGACTGCGGCCCAGACGGCCGTGTCGGTGGTGACGAAGAGGATGTTTCGGTCGGGGCCGCCGAAGGCGAAGTTGACCGCCCCGGGAAGGCGGATCTCGCCGATCAGCTCGCCGGCCGAATCGAAGACCTGGACGCCGCTGGACGCGGAGGCGTAGACGCGGCCCTCCGAGTCGACCTTGATCCCGTCCGGGAACCCCGGTGTGGTGACGGCGAACAGCCGGTCGTCGGCCAGCCGGCCCCCGTCGACCCCGAACGCGCGGATGTGGTGAGGCCGGCGCGGGTCGAACGTGCCGGGCTCGTGGTTCGCGCCGCTGTCGCCGACGTAGAGGACACGCTCCTCGGGAGAGAATGCGAGCCCGTTCGGCTTGTCGAAGTCGGACGCGACGACCCGCAGGCGGCCGGATGCCGGGTCGTAGCGGTAGACGAAGTCGCCGTGCGCCGGCTCTGGCCTGAAGCCCTGGAGGGCGCCGTAGCTCGGGTCGGTGAACCAGATCGTCCCGTCGCCCGCGACGACGACGTCGTTCGGCGAGTTCAGCGGCAGTCCGGCGAGCGAGTCGACGACCGTCTCGACGTCGCCCGTGACCGGGTCGACGATCGTGATGCCCGCGGGCGCGTCGAGCGAGCCCTGCTCGCAGACGATCAGCCGGCCGTCCGGTGCGAGCGCCATGCCGTTGGCGGCGTTGGCGTGCTCCCGCACCGTCGTCAGGGACAGACCGCGCGGGGTCTGTCCCTGCCCGTCCAGTCCGTCGAGGTCGAGCCGCCTGATCGAGACGTCACCGTCATCCGGCAGCGTCGTGAAGTAGAGGGCACCGTCGGCATAGACGGGACCCTCGTGCGCGTCGACGTCCGCCACCTTCACCAGCTGTGGGTCGTCGCCGAGTACGTCGTCGAAGCGTGGGTCGACCGTCTCGAAGGCGTTCTCGGTCTGCCGGTGGGCGAAGATCGAGCGCATGCCCCGTAGTCCGGCGGCGCGGCGCGGCCGTTACAGGCGGGCGACTCCGGGTCGGCCTGAGTCGAGGAGCGGGAGCTCCGGGGTCGCGCTCACGACCTCGGCGCCGTCTGCGGTCACGAGCGCGGTGTCCTCCGACTTCCCGCCGCCGGTGACCGACGGGTTCCAGGCGACCGCGCACGCGTCCGGGAGACGCGTCGGGTCGCCCGGGGTCGCGAACACCTCGCGGCCGCGGTACCCGGTCAGCCCGCCCTGGTGGTGCAGGCGCCATTCCTCCGGAAAGCCCTCCGCCGCGTAGGTGCTGGCGAGCACGTCGAAGAGCTCCCCGAGTGTCCTTCCGGGCCGTGACGCCGCGAGCAGGGCTGCGTCGACCTCCGCCGCCGCGCGAACGCGCTCCTCGAGGGCGCGCGGTGGCGTGCCGAACGCCGCGATGCGCGTCAGCGAGACGTAGAGGCCGTCGCGTTCTGCGGTCGCGGCGAGCAGGCAGAACGCGCCCAGCCGGGCCCCGGTCGGCAGCGGGTGCCGGTGCACCGGCGCGCGCTCCTCGCCGCCGGCGAGCAGCACCGGCGTCGTGAAGCCGCGCTCGTGCAGGCGGCCGGCGAGCTCCGCGGTCGCACGGAGCTCGGTCCACTCGGGGTGCAGCTGCTCGAGCGCCTCGACGAACGCCTCCGCCGCATCGAGGCCGGCCGAGCGGTAACGCTCGAGCTCTCCGGCCCAGCGACGCGACGGAGCGCCGATAGGTCCGGCGCAGTCGCGCTTCGGCGTCGCCTCGTACGAGGGGTAGGAGACGGTTCGAAGCCGAGCTTCTCCGAGAGCTGATCGGCGGCGACGCGGGAGGCCTCGATGTCCTGGTAGAGCACCTGCGCGCGGTCGCGGTCGACCAGGACGGAGTACGAGGACGTCCCCGCCGCGACCGGCCGGCCGCGCCCGCAGAGCAGCGAACGGACGTCGGCCGGATCGGCGGTCTGGAACGGGCCGGCAGCTTCGAGCGCGGCGGAACGCTTACCCGCGGCCTCGTGGCTCACGCCTGGCCGCGCGCCTTGTCGACCTCGTAGGCCGCGGTGATCAGTCCGATGTGGCTGAACGCCTGGGGGAAGTTGCCGAGCTGCTCGCCGTCGGCGGTGTCGATCTCCTCCGCGAGCAGTCCCAGGTCGTTGGCGTAGCCGGCGAGCTGCTCGAAGAGCTGCTCGGCGCGCTCGGCCTCGCCCGCCTGGGCGAGGCAGGAGACGAGCCAGAAGGAGCAGATCACGAACGTGCCCTCCTCGCCCATCAGCCCGTCGGCGTTCAGGCCCTCCTCGTTGCGGTAGCGGAGGACGAGGCCACCCTCGGTCAGGTCGGAGGCGATCGCCTCGATCGTCGACCGCATGCGCTCGTCGGTGGCCGGCAGGAAGCCGACCATCGGCATCAGCAGCTGCGCGGCGTCGAGCTCGTCCGAGTCGAACGACTGCGCGTAGGCCTGGCGCCGCTCGCTCCAGCCACGCTCGAGGATGGCCTGCCGGATCGCGTCCCGCACCTTCGTCCACTCCGCCGCCTTCGCGTACGGCCCGAGGGCGGGCGCAAGCTTGACTGCGCGGTCGAGCGCCACCCAGCACAGGACCTTCGAGGAGAGGTGGTGGCGGGGGTCGCCCCGCATCTCCCACATGCCGGCGTCGGTCTCCGACCAGCGCTTCGCGGCCATGTCCGCGAGGTGGGCGACGAACGCCTGGATCTCCGGATGGAGGTCGCCGAGCTGTTCGCGGTAGACGTACAGGGCATCGAGCAGCTCGCCGTAGACGTCGAGCTGGGTCTGGCCCCAGGCGCCGTTGCCGACGCGCACGGGCCGGGAGTCCCGCCAGCCCCGCAGATGCGGTAAGCTCGCGCTCGGCTCAGGTCGTGCTCGCCGCCGATGCCGTACATGATCTGCAGCGAGGCGCCGCCGCCGGCGGAGCTGGTCATGAAGGAGACGAACTCGGCCGCCTCGTCGCTTGCAGCTGCCGATGTAGAGCGCCTGCAGGGTCAAGCTGGCGTCCCTGATCCAGGAGTACCGGTAGTCCCAGTTGCGCTCGCCGCCGACCGTCTCCGGGAGCGAAGTCGTCGGGGCGGCGACGATCGCGCCCGTCGGCCGGTAGGTGAGTCCCTTGAGCAGGCGCGAGCTCAGGCGGACGAGCTCACGAAGAGGCCCGTCGTAGATGTCGTGCTCGGCCTCCCAGGAGCGCCAGCCCTCGATCGTGTCCTCGATCCGCGCCGCGACCGCATCCGGGGCCGTCGGCGTGGGCGGCTCGTGCGCCTCGGTCGGGATCCAGCGCATCGAGAAGCCGATTCCCTCTCCGGCGGACACGGTGAACGCGGCGCGCATCGTCACGTCCTCGATCTCGACCGGGACGCCGGCCCGGACGCAGACCCGGTTCGGGCCGCCGAACGTGCGGCCGCCGTCGCCCTCCATGCGGAACAGCGGGCGGACGAGCCCGTACTCGGTGCGCGGCGCGAGCTCGAACAGGAGGTCGACCTCGCCGGAGACGCCCTCGACGCTTCGGATCAGCTCGTGGGGCGCGTCGAAGCCGAGGTCGTGCCCGCGCTGGCCCTCCGGAGAAGACCAGCGCGTCGGTCACCTTCGCCGTCCCCGACCCGGTCCTGAACGTCGTCTCGATCACGAGCGTTCCGGGCACGTACCGCCGCTCGCTCGTGAAGAGACCCGGCGGGCCGGATCGACCAGTGGCCGGCGTCGGGATCGAGCAACCGCCCGAAGACCGATCCGCTGTCGTAGCGGGGCAGGCAGAGCCAGTCGATCGAGCCGTCCCGGGCAACGAGTGCCGCCGAGTTGCAGTCGGCCAGCAGCCCGTACTCTGCGACCGGCTGCGAGCCGCGGGCCTCGTCTGCCGGGCCGAAGGTGCGCGCGTCAGTCGTTGCCAGTGCCATTGCTCTCCACCTCCACGTAGACCTTGATCGCGTCGTGGTCCTCGGTCAGGGCCCGGATCATCTCGTCGTAGCGCTCGAGACCGTGGATCGGCGTCGTCAGCAGCTGTTTCAGCCAGCCGGGGAAGAGCGCCTCCGCCTTGATCAGGTCGTCGACGCCGCTCCGGAAGTCGTTCGGCGACGCGTTGACCGTGCCGACCATCACCTTGTTGCCGAGCACGAAGCCCTGGTTGATCTTGTCGGAGTTGATCTCGACCTTCCGGTCTCCGCCGGTGATCGAGGCGAGGACGAGGACGCCGTTCTTGCCGAGAACCTCGGCCGCCTCCCACACGATCGGGCTGAAGCCGGTGGCGTCGAGGATGACGTCGAACGGTCCGCGCTCCGCGGCCGCCTCGGCCAGGGTCTTCTCCTGAGAGGAGACGTAGACGCCGCCCAGCTCCTCGATCAGGTCGGCGTTCCGGTACGGCTTCTGCGGCAGCGAGTAGACGGTCAGCTCGAGCCCGCGCAGTCGGAAGGCGAGCGCGGTCAGCAGCCCGACGGTGCCGGAGCCGAGCACGCACGCGCTCCGGGGATGCCAGACCTTCAGCCGGCGCTGGATCTCGTAGGCGTGGTTGATGCCCTTCTCGGCGACGGTCGTCGGCTCGAGCAGCACGCCGACCTCGGCCAGGTTGTCGGGGAGCGGGAAGACGTACTGGAAGTCCTCGACGTAGTACTCGGTCAGGTAGCCGTGCAGGAGGTTGATCCCTCGCTCGTAGTAGACGTCGTCGGTGGTGAAGTCCTGGAGGCCGATCTGTCCGTAGATCGTGGTCCCCGGCCGCCGCACGGAGGGGACGACGTAGGTGCCGGGCGTGATCGTCGTCGGGACGTTCGGGCCGACCTCGACGACCTGCCCGAAGCTCTCGTGGCCGGTGACGAGGAAGTCGTCGCCGGGAGGCGCGGCCCCGTACTCGGCGGCGTTGATCTCCTTGTCCGTCCCGTCGACGCCGACGCGCAGCACCTTGACGAGCACACCGCGACCTTCGGGTATGTCGGCGACTTTCGGCTCGGGGAGGTCCCGGAGGTGAATCGAGTTTGCCTTGCCTGGGTGAACGGCTATCGCTCTCATGACGCTCCTAGTCCGCCGAGCCGGAAAACCGTTACGTCCCCGCCGGCAAAGGACTAGCTTTCCGCCATCACGGAGTCGCTGTCGGTCGCCCTTCCGTCCGTCACCGCGGACGAGCAGGCCCTGGTCGACGGGTTGTGCTCCGGGGCGCAGGCGCTCGTGATCACGATGCGGGACACGACGGTTTCGACGGAGAGGTCTGTAACGTTTTGGAGATCAGCGAGTCGAACCAACGAGTGCTGCTGCACCGTGCCCGATCGAGAGTCAGGCAGGCGATCGAGGAGTACCTGACGGAGAGGTCAGGCGAATGAAGCTCTCGCGTGACCTGACCTGCGCCGAGGTCGTCGAGCTGGTGACCGAGTACCTCGAGGGCGGTCTATCGTCGCACGACCGCGAGCGCTTCGAGGAGCACCTCGGCTTCTGCGACTGGTGTGTGACGTACCTCGACCAGATGCGGCAGACGATCGAGGCGACCGGGCGCTTGCGAGAGGAGGACGTCGGCTCGGAGCTCCAGGGTGCGCTGATCGAGGCGTTTCGCGGCTGGAGGTCGGAGTGATCGCCTACAAGTTCCTTCTCGAGGGGCGGGTTGCCCCGTTCAGCGGCGTTGCGTGGCCCGAGGCAGGAGAGTGGCTCGAAGCCGGAAGCGTCGACCTGTGCAGGCAGGGAGCGCACGCGTGCCGGGCCGACCACCTTCCCTACTGGCTCCGCCCGGAGCTGTGGGAGGTCGAGCTCGACGGCGACATCCTCGAGGGCGCGGTGAGCCTCGTGGCGCGCCGCGGCCGGCTCGTGCGCAGGTTGGAGGTCTGGAACCGGGAGACGGAGCGCGCGTTCGGCGAGGCGTGCGCGACCGAGGCGCGCCGGCGGGCTGCCGGCTCGGCGGAGCTGGAGCCCTTCGCGGCGGACGTGCAGCAGAGCGCGGCCGCCAAGGCCGTGGTCGCGGGGTTCATCGCCGCCCGCCTGGCCGAGCTGCAGGACGGCCCGGCGGGATACGACGCCGAGCGGGCGCGTCAGGCGCGCTGGCTCGCGGATGCGCTCGCCCTCGACCGTGCGACGTGAGCGTCCGTCGACGTCCCCCCTCCGGGGCCGCGTGCTCGCCTCTGCGCCGGGGCGGGGCTGCTCCTCTCCGGCTCGTCCGGTGCTGCGGCTCCGCTGCATCCCGGCAGCCCGTTCGACGGCGCCTACGCCTACCGCCTGACCAGGCTCCAGCTCTCCTTCGGCCCGCGGCCCGCCGGCTCGCCCGCCCAGCGTGCCGCCGCGGCGCGCCTCGTCAAGCTGCTGCCGGGCGGTCACTTCGAGGCGGTGCCGGGCGGGTTGCGGAACATCGTCGGCGGGCTCCCGGGCCGGAAGCCGGCGATCGTCGTCGCCGCCCACTACGACACGACCGACGTGCCCGGGTACCTCGGAGCGAACAACAGCGCCGCCGGCGTCGGCGCGGTGATCGCGCTCGCGCGCGCGCTGAAGGGCGACCGGCCGGTCGCCGGGCAGGCGGCGGTTCGCTTCGTCCTCTTCGACGGGGAGGAGGCGCCGTCCGGGTTCAGGGACTTCTTCGCCGCGGGCCTCCGCGGGAGCAGGGCGTACGCGGCCGCCCACGCGCGCGAGACGCGGGAGGTGATCGTCCTCGACTTCATCGCCCTGCACGACGTGCGGCTGAGGCGAGACGCGAGCTCGGATGCGGATCTGTGGTCGCGCCTGCGCGCCGCCGCCGCCCGCGCGCACACGCTGGCGATCTTCCCGAATGCAACCCAGGGCGAGCTGCTCGACGACCACTCGCCCTTCGTCCGGGCCGGCGTGCCGGCGATCGACCTGATCGACTTCGACTACCCGTGCTGGCAGAAGCTCTGCGACGACCTCAGCCGGGTATCCCGCAAGAACCTGACCAGGGTCGGCTCGACGGTCCTGGAGCTGGTGCGCGCCGACCGGGTGCTCCGCGGGCGAGGCTAGTAGCGCCGCCTCCACGAGTACCCTACGCGGCGATGCGCCGTACCGCCGCCGCCCTGGCCCTCGCCTGTCTGGCCGCCGCGTCGCTTGCCTCGGCGGCGACCGCGCCCGCGGTCGCGACCGACTCGATCGTCCGGATCAAGCTCGGGATGAGCAGGGCGAAGGCGACGGCTCTGCTCGCCAAGCCCGTCCGCTTCGACCGCCTCGAGGACCGGTACCAGCGGCTCGTCTCCGGAGCGACGAAGGTCGAGGTCTACTTCCGAACGGGCTCGCAGGGCGTCGTCGCGGTCACGACCTGGAACCGCGCGCTGCGAACCGACAAGCGGATCGGCCCGTGCTCGACCGTGGCCGCCCTGAAGCGCGCCTACGGCGCCCACCTCCGGCCCGTCCGCCAGGCCGGCAAGGTGGTCGCCTACCGGCTCGGCGACCTGATCTTCACGACGGAAGGCCGGCCCCGGCTCGGCGTGGTCGCGCTCGGGCGGGGCACGGCCGCGACGTACGTGGCGCTGAACGCGCCCGAATGCCGCTAGCGTCAGAGCAGGAGCACGGCCGACCCGCGCAGCCCGCCGCCCCGTAGCCGCTCGAGCGCCTCGTTCGCCAGCGCGAGCGGAAAGGTCTCGACCTCGACGCGTACGGGCACCTGTGGCGCGAGCGCGAGCAGCTCCTCGCCGTCGGCTCGGGTCAGGTTGGCGACCGAACGGACGACCCGCTCGCCCCAGAGCAGCTCGTACGGGAAGGCGGGGATGTCGCTCATGTGGATCCCCGCGCAGACGACCACGCCCCCCTTCGCGAGGACTGCCAGCGCGGCCGGGACGAGCTCGCCTGCCGGGGCGAAGATGATCGCCGCGTCCAGCTCGTCGGGCGGCCGCTCGTCCGAGCCGCCGGCCCACTCCGCGCCGAGCTCGCGCGCGAAGGCCTGACCGTCCGCGTCTCCCGGCCTGGTGAAGGCGAACACGCGGCGGCCCTGATGGCGGGCGACCTGGGCGACGATGTGGGCGGAGGAGCCGAACCCGTAGAGCCCGAGCCGCTCGGCGTCGCCGGTCATCCGCAGGGCCCGGTGCCCGATCATGCCCGCGCAGAGCAGCGGCGCCGCGTGCGCGTCGGGATAGCCGTCCGGAAGCGGAAAGCAGTAGCGCTCGTCGGCGACCACCCGCTCGGCGTAGCCTCCGTCCAGGTCGTAGCCGGTGAACAGGGCCCGGTCGCAGAGGTTCTCGCGGCCGCCGCGGCAATAGCGGCAGTCGCCGTCGGTCCAGCCGAGCCACGGGACGCCGAGACGGCGACCGTCGAGACGTCAGACCGACGATCTGGTGTCCGGGGACGAGCGGCAACTTCGGCTCGGCCAGCTCCCCGTCGACGATGTGCAGGTCGGTTCGGCACACGGCGCAGGCGCGCACGTCGAGCAGTACCTGCCCGGGGCCCGGCTCGGGGTCGGGAAGCTCGCCCTCGCGGAGCGGGGTGCGCGGCGCATCAAGCACCATCGCTCTCACCGCTCCTACCCGGTCGAGCCCAGCGCGTCCTCGACCGTGTCGTGGACGGCGAAGTGCCGGGCGAGTCCCGAGACCTCGAGCGCCCGGCGCACGTCGCTTCCCGGGGCGGCGAGCAGAAGGCGGGATCCGCCGCGAAGCTCCCTCTGCGCCTCGACCAGTGCGCCGAGAGCGGTCGAGTCGACGAAGCTGACCTCGGTCAGGTCGACGACCACCCGCTCGGGCGGGTCGCTCGCGATCCCGGCCAGCGCCGTGCTCACCTCGGCGACGTTGTAGAGGTCGAGCTCGCCGGCGAGCCGGACGACCACACCGCCGTTCCTGCGCTCGACCGCCTCGACCGCCGGGCGTCGCAGCCCGTCAGGTTCCCCCCGTCTCACCGCGGCCAGCTTAGCCCGGCCGGGTTTGACGCGGCAAGGGAGCCTGGGCAAAGGTAGTCGACGTGAATCCCGCCGAGGTCGCCGCCCGCGCGCGGACCGAGAACTTCCCGGTCGCGTCGCTCCTCTTCCCGCGCGCGCTGCGCCCCCACCTCCGAGCGGTCTACGGGTTCGCCCGGCTGGTCGACATCCTCGGGGACGAGGCGGCGGGGGACCGGCTCGCGCTGCTCGACGGGCTCGAGCGGGAGGTCGACGCCTGCTACACGGGCCTTCCGGGCTGGCCGGTGATGCGCCAGCTTCAGCCGACGATCCGCGAGTTCGACCTCCCCCGCGAGCCGTTCCTGCGGCTGATCGAGGCGAACCGCATGGATCAGCGGATCAGCGAGTACGAGACCTGGCCCGACCTGAAGGGCTATTGCGTCCACTCCGCCGATCCCGTCGGACGGCTCGTCCTCGGCCTGCTCCGGCTCGGCGACGAGGAGCAGCTGGTCGCCGCCTCGGACGACGTCTGCACCGGGTTGCAGCTCGTCAACTTCCTCCAGGACGTCCCGCGCGACCTCGCGCTCGGCCGGACCTACCTGCCCGCCGAGGACCGCCGCCGCTACGACGTCGAGGTGCTCGACCGCCCGAACGAGCCGCTGACCAGGCTGCTCCGCTTCGAAGCGGAACGGGCCCGCGGCCTGCTGGCGTCGGGTGAAGCCCTGCGCGCGCGGATCGGAGGGCGTGTCGGGCGCGGCGTCGGCCTCTTCGCCCGCGGCGGACTCGCCGCCCTGGCGGCGCTCGAGGAGGCAGGCTGGGACATCTTCACGAGGCGCCCGCGGCCTTCCCGGCTCCGCCTCGCCCGGGAGGCGCTCCGGCGGTGAGCGTCGACCAGGCGTACGCGGAGGTTCAACGGCTGACCCGGGCCCGCGCGCGCAACTTCGCCTACGGGATCATGGTGCTGCCGAAGCCGAAGCGCCGGGCGATCGCCGCGATCTACGCCTTCGCGCGCGAGGTCGACGACATCGCCGACGGCGACGGGCCGCCCGACGAGAAGCGTGCCGCGCTCGAACAGCTGCACCGCCGCCTCGACGCGCCCGCCGGCGAGGAGGCGATGTGGGTCGCGCTCGCGGACGCCCGCGGGCGCTTCCCGATCTCGGCGAAGGCACTGCACGACCTCGTCGACGGCGGTCTGATCGACCTCGACCGCCAGCGGTACGAGACCTTCGACGCGCTCGCCGACTACTGCGCGCACGTCGCCGGCGCGGTCGGAATCGCGTGCACGGCCGTGTACGGCGCCGACCAGCCGCAACGGGCCGAGCTGCTCGGCATCGCGCTCCAGCTGATCAACATCATCCGCGACGTGAAGGAGGACTGGCAGCTCGGACGCGTCTACCTGCCTCAGGCGGAGCTCGCGTCCTTCGGGGTCTCGGAGCAGGACATCGACTCCGGCGTGGTCACACCGGCCTGGCAGGCGCTGATGGCCTACCAGGCCGCCCGCGCCCGGCGCTACCTCGACGAGGGACTGGTCCTCCTCGATGCCCTCGACCGGCGCAGCTCCGCCTGCGTGGCCACGTTCGCCGGTCTCTACCGGGCGACTCTCGAGCGGGTCGAGGCGAGCGGCTTCGACGTCTTCGGCGGCCCGCCCCGCCTCTCGGCGCTGACCAAGCTGCGGATCGTCGGGGCGAGCCTCCTGTGATCGCGAGGGACCGGTGAGGGTCGCGGTCGTGGGCGGCGGCCTCGCCGGGCTGTCGGCCGCGCTCGAGCTCCGCGACGCCGGGCAGGAGGTGGTGCTGCACGAGGCACGGCCCACGCTCGGAGGCGCCGTCCAGACGCTCCCGGAGCGCGAGGGCGATCCTCCGCCGCCGCCGGACAACGGGCAGCACATCGCCCTGGGGTGCTTCACCGCCTACCGGCGCTTCGTCGCCAGGATCGGGAAGGAGAGCGCGCTCCGGCGCGAGCCACTGCGGCTGCCGGTGATCGACGAGCGTGGCGGTGTCGCGGTGATCGGCCCCGGCCTGCGGCTGTTCGCGTACAGGCATCTGCCGTTCGCGGCCAGGCTCCGCGTCGCCCGGGTCACACTTCGGTTGCAGGGACTGTCCCTCGACGCTCACCGCGACGAGACGTTCGCGGCGCTGCTCCGGCGGCTGGGCCAGCGGCAGCCGGAGATCGACCGTTTCTGGGACGTGTTCATCCGCCCGGCGCTGAACCTGCCCTGCGAGGAGGCGGGCGCCGACTACGGGATCTTCACCGTCCAGACCGCCCTCCTCGGCAAGGCCGAGGCCAGCGACCTGCTCCTCCCGACCGAGCCGCTCGGCGAGCTGCACGGCGCCGCCGCCGGACGGGCGCTCCGGGAGGCGGGCGCCGACGTCCGCCTCGAGTCGCGCGTCGACGAGCTCGACGAGCTCGACGCCGAGACGGTCGTGCTCGCCGTCCCGCCGCCGGAGGCCGCCCGCCTGCTCGGAGTGGAGCCGCCGGGGCTGGAGGACTCCCCGATCGTCAGCGTCCACCTCCTCTTCGACCGCCCCCTCCTTCCCTTTCACCTGGCGGCGCTGCTGGACTCGCCGGCGCACTGGGTCTTCGACCGCGGCGCCCTCACCGGCCACCGGCCCGAGGCGGGTGGCCAGTATCTGACCGTCGTCTCCAGCGGCGTCCCCGAGCTGCTCGAGGTGCGCGGGCGCGGTCTCGTCGACCTGATGGTCGCGGCGCTGACCGAGCGGCTCGGCCCGGCGGAGCTGCTCTGGTCACGGGTCAGCCGCGAGCCGCGTGCGACTTTCGCCGCCAGGCCGGGGACACGTACATTGCGGTGGACGATGCGGAGCCCGAGGCCGAACGTCCACCTCGCCGGCGCCTGGGTCGCCTCCGACTGGCCGGCGACGATGGAAGCGGCGGTGCGCAGCGGGGTCGCCGTCGCGGAGGCGATCGCGCGATGACCGTCGTGCGCGAGCTGACGCGCCTCGACCGCGCGGTCGAGGCCGGCACGGGCCGCCTGCTCGAGCTGCAGCATCCCGGCGGCTGGTGGGTCGGCGAGCTCGAGTCGAACGCGACGATGATCACCGAGCACCTCTTCTGGCTGCACGTGCTCGGTCTGCGCGACCGGGAGACGGACCGCCGCCTCGCGAACGACATTCTCGCCCGGCGTCGCGACGACGGAACCTGGTCGAACTGGTGGGAAGGGCCGGCCGACCTGTCGACGACGATCGAGTCGTACGTCGCGCTGAAGATGGCCGGAATCGATCCCGGCCAGAAGACGCTCGACTACATCCGGCGGGAAGGTGGGATCCCCCGCTCCCGCGTCTTCACCAAGTGCTTCATGGCCCTCCTCGGCCAGTGGCCCTGGCAGCGGATCGTCCCGATCCCGCCGGAGATGATCCTGCTCCCGCCCGGCAGCCCGTTCTCGATCTACAACTTCGCCTGCTGGGCGCGGCAGACGGTCGTGCCGCTGTCCGTCGTCTGGGCCCTCCGCCCGGTTCGCCCCGCGGACGTCGAGCTGCACGAGATCGGCGCGCGGCCGGGCGAGACCAGGCAGCCGCCCCGCCCCTCGAACTCCCGCCGCCGCGCGCTCGCGGCGGCGGAGGCGTGGGTGAAGGAGCGCCAGGAGGCGGACGGCTCCTGGGGCGGGATCCAGCCGCCCTGGGTCTGGTCGATCGTGATGCTGGCGGCGCTCGGTCGCGGCTTCGAGGACGAGACGCTGCGGCGTGCCGTCGAGGGCTGGGGCTCGTTCATGGTCGAGGACGGCGAGCGTCTCCGCCCCGAGGCGTGCCAGTCTCCGGTCTGGGACACCGGTCTCGCCGTGCTGGCGCTCCGCGCGGCCGGGGTCCCCGCCGACCATCCGCAGCTCCGGAAGGCCGGCGAGTGGCTCCTGGCCGAGGAGGTGACGGTC
Organism: uncultured Actinomycetes bacterium; assembly: GCA_963836685.1. Classification (GTDB taxonomy): domain Bacteria; phylum Actinomycetota; class Thermoleophilia; order Gaiellales; family Gaiellaceae; genus DATBLE01. The sequence goes on from CAWIKS010000013.1 coordinate 55,148, forward strand.
AGCGGCGACTGGGCGATCCGCAGGCCGGACCTCGCGCCGGGCGGCTGGGCGTTCGAGTTCGAGAACGACCTCTACCCGGACGTCGACGACACCGCGGTCGTCGCGCTCGCGCTCCGGGAGCTCGGCATGGGGGAGGAGGCCGCCCGCCGCGGGCTCGACTGGATCGAGGGGATGCAGTCGGCGAACGGCGGCTGGGGTGCCTTCGACGCCGACAACTCGAGCTACTGGCTGTACAAGCTGCCGTTCTGCGACTTCGGGTACGTGATCGACCCCCCGAGCGAGGACGTCTCCGCGCACGCCCTCGAGGCGCTCGCCCCCGAGCCGCGGTACGCGGACCCGGTCGCCCGCGGAGTCGAGTACCTCGTCCGCGAGCAGCAGTGGGACGGCTCCTGGTGGGGACGCTGGGGCGTCAACCACGTCTACGGCACCGGCGCGGTCCTGCCCGCGCTGGAAGCGTGCGGATTCAAACCTGCGCATCCGGTGATCAGAAAGGCTGTGAGCTGGCTGGACTCGGTTCAGCACGACGGCGGGGGCTTCGGGGAGGACATCCGGTCGTACCACGAGACGTCGATGCGCGGGCGGGGCACGCCGACCGCTTCACAAACGGCCTGGGCGTTACTAGGCTACGTCGCTGCAGGCGACGCGCAGAGCCCGTCCGCCAGGAGGGCGGCCGAGTATCTTTGCTTCGAACAGGAGGCGAACGGCGACTGGAGTGAGTCGCACTACACCGGCACCGGGTTCCCCACCGATTTCATGATCCGCTATCACCTGTACCGGCTCCACTTCCCGCTCATGGCCCTCGGCCGACTACGAGAAAGGTTGAACGGATGAAGTTTCCGCTGCGCTCGACGGTTCAGATCGGCCGCTACGTCGCCGCCCAGAAGCGCAAGGGCGAGCTGTACCCGCTGGTGCTCATGCTCGAGCCGACGCTGGCGTGCAACCTCGCCTGCATCGGCTGCGGGAAGATCCGCGAGTACGAGTCGAACAAGGCGCGCCTGTCGGTCGACGAGTGCATCGACGCGGGCGTGCAGTGCCCGGCGCCGGTCGTGTCGATCTGCGGCGGGGAGCCCTTGATCTACAAGGGAATCGAGGACGTCGTCGCCGGCATGCTCGAGCTGCGGAAGAACATCGATCTCTGCACGAACGCGCTCAAGCTGACCGAGTACCTCGACGTGTTCACGCCCGACCCGCGGTTGACCTTCGTCGTCCACCTCGACGGCATGCGCGAGATCCACGACTACGTCTGCGACTACCCGGGGCTCTGGGACGTCGCCGTGGACGCGATCAGGCAGGCGCGCGCGGCCGGGTTCCGGGTGACCACGAACACGACGATCTTCAAGGAGACGTCGGTCGAGGACGTGGTCGAGATGATGGGGTACCTCACGAACGACGTCGGCATCGACGGGATGCTGATCGCGCCCGGCTACCAGTACTCGCAGATCGACCCGGCGCTGACGATGACGCGCGACGAGCACGAGGCGAAGTTCCGCGACATCCGCGCCGCCGTCCGCACGCACGGCTACCGGTGGCTCGCGAGCCCGATCTACCAGGACTTCCTCACCGGCGACCGCAAGCTCCCGTGCGCGCCGTGGGGCTCGATCACGCGCAACCCGTACGGCTGGAAGGGCCCGTGCTACCTGCTCACCGACGGGATCTACCCGACCTACGACGCCCTGCTCGAGAACATCGAGTGGGAGTCGTACGGGCCCGGGAACGACCCGCGCTGCGAGCACTGCGGGATCCACTCCGGCTTCGAGCCGTCGGCCGCCTATGCGGCGACCTCGAGCGTGAAGGAGACCGTCCGGAGCATGGCGTGGACGCTGACCGGATAGCAGCCTGCGCGATGGGCGCGGAGGCGCGTGCCGCTCGGCGGGCCGGCTTCCACACCGCGCTCGTCGGCCTTGCCGCCCGCCGCGGCGTGCCGGCCGGCAGGCTGGTCTCCTTCGGCATCGCCGGCGGGCTCGACGGCGTGGCGGTCGGAACGGTGATCGACGCGATCCGCGTCGTCGACGAACGTGGCTCCGTGCTCTGGGAGGGGCCCGGGCTCGGCGTCGCCGGCGCCCGAAGGGGGACGCTGCTCGCGTCCGAGCGGATCGTCGACGACCCCGCGGAGCGCAGGCGCCTGCACGAGTCGACCGGCGCGGACGCGGTCGACATGGAGAGCGGCATCCTCGCTGCGACCGGGCGCCTCGACGGCTGTGTCCGCGCCGTCAGCGACACGCCCGAGCGAACGCTCGGCGGGCTCGCCGAGGCGGTGTCGCCCTCGGGCCGGCCGCGCCCGCTCCGGTTCCTGACGGCGTTGGCTCGTCACCCGCGGGCCACGCTTCGAGCCCTCGCTGACATCCGTACCGCCTGCACGGCGCTGGCGCGAGTCGGCGTGCCGGCGAGCCGTTTGCCTGCCGAGGGGAGGAAAACGGCGTGAGCGGCCGCGTCCTGCTCGCCGCGCCGCGGTCGTTCTGCGCCGGGGTCGACCGGGCGATCGAGATCGTCGAGAAGCTCCTCGACCAGCACGGCCCGCCGATCTACGTTCGCCACCACATCGTCCACAACGACCACGTCGTCCGCCGTCTCGAGCAGCTCGGGGCGGTGTTCGTCGACGACGAGGACGAGGTGCCGCAGGGCGCGATCTGCGTGCTCTCCGCGCACGGGGTCGCTCCCTCGGTCCGGGTGAACTGCGAGCGTCGGGGGCTCCGCGTCGTCGACGCGGTCTGCCCGCTCGTCTCGAAGGTGCACGCCGAGGCGCGCCGGTACGCCGACAGCGGCCACCTCGTCGCGCTCGTCGGCCACCGCGACCACGTCGAGGTGATCGGGACGAAGGGTGAGCGTCCCGACCAGATCGTCGTCGTGGAGTCGCCCGAGGAGGCCGAGCAGCTCGACACCGACGGGAAGCCCCTGGCGGTGATCAGCCAGACGACGCTCTCGCTCGACGACGTCGCATCGACCGTGGACGTGCTCGCCGAGCGCTTCGGCGATCTGCGCCGGCCGGGCGCCGACGACATCTGCTACGCGACGCAGAACCGGCAGGATGCGGTCAAGGAGATCGTCTCGATGGGCGCGACGCTGATCCTGGTGATCGGCTCCCCGACGAGCTCGAACGCGCAGCGGCTCGTCGAGGTCGCCCGGGCGCGGGGAGCGGAGGCGAGGCTGATCGACGGCGAGAACGCGATCCGGGACGATCTGCTCGACGGCCACGAGATCGTCGGCCTGACCGCCGGAGCGTCGACCCCGGAGGAGCTCGTCCAGGCGGTGCTCACCCGGCTGGCCGAGGCCGGCTACGACGGGTCAGAGGAAGTCACCGTCGCCCGCGAGGACGTCCACTTCCGGCTGCCGAGGGAGGTGGCGGCGAGGTGACGTCGGTCGAGATCCCGCACAGCGTCGCGGCGGCCCTTCCGACCCTGTCGGTGTTCGACATCACCAACGAGGTCTCCCGGGACGTCGCCACCGCCCGGGTCGATCGAGGCATCGCGTACGTAACCGCTGCGGTTCCGAGCTCCCTCGTCCGCGTCAGCGAGCGCGAGTCGGGGTTCTTCTGCGACGTGGAGGCGCTGCTCGAGCGGATGGTGCCGGGCTCGTCGACCGCGCGCGAGCGGATGCTGCTCGCCCTGCTCGGTCCGCGGACGGAGCAGATCCCGTTCGACGCCGGACGGCTCTGCCTCGGTCAGTGGCAGCGGTTCCTGCTCTTCTGCCTCGACGGCGACACCCGTGCCGAGTACACGCTGACGCTGCTGGGCTGAGCCGGGCCTCGTCGCCGGCGCCTGGCAGGGACAGTCCTAGGACTGTCCCTGCTGGCGAAATACATCCCGCTCAGCAGCGTTATCATCCCGGAATGGAACGGGCGCGCCGGCACCAGCGCCTCCTGTCGGGTCTCGCATTCGGCCTGCTCGCGCTGGTCGCCGAGCTGGCCGGCCGCAGCCTCACGCACCGGATCGACGTCGGTCGCCACGTCGGCGCCCCGAGCTACGCGGGGACCGACTACTACCCGATCCTGCTCGCGGTGGTGAAGGGCGGGATCGCCCTTCTGCTCGCCCGCCTGGCGTGGCGGCTCCTGCGCGCACACGCCGCGGAGCGCGCTGCGGTGCGGCTGCTGGGCGGCCGTGCGCGCCGTCCCCGCCTGCGGCTGGTCGTGTCCGCCCGTCTCTCCCTCACCTTCTTCGTGCTCACGTCGGTGATCTTCCTCGTCCAGAACGACGCCGAGGGGGCCGCCGCCGGCCGCTGGCCGCTCCTCTCGCCGTGGCTGCACTCCTCCGCTCTGCCCGCGTTCGCCGTCTTGAGCGTGCTCTGCGCGCTCGTCTGGAGCGCGGTCCGCGGCTGGCTCGCCGACTACGAGCAATACGCCCAGGCGTCGGTCGCCCGGGCGCTCCGCCTCGCCGGCGGCCGCGATCCTCGAATGGTGCGGCCGCGCCTCGTGCTCGCCGCCCCGCCTCGAAGCATCTTCGGCCTCGCCTTCGAGAGCCGGCCGCCTCCGCTCGCCGCGTAACCCGCGGACCGCTCCGCGGGGCAGCTCACTGACCCGTCGGATGGAGGCACCGCCATGACCCAGTACGCAACAGAGCTCTCACGCATCCGCCTACGCCGCTCGACGCGCGCGCTCGCGGTGCTCTCACTCGGCCCGCTGACCGCGATCGCCGGCGTCGTCTGGGCGCTGCTGCAGCCGTGGCGGGTGACTCTGCTTCACCCGTACGGCGAGGGCTTCTGGTGGCTCGTCGTCGAGCCGCCGGTGCTCGTCGTGCTCGCCGGGATCCTGTTCGAGGTCCTGATCGCCCCCGCGATCGTCCGCGACCTGGAGGCCTCGGAGCGCGAGAGCTGATGCAACCGCCCGCCGAGCACGTCCACTGGCTCTTCGCCACCGGCATCCTGCTCCTCGGGCTGCTGCTTCTGTCCGAGGCGATCGTCGGGCAGGAGGTCTGGCGCCGGCGGGCGTGGCGGGCCTACCTCTGGCCCTCGCTCCTGTTCGGGCTCGGCCTGCTCATGTGGCCGGTGATGGTCTTCTTCACCAGCTCGACCGTGCACATGCTCGCGCACAGCGCGTGGGCGCAGACGATGATGGTCGCGGGCGCGGCCGAGCTCGGGCTGGTCAGCGGCAAGCTGCGGAGCGAATGGTGGAAGCTGGCCGTGCCGGTCGCCTTCGCCGTCTCGGGAGCCGCCTTCCTGATCCACGAGGCGAATCCGTGGCTCTACGCCCGCTCCGCGTTCGTCCACCACGTCTGCGGGTGGACGCTGCTCGTCGGCGCGCTCTTCCCGCTCGGAGCAGCCTTCAAGCCGCGTTCCTGGGTCTTCAACACCGGCTATGCCCTCGTCATGATCGGGATCGCGGTCACCCTCTTCAGCGTGCGCGACGTCGCCCCGGTGTTCGGGCATCTCGACCCGACCGCGGGGGTGCCCCACCGATGAGACGCCTGGCCCTCCTCCTGCTGCTCGGGCTTGCGTTCCCGGGAGCCGCCTGGGCGCACGCCACGCTCGAGCAGACCTCGCCGAAGATCGGGCAGCGGCTGGCGGCGCCGCCGAAGACGATCACGCTCACGTTCGACCAGAGCGTGCGGGTGCTCTCGAACGGGATCCAGGTCTTCGACGCGAAGGGCAGGATCCTCTCCGGCCCGCCGCGGGTGAGCGCAGCCGACCCCCGCGTGGTCGAGGCTCCGGTGCGCCGGCTGCCGCGGGGGGCGTACACCGTCCGCTGGGCGACGATCTCGAACGACAGCCACGTCGGGCGCGGCGTCTTCACGTTCGGCGTGAAGGTGGCCGCACCGCCGGTGAGCCAGGCATACGGCGCGTCCGGCCCGACCACGTCGGAGCACGTCGTCCGCTGGCTCTACTTCCTCTGCCTGGCGATGCTCACCGGCGGCCTCGGGTTCCGGCTGCTCGTGCTGCGCGGGCCGGTCCCGGACGCGGTCGAACGGCGCTTCTACCGCGTGGCCGGGATCGGAGTCGTCGCCGCTCTCCAGGTCGGGATCCTCGCCTTCTGCCTACGGGCGGAGGACGCCCTTCAGCTCGGTGTGACCTCGTTCCTGTACGGCGATCTCTCGCCGTTCGCGAACACGACCCGCTTCGGCCAGGCGTTCGTCGCGATGGAGCTTGGGTTCGCGGTCGTCGCCGCGCTGCTCTTCCTCGCGTGGCTGACCGAGCCGGCGGGTCTCTGCTGTGGCTCGGCTTTCCTGCTCTCGCTCGGGCTGGGCTCGGGCCTCTCGCTGGCGAGTCATCAGAGCGACGACCGCGGCTGGCTGCCGTCCTTTGCCGACTGGGTGCACCTGTCGGCGGCCGTCCTCTGGATCGGCGGGCTGCTCTCGCTCGGGCTCGTGGTCTGGAACGATCGGCAGCTCCGCCGGACCGCCTTCTGGCGCTTCTCGGAGATCGCCGGCCCGCTCGTCGCGCTCGTCGTCGCCGCCGGCGTGTACATGTCGTTCAAGCGCTTCCCCGCGCTGCACGACCTCTGGGACGTCGGCTACGGGCAGCTGCTGCTGGTGAAGCTCGGGCTCGTCTCGCTCGCGCTCTCGTGGGGCGCGTTCCACCACTTCGTGGTCAGGCCGCGCCTCGACCGCCCGGTCGTCGCGCGCAACCTCCGCCGCAGCCTGGTCGGTGAGGCGACGGTGGCGGTCTCGATCCTGCTCCTGGCCGCGATCCTGGTCGACTCGAAGCCGCCCGCGAAGCCGAGGCCAGGCAAACAGTGTGTTACAAGCTCCACGAGCGGCTTCGGCAAGCGGCCGGCGGCTCGACCGGCCAAGTAACAGCCGTTACTTGCACTGCGGTAACGTCCGCGCTCATGCGCTGGGCGATCTCCGGCGGCGCGGGCTTTCTCGGCCTGCACCTCGCGCGGCGGCTTCTCGCCGACGGGCACGAGGTGCGTACGCTCGACCTCGTTCCGCTCGACGAGCCGGAGCTGGAGCGCAGGGTCGAGGAGCTGCGCGGAGACGTGCGGGAGCCGCGGGACGCGGCGGCGCTCGCGTCGGGTGCGGACGTGCTCGTGCACGCAGCGGCGGCACTCCCGATCCAGGCGTCGCGCGCCGCGATCCGCTCGGTCAACGTCGGCGGCGCGGCGACGGTGCTCGCGGCCGCTGCCGAAGCGGCCGTCCACCGGGTGGTGCTCGTCTCCTCGACCGCCGTCTACGGCATCCCGAAGGTGCATCCGATCCACGAGGACGATCCCCTGGTCGGGGTCGGCTGGTACGGCGAGTCGAAGATCGACGCGGAGGAGGTGACGCGTGACTTCGGCCGCCGCGGGCTCGGCTTCGTCATCCTCCGGCCGAAGACGTTCGTCGGGCCGGAGCGGCTCGGCGTCTTCGAGATCCTCTTCGACTGGATCCGGGACGGTCGCCGCATCTACATGCTCGGCGACGGAACCAACCACTACCAGCTGCTCGCGGTCGAGGATCTCGTCGACGCGATCGTGCTCGCCGCGGAGCAGCCGGAGGCGGCCGGGCAGACGATGAACGTCGGCGCGAAGGAGTTCGGCACCGTTCGCTCCGACCTGCAGGCGCTGATCGACCATGCGCGCTCTACCAGCAGCCTGACCCCGGTGCCGGCGCGCCCGGCCGAGATCGCCCTGCGCGGCCTGGAGCTGCTCCGGGTCTCCCCGCTCGCCGAGTGGCACTACAAGACGGCGCACCGCGACTCGTTCGTCGACGTCTCGACAGCCGAACGGGTGCTCGGCTGGACGCCGCGCCACTCGAACGCGGATGCCCTCTGCCGGACGTACGACTGGTACCTGGCGAACCGGGACACGCTCGCCGCGGCGGGAGTCACGCACCGCGTGCCGTGGAACCAGCAGGCACTGGCGCTGCTGAAGAAGATCTCGTAGGCCTCCCTATACTCGCCGTCGTGGATCCCTCCGTCTACCGGGGCCGGTTCCCGATCCTTGCGGAGACGACCTACCTGATCAACCACTCGCTCGCCGCGATGCCCGCGGCCGCCGAGGATCGCCTGGCCGAATACGCAGGCGTCTGGAAGACCCGCGGCATCCGCGCCTGGGGGGAGGGCTGGTGGGGTCTTCCGCTCACGGTCGGCGACCAGGTTGCGCGGATCGTCGGCGCGCCGCCGGGAACGGTCTGCATGCACCAGAACGTGACCGTCGCCGCCGCGGTCGTCCTCTCCTGCTTCCGGCTCCGGCCGCCGCGGAACCGGATCGTCTACGTCGAGGGCGAGTTTCCGTCCGTTCGCTACCTGCTCCAGGCCCAGCCCGATGCGGAGACCGTGGTCGTCCCCGACCTGGAGGCGCTGCTCGAGGCGATCGACGAGCGGACGGTGCTCGTTCCCCTCAGCCACGTGCTCTACAAGACTGCGGAGCTGCAGGACGTGGAGGCGGTCCAGCGGCGGGCGCGGACGGCCGGCGCCCACGTCCTCCTCGATGCGTATCAGTCCGCCGGGGCGGTGCCGCTGGACCTGGCCGCGGTCGGCGTCTCCTTTGCGACCGGCGGCTCGGTGAAGTGGCTCTGCGGCGGGCCGGGGGCGGGGTGGCTCTACGTCCGCCCGGATCTGATCGAGCAGCTCGAGCCGACGCTGGTGGGCTGGCAGGGTCACGCTCGGCCGTTCGCCTTCGAGCCTGAGCTCGAATACGCGGACGGGATCGCCCGCTTCCTGACCGGCACCCCGAACGTGCCCGCGCTCTACGCCGCCACGGCCGGCTACGACGTGATCGAGGAGATCGGCGTCGACCGGATCCGCGAGCGGTCGCTCGCCCTCACCGACCGGCTGATCGAGCTCTCCGACGGGGCGGGGTACGAGGTGACGAGCCGGCGGGACGAGGCGCGACGCGGAGCGAGCGTGACCGTACGCGTGCCGGGCTTCGAGGGCGTTCACGGAGAGCTCGCCGAGCGGCAGATCCTCTGCGACTTCCGCCCCGGGGTCGGCCTGCGGCTCGGCCCTCACTTCTACAACACCGAGGACGAGGTCGAGTACGCGGTCGACCAGATCGGGGAGATCCTCGCCTCCGGCGCCCACGAGCGGCACCTGGGCACGGCCGCGCGGTTCTAGCAGCGCGCCGATCTCTCGCCGACGGCTCAGCGCGAATGGAGCCGGATGAACTGCTCGACGAGGGTTCTGACCTTGCCCGGGTGGGAGACGAGCTGGACCCCGTGCTCCGCGGTGGGGACGAGCTCGATCCTCTTGTCGCGGGTTGCGGTCGCGGCGTAGAGCGTCTTCGCGTCGTTTCGATACAGGCCGCCCTCGTCGAAGGTGCCGGCGGCGTAGAGCACGGGCACGGTCAGGCGCTTGACCGCCGCGACGGCGTCGAGCCGGAACGTCGCGGGGCCCGAGAGGCTGACGACGCCGTCGACGGGCGGACTCGCCTCGACGGCCGCGACGAGCACCGCGTTGCCCCCGATCGAGGCGCCGACGAGGATCACCCTCTTCGCGCCCGCCCGTCGTGCGACCTTGACCGCCGCGCTGACGTCCTGTGAGTACCTGAGCGACGCGGCGCCGGTCGGGTGCTGCGACCGGCCGAAGCCTCGAAAGTCGAAGGCGATCACCGTGTACCCGAGCGAGGCGAGCCGCTTTGCGTAGGGGGCCCACTGGCAGACGTCCCCTCCGTACTGGTGCGCGAGCACGACCGCCGCCGGCCCGCGGCCGAACCGGTGCCCGACCAGACGTGTCCCGTCGGCGGCCCGGAACCGGAGGTCGGCGCCGGGTGCGCAGCCCGGGTAGGCGGGGCTCCCGGTGACGTTCGCCGCGGACAGCGCGCAGACGAGAGCGGCGGTGGAAACGAGTCCGCGCATCACCACTACGACGTCTCGGGCGCCCGGGTGTTGGCGGCGAGCAGCTCCACCAGCCGCTGCGCGTACCCCGGCGCGAGCGGCTCGTCCTCGTGCTTGAAGTAGGCGTAGACGCGCGTACCCTCGTCGAGCAGCGGACGGAGCCGGCTCGCCCAGCCTCGCAGCGCCTCCTCGTCATAGGGCGGATCCCGCAGGCGCAGGTAGCGGAAGGATGCGGCACCGTCCAGGGCGTTGACGAGCTGGAGGGCCTCCACCTCCGCCCAGGAGGGGTGGCGGAACTCGAACGCGTACTCGAGCTCGGGGTCGAGCGACGCCTGCAGGAGCTCGAGCCAGCCGTCGTCACGCGGCCGGGTCGGCGGCAGCTGCACGAGGATCGGGCCGAGCTGCGACCCCAGCGCCCGCACGCGCTCGCAGAACGTCCCGACCACCGAGAGGTCGCCGAAGTGCGTCGCGCGCCGGTTCATCTTCACCGCGAAGCGGAACCCGGGCGGCGTCTGCGAGGCCCAGCCCCGCAGACGCTCCTCCGAAGGAAGCTGGTAGAACGTCGCGTTCAGCTCGACGGAGGAGAGTCGCTCGGCGTAGGCGCGCAGGAACTCGCGCTGCGGCGTCCCGGCCGGGTAGAAGCCGGGCTTCCAGGACGGATACGAAAAGCCCGAGGCTCCGACGTACACCCCCGCTACACTCGGCGTCCCGGTGGCAGCCACGACCGAAGTGATAGCCGAGAACACCATCCGCGTCCTCGATCACGGCTTCGTCCGCCTCGACGGCGCGATGGCGAGCGACCTCTCGGTGGTCAACGGCGCGCGCGTCTCCTTCGCCCGGCACAAGGAAGAGATGGACGAGTCCGACGAGGGGCTGATCAGGTTCCTGATGCGCGACCGCCACGGCACGCCGTTCGAGCACAACTCGTTCCGCTTCCACATCCGCTGCCCGATCTTCGTCGCGCGCGAGTGGATGCGACACCGGGTCGGCTCGTTCAACGAGTTCAGCATGAGATATGCGAAGGCGACCGACGACTTCTACGTGCCCGAGCCGGAGGACGTGCGCACGCAGGTCGGCAAGCCGGGCGCCTACTCGTTCGAGCCCGTCGAGCCCGAGGTCGCTGAGCGGACTCGCGAGGAGCTCCGCGCCGTCTACGACGCCGCGTTCGCCGCTTACGAGCGGCTGGTCGAGCTCGGCGTCGCGCGCGAGCTCGCGCGCTGCGTGATGCCGGTCGGCGCCTACACCGAGTTCTACTGGACGATCAACGCCCGCTCGCTGATGAACTTCGTCTCGCTGCGCGCCGCCGAGACCGCCCAGCGCGAGATCCGCCGCTACGCGGAGGCGGTGGAGCAGTTCTTCGCCGAGAAGATGCCGGTCACCCACGCGGCGTTCGTCGCGAACGACCGCGTCGCGCCGTAACCGTCATGTCGTCAGCAGGACCGGGCGCGGCTTTTTCGGCTTGCTCGGGGTGACGATCCAGCCGTCGAAGCTCTTGAGCTTGTACGGGATGCTGAGCTGCACGGTCGTCCGGCCCGACGAGTTGACCGAGAAGGAGCCGCAGTACGCCGCCGGCTTCCCCTTCCGGGTCAGGTAGAGCTCGTACCAGACGCCCTTCGGCAGCTTCGGCAGTCCGCTGACGCGCACCAGCAGGGGCCAGTTCCCGACCTCGTCCCGGTCGCCGATCAGGATCGACGCTCTGGCCGCGCTCGCCTGGCCGACCGCGTGCATCGCGATCGGCGTGCCCTTGGACGGAAATTCGCTCGAGCCCCGGTCGCCGACGAGGAAGCCGATCCCGAACGCCGCCGCCGCAACGGCGGCGGCGAGCGCAAAGGCGGCGCCACGGCGCCGGCGCGGAAGCCAGGACACGCGGCCGATCGACGAAGGCGCCTCGGCGAGGCGGGGGGAGAGCTCGGGCGGCGGGCCGGCGGCGACGAGCAGCTCGTGGATGCGACGGAGGCTCGCCAGCTCCTCGGGCGTCCCCTCGTCTCCGACCAGCTCCCGGAAATCGGGCTCGTTCATCCCAGCTCCTCCTCCAGCTCTCCCGCGAGCCGCCTCAGGCCGCTCCGCGTGCGGGTCTTCACCGTGCCGAGCGGGATCCCGAGGAAGTCCGCGATCTCGCTCTGCGACAGCTCGCTCCAGTATGCGAGCTCGATCACGTGCCGCTCCGGCTCCGGTAGCTGCTCCAGCGCCCGGTGTACGCGCCAGGCGACCCACGACTGCTCGGCCCGGTCGGGCGGGCCCGCCGCGTCCGAAGCCCGGTCGACGGGCTCGGCGGGAGGCTCGATCCTCGCCCGTCCCCGATCGGCGATCGCATTCCGGGCCACGGCATACAGCCAGGGCGCCACCGGGCCCCGATCGCGACGGTAGCTGCGTGCAGCGCGCCAGACCGACGCGAATGCCTCCTGCACCGCGTCCTCGGCTCGGCCGCGGTCGCCGAGCCGCCGCAGCGCGAGACCGAGCACCGCTCGGGCGTAGCGCTGGTACAGCGTGCCGAACGCGTCACGGTCGCCTTCGGCGACGCGCGACAGCAGGTCTTCGTCCGTCGGCTCGAGTGTCGACACCCGCGGCATCGTCGCGGCTCGCGCCGCGGAGGGCAAGCGCGTGCCGATGCTGACCGCAGCGTCCATCCCGGAAGTGGTACGCGTTTCGGGCGGGGTCGGTTTGTCCTGGGGGCCGATCGGCCCGGACGTGGTCCGCCCACCGATGCTCTCGACTATGCTGGCCGCGCCTTCGCCTCGAGAGGAAAGGAACCGATGACGACGCTTGCCTACAACCATCAGGAGATCGTCGCCCGCGAGCTGAAGCCGAGCCTCTACGAGCTCGACGGGATCTCGCGCGAGACGATCGAGGCCCACTACAAGCTCTACCAGGGGTACGTGAACAAGCGGAACGAGATCCTCGGCAAGCTGGCCGAGACCGATCTCCCGGGCGCGAACCAGGTCTACTCCGATGTTCGCTCGCTGAAGGTCGACCTCACCTTCGCGATCGGCGGGATCAAGAACCACGAGATCTACTTCGAGCACCTCGGCGGCGACGGCGGTGACCCGGACGGCGCGGTCGCCGAGCTGATCGGGCGCGACTTCGGCTCGGCCGGCAACTGGCGCGCCGATCTCACGGCCACGGGCATGGGCGGGCGGGGGTGGGCGTGGACCGCGTACGACTGGGACGAGGGGCGCCTGTTCAACTACATCGGCGACGCCCAGAACACATTCCCGATCTGGAACGCGACCCCGCTGGTCGCGCTCGACGTCTACGAGCACGCCTATTTCCTCGACTACCAGACCGACCGTGCGTCCTACATCGAGGCCTTCTTCAACAACCTCGACTGGAACGTCGTCAACGGTTGGGTTTCCGCGTATGGGATCCGCGCGTAGGGCAGGGACCCACGCGGGCGGCACGGGTTCCCCCGTGTCGTGACTCTCGGGATCCTGATCGCTGCCGGCTATCTGGCCGGCAGCATTCCCTCCGGCTACTGGATCGTCCGCGCCTTCAAGCACGCGGACATCCGCACGCAGGGCAGCGGCAACATCGGCGGAACGAATGTCTGGCGGGTGTACGGTCCCCGGTTCGGGCTCCCGGTCATCTTTCTCGACACCGCGAAGGGCTTCGCGCCGGCGCTCGTGGCCACCCTTGTCGACAACCATCTTGCGGGCGTACTCGCGGGAGCGGCGGCGATGCTCGGCCACTGGCGGCCGCTCTTCATGGGGTTCAAGCGCGGCGGGAAGATCGTCGCGACGACCGGCGGCGCCTTCCTCGGCGTCGCCCCGATCGTCGGTGGGATCGGCGCGGGCGTCTGGATCGCTCGTCTTCCTGACGACGCGGTACGCGTCGCTGGCGTCGATGGTCGCCGGCCTCTCCCTTCCGGCCCTCGCCGCCGCCCTCGGCTACCCGTGGCCGGTGATCGCCTTCGCCGGCGCGGCCGCGGTTGCGATCGTGGTGCTCCACCGTGCCAACATCGGGCGCCTGGTCGCCGGCACCGAGAACCGCGCGTCGATCGGCCGGCGGCGAGCTAAGACTCCAGCGGGGCCATCGTCAACCCGCGCCGCTTGAGACCGCCCCAGTAGTGCTCGGCGACCTCGCGGTGACCCGACCACACGACGGCGCTGCCCGTCGTGTGGATCCGGTTGGCGTACGCCATCCCCTGCTCGAACGAGACGTCGGGGAGAACGGCCGAGAGCGCGGCGGCGACGCCGTCGAAGGTGTTGCGGTCGTCGTTCAGGACGATCACGTGCAGCGGTGCGCCCAGGCCGGTACCCGTCCCGTGATCGAGCAGCTCCTTCGTCCGGGTCACGAGGTCAGCCACTCCCGCAGCTCGGTATGGCGTGCCGGCCGGTCGCCCCGCTCGAGCTCGCCGCGGAGCTCCGCGACGGTGCCGTAGCGCTCGGCAAGCACGTCATGCGTGTGGATCGTCTCCAGGTTGACCTGCCTCGACCAGAGGAAGTCGCCTCCGGCGAGCTCCGGGTAGGTCTCGATCGCCTCCTTCAGCGCCACCCGGACGGAGTCCTCGACGAACCGCGGCTGCAGGTGCGCGTGCTCGACGACGTAGAGCTCGTCCGGCCGCTTGAGCAGCTCGTAGACGGGCGAGCTCATCGAGCGCTCGACGATCTCGACGAGGTCTTCCGCGTTGACCGGCCGGTCGGTGCCGACGTAGAGCGTTCCCCGACCGCGCTGGTTGTGCGTGGCGAGCGGGACGAGCCCGAGGATGCGCTCGACGTCGCTCTCGTCGAAGCCGGCCTCGAGCAGCCGCTCGGACGCGCGTCCGCGGACGAGACCCTGTGCGCAGGGACAGGCGTTGATCCCGGTCGCCTCGACGCCGACCACGCGCCGGCCGCCCGTGGCCGATGCTGCGGCGATCCCGATCAGCGAGACCATCTCCTGCGTGCGCATCCGGGTGACCGGGGTCTCCCGCTGAATCGGGTAGCGCGCCGTCACCTCCACCTCGGCGCGGAGCGCCTGCTGGCGGCCGACGACGGTCCGGGCGATGTGCTCCGCAAGCTCCTCGACGAGCACCGCCTCGCCGATCACCAGCTCGTCGATCGCCTGCTCGAACAGCTCCGGGAACCGCGACATGTGCACGCCGCGCTGCGCCGGGTCGAGGTCGACCGAGCACGAGATCTCGGCGAAGACGAGCTTCTCGTGCCGGCCGCGACGGAGACGGATCGCCTTGTTCACCCCGGTCACGCCGGCCCGTGACAGGCCGATCCGGACCTCGGGCTCGGAGGACTGGAGGTCCCCCTGGTCGGCCGCGCTGAAGGGCGTTGCCCGTCGACGCTTCGGCCTGCCGATCAGATCGGTTCGCTCCATCTATGCTCCGCAAACGTACCAGGGGGGGAAGTGACCGAAGAAACCACCTTCGCCAGGCTCGTCAGCCTGGCGTGTCACGACCTGCGCACGCCGCTCGCCACCGTCTACGGCTTTGCGCGCACGATCACGCGGGCCGAGGGGCTCGATCCGACCCTGGCCGGCTACTCGGAGATGATCGAGACCGCGTCCGGTCAGCTCGGTGAGCTGATCGACGAGCTCTCGCTCGCGGCCCGGATCGTCGGCGGACGCTACGACCCCAGGCTGGAGCCGGTGGGCACCGGTGAGCTTGCGGCCGCGGCCGCCGAGCGGCTGGGGGGTGACCGCGTCGGGCTGTCGGGTGACGGGGCCGTCGTATCCGTCGACGTCGAGGCCGCGAAGCGGTCGGTGTCGGCGCTCGTTCAGTGCGCACTCCGCCACGGCGGCCTCGAGCGGGTCGACGTCGTCGCCGACGGGGCCGAGTTACGCGTGGAGCCGATCACGCCCGCGTCGGCTCCGGTCGTGCTCGGCGAGGACCTGCGCGACCTCGGCGCCGCGGTCGCGGTCCTGCACGTCGAGTGGCTCGGCGGCTCGGTCGGGGTCGACGGCCGCGTCCTGACGATCCGCTTTTCCGCCTGACGTTTTCCACAACCAGTGCCTGGCACCGGCGTGTGGCGATTCTGCGCGAATTCGTCCACAGCCAGTGCCTGGCACTACGGTGTGACGAATCCGGAACAAGTCGTCCACGGTCGATCGACGAGCCGCCGGCCGGGGCTACCCTCGAGGGGTGCCGCGCGCGCCGCGCTCATCGCTCCCCGATGGCTTCTTCCACGTCTATTGCCGCGGCGTGGCCTCGACCGTGGCGTTTCCCGACGGCGAGGATCGGACCGAGTTCTTCCGTCTCCTCCGCCGGGTCTCGCGCAGGCACCGCTGGGAGCTCCATGCCGCGTGTGTCCTCTCGACGCACTACCACCTCGTCCTGGAAGCTCGGGTCGGGGCGCTCTCGAAAGGCGTCCACCAGCTCAACTGGCGCTACGCGCGCTACTTCAACGAGCACCGAGAGAGCTTCGGCCACGTCTTCGCCGAGCGCTTCCAGGCCCGCGCTCTCGAAGGGGAGGAGCGCGTCTTCGAGACCTGTGCCTACGTCCTCCTCAATCCCGTGAAGGCGAGGATCTGCGAGCGCGTGGAGGAATGGCCGTGGTCGTACAGCCGCTACGGCCTGGCGGTCACCTGAGCAGCCTCGACAGGCGGCGGTCCTTCAGCACCCGGCCGCCGGTCTGGCACCGGGGGCAGTAGAAGATTGTGTGCTCCTCGTAGTCGACGCGCGCGATCGGCGTGCCGCAGTCCGGGCACGGCTCGCCGAGCCGGTTGTGGATCCGGTACGTCGCCGCGTCCTTCGCGCCCCGCTCGCGCAACTCGAGCCCGCGGGCCAGCTCCTCGTCGATCGCGGCGGCGAGCCGCGTGACCTCCTCGTCGGAGAGCTCCGTCGAGAGCGCGAACGGGGAGAGCCGAGCGCGCTGGAGGATCTCGTTCGCCCACGACCGGCCGATGCCCGCGACCGCGCGCTGGTCGCGGAGGAGCGAATGCAGCCGCCGGGAGCCGGCCCGGAGGACCACGCCGAGCTGCTCCGCACCGACGCCGAGCGCCTCCGGCCCAAGATGGGCGAGCTCCGCCTCGACCTGCTCGGGGCTCAGCAGCCAGACGCCAGCCCGCTTCTTCGACCCGGCCTCCGTCAGGACGAGCTCCCCGCCGCCTTCGAACCGGATCCGGAACGCCGGCGTCTTCGGCCCGGTCTCTCCCGTGCGAAGGTAACGCAGCCGTCCCGCGCTCATCAGGTGGACGAGCAGGACGAGGCCACCGTCCTCCGTCGGGAACAGGAGCCGCTTGCCCCGGCGCTGCACGCCGGCCAGGCGCCGCCCCTCCAGCGCCGACAGGGGCGGGTCGAACGTCTTCAGCGTCGCGACGTGGGCCGGCCCGGCGCGCTCGACCGGAAACGCCCGCACCGGCTCGTCGAGCGCTCGCCGCCACGCCTCCACCTCGGGCAGCTCAGGCATCCGGCACTAATGTCCCGCGCATGGACCCGCTCAGGGTAACCGTGCGCCGCGGAGGCGTGATCGAGGCGGTGCACCACGTCCACGCGGTCGCCGTCGAGGGCAGCCGGGTGGTCGAGTCGGCCGGCAATCCCGCCCTGGTCGCGTTCTTCCGTTCCTCGGCGAAGCCGATCCAGGCGCTGCCGCTCGCTCGCGAGCGGCAGGACGTCTCCGAGGCGGAGCTGGCGATCGCCTGCGCATCGCACCGGGCCGAGCCTGCCCAGCTGGCGGCGGCCGCGAGCCTGCTGGCGAAGGCGCC
Organism: uncultured Actinomycetes bacterium; assembly: GCA_963836685.1. Taxonomy (GTDB): domain Bacteria; phylum Actinomycetota; class Thermoleophilia; order Gaiellales; family Gaiellaceae; genus DATBLE01. Next base: position 72,460 of record CAWIKS010000013.1, read on the forward strand.
GGCAACGGAGGCTGACCTCGAGCTTGGCCCGCAGGAGGGGCGAGGCCCGAGCCGGCTCGCGCACAACTGCTCCGGCAAGCACGCCGGCTTCCTCGCCGTCTGCCGGTCGCGAGGGTGGCCGCTCGAGGGCTACCGGCTCGCGTCCCATCCGCTGCAGGAGCTGCTCGTCGAGGAGGTGGCCGCTGCCGCCGGGGTGCCGGTCGGCGAGGTCCCGACCGCGATCGACGGCTGCGGCGTCCTCACGTTCGCGCTCTCGCTGGAGCGGATGGCGCACGCCTTCTCCCGCTTCGATCGCCTCGAGGGCGGTGCGGTGCTCGCCGACGCGATGCGCGCGCACCCGGCGCTGGTCGGCTACGAGGGGGCGATCGACACCGAGCTGATGCGGCGGCGTCCCGGCTGGATCGCGAAGGGCGGCGCCGAAGGGCTCCTCTGCGCGGCCTCCCCGGAAGGACGCGGCGTCGTGCTCAAGGTCGAGGACGGCAACTCCCGGGCGCTCCGGCCCGCGCTCGCCTCGCTCCTCGACCTGGATGAGGACTTCGCGGTCGTCAAGGTCGAGAGCAGCCGGGGTGAGCCCGTCGGGGAGATCGCGTGCGAGCCGGGCTCGTAACGATGGCAGCGCTGCTCGTCCTCGCCGGCTGCGGGGGCTCGAAGAAGCGATCCCCGGCGATGCTCGTCGCGACGCTCGGGGACTCCGTCACCGCCGGCTCGCCGGGCTACGATCCCGACCCGCAAATGCGCGACGTGCTCGGCTTCGGTGCCGACGAGAAGAGCCAGTGGCAGAGCTGGGCGCAGCGGGCGCACCCGGAGCTCCGCTTCCGCAACTGCGGCGTGTACGGCGAGCGAACCGACCAGATCGCGGTCCGGCTGGGCAAGTGCGCCCGCGGGGCCGGGGCGCTGGTCGTCCAGGGCGGAATCAACGATATCGCCCAGGACCGGCCGGTGGAGACCGCGGCGGCAAACCTGCGGCGGATGGTCGAGCGCGGAAAGCAGCTCGGCCTGCGCGTCGCGATCGCCGAGCTCCTGCCCTGGAACAACGGGTATCCGGAGGCGGATCCGAAGATCAGGCAGCTGAACAGGCTGATCCGGAAGATCGGCCGGGACGAGGGCGTGATCGTGCTGCCGTTCTACGAGACGCTCGAGGACACGATGCACCCCGGCCGGATGCGCGAGGAGTGGACGACGGACGGCGACCATCCGTCGGTCCAGGGATATCGGCGCCTCGGCGAGCGCGCGTTCCGTCTTCCCTAGCCGGGGTCCGCTAGGGTTCGCGCGTCCGGAAGCCCTGCGACCACAGGAGGTGGCACAGATGACGAAGACGCTTGCCGATCGCCTCCGGCGCAGGGCGCTCCCGAGCTAGCTCCGCGCGCGCTCTGTGCCGTCCGTTTCCGGGCGGCGGCTCGGTGCTGCCGCCGCTTCCGCACGAGCGCCAAAGGAGACAGCGTTGCTCGCACGTCTCGGCTGGACTCCAGCCTTCGAAGACCAGTTCGCCCCGCATGCCGCCGACGGCCTCGAGCCCGCGCGCGTCGCCGTCGAGCACCGGGACGCGTACCTCCTCTACACGGCAAGCGGGGAGCGGCCGGCGGAGCTCTCCGGCCGGCTTCGCCATGCCGCCGCGCACCGCGACGACCTGCCCGCGGTCGGCGACTGGGTCGCCGTCACTGCGAGCGACCCGGCGCTCGTGCAGGCAGTGCTCCCGCGGCGGACGAAGTTCTCGCGGATGGCGGCGAACGACCACGGCCGGACGATCGAGCAGGTCGTCGCCGCGAACGTCGACGTCGTGTTCCTCACCGCCGGCCTCGACGGCGAGCTGAACGTCCGCCGGCTCGAGCGATACCTGACCCTCGGCTGGGAGAGCGGAGCAGAGCCGGTCGTCGTCCTGACGAAGGCCGACCTCTGCGACGACGTCGACGGGGCGGTGCTCGAGCTCGAGTCGGTCGCGGTCGGCGTGCCGGTGCACCCGGTCAGCAACCTGACCGGGGAGGGGGTGGAGGCCCTCGCCGGCTACTTCGCAGGCGACCGGACCGTCGCCGCACTCGGCTCGTCGGGGGTCGGGAAGTCGTCGCTCGTCAACCGCCTCGCCGGCGAGGAGCTGATGGCCACCGGCGACCTGCGGGCGGACGGCCGCGGCCGCCACACCACGACGAACCGGCAGCTGCTGGTCCTCCCGGACGGCGGGCTCTTCCTCGACACCCCGGGGATGCGGGAGCTGAGGCTGTGGGAGTCGGAGGACGGGCTGGCGGCCGCCTTCGACGACCTGGCCGCGGTCGCGGCGCGCTGCCGCTTCGCCGACTGCGCCCACGAGAGCGAGCCCGGCTGCGCCGTGCGCCGGGCGATCGCTGAAGGTGCCCTGGATCCGGAGCGACTGACGAGCTGGCGCAAGCTCCAGGGCGAGCTGCGGCACCTTGCCCTGAAGCAGGATGCGCGGCTGCGCTCGGAGGCCCGCAAGGAGCGGGCGCGGTTCGCGCGCAGGATGCGAAAGGCATCCTGGTGAGCTGAGCGTCAGCCCGCGGCGGAATCCGATTCCGAGGGCTCTACGGGCGCCTGAGTCGAAACCGCCCTCTGCGCGGCTGGGTGCGGCGCCACTCGTCCCGTGACGGCAGCCGCCCGCCCTCGCGCGCGGCGCGCACGCACTCCGTGTGCGCGTGGCGGCGCAGCGAGTGGTCGCCCTCCGGAAAGAGCAGGACGTGGTCGCTCATCGAGGCGAGCCGCCGCCCGCAGAGCGGGCAGGTGTACGTGGCGGGCTTGAGGTTGTGCGCGCGGCGTAGCTCCCACCAGCGCGGTTCGTTCACTTGGTCGTGATCGTCCCGGTGGTCGAGGTCGTCGTCGTGTCCGAAGTCGTGACCGTGCTGGTGGTCGTGGTCGGGCTCGCCGTTCCCGCCGGGCAGTCCAGGCCGGACGTCGACTTCAGCTCGCGGCAGCTGCGGTCGGTGACGGTGGTGCCCGTCCGGGCCCGGGTGACGCTGAGCACGTCGCTCGAGACCTGCGCCAGGTAGCCCTTGCCGCCGTCCGTGACGTCGATGTCGACCGTGAGCGGCACGGTCAGCTCCGAGGCGAGCACCTTGTCGCCGGCGACGAGGTCGGCGAGGTGCGACGTGTACCTGCCGCCGGACGTGAACAGGCGCTGCTCGGCCCGGTCGATCCGATCGATCGCGTCGAGCGTCAGCGCGCCGCGCTCCTTCGCCGAGAGCGTCTTCGAGCCCCCGCTCTTCAAGAGCTGGGGGAGGATGAAGAGCGCGGCGAACGCGATCAGCAGGATCGGGAGGAAGCGGCGCATGTCCATACCTCCCCACACTATCCGTGCCGGCGGCCTATTGTCTGGCGGTGCAACGGGGAGGGGGAGCCGTGGTCGCGGCTGATTCTCGCCGCGATCGTCCTCTCGGGTGCCCGCGCGGCCACGCCTCCGGGCTGGACGACGTACGGCGGAGAGCCCGGGCGCAGCGGTGTCGCGGCCGACTCGCCCGCGGCGGCGTCGGTGAAGACCGAGTTCGTCCTGCCGATCAGGGGCCGGGTGATCTCGCAGGTGCTCGCCGCGCGCGACGTACCCGTCTCCCGGCCTGACCACGCTCTACGCGGCGACTTCGGCCGGACGGATCTACGCCGTCAGCGAGACCGGCTACGTCCGCTGGCAGGTCGATCTCGGCCGGCTCGCCAACCCCTGCCAGCAGCTCGACGGGTACGGCGTCGGCGGAACGCCGGTGATCGATCCCGAGACGCGCACGCTGTACGCGGCCGACGCACTCGGTCGGCTGCACGCCCTCGACCTGTCGACGGGAGCGGAGCGACCGGGCTGGCCCGTGACCCTCTACGCCGATCCGGCGAACGAGCTGGTCTGGGGCGCGCTCCTCCTCGCTGGCGGGCACGTCTACGTCCCGACCGGGTCGTACTGCGACGAGGGCCCCTTCGAGGGCAAGGTGATCGGCGTCGACGTGGCAACGAGGGAGGTGTCGACCTGGGTCTCCGTGTCCGCCGCGAACGGCGGCGGGGGCGGGATCTGGGGCTGGGGCGGGATCGCGTACAGCCGCGCGCTCCGCTCCCTGTTCGTCGCCACCGGCAACGCCTTCGAGGGCGGGGCGAACTCCGGGCCGGACTTCAGCGAGGCCGCGGGGTTCGGGGAGAGCGTCGTCTCGCTGTCCCCGGCCCTGGACGTGCTCGGCTCGAGCCATCCGAAGTCGATCGACAAGCCGCTCGATCTCGACTTCGTCGGCTCCCCGGTGACGTTCAACCGGCCGGGGTGCGGCGAGCTGGTCGTCGCGCACGACAAGAACGCGCAGGTCTTCGGCTGGCACGCAGACGATCTCTCGGCCGGGCCGCTGTGGACGGTCGACCTGGAGACGTTCGATCCGGACAATCCGGTGCTCAGCCAGCTCGCCTACGACCCGGGCAGCCACGCCCTGTACGCGGTCACGGGAACGAGGCTCGTCCGGATCGACATCGGCTCGAACTGCTCCGCGACCACCGCCTGGACCCGGGAGCTGCAGACGAGACTCGCTGAACGGCTCGCCGACGATCGCCGGAGGCACGGTCTGGTTCACGCTCTCCGGGACGCCGGCCCTCGTCGGCGTCGACGGCGAGTCCGGCCGGATCGTGGCCAGGTTGCCGGTCCCGGGGCTGACCGTGACCGCACCGACGGTGATCGACGGGCGGATCTTCGTCGGCACCTTCACCGGCCAGCTGGTCGGCTTCACCTCGTCGAGCGCCCGGGCGGTACCGCTCGGGCCGCCCGCGCCCGGCGTTTCCGGGCACAGCAGCTGGATCGACCGGCGCCACGGCTGGGTGAGCCGCGAGGGCGGGGTGTGGGCGACCGAGGACGGCGGCGCGCACTGGCGGCGGATCTTCGCGCGGCCGGCGGCGACGGTCGTGCGCACGTCGCTCCGGGCGGGCGTGATCCGCGTCGCGACCGTGACCAGGGCGTGCGCCTGCGCATACGACCTCTGGACGACGGACGCGGGCCGGCACTGGACCGCAACCCGCACGATCGCCGGTGGCCTCGTCGGCCGCGGTTCCTCGCTCTACTGGGTGGCCGCCGGCGGGACACAGGTTCAGCAGGTCTCGCCCTGGCCACCGGTCGGTGCCATCCGGTCGCACGCGGTCGCCACCGTCGACGACGGGACGATCGTCTCGCTCGTCCTCGTGCCGGGCGGCGTCGCCGCGCTGGTCACGAACGGGACGACGGGCGCGGTGTCGGTGCTGGTCGTTCGCGGCGGTGACGAGGAGGCAGTGCACCTTCCCGCGCCCCCCGGGCCGTTGATCGGCGAGTCGCTGACCGTCTCCGGAGACGAGGTGATCGTGAGCGGCACGATCTTCAGCGGCGGGGTGACCGAGCAGGTCCGCTGGTCGTCCGCGGGCGACGACCGGGGCTGGCAGCAGGTCTCCGAGTAGGTCTGCCGGTCAGGCGCTGCCCGCGCCCAGACGCATCTGCGCCGTCAACGCGCCGCGGCCGCTCGCGACCGCAGCTCCCGCAGCGGCCGCGAAGTCGACGGCCTGCTCGGCATCGTCCCCGCGGCCGAGCGCGAAGGCGAGCGCGGCGAGGAAACTGTCGCCGCAGCCGTACGAGTCGACCGGTGGTGCAGGAGGCGGCGCCGGCTCGTACCGCCTGGCGGGGCGGCCTCTCACCGTGTAGGTGCCGCCGGCCGGCCCTTCCGTCAGGACGAGCAGGTCGGGAACCGGATCGAGGCCGTCGTGAGGAAGAGCTTCGTCGGGATCGCGGGCGCTGCCGACCAGCGCATCGACGCGCACCCCGCCGGCGGCGATCGTGGGCCACCACCGTGCCGTGGCGACCAGCACCCGCGCTCGTCTGGCGAGCCGGATCGCGTCGGCGTCGGCACAGTAGAGGGCGACCGCGTCCATCCCGTCCAGCTCCTCCCACGGCAGCGGGTCGGAGGCCTGCGGGCAGACCTTGCGACCGACGACCATGATCGTCCGCTCCCCGGTCGGGTCGAGCGAGATCAGTGCGCGCCGTTGCGGTGGCGCGTGCTCCATCGCCTCCACCCGCACGCCCTGGTCCCGAAGCCCGGCCCGGGCACGGCGGCCGATCTCGTCGTCCGCGAGCGAGGTGAAGAACACCGTGCCGGAAGCGAGCTTGGCCAGCTGGCACGCCCCGGTCGCCCCCCCGCCCGCTGGCTCGGCGTGCAGCTCCTCGGCCTCCACCAGGCCGCCCGCGGTGGGGATGTGGGAAACGCCGAAGAGCTCGGCCCACTCGACGTGACCGAGGACCGCGGTTCGCATCCCTACGCTCCCTCCAGGCGCGCGAGCCGAATCTCGGCGCCCGCCTCGGCGACCTGCGGGACGACGACGTCCACTAGCCCGGCCGGCCGACGAGATCGAGGATCGCCGCGCGGATCCGCTCCTCGTTCGGGACGAGCTCCCGTTCCAGCTGCGGAGAGAACGGAATCGGTACGTCGGGTGTGGTCAGCCGGCGGATCGGCTCGTCCAGATAGCCGAACGCGCCGGCCAGCACGTCCGCCGCGAGCTGGGCTCCCCAGCCGCCGCGCGCATGGTTCTCCTCGACGATCAGCAGCCGTCCCGTCTTCTCCACGGAGGCGAGCACGGTGTCGAGGTCGAACGGGATCAGGCACCGAGGATCGATCACGTCGACGCTCACCCCCTCGTCCTCCAGCGCGACGGCGACGTTCAGCGCCCGGTGCAGCATCAGCATGTTCGCGACCACCGTCGCGTCGGTTCCTCGATGCCGCACGATCGCCTCGCCGAAAGGAACCGTGTACTCGGTCTCGGGCACGTGCTCGGTGCTGATGCTGCTCCGGGCCAGCGGTCGCCCCTTGCTTCCGTAGAGGTGCTTGTGGACGCAGAAGAGGACGACGTTGTCGTCCCGGATCGCCGTCTTCAGGAGCCCCTTGGCGTCGTACGGCGTCGCGGGGGTGATCAGCTTCAGGCCCGGAATCGGGTAACAGAAGTGCTCGATCGGATTGCAGTGCTGGCCTCCCCTTCCGGAGGCGCCGGTCGGCAGCTGCAGGACGAGCGGGATCTTGACCTGGCCCCCCGACATGAATCGCAGCTTCGTCGCCTCCTGGACGAGCTGGTCCATCGCCGTGAACAGGAAGTCGCCGTACTGGAAGTCGACAACCGGTCGCATCCCGTCGATCGCGGCGCCGATCGCGAGCCCGGTGAAGCCGGACTCCGAGATCGGCGTGTCGACGACGCGGCCCGGCCCGAACTCGTCGACCAGGTCGAGCGTGAAGAGGAACACCCCGCCGATCCGCACGTCTTCGCCGATCACGAACACCTCGCGGTCCCGGCGCATCTCCTCCGTGAGCGCCTCGCGCATCGCCTGGACGATCGTCAGGTGACGCTGGTCGGTCAGCGTGGCGGCGGCATCAGGGGGCATAGACGTACTCCGTGGCCGACTCGGCGGCCGGGAACGGGCTCTGCTGTGCGAACTCGGCCGCGTGTGCGACCCGCTCGGCCTCGGCGGCGTCGATCGAGCCCAACCGCGCCTCGTCGAAGCGTGGATCCCGCAGGAGCCGTGCCCGAAAGCCGGCGACCGGGTCCTGCGCGAGCCACGCCTGGACTTCCTCCTGCGGCCGGTAGGTCGCCGGATCGTCGCGCTTGTGACCGCCCCGGCGGTAGGTCAGGCACTCGACCAGCGTCGGCCCCTCGCCGCCGCGCGCCCGCGCCGCCGCCGCCCCGACCGCCTCGTAGACCAGTGTCGGATCGTTCCCGTACACCCTCACGCCCGGCATCGCGTAGGCGGCCGCCCGGTCGGCCACGTGCGCGGCCGAAAGAGACTCCGACAAGTGGGTCGAGACGGCATAGAGGTTGTTCTCGCACAGGAAGACGACCGGCAGCGACCAGATCGAGGCCAGGTTCATCGCCTCGTGGAGGTCGCCCTTGTTCGCCGCCCCCTCGCCGAAGAACGTGCAGGCGACGCGCCCGCTTGCGTGCCGCTCGAACGAGAAGGCGAAGCCGACCGCGATCGGCGCCGAGGCCCCGACGACGGCGATCGCGGGCAGCGCGCCGACGCCGATGTCGCCGACGTGCAGCGACCCGCCCCGGCCGCGACAGCAGCCGTCCTCGCGACCGAACAGCTCGGCCATCAGCGCATCCGGGGAGACGCCCTTCGCCAGCGCCTGCCCGTGACCGCGATGGGTCAGCGTGATCACGTCGCCGGGCTCCAGCGCCAGGCAGGCGCCGACCGCCGTCGCCTCCTGGCCGTCGGACAGATGGATCGTCCCGGGCATCAGCCCCCGGAGGAAGAGCTCGTTCGCACGCTCCTCGAACGACCTGATCAGCACCATCCGGCGGTACATCTCGGCCAGCAGGTCGGCGTCGTACCCGGCGAGGTCGCCGACGGGCGGGACCTCCGGCAGGATCGTGCGCATGCGGCCTACTCGCCCTCGAACGCGATCACGGACACCGGGGATGCCTCGAGGCCGCGCACGCGCCAGGGGACTGCGACGACGAAGAAGCGCGTCGTCCGCAGCCGCTCGAGATGGGCGAGGTGCTCGATCAACGGGATCTCGTTCCGGAAGAGCTGGACGTGGTTCGGCTGGCGCGGGACCCCGCGCAGCTCGATCCCGGAGCAGTCGACCCCCAGGCAGCTGATCTCACGCTCGACCAGCAGCGCGATCGCGTCCTCCGCGAAATAGGGACGGTCGTGCGACTGCGGTGTCCGGTAGTTGCCGCTGTCCGTTCGCACGAACACGATGTCGCCGGGGCGTACCCCGCCGGCGCGCTCCTCCAGCTCCGCGCGGCCGATCTCCTCGCCGACGGCCTTGTCGGTGAAGTCGATCAGCACGCACTCTCCGACCACCCGCCGAAGCTCGAGATCGGCGACGTCGGTGCCGTCCTTGAAGTAGTGGAACGGCGCCTCGATGTGGGTGCCGACGTGACTCCAGAAAAAGACCTCCGACATGATGTAGTCGGCTCCCTCGGGGCGAAGCCCGGCGTAGTTGCGCTCGAGCTCCTCCACGTACCGGTTCCTGACCTCGAGCGTGTACTCCTCGTCGAACGGGACGAGGTGATGGGAGAGCTCGACTGCACGCAGCGCCGTCAGCGGCTGGAGCGGCTCGAGCTGGGGCGACTCAGGCGCCAAGAAGGCTCAGTGCTCGAGCACGAGGCGTGCGGTGGAAGACGCAGACGGCATCGATACTTGGCATCCTATAAGTACAGGATTACGGTGGTGGACGCAACACGCCTCGTCGTCGGCAAGATAGGAGCCCGTGATGATGTCAGCTGAGCGTGTCCGGATCGCGTTCGAGCGCGGGACGCCGGATCGTGTGCCGATTCACTGTTGGCTGGGCCTGCCCCTGATTCGCAAGCTCAAGCCGGCCGAGAAGTCGGTCGCCGACATGCTGCAGTGGTGGATCGACGACCCCATGGGCTCGATCGTGAAGATGCAGGAGGACCTGGGGCTCGACCCGATGATCTGGACGATGAGCCAGCACATCGGCGAGATCGAGATCTGGCCGCGGATGCTGTTTCCGAGACCGTTCGAGACGGACGACTGGATCGAGACGTTCGCGGAGACGGCACGCGGCGACGGCTGGCGCGAGCATGCCCACCACATCCGCACCCCGGACGGCGACCTCGACTACTCGTACCGCACCGAGGACGGGTTCGGCACGTCCTGCCACGATTTCCTGCTCTCGGGAGACGATCCCGAGGCCAGGCTGCCCGCGCTCCGTCACTTTCCCTCGGCCGACCTCTACGACATGTCGGTCCTGCGGGCGATGGTGGAGAAGGTCGGCGACCACGCCTGGTGGCTCCATCACCCGCCCGGCCCGTGGGACATGGCGGCGCAGGTGCGCGGGCTCGTCGACCTGTCCACCGACATCTACGATCGACCGCAATTCGTCCACGACCTGATGCGCTTCTGCACGGACTGGCTGACGGGTCTGTACCGCCGCCTGGGCGAGACGGGCATCCACTCGATCTCGATGAACGAGACCTGGGTCGGCGTCGGGGTCGCGCCCGAGCACTTCCGCGAGTTCATGAAGCCCTACGAGACCGAGTGTGTCGCGGCCGCACACGACGGCGGCCCGCTCGTCAGCTTCCACAACTGCGGGCGGGCGACGCTGCTGCTCGAGGACATGGCCGAGACGGGCCCGGACGCGATCGAGACTCTCACCTCCAGCCGATCCTCCGGCGACGTCGACCTGGCCGACGCGAAGCGGCGAGTCGGCGACAAGGTGTGCCTGTACGGCGGGCTGAACGAGCACCTGCTGCACGAGACCGACGCCGAGGGCGTCCGGGACGAGGTCCGGCGCTGCCTCGATGCGGCGATGGCAGGCGGCGGCTACGTCCTGCGCTCGACCGGCCAGATCTTCGACGCCCGGCCCGGGGCGATCGAGGTCATGTGCGAGACGGCCCGCGAGCTCGGCACGTACTGATCGCGACGCCGGCCGCGGCCCGCCGCGGCTCTATCCGGCTGCGCGGACGCCGAGGTCGCTCATCATCGCCGCGGTCTGCTCGTAGGCCTCGGTCACCCACTGCACGATCTGATCAGGGCTCGGCGCGTACTCGAGCTCGAGCGAGATCACGCCCTCGAACCCTGCCTCGCCGAGCGCGGCGAGATAGTTCCGCAGCGGGGTGTTCCCGCGTCCGGGGGGAAGATCCTGATGGATCTCCCCGTTGCAGTCGGAGAAGTGCGTGTGCACGATCCGGCCGCGCAGCTTGAGGATCTCGGACGGATCCTGATCCATCAGCCAGAGGTGTGAGCAGTCGACGTTCGCCTTCACGTTCGGATGGTCGACGTCCTCGAGGAACTTGACGAGCTTGTTGACCGTGTTGATCAGGGAGAGCCGGAACGGCTCGAGCTCCATCGCGAGCACGAGCCCCTTGCCGGCCGCGTACTCGCCGAGATCGCGTGTCGCCTCGACCGCCCAGTGCCACTGGGCCTCGGGCGGGATCACCTCGTGCTGCCAGATGTACTCGCCGAGGGCGACCACCATGATCGTCGCGCCGAGGTCGGCGCCGAGATCGACGTGGCGCCTCGCCCGGTCGAGATGGAACTTCCTGATCGAGGGGTTGAAGTCCGAGAACCCGAAGGCGACGACGATCACCGAGGGAACGTCGAGACCGGTCGCCTGAACGTCCGCCACGAGCTGCTCGTACGCCGCCGGCTCGAGATCGAGCGGATCGGCGAGGATGTCGACCGTGTCGAAGCCGATCTCCTTCGTCTTCTCCAATCCGGGCCGGCCGTCGTACGCGGATCCGAACCAGGCCGAGTTGATCATGCCGAGTTTCATCGGGTCCTCCTTGATCGGGCGCCGCCGAGGGGGTGCATCAGATCGAGTGCCCGCCGTCCTGCGGAAGAACGACGCCGGTGATGTAGCGGGAGCTCGGTAGACAGAAGAAGACGACCGTCTGAGCGAGGTCGCGCGGCTCGCCGAGCTCGCCCATCGGGATCTGGGGGACGATGCGACCGCGTTCTTCGGGAGTGTCCTGCGCCCGGCGTGGCGTGTTGTGCAGGCCCGGCGCGATGCAGTTGACCGTGATCTTGTGGGGTGCGAGCTCGTAGGCGAGCGACTTCGTGAAGCCGATCACCCCACCCTTCGCCGCCGCGTAGGCGGTCTTGCCGAGCAGCCGCCCGCCGCGAAGAGCGGCGACCGAGGAGATGTTGACGATGCTTCCGCCCGTGCCCGCGGCGAGCATGCGGGGCACGACCGCATGCGACACGTTGAACACGCTGGTCAGATTCACCGCCAGCATGTAGTCCCAGACGTCAGCGGGTCAGCTCGGTGAAGGCTTCTCGCTGTCCCTTGCCGGCGTTGTTGACGAGGATGTCCAGGCCTCCCCAGGCATCCCCGATCGCGTCGACCGCGTCGCGCACCTGTGCGAAGTCGCGGACGTCCACCTCCAGCGGGAGCACCCGTCGCCCCATCGCGCCCAGCCGCTCGCTCAGGCCGGCGAGCTGCTCGTCGCGAACGTCGAACGCGGCGATGTCGCAGCCCTCCGCGGCGAGGGCGATCGCCATCGCCTCCCCCAGCCCCTGTGCGGCCCCGGTGACGAGCGCCCGCTTTCCGGCCAGCCTCGAGCCCTCCGCTCCCTGCTCGACGTCCATCTTGCCCGCGCGGCTCACGGCTCCTCCCGCACGAGCGGCAGGAGCAGCTCTTGCGCGCTCGCCGCCAGGACCGACGGCGGGTAGTCGGCCGGCTCGCCTTTCGGCGGCCGGTAGAGATTGACGTCGAATCGACTCCGGTCGCCGCGGTGGACGCCGACGAAGCTCTCGACCGGGCGCTCGTCGGCGAGGTAGGTCGTCCCGCTCAACAGAAGCACGGGCGCTCCCTCCTCGATGCCGAGGTGCCGGGCGATCTCCTTGCCCGCCCGCGTTGCCTCGACGCTGCGGCGGCCGCGGTGCAGCTCCAGCCCGAGGTCCTGCTCGAGCGTCTCGTAGAGCGAGCGGGTCGTCATGTCGAGGCTCAGGATCGGGGCAGCGAGCTCGTAGGGCAGGTAGGCGGTCGTCAGCACCCACGGATCGCCGTCGATGAGCCGCAGGCGTTCCAGCAGCACGATCGGATCCGACTCGCCGAGGCCGAGCGCCTCGGCGACGTACGGCGAGGCTGGCTCCCGCTCCAGGCGGAGCACTCTCGTCTCCAGCTCCTGACCGCGGGCACGGACGTCCTCGTACAGGCTGGTCAGCGCCTGCACGAGATGCTCCGGTGTCTTGGGCGCGGCGACGAAGCTGCCGCGCCCCTTGATCCGCGTGATCAGCGAGGCGGCCTCGAGATCGCTCAACGCCTGGCGCACGACCGTCCGACTGACCCCGTACTGATCGCAGAGCTCGGCCTCGCTCGGAAGCCGCTCTCCGACGGCGAGGCGGCCGCTGCGAAGATCGCTCTCGAGGAGCTGGCGGAGCTGGTAGTAGAAGGGGATGGGCGAGCTGCGGTCGATCGCGCTCACGGCCGCCGTCCCTGCGCTGTCGCCGGTCCGGGCTGCTGCACGCGGCAAGCCTATACCTACAGGATTACAACGACAACGAGGCGGATGCGGTGGACGTGCGACGAGACACGTCTCTCTTGCTCAGGCACTCCGAACGGCACCGGGTTATGGTCGGCCGATGATCACCGGCGTCCATCACTTCTCCCTGACGGTCGCCGACGTCGACCGCTCGAGCGCGTTCTACCGTGCGTTCGGGTTCGAGCCCGTCTCGGACCGCGAGGTCGAGGGCGATTACGTGGAGGAGATCACCGGCATCCCCGGCGCCCACCTCCGGATCGCGCACCTCAGCGCCTTCGGGCACAACCTCGAGCTGCTCCAGTACAGGCGGCCGCACGGCGCGGAGCGGGCGCGCGGGCTCCAGGACGTCGGCAGCGCGCACGTCTGCCTCCTCACCGACGACCTCGACGCCGAGTGCGAGCGTCTGCGCGGCGCCGGCGTGCCGTTTCGCTCGCCGGGGCCGGTGACGACGACCAGCGGCCCCAACCGGGGCGGGCGCGGCATCTACGTGGAGGATCCGGACGGCAACGCCGTCGAGATCGTGCAGCTCGCGCGGCCGTGGGGGTCGGAGGAGTAGCGGTGGACACCGGGCTCGAGGGCAGGACGGCTCTCGTGACGGGTGCGGCCGGCGGCATCGGCCGTGCCTGCTGTGCCGCGCTGGCCGCGGAAGGGGCGCGCGTCGTCTGCTCGGACGTGGACGTGCAGGCCGCGGGTGCTGCGGCGGTCTTCTTCGGCGGGCTCACCGTCGGCGGCGACCTGTCGAGTCCGGACGACGCGGAGCGGATCGTCGCCGAGACCGTGGAGCTCACGGGGTCGCTCGACGTGCTGGTGACGAGCCACGGGATCTTTCGCTCGACCCCGCTCCCCGAGATCGGCACTGCCGACTGGGACCGCGTCCAGGTGGTGAACCTGCGCGGGACGTTCGCCGTCTGCCGAGCCGCGCTCCGGGCGATGGCCGGGCAGCGGAGCGGGTCGATCGTCACGATCGCGTCGCTCGCCGGGCAGGTCGGCGGGCTGTACGCGGGCGCCGACTACGCGGCTTCGAAGGCCGGAGTCGCCGCGCTGACGAAATCGCTGGCGCGTCACGCGGGGCCGCAGGGGATTCGGGTCAACTGCGTGAACCCCGGCTTCATCGACACGGCGATGACCGAAGCGTGGCCCGAGGCGGCGCGCGGGAGCGTGGTGGAGCGGACTCCGTTGGGCCGGATCGGCACCGCCGAGGAGGTCGCCGCGGCCGTCGTCTGGCTCGCGTCCGAGCGGGCGAGCTTCGTCCACGGCGCGCATCTGGACGTGAACGGAGGGCTGTACATGGACTGAGCCCGGGGTCGCCCATGCCACGAAACCAACGGCACTGAGGGAGGAACGAGATGGCGAGAGCAGCAAAGATCTGTCGCGGCAGCTGGTGCCTGGCCTTCGGCTTCCCGCAGCCGGCGTCGCTCGAGCAGGTGGTCAAGGTTCTCTCTGCCTTCGGGTACGACGGCGTCGAGCTGGCGGGCTTCTTCGACCACGCGACCGTCGAGCGCTACCCGGACCGGGAGAGCCGTCGGAAGCTCGTCGACTGGATCCACTCCCACGACCTCGAGCTCGTCGGCTACGCACCGGGCCCCTACGGCGACTTCGGCACGTATCCGTGGGCGACCGGGGGCGACGACGCCTACCAGGGCTACCTCGACCTGTTCGAGCAGAGCGCCCAGCTCTGCGTGGACTGCGAGATCCCGGCGATGCGGGTCGACCCCGGCGACTTCGGGCCGCTCCCGCGAGACGTCGACTACGACCGCGTCTGGGACCGCGTCGTCACGACGTTCCGTGCGCACGCGGAGCGTGGCCGCGCGCTCGGGGTGAAGATGCTGTGGGAGCTGGAGACCGGCCAGATCTTCGTCAAACCGTCCGAGGCGTTGAAGCTGCTGGAGGACGTGGGCGACGACAACCTGCAGATGATGTTCGACGTCGGCCACGTGCAGGCGGCGTGCGTCCTTGCCCACAACCAGGTGCAGCCGGTCGAGCGGCTCGAGGGCGGCGCGACGGAGTTTGCCCGGATGCTGAAGGGCAAGATCGGGCACGTCCACGTCTGCGACACCGACTCGAACACGTGGCAGAACGCGTTCGGCACGCACCTCGGCATCGGCAAGGGCGTGATCGACTTCGACGAGCTGATCCCGGCGCTGGCCGAGTCCTATGACGGCAAGTGGTGGTCGGTCGACGCGATCCCGATGACGACCGAGGCCTGGACGGACACCTGGAACGACCGGTTCGCGCTCGACGACCTGCTCAACCGGCACGTCCGCGAGGGAGCGGGGGTGGCGGCATGAAGGCCGCGGTCTTCTACGAGCCGAACGACCTCCGGGTCGAGGACGTGCCCGAGCCCGAGATCGCGGACGACGAGGTGCTCGTCGAGGTCGCCGCCTGCGGGTTCTGCGGCTCGGACGTCGAGTACTACTACGGCAAGAGCCCGGTCGGCACCGCCGACGGCAAGGGCCCGCTCGTCCTCGGGCACGAGTTCTCGGGCCGGATCGCCGCGGTCGGCAACCTCGCGGCCGGCTACGGCCTGGCCGAGGGCGACCGGGTGGCGGTCAACCCGATCCAGAGCTGCAACGCGTGCATGTCGTGCCGGGCGGGGAAGCCGCAGTTCTGCGCCAACCTGGCAGTCCTCGGCGTGACCACGAACGGCGGCTTCGCCGAGTACGCGAAGACGAAAGCCGCCCACGCCTACAAGCTGCCCGACTCGCTGACGGACGAGCAGGGTGCCTTCGTCGAGATGCTCTCCGCGGCGGTCAACGCCGTCGACAAGGCGGAGGTCAGGCCCGGCGACTTCGTCGTCGTGTACGGCCCCGGCCCGGTCGGGCTCTCGATGGTGCAGCTGCTCAAGAACGAGGGCGCACGGGTGGCCGTCGTCGGCACGCGCGACTACCGTCTCGACCTCGCCGCGCAGCTCGGCGCCGACGTCACGTTCAAGGCCGGCAACGGGTCGGTCGCCGAGCGGGTGCAGGCGGCGAACCACGGGGCGCTCGCCGACAAGGCGATCGTCGCGACGGGCTCGATGGACGCGAACCAGGAGGCCCTCGAGGTGACCGGGCCGGGCTCGACCGTCGTCTACATGGGCGTCACCGCGCCGGACGCGACAGTCGCGGTGCCGATGCTGACCAGCCTGATCCAGGACAAGACGATCCGGTTCTCGCTCTGGTACCCGTTCCAGTGGCCGACGACGATCCGCCTGCTCGCCGAGGCCCAGATCGACACCGCCAGGATCATCACCCACAGCGCGGACCTGGAGGAGATCGGGCCGGCGATCGAGCGGGTGGTGAACCGCGAGGACGAGGTGGTCAAGACGCTGATCACGCCGTGAGGCTCGCCGGCCGGGTCGCACTCGTCACCGGTGCCGCGCGCGAGCGCGGCATCGGGCGCGGGATCGCGCTCTCGCTCGCCGAGGAGGGCTGCGACGTCGTCGTCAACGACGTCGGAGCCGAGAGCGAGGGCGAGGAGCTGGCGGAACGGATCCGGGGGCTCGGCCGGCGCGCCGCCTTCCACCGGGCGGACGTCTGCGACCGCGCCGCGGTGGACGGGATGGTCGATGCGGTCGTGCGGGAGCTCGGTCGCCTCGACGTCGTCTGCTCGAACGCCGGCGTCGCGGACTGGCAGGAGCTCGTCGACGTGACCGAGGACAGCTTCCGCCGGCAGGTGGGCGTCAACCTCACCGGTGCGTTCAACGTCTGCCAGGCGAGCGCGCGGGCGCTCGTCCGTCAGGGCGGCGGGCGAATCGTCGTCACGTCGTCCGTGCACGTGCAGATGCCGTTCCCCGCCATGGCCGTGTACGGCGCGACCAAGCAGGCGCTGCGGGCGCTCGTCGAGCACATGGCCGTCGAGCTCGCCCCGTACGGGGTCAC
Organism: uncultured Actinomycetes bacterium; assembly: GCA_963836685.1. GTDB lineage: Bacteria > Actinomycetota > Thermoleophilia > Gaiellales > Gaiellaceae > DATBLE01. The sequence continues at coordinate 89,235 of CAWIKS010000013.1, forward strand.
GGCCAACCACATCGGCCCCGGGTGGGTGCGCTCGTTCATCAACGACGCCTCGCCCGCGCTCCAGACGGAGGCGGACGTCGAGGCGACCCTGAAGCTGATTCCCGCCGGACGGCCGGCGGATCCGCGCGACCTTGGCCGGGCCGTCTGCTACCTCGCCTCGGAGGACGGCGCGTACGTGACCGGCGAGTTCCTCCGGGTCGACGGCGGTTTCGTGGTCGGGAAGTACTGATGGAGAGGCTGCAGATCGGGCCGCTGCGGTTCCGGGAGGCGCCGTTCCTCGAGCTCGAGGAACGCGACTGGCAGGGGCTCGTCGAGGCGGTCGAGCGGGCGACCTTCGACCTGCAGGCGTTCGCCCGGGGCTGTACGGGCGAGGGCCGGGTGGTGGTCGTCTCCTCGGCGGCCGCCGCCCGGGCGATCGAGGGGTGCACGCTGGAGGCGGTGGCCGGGGCGTTCCTGACCACCGTTGCGCAGGTTGCGGGGGTGGAGCTCAGGGCGCGCGGGATCACGGTCAACGCGATCGTGCCCGCGCGCCCACCGGACGCGAAGACGGTGGCCGCGGTCGCCGAGTTCCTCGCCTCCGACGCCGGCGGCGGCGTCACAGGAGCGGTCATCGCCGCCGACGGCGGCTTCTCGGTGACCAAGGAGACGGGCGGGAGGCCGCCGCTTCCGGGACAGGGTTAGGATCGACTTCCGCCTGCGACGAGGAGAGGAGGGGTAGCGAAGCATGGCCTTCACCGCGACGAACAACCTGATGCTGCCGGCGACCGTGACGGGGTCCTGGCCGCGTCCCCGCTGGTACACGCAGAACATGTGGGGACGTCCGCTCGACACCGCGATGATGGACCCGTGGTTCCGTGAGCAGTTCACGGACGCCCACGCGATCGTCGTCTCCGACCAGGAGCGCGCCGGGCTCGACATTCTCACCTCCGGGGACTACCACCTCGACGAGGACGTCGCCGGCCGCTCCTGGCACCACTACCCGCTCCAGCGGTGGAAGGGGCTCGAGCACGAGGAGCTGCAGACGCGCGGCACCCGCTCCCCGCTCCTCTCCTACCCCGTCGGCACGATGCTCGACTCGATCTACAAGACCTGGCGCTGGCCGCGGGTCGTCGACAAGGTCGAGCACGACCCGAAGAATCCGCTCGAGTACTCGAAGATCTGGCGGATCGCGCAGCAGAGCGCGGCGTCGGGCAAGCCGGTCAAGTTCGGCACCTGCTCGGCGCAGGTGCTCGCGTTCTTCCTCGACAGCCACACGGACACGTACGACCTCGACGACAAGAAGCAGCTGACGTGGGACATGGCGGAGGCGATGAACGTGGAGCTCCGGCAGCTGGTCGCGTCCGGCTGCAAGGTGATCCAGGTCGAGGAGCCGACCCTGCACTTCATGGCCTGCTACTACCCGGAGATGACCGACCTGCTCGACTTCCTCGTCGACTGCTTCAACCGGGAGGTGGAGGGCCTCGACGACGCCGAGGTCTGGATCCACACCTGCTGGGGCAACCCGAACATGCAGAAGGTCTTCACCGACGAGTCGTACGCGAACTCGATCGAGATCTACCTGGAGCGCCTGAAGGGCGACGTCTGGACGATCGAAGCGACCGAGAACGACCTCAAGGAGCTGCCGCTCTTCAAGCCGTACGCGGATCGTCTGAAGAAGAAGCTCGCAGTCGGCGTCGTCAGCCACCGCACCCTGCAGGCCGACTTCCCCGAGGTCGTCGCGGGCCGGGTCCGGCGGGCGCTGGAGGTGATCCCGGCGGACAAGCTCGTCCTCTCGACCGACTGCGGCTTCGGACGTCAGGGCTTCAACCGCCACCTCGCCTTCTACAAGGCCTCGGCGATCCCGCAGGCCCGGAACCTCGTGCTGCAGGAGCTCGGGGTCGAGCCTCGCTACATCCCGGCGCAGGACGAGAGCCTGGCCTGGGACCAGCTTCCCGACGACGAGCCGTTCACCCATCTGAAGCCGCTCAGATGACGGCCGCGCCGCGCTTCTCCGTCTCCGAGTTCTCGACTCTCAACCGGTCCTGGGAGGAGGACCTGTCCGCGTTCGCCGCGGGCGGCGCCGAGGGTATCGGGATCGCGGAGGGCAAGCTCCCGGAGAACCGCGACGACGAGTCGCTCGAGCAGCTGCGGGCGAGCGGCCTGAAGGCGACGATCTGCATCCCGGCGCAGATGTCGATCCTCCCGATCGCCCTCGCGCCCGAGCCGGCGGAGCCGGAGGCGAGGGTCGACGCGCTCGCGCGGTCGATCCGGCGGCTCGCGCCCTTCGATCCCGAGGTGGTGATGTTCCTGACCGGTGTGCCGGGAGACCTCGATCTCGACGGCGCCCGCAGCGCGGTCGCCTCCGGGGTGCGAGAGCTGGGGCGGGCCGGGCGCGAGGCCGGTGTGCGGGTCGCCCTCGAGCCGATTCACCGGTCGGCCGAGGCCGAGTTCACGATCGTCACCGACCTGCCCGAGACCGAGGAGCTGCTGGACGAGGCCGGCGACGACTCCGTCGGGATCCTCTTCGACACCTGGCACCTCTGGGACACGCCGGACGTGCTCGAGCACACCCGACGCCTCGCCCGCCGCTTTCCGGCCGTGCACGTGAACGACTGCCGGCGTGAGACGCGGAACTGGGACGACCGGGCGCTGCCGGGCGAGGGCATCGTCGATCTTCCCGCGATTCTCGCCGCTCTCGAGGGCGGCGGGTTCGACGGGTGGTTCGACCTGGAGATCTTCTCGTCGGAGACGTATCCCGACTCGCTCCTGAAGCTCGACCCGGTCGAGCTGGTGCGCCGCGGCCGCGAGGGGTTCCTGCGGGCCTGGGAGGCGCGGGCGGCGTAGCTCCCACGACCCGGCGGTGGGGAGGCGGGGCGAGCGCGCCTCGCGGACAACTACGGAAGCGACTGTGGCTCGGCACGGATGCCTCCACCCCGGGGCGCGGTCTAGATTCCGGGCCATGGCCGGCGTCCGGGCGGATCAGGCGACGATGACCTCGCGCGAGCGGGTCGAGCTCGCCCTTGCCCACGCCGAGCCCGACTGCGTGCCGCTCGATCTCGGGAGCGGCCCGACGACGGGAATGCACGTCGACTCGGTCTACCTGCTCCGCCAGGCGCTGGGCCTCGACGCTGCGGGAACCCCCGTGAAGGTCGCCGAGCCCTTCCAGATGCTCGGGGAGATCGCGCCCGACCTGATCGCGGCTCTCGGCGTCGACGTCGTCGGCGTCGGGCCTCCGGACAACTTCTTCGGCTTCGCGCAGGACGACTGGAAGCCGTGGACGACCTTCGGGGGGACACCCGTGCTCGTGCCCGGCCTCTTCAACACCGAGCCCGACGCAAAGGGCGACATCCTCATGTACCCGCGGGGCGACACGTCCGTGCCGCCGTGCGCGCGCATGCCCGAGGACGGCTTCTACTTCGACGCGATCATCCGGCAGGAGCCGCTCGACGAGGACGACCTCGACCCGGCGGACAACGTGGAGGAGTTCACGCTGCTCTCGCCCGCCGACCTCGAGCACGTGAAGCGCGAGGCGGAGCGTGCGGCCGAGAACGGCAAGGCGGTCGTGTTCGGGCTCGGCGACACGGGCTTCGGCGACATCGCCTTCGTGCCCGGCCTCAAGCTCGAGCACCCGCGCGGCATCCGCGACGTCCAGCAGTGGTACATGAGCCTGAGCCTGCGCCCGGCCCACCTGTACGAGGTGTTCGAGCGCCAGTGCGAGATCGGCCTCGGCAACCTCGCCGCCGTCCACGCCGTCGCCGGCGACGCGATCAGCGTCGTGTACGTGACCGGGACCGACTTCGGGGCCCAGGACCGGCCGTTCATCTCGCCCAGGCTCTACCGCGACCTCTTCAAGCCGTTCCACAAGCGCGTGAACGACTGGATTCACGCGAACACCCGGTGGAAGAGCTTCATGCACTCGGACGGGGCGATGTGGCGCCTGCTCGACGACGTCGTCGACGCCGGCTTCGACATCCTCAACCCGGTTCAGACCTCGGCCGCCGACATGGATCCGGTTGCGTTGAAGACGACGTACGGCGACCGCCTGACCTTCTGGGGTGGAGGGATCGACACGCAGCGGGTGCTGCCGTTCGGCACGCCGGAGGAGGTGCGCGCGATGGTGCAGGAGCGCATGCGCGTCTTCGGAGCCGGCGGAGGCTTCGTCTTCAACACGATCCACAACCTGCAGGCGCGGATTCCGGTCGAGAACATCGTGGCGCTCTACGACGCCGTCGGCGACTACCGGACCTACCCCCTGGACTGAGGAGCGACGATGGCGCTGGTCGACGAGCTGTGCGAGGCGGTGGTGACGGGGCAGGCGAAGGGGGCGGTTGCCAAGGCGGCCGAGGGGCTGGCGGAGGGGATACCCGCCGGCACGCTCCTCCAGGAGGGCCTGATCGCAGCCCTCGCCCGGGTGGGAGAGCTGTACGAGCAGGGAGAGTTCTACGTCCCCGAGATGCTCGTGGCGGCGAACGCGATGACCGAGGCCCTGGCCGTCCTGCGGCCGGCCCTCGTCACCGAGGGCGTTCCCGCCGCCGCCACCGTCGCGATCGGAACGGTCAAGGGGGATCTGCACGACATCGGCAAGAACCTGGTCGCGATGATGCTCGAGGGCGCAGGTTTCCGGATCGTCGACCTCGGGGTGGACGTGGCGGCCGAGCAGTTCGTTCAGGCGATCCGCGACGGCGCCGACCTGGTCGGCATGTCCGCGCTGCTCACGACGACGATGGTGAACATGGAGGGGAACATCGCCGCGATCGCCGACGCGGGGCTGCGGGATCGGGCTCGGATCGTCGTCGGCGGCGCGCCGATCACCGCCGAGTACGCCGAGGCGATCGGGGCGGACGGCTTCGCGCCCGACGCGTCGAGCACGGTTCGCCTCGTGCGGCAGCTGCTGGCGACCGAGGCGGGTGTGGCGGGCGGATCAGCCTGACGTGCGGTAGCTCCGGGCGGCGCGGACGAGCGCCAGCACGTTCTGCGGCGGAATCGCGGCGTCGATCGGATAGGCAGGCGCAAAGATGTGGCCGCCTCCGGGCGCGAGGGCGGCGAGTACCCGGCTCGCCTCCGCCGCGACCTCCTCCGGCCGGCCGTACGCGAACGTCCATCCCGCGTCGAACCCACCCCAGAAGCTCAGGTCACGCCCGAACCTGCGCTTGAGGCGGTGCGGCTCCATCCCGTTCGCCGACGTCTGGACGGGGTTCACCACCTCGACCCCGATCTCGACGAAGTCGGGGAGCAGCTCGGCCACGCCGCCGTCGCAGTGCACGACCGTCCTCGCCGTGGACGCCGAGCGGATCGCCTCGACCAGCGCGGCATGGAGGGGCTTGATCCGCCGGCGGTAGAGCTCGGGCGAGACGAGGGTGCGCGTCTGTCCGGCCAGGTCCTCGTAGAGGACGACCGCGTCCACCGTATCGCCGAGCATCCGGAGAGCGCCGCGTAGCAGCTCGGCGCAGACCCGGGTCACGTTCTCCATCAGCCCCTCGGCGAAGGCCGGGTTGACGAGCAGATCCTCCAGCCAGCCGGTCGGGCCTCGCAGGCGCTGGCAGCCGTCGACGAGCCCGAGCTCGGAGTCGAGGACGATCGCCCGGCCCCGCTCACGCTGCCGTCGGGCCTGCTCGCGAAGACCCTCGAACCGCGCCGGGTCGGCCCCGTCGGGCCAGTCGACGCGGGCGAGGTCCCGGACCGACGGCTCGCGGTCTTCGGGCAGCGAGGCCCCGCGGCCGGACCAGATCGTCGCGCCGCCCCCGCCGCCGAGCCGGACCCGCCCGAGATCGGGCTCGAGCACGTCGAGCAGCTCCGAGAGGGCCTCCGCATCCTCGCGGGGCGGCCGGCCCAGCTCCTCGAGGAGGCGTGCGCGGGCGACCGGCTCGACCTCGCTGCTGGCCGTTCCCCCGATGTCGACGGGGACGCGATCCGGCTCGACATGCTCGAGCGCCGCCAGGACCCGCTCTCGACCCGTCAGCGCGCTTCCTCCCTGCTCGTGTCCGGAGACGCCTAGCGGGCGCGGACCGGCTCGATGCGGAAGACGCCCTCGGCGCCGGCCGCGGACAGCGCCGTGTCGCCTCCCTCGTCGAAGACGTGGAGGCGGCTGGGATCGAGCGTGATCCGCACCGGCGATCCCGGCTCGAGCTGGAGGGTCGGCGGTGCGAGGACCTTCAGCACCCGGTCGCCGACCGTGACGTCGACGACCGTCTCGCCGCCCAGGGGCTCGGTCGCGTAGACGGACGCCGCGATGCTCTCGGCGCCGGTCTCGATCCGCACGTCCTCGGGTCTGATCCCGACGAAGCAGCCGCCGCCGGGCGCTGAGCCGGGCGTCGACCGCGGACGAGGCCTCGAGCGCGAAGCTCTCGTGGACGACGCGGAGGGCGCCGTTCGCCACCTCGACGGAAGCGGGCAGGAAGTTCATCGGCGGGCTGCCGATCACGGTCGCCACGAAGCGGTTCACCGGCCGGTGGTAGATCGTCTCCGGCGGCGCCACCTGCTGGATGACGCCCTCCCGGAGCACCGCCACCCGGTCGGGCATGCTCATCGCCTCGACCTGGTCGTGCGTCACGTAGACGAGCGTCCGACCGAGCTCGTGCTGGAGCCGCTTCAGCTCGGCCCGCATCTCGAGCCGGAGCAGCGCGTCGAGCGCCGAGAGCGGCTCGTCGAGGAGGAGCGCCCGCGGATCGCGCACGAGCGCCCGCCCGAGGGCGACGCGCTGGCGCTCGCCGCCGGAGAGCTTCGCCGGCTTCCGCCTCAGCAGCGGCTCGATGTGCAGCTTCTGCGCGGTCTCGTCGACGCGCAGCCGGATCTCCTGCTTCGGGAGCTTCGCCTGCTTGAGCGGGAACGCGAGGTTGTCGTAGACCGTCTTGTCCGGGTAGAGCGCGAGGTTCTGGAACATGATCGCGATGTCGCGGTCGCCGGGGAAGACGTCCGTGATCCGCTCGTCGTCGAGGTAGACGTCGCCCTCCTCGGGCCGCTCGAGGCCGACGATCGTGCGCAGAAGCGTCGTCTTGCCGGCGCCTGGATGGCCGAGCACCGCGAAGAACTCGCCGTCGGCGATCTCGAGCGAGACGCCGTCGAGCGCCGTGACCGCGCCGAAGCGCTTCGTCACGTTCTCGACCCTGATGCCCGCCATCAGGCGACCGCCCGACCCGACGCCTCGTCGAAGAACAGCATCTGCTCCCTGTCGAACGCGAGCCCCACCTGCTCGCCGATCCGCGGCCGCCGGCCGGGAGCGCTGAGCGCGCGCACGTCGTCACCGTTCCAGGAGAGGTGGACGACGTCCTTCGCCCCCAGGGGCTCGACGAGCGTGACGCTCGCGGAGATCGTCGCCTCGGGCGCGTCGGGCGCCACGATCTGCAGGTACTCGGGCCGGATCGCCAGCGTGAGCCCGTCGCCGCCGGCGCGGCCCGGCAGCGGCACCTTCGACGCGGGCAGGAAGTTGATCCGCGTCGAGCCGACGAACCCCGCCACGAACATGTTCGCGGGCCGGTTGTAGATCTCGAACGGCGTGCCGAACTGCTGCAGCACGCCGTAGTTCAGCACGGCGATCACGTCCGCCATCGCCATCGCCTCGACCTGGTCGTGCGTGACGTACACCATGGTCTGGCCGATCTCGCGCTGGATGTGCTTCAGCTCGGCGCGCATGTACGCGCGGAAGGCCGCATCCAGGTTCGAGAACGGCTCGTCGAGCAGGAAGATCGCCGGCTTCATGATCATCGAGCGGCCGAGCGCGACCTTCTGCATGTCGTTCACCGACAGCCGAGCGGTCTTCCGCTCGAGCATCCCGCCGACCCCGACGATCTCCGCCACCCGCTTCACCTCGGCGTCGATCTCCGCCTTCGACTGCCTCGGCTTGGAGACGCGGGGGCCGAACGCGAGGTTGTCGTAGACGGTCATGTGCGTGAAGATCGCGTAGTTCTGGAAGACGAAGCCGACGTTCCGGCTTCCGACCGGGACGCGGCTCATCGCCCGGTCGTCGAAGTAGATCTCGCCCCGCGTCGGCCGCTCGAGGCCCGCGATCATGTTCATCGTCGTCGTCTTGCCGCACCCGGAGGGGCCGAGCAGAGCGACGAACTTCCCGTCCGGCATCGTCAGGCTGATGTCGTCGACGGCGATCAGGTCGCCGAAGTCCTTGGTCAACTGCTCGAGCCGGATCGCCGCCATCGCCCTAGCGCTTGATCGCCCCGAACGTCAGCCCGCGAACGAGGTAGCGCTGGATCAGCCAGCCCGAACACCGCCGGCGGCAGGACGAGCACGAGGCCGAGCGCGGCCTGGTGGCCGTACTCCTGCCCGGCGGCGACCGACTGTTGCGCGTTCAGGAACACCGGTGCGGTGACGACGTTGTGATCGGTCAGCACGAGGGCGATCAGGAAGTCCGACCAGTTGAGGATGAACACGAACAGGGCCGTCGCCGCCAGGCCGCCCTTCACCTGCGGCAGGATCGCCTTGAAGAACGCGCCCCACTGGGTGCAGCCGTCCACGATCGCCGCCTCCCCGATCTCCCGCGGCACCTCCTGGAAGAAGCTCCGCATCAGCCAGACGACGAACGGGAACGTGACCGCCCCGTAGACGAGGATCAGCCCCCAGTACGTGTCGACGAGGTTGAGGTAGCTGAACATGATCAGCAGGGGGATCAGGACGACGATCGGCGGGAACATCCGCAGCTGCAGGATCTGGAACGGCAGGAGCTTGCCGCCGGCCCGGAAGCGCGCGATCCCGTAGGCGGCGAAGACACCGATCGCAAGCGCCATCAGCGTGCCGCCGACGGAGGCGACGAGCGAGTGGATGATCGGCTTCGAGGCGTCGATCGGCGCGTTCCCGAAGAACCTCGACTGCGGTTGCTCGATCCCGAGCGCCTCGGTGAAGTTCTTCAGCGTCCAGTTCGCCGGCACCCAGTAGACCTTGCCGCCCACGGGCGACCACTCCTCCTGCGGCTTGAACGACATCGTCACCGTCCAGTAGAGCGGGAAGAGGAAGAACGCGCCGATGACCAGGATCGCGAGGACGCGGCCGGCAGGGCGCAGGGCGGTGCCTCTCGCCCAGCTCATACCCGCGCCTCCGCCTCGACCGGCTGCTCGAGGGGCTCGTCCGCCCGCGGGCCTGCGCCGACGAGCTCCTGAAGGGTCTCCTCCTGCGCCGCCTCGATCGGCCGGATCGCACGGATCGCGGCGAGGCTGACCAGGATCAGCACGAGCAGGGCGACGGCGCTGCCGTAGCCCCAGCGCTGGGTGTCCTTGATGACGACGCGGAAGAGATACACCGAGATCGTCGTCGCCGCGTCACCCGGTCCGCCCTGCGTCATCAGGTAGGCGGAGTCGAAGATCTTGAACGTCTCGATCGCGCGGATGATGACCGCGATCAGGATGATCGGCCACATCATCGGGAGGATCAGGTAGCGGAGCTGGTGCCAGAACTTCGCGCCCAGGATGCGGGCGGCGTTCATCTGGTCCTCCGGCAGGGAGGCGAGGCCCGAGAGGAGGATCAGGAACATCAGGGGCGTCCACTGCCAGATGTCGGCGATGGTCACCGAGAAGAGCACGATGTTCGGATCGGACAGCCACGGCACGTGGATGTGGCCCGTCAGGTGGAGGATGTCGTGCAGGAAGAACGTCAGGATCCCGTTCACCGGCCCCTGCGTCTGGAAGAGCATGTAGAAGATGAACCCGGTCACCGCGGGGACGACCATCATCGGCAGCAGGAAGACGACGGTGACGATGCCCCGGCCGCGGAAGCTCTTCAGCAGGAGCAGCGCGAGCGCGAACCCGAGCACGAGCTCGACCGAGGTCGCCATGCCCGTGACGACGGCCGTCCGGAAGAAGGCGTTCCAGAAGCCGCCGCCGATCCACAGGTTGCTGAAGTCGACCGACTTCAGCGCCTCCCAGTAGTTTCCGAACCAGACCCACCCCTTGTACGCGTCGAACCAGAGGTAGCCCGAGGTCGGGTCGAAGTCGGTGAAGCCGAGGTAGATGGCGACGCTGGCCGGGAAGAGGACGATGAAGGCCATCAGCAGCTGCCCGGGTGTGACCAGCAGCTGCGCGACCGCCCGCTCGGAGCGCCCGCCGAGTCCCGCCGGCCACCTCAGTGGCCGGCGGGACTCGGGCGGCGATTCATCAGCGTGTGCTTCCAAGCGCTGCGGTGTTTCCTACGTGTACTTGTAGCCCTTCGGCCACCCCTCGAGGCCGGCCTTGATCGCCGCCCCCTGCTTCGCACGCCCGAACCGGTTGGTGACCTTCTCCCACGCCGCGGCCGTGTCGGCCATCGCCTTCTCCGGCGACGACTGCTTGGTCAGCGCCTTCTGCAGGTTCTGGTCGAGCGCCTGCGTGTACGCCGTCGCCCCGTGGATCGCGGCGATCGTCGGAGCCGTGTTCGGGATGATCACCTTCAGCTCGTCGCAGCCGTACGGCTTGTAGCTGCTCCGCACGAGCGGGTCGTTCAGCTGCGAGTTCCCGTGCGGGTCGAAGTAGCCGGCCGGGTTGCCCGCCATCCAGGTGAAGATCGGGCCGGAGCCCGCCCACTGGAGGACGAGGTACGCCGCCTCGTGCAGCTTCGAGTTCGAGAACGCGTTGACCGCGAACTGCGCGTTGTAGTAGATGCAGGGTCGCCGCACCAGCTTGTTCCCGACCATGCGACCGGGCGAGAGGGCGGTGCGGATCTTGTCGCCGAAGCCCTTGTCGAGCGGGCTTCCCTTGGTGATGAACTTCGTCACGTTCGAGAACATGCTCGCCATCGCCACCTGGCCGGCGCCCATCGCGGCGTACTGCTCCGGCCAGCTCTTCGACAGCGTGTCCGGGTACGTCCAGGCGAGCGAGGCGACGTGCTCCCTCGTCGCGCGGATGCCGGCCGGCCCGTTGATGAGCGGCTTTGCGTTCGTGTCGAAGTAGTACTGGTTCGGTGCGGCCGAGCAGACGTACCGCATCATCCAGTTGATGTAGCCCCAGTAGGGGTTCTTCAGGTCGGCCGAGCCGTACAGGCTGCCGTCCGACTTGGTGAAGAACGCGGCGACGTCGTCGTGCTCCTTCCACGTCTTCGGGAAGCCGTCGAGGTCGTAGCCGTACTTCGCCTTGAAGTCCTTCTGGTTCTTCGCGTTGTCGAGCAGGTCGATGCGGTAGGCCCAGACCGCGTAGTCGCCGTCGAACGACACGGACCAGACGCTGCCGTTGTACTTGTTCATCAGCGCGACCGTCGTCGCGCCGCCCGCGTAGCCCCACTTCGGGTCGGCCCAGTCGGGCCGGTACTTGGCGACGTACGCGTCGAGGTTGAGCAGCATCTTCCCCTCGGCGTAGTCGGCGTTGTCGATCAGGTTCGTCTGCAGGATGTTCACGCTGCCGTTCCGGGTGGCGAGCGTCTGCAGGTTCTTCTGGTCGTTCGCCTGCGGCGGGTCGAGGATGAACTTGAGCTTGACCCCCGCCTCCTTCTCCAGCTGCTTCGAGACGGCGGTGGCTCCCTTCGGGAACGGGACGTTCATCTGCCCGACGGCGCCGTCCCAGATCCGCCAGGTGAGCGTGATCGGCTTCTTGCCGTTGTTCGTCATCCGCTTCAGCGCCTGGATCGCCCGTCCGGGTGCGGTGTTCGGCCCGTACTGGTATCGCTGCGCGCCGGGGAAGCCGGTCGGCCCGCCGATCATGCCCCTCGCGAGGCGGTTGACGCCGAGCGCGCGGTTGTAGGCCGCCGGCGTCCATGCCTTCGCCGTGCCGGCGATCTGACCGATCGTGATCCCGGCACCTGCGGCGCCCGCGACCTTCAGGAGCTTGCCGCGCGTGAACGCGCCGCCTTCCGGCTCGTCCCCGCCCGGACCGTGAACACCCAACTCCTCGTGCTCCATGCCCTTCCTCCTTGCCGCTCGTCCTGCCTCGTCTGACGTCCGAAACCTGGGCGAGCCGACCTTACAACGAGTACGCCGTGCCATCAACACGGGAAACTACGGAACCCGGCGTTCCGGCTCAGGAACGATCTGCCGCGACCGGTGCGGTCGCGACGGCGGCGGCAGAGCCCAGAGCGTCGGCGATCGCCTCGTGGTCGTAGACGCATCCGCCCCAGAGGCCGCCGCTCACCGACTGGAGGCGCGCCCAGAGCGCCGTGTCGGCCGGGAGGGCCGCGTCCGGCTCGACCGCCGGGTTGATCGGCCGCTCCTCGAGCACGGCCTCGCTTCCGCGGCCGTCCACTCCTCGTCGCCGTGGCCGACGAGCTCGATCGACGCCTCCAGGTTCCGCGTGTCGACCAGGATCCGGACGAGGTCGCCGTCGACGACCTTGCCGATCGGGCCTCCCTCCAGCGCCTCCGGGCTGACGTGGCCGATGCAGGCGCCGGTCGAGACGCCGGAGAAGCGGGCGTCCGTGACCAGCGCGATGCCGCGACCGGCGGGGAGGTAGCGCAGGAAGGACGTGAGCTGGTAGGTCTCCTCCATCCCGGAGCCGAGCGGGCCGCGCCCCGCGAGCACGATCACGTCGCCCGCCGCCACCGGCTCGCCTGCCAGCCCCTTCAGCGCCGCGATCACGTCGCGCTCGCGGGTGAAGACCCGGGCGCGGCCGGTCATCCGGAAGACGCCGTCCGGGTCGAGGCTTCTCGGGTCGATCGCGGTGCTCTTGATCACGCTGCCGTTCGGAGCGAGGTTGCCGGCGGGGAAGCAGACAGTGGAGGTCATCCCCTTCCTGCTCGCGCGCTCGGGCGGACAGATCACGTCGTCCGGGTCGACGCGGTCGCGCTCCCGCAGGCGCTGCCGCAGCCGCTGCCGGCGCTCGCTCGCCTCCCACTCGTCGAGCAGATCGTCCCAGGCTCGGCCGGAGACGGTGCGGGCGCCGCCGTTCAAGAGGCCGAGCCGGCGGAGGTGCAGCATCACCTCGGGGACGCCGCCGGCCAGGAACACCCGGATCGTCGGATGGTTCTCCGGTCCGTTCGGCAGCGCGTCGACCAGCCGAGGCACCGACGCGGTTCACGTGCCGCCACTCGTCGACCGTCGGCCGCGCGAGCCCGGCGGCGTGCGCGATCGCCGGGATGTGGATCAGGAGGTTCGTCGAGCCGCCGAAGGCGGCGTGCGCGAGCATCGCGTTCTCGAGCGCCTCGGGCGTGAGCACGTCGGCGAGCGTGCGGCCGTCGCTGTACTGCCGGTGCACGGCGCGAGCCGTGCGCCGGGCGACGTCGAGCCAGATCGGCTGCCCGGAGGGCGCGAGGGCGGCATGCGGCACCGTCAGCCCGAAGCGCCTCGGCGACGACCTGTGCGGTTGCGGCGGTGCCGAGGAACTGACACCCGCCGCCGGGACTGGCACAGGCCCGGCAGCCGAGCTCCGCCGCCTCGTCGAGCGTCACGAGCCCGTGCGCGAAGCGCGCGCCGAGCGTCTGGGCGGCGGCGGCGTCCTCTCCGTGGCGGGGCGGCAGCGTCACTCCTCCCGGGATCACGGCGCCGGCCAGGTCGCCGAACGAGGCGAGCGCCATCGTCATCGCGGGCAGGCCCTTGTCGCACGTGCCGACGGCGATCACGCCGCGCCGCGTGGGCAGGCTCCGCACCAGCCGACGGAGGACCAGCGCCGCGTCGTTCCGGTACGCGAGCGAGTCGAACATCCCGGTCGTGCCCTGGGTGCGACCGTCGCAGGGGTCGGAGACGTGCGCGGCGAACGGAAGCGTGCCGAGCCGGTCGAGCTCGAGCGCCGCCTCGCGGACGAGCAGCGAGACCTCCCAGTGGCCGGTGTGGTAGCCGAGCGCGATCGGGCTCCCGTCGTCCGCGCGCAACCCTCCGTGGGTGGAGAGGATCAGGAACGGGTCGCGGGCGGTCTTCGCCGGGTCCCAGCCCATGCCGGCGTTCTGGGACAGCCCGAACACGTCGCCGGACGGCCGGTCGCGAAGGAGCTCCGGCGTCAGGGGGAGCAGCCCGGCCGGGCCCTCCGCCGACGTCTCGACGTCGAAGAGATCCCGCGGTGTCAGTTGTACCGGCCGAGGTCGCGGGCGGTCTCGCACATCAGCTCGATCAGCCCCGGCTTCGCGTCGAAGATCTGCCCCGTCGAGCGCAGGATGTAGCCGCCGCCGCCCATTGCCGCGTCGAGGCAGCGCCGGACCTCCTCGCGGACCGCGTCCGCGTCGGCCTCGTGCAGGAGGTGCTCGTTGAACCCGCCGAAGAGGCAGACCCGGTCGCCGATGCGGCGCTTCGCGTCGGCGAGGTCGACGTCCCCGGAGGAGCGGTCGGACGTGAGCGTCTCGATCGCGTCCGGGCCGGTGTCGGCCATGTCCTCGAGAATCAGCTTCGCCCGCCCGCAGTTGTGGAAGCTGACGAGGTACCCGGCGTCGTGGGCCGCCTGGACGCATTCCTCGTCGTACGGCTTGATGAACTCGCGGAAGTGGTCGGGCGCGATCCCCACACCGACCCACGTCTCGTTCATCGAGATCGAGTGGATCCCCGTCTCGCCCAGGCGCCGGTAGAAGCCCTTCAGCCAGTCGGTGCAGAACTGCATCAGGTCGTGCACGAACTGCGGGCGGTCGTAGATGTCGGTCGAGAGGTCGACCAGCCCACGGATCTCCGCCGCCATGTCCCACGGGCCGACCACGTGGTGCAGCCACCACGCCTCGTCGTCCACCTTCTCGACCATCGAGCGCAGGATGGACATGTCGTAGAGATCCGCCGACGGAAAATGCCGAAGCGCCGGCAGCTTCTGCTCGGGCTCGTCGCCCTTGAGCAGGAAGTCGTGGCACGACGTCCCGAACCCGTCCTCGGTGCGGTACGAGTAGTCGAGGTCGCCGTCGGGCGTCCGGATCGTGTGCGCGTGCTCGCGCCAGTCGTCTCCCCGGCCCGTCTCCTCGAACGTCTCCACCCAGGTGTCGGTCTCGAAGGGACGGGGGAAGAGCATCCGCGGCCAGACCTCGTGCTCGCCGATGTGCTGGCTGTACGTGGTGATCATCGGGTCGAGGCCCAGGTCCTGCTGCATCTTCACGATCGATCCCATCGGGTCGTCGATCCAGTCCTCGAACAGGTCGAGGAACGACTTGTCCGGCGGCCGGAGCCGCTTGATCAGCGGCAGGCCGAGCCAGCAATGGATGGGCACCCGGTCCGGGGTTCCCCGCTCGAAGGCGATGCGCGTACGCTCGGCAGTCTTCACGTTCCTCACGCTCCTCTGAGATCGTTCGCCTGCGTAGCTTAGACCCACGTGAAAGCGAGGCTCGATGACCCTGGAAGAAGTCCAGCCGAACATCTACCGCATCTCCTCGATCCTCGGTCGACGCCGGTTTGCCCAGTGGCTCGTGGTCGGCGACGAGCGGCTGCTGCTGGTCGACTCGGGCATCGACGGGACGATCGCGGAGCACGTCGCCCCGGCCCTGCACGAGCTCGGCCGGTCGCCGGCCGAGATCACCGACGTCGTGATCTCGCACGCCGACGTCGACCACTACGGCGGAAACTCCGAGCTGCGTCGGGTCGCTCCCCGGGCGTCGATCAGGTCGGCGCTCCAGGACCGGCCGTGGATCGAGTCGTGGCAGGAGATCGCGAGCGGACGATACGGCTGGTATCGCGCGCACGGTCTCGACTACGACGAGGCGACCTGGCAGTGGCTCGAGCAGGCCGCCGGTCCCGACACCCCCCTCGACGGGACCGTCTCCGACGGCGACACGATCGACCTCGGAGGGATCGCGGTCGAGATCGTCGCCCTGCCCGGGCACTCGCCCGGCCACCTCGGGATCGTCCACCACGACTCGCGAACGGCGATCGTCATGGACGCGGTGCTGGAGCGCGGGCTGTACACGACCTCCGACGAGCTGATCGGCCCGCCCCCGTACTCGTCCGTTCCCGCCTATCGCGGAACCGTCGCGCGGCTGCGGTCGCTCCGCCCCGCCCGCCTCGGAACCAGCCACTACCCGGCGATCGAGGGCGAGCGTGCCGTGACCGCCTTCCTGGACGAGACCGACGCCTTCGTCGATGCGCTCGACGGCGCCGTCCGCGCCGAGCTCGGCTCCACCCCCCGGCCGCTCACCGACTACTGGCGCGCCGCCGACGCCGCGGTCGGGCCGTTCTCGGAGATGGCCGTCGAGCTCGCCCGGTCGGTCGCCGCCCATCTGGACAGCGCCGTCGAGGAGGGGAGGGCGGTGGAGACCACCACCCCGGCCGGAGCCGCGTGGGCGGCGGCGTGACCGAAGAGGTGCCATAGCGCGGGACTGGGCGCCCGGGATCCGCAATTTTGACCGGTTATCGCGGTTGACGGCCGCCCGGTACGGTGCCATAATATGGCACCGATGGCGGCGCTCGAGCAGGGATCCCAGTCGATCGACCGGGCGGCGCGGATTCTCGTCCGTCTGATCGAGAGCGACGACGTGATCACGCTCAGCGGCGTGATGGAGGAGACGCGGCTGCCGAAGTCGACCGCCGCGCGACTGCTCCGGGCGCTGGAGCGGAACGGCCTCGCCCAGCGACAGCCGGGCGGCGGCTTCCGTCCGGGCCCGGTGCTCGTCGACTACGCCAGGGGCGACACCGCCGTCGGCGACCTGACCACGCTCGCGCTCCCGTTTCTCGAGCGCCTCGAGGAGACGACCGGCGAGACCACGAGCATCGCGATCCCGACGCCGGCGGGCGTCGCCCGCCTCGCCGAGGTCGACAGCGGTCACCCGCTCGGGTCGGGCAACTGGGTCGGCCGCAGGATCCCGACCCACGCCTCCTCGATGGGCAAGGTCTTCATGGCGTTCGGCGCCGCCCAGCCGCCGTTCGGCAGGCTGCCCCGCCTCGGTCCGAACACGATCACGAACATGCCCGACCTGCTGGCGGAGCTCGAGCAGGTGCGGCGGGACGGCTACGCGACCACCTGGGAGGAGCTGGAGGCCGGGGTCTGCTCGACGGCGGCGCCCGTACGGGGCACCCGAGGCACCGTCATCGCCGCGATCTCCGTCGGGGCGCCGACCGTCCGCACGTCGCGCGAGCGGCTCGCCGCGTTGTCGGAACGGGTGGTCGCGACCGCACACGCGCTCACCGAGCACATCAGCAACCACAAGCACGAAGGGAAGCCCGCCACATGAATCACGACGAGATCCTCACGCAGCTCTACGACCGGACGCTCGTCGGCGACAAGCCGACGGTGATCGAGCTCACCGAGCAGGGCCTGGAGTCCGGTCTCGGCCCGGAGCAGATGCTGTTCGACGCCCTGATCCCGGCGCTCGAAGAGGTCGGGGCGCGCTTCGAGCGCGGCGACTTCTTCGTCCCCGAGATGCTGATTGCCGGGCGGGCGATGAGCGCCGCGCTGGAGATCGTGCGGCCGCTCCTCGCCGACACCGGCGCGGAGACGGTCGGCACGTTCCTGATGGGCACGGTCAAGGGCGACGTGCACGACATCGGCAAGAACCTGGTCGACATCATGCTCGAGGGCGCCGGCTTCAAGGTCGTCGACCTCGGCGTCCAGGTCGCGCCCGAGGCGTTCATCGAGGCGATCCAGGAGCACAAGCCGGACGTCGTCGGCTTCTCCGCGTTCCTGACCACGACGATGCCGATGTTCAAGGTGAACATCGAGGCGATCGAGAAGGCCGGCCTGCGCGACGACGTGGTCATCATGGTCGGCGGCGCGCCCGTCACCCAGGAGTACGCCGACGTGGTCGGCGCCGACGGCTACGCCTCGGATGCCGCCGCGACCACGAAGCGCGCGAAGGAGCTTCTCGCCGAGCGGCGCACGCCGGCGGCGGTCTGACGGGCAATGGGCGCCGCCGCAGCAATCGAGCACGCGGTCAAGAGCCCGCTCTTCGGGTGCCACATGTGCGGTCAGTGCGTCCTTCACGACACCGGGATGACGTGCCCGATGACCTGCCCGAAGACGCTCAGGAACGGGCCCTGCGGCGGCGTGCGCGAGGACGGCACCTGCGAGGTGAACCCGGAGATGGAGTGCGTGTGGCTGAAGGCGGAGCGGCGCTCACGAAGCCTGCCGCTGCCCGGCTCGTGGCGGGATCACTTCGACGAGCTCCGGCCCCCCGTGGACAACCGGCTGCGCGGCACCTCCTCGTGGGTGAACCTCGTCACGGGGCGAGATCGTTCCCGGCCGGGCGGCTGGACCGGAGCATGAGCCGTCTTCGGGACCTGGTCGAGTTCGGCTCCGGGTCGATCCTGACCGCAGAGGCGCCGCCGGTCGACGGCGGCGACCTCGGGACCTTTGCCGAGGCGGTCGAGGAGGTCGCGAACTGGGCGGACGCGGTCAATGCGACCGACAACACCGCCGCCAGAGCCCATGCCTCGAACGTCGCCGTCGCGATCGCCCTCCTGCGCTGCGGCGCGGAGCCGGTGCTGCAGGTCGTGTGCCGCGACAAGAACCGCCTGGCCTGCGAGGCGGACATCGTCGGCGCCGCGCTGCACGGCGTCGAGAACGTCTGCTGCCTCACCGGCGACGACGTGACCGCCGGGGACGAGCCGGAGGCGCGGCGCGTCTTCGACCTCGACGGCCCGCAGCTCGTCAGCGTCGCGTCGACGCTCGCGACGGGCCGGTACCTGTCCGGCCGCCCGATCGAGCCGGCCCCGAGCCTGTTCGTCGGCGCGGTGGAGAACCCGGGAGCGCCGCCGTTCGACCACCGGCCGTCCCGGGCCCGGAAGAAGATCGAGGCGGGCGCCCGCTTCCTCCAGCTGCAGATCTGCTACTACCCGGAGCGGCTCGAGGCGTTCGCAGCCGCTCTCGGACGCGAGGGGTTGACGCCGCGCGTCGCCCTCCTGCCGACGATCCTGATCGCACGCGGCGCGCGCAGCCTCGAGTACGTCAACGGCACAGGTCCCCGGCATCTCCGTGCCGACCGAGACGATCGAGCGCGTCCGCCGCGCGCCGGACGAGGGAGAGGCCGCCTACGAGCTCGCGCTCGAGCAGGCACGGCTGGCGCTCGCGGTTCCCGGCGTCCGCGGCCTCCACGTCGCCGACTTCCGGCGGGACGGGAGCCTCTCCCGCCTCTGCACCGACCTCGGCATCGCACCACGATCAGAAAGAGAAGCCCATGCACACCGTTCTCCGGTCAGCGTCTAGAGAAGTCGTCATCGGCCCCGACCGGCCGTTCTGCATCATCGGCGAGCGGATCAACCCGACCGGGCGCAAGGCGTTCGCCGAGCAGCTTCGGAGCGGGGACCTGTCGCAGGTCGTCGCCGACGTCGAGGAGCAGTCGGGCGGCGCACACGTCCTCGACGTCAACATGGGCGTTCCCCTCGCCGACGAGGCCGAGCTCCTGTCCAGGGCCGTCCGGCTCGTCCAGGAGCACACCGACCTGCCGGTCTGCATCGACTCGTCCGTGGTCGAGGCGCTCGAGGCGGGGCTCGCCGCGTACGAGGGCAAGGCACTCGTCAACTCCGTCACCTGCGAGGAGGACCGGCTGGAGCGGGTGCTCCCGCTCGTCAAGCGGCACGGGGCAGCGGTCATCTGCCTCGTCAACGACGAGACCGGGATCCCGGCGACGGCGCAGGACCGGCTCGAGGTCTGCAAGCGGCTCGTCGACGCCGTCCACGGCCGGTACGAGATCCCGCTCGAGGACATGGTCGTCGACCCGCTGGCGATGACGGTCGGCGCGGATCCGCAGGCGGTGCTGACGACGCTGGAGACGATCCGGCTGATCAGCGACGAGTTCGGCCTGAACATGACCCTGGGCGCGTCGAACGTCTCGTTCGGGCTGCCCGGCCGCCACGCCCTCGGCGCCGCATTCCTCGCGGTCGCCTCCTCCGTCGGCCTGACGAGCGCGATCATGGACGCGCGGAACACCCAGACGGTCGACGCGTGCCGGGCCGCGGACCTCCTCTTCGGACGAGACGAGTGGGGCACGAGCTGGATCGCGGCACACCGGCAGGCTCAGGCGGAGGCCGCCGCCAGGGCATGACGCTCCTGGAGGATCACGTGGAGCGGACGGCCGCAGCGGAGGAGCCGGCGCGGGTCGCGCTGCGCTTCGCGCCTTCGGGGACCGCGGTCCGGGTGCCGCCGGGCGTGACCGTCTTCGACGCCGCCTCCTGGAACGGGATCGCGATCGACTCGACCTGCGGCGGCCACGGCACGTGCAAGAAGTGCCGCGTCCGGATCGACGCGGGCGACGTCCCCGCCTCCCCGCTCGACGCCCGCGCCTTCTCGCCGCAGGAGCTGGCGGACGGCTGGCGTCTCGCCTGCCGGGCCCAGGCGCTGACCGACCTCCAGGTCGACGTGCCACCGCTCGTCACGCGCCCGAAGGCGGCCACGGTCGGCGTCGGCCGCCAGGTGATCCTGCACCCCGCGCTGCAGAAGCGGTACGTGGAGCTCGAGGAGCCGGCCCTGCACGACCAGCGGAGCGACCTCCGGCGCCTGCAGGACGCGATCGACGACCTCGAGTTTCGCGCCGACCCGGGCGTCCTGCGGCGGCTCCCCGGCGTCCTCCGCGAGTCCGACTTCCGCGTCACCGCCGTCGTCGTGGACGATCTCCTGATCGACGTCGAGCCGGGCGACACCACCGGCCGCCTGCACGCGCTCGCGTTCGACCTCGGGACGACCACCGTCGTCGCCACCCTCCTCGACGTCGGCACCGGCACCCCGGTCGCGGTCGCGTCGATGCTGAACCGGCAGCAGCCGTTCGGCGCGGACGTGATCTCCCGGATCTCGGCGACGATGCTCGACCCGGCGGCGCTCGACCGCCTGCGCACGCTCGCCGTCGAGACCCTGAGCGAGCTGGCGGTCGACGTCTGCGAACAGGCCGGCATCGAGCCGTCGGAGGTGTACGAGGTCGCGCTCGCCGGCAACGCGACGATGACCGCCCTGGCGCTCGGAGTCGATCCCGCGCCGCTCGGGGTGGCGCCGTTCATCCTCGCCGCGCAGTCGTATCCGGAGCTCCCGGCCGCCGAGCTCGGCCTCGAGCTGCATCCGCGGGCCCAGGCGTCGATCTTCCCCGCCCTCGGCGCGTACGTCGGCGGGGACATCGTCGCCGGCCTGCTCGCGACCGGGATGACCCGGGACCGGCGGCTGCGCCTCTTCATCGACGTCGGCACGAACTGCGAGGTCGCGCTCGGCTCGGCCGAGGGCGTGATCTGCACGGCCGCGCCCGCCGGCCCGGCGTTCGAGGCCGCGCAGATCGCCTGCGGGATGCGCGCCGCGGAGGGGGCGATCGAAGTCGTGCGCCTCCGCGACGACGCCGTCGAGCTGGACGTGATCGGCGACGCCGAGCCGGTCGGCATCTGCGGCTCCGGCCTGGTCGACGCGGTCGCCGAGCTCGTCCGCGTCGGGCTGCTCGACCACTCCGGCCGGTTCGTTTCCGAGGAGGACGCGGAGGAGGTGTCGCCCGGCCTCGCGACGCGCCTCACCACCCGCGCCGACGGCACGCGCATCTTCGTCCTCCATCAGGGGAGCGGGTCAGGCGACGCGGAGGCGGCCGTCTACCTGTCGCAGCGGGACGTTCGCGAGCTGCAGTTCGCCAAGGCCGCGATCGCGACCGGTTGGCGGCTGCTCGTCGCCGAGCTCGGAATCGCCGAGGACGAGATCCAGCAGGTGCTCCTGGCCGGCTCCTTCGGGTCGTACCTCTCCCCGGCCAGCGCGGTCCGGATCGGGCTCGTGCCCAGGCTCGCCCTGCCGCGCATCGTGCCGGCGGGCAACGTGGCCGGCGAGGGCGCGAAGATGGCGCTGCTCTCGCTCCAGGAGCGCCACGCGGCGGAGGCGATGCTCGATCAGGTCCGCTACATCGAGCTCTCGGACCGCGCCGACTTCAACGACCGGTTCGTCGAGCAGCTCTCCTTCCCCCTCCCCGCCTGACCCGGAGCCCGGTGGCTGAGCTGACGGTCATCTACTGGCGCGACATTCCGGCCCAGGTGACGGCCGCGGACGGGACGGCAAGCGCCCGCGCGCCGCTCACGGATCGCTTCCAGCTCGCGATCGACGAGGCGGCGATGCAGGCCGGACTGACCGGCTCGGACGCGTACCTGGCCGAGTGGCGGCGCGAGAGCCGCGCGTGCGGCCCCCGGCTCGAGCAGGAGGTTGCCGACGAGACGGCGCGCCTCGAGGCGGCGTTCCCGCCGGACGAGCTGATGCGACTCGCCGCCTCGGGAGGCCGCCGCGAGGGGCCTGATTCGAATCGCGCTTGAGCGGCCGCAGGCGTTCTGTGAGGCTCCGCGTGCCGGCCCGGCCGGCGCCTGAAAGGATCGTCGGGACGTCTCTCGCGAAGGAGGACAGCTCATGGAACTCGGGATGATCAGCTCGACCTGGCTCGGCACGAAGGTCGACCGGCTCGACGGGATCCGCACCGCGAAGCAGATCGGCTTCGACACCTACGACATCTTCGAGGACCCGCTCGACCTGACCGACGCCGAGCGGGAGGAGATCAAGCGCACGTGCGAGGAGGTCGGTCTCCCGATCCGCTCCGTGGTCTGCGTGGCGTTCGGCATCGTCGACTTCAACCCGTCGGTGCGCCGGTTCACGCTCGACCGGATCAAGGCGTACGCCGACCAGGGCGCCTTCCTCGGAGCGCGGAACGTCCTGCTCGTCGTCGGCGAGTACTACTGGGACGGCGAGGTCTTCCCCAGGCAGGCGATCTGGGACCTGGCCAAGGAGATGGTCACGGAGGCCGGCGAGTACGCGCAGTCGAAGGGCCTCGAGGTCGTGCTCGAGCTCGAGCCGTTCGAGCAGGCGCTGCTCAAGGACGTGCACGAGCTCGCCCGCTTCGTGCGGGAGATCGACCACCCGGCCGTCCGCGCGAACGCCGACATCTCGCACCTGCACCTCTCCGACGCGTCCTTCGACGACGTCAAGGAGCTGACGGGCCTGATCGGGCACATCCACCTCTCCGACTGCGACGGGAAGGTGCACGGGGACCTGCCGGCCGGGACGGGCGTCACGCCGATCAAGGAGTACCTCGCGGCGATCCGCGACACCGGCTACGACGGCACGGTCTCGATCGAGCTCGAGTACTCGCCCGACCCGGACAAGATCGTCGAGTGGGCGCAGCAGGCCTACGACGGGACCGCGACGATCATGCGCGACCTCGGCGTCCGGGCGTAAGGAGGAGCGATGGCGGACTTCGACCTGAACACCGGCCCGAACCTGCCTCCGAAGACCGACTACGGGATCGGCTGCATCGGCGCCGGGTTCATCATGCGCGACATCCACCTGCCGGCCTACAACGAGGCGGGGTTCCGGCCGCTCGCGATCGCATCGCGGACACCCGCGCACGCGCAGGCGGCCGCCGAGCAGAACGGCGTGCCGAAGGTGTACGACACGTGGCGGGAGCTGCTGGACGACCCGGAGGTGGAGATCGTCGACATCGCGTATCCGCCCGATCAGCAGCTCGAGATCGTCCGCGAGGCGGCCGGCCGGGAGCACGTGCAGGGGATCCTGGCTCAGAAGCCGGTCGCGTTCACGCTCGAGGAGGCGGTCGAGATGGTGCGGGTCTGCGACGAGACCGGCACGAAGCTCGGCGTCAATCACAACATGCGGTACGACCAGTCGATGCGGGCGCTGAAGACCCTGCTCGACCGGGGCGTGCTCGGCACGCCGGTCGTGGCCGAGATCGTCATGAACGCCCGGCCGCACTGGCAGGAGTTCATCAAGCCGTACACCCGGGTCGCCCTGCTGAACATGTCGATCCACCACCTGGACGCGCTGCGGTTCCTGTTCGGGGATCCGAGCCGCATCGTCGCCTCCGCCCGCCCCGACCCGAGCCACGAGTTCCCGCACGAGGACGGAATGGCGTTCTACATCCTCGAGTACGAGGACAGCCTGCGGGCGATCGGCCTCGACAACTGCTTCACCTGGATCGACCACGGCATCGAGTGGCGCGTCGAGGGAACGGAAGGCGTTGCCAAGGGCACGATCGGCTGGCCCGACTACCCGGCGGGCAGCCCGTCCACGATCGACTGGACGACGCGGGAGATGGACGGCGACTGGGAGCGGCCGCGCTGGGACGAGCGCTGGTTCCCGCAGGCGTTCAAGGGGACGATGGGTCAGCTGATGCGCGCGATCCAGGACGACGCAGAGCCGGAGATCTCCGGCCGCACGACGCTGGGGACGATGGCGCTCGTCGAGGCGGGCTACCGCTCGTTCCGCGAAGGCCGGGCGGTGCCGCTCGAGGAGACGCGCGCGGAGGCGGGCATCGCGTGAGCTCGGACCCGTTCCGGCTCGACGGGCGGGTCGCGTTCGTCACCGGCGCCGGCGGCGGCCTCGGCGAAGGGATCTGCACCTCGCTCGCGGCCGCCGGCGCGGCGGTCGCCTGCGCCGACGTCGATCTCCAGCGCGCCGAGCGCATCGCGCGGCGGGTTGCGGACGCGGGTGGGCGCTCGCTTCCCCTGCACGTCGACGTCTCCGACTCGGCTGCGCTGGCGGGCGCCGTGCAGACGGCGATCGCCGGGCTCGGCGGAGTGGACGTGCTCGTGAACAACGCCGCGATCTACCCACGGCGGGCGTGGACCGAGATCACCGAGGAGGAGTGGGACCGCGTGCTCGCGGTCAACCTGAAGGCGTACTTCCTCTGCGCGCGTGCCTGCCACGACTCGCTGAAGGAGCGCGGACGGGGTCACATCGTGAACGTCTCGTCCGTCACCTTCCTGATCGGCTTCGAGCTGCTGCTCGACTACGTCGCCTCGAAGGGCGGCATCGTCGGGTTCACCCGGGCGCTGGCGCACGAGGTCGGGCCCGACGGGATCACCGTGAACGCGATCGCGCCGGGGGCGTTCCCGACCGACGCGGAGAAGATCCACCCCGATCCGGAGGGCTACAACCAGTGGGCGCTCGACCAGCAGTGCCTCAAGCGGCGGGGCACGCCCGAGGACATCGGCAACCTGGTCGTCTTCCTCTCGAGCGACGCCTCCTCGTTCATCACCGGTCAGACCGTCGTCATCGACGGCGGCTGGGCGATGCACTAGCCGTCGTGGGCCGGCTCGAAGGAGAGGTGGCGGCCGTCACCGGAGCGAGACACGGGATCGGCGAGGCGATCGCGCGCGCGCTGGCGGAGGCGGGCGCACGGGTCGCGGTCACCCATCACGACCCCTCCGTCGCCGAGGCGCTGGCGGTGGCGATCGGCCCCGAACACGCTGGATTCGCGCTCGACGTCCGCTCGACGGCGTCGGTGGACGCCGCCGCAGCCGCGGTCGCCCGGCGGCTCGGGGAGCCGACCGTGCTCGTCAACAGCGCCGGGATCAACAGGATCGGGCCGGCGGAGACCTTCCCCGACGGCGACTGGAACGAGGTCCTGGACGTCAACCTGACCGGCCTCTTCCGGTGCTGCCGCGCCTTCGGCTCGCGGATGCTCGCGTCCGGCCGCGGCTGCATCGTCAACATCGCCTCGATCATCGGTCCCCAGGTCGCGATGCCCGGCCGGGCGCCGTACGCAGCCAGCAAGGCCGCGATCGTGGGCCTGACGCGGGTGCTCGGGGTCGAGTGGGCCGGCCGCGGCGTTCGCGTGAACGCCGTGCTGCCGGGGCCCGTGCGCACGCCGATGGTCGAGCGGGCGATCGAGGACGGCTTCATCCTCGAGCAGGAGGTGATCGACCGGACTCCGGCCGGCCGCTTCGCGACCCCCGAGGACGTCGCCCGTGCCGTCGTGCTGCTCTGCAGCGCAGACGCGGGCTTCGTCACCGGGCAGACGCTCGTTGTCGACGGAGGCTACACGGCCTACGGCGCAGCTCACCCGGCGACGCGCCTGCCGGGCCACGCGGGCAGCGATGACTGAGCTTCACGGACGGCGGTATTCGCGCGAGGAGCTCTCGCGGCGGGTCGGGCGGCTCGAGCAGGCGGCAGGGGTACGGCTGGTCACGCTCGGCGACGGCGTCGAGCGCGGCGTACGCCTGCTCGAGTTCCGGACCGGCACCGGCTTCGAGTTCGACGTCGTCGTCGATCGGGCCTTCGACATCGGTCGCTGCGAGCACGCCGGCCGCGCGCTCGCCTGGACCTCCCGGGCCGGGTTTGCGGGGCCCTGGTTCTACGAGCCCGAGGGACTGGGCTTCTTCCGCGGCTTCGGCGGAGGCCTGCTGACCACCTGCGGCCTGGACCACGCCTTGTTCACGGCCGAGGACACGGCCGAGCAGTACCACTACCCGCCGAAGCCGACGGAGACGTACGGCCTGCACGGCCGGGTCTCGAACCGGCCGGCGCGCCTGGCCGCCTACGGGGAGCGCTGGGACGGGGACGAGTGCGTGCTCTACGCGGAGGGCGAGGTCCTGCAGGCGGCCGTCTTCGGGGAGCAGCTGCTCCTTCGCCGTCGCGTCGAGGCCCGGGTCGGCGAGTCGCGCCTCCTCGTCCGCGACGAGGTCGTCAACGTCGGACACGACCTCACCCCGCACATGCTTCTCTACCACGTCAACGTCGGCTGGCCCGTCGTCGACGAGGGCTCGGAGCTGCTCGCCCCGGTGACGGCGGTCGAGGCCAGGGGCGAGCATCCGGTCGAGGGCTACCGCATCGTCGAGGCGCCGGCCGGCGGCTACGTCGAGCAGGTCTTCGAGCAGGAGCTCGCCGCGGAGGCGGACGGCCGGGTGCCGGTCGGGATCGTCAACCGCCGGCTGGGACTGGGCGCCTACCAGGTCTTCAGCCGCGCCCAGCTCCCGCACCACTTCGTCTGGCGGATGCTCGGCGAGGGCACCTACGTCGTCGGCATCGAGCCGTGCACGAACAGGACCGCCGGCCGGCTCGACGCGCGTGCGCGCGGCGAGCTGATCGAGCTGGGCGCAGGGGAGAGCCGTTCCTACCAGCTCGAGCTCGGCGCGCTCGCCGGCGAGGAGGCTCTCGACGAGTTCTCCGCCCGGGTCGGCGCGATCGCCGGCTGAGCCACCCGGGAGCACGAGCGCGGACGCCGGCTACAGGCGAGCTCACCCCCCGCGGGCGCGTTCGCGGGCCTGGGGCCGGAGCGGGGCGAAGCGCTCGTCGGTCAGCCAGAGGAGCACAGCGGCGAATGCGGCGCCGGCGAGGGAAGCGGGCAACGCCGGGCCAAGCGCGAGGTCGAAGAACCTGCGCCCGAACGGTGTGGCGACGACGAGCCCGTAGAGGGCGAGCATCACCAGGCACAGCCCGAGCACCGAGATCCGCCTGGTCAGCCGACCCCGCGCCTCCAGCAGGTAGACCAGGTACAGCCCGACGAGGACGAGCGTAGTCGTCGCGACGGTGCGGGCCTCGACCAGCGGCCTGCCGGTGACGTCCAGCGCGAACAGGTAGCTGGACAGCACCCCGAGCCCGGCGGCGGTTCCGGCCGGGACCGCGAAGCGGGCGACCGAGCGCAGGAACCCCGAGATCTCGAACGAGCCCGAGCTCGGCGCGAGCGCGAGGAAGAAGGCCGGGATCCCGATCGTCACCGAGGCGGCGAGGGTCAGGTGCCGGGGAAGCAGCGGGTAGGCGGTCTCGCTCAGTCCGATCGAGAGGATCAGGAACGTCGCGAACGCCGACTTCATCACGAACAGCTTCGCCACTCGAGCGAGGTTGCGGAGCAGCTTGCGACCTTCGGCGACCATCGGCGGGATCGCGGCGAAGTCCCCGTCGACCAGCACGAGGTCGGCGACGCTGCGCGCCATCTGGGTGCCGGTTCCCTGTGCGATCGCGAGCCGGGAGGCCTTGAGCGCGGGAACGTCGTTGACGCCGTCCCCGACCATCGCCACGTAGCGGCCCCGAGCCCGCAGGGCCTCGACCACGGTTCGCTTGCCTTCAGGGGTGATCCGGCCGATCACCGGAGCGGCGACCGCGCGCGCCGGGTCGAGGTCGCGCCCGTCGAGCGGTTCCCCGTCGAGCGGTATACCCGCCTCGCGCGCGATCGCGGCGACGGTCTCGGCGCGGTCGCCCGACAGGACCTTCAGCTCGACCCCCTGCGCCCGGAAGAACTCGACCGTCTCGCGCGCCTCGGGACGAAGCCTCTCGCCGATGACCACGAGCCCGAGCACGACGACGTCCCCGGGCGGCCCTGCGTCGCCTTCGGTCTCGTCCGGAAGACCCGGGGCTCGGCCGAAGGCGACGACGCGCCGTCCGGCCGAGGCCTCCCGCTCGCCGCGGCCGGCCAGGCCGGCGAGCGGGAAGAGCTCGGGCGCGCCGAGCACCAGGCTCTCACCGCCGAGGCGCAGGGCGCTCCACTTCCTCCTGGACGAGAACGGCACCTCCTGCTCGGGCTGTTCCGGGCGGCCGGGGAACGCCTCCGCGATCGCCTCGAGGGTCGCGTTACGACTCGACGCGCTCGCGGCGTAGCGGGCGAGCAGCCCGTCGATGCGGCCGGGCTCGGCGCCGTCGGCAGGGACGGTCTCGAGCACGAAGGGCTTCGCCTCGGTGAGCGTCCCCGTCTTGTCCAGGCAGACGACGTCGACCGCGGCGAGGGACTCGACCGCGTTCAGCTGCTGCACCAGCACTCCGCGCCTCGCCATTCGGATCGCGGCGACGGCGTAGGTGAGGCTGGCGAGCAGGATCAGCCCTTCCGGGACGAGCGTGACCACTGCCGCCGCCGACTTCGAGACCGCCTCGCGGGTCGACGCGTGCTGCGTCCAGAGCGCGTAGCCCAGCAGGCTCCCGAGCGGGACGATCACCCCCACCAGGGTGAGGAGAAGCCGGTTCATCGCCCGCTCCAGCGGCGAGCGCGGATGCCGAAACGCGCGGGCCTCCCCGGTGATCCGGGCCGCATAGCTCTCCGCCCCGACCGCCGTGACGACGAAGGCGCCGGTGCCTTCGACCGCAAACGAGCCGGACCGAACCTCCTCGCCGGGCTCCCGATCGACGGGCCTCGA
This sequence comes from uncultured Actinomycetes bacterium, assembly GCA_963836685.1. Classification (GTDB taxonomy): domain Bacteria; phylum Actinomycetota; class Thermoleophilia; order Gaiellales; family Gaiellaceae; genus DATBLE01. The sequence goes on from CAWIKS010000013.1 coordinate 117,799, forward strand.
CTCTCCCGTCAGGATCGACTCGTCGAGGCTGAGGCCGCTCGAGGCCACGAGCGTTCCGTCGGCGACGACCTGGTCGCCGGCCTGCAGCTCGACCCGGTCGTCGACGACGATCTCGTCCACGTGCACCCGCCGGCGCGCCCCGTCGCGCACGACCGTCGTGGTCGGCTGGACGAGCGCCGCGAGCCGGTCGAGCGCCCGTTTCGCGCGCACCTCCTGGAAGATCCCGATCGCCGTGTTCGCGACGAGGATGCCGATGAAGAGGGCGTCGCGTGCATCGCCGAACGCGAGCACGAGCCCGCCGAAGACGGCGAGGATCAGATTGAAGATCGTGAAGACGTTGGCGCGGACGATGCTCGCGTAGGAGCGGCTCGCGCGCTTCCGCTCGGGCCGGGGCTGCGCTCCCAGGCGGCGACGCGCCTCGGCCTCGGTCAGGCCGCGGTCCGGGGGCTCGGCGACGGAGATCGCGGGCGTGGCCACGGCGCAAGGCTACGCCGTCGCGGGGGCGGCAAGAGGGCGCGGGTCGGCCCGCGGCGTCGGGCTACGCGAGTGACGCGTGCAGGCGCTCGAGGCGTGTGCGGGTCGGGTCTTCCGCCGGGCTGTACGCGACGATGCGGGTGCCGAGGCGCTGACCGAGCCAGAGGTTCGTGTAGTCGAGCGAGAGCAGCCCGGCGACGGGGTGCATCGCGGCGACGAACGGCGTCGCGCCCGGCGAGCAGGGACCGGCGAGCGGGCTCGTGAACACGTCGTTCCAGTTCGGCGACGCCCTCGTCCTCGCCGTCGCCTCAAGAGAAGGAGAAGTCTTCGACCGCGTAGGGTCCGTACTCGCGATGACGCTCCTCCGGGATCTGCTCGAGACCGTCGTCGCAGGCGGCACGGTTCCGGGCGCAGCGGCGCTCGTCGCCCGCGGTGACGAGGTCGAGATCGGGAGCGCCGGCGAGGTCGAGCCGGACTCGATCGTGCGGCTCGCGTCGATCACGAAGCCGATCACCGCTGCCGGGGTCATGCTCCTCGTCGACGAAGGGCTCGTTGCGCTCGACGATCAGATCGCGCGCTGGGTGCCGGAGCTGGCGTCGCCGCGGGTCGTGCGTACGCCCGAGAGCCCGATCGACGACGTCGTCCCGGCCGAACGCCCGATCACGGTCGAGGACGTCCTGACCTTCCGTGCCGGCTGGGGCTTCCCCTCCGACTTCTCGCTCCCGGCCGTGGTCGAGCTCTTCGAGAAGCTGCCGGTGTTCGGTCCGCGCGAGGCGCCGGACGAGTGGCTCGCGACGCTCGCCGGCGTGCCGATGCTCCGCCAGCCGGGCGACGCGTGGCTCTACAACACCTGCTCTGACATCCAGGGCGTCCTGATCGCGCGCGTCTCGGGCCGGCCGTTGCCCGTGTTTCTCGCCGAGCACGTCTTCGAGCCCCTGGGCATGACCGACACCGCCTTCCACGTCCCGGCGGAGAAGCTCGACCGGCTGCCTGCGTACTACGGCCCGGACCTCGCGCCGATCGACGAGCGTCTCTGGACGGAGCCGCCGATCTTCCCGTCGGGCGCCGCCGGCCTCGTCTCGACGCTGGCCGACTGGCACCGCTTCGCGCGGATGCTGCTCGCGGACGGCGGCGGGCTCCTGTCGCCGGGGTCGGTGCGGCTGATGATGACCGACCACCTGACCCGGGAGCAGCGCGACGCATCGCGCTTGTTCCTCGAAGGAGCGGGCTGGGGCTTCGGCGGCGCGGTCTCGGCCGGCGGCCGCTACGGCTGGGTCGGCGGCACCGGCACGACCGCGCACGTCGCCCCGTCGACGGGCACGATCGGGGTCCTCTTCACCCAGGTGCAGATGGCGGGCCCGGCGCCGACGCCGCTGATGCGCGAGTTCTGGCAGTACGCCTTCGGCCCGTCCTGACGCGCGACGGGATCGCGTGCTTGTCAGACCGAGGCCTCGCGAGCAGACTGGCGGGCTGTGCTGGACACTCGAATTCCCGTTCCACCCGGCGGTCGCACGTACTCGTCCAGGCGCCGCATCCGCCTCTCGGACATGGACGCGCACGGGCGCCTCCGGCTCGACGCGGCCGCCCGCTTCCTCCAGGACGTCGCGATCGACGACGTGCAGGAGACGGGGTGGGGGACGCCCGAGCACCTCTGGTTCGTGCGCCGCATCCGGATCGACGTGCTCCGGCCCTTTCTCGACGATCGCGAGGTCGAGCTGACGACGTGGTGCAGCGGCGTCGCCGCGATCGCCGCCGGGCGGAGATGGTCGGTGACCGGAGACGCCGGGGGACGGATCGAGGTGGACAGCGTCTGGGTCCACCTCGACGCCAGCGCCGGCCCTGCTCGCATCGAGGATTTCGGCGTCTACGCCGAGGCTGCGGGCGGGCGTCACGTCTCGACCAAGCTGGAGCTGCCGGGCCCACCGGCACACGCTGTGGGCAGTCGCTGGTGGCTTCGTGCCACGGACGTCGACCTGCACGGCCACGTGAACAACGCCGTCTACTGGCAGGCGGTCGAGGAGCTGGTACCCGCCCTGGGAGTGGATCCGCGCCGGCCGCTACGGGCGGAGCTCGACTACAGGCAGCCGATCGACGTCGGCGAGGAGATCGATCTGGTCACGTTCGACGACGAGCGGAGCAACGCCGTTGCGTTCGTCGCGGACGGAGCAGCGGTCAGGGCTGTCGCCCGTATCGGGCCGACCGGCACTTCCTGAGCGGGAGCCTCAGCGTACGATCTCGAGTGCGAGCTCCGGCGGGCAGCCGCGGGCCACGAGCCCTGCGATTTCGTGCCAGTCGCCAAGCTCCGCTTTCGCACGGATGCGCCCACGTGCAAGGATCCGAGATCCTGTCGCTGCCGTGAAGAGCTCCGACGTCTTCCTCTTCCTCGCCACCTTCCTCGCCAGCGCGGTGGAGGCGGTCGAGGCGCTCACGATCGTGCTGGCGGTCGGAGTCGTTCGCGGCTGGCGCTCGACCCTCATCGGCGTCGGCGCCGCCTCGCTCGTGCTCGCGGGCGTCGTCGCCGGCCTCGGCCCGGCCCTGCGGCACATCCCGATCGGGTCCCTCCGGTTCGTCGTCGGCGCCCTGCTGCTCGCTTTCGGCCTGCAGTGGCTGCGCAAGGCGATCCTCCGTGCGAGCGGCTACAAGCCTCTCCACGACGAAGCCGAGGCGTTCTCGCGCGAGCGCGAGCAAGCAGGCTCGGCGTCGCCGGCCCGGTCGGAGGGGATGGACTGGTACTCGTTCACGGTCGCCTTCAAGGGCGTGCTCCTCGAAGGCCTGGAGGTGGCCTTCATCGTCGTCAGCTTCGGCGCGACGCAGGGAAGGCTCGGGCCGGCGGCCGCTGCCGCCGCGGCCGCGGGTGTCGCCGTCGTCGTCGCGGGCCTCGTGGTCCGCGGGCCGCTGGAGCGCGTGCCCGAGAACACGCTCAAGTTCGCCGTCGGGGTCATGCTCTCGAGCTTCGGGATCTTCTGGGGCGGCGAGGGAGCCGGCGTCGAATGGCCGGGCGGAGACCTTGCGATTCTTGCGGTGATCGCCTTCGTCGGCCTCGTTTCCTTCGGCCTCACCCGCGAGCTGCGCCGCAGGCGGCCCCAGCTCCGGCCTGCAGAGGCCCGGGCGTGAAGTACCTCCGGTCGTTCGGCCGCTTCTGGTGGAACTTCATCGTCGGCGACGACTGGCGCGTCGCGGCCGGCCTCGCGGTCGCGTTCGCACTCACCTGGCTGCTCGAGCACGAAGGCGTGTCGGCGTGGTGGCTGCTGCCGCCCGCGGTCGCTCTCATCCTCGCCGAGTCCGTGCGGCGCGAGGCGCGCAGCAGCAGCTAGGCAACCCGACGGCGTCGCCGGCGTGCCTGCCAGAGCTCCAGAAGGAGCTCGACTCGGAGTCGGAGCAGACCCAACTGATCGTCACGCTCGGCGTGGCCAGCAAGGCTCGCGAAGGCGACGGCATCCAGCTCTGGTTCGACCGAGCGACCTGCATCTCTTCGACCCCGAGACCACGGACAACGCATCGCTCGAGCAGAAGCTCGCAACCTGATCGGCAGTGAGTCTCCGGTGTGCGGTCAGCGTGTCATCGTCGAGCCGGCTCGACGACGTCTGCCGTGTGATCGGGTCGGGCGAGCAAGATCGCGCCGAGCGTGACCGCTGCGAAGGCGAGGACGCGGAGGCCGCCGTACGCGCCGGAGGGTACGGGCTCGCCGAGCACGACCGTGCCGGCGGCGATCGGCAGCGCGTTCGTCAACAGCGTCGCCAGGCCGGCGACCGTGAGCGCGCCGCCCTTCTGGTAGCCGAGTTGCAGGAAGGCGGTGCCGAGCGAGTAGCCGACGATCACGGAGACGGCGAATGCCGCCCGGGCGCCTCCCTGGGTGGCGACCTTGACCGAGATGTCCCCGATCGAGAAGAACAGTCCCCCGGCGACGCCCTCGGCGACGGCGAGCGCGCCGAACCTCCGTCCGAGGGCGAGCGCGACGACCGCCGCTGCCGCGGTCGCGGAGAGCCAGAGCACGATCGCGAAGCTCGAGCCGCCGTTGCCCTCGCCGCTGCCGCCGGCAAGCGAGACCGCCAGCGCGAGCAGCCCGACCGTCGACAGGATCACGCCGCCAAGCTCGTGCCGGCTGAGCCGACCGCCTCCTCATCCGAGCAGAGGCAAAGGCGAGGATGCCGATCCCGCCGGCGGAGATGCTCTGGACGAGCGTGAGCGGAGCGAGCGCCAGCGCTGCGACGTACAGCGCAAAGCCCGTGCTCTCGAGCGCGAAGCCGGCTCAGCCAGCTGCGATCGGTCAGCAGTGCCTGCACCGAGTGCAGCGGCCGCCGAAGCGAGAGAGCCGGCAGCGCAGCGGCGGCTTCGTGCTCGCGCAGGTAGGCGACGTTCGTCAGCGTCGTGGAGGCGAGCGCCAGCACGAGCGCGACTGCGGTCTGGGCGCTCAAGGGCGGCTCACGGGCTGAGTGTCCCATGCGCGGGCCCGAGCAGCGGCGGCTGCCGCTTTCGCGCAGCGACTCCGTGGTCTCGCCGATGCGGCGTCGGTCCGGCGGGCGCACCATTTGCCGAAACCGACGACAAGGAGGCACCGGTGAAGGCCGAGAATCGCAGGAAGACCCACCACGGAGAGGCGTTCGACCCGTTCCGCGCGCGCACGCATCACCGGTCGAGCGGAAAGCGGATGGCCGCCCTCGGCCAGGCGCTGGCGCTCGTCGCGCTCGCCCGCAAGATCGGCCTGCGCCGTGGCCGTCGCTGGGCGACGCTCGCCGCCGACGCGTACCTCGCCCACCAGGCGTTCAGGCGCCGCGCCCGGCACCAGCACTGACGGGTGTAATCGGCGACGACGAGAGGAGGAAAGGAACATGACCGAGAAGCGGACGACCACGACCGAGGAGGCTCGCCGGGTCGGAGACGCGATCGGAGTCGACTGGACGCGATTCGACCTCGAGCAGTTCCGGACCGGCATGGACGTGGAGCTCGAGCACGGCAGCCACGATCCGCAGACGGACGTGACCCACGACGACCCGATCCTCACCGGCAAGATCGCACTCGCGCACATGAAGGAGTTCCCCGACTACTACGAGCGCCTCGAGCGCATGGAGCGGGAAGCCGAGCGTGACTGGGCCGGCAGGCTTCCGTGAGCCTGCCGGTCACCGGCGACCACCGCGCGACGCTCGAGACGGATCTTCGAGCACCCGGCGAGCGCGAACATCGAGTGGCGTCAGGTGCGCTCGCTTCTCGAGGCGCTCGGAGCCGCCGTCGGAGAAGCACAACGGAAAGCTCGAGGTCACGCTCGGGAGCGAGACCGAAATTCTGCAGCCGCCACACGGTAAGGACATCGACGCGCAGATGATCGTCGACCTCAGGCGGATGCTCACACGCGCAGGCCTCGCGCCTCCCGATCGCTGATCGAAATGCCGGTCGCTGCCGCTTGGAGCCACCGAAGCAACCGGCGTTGACCGGAGGACGCCGACACCCGAAGGATTTTCGCCGTCCATCTGAATCCAAGAGCTAACCGATCTCTCGGTCTGAAACCGGTGTCGTAAAGCACCATCGGCGGGAACTGGTGATTGGGGTTAAGGTCGTCCGAGCGCATTCGAGGAACGGAGGGCGACGAATGGCCACTACCGCGAAGGCAACGACGGTCGAGGATGTCCGCCGGCTGTCGGAGGAGCGCGGGATCGAGTTCTACTTCGCGCAGTTCGTCGACCTGTACGCACGTCCGAGCGCGAAGCTGGTTCCGGCCGCCCACCTTGACGACCTCGTCGCGAATGGGGCAGGGTTCGCCGGCTTCGCGGCCGGCGAGATCGGCCAGCTGCCGAGCGACCCCGACCTCGTCGCGATCCCCGACCTGCGCAGCTTCACGCCGGTGCCCTGGGAGCCGACCCTGGGACACTTCGCCTGTGATGTCGTCGTCGAGGGTGAGGAGTGGCCGTACTGTCCGCGGACGATCCTGCGCCGGGTCCTCGATCGCGCCCGGCAGAGCGGGTACGAGTTCAAGCTCGGCCTCGAGCTCGAGTACTTCCTCATCCGGGAGAACGGCGACGGCGGGATCAGCGCTGGCCGATCCGCTCGACACGCTCGAGAAGCCCTGCTACGACCTGAAGGGGCTGACGCGCAGCTACCCGTTCCTCGCCGCCGTCTCGAAGTACGCGAACGAGCTCGGCTGGGGGAACTACGCGAACGACCACGAGGACGCGAACGGCCAGTTCGAGCAGAACTTCGCCTACGCCGACGCGCTGACGAGCTGCGACCGGGCGATCTTCTTCCGCTACATGGTGCACACCCTCGCCCAGCAGCAGGGGATGCTGGCGACGTTCATGCCGAAGCCGTTCTCGCACCTGACCGGGAACGGCTGCCACTTCCACATGTCGCTGTGGGACGGCGACGCGAACCTGTTCCTCGACGAGGCCGACCCGCGCGGTCTCGGGCTCTCGGAGAGTGCGTACAACTTCATCGGCGGCCTGAAGAAGCACGCCCGCGCGTACTCGGCGATCACTGCGTCGACGGTGAACTCGTACAAGCGGCTGAAGCTCGGGACGACGGCGAGCGGCGCGACCTGGTCGCCGGTGTGGATCAGCTACGGCTACAACAACCGCACCCAGATGCTGCGGATCCCGGGGCCTGGGCGGGTCGAGGACCGGACGATCGACGGCGCGTGCAACCCGTACCTCGCCGCGGCCGCCGTGCTCGCGGCCGGCCTCGACGGGATCGAGAAGCGCCTCGACCCGGGAGAGCCGAATGCAGAGAACCTCTATGCACGCTCCTACGACGAGCTGACGGGCCAGGGCCTGCGGACGCTGCCGGCGAACCTGCTGGAGGCGACCCACGAGCTCGAGGCCGACGACGTTCTCCGGCGGGCGCTCGGCCCGGTCCGGCACGGGGACTACGTCGACTACTTCATCGGCGTCAAGCGGGAGGAGTGGGCCCGGTACCACGAGCAGGTCACCCCGTGGGAGCTCAAGGAGTACCTCACCCGCTGCTAGCTCCGGCGGTACATTCCCGACAGATGTGCGGGATCGTCGGCCTGTTCGCGAAGCACCCCGAGATCGAAGAGCAGCTCGGCGTGCACCTGGCCGCGATGCTGGTGCAGATGTCCGACCGGGGACCGGACAGCGCGGGCGTCGCCGTCTTTCGCGATCCCGCCCCGTACGGGGCGAGCAAGCTCACGGTCTTCTCGCCGGATCCGCTCGAGGACTGGGTGGCCCTGCGCGGCTCGCTGACGAAGGCCTTCGGGCGCTGCTCGGAGCCCGGCGTCCGCGCGAGCCACGCCGTCTTCGTCGTCGACACGGACGCGGATGCGGCCGAGGAGTGGGTGCGCTCGTTCCGGCCCGACCTGCGGGTGATGAGCGCCGGGCAGCTGATCGAGATCTACAAGGAGACCGGCTCGCCGCGGACGTTCGCCGAGCAGTTCGCGCTCGCGGACGTCAGCGGAAGCCACGGCCTGGGTCACACGAGGATGGCGACCGAGAGCCGCGTCACCACCGAAGGCTCGCATCCGTTCTCGACCGGGCTCGATCTCTGCCTGGTGCACAACGGGTCGCTCTCGAACCACAATCGGCTCCGTGAGCGCCTGCGCCGGGAGGGGATCCGGTTCGAGACCGAGAACGACACGGAGGTGGCGGCCGGGTACCTCGCCTGGCGGATCCGGGAGGGCGTCTCGCTCGAGGCGGGCGCTCGAGGGGTGCCTCGACGACCTCGACGGCTTCTACACCTTCCTCGTCGGCACGAGCGACGGGTTCGCGGTGCTCCGCGACCCGATCGCCTGCAAGCCGGCCGTGCTCGCGGAGACGGACGCCTGGGTGGCGATGGCCTCCGAGTGGCGGGCGATCGCAGTGCTGCCGGGAGCGGCTGACGCGCGCTCGTGGGAGCCGGCACCGGGCGTCGTGTACGCGTGGGAGCGGGCGAAGGTGTGATGGCGCTCGCGACCGCCGCCGGCGTCGAGGTCGTCGATCTCGCCGTCACCCCACTGCGGGAGCTGAACCGGCGCCTGCACGGTCTCGCCGGGGCAGCGCCCGGGTCGCGGCAGTGGCGGATCGTCAGCCCGAACGGCGAGCACGCGATCGCCTGCGGTGTCGACGCCGAAGTCGAGATCGACGTCGAAGGGCACGTGGGCTACTACTGCGCCGGGATGAACAAGCTCGCGACCGTGCGGGTGCACGGGAACGCCGGGCCGGGCGTCGCCGAGAACATGATGTCGGGGACGGTCGTGGTGGACGGGAACGCGAGCCAGTCCGCGGGCGCGACCGGTCGAGGCGGGCTGCTCGTCGTTCGCGGCGACGCGTCTTCCCGCTGCGGGATCTCGATGAAAGGGATCGACATCGTCGTCCGCGGCTCCGTCGGTCATCTGAGCGGGTTCATGGCCCAGAACGGACGGCTGGTCGTCTGCGGCGACGCGGGCGACGCGCTCGGCGACTCGATCTACGAGGCGCGGCTCTACATCCGCGGCGAGGTCGCGGGCCTCGGCGCCGACTGCGTCGAGAAGGAGGTCCGCGACGAGCATCTCGCCGAGCTCCGCGAGCTGCTCGAGCGCAGCGGGATCGGCGACGTCGACCCTGCGGAGTTCAGACGCTACGGCTCGGCACGCCGGCTCTACAACTTCGAGATCGACAACGCCGGCGCGTACTGATGGCCGCAGGCGACGGCGCACAGCCACCGGCGGCCGCGGGTCTCCGAGAGTCGTATCTCTTCGACCGCCGGGTGATCGCGGAGATCCAGCGCGCCGCCCGCGAGGGCATCTACGACATTCGCGGCTTCGGTGCAAAGCGCAGGCTTCCGCACTTCGACGACCTGCTCCTCCTCGGCGCCAGTGTGTCCCGCTATCCGCTGGAGGGCTACCGCGAGCGCTGTGACACCGACGTCGTTCTCGGCGCCCGGTTCGCGAAGAAGCCGCTCGAGCTGAAGATCCCGATCACGATCGCCGGGATGAGCTTCGGCGCCCTCTCGGCGCCGGCGAAGGAGGCGCTCGGACGCGGCGCGACCGAGGTCGGTACGTCGACGACCACCGGCGACGGCGGCATGACCGAGGAGGAGCGCCGGCATTCGAAGACGCTCGTCTACCAGGTGCTGCCCTCGCGGTACGGGATGAGCCCGGACGACCTGCGGCGGGCGGACGCGATCGAGATCGTCGTCGGTCAGGGGGCGAAGCCGGGGGGTGGGGGGATGCTGCTCGGTTACAAGATCTCCGACCGGGTTGCGCAGATGCGCGACCTGCCGGCGGGGATCGACCAGCGCAGCGCCAGCCGCCACCCGGACTGGACCGGGCCGGACGACCTCGAGATCAAGATCCACGAGCTCCGCGAGATCACCGACTGGGAGAAGCCGATCTTCGTCAAGATCGGCGCGACGCGGACGTACTACGACGTCCAGCTGTGCGTGAAGGCCGGCGCGGACGTGATCGTGCTCGACGGGATGCAGGGCGGAACCGCCGCGACCCAGGAGGTGTTCATCGAGCACGTCGGGATTCCGACGCTGCCCGCGGTGCGGCTCGCCGTCGACGCCCTGCAGGAGCTGGGCGTGCACCGCACGGTGCAGCTGGTCGTCTCCGGCGGGATCCGCACCGGCGCGGACGTCGCCAAGGCGCTCGCGCTCGGCGCCGACGCCGTCTCGATCGGGACGGCGGCGCTGATCGCGATGGGCGACAACAGCCCGGAGTACGAGGACGAGTACCGGCGGATCGGCAGCTCGGCCGGCTACTACGACGACTGGCAGGCGGGACGCGACCCGGTGGGGATCTCGACCCAGGACCCCGAGCTCGCGGCGCGGTTCGACCCCGTCGTCGGCGGGCGCAGGATCGCGAACTACCTGCGCGTGCTCACCCTCGAGACGCAGACGCTCGCCCGCGCATGCGGGAAGTCGCACGTGCACAACCTCGAGCCGGAGGACCTCGTGGCGCTCACCGTCGAGGCGGCGGCGATGGCCCGCGTCCCGCTCGCGGGGACGAGCTGGATCCCCGGCGTGGCCCCGTCGTCTCCGGGCTCGACCGGCTGATGTCGTTCCTCGTCCCGTGCCCGAACTGCGGCCCGCGCGACGTGGGCGAGTTCGGGTACGCGGGGGAAGCGTTGACCCGGCCGCGGAGGGCGCCGTCGTTGCGCGAGTTGACCTCGTATCTCTACTTCCGCGAGAACGTCGCGGGCGTCCAGCGCGAGTGGTGGTACCACCGCTTCGGCTGCCAGACGTGGTTCCTCGCCGAGCGCGACACGCGCACCAACGAGGTGCTGAAGGTCGAGTCCCCCGCCGCGGAGTGAGGCTGCCGCCGCAGCCCGGGGAGGCCATCGACCGCTCGCGGCCGCTGACGTTCACCTTCGACGGACAGGCGGTGGAGGCGTACGAGGGCGACACGGTCGCCTCCGCCCTGTTCGCCGCGGGCCGGCGGGTGTTCTCGCGCAGCTTCAAGTACCACCGCCCGCGCGGGCTCCTCTGCTGCAGCGGCCGCTGCCCGAACTGCCTGATGGAGGTCGACGGCGTCCCGAGCGTGCGCGCCTGCCTCGAGCCGGCGCGGGCGGACGCTCGGGTACGGACGCAGAACGTGGTCGGCACGCTCGACCGGGACCTGCTCTCGCTCGTCGACCGCTTCGGCGGGCCGTTCACGCCGGTCGGCTTCTACTACCGGACGATGATCCGACCGCGGCGTGCCTGGCCGCTCTTCGAGCGTCTCCTCCGCAACGTGGCCGGGCTGGGACGCGTCGACGAGCACGCCGGCCGCACGCGACGCTACGACGTCGAGCACCGCCGGGCAGACGTGCTCGTGATCGGCGGAGGAGAGAGCGGAGCGCGCGCGGCGAGGGAGGCGCACGCGCGCGGCGAGCAGGCGGTGGTCGTCGACGACCGCGGCCGTGGCGACGTGCACGGCACCGCGATCGGGATCTACGAGGGCGGCCTCGTCCCGGTCGCGGCCGGGAACGTCCTCTACCGCTACCGCGCCGCCCGGATCGTCGTCGCCAGCGGCGCCGGCGAGCAGCCGCTCGTCTTCCCCGGCAACGACCTGGTCGGCGTCTACCTCCCGGAAGCGATCCGGCGCCTCGTCGGAGAGTGGGCGCTGAAGCCCGGCGAGCGCGCCGTCGTCGTCGGGCGGCCGCCCCCCGAGCTCGAGCGCGCGGGCGTGGAGATCGTCCGCGTCGTCGACCAGGCGGATCCGATCGAGGCGCGCGGCCGGTTCGGACGGCTCCGAACGGTCCTGGTCGGCGGCGAGCGGGTCGTCTGCGACCTGCTCGTCATGGACGGCGGCCGCCAACCGGCGTACTCGCTGCTCGCCCAGGCGGGCGCGACGATTGCCTACGACGAGACGCGCGGGATCTTCGTCCCGACAGCACTGCCCGCAAACGTCGAGGCGGTCGGGTCGCTGACCGGCGAGGGTTGCTCGACCCCGGCGCCGGCGCCGGCGGACGGCAAGGAGAGGTGCTTCGTCTGCCTCTGCGAGGACGTGACCACGAAGGATCTGCAGCGGGCGATCGCGGAGGGCTTCGACTCGATCGAGCTCGGCAAGCGGTACACGACCGTGACGATGGGGCCGTGTCAGGGACGGCTGTGCCACCTGGCGTCCGTCCGCCTCTACGCACGCGAGCTCGGCATCCCCGAGGGCGAGCTCGGCACGACGACGGCGCGGCCGCCTTGGACGCCGGTCGAGCTCGGGCTGCTCGCCGGGCGCCCGCACGAGCCCGCGAAGCGCACGTCCGTCCACCATCGCCACGAGGAGCTCGGCGCGACGATGATGTGGACGGGCGCCTGGCGGCGGCCGCACTCCTACGGCGATCCGGCGGCCGAGGCGGCGAACGTGCACGACCGGGTCGGCCTGATCGACGTCTCGACGCTCGGCAAGCTCTTTCTCGGCGGGCCGGAGACGGCGGCGTTCCTCGAGCGCCTCTACCCGAACCGCTTCGCCGAGATGACCCCGGGGCGGATCCGCTACGGCGTGCTCGGCACCGACGCCGGCCGGATCATGGACGACGGCACGATCGCCCGCCTCTCCGAGACCGACTGGTACGTGACCACGACCTCGACCGGTGCCGACAGCGTGCTCGAGTGGTTCACCTGGTGGAACGCGGTCTGGCAGCTGGACGTCCGGATCGAGAACGTCACCGGCGCGCTCGCCGCCCTGAACGTCGCCGGCCCGCGCGCCCGCGACCTGCTCGCGCGACTGACCGACCTCGACCTCTCGAACGAGGCGTTCGGCTACCTCGACGCGAGGGAGGCCGACGTCGCCGACATCCCGTGCCTGCTCCTGCGGATCGGATTCGTCGGCGAGCTCGGCTACGAGCTCCACTGCCCGAGCGCGTACGGCGAGCGCCTCTGGGACGCGATCCTCGACGCCGGTGCCGAGCTCGGCTGCCGCCCGTTCGGGCTCGAGCCGCAACGGATCCTGCGCCTCGAGAAGATGCACATCCTGGTCGGCCAGGACACCGACTCGGAGTCGAACGCGGTCGCCGCGGGCATGCCGTGGATCGTCAAGCTCGACAAGGACGACTTCGTCGGGAAGTGGTCGCTCGAGCGGGTCGCGGCCGAGGGCCCGCGCGAGCGGCTCGTCGGGTTCGTGATGGAGAACGGGACGGTACCGCCCGAGGGCGCCCAGGTCGTCGTCGACGGCCGCCCGGCCGGGCGCGTGACGAGCTCGCGGCGCAGCGCCGCCGCGGGCGGCAGCGTCGGGATGGCCTGGGTGCCGCCGGAGCTCGCGACCGAGGGCGCGCCGCTCCGGATCCGCGTCGACGGCAGGCTCGAGCCGGCGGCCGTCCGGCTGCGGCCCTTCTACGACCCCGACGGCGGGAGGCTGCGCTCGTGAGCGCGCCGGCGTTCATGCGCAGCGACCCGCGGCATCCGGCCTGGCGCTCGCCGCTCGCCCGCGCGCTCGCTCACGCCCCTGCAGGGATCCGCGACGTCACCGCCGAGGCCCGCCACGGGCCGCTCGGGATCGCGGCCGGGGTGGCCGGGATCGAGATCGAGGCCCCGTTCGCCCGCACGCTGCTCGCGCGCCTGACCGACCTCGAGCCGCCCGGGATCGGCAAGCTCGCCGGCGTGCGCGTCCAGGTGACGGTCGAGGGCGACGACCGCTACCGGATCTGGTTGCCGCAGGAATACGCCGACTACCTCGCACACGTCGTCGTCGACGCCTGGGAGGGCCTCTCGTGAGCCTCCGCGACCTCTTCTCCGCGAAGCGCATGTGGCGCCGGCGAGGCGACCTGAAGCCGCACTACGACGTCGTGATCGTCGGCGGCGGCTCCCACGGGCTCGCGACCGCGTACTACCTGGCGAGGAACCACGGGATCACGGACGTCGCGGTGCTCGAGCAGAGCTACATCGGCTCCGGTGCCGCGGGGCGAAACACGACGATCGTCCGCTCGAACTACCGGACGCCGGAGGGCGCGCGCTTCTACCAGCGGAGCGTCGAGCTGTACGAGCGGCTCGGCGGCGAGCTCGACTTCAACCTGCTCTTCTCCCAGCAGGGCCACCTCACGCTCGCGCACTCCGACCGGGCGATGATCACCATGACCGAGCGCGCCGAGGTCAACCAGCTGCTCGGAATCGACAGCCGGGTCGTCGGGGTCGACGAGATCGCGCGGCTCTGCCCGCAGCTCAACCTCTCCCGTGACGTCACCTGGCCGGTCCTGGGCGCGCTCTACCATCCGCGCGGCGGGATCATCCGCCACGACGCCGTCGTCTGGGGGCTCGCCCGCGGCGCCGACCGGGCCGGCGTCGAGATCCATCCCCACACGCGCGTCACCGGGCTCGACGTCGAGGGTGGGCGCGTCACCCGGGTGCGGACGAGCCGCGGCGACGTCGGCGCGGGCGTCGTCGTCAGCGCGGCCGCGGGCTGGTCGACGCTCGTCTGCGGCCTCGCCGGGGTGCGGCTGCCGATCACCACCCACATCCTCCAGGCGTTCGTGACCGAGCCGCTGAAGCCGTTCCTCGACGTGATCATCGTCTCCGCGCAGATGCACGTCTACGTCTCCCAGACCGACCGCGGCGAGATCCTGATCGGCGCCGAGATCGAGCCGTACACGACCTACCGGGGCACGAGCACCTTCCCGTTCCTCGAATACTCCGCCCGGCACACGCTCGAGCTGTTCCCGCAGCTCGAGCGCGTCAAGGTCCTCCGCCAGTGGACGGGCCTCTGCGACCTCTCGCCCGACTACAGCCCGATCCTCGGCAAGAGCGAGGTCGAGAACTTCCACCTCAGCGCCGGCTGGGGCACCTACGGCTTCAAGGCCGCCCCGATCGTGGGAACGACCCTCGCGGAGCTGGTCGCGACCGGCCGGACGCCCGGGCTGATCGCGCCCTTCGCGCTGGAGCGCTTCCACAGCGACACGCTCGTCTCCGAGCTCGCCGCCGCAGCCGTCTCGCACTGACCGGCTACCGCCCCGGCGACCGCGCGGGGACGATCTCCGGCCAGGGCTCCTGGACCTCCGGCGTGCCCTCGAAGAGCGCGTGCGCAGCCCGCAGCACTCGCGCCTCGCCCCACCGCGGTCCGGTGAGCTGCGCTCCGACGGGAATGCCGAGCGCGTCGAAGCCCACCCGGATCGCGCAGGCGGGCAGCCCGGTCAGATCCTGCGGGACGGTGTAGCTCATCACCAGCTCGCGGAACTCGATCTCCCGCCCGAGGTGCACGGTCCGCTCCTCCCCGATCGGAAGCGGCGGGCCCGCGTTCAGCGGCGTGAGCAGCACGTCCACCCGGTCGAACACCCGGTCGAACGCCGCCCGGAGCCGCTGCCGCTCGGCCGAGGCGGCCAGGTACGCGGGCAGCTCGACGGTCGTCGCCAGCTCGAGGCGGCCCAGCACGTCCTCCCCGTACTCGTCCCGGCGGGCCGGGAACAGGCCGGCCTGGACGTGCGAGAAGAGCGCCTCCGCCCGCTGGACCACGCCGAACGTCTCGTAGAACCGGTCGGCGCCGGGCAGCCCGACCTCGACGAGCTCGCCGCCGAGTCGCCCGACGGCGTCCACGGCGGACGCGAACGCGGCGTCGACGTCCGGCGCGAGCGGGACGAGCTGCAGGTCCGGACAGAGCCCGACGCGCAATCCCGAGAGACCCGCCGTGAGCTCACCGTCCAGGTCGCCGACCGCGACGTCCTCGGTCGCGGGGTCGCGGGCGTCGACGCCCGCGATCGCCTCGAGGAGCAGGGCCGCGTCGGCGGGCGTCCGCGCCATCGGGCCGGGATGGTCGAGCGAGCGGGCGAGCGGAAAGACGCCGCCGGCGCTGACGCGGCCGTAGGTCGGCTTCAGGCCGACCGTGCCGCAGAAGCCGGAGGGAACGCGGATCGAGCCGCCCGTGTCGCTGCCGAGCGCGAGCGGGACGAGCTTCGCCGCCAGGGCGACCGCCGAGCCGCCGCTCGAGCCGCCGGACATCAGCTCTGGGTTCCAGGGGTTCCTGCTCGAGCCCATCAGGAGGTTGACCGACGTGATCCCCCACGCGAACTCGTGCGTCTGCGTCTTGCCGACCAGGATCGCGCCGGCAGCCCGTGCCCGGCGGACGGCCTCGGCGTCGGCGGCGGGGACGTGGTCGGCGAACATCGGGGAGCCGTAGGTCGTCCGGACGCCTTCCGAGTCGAACAGGTCCTTGACGCCGAACGGCACCCCGGCGAGCAGCCCCACGGGCTCGCCGCCCCCGTATCGCCGCTCGACGGCCCCGGCCTCGTCGAGCGCCCGCTCGAGGCACAGCGTCGTGAACGCGCCGAGCTGCGCGTTCGACTCCTCGATCCGGTCGGCCAGCGCCTCGACGACCTCGACGGGGGAGAACCGGCGCTCGCGGTACCCGTCGAGCAGCTGCCTTGCCGACAGGTCCGCGAGCTCGGCCACCGCTTGATTATCGCGCTTCGCTGGTGCAGGGTTTCGGTGCGATGTGGAAGGGCGGCTACCGATGTGCGGCGACCCTTTCGGTCGATTTCGACGCCGAGTCGCTGTGGAGCGGCACCTTCAAGCTCGCCACCCCGAGCCCCCTCTCGCGCGGCGACTACGACGTGCGCGCCGCGCTGCCCCGCATCCACGCGCTGCTCGACGAGCACGAGATCCCGGCGACGTTCATGGTCCCGGCGCAGGTCGCCGACGAGCACCCCGATGCCTGCGCCGAGATCGCGGCCCGCGGCCGGCACGAGGTCGGCTACCACGGCTACTACCACGAGAGCGTGCTCGACCTGCCGATCGCAGAGGAACGGGAGCTGATGAAACGGGGCATCGCCCGGCTCGAGGAGACGTTCGATGCGACCCCGCGGGGGAACAGGTCGCCGCCGTTCGCCCTCGGCCCCAACACCGCCGACCTGCTCGAGGAGCTCGGGTTCGCGTACGACTCCAGCCTGTTCGGCCACGACGAGCCCTACCGCCCCCGGGTGCCGATCACGGACGGCGAGCTCCGCGACTTCGTCGAGCTACCCGTCAGCTGGGAGCTCGACGACGCGCCCTACTTCCTGTTCAGCTTCTTCCCGTACATGTCCGGGCTGGTGGCGCCCTCGCAGGTGCTGGAGATCTGGAAGGCGGAGTTCGACGGCTCCTACCGGGCCGGCGGCTGCTTCCTCCTCGTCGTCCACCCGTTCTGCATCGGCCGCCACCCGCGCATCGCGATGCTCGGCCAGCTGATCGAGTACATCAAGAGCTTCCCGGACGTCTGGTTCGGCACGCACCTCGAGGTGGCCGAGGAATGGCGGCGCGGCCAGGTCGAGCAGGGCTCCTGGGACGGCCCGGAGGTCGTCGTTCGGCGCTGAGCGGCGGCCCGATGGGATTCCGCTTCGCGTACGGGCGCCCGCCCGCCGTCGCCTCGGAGGGCATGGTCGCCACGAGCCAGCCGCTCGCGACCAGGGCCGGGCTGAGAATGCTGGAGCGCGGCGGCAACGCTGCCGACGCGGCGCTCGCGGCCGCGGCGGTGCTCTGCGTCACCGAGCCGATGTCGACGGGGATCGGCGGGGACGCGTTCGCGATCGTCTCTGCGAACGGACGGGTGGAAGGCCTCGACGCCGCCGGCCCCGCCCCGCGACGCGCCGATCCGCGGATGCCCGTCGAGGAACGCGGGCCCCGCTCGGTCACGGTCCCGGGTGCCGTCGCCGGCTGGGCCGCGCTCGCCGAGCGGCACGGCACGCTCGGCCTCCAGGCGTGCCTCGCCGACGCGATCGACACGGCCGAGCGCGGCTTCGCGGTCGCCGCCCGGGCAGCCGCCGCCTGGGCCGCAACCTCCGGGACCAGCGCGTCGTGGGCCGCGGCGCGCGTTCCCCCGGAGCTCTCGCCGCCGCCGCCCAGGGGTGCGCGCTACCGGTTGCCCGAGCTGGCGGCGACCCTGGAGGCGATCGCCGACGAGGGCGCGACGGCCTTCTACGACGGCCCGGTCGCCGAGGCGATCTGCTCCGTCAGCTGGCTCGAGCAGGACGACCTCGCCGCCTATGAGCCGCGCTGGGTCGAGCCCCTCCGGGTCGGATATCGCGGCTACGAGGTCGTCGAGCTGCCGCCGCCCACGCAGGGCGTCGCCGCACTGGAAGGGCTCGGGCTGCTCGAGGGCCTCGAGCCCGACCTGCGGAACCAGATCGACTGCGTGCGGCTGGCGCTCGAGGACGCCCGGGCGCGAGTGCGCGACGGGGCGGACGTCGGCGACCTGCTCGACCTCCGGGTTCCTCCAGCGGCGGCGCGCGCAGAGGTCGGCCGCGGTGAGCGGCCCGGCCGGCGGAACCGTCTACCTGTGCGCGGTCGACCGCGACCGGACGGCGGTCTCGTTCATCCAGAGCCTGTTCGGCAGCTTCGGTTCGGGCCTCGTCGCCCCCGGCACCGGCGTCGTGCTCCAGAACCGCGGCGGCTGCTTCGCCGTCCAGGGCGAGGTCGTGCCCGGGAAACGGCCCTACCACACGATCATCCCCGGGCTGCTCCTCCGCGACGGCCGCCTCGTCGGCCCGTTCGGCGTCATGGGCGGCTTCATCCAGGCTCAGGCACACGTCCAGCTCGTCTCCGCGCTCGTCGACCGCGGGCTCGATCCGCAGGCCGCGCTCGACGAGCCCCGGTTCTGGGTCGACGGCGAGCTCGTCCGTCTGGAGGAAGGCCTCTGGGACCGCGCGGACGACCTCGAGCAGCTGGGCTACCAGGTCGCCCGCGACGACGACACGTTCGGCTTCGGCGGCGGCCAGGCGATCGTCCTGGACGGCGACGCCCTGCTCGGCGGCTCCGATCCGCGGAAGGACGGATACGCTGCCGGCCTCTGAGGGAGACGGCGTGACGGGTGGCGAGGCGCTC
This sequence comes from uncultured Actinomycetes bacterium, assembly GCA_963836685.1. Lineage (GTDB taxonomy): Bacteria > Actinomycetota > Thermoleophilia > Gaiellales > Gaiellaceae > DATBLE01. The sequence goes on from CAWIKS010000013.1 coordinate 136,429, forward strand.
TCGGTGCTGTTCACCGGAGAGTCGAGGGCCGGGGACGCGGCGCTCGTCACCCCCGAGGACGGGCAGGGGAGGACATTCGGCGAGCTCGAGCGCACGATCCTCGAGCTGGCGGGTCGCCTGCGCGCAATCGGCGTCGAGCGCGGAGACCGGGTCGCGCTCGTCCTCCCGAACGGGCCCGAGCTCGTCCAGATCCTGCTGGCGATCACGACGCTCGGGGCGGCCGCAGCGCCGTTGAACCCGGCGTACACCGTCGACGAGCACTCCTTCTACCTCGCCGACCTCGCGCCGCGCCTGCTGCTCGTGCCCGCAGGTGACATGCAAGCGGCCAGGACGGCCGCCGGCGCGGGCGTCCGGGTCGTCGACGTACACGTGCAGGACGGCGAGACCGCCGGTCTGGCCGTCGACGGCCGACCAGTCGAGCGCGAGGAACCGTTCGACCCGGGGGGCGCGGACGACATCGCCTTGCTCCTGCACACGAGCGGCACGACGAGCCGACCGAAGCAGGTTCCGCTGCTGCAACGCAATCTGGTCGCCTCGGCACGGACGATCGCCGCCCACTACCGACTCGAGCGCGACGACGTCTCCTACGTCGCGATGCCGCTCTTCCACATCCACGGGCTCGTCGCCTCCGTCCTCGGGGCGTTCGCCGGAGGCGGGTCGGCGATCGTCCCGAGGCGATTCAGCCCTCGTCGCTTCTGGCGCCAGGCGCGCGACCACCGTGTCACCTGGCTCTCGGCCGGCCCGACGCTGCACCAGATGATCCTCGACAAGCAAGCGGCAGAGACGGCTCCGGCGAGCCTCCGGTTCGCCCGGTCGTGCAGCTCGGCGATGCCCCCGGCGCTGATGCAACGGATCGAGGACATCTACCAGGCGCCGCTCCTGGAGGCCTACGGGATGACCGAGGCGAGCCATCAGATGTCCTCGAACCCGCTTCCGCCGGGGCCGCGCCTCGCCGGATCGGTCGGCGTTCCGACGGGAACCGAGATCCGCGTCGTCGACGGGCAGGGAGCCGACACGCCGGCAGGCGTCTCGGGCGAGGTCGTGATCCGCGGGCCCGGAGTCACGCCCGGGTACCTGAACAACCCGGGGGCGAACGCGGACGCCTTCCGCGACGGCTGGTTCCGCACCGGCGACCGCGGCGTCTTCGAGAGCGGCTATCTGCGTCTCCAGGGGCGGATCAAGGAGATGATCCTCCGGGGCGGCGAGAACATCTCTCCGTACGAGATCGAGGACGTCCTGCTCGCCCACCCGGCGGTCGGCGACGCCGTGTGCTTCGCCGTCGAGGATGCGCTCTACGGCGAGGAGGTCGCGGCTGCGGTCGTCGTCACCGGCGTGGTCGACGAGCGTGCGCTGCGCGACCACTGCCGCGAACGGCTGGCGCCGTTCAAGGTGCCGAAGACGATCCGGATCGTCCCGCAGATCCCGCGCACGGCAACGGGCAAGCTCCAACGCCGCCGCGTTGCGGCGCTGCTCCCGAGGACCGATCGATGAGATTCGCCGTGCTCGGCGCCGGCGCGATCGGCGCGTACGTCGGCGCCGCGCTCGCCCGGGGCGGAAGCGACGTCACCCTGATCGCGCGGGGCCCGCACCTCCAGGCGATGCGGGAGCGCGGCGTCCGGGTGCTCAGCCCTCGCGGCGACTTCCACGCGCATCCGGCGGCGACCGACGACATCGAGGCCGTCGGCGACGCCGACGTCGTCTTCGTCGCGCTCAAGGCGTACAGCCTGCCCGAGCTCGCCCCCCGCCTCGGCAGGGCACTGGGCCCCGACGCGGTGGTGATTCCCGCGCAGAACGGCATTCCCTGGTGGTACTTCCAGTCGCACCCCGGGCCGCTCTCCGGGACCGCGCTCGAGAGCGTCGACCCGGGCGGGGCGATCGCCCGCTCGATCGACCCCGAGCGCATCGTCGGCTGCGTCGTCTACTGCTCCACGGAGATCGTCGAGCCCGGCGTGATCCGCCACGTCGAGGGAACGCGGTTCGCGATCGGCGAGCCCGACGGCAGCCTGAGCGAGCGCTGCCGGAGAATCTCGGAGGCGTTCGTCGCCGGCGGGCTCAAGTGCCCGGTCGAGGAGCGCCTCCGCGACCAGATCTGGCTGAAGCTGATCGGCAACGTCGCGTTCAACCCGGTGACGGCCCTGACCCGCGCCACCCTGGGCGAGCTCGGCGCCGAGCCGGCAATGGTCGAGCTGCTCCGCGCGATCCTCGAGGAGTGCGCCGCGGTCGCGAACGCGGTCGGAGCGGAGCTCCCCGTGTCACTGGAGCGGCGGCTCGAAGCGGGAATCGCAGTCGGAGATCACAAGACCTCCATGCTCCAGGACCTGGAGGCAGGCAAGCCGCTCGAGCTCGACTGCATGAGCGGCGCCCTGCTCGAGCTCGCCGACAAGCTCGACATCCCGGCACCGCACACACGCGCGGTCCACGCCTGCGCGAAGATCCTCGACGCGCAGACGCAAAAACGCGGCACGCTCCTCAC
>CAWIKS010000014.1:0-17316 GCA_963836685.1 uncultured Actinomycetes bacterium
TAGACTCCGGCGGTGGCGAGGGTCGGCAAGCGGGAGGCCTGGCTTCGTGTCCCGGCGGAGGACGAGGCGCCGCCGGGCGTGGCGAGGCTCTTCGAGAGGGCGTCCGAGCGGCTGGGGTTCGTCCCCAACGTGCTTCGCGTCTACGCGCTCCGCCCCCGGCATCTCGAGCTCTGGGACGCGTTCTACGACGACCTGATGCGCGGCGACTCGGGGTTGACCAAGGCGCAGCGGGAGATGATCGCGGTCGTCGTCTCGACGGTCAATCGCTGCCACTACTGCATGGTCTCGCACGCCGCCGCCCTGCGGAAGCTGACCGGAGACCCGGTCCTCGTCGAGCAGCTCCGGACGAACTACCGGTACGCCGGGCTCGAGCCGCGCGAGCGCGCGATGCTCGACTTCGCGGTCAAGCTGACCGAGCAGTCGTCGAGCTGCTCCGAGGACGACGTGGCGGCGTTGCGCGAGGCCGGCTGGAGCGACGAGGACGTCATGGACATCGCCGAGGTGGCGGCGATGTTCAACTTCACGAACCGGCTCGCCAGCGGGCTCGGTTGGGTGCCGAACGACGAGTTCGTCGGGCTCGGCCTGTCCCCCCCGCCGTAAGGGCCGACCGGGACGTCGGTTAGCATCGCCCGTGCGTCCAGGATGAGTCAGGTCCTCCTATCGACAGATCAGATCGCCGGGGTCGTGGTCTGCCCCTTGCTGATGCACCTGGACGGACGAGGATCCGTTTGCGAGCTCTTTCGGGTCGACTGGGACACGGATCTCGAGCTGGCGCAGTGGCACGCCCTCACGAGTCGTGCCGGAACGCTCCGCGGGATGCACTTGCACGTCCGGCACACGGACTACAAGGTCGCGGTGGCGGGACGCCAGACGTTCGTCCTCAAGGATCTCAGGCGCGGATCTCCGACCGAGGGAGGCGCCGCCCGGCTCGATCTCTCGGCGGGCAAGCTGACCTCGGTGCTCATTCCCCCGGGGGTCGCCCACGGCATCTACGCCCACGAGGACTCGGTGACCCTGGTCGGCTCGACCGCGCTCTACGACCCCGCCGACGAATTCCAGTTCAGCTGGACCGATCCGGAGCTGGCGGCGTACTGGCCTGCTCGGCCCCGGCACCTGTCCGCTCGAGACCGGAACGCTCAGGCGCTCCACTCCCTGATCGAGCAGATCGAGCCGTTCCAGCCGCTGTAGCCGGGCGCCGGCTCTGCTTGCGACGTCGGCCCGCCGCACGGCGGCGGTGCTTCCTCAGCTGCTGCAGCCGTCCGTGCGCCTCCTGGCGCAAATCCTCGCGACAGAACCGCGCGAGCACGGCCGGCGTCTGCAGCCGGCCGATTCCGGGCGGCCGCCGACCGGCGATCGCCAGCTTCGCGGTCAGCCACGCCGCGCGCTGAATCTGCACCGGCAGCCACGACCACGCTGGCGGTGGATCCGCGAACACCACAGCCCGCTGCCGCTTGTGCGATCCCCCGGTCCTTCTCGTCCCCAGATAGAAGAGACCGTCGGGGCAGCGGACGAACTCGCCGTAGAGCGCCAGGTGGGACAGGAAGAGGATGTCCGGGGCGATGACGTGGGGCTTCCCGCCCACGCGCAGAGGTCTCGAGCGTCTGCACACGCTGGAGCCCGTAGATCATCGCGCTGTCCCGGCGGCCGCGGAGGACCGCGCTCATGCGGTCGACGCCGCGTCGCGGCGCGGGCTCGTCGCTCGCGCGGGCTGCCCGGGGTGGGACGCGCACGCCGTTCACGACGCTGCCGGCGCGGCTGTACGCGAGCACGGCGCCCGGATTTTCGTCGAGCGCCTTCACGGTCGCCGACAACCAGGTCGCCTCGCGCAGGTCGTTGTCGGACGCCCAGGCGAACAGCTCGCAGCCGGGGTGCAGCTCGAGGGCTCTCGCCAGCACGCGGTTCCAGTTGCCCGAGCTGCCCAGCCGGCGGCCGTTCGCCTCGACCGTCACCCTGGGATCGCCCGCCACGCGGGCGCTGACGACGTCGTAGGTCGAATCGGGCGAGCAATCGTCGATCGCGACGACGGCGAAGTCCTCGTACGTCTGCGTCAGCAGGCACTCGAGCGCTTCGACCACGAGCTCCTCGCTCCGGTACATCGGGACGCCGACCACGACTCGCGGCACACGCCCTGTATACACGGCGTGCTCGACGACGGCACGAGGGCGCCGCTCTCGCGTCGGCGCCGCAGAGATCGTGGTCGATTGCCCCATTCGGGGGATTGGCAAGGCCCCCGCCGGAACGAGGATGAGCCCATGACCGCACGCGATTTCGAATTGCTGAACGAGGACGAGGCGACCGAGCTCCTCTGCTCGCGCTTCCGCAAGCTGACCGACGCGGGCTTCGAGTGCACGCACGCGCTCGTGCTCGCCGTCTACCCCCAGTTCGAGCTCGACGGCGCCGAGGAGCTTCTGCTCGGCGGCTCGTCCGAGCTCGCCGCTCGGCTGCTGATCGAGCGCGCCGCCGCCTGATCGGGGCTCGGGGCCGGCGGAGGCTGGCGGGGAACGCGGGACGTCGTTACGCTGGACGCGACGTGAAGGCACGGCTGCTGGTGTCGCTGGCCATCGGGGCCCTCCTCGTGCTCCTGCCCGCGGCCGCCCTCGGCGACTCGGCCCGTCGCGCGGCCAACTCGACGACCTTCCCCGACTCGGTCGGCGAGGACGCGGCCGCGCCCGACATCACGAGCGTCGTCGTCTCCAACGACGACGCCGGGAACATCACCTTCCAGGTCAACGTCAGCAACCGGCCGGCGCTGACCCCGGACATGTTCTACGTGATCTTCCTTGACACCGACCAGAACCCCGCCACCGGCGCTCCGGACTTCCTGGGCGCCGATTACGTGATCGAGCTTGACCCCGGTGTCGTCACCCTGTTCCAGTGGAACGGAACCGACTTCGTCGCCGCCGCTTCGCAGACCTCGGTGACGTACGCCTACGCCACCACTGGACCGACGATCCACGTCAGCGCCGCCGACCTGGGCAGGACGAAGGGCCTCAACTTCGGCGTCCTGGCAGCCTCCGGCTTCGCGACCGATGCGAGCGGCAATGCTCGACTTCACCAACCTGCACGTCGATTCCGCTCCGGACACCGGTCACGGGTTCTTCGACTACCAGGTGTTGACGAAGCTGATCCTGAGCGTGACCGCGTTCAGGACCTCGCCGAAGCCCGCCAGGGCCGGGAGGCCGTTCTCCGCATCCCTGGCCGCCAACGAGAACGACACCGCCGGGCCGGTGAAGGCCGGAACGGCGGCGTGCACGGCCACGATCGCGTTCAAGCGCATCGCCGCGGTCACGCACGTGGTCGCGAACGGCGTCGCCAGCTGCGTGTGGCGGATTCCGGCGTCGGCGAAGGGGAAGGTGCTCCGCGGCACGATCGCCCTGACCGTGCAGGGCGTGAAGGTGACGCGCACCTTCTCGAGTCGAGTCGGCTAGAACCGCGAGTTCGGACTTCGGTCCGGCGCCGCTCGCTATCTGCCGATCAGGCGGCCGCCGAGCGTTCCGCGGAGGCTGTTGCCGGAGAGCCCGAGGATGCCCCGGGAGGCCGCCGGCCCGCCGACCGTGACCGTGCCCTCGAACGCGAGCGGCAGCGCCACCTTCGAGAGCCTGAGCGTGCCGCTGACCGTCACCCCGCGGGCGATGCTGTACCGCACCAGCGTGAAGCTGCGGCCGGCGGAGGCGACCAGCTTCCCCCCGAACACTCCCGGGACCGTTGCCGGAGCGGCGGTCAGCCACATCGCCTCCGCCTCGCGGATCGTCTTGGTGGCGATCACGTAGGTCGGGAGCGGGCCCGCCGGCTTCGTCGGCGTCGCCGATCCGGGCGCCGGCAGCGCCGGAATCGGTGCCAGCAGCGCCTTCGGGCGCGGACACTGGCCGGGGACGGGCGCTCCGATCATCCAGCTTCGCACCGCGCTCGCCGCGCAGCCGGACGGGTCGGCGGTGACGACGCTGTGCCCGACGCCGGGGACGACGAGCAGATGCCCTTGCGGGAAGCGCGAGACGATCGAGGCCGCGCCGGCCGTCGGCGTACGCATGTCGAAGCCCCCGCTGATCGCGAGCACCGGGACGTCCGGGAGCGGGCCGGCGCCGAGGGGCGCCCCGCCGGCCGGGCTCGGCCAGCCGAGGCAGAAATCGGCATTCCCGAAGCGGGCGGCCCAGCTGCCGAAGGGCCCGAGCGAGCCCGGAGGAAGGGCGGCCACCGCCGCCTGGTAGAGGGCGGGGCGGTCGGCGATCGGCGTGTCCGGCTGCCACGGGAACGGGCCGTCACGGCAGACCGTCGCCGCGTACAGGCCGGTGCTCAGGTCCTCGGCGGAGGAGATCGAGGTGCCGTCGTGGATCCGCGCCAGCCGGAGCAGCGGCTGGGTGTTCCCGAGCCGGGCGGCGTGGACGACCGCGGGCAGCAGGGCGGCGAGCCCGGGGTTGAGGTCGGCGTCCAGGACGATCGACAGAAAGGTGAGCCCGTCGAGGTGCTCGGTCGTGCTCGCGCCGCTCGACAGCAGCACCCTCGCCTGGAGCGGCCTGGCGGCGAGCATGTTCGCGACCGCGGCGACGTCGCCGCCGAAGTCGCGCGTCGCCGCGCGGCAGCCTCCGTCGGCGCAGAACGCGTTCAGCGTCGCCGGCAGCGCGCGCAGGACGTTCGCGCTGAACGGGTCGGGGAGGTCCGGGGGAAGGACGGAGTCGAGCAGGAGCCGCTCGACGTGGTCGGGGTGGGCGAGCGCGTAGGCGAGCGCCAGCTTCGTCCCGTAGGAGACGCCCCACAGCGCCACCTTGTCGAGGCCGAGCGCCGCGCGCACCGCCTCCAGATCCTCGGCGTGCTCGCCGGTGCTGTAGAAGGCGCGCTGCGGGCCGATGACGTTCGCGCAGTTGGCGGCGCCCGCCTGCTGGGCGTCGGCGGAGATCGCCGTCTGCAGCGTCGGACAGTCGAGCAGGCCGGAGTCGCCCGTGCCGCGGTCGTCGTAGGCGACGAGGGTGTAGCCCGGGAAGAGGAACCGGTAGATCGCCACCGCCGCCGGTGAGCCGAGGCCGAAGACGTGCGCCGATCCCTGCCCCGGTCCGCCGGCGAGCAGGAACAGGGCCCCGCGCGGGGTTCCCTCAGCCGGCAGCTCCTCGACGTGCAGGGAGATCGTCCCCGGGGTCACGCCCGTGCGGTCGAGCGGCACGTTGACGGTCGTGCAGACGAGGCCCGGGGTCTCGCCGCAGGCCGCGCCCGCGCGCGCGGAGCCGCGAATCGCGGCCGTGCGCGCCCCGGGGAGCCCTCCGGAGACGAAGAGCTGCCGGACGGTCGAGGGCGGGGCGGGGCTGCGGTCGGCGGCCGCTCCGGCGCCGGCGGTCGCCAGCAGGACGAGCGGCACGACGAGCGCGAGCACCGCGCGTCGCCGGCTTCGCCCTTCGCTCATGTGACCCCTCCCATGGCCTCGACCACTGTAGCTGTCGTTGCTTGTTCGGGCTTCGCCGTTTTCAGCGCTCGCCGTCGCCCAGACCGCTCACCTGTGCCTGCTGACGAGGCGGCTTTACTGAAATCCCAGGGGAGCATCTCAAGGGAACACCAGACTCTCTGGACACTCCTCGGAGGGCAGGGGTAGGCTGGCGCCCGGGCACTTCACTCGAGTGAGCATTCAGGACGGACAAGTCGAGATGAATGGAGAGCGAGCCTGCGCGATGCTCTCGGTCGCACGCCGTTGGGCGGCGATCTTGTGCGCCTGCGCGCTAGTCGCCGCTACTGGTGCGCTTCCTTCGGCATCCGACGCGGCGACGGATGTGAGTCCGGGTCTCTTCCAGGAAATATCGACCGGTATCGCGCTCATCCATACCTACGGGTGCGGTGGTCGTCTGCTAGGTCAGGGGACCGGCTTTCTCGTTGGCGATTCGGTTGTGATGACCGCCCGACACGTTCTCCAGCACGCCTGCAAGGTGCGCGTGGCGGTCGATGGCCATACCTTTTCCGGCAAGCGGTGGGCTTACTGGCACGGGGGCCATGCTTCCGCGTCCGCAGCTGATCTCTCGACAGTGAAGCTCGACCATGACGCAACCGGTGCCCACGTCTTCAGGATCAGGTCATCGCGTCCACCCGCGGGAGCTAACCTCGGAATGGTCGGATATCCGCTCGGAAACCGGCTGAGTCTCAACCAGGGAAAGATCATCTGGAGGGGAACGCGAAACGGCGCTCCCCTGCTCGCGGTCAGAATGCTTGGTGCAGAGGGCGCGAGCGGGTCGCCATTCATTGACGACTCAGGCCGAGTGGTGGGCATCCTTCAGATCGGGCTTGGGTCGCGCGATGTGCTCGGCCAACGGACGGCAGGTGTGCTCGTGGGGCTTGATCTCGTTCGTTGGTGGGGGCCTAGGGCACGGTTGGACTTGTGTCGCGTATACCCGAACGGCGGGATCGCAGGTTGTCGGAAACCTGCCCCTCCGCCGTCTCCACCTCAACCGCCCCCGCCTCCGCCCCCGCCTCCATTGCCCCCGACCGCGACTTTCGCAGACTCGACCGCCGAAGACCCCTCGGCGCCGGACATCACCAGCATCGTCGTCTCGGGCGACGCCGCCGGGAACATCACCTTCCAGGTCAACGTCAGCAACCGGCCGGCGCTGACCCCGGACATGTTCTTCGTCGTCTTCCTTGACACCGACCAGAACCCCGCCACCGGCGCTCCGGACTTCCTGGGCGCCGATTACGTGATCGAGCTTGACCCTGGTGTCGTCACTCTGTTCCAGTGGAACGGAACGGATTTCGTCGCGGCCGCCTCGCAGGCCTCGCTGACGTACGCCTACGCCGCCACCGGACCGACGATACACGTCAGCGCCGCCGACCTGGGCAGGACGAAGGGCTTCAACTTCGGGGTGCTGGCAGCCTCCGGCGCGACGACCGATGCGAGCGGCAACCTCGACTTCACCAACCTGAAGGTCGATCGCGCTCCGGACACCGGTCACGGGTTCTTCAGCTACTCATTGTCCTGATGAACGCAGTGCAGCCGCTCGGTGGTTTCGGGGTCCATCCCGAGTCCATTACGACACGCGCAGGACGACGAGGCCGATCGCGAGCGCGACCACGGCGGCGCTCAGGGCGCGCAGTGCCGCTTCGTTGCCCGCGATCAAGGTCTCGCGCGTGACCGGCTCGCGCGTCCCGTCCCTGAGCTCGATCGTTCCGGAGACGGCGACCACCTGCCGCCGCAGGCGGCGCACCGGGCTCGAGAGCCGCCGCTGGGCGTAGCTCGACAGGGCGGCGAACGCGGCGGCCAGCACCGCCTCCCAGCGCAGCCGCTCGGCCGCGGCGAAGTAGGCGGTGAGGAGCGGGAACGCCCCCCACGCGACCGCGAACCACAGGTCGCCGTGGAGCCGCCCGCCGAAGAGCTCGAGGTTGTATGCGCAGACGAGCACCACCCCGGCGGCGACGAAGGCGATCAGCCAGAGGTCGTATTCGACCGCGCCGACGATCCCGATCCCGACCGCGGCCGCGATCGAGCAGGCGGCGAGCCCGCCCAGCACCCGATCCGGGATCCGGGTCGACAGGGGTCGCCCGCTCAGCTCGTCGAGCGCGTGGGCGCCGATTCCGACTGCCAGGAAGAACGCGGCGAGGGTGGCGACCAGCCGGCCGGGCCGCCACTCGGGCGCGAGCGTCGCCCCGATCACCACGTAGCTCAGATGCCAGAGCGTGTACGGCGGGTGGAGGAGCGTGACGTAGTCGCGCCAGCCTCCCGGCGCGAGCGCGTAGAAGGCCGGGCGGGCCTCGACGCTCATGCCCTGCGGCCCCAGATCACGATCCCCCCGCCGACGCTGAGCCGGCGGGCGCGCACGTCCTCGATCCCCGCATCGGCCCACAGCTGCAGCAGCCGGTCGAGCGGGAGGCGGCGCCAGAGCTCTTCGATGCTCGGGCCGAGGAAGCCGCCGACCTCGGCCCAACCGGGCGAGATCACGCGCCCGGCAAGGGGCAGCCCGGCGCCGACGTAGAGGCGCCAGAGCGCGCGGAAGACCGGGTTCGGAGGGACGCCGAACTCGAGGCCCGCGATCGATCCGCCCGGCCCGACCACGCGCGCCAGCTCGCGCAGGGTCGCGCCCGGGTCGTCGACGTACCGGAACAGGTAGGTGAAGGTCAGCGCCGCGAACGAGCCGTCCGGAAACGGCAGGTGATCGGCCTCGCCCTCGACCAGCCGGACCGTCTCCGGCAGCCGGCGGCGGGCGACCGCGAGCATCTCCGGGCTCTGGTCGAGGCCGACGACCGCGCAGCCCCTCCGCCGGATCAGCTCCAGCGCGACTGCGCCGGTACCGGTCGCGACGTCCAGCACCGTGTCCTCCGGGCCGGCCTCGACCCGGGAGACGAGAAACCGCCGCCAGCGGGGATCCTGGCCGAACGAGAGCACCCGCGCGTAGCGGTCGTAGGTGGGCCCGAGCGGGGCAAACAGCGCCTGCGCCTGCTTCCGTCGGGGGGAGGCGACCGCCACCGTGGGGAGTCTAGGCAGGGAACGTGCTCTCAAGCACGTATCCGTCCGGGTCGATACCTACGGTGGAGACCGCAATGCCGCAGTGGATCATTCTTCTCGCAGTCGCGATCGTGAGCTGGCTCGCGCTCTCGGTCGGCGGCGGTCTGCTCGTCGGACGGTTCCTGGCGATCGCCTCCCGCCACCGCCCGCACGTGCGCCGTCGCGTGACCAACTAGTGCGGCGTCTCACAACGTTTCCACCTGAACCCAGCGTGGTCGTGACGCCGCACTAGGGGAGCCGCGGGGAGAAGAGCGCCGACAGCAGGCCGGCGCCGATCAGCAGGCCCGCGCCCAGGATCAGGAACTCGTACGTCACCTCTTTCTTGCCGGGCTCGCGGCCGAGGCGAGAGCCGAGGTGCGAGTAGGCGGACGACAGCGCGCTCGACGAGCGCGCGGCGAAGAACTGTCCGCCGGTCATGCGGGCGATCGCGCTCAGCGTCTGCGGGTCCGGCGGCACGGGGATCCGGTTCGCCCCGCCGCCGAAGCGGCCGAAGGGACGGTCGAGCACGCCGTTCGCCGTCCCCAGCGCGACCGTGTACACCGGAATGCCCGCCTTCGCCGCCCGCTGGGCGCCCTCGAGCGGTTGCAGCAGCCCGCGCGTCTGGTGGCCGTCGGACAGGAAGAGGATCGTGACCGGGCTCTTCGAGGGCGCCGCGATCCGGTAGGCGATCGTCTGCGCCCCCGGTGGGTTGGTCGGTGCGGCGAGCTCGACCGCCGCGGCGATCGCGTCGCCGATCGCGGTTCCGCCGAAGCCGCTGAAGAAGCTGAGCGAGTCCAGGGACTCGAGCACGACGTTCCGGTCGGTGGTCGGCGGCGCGGCCACCTGCGGCTCCCCGGCGAACGCGATCAGGGCGACGCGGACGTTCTTCGGCACCTTCTTCAGGAACGAGCGGACCGCCGCCTGCGCCGCTCCGAGCCGTGTCGGCTTCACGTCCGTCGCCTGCATGGAGCCGGAGACGTCGACGACGAGGACCACGGTCGACCGCTTGGACGCGACCAGCGTGCTGCGATGAGGGCGCGCGAGCGCGAAGCAGAGCGAGCCGACCGCGAGCAGGAAGAGCGCGAGCGGGACATAGCGCCGCAGCGAGCGGCCCCGGACGACCGAGGCCAGCACGTCGAGGTTGGTGAACGTCATCGCGTAGCGCGCCGGGCGCCGCTGGAGGAAGAGGTACAGCGCCGCCGCCGCCGGCACGACGAGGAGGGTGAGCAGCAGGAGCGGATGGCCGAAGCTCATCGCCCACCTGCGCAGACGGCTGCGACCTGGACGACGCCCGGCCCCTGCCCGGCGCGGACGGAGACGACGACCCGGCTCCCCTGGATCCGCTGCCTGGTGGAGAGCCCGGCGGCGAGCTCCGCCGCGGGTGGGGTCGCGGTGAAGAATCCGCGTGCGGAGTAGGCCGCGACCAGGCGCTCGTCCCCGCGGCAGGACACCGCGATCGTCGTGTTCGAGCTGACGCGAAGGGTCCGGACGCGGCGGACGGTGGGTTGCCCGGGTGCGAGGGCGCCGAGGGCGGTCGGGGTCCGCGGCCCGCCGCCGGTCGCCGGCAGGCAGCCCGCATGCGGGCGGAAGCTCGGGGCGCGCGCGCCGACCCCCACGTAGGACGCGACGAAGACGATCGAGCTCGAGGTGGTCACTCCCGGGCTCACCGGGCTGCCCGAGGTCCCGATGATCCAGACGTCGATCGCGCGATCGGTCAGCTCGGCGTCGACGCCGCCGACGACGAATCCGCGTCGGGCACGTGAGCTGGTACTGCACCTGCGGCCGGGGCATGTTCCGGGCGACGGGGACGATCACCCACGGCCCGGCGACCGGCACGCACGGGTTGAGGCCGCGGCACTCGTTCGTCGCGCCCGCCGGCCCGGCGCTTGCCGCCAGCGCCGCGAGCAGCACGGTGACGAGCAGGGCGAGCCGCCTCACGGAACCCTCCTGAACCACAGCGCCGAGAGGGTGCCGCCGCCGAGCAGGAGCAGCGCGGCGCCGCCGGCGAAGAAGTCGGTCAGCTCGCGCGACTCCGTCTTGTGCCCGATCCGGGAGCGGAGCTGCTCGTACACGTCGCGCAGCCGCTTGTCCGTCGTCGCCGTGAAGAACAGGCCGCCGCTCGTCTGCGCGATCTGCCGGAGCGTCGCCGGGGTCGGCGGCACCCGGATGATCTCCGTGTAGCCGCCCGGAAGGGTGTGACGCACGGTGCCGTTCGGCGTCCCGAGCAGGATCGTGTACACGGGCACGTGCAGGGCGCGGGCGCGGGCGGCGGCCGTCTGCGGCGCCGTCTGGCCGCCGTCGCGCGTCCCGTCCGAGATCAGCAGCACCGAGGTCGGCGGAACGGCTCCGTCGCTCGTCCGCTCGCGCTGGCCGAGCCGGGCGGCGAGGAGCACCGCATCGCCGATCGCGGTGCCCTCGCCGAGGCGCAGCGAGGCGATCGCGGCGTGAACCAGGTCGCGGTCGTCGGTCGGCGCGACCGCGACCTGCGCTCGGGTCGCGAACGAGACCACTCCGATCCGGAACTTCTTCGGCACCTTGTCGACGAACTCGTTCGCGGCGATCTGCGCCGCCCCCAGCCGCGTGGGGAGGACATCGGTTGCGCCCATCGACCGGGAGACGTCGATCGCGAGCAGGACGGTCGCGTCCTCGCGCGACACGCTGATCGTCGCGCGCGGCCGGGCGACTCCGACGACGAGCGCGGCCAGCGCGACGAGGAGCACTGCGACCGGAAGGTGGCGGCGGAGCCCGGGCGCACGGTCGACCAGGTTCGGCAGCAGCGCCGGCGACCCCCAGCGGGCGGCGAACCGGGGGCGCCGCCGCTCCCGCAGGAGGTACACGGCGACCAGCAGCGGCACGGCGACGAGCGCGATCAGCCAGAACGGGTGGTCGAAGCTCACTTCGCCCGCTCCAGGAAGACCGCGAGCGGGCGCAGCCATTCGCCTGCGGTCGACAGCACGACGTGCCGGACGCCGGCCGAGGAGAGGGTACGGGCCAGCTCGCGGCGTTCGCGCTCGGCGGCGGCGGCGAAGCGTCGGCGGAGATTCTCGCTGCGCGTGTCCACGCGGAGCTGCCGGCCGGTCTCGGGGTCGACGAGCCACAGCTCGCCGGCGTTCGGCAGCTCCTGCTCGCGCGGGTCGCGGATCTCGACTGCGACGACCTCGTGGCGGCCGGCGAGCTCGAGCAGCGGACGGCGCCAGTCCCGCGGGACCGCGGAAGTCGGAGACGACGACCACCAGCGAGCGCTGCCGAGCGAGCGCGCTCGCGCGGCGCACGCCTTCGCCGAGCGACGTCGCGCCCGGGCGGCCCGCCTCGTCGGCGGGCTCCGAGCGGAGGGCGGTGAGCAGGCCGATCAGGCCGGGACGCCCTTGCCGCACCGGCACCGCGCGGGGCCGGTCGTCGCCGAAGGTGATCGCGCCCAGGCGGTTGCCGCGCCGCGTCGCCAGGTGCCCGATCGCGATCGCGACTCCCTCGGCGACGTCCGCCTTGCGCCGCTCGGCGGTGCCGAACCGCATCGACGGCGACGTGTCGAGCACGAGCCAGGTGACGAGGACGCGCTCGGCGAGGTCGACGCGGACGTGCGGGTGGCCGGTCCGCGCGGTGACGTTCCAGTCCATCCGGCGGACGTCGTCGCCCGGCTCGTACGGCCTGATCTGCGCGAGCTCGGTCCCCTCGCCGAGGAGCGAGGACCGATAGTCGCCGGCGAGCATCCCTTCCATCCGCCGGCCGATGGTCACGTCGAGCGCCCGCAGCAGCCGGTCGGGGATCGGCCCCGGGCCGGGACGGTCGGGCGTCGGGGCCGCGCGGAGCGCCCGGGTCAGCGTCACGCGGCGTTCGGCCTCGCGAGATCGAGCTGCGGCACGGGGACCGACGCGATCACGCGGTCGAGGATGCTGTCCGGGCTCACCTCCTCGGCGAGCGCCTGGTAGGAGAGGACGAGCCGGTGGCGCATCGCGTCCTTGGCCAGGGCGTGCAGGTCGTCCGCGACCACGTAGTCGCGGCCGCGGATCAGGGCGAGCGCCCGTGCCGACTGGACGAGGCTGATCGGTCCGCGCGGGCTGGCGCCGTAGGAGATGTGCTCGGCGAGGTCGTCGAGCCCGTGCGCGGCGGGGTTGCGGGTCGCGTCCGCGAGCGTGACCGAGTAGCTGATCAGTCCCGGGTCGACGTAGACGGCGAAGACCTCCCGCTGGAGGTCGCGCAGGTCGTCCAGCGTCAGCGTCTCCCGGAGCTCCGGCGGCGCCTCCAGCTGGCGCTGCACGACCGTCAGCTCCTCGTCGTGCGAGGGGTAGCCGATCAGGATCTTGAGCATGAAGCGGTCGACCTGAGCTTCCGGCAGGGGGTACGTCCCCTCCGACTCGATCGGATTCTGCGTCGCCATCACGAGGAACGGCTCCGGGACGGGATGGGTCGTGTGCCCGATCGTCACCTGGCGCTCCTGCATCACCTCGAGCAGCGCCGACTGCACCTTCGCCGGAGCGCGGTTGATCTCGTCCGCGAGCAGGAAGTTGCAGAAGACGGGGCCGAGCTCGGTGTCGAAGACGCCGTCCCCGGAGCGGTAGATCCGGGTGCCGACGAGGTCGGATGGGACGAGGTCGGGGGTGAACTGGACGCGCGAGAACGTGCCGCCGAGCACCCCGGCGGTCGTCTTGATCGTCAGGGTCTTCGCCAGGCCGGGGACGCCCTCGATCAGCAGATGACCCTGGGCGAGCAGGCAGACGAGGACGCGCTCCAGCATCTCGTCCTGCCCTGCGATCACCCGGCGGATCTCGAAGAGAGCCTGCTCGAGGCGTTCCCTCGCCTCGGCCGGTGAGGAAGAGAGACGGTCGTCGGCGAACGCGGGCACGAAAGCCTCCTTGGTCGCGTGGACGGCGAAGCTAAGCGCCTCTTCATGAGTTTTTCCTGAGAGCGCCTCGCGCGGCCTGTGCACCCCAAAGATAGCCGCCGTATCATCGAGTCGTGGCACCCGAGCCCGACACGAGGCCGGCGGTCGAGGCACTCGAGGACGAGCGGCGGCGCCTGCGGGAGCTCGAGCGGAATCTCGCCGCCGAGCGCGACCGGATCCAGGCGGAGGCGGCGCGGGAGATCGCGCGGATGCAGGAGGCACTGCGCGACGCCGCCGAGCGGGCGGGGCGGCGCGAGGTCGAGCTGGACGTCGCCCGGAAGCGGCTGGAGCGCAAGCTCGCAGGCGGCCGTCTCGCCGGCCGGCGCCGGCGACGCTCGGAGGCGAAAGAGGAGCGCGACCTCGATCGGGACGCGGAGGCGCTCGCCGAGCGCGAGTCGAGGCTGGAGGAGCGCGAGCGGGAGGCGGCGGCGCTGGCCGAGCAGGCGGTCGCGGAGGCCGCCCGCCTGAAGGAGCTGGAGGCAACGCTGCGGGAGAGCCGGGTTGCGGTCGCCGGCGCCGAGACTGCCGATGCCCGGGCCCGGGATCTCGCCAGGCGGGCGGACGAATTGACCGCGCGCGAGGTCGAGCTCGAGCAGCGCGCCGACGAGCTGGTCGACGCGGAGCGGCGCAGCGTCGAGCGACTCGCCGCCGGGCGGGCGGAGCTCGAGGCGCTCGCGACCCGGCTCGAGCAGGAAGCCGCCGCGCTGGCCGAGCGCACGGCCGCCGTCTCGCTGCGGGAAGCCGCCCTCGCAGACCGGCGGGCCGAGGTCGCCTCGCCGCCCCCCGAGGCGGAGCGTCAGGTGACCGCCGCACCGGACGTCCGCGCCGAGCAGGAGCGGCTGGAGGCGAAGGCGCGCACGCTCGAGGAGGCGGACCGCCGCCTCGTCGCGGCGCGCTCAGAGCTCGGGGCTCGCGAGGCCGCGGTCGGGCGGCAGGAGACCGTGCTCGCGCAGCAGCGCGAGGAGCTGGACGTGCGCGCGACGCAGCTCGGCGAGGTCGAGCGGCGCGAGGCTGCGCTCGCCGACCGCGCGACGGTGCTCGACGCGCGCGAGGCGGAGCTGGCGGAGGCGATCGCCGCGCTCGAGCAGCGGGAACGGGAGCTGGCGGACCTGCGCGATGGGCTCGAGGCGGAGCACGAGCGGCTGGCCGCACGGGCGCGACGGCTCGCCGACGTCGAGCGCCGCGCGCCGGTCCGCACCGCCTACCGGCGGACGGCGGTGGGCTTCAGCGAAGGCTTCCGCGAGCTCGCGCGGAAACGCGGCGTGTCCTGAACGCAGCTGTTAGCGTGCGCGCGTGCTGAGCGCCCTCGCCACCGGCCACAAGGTCGGGATCGCGGTCGTCGCCGGGGTCTTCATCGCGTTCGCGCTCGCGTCGTCGTTCCTGCTGCCCGCGCTGCGGCCGCAGTTCCCGGGCCGGCGGATCGGCCTCTTCGTCGCCGTCACCGTGCTGCTCACCGCCGGCATGCTGGCCGCGGTGATCGCGCTCGCCGCGGAGCCGAAGGAGAAGCGCGGGGCGGAGGGGACGTCGGCGCGCGACGACGACGCAGCCGGCGACGACGTCTGCTCCTGCTCCCCCTCCGGCGGCGCCCGGAGACGCGGCCGCCGGCAAGCAGCTCTTCGCCGCCCAGGGCTGCAACGCGTGTCACACGTTCAAGCCCGCAGGCGCGACCGGCAAGGTCGGCCCCGACCTCGACAACCTCGCCTCCGACGCGGCGAAGGCGAACCGCGGCTCCGTGCAGCACTACGCGACCGAGTCGATCGAGGATCCGAACGCGTACGTCGTCCCGGGCTTCCCGAAGGGCGTGATGCCCCAGTTCCAGCTCAGCGACAAGCAGGTCGCCGACCTGGTCGCCTTCCTGACCAGCGGCTCGAGCTAGGAGAGCTGTGCTGAACATCGCGGCGCTGAAGAGCGCAGCGCGTGCCGCGATCGTCATCCCGGCGGTCTTCGCGTTCGCCGACAAGGTGATCGACAAGCCGCAGACCTCGATCCTCGCGGCCTTCGGATCGTTCGCGTTGCTCGTGCTGACCGAGTTCTCCGGTCGGCCGCGGAACCGCCTGCTGGCGTACGCGGCGCTCGCCTGCGTCGGCGCCGCCTTCGTCACGCTGGGGACGCTCTGCTCGCGGAACCCGTGGCTCGCCGCCGGTGCGATGGCGGCGGTCGGCTTCGGAGTGCTCTTCTCCGGCGTGATCAACGGCTACTTCGCGGCGGGCGCGACCGGGGCGATCCTCATGTTCGTCCTGCCGGTGACGATCCCGGCCCCCAACTCCGCGATCCCCGACCGCCTCGAGGGCTGGGGCCTCGCGACCGGTGCCTGCGTGCTCGCGGCGATGCTGCTGTGGCCGCCCCGTCTGCGCGCCGACGTTCAGCGCCAGGCCGCTGCCGCGCTGCGGGCCGTCGCCGACCTCGTCGACGCGGGCGGCGACCGACCGGCCGAGCGGGCGCGCCTCGCCGGCGAGGCGGTCGGCGCCCTGGGACGACGCTTCCTCGGCACCCAGCACCGCCCGACCGGTCCCACCGGGCCGATGGCCGCGCTCGCCTCGCTTCCCGACGAGCTGGACTGGTTGCTGTCCCTGCTCCCATCGCCTCCTGCGTCTCCTCTGCTCGAGCTCGCCTGCGCCGAGGACGAGGAGGCGATGGCGGCGAGCGCCGCGGTTCTGCGCGCGAGCGCCGCCCGTCTCGAAGGCGGTGACGAGCGGCCGGACATCGACCGGCTCGACGCGACGCGGGAGGCGGTCGCGGCCGCCCTCGTCCGCCGGCTGCCGGAGCTCCCGGCCGGAACCGGGGACGACGCTATCTCCGCAGCGCTCGAGCCGCCGTTCCGGATCCGGGCGGCGACCTACTCCGCCCGCCAGGCCGCCGGCTACGCGCTGATCGCCACCGGGGCGGAGGCACCGGAGCTCGGTCGCCGCGGCCCGGCGCAGCCGTCGCCCGCGCGGTCGACACTCGAGGCGACGGAGCAGCTCGCGGTCGAGCACGCGAGCGTCGGCTCCATCTGGTTCCAGAACAGCGTGCGCGGTGCCGCCGGGCTCGCGGTCGCCGTCTACATCGCCCAGCGGACCGGCCTTCAGCACTCGTTCTGGGTCGTGCTCGGGACGCTCTCGGTCCTGCGCTCGAACGCGCTCGGAACCGGCTGGTCGATTCTCAGCGCCCTCGCGGGGACGGCGGTGGGGCTCGTCGTCGGCGCGCTGCTCGTGATCGGAATCGGCACGCACGACGCGGTTCTGTGGGGAGTGCTGCCGGTCGCGATCCTGCTGGCCGCCTACGCGCCGCGCGCGATCTCGTTCGCCGCCGGACAGGCGGGCTTCACGGTCGTCCTCTTCGTGCTCTTCAACATCATCCAGCCGGTCGGGTGGAGGGTGGGGCTGATTCGCGTCGAGGACGTCGCGATCGGCTTCGCGATCAGCCTCGGGGTCGGGCTCCTCTTCTGGCCGCGCGGCGCCGGCGCGCTCGTGCGCGCGGACCTCGCGGCCGCGTACGGGCGCGGGGCGGACTACGTGGTCGCCACCGCCCGGCACCTGATCGAGGGGGGCGACTCCGGCGCCGCCGCGCGCGCGGAGCGGGCCGCCGACGCCGCCCTGCATCGGCTCGACGACGCCTTCCGTCAGTACCTCGCGGAGCGCTCGGCGACGAAGGTGAACGTCGAGGGGGTCGCCGCGCTCGTCGGCGGCGCGGCGCGCGTCCGCCGGGCCGGGCAGTCCCTGGCAGCGCTGGGCCGGATGGCCGACCGCGCCCCGCGACTCGAGCGCTGCGGCGAGAACCTCGACCGCGAGCTCCACGCGCTCCAGACGTGGTACGTCGCGTTCGGCTACGCGCTCGTGAACGACCGCCCCGTGCCCCCGCCGCACATCCGCGACGCCGAGGGCCGTGCCCGCCTCGTCGACTGCGTGCGTGCCGCAGCCCGCGGCCGCGACGAGCAGACGGTCCGGGCCGCGCTCGTGCTGCTCTGGGCGAGCCAGCATCTCGACAACCTCTGGCGCCTGGAGGCGCACCT
>CAWIKS010000015.1:0-35907 GCA_963836685.1 uncultured Actinomycetes bacterium
CGCCGGGCAGCCGACGCGGGTGTTCACGAAGGAAGAGCTGCTGCGAGAGGTGTGGGGCTTCCGGTCGATGGGCCGGACGCGAACGCTCGACTCCCACGCGTCGCGCCTGCGCCGGAAGATCGCCGCGGTGACCGACACGCCGTACGTCCTGAACGAATGGGGCGTCGGCTACCGGCTGATGCTGCCGGCGTAACTGTCCGGTGCGGCGGGTGGGCTACTCGCCGATCGCCTTCAGCAGGACCCGCTTGCGGCGCCGGCCGTCGAACTCGGCGTAGAAGACCTGCTCCCACGGCCCCAGGTCGAGCCGGCCGTCGGTGATCGCGAGCACGACCTGGTGCGCCATCAACTGCCGCTTCAGGTGCGCGTCCGCGTTGTCCTCGCCGTTGTTGTGCCGGTACTGCGATGTTCAGGTACGCCCGTCGCTCCGGAACCTCGAAGAGGAGCTCCTTGCGCGCGTGCTTCACGTCCGGCCGGCGGCGGCGCGGGCGGCGCTCAGGGTCTCGCCCGCGAGCGCGACGGCGTCGAGGTCGTACGGGTTCGGCATGTTCATGACGATCCCGTCCAGACCGGCGTCGAAGGCTGCCCGCGCCTGCTCGCCGACCTCGTCCGGGTCGCCGAGGATCAGCACCATCCGCAGGCGCTCCTCGGGCAGGTTCGCGCGGTCGGGCCAGCTCGCGAGCTCGCGCGCCGCCTCCTCGTGCGTCCGGCCGATCGCGAGCGTGGCGAGCCGCGTCTTCGTGATCTCGTCCGGATCGCGCCCGACCGCTCGGCAGTGGTCTTCGAGCACGCCCAGCAGGTGCCGGGCCCGGTCGGGGTCGCCGAAGATGTTGCACGCGTCCGCGTACTGGGCGACCAGGCGCAGGGTCTTCCGCTCGCCGCTGCCGCCGACGAGGATCGGGATGTCGCCGCGCAGCGGCCGCGGGTTGTCGAGCACGTTCTCGATCCGGTAGTGGCGGCCCTCGAAGCTCGGCGACTCCTGGGTGAACATCGCCCGCGCGATCTGCAGCGCCTCCTCCAGCAGCTCGAAGCGCACCTTCAGCGGCGGGAAGTCGAAGCCGTACGCGCGGTGCTCGTCCTCGAACCAGGCCGCGCCGAGCGAGTGGATCGCGCGGCCGCCCGAGATCACGTCGAGCGTGGTCGTGATCTTCGCGTGCAGCGCCGGGTTCCGGTAGGTGACGCCGCCGACCATCAGCCCGAGCTGCAGCCGCTCCGTCCGGGCGGCCAGCGCCGCCAGGATCGTGTTCCCCTCGAGCATCCAGTTCGTCTGCGGGCCGACGCCGGGGATCTGGTGCAGGTGGTCCATGACGAAGAGCGAGTCGAAGCCGGCGCTCTCGGCGGCACCGGCGATGTCGACCAGCCGCCCGAACAGGTCGCCCGGAGCGACGCCGGGGAAGTTGAAGTCGGGGATCTGCAGCCCGAGCCGGATCGGCGGCTTCATCGCCTCGAACCGTACCTGCGCGAAGGCGGGTGGCCGGGCTGCCACGACCACCCGCCTGCCGCTGCGCTAGAGGAGAGCGCCCTCCAGCCGCAGCAGCAGCTCCTTCCGGTGGAGCCCGCCGGCGTAGCCGACCAGCGAGCCGTTCGCGCCGACGACCCGGTGGCAGGGGAGCACGATCGGGATCGGGTTGCGGTTCATCGCGCCGCCGATCGCGCGGGCGGCGCGCGGCCTGCCGATCTTCGTCGCGAGCGCCCCGTAGGTGGTCACCTGGCCGAACGGAACACGGGCCAGCTCGTGGAGGGCGAGCCGTTGGAAGGCCGGCACGGGGGAGAGGTCGGTCTCGAGGTCGAACTCCCGCCGCCGGCCGGCGAAGTACTCGTCGAGCTCGCGGCGGACGCGGTCGACGCGGCGTGGGATCCGCAGGATCCTGGCGCCGAAGTCGGCGGAGAGCTCGTCCAGCGCCTCGTCGGGCCGGTATGCGATCTTGCACAGGCCGCGCTCCGTGACGGCGACGAGCAGGTCGCCGACCGGCGACTCGGCCAGGTCGTAGGCGACGTCGACGAGGCCCTCGCGGTCGGCTGCTTCCCGGAAACGGCGGTCGAGGTCGGTCGGGACGGTCATGCGGGCTCCTTTCTGCGCAGCCGCCGGACGCCGGCCGACGCGGCCTGGCGTGCGGCCTCCTCGGTCGAGCCCAGCGCGGCCGCGATCGCGGCGTAGGGCAGGTCGTAGGCGTAGCGGAGGACGACGGCGGCGCGCTCGGTCGGCGGCAGCCCGTCGGTGAGATGCTCGAGCTCCGCGTAGGCGGGCCGGCGTGGAAGCTCGACCGGCTCCTCGAGCTCGACGGCCGGCCTCTCCCGGCGGAAGGCGTCGGCGGCGACGTTCCTGGCGATCGTCAGCACCCAGGCGCGCAGATGCTCCGCGTGGCGAAGCGCGGGGTACGCCCGCAGCGCCCGGAGGAAGGTCTCCTGGAAGGCATCCTCGGCCCGCTGGCGGCCCATCCGCCGGACGAGCAGGCCGAAGACCTCGTCTCGGTGCTCGTCGTAGAAGCGCTCGAAGGGCGGGATCACGGCGCCTTCCATCATCATGGGAAACGCAGGCCGGCGTGGTTTCGTGAGGTGCCGGAGCGCAGCGGCTTGCGGGTGCCAAGGGCCGTGGCGACACTTACCCGGTGACCGCCGACGTGGAAAGTCCGGGAACGACCAGGACCTGCTCCTCCTGCGGTGAAGAGAACCCACCCCGCGCACGGTTCTGCAACCGTTGCGGAGCCGAGCTCGCAGGCGTCGCAACAGCGCAGGAGGAGCGAAAGCTCGTCTCCGTTTTGTTCGTCGATCTCGTGGGATTCACAGCGCGCTCCGATCGCGCTGACCCCGAGGACGTTCGCGACGCGCTTCAGCTCTACCACTCGGGGGCGAAGGAGAGAATCGAGCAGTACGGCGGGACGGTCGAGAAGTTCATCGGGGACGCGATCATGGCCGTGTTCGGCGCCCCGATCTCTCACGGGGACGACGCAGAGCGGGCGGTGCGGGCCGGGTTACGCGTGCTCGAGGGGATCGAGGAGCTCAACCGCACGCATGGGCTCGAGCTTGCAGCCCGCGGCGCCGTGAACACCGGCGAGGCGGTGGTCACCGTCGGCGGGAAAGCGGGTGACGCTCTCGCGACGGGCGACGTCGTCAATACCGCGGCGAGGCTGCAATCCGCTGGGCCGGCCGGCCGGCTGATCGTCGGCGAGGAGACGCATCGAGCCACGCGGCACGCGTTCCGGTACGAAAGCCGCAAACCGGTCGAGGCAAAGGGGAAGTCCCAGCCCGTACCAGCCTGGCTCGCGATCGAGCCGTCCGTCGAGCCCTCCGAGCGCCCGATCGCGACCAACCCGCTCGTCGGGCGCGGGCGCGAGATCGATCTCATGCGGTCGGTCTGGGATCGAGCGGTGACCGAGCGGCGTTCGCATCTCGTCACCGTGCTCGGGCCGCCCGGAATCGGAAAGTCCCGGCTCTGCCGCGAGGTCTCGACCTTCGTCGGCTCGAGCGGCGGGCGGATCGTGCGCGGGCGCTGCCTGCCCTACGAGGAGCAGACGGGCTACCAGGCGTTCTCCATGCTCGTCAAGGAGACGAGCGGCATCTTCGAGTCGGATGCGCCCTCGGTCGCGCGTGAGAAGCTGCAGCACGCGGTCGACGACCTCCTGCCCGCGGCGGAGGCTGCCGACATCACGCGATACCTCGCGTTGCTTCTCGGCGTGAGCGGCGAAGCCCATGTCGAGGAGGTACGGCTGCTGTTCTTCGCCGCCCGGCGCTTCGTCGAGTGCCTCGGGCTCGTACAACCGACCCTCGTCGTCTTCGAGGACATCCACTGGGCGGAGCCGAGCGAGCTCGAGCTGCTCGAATACCTCGCCACGCACGTGCGCGATACGGCCGTCGTGCTGGTTGCGCTGGCTCGGCCCGAGCTCCTCGACGTACATCCGACCTGGGGGAGCGGCCTCGTCGCGCAGACGACGATCCCGCTCGAGCCGCTCGGGCCCGCGGATGCCGCGCAGCTCGCAGCCCATCTCGTGCGGTCGGCCGGCGAGGGGTCGCCTGATGTGGCCCGTCTGATCGAGGTCGCTGAAGGCAATCCTCTGTTCCTCGAGGAGCTTGCGGCCTCGGTCGTGGAGCTGCACGGGGGCGACGAGCTCCCGGTGACGGTGAAAGCTGCAATCGCGGCCCGGATCGACGCGCTGCCGCAGGATGCGCGTTCGACTCTGCTCGGGGGCGCGGTCGTCGGCAAGACGTTCTGGCGGGGCGCCCTCCAAGGCATGGGAGCTGTCGAGAATCTGGAGGAGGCCTTGACGACACTCGAGCAGCGCGACCTCATTCGCAGGGACCCGACGAGCCAGATCGCGGGCGATGTGCAATACACGTTCAAGCACATGCTGATCCGCGAGGTCGCGTACGCCACCTTGCCGCGAGCGACTCGGCGTGAACGGCATGCGGCGGTCGCGCGACACATCGAGGGCGCGATCGAAGGCTCGACCGACACGCTCGCCTGGATCCTGGCGTATCACTGGCGCGAGGCCGGTGAGCCGTCGAAGGCGATCCCGTACCTGCTGACGGCCGCCGCCGCCGCGCAGCGTGGTTGGGCGAAATCGGCGGCGGTCGACCTCTACACGAAGGCGCTCGAGCTCGCCGATGATGACTCCCTGCGCCGGCAGATTCGTCTGCAACGAGCCTTTGCTCTCGTCGCGCTCGAGGACTTCGAGCAGGCGGCCGAGGAGCTCACCGAGCTGCTGCCCGAGCTCGAGGGCAAGGACCGGCTGGAGGCACTCCTTGCCCGGGGTCGGGCGACGCACTGGTCCGAGCGAGACGCCGAGACGATCGAGACCGCCGAGGAGGCGCTCGCGCTGGCCGAGCAGATCGGCGACGAGGAGGCGATCCCGGCCGCTCTCGCCTTGCTCTCCCAGGGGCTTCAGATGCGCGGAGCCGACGGCGACCTCGACCGAGCGCTCGAGCTCGGAGAGCGGGCCCTTGCCGAGTGGGTTCCAGGAGCCCGTGCCGTCGATCTCTCGGAGGCGCTGAACCTGTACCACGACACCACCTACTGGACCGGTCGGTACGAGCGCTCGGCGGAGCTCTCCAGAGCGGCCCGCGAGCTGGCAGCGGATACGCACGGCGCGGAGCTGCTCCTGCGGAGCGGGGGAGGCGAGGCGCTGGTCCTGGCCGGGCTGGGGCGGCACGAGGAGGCGATCCGGATCTGGGACGAGATGTTCGACGTCGCCCGCGAGCTCGGCCGGAACACGCGGGTCTTGCTGAACTACTCCTCCCTCGTGTTTCGCGAGCTCTACGACCTCGATGAGGCCCGAAGGCGGAGTGAGGAGGCACTCGAGTTGTCGGGGAGCATGACCTTCAGCATGCCTCGCTCGTTCGCCAGATCCGACCTGATCTTCACGGATCTCCTGGCCGGGAATGTCGGTGCTGCGCAAGCCGCCTGGCCCGCCATGTGGCGCGACGCGGAGCACTCGACTGCATGGACGACCTGGCTCATCTACGGGCGGCTCGCTGCCGCACGCGCCGAGATCGCACTCCGTGCCGAGAGTCCCGAATCCGCCGTCGAGTGGGCCCGCCGGACACTCGAGATCACGATCCGCACGCGTCGGCGGAAGTACGAGGCTCGGGGCCGAACGATTCTCGGTGAGGCACTCGCGCGCCTCGGCCGGCGCGAGGCAGCCATGAGCGAGCTGAAAGCGGCAGTCGTCATCGCCGACGAGCTGGTCGGCGCGCCGGCCCGCTGGGAGACCCGCGCGGCCCTCGGATCGGCCGCGGGCCTGCTGGCCGCAGACGAGATCGCCGCCGAGGCGTATCGCGAGGCGGGAGCGCTGATCGAGCAGTTCGCGGCCACGCTCGCGCAGGAACGGGCCGCCAGGTTCTTGAAAGCCCCTGTCGTCGAGGAGATCCTGGCTCTCTCCGGCAGGAGCAGAGCCGGCGCCTGATCTCAGGACAGCTCGACCGAGTCATTCCGTGCAGGCGAGCCCGATCACCCGATGGGGTGACTTTGGGGAACTGGGGTTGTCTTGTGGGGGCTAGTGGGGTAAAGTGGGGCAGCGTGGAACGATGCTCCTCGGCGAATACGAACACACCATCGACGACAAGAACCGCCTCACGCTGCCCGCGAGGTTCCGGGCGGCGATGGCGGGCGGTGTCGTGCTCACGCGCGGTCTCGACGCGTGCGTCGAGGCGTACCCCGCCGACGGGTGGACGCAGCTGGTCGAGTCGCGGCTCGCGGGGCTCAACCCGCTCAGCCGCGAGGCGCGTGTGCTGGAGCGCTTCTACTACACCGGTGCAATCGAGGCCCAGCCCGACAGGCAGGGCCGGGTGATGCTGCCGCCCCCGTTGATCGAGCACGGGCAACTCGGCCGCGAGGTGGTCGTGGTCGGAATGCGCGACCGGCTCGAGATCTGGGACCGCGCCGCCTGGCGTGCGCAGCTGAAGGAGGTCATGGGAAGTGCAGAGGATGTTGCCGAACGTCTTGCAACCCAACACGACTGATCACGTCCCCGTCCTCGCCGACGAGGTGCGCGCGCTCCTCGCTCTGGAGCCGGGGCATACGCTCGTCGACGCCACCTTCGGCGCCGGGGGTCACGCCTCGCTGCTCGCGCTCGACCTGAAGGGCGAGGGGAAGGTGATCGCGATCGACCGCGACCCGTCCGTGCGTCCGTACTTCGAGCACTTCCGGCGGAGTACCGGCGTCACGGCGCGCTTCCTGCGCGGCGATTTCTCGATCGTGCTCGCCCAGCTGGCGGAGAACGGCGTCCGGGCGGACGCGATCCTGCTCGACCTCGGCGTCTCGAGCATGCAGCTCGACCGGCCGGAGCGCGGCTTCTCGTACGCAACCGACGCGCCGCTCGACATGCGCATGGATCCCTCCGCGGACTACTCGGCGCGCGAGCTCGTCAACGAGGCCGACGAGCGCGAGCTGGAACGGATCTTCCGCCGCTACGGCGAGGAGCGCTACGCGCGCCAGATCGCGCGCGCGATCGGACGCCGCCGGCGCCAGCGCCCGTTCGAGCGGACGGGCGAGCTCGTCGACACGATCAAGGCCGCGATCCCGGCGCCCGCGCGCTTCGGCGACGGGCACCCGGCCAAGCGGGTGTTCCAGGCCCTGCGGATCGCGGTCAACGACGAGCTCGAGGCGCTCGAGGCTGCCCTGCCGGCCGCGCTCGAGATGCTCCGCCCAGGGGGCCGGGTCGCGGTGATCAGCTTCCACTCGCTCGAGGACCGGATCGTCAAGCACACCTTCCGCCAGTGGGCGCGCGGCTGCACCTGCCCGCCCGAGCTGCCGGTCTGCGTCTGCGGCCACGAGCCGGAGCTGCGCGTGCTGACGCCCAGGCCGGTTCGGCCGAGCGCACGCGAGGCGGCCCTCAACCCGCGCGCCGCATCGGCGCGGCTGCGGGTCGGCGAGAAGGTCGGGTAAGTGGCCGCGGTCGCTCCCAACCGCCGGGCGGGAGCACCCGGCGTCGCTCCCGCGCCGGTTCCGCGTCCGGCTTCCGATGCTCCGGCCGTCCCCGTCACGCGGCCACGGCCTCGTCCGCGTGCCGATCGGCGGCCCCGCGTCGCGAGCGGCGTGATCGTGATTGCCGTCATCGGCGCGCTCCTCGTCGGGATCGTCTTCATGAACGTGGCCGTCCTCCGCCTGAACATCCGGCTCGACAAGCTCGGCCGCGACCGCGAGCAGCTGCAGGCGGACATCGCCCAGATCTCGTCGCAGGTGTCGAGCGCGCAGGCGGCGGCGAGGATCCGGGCGCAGGCCCGCACCGAGCTCCATCTGGTACCCGCGCCGGCGAGCGACACCTTCTTCGTCGACTTGCCGGCGAAGTGAGCCCGAGGCTGGCCAACCGCCGGATCCGCCTCGTCCTGGCGGTGCTGGCGCTCGGGTTCGTGTTCACCTTCGGCCGGGCGGTCTGGTTGCAGGTGATCCGGGCGCCCGCCCTCGAGCGTCTGGCGGCGCGGCAGCATCACGAGGTCGTGACCACCCCCGCCGGCCGCGGGACGATCTACGACCGGATGGGCGTGCAGCTCGCGATCGGAGAGCAGGCGACGACGGTCTACGCCGACCCGCGCCAGATCCTCAACCCGCAGCGCGTCGCGGTCGCGGCCGGCAAGGCGCTCGGGATCGACCCGAACAAGATCTACCCCCAGCTGCTGAACAAGAAGGAGGGCTTCGTCTACGTCGAGCGCAAGGCCGACCCG
This sequence comes from uncultured Actinomycetes bacterium, assembly GCA_963836685.1. Taxonomy (GTDB): domain Bacteria; phylum Actinomycetota; class Thermoleophilia; order Gaiellales; family Gaiellaceae; genus DATBLE01. Next base: position 8,155 of record CAWIKS010000015.1, read on the forward strand.
GCGCGGGCCGCCGCCCTGCAGCGCAAGGGTCTCGCCGGGCTCGACTTCTACCCCGAGGAGCGGCGCGCCTACCCGCAGCACACCGTCGCCGCGCAGGTGCTCGGGTACGCAGGCGTCGACAACAAGGGGCTCGCGGGCCTCGAGGTCGGGCTCGACCACGAGCTCGAGGGCCGGCCGGGCAAGGAGACGGTCGTGCGCGACCCGTTCGGGCGCACGATCGACGTGATCAGCTCGACTCCGGAGCGGCCCGGCCGCGACGTCTTCCTGACGCTCGACCACACGATCCAGGCGAACGTCGAGTCGGTGCTCCGCTCGACGGTCGCGAGATCACACGCGGTCGGCGGCACCGCGATCGTCCTCGACCCGACCAGCGGGGGAGTCCTGGCGATGGCGGTCGCGCCCGGGTTCGACGCCAACGACTTCCCGCAGGTGCCGTACTCGCTGCAGCGGAACCGGGCGGTCACCGACACCTACGAGCCGGGCTCGACCTTCAAGGTCGTCACCTACGCCGCCGCGCTGGCGGACGGGGTGGTGACGCCGAACTCGACCTTCACGCTCGCGCCGACCATCAAGGTCGCCGACCGGGTGATCGGCGAGGCGGAGTCCCGCCAGACGGAGACGATGAGCGTCGCCGAGATGCTCGCCCGGTCGTCGAACATCGGCACGATCACGCTGGCGGAGCTGCTGGGGAAGGATCGTCTCGGCCGGTGGATCGACCGGTTCGGGTTCGGCCGGTCGACCGGGATCGACTTCCCGGGCGAGAGCCCGGGCATCGCCCTGCCGGTCGACCGCTGGTCCGGATCGACGATCGGCAACGTTCCGATCGGCCAGGGGATCGCGGTCACGCCGATCCAGATGGCGGCCGCGTACGGGGCCCTGGCGAACCACGGAATCTGGGTCCAGCCGCACCTCGTCGACCACGTTCGCGGCAAGACTCCAGCCAGGCTGGAGCGGCGGCGGGTGGTCTCGGCCCCGATCGCGCGCGAGCTGCTGGGAATGCTGCAGGGAGTCGTCTCCGCCAGCGGCACCGGAGACGAGGCGGCCGTGCCCGGCTACTCCGTGGCCGGAAAGACCGGAACGGCGGCGAAGCCCGATGCGTCCGGCGGATACTCGGACACGAGATACGTCGCCTCCTTCGTCGGGATCGTGCCGGCCAGCTCGCCCCGGCTCGTGATCCTGGTCTCGATCGACGAGCCGCAGGGGCAGATCTACGGTGGGCAGGTCGCCGCGCCGGCCTTCCGCGACATCGCCCAGTTCGCGTTGCAGTACCTCGATGTGCCACCCGACGACCCGGCGTCGCTGCGGCACTGAAAACGCCCGCATTTGGGCCACTTCGGTGACGATTCGCGCCCCGGGCGGACGGCGGATCGCACTGTTACACTCGCCCGTCGTGGACCTGGAGCGGCTGATCGCCGCGCTCGCGCCGGCGGAGGTCGTCGGACGGGCCCCAACCGACGTGCACGACCTGGCCTACGACGCCCGTGCGGCCGGGCCCGGCTCGCTCTTCTTCTGCGTGCCCGGGCAGCGGGCGGACGGCCACGACTTCGCCGCGGAGGCGGTCGGGCACGGCGCGGTCGCTCTCGTCGTCGAGCGGCCGCTCGACCTGCGGGTACCGCAGCTCGTCGTGCCCGACTCCCGAGCGGCGATGGCGGTCGCCGCCGACGAGTTCTTCGGCCGGCCGACCGAGGAGCTGACGGTCGCCGGCATCACCGGCACGAACGGCAAGACCACGACCGCCTTCCTCCTCTACGCCGTGCTCGCCGCCGCCGGCCGAAGGCCCGGCCTGCTGGGGACGGTCGAGACCCGCGTCGACGGCGAGCGCCGCCCGGCGACGAGGACGACCGCCGAGGCGATCGACCTCCAGGGGCTCTTCCGCGAGATGCTCGACGCCGGCGACCGCAGCTGCGTGCTCGAGGCGACGTCCCACGGCTCGGCGCTGCGCCGGCTCGACCGCGTCCGGTTCGGTGCGCTCGTCTTCACGAACCTCAGCCAGGATCACCTCGACTTCCACCGTGACCTGGAGGACTACTTCCAGGCGAAGCGGCGGCTCTTCGTCGGCGTCGACGCGCCGCCCGCCGCGGTCAACGTCGGCGATGCCCACGGCCGGCGGCTGGCGGAGGAGCTGAGGGAGCGGGGCGGGCCGCTCGTCACGTTCGGCTTCGCGGACGACGCCGAGATCCGGCCCGAGGGGATCGCCGGCACCTCCGCGGTCACGTCGCTCACCGCCGGGGGGATCCGGCTGCGCACTCGCCTGCGAGGCCACTTCAACCTCGAGAACGTGCTCGCGACGGTCGCCGCCGCCCGCCTGCTCGGGCTGCCGGACGAGTCGGTCGCGACCGGGGTCGAATCGCTCGCCGGGGTGCCGGGACGGTTCGAGCCGATCGAGGAGGGCCAGCCCTTCACGGTGATCGTCGACTACGCGCACAAGCCCGGTGCGCTCGAGAACGTGCTGCGCGCTGCGCGGGAGCTGACCGCGGGTCGGGTGATCTGCGTGCTCGGCTGCGGAGGGGACCGGGATCGAGGCAAGCGACCGCTGATGGGCCGGATCGCGTCCGACCTGGCGGACGTGACGGTCGTCACCTCCGACAATCCGCGCAGCGAGGATCCGCTCGCGATCATCGAGGAGATCCTCGCCGGGATCGCCGGACAGCCGGAGGTCGAGCCCGACCGGCGCCGCGCGATCGAGCGCGCGGTCGAGCTGGCCGCGCCCGGGAGACGTCGTCGTGATCGCCGGCAAGGGGCACGAGCGCGGGCAGGAGATCGCCGGCCGCGTCCTGCCGTTCGACGACCGCGAGGTGGCCGGGGAGGCGCTGCGCACGCTGCGGGCGACCGCGTGATCGCGCTGTCGCTCGGGGAGGTCGCGGAGCTGGCGCCGGGACGCTTGGAGGCCGCGCCGTGGGCCGAGCACGTCACCGGCCTCAAGACCGACTCGCGGCGCGTCGAGGAGGGCGATCTGTTCGTCGCCGTCGGCGGCGGCGCCGACTTCGCCAAGCACGCGTTCGCGCGCGGCGCGGCTGCCGTTCTCCTCCCCGATGACGCGTTCGCCGCGCTCGCCGCGCTCGCCGGCCGGGTCCGCGGGCGAAGCCCGGCGCGGTTCGTCGCGATCACCGGCTCGATGGGGAAGACGTCGACGAAGGACATCCTCGCGGCGATCTGCGCGCCGCAACGGCGGACGGTCGCCGCCGAGCGGAGCTACAACGCCGAGATCGGCGTCCCGTTGACGATCGGACGGGTCGAGGAGGAGACGGAGATCTGCATCCTCGAGCTGGCGATGCGCGGCTTCGGCCAGATCGCCGAGCTGTGCGCCTTCGCCCGTCCACACCTCGGCGTGATCACGAACGTCGGCCCGGTGCACCTGGAGAAGGTCGGCGATCTGGCCGGCGTCATCCGGGCGAAGGGCGAGCTGGTCGAGGCGCTTCCCGCGGGAGCGACGATCGTCGTCCCGGCAGACTTCCCGGTCGAGCGCGCCGACCTCGACGTCGTTCGCGTCGGCGTCGACGTGACCCTGGGGTCGTTCGACCCGCCCGTCCTCGAGACGTCGCTGGGCACGGTCGAGGTCGACTTCAGCGCGCGCCACCTCGCCGCGAACGCGCTGACCGCGCTCGCGACCGCCCGAGCGCTCGGGCTCGAGTTTCCGTCGCGCATCGAGGTCGACTTCACGGAATGGCGGAACCAGGAGCTGCCGCTGCCCGGCGGCGGGGTGCTCGTCAACGACGCCTGGAACGCCAACCCCGTCTCGATGCGGGCCGCGCTCGAGCACCTGGCCACGCTGGCAGGGGAGCGCAGGACCGTCGCCGTCCTCGGCGACATGGCCGAGCTCGGGGAGCACAGCGACGAGGGGCACCGCGAGGTTGCGCGCGCGGTCGAGGCGGTGGGGATCGAGCTGGTCGTCGCGATCGGTCCGCGGGCGATCGCCTACGGCGGCCGGCACGTCGACACGGTCGAGGACGCGCTCGTCCTGCTCGACGAGCTGCTCCGCCCGGGGGACTGCGTTCTCGTCAAGGGCGCGCGGGCGATGGGCCTGGAGCGGGTCGCGGAGGCGCTGACGACGGCGAGTGCCTCGTGGTAACCGTCCTGATCGCCGCGATCGTGGCGATGGTGATCTCGATCGTCGCCGGACCGCGCTTCATCCGGTTCCTCCGCCTGCGGGAGTACGGCCAGCAGATCCGCGAGGAGGGCCCGGCCGGGCACGTCGCCAAGCAGGGGACGCCGACGATGGGCGGGCTCCTGATCGTCTTCTCGGCGGCCGTCCCCTACCTGATCCTGAGCAAGTACTCGACGCCGGCACTGACGGTGTTCTTCTGCACGCTCGGCTGCGCGACGATCGGCTTCCTCGACGACTTCGTCAAGCTCACGCATCGCCGGTCGCTCGGCCTGAACGGCCGCTGGAAGCTGCTCCTGCTCGCGGTGATCACCGGCGTGGTCGCCTGGGTCGCATACCACCGCCACTTCTCGACCGACCTCTACCTCCCGGTCGTGGACGCCAAGATCCCGCTGTCGTGGGCCTGGTATCCGTTCCTGTTCCTGATCATCGCCGGCGCCGCCAACGGCGTGAACCTGACCGACGGCATCGACGGGCTCGCGGCCGGGACGGGGATCATCGCGGTCTTCACGTTCACGGCGATGACCGTGATCGCCTACATCCGCTCCGGCCCGCCCGGCTCGCGCTCGACCGTCTACCTCGACCTCTCGATCATCGGCGCCGCGCTGATCGGGTCGATCATCGGCTTCCTCTGGTACAACGCCTTTCCCGCCGAGGTCTTCATGGGCGATACGGGCTCGATGGCGATCGGCGGAGCGCTGGCCGGCTTCGCGATCATGACCAAGACCGAGATCCTGCTCCTGCTCGTCGGCGGGATCTTCCTGATCGAGGCGCTCTCGGTGATCGTGCAGGTGGCGAGCTTCAAGTACTTCGGCCGCCGGGTGTTCCTGATGACGCCGATCCACCACCACTTCGAGATGAAGGCGTGGTCGGAGACCAAGATCATGGTCCGCTTCTGGATCCTGACCGCGATCCTCTGCGCGTGCGGGTTCGCGCTCTACTACCGCTACTACTTCCGCTTCTTCAGGGGATGACGATCCTGGTGCTGGACGGCGATCTCCTCGCCGATGCGCTCGGCGTCCTCGGCTCGGACGAGCTGCTGATCGTGGTCGACCCCTCGGCCGACCGCCTGGAGGAGCTGCAGCGGCGGTATCCGGATCCCCGCGCCACCTTCCTGATCGGCGACGGGACGGTGATTCCCGTGGCGGACCGGTCGGTCGACCGCGTGCTGGGCGAGGGCTCGGAGGCGGAGCTCCGTCGCGTCGTCCGGGGATGAAGCGGGCGGTCGTCCTGGGGATGGCGCGCTCGGGCGAGGCGGCCGCGGCCCTGCTCGAGCGGAACGGCGTCGAGGTCGTGCGGGTCGACCGGTCGCTCGGGAACGACGAGGACGTCTCGCTGCTGGACGGTGCGGACGTGCTGGTCAAGAGCCCGGGCGTGCCCCGGGACAACGCGCTCGTGCAGGCGGCGCGGATCCCGATCTGGAGCGAGGTCGAGCTCGGTTACCGGCTGCTGCCGAACCCGATCCTCGGCGTCACGGGCACGAACGGGAAGACGACCACGGTCGAGTGGCTCGGGGCGATCTTCCGCGCGGCCGGCCGCGACGTCGCGGTCGCCGGCAACGTCGGCCGCGCGCTGACCGGGGTGGAGGCGCCGCCCGAGGCGTGGATCGTCTGCGAGCTGTCCAGCTTTCAGCTCGAGGACGTGCACGAGCTCCGGCTCCCCGTCGCCGTCCTGATCAACCTCGAGCCCGACCACCTCGACCGGCACGGCACCTACGAGGCCTACCGCGACGCGAAGCTGCGCATCTTCGAGCGCCAGACCGCCGGGGACTCGGCGGTCGTGCCGCGGGGCTTCGGGCCGGTGCCGGGCGAGGGGGACCGCGTGGAGTTCTCCGCCGGCGACCCGCTGCCCGCGGAGCCGTCACTTCCGGGGGCGCACAACCGCGAGAACGCCGCCGCCGCGACCGCCGCCGCGCGGGCGGCAGGGGTCGCCGAGGACGCGATCGCCGAGGGCCTGCGCAGCTTCCGCGGCGTCGCCCATCGGCTCGAGCTCGTCGCCGAGATCCACGGCGTCCGGTACGTCAACGACTCGAAGGCCACGAACACCGCGGCCGCGCGCCGGGCGCTGTCGGCGTACGACGCGCCGTTGCACGTGATCCTCGGCGGCTCCCGCAAGGGCGAGCGATTCGACGAGCTCGCGCGCGAGCTGCACGGTCGCGCGTATCTGATCGGAGAGACGGCGGGCGAGATCGCCGAGGCGCTCGACCGCGCCGGCGTGCCCTATCTGCGCTGCGGCGACCTCGCAGCGGCGGTCGAGTCGGCGTCGCGGGCCGCGTCGCCCGGGGACGTCGTCCTGCTCTCGCCCGCCTGCGCGAGCTACGACCAGTTCAGGGACTTCGAGCAGCGCGGCGAGGAGTTCCGGAGGCTCGTGCAGAACCTGTCCGGGTGAAGCGCGGCCACCTCGAGTCGAACGTCCTCGTCCTCGTCACGCTGTCGCTCGTCGCGTTCGGAATGGTGATGGTCTACAGCGCGACCTCCGCGTCGGCGGCGATCGGTGGCGGCAACCCGACGTACTATCTGAAGCGCCAGGGAATCTACGCGCTGCTCGGCGTCGCGCTGCTCGTCGTGGCGAGGCGATGGAACTACCGGGCGCTCCGTCAGCTCACCCCGGCGCTCGTGCTCGGGAGCCTGGCGCTCCTGGTGCTCGCGCTGGTCGGCGGAACCCGGGTGAACGGCGCCAGCCGCTGGATCCAGCTCGGGGGCGCGAGCTTCCAGCCGTCGGAGCTCGCCAAGATCGCGCTCGCGGTCTGGACGGCGCTCTACCTCGCGCGCCACCCGGCCCCGCGCACGCTCCGGGAGCTGGCCAAGCCGATCGGCCTGCTCACCGCCGTCTTCTGCGCGCTCGTCCTGGCGGAGCCCGACCTCGGGACGGTGATCGCGGTCTGCGTGATGGTCGGGGCGATGCTGCTGATCGCCGGCGCCCCGGTGCGGATGCTCTCGTCGGCGGCGGCGATCGTCGGCGCCGTCGTCCTGGTCGCGATCTGGTTGGAGCCGTACCGGCGCTCCCGGATCTTCAGCTTCGTGGATCCATGGCACGACGCGCAGGGCGCCGGCTACCAGCAGGTGCAGGCGATCGTGGGGCTCGGCTCGGGCGGGGTCTTCGGACGCGGCCTCGGCGAGAGCGTCCAGAAGGTCTTCTACCTACCGGAGGCGCACACGGACATGATCTTCGCGATCATCGGCGAGGAGCTGGGGCTGGTCGGTGCGACGCTCGTGATCGCGGCCTACGCCGCCTTCGCCTGGGCCGGGCTGAGGATCGCGCTCCGCTGCCGCGACCCGTTCGGGAAGGCGCTCGCGGCGGGGATCACGACGCTCGTCTGCGGGCAGGCAGTGCTGAACCTGGCCGCCGTGATCGGGATGGCTCCCCTGACCGGGATTCCGCTTCCGCTCGTCTCCTACGGGGGCACGAGCCTCGTGGTCGTGCTCGCGTCGGTGGGCATCCTCCTTAACATCGCTCGCAGCGATGGCGTCGAAGTCGCACCTGAGGTGCGTGATCGCGGCCGGGGGAACCGCCGGCCACGTGATGCCGGCGCTCGCCGTCGGGCAGGCGCTGCACGCCCGCGGCGTGAGCGTCAGCTTCGCCGGCTCGCCTGACCGGGTCGAGGCGCGGCTGGTTCCCGCCGCCGGCTTTCCGTTCGACTCCTTCCGGATCTCGGGCCTGCCGCGACGGCCGGGGCGCCGCGCAGGCCCGTGCGGTGCTCCTGGCGGCTCGGGCGCCGCACGCGTGCGCCAGGATCCTCGCCGCGCGACGACCGGACGTCGTCCTCGGCGCCGGCGGGTACGTCGCCGGCCCGATGGTCTACGCGGCGTGGCGGCGGCGCATCCCCGCTGCGCTGACCGAGGCGGACGCGCACCTCGGCCTCGCGAACCGCCTCGCCGCGCCCTTCGCACGGCGGGTCTTCCTCGCCTATGCCGTGCCGGGGCGCGACGGGGCGAAATACCGCGTCGTCGGTCGGCCGGTTCCGTCGCGCGAGGAGGTCGACCCGGCGGAGGCCCGGCGCCGCTTCGGCCTGCCCGCCGCAGGGACGCGTCCTCCTCGTCTTCGGCGGCAGCCTCGGCGCCCAGGCGTTGAACGAGCTCGCGGTCGAGGCCTTCCGGTCGGAGGGGCCTGCCGTGCTCCACCTCTGCGGCGAGCGATACCTCGCCGCGCTGCAGGAGCGCGTACACCGGCCGGAGTACCGCCTGCTTGCCTGGACCGACGACTTCGGCGCGGCGCTCGCGGCCGCCGACCTCGTCCTCGGGCGGGCGGGGGGCTCGGTGTGGGAGGTCGCTGCGGCCGGCAAGCCGGCGGTGCTCGTCCCGTCGCCGAACGTGACCGCCGACCACCAGGCGAAGAACGCGCGCCGGTTCGAGACGGCCGGCGGCGCGCTGGTCGTCCCGGAGCACGACCTCGCCCGCGTGCCGGACATCGTCCGTGAGCTGCTCGACGACGGCGCCCGCCTGGAGGCGATGGCGGACTCGATGCGCCGCGTGGCGAGGCCGAACGCGGCCGACGAGATCGCGGAGGAGCTGATCGCCCTTGCCCGGCGCTCCGCTTGAGGGACGGCGGATCTGGCTCGTCGGCGTCGGCGGTGCCGGTCTCTCCGCCTACGGCCTGCTCGCGCACGCGTGGGGGGCCGAGGTGGGCGGGTGGGACCGGAACGAGACGCCGTACCTACCCTGCGGTCCGCGAGGCGGGAATCGAGGTTCGCATCTCGCCGGAGCCCGAGGCCCCGGACGGGTGGGAGGTCTTCGTCTCCAGCGCGTACCCGGGGGTCGCCGGCCGCCCGCGGGCCGATCTGCTCGCCGAGCTCGTCGCGCTGCGTCCGTCGATCGTCGTCGCGGGCGCCCACGGAAAGACCACCACCGCCGCGATGATCGCGTTCGCGCTCCGCGAGGCCGGGCGGGACCCGAGCTGGATCATCGGCGGCGAGGTGCCGCAGCTGGGCGCCAACGCCGGCGCAGGGGAGGGCTGGCTGGTCGTCGAGGGCGACGAGTCCGACCGGTCGCTCGAGGCGCTCCGCCCGCGCGTCGCGGTCGTCACCAACGTCGACCTCGACCACCACGCGACGTTCGGCTCGCGGGCGGAGGTCGAGGCTCTGTTCGAGAATTGGCTGGCGGCCGCGCCGGAGGCCGTGCGGGGCTGGGAGCTCCGGCCGGCGGAGATCGAGCTGGCCGTGCCGGGCGAGCACAATCGCCGGAACGCGACGGCGGCGCTGGCGGCGCTGGCGCTGGCCGGGGTCGCCGGCGAGGAGGCCGCCGCCGCGCTGGCGGGCTTCCACGGGGTCGGCCGGAGGCTCGAGCTGGTCGGCGAGGCGGGCGGCGTGCGCGTCTACGACGACTACGCGCACAACCCGGCGAAGCTGGCCGCGGCACTCGAGGCCGTCCGCGGACGTGCGGCCGGGCGGGTGCTGGTGCTCTTCCAGCCGCACCTGTACTCACGGACGCTGCATCTCGCACGGGAGCTCGGCCGGGAGCTGGCGGCGGCCGACGCGGTCGCGGTGACGGAGGTGTATCCCGCTCGCGAGGCGCCGGTCGAGGGCGTCACCGGCAAGCTCGTCGTCGACGCGATCTGCGACGCGCGGCCGGGGTTCGCTCCGGGCTGGACACCCCGGCTCGAGGACGGGGCGCTCTTCGTCGTCCGGCGGGCGCGTTCCGGCGACGTCGTGCTGACGGCCGGGGCCGGAGACGTCGACCGCGCCGCCGGGTTGATCCTGGCGGAGCTCGGATGAGCCGGGACGGCCGGCGATGAAGATCGAGACCGGCGTCAGGCTCGCCCGGCTGACGACGGTCGGCATCGGCGGGCCCGCCCGTGCGCTTGCTCGACCCGGCTCGGTCGAAGAGCTCGAGGAGGCGCTCGCCTGGGCCGCGGCGGAGGGCCTGCCCGTCCGGGCAGTCGGGCTCGGCTCGAACATGCTCGCCGCCGACGAGGGGGTGGATGCGCTGGTGATCCGGCTGGAGGGCGAGCTGGCCTCGGTCGAGATCCGCGACTCGCTGCTCGTCGCCGGCGGCGGCGCCTCCAACGCCGTCTGCCTGCACCGCGCCCGGGACGCGGGTCTCGGCGGGCTCGAGTTCGCGGCCGCGATCCCCGGGACCGCGGGCGGAGGTGTGCGGATGAACGCCGGTGCTTACGGGAGCGACTGGAAGGCCGTGCTCGAGCGCGGGCTCGTCGTCGACGCCGGGGGAGCACGCTGGCGCTCGAACGCCGAGCTCGAGCTCGCCTACCGACACTCTTCTCTGCGTCCCGGCGAGGTCGTCGCCCGGGTCGAGTTCCGGCTGCTCCCGCGCCCTCCGGCGGAGATCAGACGGACCGTCGCGGAGCTCCTGGCGCAGCGGAAGGCGACGCAGCCGACGAACAAACGCACCTTCGGCAGCGTCTTCAAGAACCCCGAGCACGAGCTCGGCGCCGGCCGGATGCTCGAGGAGTGCGGGCTCAAGGGACACCGGATCGGCGCTGCGCTGATCTCTCCGCGGCACGCGAACTTCATCGAGAACGCCGGCGGCGCCTCCGCCCGCGACGCGCTGGCGCTGATGGCGGAGGCGCGCAGACGTGCGCAGGAGCGCTTCGGCGTCGTCCTCGAGCGGGAAGTCGAGCTCCTCGGAGACCTGGAGCTACCACCGCCGGAGGGAGAGGCTCGAGCCTGACCCTCCGGCGTGAGCGGAGCGCTCGCCCCGGGTAGCGGCGCAGGACCGCGTCGTCGAACGGCGAATCGAACGTGGCGCATGGCCGATCGCTCCACGAACCGGCCGGCCGCTCCGGCGCGAAGCCGGGTGCTCCCGGTCGTGATCGGTACCCTGGCCCTCGTCGGGGCTGCGATCGGCGCGTACGTCCTGGCGAGGCAGACCTCGCTCTTCGCGCTCGATCGCATCGAGGTCGAAGGCGCCTCCCCGGCGGTGGCGCAGCAGGTGCGACGGACCCTTCGTCCCTTCGTGGGCCGCAGCCTCGTGCGCTTCGACGAGAGCGCGGCCGCCCGCAGCCTCGCCGGTGTCTCCGAGATCGCGGACACGCACTTCGATCGCGCCTTCCCCCACACGCTGAGGGTACGCGTCAGGCTGGAACGACCCGTGGCCGTGCTCCGGCAGGGAGGGGACGCGTGGCTCGTGTCGTCCACTGCCCGCGTCCTGCGCACGCTCGACCGGCGCCCGTACCCTCGCCTGCCCCGAATCTGGCTGCCGCGCTCGGCGGACGTCGTCGTCAACTCGACCCTGGGGGGGCTCGGGGCGAAGGGCGTCGCCGCGCTCGGGCCGCTCCGGCCGCTCCACATCCGGGCCGCGGTCGGCCAGGTGCGGGTGGACGACCGCGAGCTCACGCTCGTTCTCCGCTCGGGCCTGGAGCTGCGGCTCGGCGACAGCGGCGACCTGCGCCTGAAGCTGGCGATCGCGAAGCAGCTCCTCCCGTTGACGACGGGGGCCCGGTACGTCGACGTCAGCGTCCCCGAGCGCCCGGTCGCAGGGTACAACCCTCAAGTCGGAGGTTGAGGGTGAGGGTTTAGCCCTGCAAATCGCATTGACAGGCGGAGCAAGAGGGCCTACCCTGATTCCGCTACACGCTTTTCGTGCCCCGATCCTGAAGTAGACATTGAGTTTCGAGGACTGGACGTCATCATGAGCATGAGAGATCAGACCGGAAGCTACCTCGCCGTCCTGAAGGTGATCGGCGTCGGCGGCGGTGGGACGAACGCGGTCAACCGCATGATCGAGGCAGGCCTGACCGGTGTCGAGTTCATCGCGGTCAACACGGACGCGCAGGCCCTCCTGATGAGCGACGCCGACGTGAAGATCCACATCGGCTCGACGGTGACGCGCGGGCTCGGCGCCGGCGCCGATCCGGAGGTCGGCCGTGCAGCCGCACACGAGTCCCGGGACGAGTTGAAGGATGCGCTCAAGGGCGCGGACATGATCTTCGTCACCGCCGGCGAGGGAGGCGGTACCGGTACGGGCGCCGCTCCGACCGTCGCCGAGATCGGTCAGGAGATCGGCGCGCTGACCGTGGCCGTGGTCACGAAGCCGTTCGCCTTCGAGGGCCGTCTGCGCTCCGAGCGGGCCGAGACGGGCATCAACGACGTTCGCGAGTACGTCGACACGCTGATCGTGATCGAGAACGACCGCCTGCTCCAGGTGGTCGAGCGCAAGACGTCGGTGGTCGAGGCCTTCCGCCTCGCCGACGACGTCCTCCGCCAGGGCGTCCAGGGCATCACCGACCTGATCACCGTCCCCGGCCTGGTCAACCTCGACTTCGCCGACGTCCGCACGATCATGCGGGACGCCGGCTCCGCCCTGATGGGAATCGGCAGCGCGTCCGGCGAGAGCCGCGCCGCCGAGGCGGCGCGCGTCGCCGTCTCGTCTCCGCTCCTGGAGTCCTCGATCGAGGGCGCGACCGGGATCCTGCTGAACGTGACCGCCGGCCCGGAGGTCGGGCTGTTCGAGGTCAACGAGGCGGCCGAGGTCGTGACCGCCGCGGCGGACTCGAACGCGAACATCATCTTCGGCGCCGTGATCGACCCGAGCATGGGCGAGGAGGTCCGCGTGACCGTGATCGCGACCGGCTTCGGTCAGCGCCGCCGCGGGCGGCGCCAGGAACGGCCGCGCGTCGCCGTCCCCGCCGAGGCGCCGAGCGCACGCGAGTCTCGCGAGGGCTTCGAGATCCCGGCCGACATGCTCGACGTGCCGTCCTTCCTCAGGGACAACTAGCCCTCCTCAGCCCTTCGCGGATCCGGCGGCGGCCTGCCCGGGGTGGAGTAGCATCACGCCCGGTGCAGACCCTCCGCCGAACGCCGCTCCACGACCGGCACGTCGCTCTCGGAGCGCGGATGGTGCCCTTCGCCGGCTGGGAGATGCCGGTCCAGTACGCGGGCGTGCTCGAGGAGCACCGTGCGGTCCGCGAGGACTGCGGGGCGTTCGACGTCTCGCACATGGGGGAGCTGGAGGTCGAGGGGCCGCAGGCGCGCGGGCTGCTGCAGTCCCTCCTGTCGAACGACCTCGACCGGATCGGCCCGGGCCGGGCCCAGTACACGCTGCTGACGAACGAGCGCGGTGGGATCGTCGACGACCTGATCGTCTACGAGCTCGACCGGTTTCGCTTTCTGCTGGTCGTGAACGCGTCGAACCGGGCGATCGACTTCGAGTGGCTGAAGGAGCGCGAGGTGCCCGGCTCGGACGTGCGCGACGTCTCGGACGAGTACGGGCTGATCGCGGTGCAGGGCCCGCGCGCGCTCGAGCGGCTCGGGCTCCCCGCGGCGCCTGCGTTCACCTTCGCCGAGGGCGAGGTGGCCGGGATCACCTGCATGGTCAACCGCACCGGCTACACCGGGGAGGAAGGGGTCGAGCTGCTCGTCATGGCCGACGAGGCCGGGGCCCTCTGGGACGGGGTGCTGGAACGGGGAGCGGTGCCCTGCGGCCTGGGCGCGCGGGACAGCCTTCGGCTCGAGGTCTGCTACCCGCTGCACGGCAACGACATCGGCCCGGACACGGACGCGATCTCCGCCGGGCTCGCCTGGGTGTGCGCGCTCGACAAGGACTTCACGGGCGCCGGGGAGCTGCGACGGATCGAGGAGTCGGGGCCGGACCGGCGGCTGGCCGCCTTCGTGATGGAGGAGCGCGCGGTCCCGCGCCACGGAATGTCGGTCCTGGAAGGGGGCGAGGTCACCTCGGGGACGTACTCGCCGATGCTCGACCGGGGCATCGGGCTGGGCTACGTGCCCGCGGCGCTCGCCGAGCCCGGGACGGAGCTGACGATCGACGTCCGCGGGCGCCACCGTCGCGCCCGCGTGGTCGAGAAGCCGATCTATCGACGAGAGGAGTGACGACAGGTGGCGGCTGAGAGCTATCCCGACGACCTTCGCTACCACCCCGAGCACGACTGGGCCCGCCTGGACGGCGACACCGCGACGCTCGGGATCACCTGGTACGGCCAGGATGCGCTCGGCGAGCTCGTCCACTACGAGCCGCCCGACGTCGGCGCGACCCTCTTCAAGGACGGGGCGTACGGCGAAGTCGAGTCGGTGAAGGCGGTCTCCGACCTGATCGCGCCGCTGTCCGGCGAGGTGCTCGAGGTGAACCAGCTGGTCGTCGACGAGCCCGAGACCGTGAACGAGGATCCATACGGCGACGGCTGGCTCGTCCGGATCCGGATCGGGGATCCCGCCGAGGCGGAGGCGCTGATGGACGCCGAGGCGTACAGGACGCACCTGGCATCGCTGTGAGGTTCCTCTCGCTGACCGACGCCGACCGCGAGGAGATGCTCGCCGCGATCGGCGTCTCCTCGGTGGAGGAGCTGTTCCGCGACATCCCGGAAGGTGTCCGCTTCAACGGCCGGCTCGACCTGGAGCCGGCGCTGTCGGAGCCCGAGCTCGTCGCCCACCTCGAGGAGATCGCGGCGCGCAACGTGCACACGGGCCGCGAGCTCTCCTTCCTCGGCGCCGGCATCTACGACCACTACGTCCCGGCGGTCGTCAACACCGTCCTTCAGCGCGGCGAGTTCCTCACCGCGTACACGCCGTACCAGCCGGAGATGAGCCAGGGCGTGCTGCAGGCGATCTTCGAGTATCAGACCGCGATCTGCGAGCTGACCGGGATGGACGTCTCGAACGCATCGGGCTACGACGGCACCACGGTCGCCGCCGACGCCTGTTACCTCGCCAGGCACGTGACCGGCCGCTCCAGGATCGTCGTCACCGAGGCGACCAATCCGCAGGTGCGTCAGGTGGTGAAGACCTACGCACCCGGTTTCGGTCTGGAGGTGGTCGAGGTCCCGCACTCGGGTGGCGTGACCGATCCGGACCTGCTGGCGGCGGCGGCGCAGGAGGCCGCGGCCGTGATCTTCCAGCAACCGAACTTCTTCGGCTGCCTCGAGCCGGCACCCGACCTCGCTGCGGCCGCGAACGATGCCGGCGCCCTGCCGGTCGCGCACGTCGATCCGATCTCGCTCGGGCTGCTCGAGGCTCCCGGAAACTACGGGTGCGCGCTCGCGGTCGGCGAAGGCCAGGGCGCCGGGAACGCCCAATCCTTCGGCGGGCCGCACTACGGGTTCCTCGCCTGCCGGGCCGAGTACATCCGCCGCATGCCGGGGCGCATCGTCGGCGAGACCACCGACGCCGACGGTCGGCGCGGCTTCGTGCTGACCCTCGCCACGCGCGAGCAGCACATCCGCCGGGAGAAGGCGACCTCGAACATCACCACCAACCAGACGCTGCTCGCCCTCGGCGGGCTCGTCTACCTCTCGTGGCTCGGCCCGCAGGGACTCAGGGAGGTCGGGGAGACCAGCATGGCCCTCGCCGAGTACGCCAAGGAGCGCCTGACCGCCGTCGGGGCGGAGCTCGTGTTTCCGGAAGAGACAACATTCAAGGAGTTTGCCGTGCGGGTCGGACGGAACGCACGCGAGGTCGTCCGCGACGCACGCGCAATGGGCGTCAACCCGGGCTACCCGCTCGGCCGCGACTACCAGGGGATGGACGACGCGCTGCTGGTCGCGCTCACGGAGAAGCGGACACCCCAGGACGTCGACCGCCTGGCCGCGGTGCTCGCGGAGGCCGCGGCGTGAGCAAGCTGATCTACGAGCGCTCGCAGGCGGGACGGCGCGCGTCGAGCCTCCCGCACTACGATCTCCCCCGTCCGGCGGTTCCGGCGGCGCTCGCCCGCGCGACACCGCCGCGCCTGCCCGAGGTCGCGGAGCCGGAGATCGTCCGCCACTTCACCGAGCTGACGACCCGGAACTTCGGCATCGACACCGGCTTCTACCCGCTCGGCTCCTGCACGATGAAGTACAACCCGCGCGTCAACGAGCGGCTGGCGCTGCTGGCCGGCTTCCGGGACCTGCACCCGCTCCAGGAGGAGGACGGCGCCCAGGGCGCGCTGGAGCTGATGTGGCGGCTGCAGGAGATCCTCGCGGAGATCTGCGGCCTCGACGCCGTCTCGCTCCAGCCGGCCGCAGGCTCCCAGGGCGAGGTGACGGGCCTGATGCTGATGCGCGCGTACTTCGCCGACCGCGGGGAGGCGGACCGGCGCGAGATCGTCGTTCCCGACACCGCCCACGGCACGAACCCGGCCTCCGTGACGATGACCGGGTACGAGCTCGTCGGCGTCAAGACCGACCCGCGCGGCAACATCGACGTCGACGACCTGCGCGGCAAGGTCGGTCCCCGGACCGCCGGCTTGATGCTCACCAACCCGTCCACCCTCGGGCTCTTCGACGAGAACATCGAGGAGATCGAGCGCATCTTCCACGGCGCCGGTGCGTTGATGTACTACGACGGCGCGAACCTGAACGCCGTCTGCGGGATCTCGCGGCCGGGCGACATGGGCTTCGACATCGTGCACATCAACCTGCACAAGACCTTCTCGCAGCCGCACGGCGGCGGCGGGCCGGGCGGCGGGCCGATCGTGGTCGGTGCGCGCCTCGAGCCGTTCCTGCCGGTGCCGGCGGTCGTCCGGCGCGGCGACGGGTTCGGCCTCGACTTCGACCGGCCGAAGTCGATCGGCAAGGTGCGCGCCTTCACCGGCCCCTTCGGCGTCTTCGTCCGCTCGTACGCGTACATCCGCTCGTACGGGCCGGAGCTGCGCGAGATGTCGGAGGCGGCGGTGCTGAACGCGAACTACCTCCTCGCCCGGCTGAAGGACGCGTACGAGCTGCCGTTCGACCGCCTGTGCATGCACGAGTTCGTTCTCTCCGCCCGGATCCTGAAGCGCGAGCACGGTGTGTCGGCGCTCGACGTCGCCAAGCGGCTGATGGACTACGGCATCCACCCGCCGACGATCTACTTCCCGCTGATCGTGCCCGAGGCGTTGATGATCGAGCCGACGGAGACCGAGCCGAAGGAGCGGCTGGACGACTTCTGTGCGGCAATGCTCGCGATCGTGCGCGAGGCGGGCGAGAGCCCGGAGCTCCTGCACGAGGCGCCGTACAACCGGCCCGTGCGGCGGCTGGACGAGGTGAAGGCGGTGAAGCGCGGGATCGTGCGATACGCGTTCGAGGATCATCCGGATCTGTCCGAGACGGCACCGGCGGTGGCCGAGGCGCCGAAGGGAGCCTGAGTGGACCGGCGCGAGCGAGAGCGCATCCTCGGCGAGCATCCTCCTCGCGACCCCACGCGGCTCGAGCGGCGCCTGGCCGAGCGGCTCGACGAGGACCTCGAGGGCAGCCCGCTTCGCGGCCGGGAGCTTCCACGCCGCCTGCGCAACTTCTCCCTGGCGGCCGACCGCTACGCCCTCTCGCTCGCCGGCCCGCCCGCACACTCGCGGCGTCTGCGGGAGATCGAGGACGAGATCGCAGCGCACGAGGCGGCCCTCGGGGCGGCGTGGCGCGAGCTCTCGCAGCGGCACCCCGACGATCAATCGGGGTTTGCACGGCGGTGGCGCGCGCTCGCCCGGTCGCTGGAGCTTCGATGCGGTCAACGATCTGATCCGGCTGCACAACCTCTGGTATCCGGCGGAGGCGAGGCTGCCGATGGATCCGCGCACTCGTGACTTCATCCTCGTCGGCGGCGCCCCGTACCGGCGTCGGGAGCTCGACGCGGACTGGATCCTCGAGCGGTTCCCGGTCGAGGCCGAGCTCGCGGCGTAGGCGGCGCTGCCCGTCCCGGGCGCGGCTACGCCGCCGCGGCGGCCAGCTGACCGCAGGCGGCGTCGATGTCGCGCCCGCGGGTGAGGCGGACCGTGGCCGGCACACCGGCGCGTTCCAGGACCGCCTTGAAGGCCGCGATCGCACCGCGCGTGGATCCGGTGAAGGACCCGGTCGGGTTGTAGGGGATGAGGTTGACCTTGAACGCCTTTGCGTCGAGCAGACCGGCGAGCTGTCCGGCGTGCTCCTTGCTGTCGTTCACTCCGGCCAGCATCACGTACTCGACGAAGACCCTGCGTCCGCGCAGCTCGACGTACCGTCGGCACTCCGCCAGGACGTCTGCGAGCGGGTACCGGTCGTTGACCGGCATCAGCTGCGAGCGGAGCGCGCCGTCGGCCGAGTGGAGCGAGAGCGCGAGCCGGATCGGCTCCTCGACCTCGTCGACGAACCGGCGCAGGCCGGGAAGCCAGCCGACCGTCGAGATCGTCGTCCGGCGGTGGATGCTGCCGATCTCCGGCAGGCGGCGGGCGGCGGCGACGACCGCGTCCAGGTTGAGCATCGGCTCGCCCATCCCCATGAACACGCAGCGGTCGACCCGCTCCGTGCGCCGGAAGTGGAGGGTCTGGTCGAGGATCTCGGACGCGGTCAGATTGCGCCCGAAGCGCATCCGGCCGGTCGCGCAGAACGTGCAGGTGAGCGGGCAGCCCGACTGGGAGCTGACGCAGACCGAGCGGCGGCCGTCCCGGTAGCTCATCAGCACCGCCTCGACGGGCTTGCCGTCCGCAGTGCGGAAGAGCGTCTTCACGGTTCCGTCACGTGAACGAGACTCGCGCTCGACCTCGAGCGTCGAGAACGGCACCTGCTCGGCCAGCTCCGCCCGGAGCCCGACGGGGAGATTCGTCATCTCTTCGTACCCGTCGGCGCCGCCGGCGGCCCACCGCCAGATCTGGTCGGCCCGGTACGCCGGCTGGCCGTGGTCGGAAAGGAACCCGGCGAGGAGCTCGGCGTCCATGGCTTCACCGTAGCTTCCGCCCGGCTAGGCGTGCCGTGCACGGATCGGCGCAGTTCCGATCCCCGCCCGGCACGAACGCGGCACGGTCGCTCGGCTATCGTCGATTCACGAGGGCGGAGGGTTGCTACCCCACCCTGAGGGTGGGGGTCTGGTTTCGCGCCCTCGCCGCTAGTCTCCGCGGTGTGATCGATCTTCGCTCGGACACCGCGACCAGGCCGAGTAGGGAGATGCTCGCTGCGATGGCGGCGGCCGAGGTCGGCGACGAGCAGGCGCGCGAGGATCCGACCGTGAACGAGCTCCAGCGCCGCGCGGCGGGGCTGCTCGGTCAGGAGGCGGCGCTCTTCCTCCCGACCGCGACGATGGCGAACCAGATCGCGCTTCGCGTCCACACGAGGCCCGGAAGCCAGCTGATCGCCGAGGAGCGGACGCACATCCTGATCTACGAGGCCGGCGGCCCGGCCGCGCACTCCGGATTGATCGCGCACGGGCTTCAGGGAGCCGCGGGCCGGATCACCGCCGAGCAGGTGCGTACCGCTGTCCGGAACGCCGACTGGCTCCAACCGGCGAGCATCGTCGTCCTCGAGCAGACGCACCGAAGCGCCGGCGGGCGCGTCTGGCCGCTCGAGGCGCTCGGCGATGTCGCCGGCACCGCCCACGAGCTCGGGCTCGCCGTCCACCTCGACGGTGCCCGGCTCCTGAACGCGTCCGTCGCGAGCGGGGTCGCGGCCGCCGAGTACGGCCGCCTCGCGGACACGGTCACGCTCTGCTTCTCGAAAGGGCTCGGGTGTCCGCTGGGCGCCGTCCTCGCCGGCTCCGAGCAGGCGATCGAGGAGGCGTGGCGGTTGAAGTTCCTGTTCGGGGGCGCCCTTCGCCAGGCGGGCGTGGTCGCGGCGGCGATGGTGTATGCGCTCGACCACAACGTCGAGCGCCTCGCGGATGACCACGCGCGGGCGAAGCGGCTCGCGGTGGGGCTGGCGGCGGCCGGGCTGCCGGTCGACGTCGACGCGACGGAGACGAACTTCGTCGGCATCGACGTCGCCTCGATCGGCCTCGACACGGCTCAGGCGACGGCTCGAATCGCGGAGGAGGGCGTGCTCGTCGGCCTGCTGCGACCCGGTGTCCTGCGCGTCGCGACCCACCTCGACGTCACCGACGGGGACGTCGACCGGGCGATCGAGCTGATTCCGCAGGCGCTGGGCGTGCCGGCGGCCGCCTAGCGGTTCCCGGCCTTGTAGAAGACCACCGCTGCGCCGACGTAGGCGGCAACGAGTACTGCACCGCGCCAGCTGCTCGAGCGTCCTCTCGCGAGGAGCAGCGCGGCGAGGAGTGCCGAACCGCCCATGACGGCGATCTCGACCTGCCGGAACGCGAGGGTGAGCGGCTTGATCGCCCAGGAGAGGATCGCGACCGCCGGGATCAGGAAGACCGCGACCTGCGCGCTCGACGAGAGCGCGATCTCGGTCGCGAGCTTGACGCGGCCGCGGCGCGCGACCACGACCGCCCCGCCGTGCTCGGCGGCGTTGCCGACGATGGCGATGATCACCGTCGCGACGAAGAAGTCGCTCAGATGAGCCTTTTCCGCGAACGTCTCGATCGAGTGGACGAGAATCTCGGCGACGACGGCGGTCGCGGCGGTCGCGATTGCGAGCGCGGCCACCGCGACCCGCAGGGTCCACATCGTCTCACCCTTTTCCGCCAGGGCGAACTGCGCCCGGTGCCGGCTGAGCTGGCGCCAGGTGACGACCACGTAGACGAGGAGCAGGGCGATCGACACCGGCAGCGAGAGCAGCTGGAGCGAGCGGCGTGTCGTGTCGCCGTGCCAGCCCGGAACCGCCGGGATCAGGAACAGGAGCACGGCGAGGAGAACGAGCGCGATCGAGATCAGGCCCGAGCGCCGGTCGATCTCCTTCGTCGGCCCGAGGAAGAGCGAAAAGCCGAGGACGAGCAGGAGGTTGCCGACGACGCTTCCGGTCAGCGACCCGCGGACGACCTCGTAGAGGCCGTCGTCGACCGCGAAGAGCGCGATGATCAGCTCGGGCGCGTTTCCGAAGGTGGCGTTCAGAAAGCCGCCGATCCCCGGGCCGGTGTGCCGGGCGGCGTGCTCGGTCGCCTCGCCGATCAGCCAGGCGAGCGGGACGAGCGAGACCGCGGCGAGCACGAACAGCGTGACCTTGTCCGGGTGGACGGCCAGGTCGACGATCATCGTGACGGGCGCGAGGCCGAGCGATGCCCAGAGAAGCCTTCGCGCCACGAGGCCGAAGCCTATCCGGGCGGCTGCGAGTGCCGCCCCATGCCTGAAAGCAGCCCGTTTGTCAAGACTTGCGCAGCGGAAAAGCCCTCACCCACAATCACGGTATGGAGGTCCAGCGCGTCACCACGAAGGCGTTGCCACTCCGGCCGCAGGACGAGGTCGAGTGCCGGCGCTGCGGGGTGCATTGCGACAAGATCGTCTACCCGGCCGCCTGCCTCGACCGGGCATGCCCGTTCGTCTACGCGTACGAGGAGTTCGGGCACACCTACATCGGCTGCATGCAGAAGGTGTACGACGTCGAGATCGACGTCGACCTCCTGCGCGAGGCGGAGGACCGTCGGGGCGGCTTCGGCGCGGTTCGGTCGAAGCGGAAGCCGCTGCCGATGTGCCGCGTCGAGGTCGAGGAGACCTACCGGCACCGCGGGAGCGAGCTCGGGTGCGTGAACCCCGAGTTCTCGGAGCTGCCGGTCGGCCGGCCCACCTTCCGCGTGTTCGCCCGGATCGCGTAGAAGCGGTCAGGCCCAGCGGGCGTGCAGCTCGCGCAGCTTGCGCATCTCGCCCTCGTCCGGGCCGTGGTTGTCCGGGCCGGGCACCTCAAGGACTGCCGGCAGGGCCTGCAGCGCCGGGTGGCCGAGGAACGTTCCCAGCTTCTCGCCCATCAGGCCCTCGCCGATGTTCGCGTGCCGGTCGCGGTTCGACCCGAGCGCGGCCTGGGCGTCGTTGACGTGCAGCGCGCGAAGCCGGTCGAGGCCGATCCGCCGGTCGAGCTCGGCGAGCAGGGTGTCGAACGCCCCGCGGTCGGTGACGTCGTAGCCCGACACCCAGAGGTGGCACGAGTCGAGACAGACGCCGAGGCGGGGGTGGCGGTCGAGGGCCTCGTGCAGCGCCGCCAGCTCGTCGATCGAGCGGCCGATCGTCCCCCCGGCACCCGCCGAGTTCTCGAGGCACAGCCAGGTCGTGTCCGAGGAGCGCTCCAGCGCCCGCGCGAGCGCGGGCACGACGCGCTCCAGACCCGCCTCGAAGCCGGCGCCCTGGTGCGAGCCGACATGGAAGACGACCGCGTCCGCCTCGATCGCCGATGCCGCGTCCATCGTCGACCGGAGCGTGCTCACGCTCTTGGCGTAGAAGTCGTCGTTCGGGCTGGCCAGGTTGACCAGGTACAGCGCGTGGACGAGAACGCCGCCGATCCCGAGCTCGCGCCTGCGCTCGCGGAAGGCGGCGAGGTCGGCCGGATCGTGCTCCGGGAACCGCCAGGTTCGCGGGCTCTGCACGAACAGCTGCATGGAGTCGGCGCCGAGCTCGGCCGCGCGGTCGAGCGCCTTCTTCACCCCGCCTGAGCAGTGGGCCCCGAGCAGCACGCCCGTACGATACGGAGCGAATGACCGTTCGCGTCCGCATGGCTCCGAGCCCGACCGGGCTCCTGCACGTCGGCGGCGTCCGCACCTTCCTGTTCAACTGGCTGTTCGCGCGCAACCAGGGGGGCGAGTGCCTGCTCAGGATCGAGAACACCGACACCGGCCGCGAGGTCGCCGAGGCCACCGAGCAGATCCAGAGCTCGCTGCGCTGGCTGGGCATCGACTGGGACGGCCCGGTCACGTTCCAGCTCGACGCGATGGACCGATGCCGCGAGCTCGCTCGACGGCTCCTCGAGGAGGGCAAGGCGTACGAGGACGAGGGAGCGATCCGCTTCCGCATGCCGGACGAGGGCGTCACCGGCTGGGACGACGCCGTGCGCGGCCGGATCGAGTTTCCGAACGAGCAGCTCGAGGACCTCGTCCTCGTCCGCTCCGACGGCCGGCCCACCTACAACTTCGCCAATCCGGTCGAGGATATGGACGACCGGATCACGCACGTGATCCGCGGCTCGGACCACGTCTCGAACACGCCGAAGCAGCTCCGGATCCTCGCGGCGCTCGGCGTCGAGCCGCCCGTGTACGCCCACGTCCCGGACGTGCTCGGCGACGACGGCAAGAAGCTCTCCAAGCGTCACGGAGCCGTCTCGGTCGACGAGTTCCGCGCCGCCGGCTACATCCCGCCCGCGCTGATGAACTTCCTCGCCCTCCTGGGCTGGGCGCCGGACGGCGAGACGACGATCATGCCCCCCGAGGAGCTCATCCGGCGGTTCTCGCTCGACCGCGTCGGCGCCAGCCCCGCGACCCTCGACTACAAGAAGCTGGACTGGATGAACGGCGTCTACCTCCGTGCGCTGCCGGCGCAGGACTACGCCGACGTGCTGGTCGCGTACCTCCGGGAGCAGGGCTACGACTGGGACGAGCAGCTCGTGCGTGCGACGGCCCCGATCGTGCAGGAGAAGATCGCCCGCCTCGGGGAGTATCCCGCCTTCGCGGGGTTCTTCTTCGAGCGGCGCGACGGCGCCGCGGCCGCCGACCTCGATCGCGACGTGCTCGCCGCCGCCGAGGACGCGCTCGAGCGCGTGGAGCCGTTCACCGCAGAGGCGATCGAGCAGACGCTGCGGGCGCTCTGCGACCGGCTCCAGCTGCCGCCGCGGAAGGCGCTGCAGCCGATCCGGGTCGCGGTCACGGGCTCGAAGGTGTCGCCGGGTCTGTTCGAGAGCATCGAGCTGCTCGGTCGCGAGGAGACGCTGGCGCGGATCAGGACCGCCCAGGAGGTAGCGGCCTAGGCGGTGCCAGCGGGTCGAGCGCCCGCTGGAACTCCCGCCAGGCGCGCCGCCGGAAGTGCGGCGTGGGTCGGGGGAGCCGGAAGCGATCGTCGCGCGTGGCGTCGTTGCGCCGTTTCCCCATTCACAAGGGCAACGCTCCTGCTCGGCTCGAGGTTACGGCCGGTAGACGAGCAGCCCGCCGGCGACGAGCGCCAGTCCCGCCGCCCACAGCGGCCACAGGAGCAAGACGGCTCCGGCCGCGAACGCCGTCGCCCCGAGGACGGTGAGCGCGGTTGCCGCCGCCGGCCCCGGCCAGGTCGTCTCCACCGGCTGGAGCACGGGTGGAACGGGCGGGGTCAGGCGCATCCGGGCCAGGCGGACCCGGAAGAGCGCACCGCGCCACTCGAGCAGGAGGTCGGAGGCCGCGTCGTGCCCGCCGGCCTCGATCGCCTCGACCATGTCGCCGGTCGCGTCGCGGGCGTCGACCAGCGCGTCCGCCAGCTCCTCGTGCCCGGGCCGGGCACCGTCGGGCGGCTCGACGCCGGCGAGGAGCTCGCTCGACCAGTGCAGCCGGTACTGGAGCGAGCGCAACGTGTCGAGCGTGTCGAGGTCGAGCCGGCCGGCGTCGGAGGCGGCCGTTTCGAGCGCGCGCAGCGTCCCCGACAGCCTGCTCCAGAAGCCGGCCATCGTGCCCGCGTACTCGCGGGCGGCGCTCGTGCCGGAACTCGGGCCCAACGCCGGCGATCATACCGGGGGAAGGACGGGTAGACTCGGGCCTCCGTGGGGGGCGGAGGCGGCAAGACCGTGCTGGTGGTCGACGACGACGAGTCGCTGCGGCTGCTCTGCCGCGTCAACCTGGAGCTCGACGGCTACCGGGTGGTCGAGGCCGAGTCGGTGGCGGCCGCCCGGCAGGCGCTCGCCGAGGAGCCGATCGACGCGATGCTGCTCGACTTTCACCTGCGGGACGGGGACGGACGGGAGCTGCTCGGCTCGCTCGGCCGCGACCGGCCGCCGGTCGCCTTCTTCACCGGCTCGGTTCAGATCGACCAGGAGCTGCAGGCGCTCGTGGACGACGTGCTCCCGAAGCCGTTCACGCTCGACGCCCTGGCGGCGACGGTTCACCGGCTCGTGTTCGGCGAGAGCGGTATAGATTCCACCCGGTGACTGCGGCAGGGGTTTACACGCCTCTGGACTACGAAGAGCGGCTGAAGCACTACCTCTACGAGCGGTCCGAGGAGGGCCGCGCCGTCCGGGTCGGCGAGAAGGAGACGTCCGAGCAGGCCGAGATCGTCGCGCGCTTCGCCGACCTGTTCACCCGCGACCAGCTGGAGGCGCTCGGGGACGCCGAAGCCGCTGCAGACGGCGACGACCGCGAGCAGCTCTACCGGCTGCGCAAGGTCTGCGAGTCCGGGATCGTGTCCGCGGAGCTCGTGGAGCGCGAGGACGAGCTCGAGAACAGGCAGCTGGCGGCGAGGCTGACGTTCCGCGGTGAGGAGCTGCCGCTTCGCGCCGCGCAGGCGAAGCTGGCCGTCCTGCACGAGTACTTGGATCGCGAGGAGCTCGGCGCGCTGCACGCCGACCTCAACGCGACCTTCAACGACGATCAGCTGGAGCTCGTGCGCGCGGGCGAGGAGCTCTTCGCCGAGCTCTCGGGCGAGCCCGACCCGGTGGCGCGGAACGAGGAGGAGAAGGGAATCTCGCTCGGGGCGCTCGCCGGGGTTCTGGGCGATGCGTCGGCGAGCGCGGAGCCCGCCTTCCTTCGGCTCCGCGAGACGTGGTTCGACCGGGTCCTCGGGCCGGAGCGCGCCGAGCAGCCGCGCTCGTACCACTCCGCCTACCTCCGCCGGCTCTCGCCGCTGGAGGCGACGTACACCAAGGATCGGGCGACCGACGTCTGCCTGGAGACGCTGAAGGCGATCGGCTTCGATCTCGCCGCCGATCCGAACATCAAGCCCGACCTCGACGACCGTCCCCAGAAGTCTCCCCGGGCATGCGTGATCGCGTCCGACCCGCCGAAGGTCGTTCACCTGATCACGCGTGCGCAGGGCGGGCTCCACGACTACCAGGCGTTCCTCCACGAGGCGGGGCACGCGCTCCACTACGCGGGTTGCGACCCGGCGCTGCCGTACACGTTCCGGCGGCTCGCCCGCGACCACGCCCTGACCGAGATCTACTCGTACATCGTCGAGGCGATCTCGCGCGAGCCCGGGTGGCACGCGCGCCACTTCGGGCTCTCGGACGAGGAGGCGGCCGAGAACGCCGAGGCGACCACCTTCCTCGAGGCGCTGCTCTTCCGCCGGTACGCGGCGAAGCTCGACTTCGAGCTCGATTTCTGGGGGCGGTTTCACGACGACGGCGGCACGCCGGCGGGCTACGCCGAGCGCCTGACCGCCGCGACCGGCCTGCGCTACCGCTCGGACGGGTTCATCTCCGACATGGACGCAGGCTTCTACTCGGCCGACTACCTGCGCGCCTGGATCCGCTGCGCACAGCTCCGAGCCCGCCTGGTCGAGGAGGTGGGCGAGGACTGGTGGCGGAGCGCCGAGACCGGCGGGCGGCTGCGCGCCCTGTTCGCCGAGGGGACGAAGCCGTCGAGCGAGGAGGTCGCCGCGCGGCTGGGCTACGACCCGCTCGACACCGGACCGCTGCTGCACGAGCTCGGCGCGACGTAGGAGCCGGCCCCGGCGCGGAGAACTCTCGCGCTGATGAAGGAGAGGAGTCAGATCGACGCGATGCGGGCGGCGATCCGGGGTGACCTGGAGCGGAGCGGCGTGCAGCTGCGCCCGAGCTCGGACCTCCATGCCGTCCCGGCGGGACCGCCGGAGCCCGAGCCCGAGCCCGACCCCGTCGCCGAGGAGCCGGAACCGGTCCCCGAGCAGCCCGACCCCGCCGCCGAAGAGCCCGTGCCGAGACGCGGCCTCCTGTCGTCGCTCTTCAGGCGCCGGTAGCGTTTACTCGACGCTCTCGCCGTTCTCATCCAGTCCGACCGCCTGGAACGCCGCCTGCAGGTGGGGGTGGTCGTGGACACGCACGACGCGGCCGTTCTCGATCGTCACGACCGCGAAGTAGCGCTCGACGCTGAACTTGCGGCGCGACTGGAGCGGACGCGGGTCGGTCGTGTCGCGCTCCTCGCGCGAGGCGCGGAAGCCGACGACGACCTGGTCGCCGACCCCGACGCAGCGATCGAGCTCGACGCGGTACTGCTCTCGGTAGCGCTGGGCGACGACGCCGAGCGCCTCGGAATGGTCGACGAACGAGTACGGCCCGGCGCCGAGCGGGTACCACTCGACGTCCTGGTCGAGCAGCTCCGCGATCGCGTCGAAGTCCCCGTCGATGAAGGCGCGGTAGCCGCGGACGACGACCTCGACCGATTCCAGGCTCACGGCCTGAGACTAGCCAGTCACTCCCTGTCGCGCAGGCGAGCGTCGCGGCGGTCCTGGTCGCGCCCGTCCTCCCGGGCCCCCCACCAGAACATGACGCCGACGACCACGATCGCGATCGCGGACACGACGGACAGGATGACGAAGAAGGCGGTCACGTTCGGGCGGCGCGTGCCGAGTATGCCCGCAATCGCGGTACCGGACCGCAGACGGGCAGGGATCTACGCGTTTCTCCCGATGCCCGGGGGCCCGTCCGGGGCGACGCCCCTGGAATATACCTCCGATGAAGGGAGGAACGGTGCCTGTATGGGCGTGGGTTCTGCTGATCGTGGGTGTAATCGGCCTGCTCGGCGCGATCCTGATCGGCGCGGCGGTGTTCGAGTTCACCTGGATGCGGTTCCGGAGGTGGGACGCGCCGCCGTAGAGTCCGGGGCCCTTTTCCACGTTGTTTGCATTTCGACTTCGCCGAGGCGACGGCTAAGCGGGTTTGCTCCCGGGCGACCGTGAACCGCGTGGCTCATGCAAATCGATGGACCAGCTCGAGTGCCCTGCGGGGCGCGTATTGATCCGGGCGGATGATCCGGGCGCGGGCATGTTCGTGCTCGAGGAGGGCACCGTGGTGGTGGAGGCTCCCGGGCGGACGATCGAGTTGGGGCCCGGGAGAGTTCTTCGGCGAGCTGAGCCTGCTGGTCCCGGAGTCGACGCGGGTCGCGCGCGTGCGCGCGAAGACGCCGGCGCGCTGCCTGGCGATGAACCGGGTCGCGTTCGAAAAGCTGCTCGAGGACGAGCCGCTGCTCGCGGTCGCGATGCTCCCGGTGATTGCCCGGCGACTCTGGGAGGTCATGAGCGGCAGGG
>CAWIKS010000016.1:0-56482 GCA_963836685.1 uncultured Actinomycetes bacterium
TCCCCCCGTGAAGCGAGCGGAGCGAGCGTCTCAGCCGCCCGCGACCGCCGCGTGCACGCCGGCCTCGGTCAGCGCCGCCTGCGCGGCCGCGAGCCGCGCCAGCGGCACCCGGTAGGGCGAGCACGAGACGTAATCGAGCCCGATCCGGTGGCAGAAGCCGACCGAGCGCGGCTCGCCGCCGTGCTCGCCGCAGATCCCCATCTTCAGGTCGTCCTTGACCGAGCGTCCCCGCTCGACGGCGATCCGCATCAGGTCGCCGACGCCCTTCTCGTCCAGCACCTCGAACGGGTTCCGTTCGAGCACACCCGTCTCGAGGTAGCGGGTCAGGAACTTGCCCTCGGCGTCGTCACGCGAGAATCCGAGCGCGGTCTGCGTCAGGTCGTTCGTGCCGAACGAGTAGAAGTCGGCGTGCTCGGCGATCTCGTCGGCGCGGACGCACGCCCGCGGGAGCTCGATCATCGTCCCGACGAGATACTCGACCTCACCCTCCTCGGCGGCGACCTCGACCGTCAGCTCACGCAGCCGGCGCAGCTCCTCGCCGAACCCGACCAGCGGGTGCATGATCTCGACGAGCGGGGCGTCGCCGGTGCGTTCGCGGACCGCGATCGCCGCCCGGACGATCGCGCGAACCTGCATCTCGTAGATCTCCGGGTACATGAGCCCGAGCCGGCAACCGCGGGTGCCGAGCATCGGGTTCGCCTCGTGGAGCGCGCGGATCCGCCCGCGCATCCGGTCGTCGGTCGCCTCCTCCAGCGACGGCAGGAACTCGTGCAGCGGCGGGTCGAGCAGGCGGATCGTCACCGGCAGGCCTGCCATCGCCTCGAAGATCCCCTCGAAGTCGCTCTGCTGGTGGGGAAGCAGCCGGTCGAGCGCCGCCCGCCGCTCGTCCGTCGTCTCGGCCATGATCATCTCCTGCACGATCGGCAGCCGCTCCTCGCCGAAGAACATGTGCTCGGTGCGGCAGAGGCCGATCCCCTGGGCGCCGAACTCCCGCGCCTTCGCCGCATCCTCCGGCGTGTCCGCATTCGCGCGCACCTTCAGCCGGCGGGCGTCGTCGGCCCACTCGAGGATGGTCTGGAAGTCCTCGTTGATCTGCGGCGGGACGAGCTTCACCGCCCCGACGATCACCCGGCCGGTGCCGCCGTCGAGCGTGATCACGTCCCCTTCCGCGAGCTCGTGCTCGCCGATCCGCGCGGTGCCCGCGTCGAGATCCAGCGTCAGCCCCTCGCAACCGGCGACGCACGGCTTGCCCATCCCGCGGGCGACGACGGCCGCGTGCGAGGTCATCCCGCCGTGCGCGGTCAGGATCCCCTGCGAGTGGATCATCCCGTTGATGTCGTCCGGGGTCGTCTCCCAGCGGACGAGGATCACGTTCTCGCCCGCCCGGCCGCGCTCCTCGGCGGTGTCGGCGTCGAAGACGATCTCGCCGGTGGCGGCGCCGGGCGAGGCGTTCAGCCCCTTCGCGGCCACGGCGATCTCGGCCTTCGGGTCGATCATCGGGTGCAGGAGCTGGTCGAGCTGGGCTGGATCGATACGCGCGACCGCTTCCTCGCGTGAGATCAGCCCCTCGCCGACCATGTCGACGGCCGCCTTCAGGGCGGCCGCGGCGGTCCGCTTCGCGGTCCTCGTCTGGAGGAGGTAGAGCGTGCCCTCCTCGACCGTGAACTCGATGTCCTGCATGTCCCGGTAGTGCTCCTCGAGCCTCCGCGTCGTGTCGACGAACTGCTCGAACGCCTCCGGCAGGCGCTCCTCCATCCGGGCGATCGGCTC
Source organism: uncultured Actinomycetes bacterium (assembly GCA_963836685.1). Classification (GTDB taxonomy): domain Bacteria; phylum Actinomycetota; class Thermoleophilia; order Gaiellales; family Gaiellaceae; genus DATBLE01. The sequence goes on from CAWIKS010000016.1 coordinate 1,771, forward strand.
GGGCGTGCGGATGCCGGCAACCACGTCCTCACCCTGCGCGTTGGCGAGGTACTCGCCGAACAGCCCCGGCTCGCCCGTGGACGGATCCCGGGTGAACGCGACGCCGGTGGCGGAGGTGTCACCCTTGTTCCCGAACACCATCTGCACGACGTTGACCGCGGTGCCGAGGTCGTCGGGGATGTCGTGCGCACGCCGGTACACCTGCGCCCTCGGCGTGTCCCACGACTGGAAGACCGCCTCGACCGCATGGGCGAGCTGCTCGCGCGCGTCCTGCGCGAACTGACGACCGGTCTCCTCCTCGTAGATCCGCTTGAACCGGGCGACCAGCTCGGCGAGGTCGTCCGCGGTCAGCTGAACGTCCTGATCGACTCCGCGCTCCTGCTTCAGCCTGGAGAGCTCCTGCTCGAAGCGGTGACCGTCGATCCCGTCGACCGTCTCCCCGTACATCTGGATCAGCCGCCGGTACGAGTCGTAGGCGAAGCGCCGGTTTCCGGTCGTCCCGGCCAGGCCCTCGACGGACTCGTCGTCGAGGCCGACGTTCAGGATCGTGTCCATCATCCCGGGCATCGACACCGCTGCACCGGAGCGAACCGAGACGAGCAGCGGATCGTTCGAGTCGCCGAAACGCTTGCCCGTTCTCCGCTCGAGCGCCCCGACGTGACGCTCGACCTCGTCCTCGAGGCCGTCGGGGAGCCGGTGACCCCGGCGCATGTACTCGCGGCAGGCCTCCGTGGTGATCGTGAAGCCGGCCGGCACGGGCACGCCGAGCTGGGTCATCTCGGCCAGGCCCGCGCCCTTTCCGCCGAGCAGCTCGCGGCCGCTCTCGCAGGGCTCGTCGAAGTCGTAGACGAAGCGCATCGCGGCGGCAATCCTTTCATGAAGCGGAGGCGTCAGAGCAGTTCCAGTGGGCACGGGACCTCCCCGGTAGACATCTCGATTGTCCGGTCGCCACGCCCGGCGGGCATCCGCGACGCGCCGGAAGCCGCCTACGGACAACTACGATCGCCTTCGTGGCCGACCGGCAGATCGTCGCGGTGGGCGGGGACCCCTGGCCCGTCTACGACTACGCCCTCGGCCTGGCGGGCCCGTCTCCTCGTGTGCTCTGGGTGGGAACGGCCGGCTGCGAAGACCCCTGGACCGCCCTCTCGTTCCACGACCGTTTCCGCGACCGCGCCGACGTGCGCCGGGTTCAGTTCTTTCCCTGGCCGCCAGAGAACCTGTCCGAGCTCGTGCTCTCGCAGGAGGTGATCGTCGTCGGTGGAGGCAACACCGCCAACATGCTCGCGATCTGGCGCGTGCACGGCTTCGACCTGCTGCTGCGCGAGGCGTGGGAGCAGGGCATCCTCCTCACCGGCGCCAGCGCCGGGATGATCTGCTGGTTCGAGGCGGGCGTCACCGACTCGTTCGGCCCTCAGCTGGAGGGGATGCGGGACGGGCTCGCGTTTCTCCCGGGCAGCGCCTGTCCCCACTACGACGGAGAAGAGCTGAGACGCCCGGCTTATCACCGGCTCGTCGACGGCGGGTTCCCGCCCGGCTACGCGGCCGACGACGGGGTCGGCCTCCACTTCGTCGGCACCGAGCTGGCCGAGGTCGTGTCCTCACGCCAGGGCGCGACCGCGTATCGCCTCGAGCCCGGCTCGGAGACGCCGTTGACGGCGCGTGCGATCAGCTAGCGCCGGCGGCGCGCCCTGAACTCGGCCGCCCACGCGAGCGCTCTCAGGCCGATCCAGACCGGCGTCAGCACCACGTAGAAGAGCACCATCCCCAGCGCGAGCAGGACCCACCAGAGGGCCCACCGCCACAGGGGGATCGGCGGTCTCGGCCTCACGGCCCTGCCTTCCGCTGCTCGACGAGCTTGACCACCCTGGAGGCGGTCTCCTCGATCGACAGCTCGGTGATGTCGAGCACCGGGCAGCCGAGCCGGCGATGGATCGCGTCGGCGTGCTCGAGCTCGTCGTAGATCTCGACCAGCTCCGCATACGCCTTCGGGGTCGCCCGCATCTGCCGGACCCGCTCCTGGCGGATCTCGGCCAGGCGGCCGGCGTCGATGGTCAGGCCGACGATCTTCGCCGGCGCCACCTCGAACAGCTCGTGCGGAGGCTCGATTCCCTGGACGACCGGGACGTTCGCGGTCTTGTAGCCCATGTAGCCGAGATACATCGACAGCGGAGTCTTCGACGTCCGCGACACGCCGACGAGGACGATGTCGGCCGCCGGCAGGCCACCACCGATCCCGTCGTCGAACTTGACCGCGAACTCGATCGCGGCGATCCGGCGGAAGTACGCCGAGTCGAGCGGGTGCCGGACGCCCGGGGCCATCCGCGCCGCCTGCCCGGAGATCTTCGCAATCGACGCCAGCGGCGGGCCGAGGATGTCGCAGTAGTGCAGCTTGGCGCGCCGGCAGAAGTCGCGCATCGCCTCGCGGAGGTCGGGCTTGACGATCGTGTAGACGACCACCGCGGCCCGGCCCTTCGCCCGGTCGACGACGAGGCGGAGGTCGTCGACCGTCTCCACCCGCGGATGCCTGACCTCCTCGAAGGACTGCTCCGGGAACTGGGCCTCGAGCGCGAGCACGAGCCGGGTCGCGGTCTCGCCGGTCGCGTCGGAGACGATATGCAGCTCGACTGGGGGCGCGGTCATCGGGACGTCATCTCACGACTCTTTCAGGTTGATGCAGCACACTTGCACCATGCGCATTCTGGTCGTCGACGACGAACGCGCCGTCAGGGAGGCGCTCGAGCGCGCCCTGCGCCTCGAAGGCTACGAGGTCGACCTCTCGTCGGACGGGCAGGAGGCGATGCTCTCGCTCGCCCGGCGGAGCGTGGACGCGATCGTCCTCGACGTGCTGATGCCGGTTATGGACGGGCTCGAGACGTGCCGGACGCTGCGCCGGCGCGACGACCAGACGCCGGTGCTGATGCTGACCGCCCGCCACGAGGTGAACGACCGCGTCGCCGGCCTCGACGCCGGCGCGGACGACTATCTGGTCAAGCCGTTCGCGCTCGAGGAGCTGCTCGCCCGTCTGCGCGCGCTCCTTCGCCGGACGAGCGGCGGCGACGGCGAGCTGTCGTTCGCCGACCTGACGCTCGACCCGGGAACGCGCGAGGTGCGCCGAGGCGACCGCCGGATCGAGCTGACCCGCACCGAGTTTCTCCTCCTCGAGCTCTTCATGCGCAATCCACGGCAGGTGTTGACGCGTGACGTCATCTTCGATCGGGTCTGGGGCTACGACTTCGGACCTGCGTCGAACTCCCTCGAGGTCTACGTCGGCTACCTGCGCCGCAAGACCGAGGCCGAGGGCGAGCCGCGCCTGATCCACACGGTGCGCGGCGTGGGGTACGCACTCCGCGAGTCATGAGCTTCAGGCTTCGGGTGACGCTGCTCGCGACCGCGGCGGTCGCGATTGCAGTCGTGGCCGCCTCCGGGGTGGTCTACGTCGTCGTCCGGCACCAGCTTCGGGGCGAGGTGGACTCGAGCCTCGTCGCCAGGGCCCACGATTTCGTCGAGCATCCCGGCCCGGGCCCCGGCTACGGCCCCGGGATCGTCCAGCTCGGTCCCCGCCAGAGCTTCGGCACGCCCTCCACCCTCGTCCAGGTGATCCGCGCCGACGGCGCCGGCGCGGTCGTACGCCTCCCGGATCTCCATCGCACCGAGCAGCTCGCCTCGGCGGGCGGGCGGCCGTTCTTCTCGGAGGGGCACGTCCAGAGCGTGAGCGGCGGCGACGTGCACGTCCGCGTGTACTCCGTCCAGATCGGCGACAACCTCGCCGTCCAGGTGGCGAGGCCGCTGAACGAGGTCGACCACACGCTGCACCGCGTCGGCCTCTACCTGCTCTTCATCGGTCTCGGCGGGATCGGGATCGCGAGCGCCCTCGGCCTGCTCGTCGGCCACGTCACCCTCCGTCCGGTCGGGCAGCTGACGTCGGTCGCCGAGGAGGTGACCGCGACCCGCGACCCCTCGAGGCGAATCGAGGCCGGCTCGCGCGACGAGCTCGGCCGGCTCGCGTCGGCCTTCAACGAGATGCTCGAGGCACTCGACTCGTCGCTGAAGTCGCAGCGCCAGCTCGTCGCCGACGCCTCGCACGAGCTGCGGACGCCACTCGCCAGCCTGCGCACGAACATCGAGGTGCTCGCCGGCGGGAAGCGCCTGACGGCCGACGAGCGCCGGAAACTGCTCGCGGACGTGATCGACCAGGTCGAGGAGCTGTCGGCGCTCGTCGGCAACCTGGTCGAGCTCGATCCGGATGCGCCGCCCGAGCTGGAGGACGTCCGCCTCGACGAGGTCGTCGAGGCGGCCGTGAACCGGGCGCGCCTGTATTCGTCCGCCGTCGAGTTCAAGACCGAGCTCGAGGAATCGGTCGTGCGGGCGTCGCCGGCCCAGGTAGACCGGGCGATGTCCAACCTGCTCGACAACGCAGCGAAGTGGAGCGACTCCGTCGAGGTGCGGGTCAAAGGGTCGGAGGTCGTCGTCCGCGACCACGGGCCCGGGATCGCCGACGAGGACCTCCCCCACGTCTTCGATCGCTTCTACCGGGCGGCGTCGGCGCGACACCTGCCCGGCTCGGGACTCGGGCTCTCGATCGTCAGACAGGTCGCCCACTCCCACGGCGGCGAAGCGACGGCGGAGAACGCCGCGGACGGTGGGGCCGTCTTCCGCTTGCGCTTGCCTCGGGCTCCGTAGCGGCCCGGTCGTCAGCGTGTCGGCCGATGAGCCCTAACGCAATGAGCAGTTGTGCCCAGGCCGCGCTGGGCGGCACGCTCCCGCGTCCTCAGTCGCGCCCATGGCTCCAACTAGTGCGGCCTCTCGTAACGTTGCACCGGAAACGTGTTCATTGTTCAGGCGGCGAGTTTGAGCTTGGTCGTGGTCTTCGCGGCTCGGCGTTGGCGGCGCTGGGCGGCCTCGATTTGACGCCGCGCACGCTCGGCGGGGCTGTTGCGGTGGCGGACGTGGTCGGCGAGCGCGTGGCCGAAGGCGTCCCAGTCGAGGTAGTCGGCGTTCTTGCAGACGAACTCGTCGAGGGCGCCGAAGGTTGCCTCGATCCGGTTGAGGTAGCTGGCGTAGGTCGGGGTCGGGATCAGCTCGATGTTGTTGGCGTCCGCGTAGGCGCGGATCGCGGGCGTCCAGTGGCTGGAGAGGCCGTCCTGGATCCAGTAGATACGGATGGGCTTAGGGTAGGCGAGCCGGATCTGCTTCATGAACGCAAGCGTGGAGGCGCCGTTGCGGCGTGGCCTGGGTCGGATCCGCAGGTAGTCGGCGTGCACCTCGAGCGCGCCGACCAGGTAGCGGATCCCCTGCCGGCGGTTGTAGGTCGCGCGGTGGCGCTCTGGCCGGCCGCTGCGCGCCCAGCCACGCCCGTGGCGGGGGCAGAGGCTCTCCGGCCCTTTCTCATCGAAGCTGATCACGAGGCCGTTTTCGGGCGGCTGCCGGTAGAGGGCGAGGATCCGCGCCGCTTTCTCCGCGTAGTCGGGGTCCGGGCTCTGCTTCCAGCTGCGTGTCCGCTGCAGCGAGATCCCGTTACGAGCCAGGATCCGGCCCAGCTGCGCCGGCGAGACCTCGAGCCTCTGCCCGCGCAGATACCTCGACAGCTTGGCCAGGCTCCAGCGTGTGTACGGCACCCCGAGCGTGTCGGGACGGGCGCCGGCGACCGCGACGATCCGCTGCTCGTCGTCAATCAAGATCCGGCGGGGTCGCCCGCCCCCGAAACGAGGGCGCAGCGAATCCCATCCGTGCCGGTTGAACTCGTGGATCACCTTGCGCACGTGCGACTCATCCGTGAGCAGCATCCGCGCGATCTCGGGCGCGCTCATCAGCGTGTTCGAGGCCAACAGGATCAGCGCCCGCTGCCTCGTCGAGGCGACCTTCGACTGCTTCGAGAGCCGCTTCAACCGCTGCCCCTCGTGCGGGGCCAACTCGCGAACGAACACCTCCGCGGGACGCATCGACACCTCCTCAGGTCGCATGCATCCCGATTCGACGTCAAACCGCAGTTTCCGGTCAAACGTTGTGAGAGGCCGCACTAGGGGCGCTCCCTGTGTCCTTGCATCGCACTCGCCCATCGCACCCTGGGAACGAATACCCATTACGTTAGGGGCTCATGGCCGACGTCGTCACGATGGACAAGATCGTCTCGCTGTGCCGCCGCCGCGGCTTCGTGTTCCCGTCCTCGGAGATCTACGGCGGCCTCGGCTCCGCCTACGACTACGGCCACTACGGCGTCCTGGCGAAGAACAACGTCAAGGCCCGCTGGTTCGAGGCGATGATCCAGGAGCGCGACGACATCGTCGCGCTCGACTCCGCGATCATCCTCAACCCGCGGGTCTGGGAGGCGTCCGGGCACGTCGAGGGCTTCTCCGACCCGCTCGTCGACTGCCGCCGGTGCAAGCTGAGGTTCAGAGCCGACCATCTGGCCGACCCCGAGCACGACGAGCTGCGCTGCGGCCTCAAGCCGAGCAAGCGCCCGGGCGAGTTCGAGGAGTGCGACCTGACCGAGCCCCGCCAGTTCAACCTGATGCTCTCGACCAGGCTCGGTGTGGTCGAGGAGAGCGGCTCGACCGCCTACCTGCGCCCCGAGACCGCGCAGGGCATCTTCGTCAACTTCAAGAACGTCCTCCAGCTCGCCCGCCGCCGGCCGCCGTTCGGCATCGCCCAGATCGGCAAGTCGTTCCGCAACGAGATCACGCCCGGCAACTTCCTCTTCCGCACCCGCGAGTTCGAGCAGATGGAGATGGAGTACTTCGTTCCGCCCGCAGAGGCCGACGAGTGGTACCGCTACTGGATCGACGAGCGGCTGGGCTGGTACCGGCGCTACGGGTTGCGCGAGAGCCATCTGCGCGTGCGGGCGCACGAGGCGGACGAGCTCTCCCACTACTCGCGCGCGACCAGCGATATCGAGTACCTCTTCCCGATCGGCTGGTCTGAGCTGGAGGGGATCGCGAACCGGGGCGACTACGACCTCACGCAGCACTCCGAGCAGTCGGGCACGAAGCTCGAGTACGTCGGCCCGGAGGCGGGAGAGCGGTACGTCCCCTGGGTGATCGAGCCCGCCGGAGGCGTCGACCGCTCGCTGCTCTCGTTCCTCGTCGACGCCTACGACGAGGAGGTCGTCGCCGACCGCGAGCGTACCGTCCTCCGCCTTCACCCCGAGATCGCGCCGGTGAAGGCGGCGGTGCTGCCCCTGATCGCGAAGGACGGAGGGATGGTGACGAAGGCGCGAGCGCTCTACGAGGAGCTCCGCACGGACTTCATGGTCGAGTACGACGAGGGCGGAGCGATCGGCCGCCGCTACCGCCGCCAGGACGAGATCGGCACCCCGTTCGCGTTCACGATCGACGAGCAGACGCTCGCGGACGAGACGGTGACGATCCGCGACCGCGACTCCCTCGCCCAGGAGCGGATCGCATTGTCCCAGGTGTCGGCCCGGCTCGCCGACGAGCTGCGTAGACCCTGGCAGTCCCCGAAGCAGGAATAGTCGGGACGGGCACGGGTGGTGCCTGTCCCCGGGCTAGGGACGGCTAGCCGGAGACGTCGAGGAAGAAGTCGAGCGGCGCGCCGACGACGACCTCGAGCACGTGGCCGATCACGAGGCCGGCGATCCCGCGGGCCTCGAGGTCCTGGAACGCACGGTCGAAGCCGTAGCGGAGGGCGGCCTCGATCGTCTGCTGATCCCAGCGGACACGCTTCGCTCCGGCCGCGGGGACGAACGACAGCACCAGCTCCTCGCGTGTCGTGTGCAGCTTGCAGGCGGCGCCGTTCAGGCCGCTGAGCGCGAACCGCTGCACCTCGCCGTCGATGCCTCCCCCGCTGAACGCAGGCTTGGACGTGCACGGATCCGCGAGTCGAACCGTCCCGAACCCGATCGCGCCCAGCGAAAGCTCGACCACCAGCAACGCCGCGGCCGCGGCGAGCAGGACGGCCAGAGTCCTCAACTCGCCGCCCTCAGGCGCCGCGCCGGCAGCAGGGACAGGGCGGCAAAGAGCGCAGCCAGCCCGAACGAGGACCGGAACCCCCGCGTCAGGGCCGACTCGAGCATGAGGACGAGCGAGTCGCGGGCCTGGCGCACGTTCGCGCTCTTCCGTGCTCCGGCGTCGTCGAACGGCTTGGCGAGGTCCGGCACCTCGCCCTTCTGGGCCGACTGGAGCGCGTCGCGGAGAGCGAGCGCGATCGGCACCTTCTTCCGCAGCGGGACGTTCGCGTCGAGGATCGCCTTCGTTCCGCCCAGCAGCGCCCGCTCGCCGGCCCGGTCGAGCGCGCTCGTCAGCAGCGGGCCGACAAGCGCGAGGGCGAGCACGAGGCCGGCGTGGCGCGCGGCGACCGTCAGCGCACCGCTGCGGACGAGGCCCGACTCCGCGTCGAGCGAGGCCCGCGTCAGGACCGGCACGGCGAGACCGATGCCGAACCCGCAGAAGCCGAGGGAGACCGCCACGAGGGCGTTCGACACGCGCGGCAGCAGCGCGAGCGAGCCGAGCCCGGCCGCGAGCAGAAGCGCCCCGCCCCCGGTCGCGGCCTGGCGGTGAGAGGCCTCGCCCGAGCGGCCGCGCGGCGAGCGTGGCCGCGGGCAAGGCGCTGACGACGAGCGCGCCGGCGATCGGGTCGAGCCCCCACACCGTGATCACGAGCAGCACGGCGAGGAACAGCGCGCCGACGAGCGCGGCGAACACGAGCCCGAGGGCGGCATCGGCGGCCAGCGCGCCGCGCCGCCGGCGCCGGTGCTCCTCGGGCGGCACCGGGATCGCGCCTCCCGTGGCGAGGAGCGCGACACCCGCGACAGGCGCCTGGACGACGAAGATGGCCCGCCAGTCGAAGACCTGGGTCAGCGCTCCGCCGAGAACCGGGCCGACCGCGGCGCCCAGCACGGCCACGGTCGTCCAGAGGGCGGTCCCACGCTCGCGGGAGCCGAGCAGGCCGCCCAGGAGCGAGAGCGAGGAGCCGAGCAGCAGCGCCGCTCCGAGTCCCTGGACGGAGCGGAAGGCGATCAGCGCAGGCAGGCTCCACGAGGCCGCGCAGCCGGCGGAGGCCGCGCAGAAGAGCAGCAGCCCGCCTCTCGCGAGCCGGCGCGGATCGAAGCGGCGCGCGAAGGCCGCGAGCACGCCTGCGGCGACGGCGACCACGAGGTTGTAGGACGTGATCACCCAGCAGACGCCGACGATCGTCGTGTCGAACGCGCCGTAGAGGTCGGGAAGCGCGAGGACGACGATCGACGAGTCGGCGAACGCGACCGCAACGGAGGCCGCGACCGCCGCCGTCAGCAGCCGGCGACGGTCAGGCAGGCGGGCGCTCCATCACCCGCTCCGAGGGCGGGGCGAACCCGAACCTGCGGTAGAGGTCGTGCGCGTCGCGCGTGTGCAGCATCCACCGGAGCCCGGCGAGCGGACCGTTCTCGACCAGCTCGCGGACGAGCTCGACGCCGAGCCCGCGGCCGCGGTGCTCGGGCAGGACGTACACGTCGGCGAGGTACGCGTGGGCGACGCCGTCTGAGAAGGCCCTGGCGAAGCCGACCTGTTGGAAGTCTGTGTCGGGGACAGGATTCATCCTGTCCCCGGGCCCGTTGTGGTAGAGGCCGACCACGCGCGACGCCTCGCGGACGAGCCGCTCGACCGCTTCGCGCGACCTGCCCCGAGCCCAGTAGGACTCGTTCGCCAGGTAGTCGTGCACGGCGTCGACGTCGATGCGCGCCGCGTCGTCGTCCACCTCGTAGCCGCCGCCGAGGTCGCGCTTCATCCGGTGCGCACGGTCCGGAGCCGGAAGCCGCCGTGCTCCTCGTACGAGGAGGTGATCACCGCGAGCACGTCCCTGGCCCCCCGCTCCGTCAGTCCCGACGTGCGCGCGTCGGCGAGCGGGCTGCGCAGGAGCCCGTCCATGCCGATCAGGCCGTCTCCCGAAAGCGCAATCGCACCGGCGCTGCACGCCTCGCACACCACTCCGCCCGCGCGGGCCGAGTAGCCGGCGAGCGGGCCGGCGGAGCCGCATTCTGCGCAGCTCCCGAGATGCGGGAGGTAGCCGGACAGCCAGAGGAGCTTGAGCTGGAACGAGAGCCCGAGCGCGTCCAGCTCCGGACGGGCCTCCGTGGGCGCGTCGTCGAGCAGATCGAGAAAGCGCGTCAGCGCTGCGAACGCCCGCTCGTTCGCCTCTTGCTCGGTGAACAGGCGCAGCATCGCCTCCGCGCCGATGAGGCCGACGGCCAGGCGGTACGCATCCTCGCGGGACGCGTGGTGGGAGCGCACCAGCTCGACGCCGGTGACCGTGTGCAGCTCGCCGCTGCCCTGGTGGAGCAGCAGCTCGACGTGTCCGAGCGGCTCCAGCCGCGCGCCGAAGCGGGACTTCGTCCGGCGGACGCCCTTCGCGATCGCGCCGACGCGACCGCGGTCGGCGGTGTAGAGGTGGAGGATCCGGTCGGCCTCCGCGTAGCGGATCGAGCGAAGCACCACGGCTTCGGTCTTGTACGTCCGCCCCACGCTTCGAGTCTAGTCCGGGCGTCACACGACCCAGGGACAGTCCTAGGACTGTCCCTGCATTTCGCGGTTAGTGTCACCGCCGCGTCTCCGTTCTAGGACTAGCGCTGGCAGCCGGGGCAGTACCAGGTCCCACGGCCGCCGGCCCTCGTCTTCTCGATCGGGGTGCCGCAGCGGTCGCACGGCTCGCCCGTCCGGCCGTAGACGCGGAACTCGCGCTGCATGCGCCCGCCGGCATAGGCGCCGTCGCCCAGGTCTGCGCCCTGCCGGCGGATCCCGCGACGGAGCGCAGCGCGGACGCCACGCCGGAGCGCCGCCACCTCCTGCGCCGAGAGCCCGCCCGCCGGACGGAGCGGATGGATCCGCGCATGCCAGAGCGCCTCGTCGGCGTAGATGTTGCCCAGGCCGGCGACGGTCCGCTGGTCGAGGATCGCAGCCTTCACCGGCGCGCGCCGGCCGGCCAGCCGCCCGCTCAGGAAGGCGGTGGTGAAGCGTGACCCCAGCGGCTCCGGGCCGAGCCGGATCGCGAGATGCTCGTCCGCCTCCTCGGGCTCCAGCAGAAGCCAGGTCCCGAAGCGGCGCAGATCCCGGTAGGCGATGCGGGTCCCGTCGTCGAGCTCGAGCAGCGCCCGCTCGTGCGTCGCCGGCTCGAAGCGGAAGCCGCCCGTCATCCGCAGGTGCACGAGCAGCACCTGCCGCGCCCGCCAGCCGGAGCAGCAGGTACTTGCCGCGGCGCTCCACCGAGTCGATCCGCTCTCCCTCGAGCCCGGCGGCGATCGCCTCGGGCTCCTCGGGCCGCGTGAGGCGCGCGTCGTCGATCCGGGCGGCCGCGATCCGCCGGCCCTCGAGGTGGGCCGCCAGCCGGCCGCGCTCGGTCTCGACCTCCGGGAGCTCCGGCACTAGGCGATCACGTCGAGCACGATCCCGCGGTCGCCCTCGGGCCGGCTGCCGAGCTCGTAGGCGGCGAGCACCTCGAGGGCGGCCTGCGTCGGCGGCCGCCTCGTCGCGCGCGTGCACCTCGGCGAGGACGTCGCCGGCCGAGACCTCGTCACCTCGCTTCTTCAGGCAGAGCACGCCGACCGCGTGGTCGATCTCGTCCTCCTTCGTCGCCCGGCCGGCGCCCAGGTGGAGGGCGGCGAGACCGACCTGGATCGCTCCCAGCCGCCGGACGAAGCCCGCCTGCGGCGCGACCACCTCGCGGATGACCGGCGCCCGCGGGAGCGCCGCCTCGTCCGGGTCGCCTCCCTGCGCCCGGATCCAGCGCTCGTAGGCGGCGAGGGCGGACCCGTCCGCGACCGCCTGCTCCGCGCGCCGGCGGCCCTCCGCTCCGTCGATCCCGAGGTCGGAGAGCGCGAGCAGGTGCGCGACCGACGAGAGCACGAGCTCGGTGAAGTCGGGCGGCCCCTCGCCGCGAATCGTCGCGACCGCCTCGCGGAGCTCGAGCGCGTTCCCGACCGCGCCGCCGAGCGGCTGGTCCATGTCGGTGAGGAGGCAGACGACCTCCCTGCCTGCGCGCCGGCCGAGCTCGATCATCGCCTCGGCGAGCGCCCTGCCCTCGTCGATCGTCTTCATGAACGCCCCGTCCCCGACCTTGACGTCGAGCACGATCGCGTCGGCGCCGCCGGCGATCTTCTTCGACATGATGCTGGCCGCGATCAGCGAGAGGTTGTCGACGGTCGCGGTCACGTCCCGGAGCGCGTAGAGGAGCTTGTCGGCCGGGACGAGGTCGGCGCTCTGGCCGATGATCGCCAGCCCGACCTCGCGCACCTGCGCGACGAACTCCTCGGTGGTCAGCTCGACGCGGTAGCCGGAAATCGCTTCGAGCTTGTCGATCGTCCCGCCGGTGTGGCCGAGGCCGCGGCCGCTCATCTTCCCGAAGGGGACGCCGCAGGCGGCGACGATCGGTGCGACCGCGATCGAGGTCTTGTCGCCGACGCCGCCGGTCGAGTGCTTGTCGACGCACCTGCGGCCGAGCGCGGCGCCGAGGGCGATCGTCTCCCCGCTGGCGATCATCGCGTCCGTGAGCGCCATCGTCTCGGCGCTCGAGAGCCCCCTGAAGTAGACCGCCATCAGAAACGCCGCGATCTGGTAGTCGGGCACGTCGCCGCGCGTGTAGCCGAGCACGAGCTCGCGGAGCTCCCCGGCGCCGAGCTCCTCGCCGTCGCGCTTGCGCTCGATCAGCTCCGCCGGCCGGATCACGGCTCGCAGACGAAGACGGCGACGTGGCGGGATGCCTCGAGCGGGCCCTCGAAGGGCCGGAGCCGGTCGGCCAGGTGCGCGCGGGTGATGGACGAGGCGACGTAGCGCCGGGCCGCCTCCCAGTCCCGAAATGTCACGGTGCCGTGGACATCCCGCCGCTCGACGACCGTGAAGTGGCGCAAGAAGCGATCCCGCGGCGGATTCGGCGCTGAAGGTGTGCGGGCGGACGGCGTCGTCGCCGAAGCGGCCCCAGAGCTCCGGGAGGTTCCACTCGCTGTTCGTCACCGCGACGAGGCGGCCGGACTCGTGCAGGACGCGGCGAAGCTCACGCAGCGCCCGATTCAGATCCGGCACGTGGTAGAGCATCCAGGCGGCGACGGCGCAATCGAACTGCCCGGCCGCGAAGGGGAGATCCTGCGACGTCGCCGGCTATCGCCTCCACGCCACGCTCGCGCGTGATCTCCACCATTCGCTCCGACTGGTCGACGGCGATCACCTCCGCGCCGAGCTCGCGGGCAATTCGCTGGCGCGAGCTCTCCCTGGCCCGGCTCCGACCTCCAGAACACGTCGCGGCCGCGCCTGGGCGATCGCCTCGAATGCGATCTGCTTCGGGTCGAGGCCCGTAGCCGAATCCCAGGCCGCCGCCCGCACGGCGAACCTCGACTCGTCCGCGTACTCGCGCCGGACGAGCGCGGGGTCGTTCAGCCTCACAGCTCGACGATCGGCTGTCCGGGAAGGCGCCGGCCGGGCGCCTTGCCGCCGAGCCAGGCGTTGACGGTCGCGCCGACGTCCGCGAACTCGCCGTCGTGCCGCTGCCCGTCGGCGTTCTTTCCGTGCACGTAGGCGAGGAGCAGCGCGTGCTCGCGGGAGTGGTCGGTGGAGGGCGTGGTCGGGTCGCAGCCGTGGTCGGAGGTCAGGATCAGCAGGTCGCCGGGCCGGAGCGCGTCCAGCAGGTCGGAGAGGCGCCGGTCGAAGTCCTGGAGGCAGCGGTGGAAGTTGATCGGGTCGTTGCGGTGGCCCCAGAGCATGTCCGTCTCGACCAGGTTGACGAAGACGAAGCCCTCGTCGAGCGTCTGGAGCAGCTCCTCGGTCTTCGTGATCCCCTCGACGTTCGACTTCGTCGGGTGGCTCTCGTCGATGTCGCAGCCGGCGAAGATGTCGCCGATCTTGCCCACGCCGTGCACCGTGACGCCGCTCTCGCGCATCAGCGTCAGGTAGTTCGGCCTCCGCGGCTCGAGCGAGAAGTCGTGGCGGTTCGGCGTCCGCTCGTAGTTGCCGGGCTCGCCGACGAACGGCCGGGCGATCACGCGCCCGACCGCGTGCTTGCCGGTGAGGATCTCCCGCGCGACGCGGCAGCCGTCGTAGAGCTCCTCGAGCGGGATCGTCTCCTCGTGCGCGGCGATCTGAAAGACGGAGTCGGCCGACGTGTACACGATCCACTTCCCGGTCTGCTGGTGCTCCTCGCCCAGCTCCTGGATGATCTCCGTCCCGGACGCCGGCTTGTTCCCGAGCACGCCGCGCGCGGTCCGGTGCATGAACGGGTCGATCACGTCGTGCGGGAAGCCGTGCGGATAGGTCGGCAGCGCCTGCGGCGTGACGATCCCCATCAGCTCCCAGTGGCCGAGGGTCGTGTCCTTGCCCTTCGAGCGCTCGATCAGCCGGCCGGCGACGGCGGGGGCGCCCGCCTGCGGCGGGCAGCCCTCGAGCTCCTCGACGTTGCCGAGCCCGAGCGCCTCGAGATTGGGCAGGTCGAGGCCGCCGACGGCGCGGGCGACGTTGCCGAGCGTGTCCGATCCGGCGTCTCCGAACTCGTCCGCATCCGGCAAGGCCCCCGCGCCCACGGCATCGAGCACGATCACGCACGCGCGCGGCATCGCTTCTATTCTATGGAGGAGGTGCACACGCTCCTGGGTCTCATCGGCCTGGCGGTCTTCGTCGTCTGCGTGATCGTGGTCGCCGCGGGCGTCACGGCTGCGGTCGTCCGCATCTCCCCCACCCGCGACAAGGCCCAGCAGTCGGGCGAGCGCGCCTAGACCGGCGCGAGCGGGAGGACGTCGGCAAGGGGGGCGTACTCGAGGCCGTGGGCCTCGGCAACCGCCTCGTAGGTCACCCTGCCGTTGAGGACGTTCACCCCGCCGGCCAGCGCGGGGTCGCGCGCGACCGCCTCTGCGAGCCCGTGATCGGCGATCGCCTCCACGTACGGGAGGGTGGCGTTCGTCAGCGCCTTCGTCGAGGTGATCGGGACCGCGCCCGGCATGTTCGCGACGCAGTAGTGCGTCACCCCCTCGACGACGAACACCGGCTCGCTGTGCGTGGTCGGCCGGGACGTCTCCGCGCAGCCGCCCTGGTCGATCGCGACGTCGCAGAAGACCGCGCCCCGCTTCATCTCGACGAGCATCGCACGGGTGATCAGCTTGGGCGCCCGCGCTCCGGGGATCAGCACCGCGCCGATGACCACGTCGGCCTCGCGAACGGACTCCTCGATCTGGAGCGTCGAGGACATGACCAGGCTGACCCGGCCGAAGAGCACTTCGTCGAGGTGGCGCATGCGGTCGATCGACCGCTCGAGGATGGTGACGCTGGCGCCGAGCCCGAGTGCGATCACGGCCGAGTGGTACCCGACGATCCCGCCGCCGATCACCAGCACCTTGCCGGGAGCGACCCCGGCGACCCCGCCGAGCAGCAGGCCCCGCCCGCCCAGCGGCTTCTCGAGGAAATACGCGCCTGCCTGGGCCGCCAGCCGACCCGCGATCTCGCTCATCGGCGCGAGCAGGGGCAGCGCGCCGTTCGGCGTCTCCACGGTCTCGTAGGCGACGCAGGCCGCGCCGCTCTCCACGAGCGCCTCGGTCAGCTCCCTGCTCGCGGCGAGATGGAGATAGGTGAACAGGATCTGCCCCTCTCGGAGCCGCGGGTACTCGGCGGGCAGAGGCTCCTTGACCTTGAGCACCAGATCGGACTCCGCCCAGACCTCCTCGACGGAGGCGAGCTGCGCGCCGACCGCCGTGTACGCCGGGTCCGGGAAGGCGCTCCCTTCGCCGGCGGCCGCCTCGACGAGCACCTCGTGGCCGCGCTGGACAAGCTCGCGCGCACCCGCCGGCGTGAGCGCGACGCGGTACTCGTCCGGCTTGATCTCCTTGACGACGCCGACCTTCATCGAAGCGGCCTGACCTTACCGTTCCCGCAGGTACAGAAGCAGTCCGGCGAGCGACTTCGCGTCCTCGATCTCCCCCAGGCGCCCTGCGATCTCGTCGACCGGCCAGCGCACGAGCTCGAACGACTCGTCCTCGTCGGGGCTGGCCTCGCCCGCTTCGACACCCTCGGCGAAGAAGACGGTCATCCGTTCGCGGCAGAAGCCCGGAGTCGTCCAGAACGACGCCGCCTCGCGCCACTCGCCGCCGGTCAACCCCGTCTCCTCCGCGAGCTCGCGGCGGGCGGTCCGGAGCGGCGACTCGCCCGGCTCGAGCGTCCCGGCCGGCAGCTCGAGCAGCTCGCCTCCCGTCGCCTCGCGCAGCTGGCGGACGAGCGTCACGCGCCCCGCCCGGTCGACGGCCACGATCGCGACCGCACCGGGATGCTCGACGATCTCGCGCTCGTGCGTGCCCCAACGCTCCACGGTCACCGAGAGCAACCGCCCTGCGTAGACGATTCGGGCCTCGTCGGGCTTCACCCGGCCAGCTCCCGTGCGAGCCTGCCGGCGGCGAACGCCGCGGCGAAGAACGACGGATCCTCGTCGGGTCCGCGGCCCATGTGCTCGAGCGGCAGGCCCGCGCAGGCCGCCCGCCAGCCCTCGGAGTACGAGTCGTCCGCGACGGCGACGTCCCCGAGGCAGAGGTCGAGCACCGTCCTCGTGTGATGTGAAAGGCCGCGGTGCCGGTCGCGCGCATCCGCCTCGGAGACGCGGGCCACGACCACCGGCCGCCCCCCGAGCGACGCCGCAGCGTTGGCCGCCGTCGCAGCGGCCAGGCCGCCGTGGCCGAGCCTCGAGGCGGTTCCGACGATTCCCGGGCCGATCGCGCAGACGGCGACGTCGAAGCCCTCGGCGCTCGCCCAGCCGAGCGCCGACCAGGGCGTGACGCACTCGACGTCCCCGCCGAAGCACGCGCCGACCGAGGCGGTCGCCCGGAGGAGGCCCCGAGCCCTCAGCGCGCGCACGGTGTCGGAGAGCGCGACCGGCAGCGCTCCGCCCTGGAGCTGGACGTATGCGACCCCCAGCCCCGCGAGGGCCGCGCAGACCGGGGCGAGCTGGCTGTGGAGCGAGCAGCAGACGACCGGCATCCCGTCGATCGGGCCGCCCGCCTCGCCGTGCTCCTCCGCGTGCGGCAGCGCGAGCTGCACCGGCGTGTAGGGAAGCTTGATCACGTGCGCTCCCGGCTCCGCTGCGAGCTCCAGTCCCCGGGTCAGGTTCACGTGGAGGACGTCGAACCCGCCGGAGCCGAGCTCGAGCTCGCGGGCCTGGGTGTTGACGATCACCTCGTCGCCGAGGGCGACCGGTCCGGTCAGCTGCGGGAACGCGACGCAGGCGACGCCGTCCACCTCGAGCCGGGCGAGCCCCTCGTGCCGCTCGAGGACCCCGGTGACGACTCCGCGGCGAAGGCTAAGCGGCACGGGCCTCCTCGACCAGGGCGAGCGTCACGTCGACCATCGCCTCCAGGTCGCCGACCGCGATGTGCTCCTGGGGGCTGTGGATCTCGGCCATGCCGTTCGCGAGGTTCAGGCAGGCGAGCCCGCGCAGGTTGAAGATGTTCGCGTCCGCCCCGCCCCCGGACAGCGCGAAGCTCGGCTCGCGGCCGGTCCGCTCCAGCGCCGCCCGCGCCAGCCGGACCGGGTCGTCCTCGCGGCGGAACCGGTAGCCGCGGAAGCCCCGCTCGACCTGCGTCTCGACGTCGCACCCGGTGAGCGAGGCCGCGAAGGAGCACGCGTCGAGCATCTCCTGCACGACGTCGGCGAGCTTCGACTCGTCGTGCGAGCGCGCCTCCGCTCTCAGCGAGCAGCGGTCGGGGACGATGTTCCTGGCGACGCCTCCCTCGATCGTGCCGACGTTGGCGGAGGTCTCCTCGTCGAGGCGGCCGAGCCGCAGGTCCGCGATCGCCCGGGCGGCGGCGGCGATCGCCGAGCGCCCGTCCTCGGGGGCCATCCCCGCGTGCGCGGCCTGGCCGCGAAAGGTGATCTCGAGCACCGACGAGTGCGGCGCGCCGAGGACGACCTCGCCGATCGGGCCTGCCTGGTCGTACACGTAGCCGAGCCGGGCGTCGAGCCTCGTGCAGTCGAACGCCTCGGCGCCTTTCAGGCCGACCTCCTCCTTCGGGGTGAAGAGGAGCTCGACGCCCCCATGCGCCCGCCCGTCCCCGACCAGGCGCCGGGCTGCCTCGACCATCGCGGCGACCGCGGACTTGTCGTCGGCACCGAGGATCGTCCCGGCCGCATTCCGCACGACGCCGTCCTCGACCACCGGCTCGATCGGGCCGACCGGCGGCACCGTGTCGAGATGGGCGCAGAAGAAGATCGGCGTTCCTGCGCCCGTCGGCGGGAGCCGGCAGTAGAGGTTCCCCGCACTCGCGCCGATGCGGGCGCCCGCGTCGTCCTCGTCCACGTCGAGGCCGAGCGCACCCAGCTCCGCCGCGACGCGGTCGGCGACCGCGCGCTCCTCGCCGGGGGGGCTCGGGATCGCGGCGAGGTCGAGGAAGAGGTCCAGGACCCCCATCGCGAGCGATCGTAGTCAGCGTGCGGCGGCGGTGACGCGTTGCCGGGCCTTCGCCCGGTCGAGCGCCGCCCCGACGAACTCGCGAAACAGCGGCGCCGGCCGCGTCGGCCGCGACTTGAACTCCGGGTGGAACTGGCTGGCGACGAACCAGGGGTGGTCGGGCAGCTCGACGATCTCGACCAGGCGGCCCTCCTGGAAGGTGCCGGAGACGACCAGTCCGGCGTCGACGATCTGCCGGCGGTAGTGGTTGTTCACCTCGTAGCGATGGCGGTGCCGCTCGTGGATCACCGGCTCCCCGTACGTCGCGTGCGTCCGCGTGCCTTCGGCGACCTCGACCGCCTGCGCGCCGAGGCGCATCGTCCCCCCGAGATCCTCGACCTCCTTCTGCTCGGGGAGCAGGTCGATCACCGGGTACGGCGTCTCCGGGTCCATCTCGGTCGAGTTGGCCCCGTCGAGCCCGACCACGTGTCGAGCGAACTCGGAGACGGCGACGTGCATGCCGAGGCAGATGCCCAGATACGGGATGTCGTGCTCGCGGGCGACGCGGCAGGCGAGAATCTTGCCCTCCCAGCCGCGGGAGCCGAAGCCGCCCGGGACGAGCACGCCGTCGACCTGTTCGAGCTCCCGCTGTGCCTCCTCGAAAGACATGCCCTCGGCGTCCACCCAGCGGACGTGCACGTGGCAGCCGTGGTGGATGCCGGCGTGCTTCAGCGCCTCGTGGACGGAGAGGTACGCGTCGTGCAGCTTCACGTACTTTCCGACCAGCCCGATCTGCACGTCGCCCCTGCGCTGCCGGATCCGCTCGGTCAGCTGCAGCCACTCGCCGAGATCGGCTTCCCCCGTCTCCAGCCCCAGCTTCTCGCAGACGAGGTCGTCCAGCCCCTGCGCCTGGACGGCGGCGGGGACGAGGTAGACGTCGGAGACGTCCTCGTTCGCGATCACGTCGTGCGGCTCGACGTCGGCGAACAGCGCGATCTTGTCCCGCACCTCCGCGGAGATCGCATCCCGCGAACGGCAGACGACGATGTCCGGGTGGATACCGATGCGCCGCAGCTCGTTGACGGAGTGCTGCGTCGGCTTCGTCTTCAGCTCGCCGGCCGAGTCGACGAACGGCACGAGCGTGACGTGGATGTAGAGCACGTTTCCCGCCCCCGCCTCGCGGCGGAACTGCCGGATCGCCTCCAGGAAGGGCAGCGACTCGATGTCGCCGACCGTGCCGCCGATCTCGCTGATCACGACCTCGGCGTCGCTCTGCTCGGCGGAGCGGCGGATGCGCTCCTTGATCTCGTCGGTGATGTGGGGGATCACCTGCACGGTCTTGCCGAGGTAGTCGCCCTTCCGCTCCTTGCGGAGCACGCGGTCCCAGATCGCCCCGGCGGTGTGGTTCGCGCCGCGAGAGAGGTTCTGGTCGAGGAAGCGCTCGTAGTGGCCGATGTCGAGGTCGGTCTCGGCGCCGTCCTCCGTGACGAACACCTCCCCGTGCTGGAACGGGCTCATCGTCCCGGGATCGACGTTCAGGTACGGGTCGAACTTCTGGACGTCGACCTTCAGGCCGCGGGCCTTCAGCAGCCGGCCGAGCGAGGCTGCGGTGATGCCCTTGCCGAGAGACGAGACGACGCCGCCGGTGACGAAGACGTACTTGGTGACGCGCTCGGGGGCTACGGCCGTCTCCCGAGCCGGTCGAGGGCGCCCAGCGTCGGCGACCGCTCGATCAGCTCACCGAGCGACGTCTGCTCTCCGAGGAGGTTGAGCCCGGCCAGCGCCCCGATCGCCAGCCACCGACTCCGCCCCGTGAAACGACCCACGGAAGTCAAGCCTAGCAGGGCGCCGAGCGCGTTCGACCCCGAGTCCCCGAGCATCGCCATCTCCCGGAGATCGTAGGGAGCGAGGATGACGGCGGGAAGGAGCGGCGCCCGCAGCGGAATCGCCGCGAGCACGTACGCCTTCAGCGCCCGCCCGGGACGCGTGTCGAGCTGGTTGAGCGCGTTCGCGGCGAGGCCGACGAGGAGCGCTCCCGAGAGCCGGCGCGTCGCGACGAGACCGGCGAGCGGGATGCCGACGAGCTTGAGCACCCCCGTCGTCCGCACGGCGCGGAGGTGGCCCCCGAAGCCGCGCTCGGGGCCGCCGAAGAGGTCGTCGGCCAGCCCGAACGCCACGACCGGGGCCACGCGAGGCTCGAGCGCGGCGACGACCCAGCCGACCAGCGGAAGCCGGAGGCCCCGGTGGTTGACCCCGAGCGGGCCGAAGGCGAGGAGGACGTCGCGCAGCTGCCGCGCGCGGTGCAGGAAGCCGCGCAGGTCGCGCCCGGTCGCCCGGTGCCGGAGCGGCAGCTCGACCTCCTCGACCCCCAGCCCGGCCGAGAGCGCGTCCAGCGTCATCCGGGCCTCGCAGCCGAAGCCCGCGGCGGCCGGGAAGGCGCGGGAGCGAGCGGCGGGAGAGAGCGCGCGCTGGCCCGACAGCGGCTCGCGCAGCCGGCGGCCCCCCGCCCGAACCAGGAGCTCGCGCGCAACTCGTTTGACGATCCCGAATCCGCCTCCCTGCCGTTCCGTGAATGCCGCGACGGCGAGGTCGGCGTCGCTGTCGACGAGCGGCCGGAGATCACCTTCGAGGTCGGCGTCGCAGAGCAGCAGACGGCCGGCCGGCGCGGCCCGCTCGGCGATGGTCAGGGCCTGGCCCTTTCCGCGCCGCGGCAACCGGAGGACACGCGCGCCGGCAGCCTCCGCCGCGCGGGCGGTTGCGTCGCGAGAGCCGTCGTCGGCGACGATCACCTCCGCCTCCGGGAAGGCCCTGCGGAGCGCCGCCACCGTCTCGCCGATCCGGTCCTCCTCGTCGCGGGCGGCGACGAGGATCGACAACGGCTCAGCCACCGACGGGCGGGATCGGCGGCAGCACGCCGTCCGCGGCCGCCTGCTTGACGCCGTACTGGCCGGGGGCGGCGCCGCCGAGGAGGAGGACGAGCGACAGCCGGCCCGCAGGGGCGTCGAGATCGTCCACCGTCGACAGGTGCTGCTTGGCGAAGGCGGTCACGGCGGAGCTCGTCTCCGTGCTGCGCTCCACGCCCACGGCCGGCACGTCCGCGGAGGCGAGCCCCGCGTAGAAACCGGCCAGGAAGCGCGCGGTCACGCCCGTCTGGGGCGTGACGGAGCGGGCGACCACGATCGCGTCCACCGGCGGCCCGTCGCTGCCCGAGCGCTCCTCGACGAGGTCGGCCGAGAGGAGCTTCCAGGGAGCAGTGTTCCCACCGGCGACGAGATCCTCGCCGAGCCTCGTCCCGAGGTCGCCGATCCGCTCCCTGGTCGCGAGCGCCGCGAGCGCCGGTCGCTTCGCGAGCGCGCGCCGGAGCGTGACCAGGTCGATCGGGACCTTGAGCGCGCGAGTGCGGATCGGCGGCTGCCCGCCGGCGTCGTCGAGCGCCTGCTCGACCAGCGAGCGCACGCCGCCGTCCTCGTGACCGACGAAGACCAGCGCCACCCGCTCGTCGGCCATCCGACCCGCCATCAGCACGGGATAGGCGTCGGCGACGAATGCCTGCGCGGCGCGCTGGGCCCTGGCGAGCTCGGTCCCTCGGCGGCCGGCCGAGTCGAGCTGGCTCTTCAGATCGGCGATCCTCTGGTTGAAGAGCGAGCGCTCGCTGTCGCTGACGAAGCCCTTCCCGGAGATCCCGACCCCGACGACGATGCCGATGATCAGAGCGAGGAAGACGGCCGCCAGCGAGGCGACGTGGTAGCGGAGATCGAACATGGCGGATGTCCTACAGGGTGGCCGCAGTCTGGCACAGCGCGTGCAGCCGGCTCAGCGCCCTACGGGCCAGCGTGCGGCGGTAGGCGATCAGCCACGGCCCCTCGACCGTCAGCGTCGCGCGGGTGCGCTCGGCCGAGAGCGGTTCCAGCTCGACGCGCACGTCGAGCTTGTCTGCGGCCAGGTGGAAGGCGAACAGCCGCGGCCGCTCGGCGGCGGTGACGACGAGCGTGCCCGAGGACTCCGGCCGCTTGAACAGCGTCGGCTCGCGGCCGGTGACGACCTGCCAGCGGGCGCCCGCGGCCGATCCGCGCCGGTCGGGGACGACGCCGGCGGCACCCGGCCACCAGTCGGCGAGGTGGTACGGCTGCGTCAGGAACCCCCAGACGTCCTGCCTGGACGCGAGGAGCTGCCGGGAGGCGACGACCCGCATGAGCTCGCCGAGGCTACTCCAGGGACAGACCCCGAGGGGTCTGTCCCTGCTCTCGGCGCTGGTGGAGGACCGGCCCTGCGCGCGCGGAGGCGAGACCGCGCTCTCGCCGGAGCGCAGAGGCGATCCGCCACGCGTGCGCAGAAGGAGGGGGCCCGTGGGGGAACCCTGGGTTCCCCTACGTCGTCTAGCCGAGGCCGAGGCCGTCGCGCAGGCGCAGGACGATCAGCTCGATCAGGTGCCTGACGCCCGGCGAGGCGACGACGGCGACCACGATCGCACCCAACCCCGTCAGGCCGAGCGCGGCGAGCGGCCAGAGCCCCACCCGGCGCGAGACGAGCCGCGACACGCCTTTCGCGTCGACGAGGATCTCCCCGACGCGCAGGCGCGTCAGGAACGTCGAGGACATACCGGCCCGGTTTCGCTCGAGGAACTCGATCAGGTTGAAGTGCGTGCCGACGGCGACGATCAGCTCTGCGCCCTTCTCGTGGGCGAGCAGGAGGGCGACGTCCTCGCTGATCCCCATCGCGGGCACGACCTCGTAGGCGAGCCCGAGCGCCTCCGCCCGGGCCGCTCCCGGCGCGTCGCCGTTCCCCCGGTAGGCGTGCACGAGCAGCTCCGCCCCGCTCTGCAGGGCGACATCCGACACCGAGTCCATGTCGCCGACGATCACGTCCGGCTTGTAGCCCGCGTCGATCAGCGCGTCGGCGCCGCCGTCCACCCCGACGAGCACCGGCTTGAAATCGCGGACGTACGGCCTGACGATCCGCAGGTCGCGCTTGTGCCCGGGCCCGCGGGCGACGACGAGCGCGTGGCGGTCGCGGAAGCGCGTCTGCATGGGCGGAAAGTCGAGCCCCTCGGCGAGCATGCTCCCCTCCACCCTCAGGTGCCGGAGGGTGTTCTCGGCGAACTCGGACAACGACTCGGTCACCCGGCTGCGCTGCTCCTCGAGCGCCTGCTCGAGCTCGCGTTCCTCCCGCGCGCGTCCACGCGCGATGCAGATCCCGTCCCGGAGGAGGCTCGCTCCGCGCACGGTCAGCTCATCGCCCTCGGAGACCTCGTCGAAGAGCGGCGCCCCGGGGGCGTCGATCAGGGTCACGCCGCCGCGGACGAGCAGAAGCGGACCCGGGTTCGGGAAGCGCCCGGAGAGCGACTCGGCGACGTTCACGACCACGCGGACGCCGGTCTCGAGCAGCTCCTCCGCGGTCACCCGGTCGAGGTCGGTGTGGTCGACGATCGCGACGTCGGTCTCCCCCAGACGGTGGACCAGGCGCTTCGTCCTCCGGTCGAGCCTGGCGTGGCCGGTGAACTCGACCAGAGCGGCGCGCCCTTTCGCCTGCGCGAAAGGCCGGGAACCCACGGTGAGATTGCGTTTGCTCATCGCTGGCCGTCAGCCATTCTCGCGCTCGGCGAGAATGGCCAGAAATTCCGGGCCGCCGAGCATACGCTCGATCTCGGCCTTGCGCTCTGCCTGCGATAGCTCCTCGATGCGCGTATGGGTCGGGTCGCCCGGGATCTTCTCGACCCGGAAGTGCCGGTCGGCGCGGCTCGCGATCTGGGGCAGGTGCGTGATCGTCACCACCTGCGCCCGGGTGGCCAGGCGGGCGAGCGTGTCGGCGACGCCGTGCGCGGTCGTCCCGCCGATCCCGGCGTCGATCTCGTCGAAGACCATCGTCTCGCCCCCGCCCACCGCGGCAATCGCCAGCGCGATCCTGGACAGCTCGCCGCCGGAGGCCGTCTCCGCCACCGGTGCGAACGGCAGGCCCGGGTTCGGGCGGATCAGGAAGGCGGCCTCGTCCGCACCCGTCGCGCCGGGGTCACGCTCCCGCAGGTCGACCCGGAACTCGCCCTCGCCCATCCCGATGCCCCTCAGCTCGGTCGCGACCGCCTCGGCGAACGGGCCGGCCGCCCGCTCCCGGGCGTCCCGGAGCACTGCCGCCGCCTCCCGAACCCGGGCTTCCGCCTGCCGCAGCGCCTCCTTCGCGGCCGCAGCGGGATCGAGGCCGTCGTCCATCCCCTCCAGCTCGGCCCGCGCTTCGGCGGCCCGGGCGAGCAGCTCCTCGTACGTCTCGCAGCGGAAGCGGCGGCGGGCCTCGGCGATCCGGTCGAGCTCGGACTCGACCTGCTCGAGCCGGTCCGGGTCGGCCTCCAGCAGGGTGAGAAACGAGCGGAGCGCGCTGGCCGCCTCGCGCAGCCGGAGCTCGGCGTCCCGGAGCTCGTCCCCCGCCTTCTGCAGCTCCGGTGCGAGCCGCTCGACCGGGGCGAGCACGCGCTCGGCTGCGGCGGTCAGCCCGGCGGCGCCCTCGCCCTCCTCGGGGTCGAGCGCGTCGGCTGCCGACGCGGCGCTCTCGACCAGCTCGGTCAGGTGACGCAGACGCTCGCGCTCGTTTCGCAGCGCGTCCTCGGCTCCCGCCTCCAGGCCCGCGGTGTCCTCGACCAGGGCGCGCAGCTCGACGAGACGCGCCTCCGCTGCTGCTGCGCCCTGCGTCAGCTCGTCGTGGCGCCTCCGGGCGGCGGCCAGCTCGCGCCACGCGGTCCGCGCCTCGGCGCGCCGGCGCAGCTGGTCGTCGCCGCAGAACGAGTCGAGCACGAGCAGCTGGTAGGAGGGCCGGGCGAGCCGGCGCTGCTCGAACTGGCCCGACATCGCGAGCAGGCGCTCTCCGAGCCCGGCGACGTCCTCCCGCGCGGCTGCGCGACCCCACGCGTACGCGCGGGTCCGCCCCTCCGCTCCGACCCGCCGCGCCAGAACGACCCCCTCCTCGTCCTCGGGTCGCAGCTCGAGCACTCCCTCGAACGCCCCCTCCTCGAGGAGGCCGGCGGGTACGTCGAACTCGGCCTCGACATAGGCGTCCGCCCCGCCGGGCCCGACGTACCCGGCCTCGCCCTTTGCGCCCAGGAGCAGGCCGACCGCCTGCGCGAGGATCGTCTTTCCCGCGCCGGTCTCTCCGGTGATCACGTTCAGGCCGGGCGCGAAGGAGAGCTCAGCCTCCCTGATCAGGACGAGGTTCTCGATCCGCAGGCTACGAAGCAAAGGTCTCGCGGTAGCGGTGGAAGAACGTCATCTCCGGCAGCAGCGCCAGCAGCGCGCGACGCTCGCCGAGCTTGACCCTCGCCTCCCGGCCCTCTGCGAGCTCGCCGACCGCCATCCCGTCGGCGATCACCTTGGCGATCACGGTCCGGGTCTCGTTGCGCACGCGGAGCTCGAGGCCGCGGGGGACGACGAGCGGGCGCGCGTGCAGCGAGTGCGGCGAGACGAAGGTCACCGTCATCGCGTCGAGCCCCCACACCAGCACCGGACCCCCGGCCGAGAGGTTGTACGCGGTCGACCCGGTTGGGCTCGCGCAGATCACGCCGTCACACGGCTGGACGCCGAGGTCCTCGCTCGCCGACCGCCCAGGCGAGCTCGACCATCCGGCCGATCGCCGACGTGGCGCAGACCGCGTCGTTGATCGCCACCGCCTCGATGCCGTCGACGTTGACGTCGAGCGTCGGCAGCTGGACGACCCGGCGCTCGCCGGCGAACGCCCGCGCCAGGCCGTCCTCCATCTCGTCGCGCCCCATCGCCGAGAGGAAGCCGACTCGCCCGAAGTTCACGCCGATCACGGGCACGTCCGTATCGAGGAACCGGTGGAGCGCGCGCAGGGTCGTTCCGTCCCCGCCGAGCACCACCGCCAGGTCGGCGTCGTCACCGTCGACGATCTCGACGCCCGCCCCGGCCGCGATCGCCTCGAGCCGCGCGATCGCGCCTGCGATCAGGTCCGGGTCGCCGTGGCTGACCACGGCGATCGTGCGCACCGGCTCAGCCGACTGCGGCATCGATCCAGCGGTCGAGCTCGGCGGGGAGGCCGGCTCCAGGTCGGTGGACGAGGTGGAGGAAGAGCTCACGGTTTCCTTTCGGGCCGGGCAACCCCGAGTCTACGACGCCGACGGTCTCCCCAGCCCACTCCAGGGCGGCTTCCGCAACCTCCCGTACCACTCTGGCGCGCGTCTCGTTCGCCTTGACGACGCCCTTTCGGACCTCTTCCCGGCCGGCCTCGAACTGGGGCTTCACGAGGACGACCGCCTGCCAGCCCGGTGCGGCCAGGCGCAGCGCGGGCGGCAGTGCCGTCCGGACCGAGATGAACGAGACGTCGCAGACCACGAGCTGCGGCGCGAACGGCAGCTCCCCGAGCGTTCGTGCGTTCACACGCTCGAGGACGGTGACGCGCGGATCCTGTCGCAGCCTCTGGTGCAGCTGGCCGTATCCGACGTCGAGCGCGACCACGCGGGCGGCCCCGCGCTGCAGGAGGACGTCGGTGAACCCGCCGGTGGAGGCGCCGACGTCGAGGCAGTCGAGCCCGGCGGGGTCGACGCCGAGCGCAGCGAGCGCGTGCTCGAGCTTCTCGCCGCCGCGGGACACGAACCGGGGCGGCCGCTCGACCGCGAGCGCGGCGGTCTCGTCGAGCTGCTCGCCCGCCTTCGTGTGGCCGGGCACGAGCCCGGCGAGGATCAGCGCCTGCGCCTGTGCACGGCTTTCCGCGAGGCCGCGCTCGACGAGGAGAACGTCGAGCCGCTTCTTCGCCACCGTCAGGAGGTGCGCGCGGCGAGCCCGGCGACGATGCCGCCGAGCACCGACGTGTCCGCGGGAATCTCGTCGAGACGTGCCTGCGCCCGCGCGGCCGCCTCGTCGGCGTAGGCGCGCGCCGCCTCCGGCCCGTGCGCGAGGACGTAGCCGTCGTCGTCGAGGATGTCGTCGACGATCTGGAAGAGGAGGCCGAGCTCGTCGGCGAACGCCCGCCACGGTCGCTGCTCGGGCTCGGCGAGCTCGGCTGCCCAGAGCGCCATCCCGACCGAGGCGTAGAACAGGCAGCCGGTCTTGAGCCGGTGCACGAGCTCGAGATCGGCGCCCGTCTCGACCGTGTCCAGGTACTGGCCGCCGATCATCCCCAGGGTCGCCTCCGCGAGCTCCCGTGCCACCGCCGAGGTCTGATACGAGCACGCGAGCCGGAAGGCCTCGGCGAGGAGGCCGTCGCCGGCGAGCACTGCCGTTCCCTCGCCGTACGCGGCCCAGACACTGGGACGGCCGCGTCGCTCCTCGTCTCCGTCGAGCGGAGGCAGGTCGTCGTGGACGAGCGAGAAGTTGTGCACGAGCTCGATCGCGGCCGCCGCCGGAAGGACGCGGTCGGGCTTCGCTCCGCAGGCCTCCCCGACCGCGAGCGAGATCACCGGGCGGATCCGCTTGCCGCCCACCTCGACGAAGGCGTAGCGCATCGACGCCGCCTGCCCGTGGAGCTGCGGCCAGAGGTCGAGCTCCTCGAGATACGCCTCGACGAGCGCCTTGAGCTCGTCAGGGCTGTGCATCCGAGTCCCGCTTCGCCTGGTCGACGGCGTCGATCAGCTCCTTCGCCGCCGCCTCGACCTCGGTCAGCAGCGCGATCGCCTCCTCGAGGTCGGTACACGCCTCGACCTTGCGCCGCAGCTCCTCCAGGTGTGCGACCTTCTCTTCGAGCGTGGTCATGCTGACGTCCCTCGCGATCCGCCCGAGGATCCCGTTCACGAGCCGTCCGGCGTCCTCGGACGCGTACCGCTTGGCCAGGGTGACCGCCTCGTCGATCGCCACTTCGAGCGGGACCGTACCTTCCTGCAGCTCGTGGATGCCAATGCGGAGGATGTTCCGCTCGAGCGTGCCGAGCTGCCCGGCCGGCCAGTCGCCCGAGACCTCGCTGATCCGGGCGTCGAGCTCGTCCGCGCGGGCGACGACCGCCTCCGCCAGGCCGAGCGCGAACTCGTCCACCTCGCCCTCGTAGTTCGTCCCCAGCGGCTGGCCGGTCAGGTCCCACTGGTAGAGGAGAAACAGCGCCGTCCGGCGGGCCGCTCGTCGCGAGAGGCTCACGGCGAGCTCTCGTCGAGGTAGGAGGTCGTGTACTCGCCGCTCGTGAACGCGTCGCTGCGCAGCACCCCGACGGCGAAGTCGCGGGTGGTGGCGACGCCCTCGATCTCGAGCTCGCCCAGTGCGCGCAGGCCTCGGGCGATCGCGGCCGGACGGTCGGTGTCCCAGACGATCAGCTTCGCGATCAGCGAGTCGTAGTTCGGCGGGATCGTGGTGCCGGCCTCGAGATGCGTGTCGAAGCCGCACCCCCGGCCCCCCGGGAGCCCGCAGGCGCTCGACTTTCCCGGGCGAGGGCGCGAAGTCCTGGGTCGGATCCTCCGCGTTGATCCGCACCTCGATCGCGTGGCCCGAGCGCGGCGCGCGACCGGTCAGCGAGAGAGGCTCGCCGGCGGCGATCCGCAGCTGCTGGTGGACGATGTCGATCCCGGTGACGAGCTCGCTCACGGGATGCTCGACCTGCAGCCGCGCGTTCAGCTCGATGAAGTAGTACGAGCCGTCCGGGTCGAGGAGGAACTCGAGCGTTCCCGCGTTCACGTATCCGGTCGCCAGGCAGGCGCGCTCGGCCGCTTCCTCCATCGCCTCCCGGGTTGCCGGGTCGAGCGCAGGAGAGGGCGACTCCTCGACGAGCTTCTGGTGGCGGCGCTGGATCGAGCACTCGCGCTCGCCCAGCGTCAGCACCCCGCCGCGGCCGTCGGCGAGCACCTGGATCTCGACGTGGCGCGCGGGGACGAGCGCCTTCTCGACGTACAGGCTGCCGTCCCCGAAGGCCGCGTCCGCCTCCGCCGAGGCGGTCGCGAACGCCGAGTCGAGCTCCGCCGGAGAGGAGACCAGCCGCATGCCGCGGCCGCCGCCGCCGGCCGCCGCCTTGAGCAGGATGGGGAAACCGATCTCGGGCGCGAGCTCACGAGCCTGTGCGAGCGTCGTGGCGCTGTCGGTTCCGGGGACGAGCGGCACCCCCGCCTCCTTCATCGCCTCCTTCGCCTGCACCTTGTCGCCCATCCGCGCCATCACCTCGGCGTCGGGCCCGACGAAGACGAGGTCGTTGTCCAGGCACGCCCTCGACGAAAGGCGGGCTCTCGGCGAGAAAGCCGTACCCGGGATGAACCGCCTGGCACCCGGTCGTATTCGCGGCCGCGACCAGCGACGCGACGTTCAGGTAGCTCTCGGTCGGGGCGGGCGGGCCGATGCAGACCGCCCGGTCGGCCAGCCGGACATGGAGCGCGTCGCGGTCGGCGGTCGAGTAGACGGCGACGGCCTCGACCCCGAGCTCTCGCAGCGCGCGGATCACGCGGACGGCGATCTCGCCGCGGTTCGCGACCAGGACGCGGGTGAACACGCTCTAGAGGCCCTGGGGGCGCCCGTTGACGGGCTCGAGCTCGAACAGGAGCTGGCCGTACTCGACCGGCTGGGCGTTGTCCGGGTAGATCCGGCGCACGATCCCTTCCTGATCCGCCTTGACCTCGTTCATGAGCTTCATCGCCTCGAGGATGCAGAGCGTCTGGCCGGTCGAAACCGGGTCGCCCTCCTCCACGAACGGCGGCGCCCCCGGCGTCGGGGCACGGTAGAAGGTGCCGACCATCGGCGCCTCGATCCGGATCACGCCGAGCCGGGGCGGCGCTGCGGCCGGCGCGGCCGCGGTCGTCTCCTCCTCGATCGTGACCGGTCCCGGCACGACGAGGGCTTCGGCTTCTCCCTGCTCGGGCGTTCGCCGCACGGTGACGCGGAGGCCGGCGTCCTCGATCGTCACCTCGCCGACGCCGGTGTCCTGGACGATCCGCACGATCTCGCGGATCCGTTCCGCCCGTGAGGTGTCGAGGTCGCCTCGCTCCGGGGACTCGTCCCGCCCGCGGCCCCTGATCGCCCGCAGCAGCGGCTCGGCGTCGTCGCCGAACAGCGCGACCAGGAGCAGCTCCTCCTCGCTGGAGGCCAGCCCGGCGTAGCGCTCCCGCAGCCGGTCGAGGTCGGGCGGGTCCTCCGCGGGAGGCGATCCGTCGCTGATCAGCTCGACCGCCCGGCGAACGGAAGCCGAGATCTCTCCGGGCGGCGTCCCGTACCGGCCGGCGAGCAGGTCGCGCAGCTCGTCGACGACGGTCTGATAGCGCTCGGCGGCGAGGACGTGCAGCAACGCCTGCGAGGCGAGCACCTGGCCGATCGGGGCCGCGAGCGGCGGCGAGCCCGCCTCGGCCCGGATCCGGCCGAGCTCGTCGATCACCTCGTCGAGCCGGTCGCCCGATCCATGGGCGCGCAGGTGGACGTCGAGCGCGGCGACCAGGCCGGCCGGCAGGCTGTGCTGCGCGGCCCGGGTCGCGATCCGGGGCGCGAGCGGCGCAACCGGCTGATCGCTGATGTGCTCGTCGACCAGGTCGGAGGCCCGCCACAGAGCGTCCGCGGTCACCCCGGTTCCGACCCCGAGCCCCTCCAGCGCACCCGCGACCCCCTCCCCCGAGGCCCGGTGGAGGACGAGCGCGACCGGGTAGACGGCGCAGGCGATCAGGTCGACTCCGGCCCGCGCGGCCTCGATCGCGACCGCGAGCGCGCTGCCGCCGGCGCCCTGGCAGTAGAGGCCGACCGGCAGGCCGCTGGCGTCGCGGATCGCCTCGACGAGCTCGCGCACGCGATGCGGCTCCAGCGCGCCCGACGGATCGTGGATCAGGACCCGGGCGGCACCGAGCTCCGGCAGCCGCACCGCCTGCGCGACGAGCACGCCCGTTTCCCCGGAGCGGCCGGGGCTGTAGACGAGCCCGGCGTCGAACTCGCGGTCGGCGGCGGTGATCGCCTCGCTCGCCTCGCGCAGGTTGGAGACGTCGTTGAGCGGGTCGTGGAGCCGGAAGACGTCGATGCCGCTCTCGGCGGCGGAGGCGACGAAGCGGCGGACGAAATCCGGGCCGACCGGCCGCGAGCCGACGAGGAAGCGACCCCGCAGCGCCAGCGCGAGCGGCGTCTTCGTCCTGGCTCTGAGAGCGCGGATCCGCTCCCAGGGGCTCTCCAGCCCGCGCTTGACCGCCGATTCGAAGCAGCCGCCGCCGGAGACCTCGAGGTACGCGAAGCCGGCGGAGTCGAGGATCTCCGCGAGACGCAGCTGCTCGGAGGTCGGCATGACCCCCGCGAGCGGCTCCTGACCGAGCAGCCGGATAGTCGTGTCGACGAGCGCCGGCACGTCGGGAGCCTACCGCCCGCCAGGCGCCGGGAGCGCTTCAATCTCTGGACGAAACGTCACCGTTCCGCCACACCCCGGCGTCGGACACCGGGTGTCGAACGTCACGAACCGGAGGCCGGCCGCGACGGGCTAGGCGCGGCCGATGTAGCGCTTCTCTCGCGGGTCGACCTTGATCCGGTCGCCGACGTTCACGAACAGCGGCACCTGCACGACCGCGCCCGTCTCCAGGGTCGCCGGCTTGGTCACGTTCGTGACCGTGTCGCCGCGAACGCCTGGATCGGTGTCCGACACCGTCAACTCGACCGAGGCCGGCATCTGGACGCCGGCGGGCTTCCCGTCGACCACCAGGAGCTGCACCGAGCTGGACGGCTGCAGGAACTCGAGCGCATCCTCGACCGAGTCGCGCGCCAGGTGAATCTGCTCGTAGTCGTCCTCGTCCATGAAGACGACGTGCTCGCCGGCGTCGTAGAGGTACTGCACGCTCTTCACCTCGGTGCGGATGCGGTTGAACTTCTCCCCGGCCCGGAAGGTGCGATCGACGACGGCACCGGACTCGAGCGCCTTGAGCTTCGTGCGGACGAACGCGCCGCCCTTCCCGGGCTTCACGTGCTGGAACTCGACGATGCGCCAGGGCTCGCCGTCGAGCTCGATGTGCATCCCGTTCTTGAACTGGTTGGTGTTGACGACCTCGGCCATCGGCCGCAGCAATCTAGCGAACGGTGACCAGCTCCTTGGTGAACGTGGTCAGCACCTCCGGCCCGCCGTCGCCGATCACGACCAGGTCCTCGATCCGGATCCCGCCGACGCCCGGGTCGTAGATCCCCGGCTCGACCGTGACCACGCCCCCCGCGGCGAGGACGTCCTGGCTCTCCGGCCGCAGCCGCGGCTGCTCGTGGATCTCCAGGCCGACTCCGTGACCGAGGCCGTGCCCGAACAGCTCGCCGAGCCCCTCCGCCGCGATCACGTCGCGGGCGACGGCGTCCACCTCCCGGCCCGCCGCCCCCGCTCGCACGGCGGCGAGCCCGGCGAGCTGGCCGCGGAGGCACACGTCGTACGAGCGCGCAAGCTCGGCCGGCAGCTCGCCCGTCGCAAACGTGCGGGTGCAGTCCGAGCAGTAGCCGTCGAGCCTGGCGGCGGCGTCGACCACCACCGTCTGCCCGGCGTCGATCGTCCGGTCGCCCGAGCTCGCATGGGGCGAGGCGCCGTTCGCCCCGGCGGCGACGATCACGTCGAACGCGGGCCCGTCGGCGCCGAGCTCGTGCATCAGCGACTCCAGCCACCAGGCGAGCTCGCGCTCCGTGCGGCCCACGAACGGCTCCTCCGCCAGGCGCTCGAAGCACTCGTTCGTAATCGCCGAGGCGCGGCTGATCGTCTCGAGCTCGGCCTCCTCCTTCACCGCGCGCACGCCCTCGACGAGCTCGTGGCGGGGCACGAGCTCGATCCCGCCGGCGTCGAGCTGCGCCCACGAGGCGTAGGTCAGGTGCTCGGCCTCGAACTCGACCCGTTTCGGGAGCTGCGCCCGCAGTCCCGCATAGAGGTTCCGCGGCACCTCGACGACCTCCAGCCCGAGCCCCCGCGCCTTCTCGACGTAGCGGAAGTCGGTGTAGAGCCGCAGCCCGTCCTGCTCGACCAGGAGGGCGCCGTTCGAGGTGTCGAGGCCGGTGAGGTACGCGATGTTGACCGGCTTCGTGACCAGGAGCGGTGCCTCGATCAGCCCGCGGACCCGGTCGACCCGCCCGTTCACGAAAGGCCCACCAGGAACTCGAGGGCCTCCCTGTATCCCTCCGGGCCCTTCCCGATCACGCGCTTCGCGACCAGATCGGAGATCACCGAGCGGCGGCGCCATTCCTCGCGCTCGTCCACGTTGGAGAGGTGCACCTCGACCACCGGTACGCGGAAGAGCTCGACCGCGTCGCGGATCCCGTAGCTGTAGTGCGTCCACGCGGCCGGGTTGACGATCACGCCGTCGACGGTGTCGAGGGCCTCGTGACACCACTCGACGTACTGGCCCTCGTGGTTCGTCTGCCGGCAGCGCACGCGGAGCTGGAGCTCGTTCGCCCACTCGTAGATCTGCGTCTCGAGCTCGGAGATGCTCAGCCCGCCGTAGACCTCCGGATCGCGGCGCCCCAGCTCGTTCAGGTTGACACCGTTGAGGACGTCGATCTGCACCCCGGGACCTTATCCGGCGATCAACGCGTCGAGTGCTGCGCGCACGTCTGCCTCCGCCAGCTCGGCTTCGTACGGCCCGTCCTCGCCGAGCAGGACGATCCTGAGCCGGCCCTTCTTGTCGCGGAGGAGCGCCTCCCAGGCACGCTCGCGGTCGACGCTCACCGGTTCCGGCGCGAGCACATCCACGACCGGGGCGACGTCCCGCCCCGAGAGGCGCAGCGCGGCGAGCAGACCGAGAGCGACGGCGCGACCGTGAGGGAGCGCGTACCGGGACGCGGCCTCGAGCGCGTGCCCGAACGTGTGGCCGAGATTCAGCGCGCGGCGCGGCCCCCGGTCGTGCGGGTCGCGAAGGCACACCGCCGACTTGTACGCGGCGCAGCGCCGGACGAGCTCGGCCTCGGGCAGCTCCCAGAGCGGGTCGTCTGCGAGCAATCCGGTCTTGACGACCTCGGCGAGACCGTTGAGGCGCTCCTCGGCCGGCAGCGTCGAGAGCAACGCCGGGTCGATCACGGTTCGCACCGGCCAGTGGAAGGCACCGACCAGGTTCTTCGCCTCGGGGAGGTCGATCGCGGTCTTGCCGCCGATCGCCGCGTCCACCTGGCCGACGAGGCTGGTCGGGACGGCGGCCCAGTCGATCCCGCGCATGTAGGTCGCGGCCGCGAAGCCGGCGACGTCGGTGGTGGTGCCGCCGCCGAGCGCGACGAGCGTTCCGCCGCGGTCGAGACGCAAGGAGCGCCAGAGCGCCTCCAGGTCACCGACCGCCTTGCCGGCGACCTCGTGCGTCGAGGCGAGCCGTCCGCCGAGGGCGAGCTGGGCGTCCATGCCGTGGATGCCCGAGACGTGCCGGTCGGCGACGAGCGTGACCGGCGCTGCACCGGGGACGAGGTCGCCGAGCAGCTCGAGCGCCCCGACGCCGACGTGGATTCCGGCGGCCGCGAGCACGACGTCGTCGGCGTCGTGGGCGACTGCGTCGGCGACCTCGCGGTAGATCGGCTGACGCTCCTCGTACAGCGCGCGGAACGACCTCTCGTCGCGGGCGAGTGGACGGTCGAGCCTGCGAACCCGCTCCCAGGCCGGCCCCGGCTCGACCTCGACGTGGACGGCCAGCGCATGGTCTCGCAGCGCGCTCCTGATCGCCGGGCTGGTGACTGCCCCGCCGCCGAGCGCCACCACCACGGGCTCCGCCCGCCGGAGCAGGTCGAGCGCGGCCGTCTCTTCGAGGATCCGGAACTCGGCCTCTCCGCGCCGGTCGAAGATCTCCGCGATCGACTGGCGGACGGTTCGCTCGATCTCCTGGTCGAGGTCGACGAACTGCCGGCCGAGCCGGTCGGCCACCTCGAGGCCGAGCGTCGTCTTGCCGGCTCCCATGAACCCGACGAGGGCGAGATGCCGGTCTAGCGCGGTTGCCAATCGATACGCCCGCGGTAGGCGTGGTAGGCGCCGACGAAGTCGTCGAGCGCGTCGCCGCCGAACTTCTCCCGCGCGGCGCGGGCGAGCTCGAACGAGACCGCCGCCTCGGCGACGACGGCCAGCGCCTCGACCGCCGCCGTGTCGCTGCGCTCGACCAGGGCCTCCGCCGGCTGCCCGGTCGCGAGGTCGACGGACTGCAGCGGCCGCATCAGGGTCGGGAGCGGCTTCATCGCCGCCCGGACGACGATCTCCTCGCCATTCGAGACCCCTGCCTCGATTCCGCCGGCTCGGTTCGTCTCCCGATGGAAGCCGCGTTCGTCGCGGTGGATCTCGTCGTGTGCCTCCGAGCCCCGCAGCGCCGCGAGCCGGAACCCGTCGCCGATCTCCACCCCCTTCACCGCCTGGATCCCGATCAGCGCAGCGGCGAGCCGGGCGTCGAGGCGCTCGTCCCGGGCCGCGTACGAGCCGAGACCGGGCGGAACCCCGCGGGCCCGCACCTCGACGACGCCGCCGATCGTGTCGCGTGCCTTCCGCGCCTCGTCGACACGCGCCTGCAGCGAGTCGGCGTCCAGCACGACCCCCTCGACCTCGATCGCGAGCTGCCGCAGCAGCGCCTTCGCGACCGCGCCGGCGGCGACGACGACCGCCGTGTGCCTGGCACTCGCCCGCTCGAGCGCGTCCCGGACGTCCGCGTGCCCGAACTTGAGCACCCCGGCGAGGTCGGCGTGCCCGGGCCGGGGCAGCGTCACCGGCTCCTTGCCCTTGCCCGCGGGCTCACCCTCCGGCGGCCACGGGCTCATCCCCCACGCCCAGTTCACGTGGTCGCGGTTGCGAACGACGAGCGCGAGCGGCGTGCCCAGCGTCCGTCCGTGCCGGAGCCCGGCGAGCACCTCGACCTCGTCGGTCTCGATCTGCTGCCGGGGGCTGCGCCCGTAGCCCTGCTGGCGCCGGCGGAGGTCCTCGTCGATCGCCTTCCGGTCGAGCGCGAGCCCGGCCGGCAGGCCGCTGACGATCGCGACCAGCGCAGGGCCGTGGGACTCACCCGCGGTCACGAGCTCGAGCGTCATGCCACTTCCCTCCCCTCGGTCGGGAAATGGTTTGGGGGACGGATCCGGCCGGTAGTGCCCATGTTCGCTGTAACCATCCTGCGTCAGCAAGATGGCTGCAAGCCTACGGCGGCGCGCATCACCTCGACGGGCGCCGGGATCCCCGTCCACAGCTCGAACGCGGCGGCGCCCTGCGCGACGAGCACCTCGAGCCCCGTCGACGACGGTCGCGCCGGACTCCCGCGCCGGCCAGCGCAGTGGCGGTCTCGGGGTACGGCAGGTCGATCAGCGTCTGTCCCTCGGTCAAGGTCGACGAGGACCCGGTCTCGTTCGGACGTCGCGTTAACGACGAGGTCGGCACCACGCGACGTCAGGGGGCCAGGCGCCCTGCCGGGAGAAGACCCGCGCGTGCGGCAGAGCGCCTGCCGGAACGCCGACCGCTGCGCCGCCGTCGCCGACGATCGCCGGGGCTCTCCGCCGAGACCGACTCGAGGATCGCCGTATCCGTCGACGCCGCCTCCAGCTGCCCGTCGCGGACGACGAGCACGTTCACGGAGGGAAGCTCCGCTCTCGCACAGACCGGCGGCCTCGAGCTTGTACGGGCGCGGTCACGTTCGCGCCTGCGAATCCGAGCGCCACGAGGCCGCGCAGGGCGTCCTCCAGGCGGCCCTCCTCGACCGGCAGCGGCAGGTACGCCCAGTCGAGCCCGCGGGCTGCGAACGCCGCGTTCTGCATTGCGGGCGAGAGGGAGTCGGGCGACGGGGTTGCCGATCAGCCCGACCAGCCGGGTCTCGCCGCCTCAGCAATTCGTCAGGCCCTTTCGCGTATAGGCGTTGAACTCGTCGATGCTCGCGGTGAAGAAGTGGCTGCGGCAGTCCGGCTTGCGCACGAAGTAGAGGTAGTCGACCTTCGCGGGGTGGGCGGCGGCCTGCATCGACGCGAGCCCCGGGTTCGCGATCGGCGTCGGCGGCAGCCCCTGGAACCTGCGGGTGTTGTAGGGCGAGTCGGAGGCGAGGTTCCGCTTCGTGATCGCCTTCGTCGGCGGGATCCCGAGGCCGTAGCGGAGGGTGGCGTCGATCCCGAGCGGGATCCGCGCGTGCAGGCGGTTGTAGATCACGGCGGCGACGAGCGGCCGCTCCTTGGGCACGACGACCTCCTTCTCGATCATCGAGGCGATGATCAGCACGTCGTACGGGGTCAGGTTCTTCGACCGCGCGTAGCCGAGACCGACCTTGGCCCAGTTGAACATGAAGGCGTCGAGCTGCTTGGAGACGAGGCTCCTCGTCGGGTCGGTCTCGTAGAGGTCGTACGTGGCCGGAAAGAGGAATCCCTCGAGGGTCCTGCGCTTTCCGTCGCCGGCGAAGCGGCCCGGCAGCGGCGACGAGGCGGTCGCGGCCAGGTAGCCGCGTGCCCTGATCGTCGGACTGATCCTGGCCGCGCGGACGGCCATCTGCGCGCGGGTGAAGCCCTCCGGGAAGAGGATCTTGAGGATCTTCGGCGGCACGACCGTCGTCGTCGGCGTGGCCGCGCGGTGGCCCGGCGTCAGGGCCGCCCAGGCTCCCCCAGGCGGCGACCCCGGCGACGATCGCAAGCAGGATCAGGGCGACGAGCCTGCGCCGGTGGACCTGCTCCCGGCTCGGGCCGCTCAGCTTCGGCGGCTCGACCACTCGAGGTAGCTGGTGAGGAGATGCGCGGCGGCGCGTGCGTCTTCGCCCTCGCCCGGCCCGGCCAGCGTGGTCGTGAAGCGCTCGTCGAAGGTCTCGACCGGGACGCCCACGACCGCCCGCAGGTCGTCGACGAACCGCTCGGTCTCCACGGCCTGGGTTCCACGGTCGCCGCGCAGGGTCAGGGGCAGGCCGACGACGACCCGTTCGGCCCCCTCGTCGCGGACGAGCGCGGTCAGGCGGGCGAGCCCCGCCTCCGTCCCCGCCCGCTCGACGATGCAGAGGGGGCGCGCGACCGTGCCGGTCGGGTCGGAAACGGCGACGCCGGTGCGGGCCGAGCCGTAGTCCAGGGCGAGGATCTTCAAGCGAGCTTCGCCAGCAAGGATGCCTTGGCGGCGTCGAGGGCCTCTCCGAGCGCTCCGGGGTTCTTCCCGCCCGCCTCCGCGAGCGTGGCCCGACCTCCGCCTCCCCCGCCGATGTGCTTGGCCGCCTCGCGGACGAGCGCGACCGCGTCGACGCCGCGGTCTGCGAGCGTCTGGTCGAGGTTGAAGACGAGGTAGGCGCGGCCGTCGTCCGTCGAGCCGACGAGGGCCGCCGTCGCGCCTTCCTGCCGGCGGATGCGGTCGGAGAGGTCGCGGAGGTCGCCGCCGGTCACGCCCCGTGCCTCCGCAACGACCACGCCGCGGTCGCGAGAGCGAATCTCCACCTCCGGAGCGGTTGCCTTCGCGTGTGCTCGGGCGGACGGAGCCTTGACGACGACATCCTTACGGACTCGCTCCAGCTCGCTGCGGAGCGCATTCGCCTCCTCGGCCTGGGCGTGCAGGTACGCGAAGGCCTCGCCCGAGGTGACCGCCTCGATCCGGCGGACGCCGGAGCCGACCGAGCCCTCCGAGAGGATCACGAACGGGCCGATCTCCGCCGTCGAGCGCACGTGGGTGCCGCCGCAGAGCTCGCGGGAGACGCCCTCGACCTCGACCACGCGCACCTCGTCTCCGTACTTCTCCCCGAAGAGCATCATCGCGCCCAGGTTCCGCGCCTCCTCGATCGGGACGACGAACGTCCTCACGGGGTGGTTCTCGAAGACCGCCTCGTTCACGCGCTGCTCGACCGCGTCGCGCTCCTCGCGCGCGAGCGCCTGCGGGTGGGCGAAGTCGAAGCGGAGCTTGTCCGGCCGCACCGCCGAGCCCGCCTGGTGCACGTGGTCGCCGAGCACCTCGCGGAGCGCCGAGTGCAGGAGGTGCGTCGCCGTGTGGTTCGCCGTCGTCGGGAAACGGACGCGCCACGGCACGACCGCCTTCACCCGATCGCCGGCGGCGAACCCCTCGCCCTCGAACAGCAGCGCCTGGTCGTCGTCGAGCCGGTACGCGGCGCGGAGGACGGCCCGCGAGCCGTCCTCCTTCTCCAGCTCGCCGGCGTCGGTGACCTGGCCGCCGCCCTCGGGGTAGAACGGCGACTCGTACAGCTTGGCGAGGAAGAGACCTTCACCCAGCTGCTCGAGCGCCCCGATCTGGGTGAGCACCTCGGTCTTCTCCCAGCCGACGAAGTCGGTCCTGAATCCCGCCCTCTGCGCGAACTCGGCCGCCTGCTGCACCTCGCCCTTGCCGCCGCCCGCCCGCGAGATCTCGCGATGTCCTTCCATCTGCCGGTCGAACCCCTCCTTGTCGACGTCGACGCCTCGTTCGCGGGCGAGCTCGAGCGTGAGCTCGATCGGGAACCCGTACGTCGCCTGGAGCGTGAACGCATCCTCGCCCGAGATCGCACCCTGCGCAGCCGCCCCCTCGAAGAGCTTCATCCCGCGCTCGAGCGTCTCGCCGAAGCGCTCCTCCTCCGCGCTCAGGATCCGCGCGATCTCGCCCTGGTGCTCGCCGAGCTCCGGGTACGCGTCGCTCATCTGCTCGACCACCGTGCCGGAG
This sequence comes from uncultured Actinomycetes bacterium, assembly GCA_963836685.1. GTDB lineage: Bacteria > Actinomycetota > Thermoleophilia > Gaiellales > Gaiellaceae > DATBLE01. The sequence continues at coordinate 41,515 of CAWIKS010000016.1, forward strand.
AGCCCGGCGAGGAAAGGAGCCTGCATCCCGATCCGAAGGCCGTGCTGGACCGCGCGGCGCACGATCCGGCGCAGGACGTAGCCGCGGCCCTCGTTGGACGGCGTGACCCCGTCGCCGACCAGAAACGTCATCCCGCGTCCGTGGTCGGCGAGCACACGATGGGCCTTGGTCGCGTCGGGCGAGTCGCCGTAGGAGACCCCCGACTCGGCCGCGATCCACCTCATGATCAGCTGGTAGCCGTCGGTGTCGTACACGGACGGCACGTTCTGGAGCACGCGCGCCATTCGCTCCAGGCCGAGCCCGGTGTCGATGTTCTGCTTCGGCAGCGGCGTCAGCGTCCCGTCCGGGTGCAGCTCGTACTCCATGAAGACCAGGTTCCAGACCTCGAGGAAGCGCTCGCAGCGCGAGCAGCCCGGCAGGCAGTCCGCGGCTCCGCAGCCGGCCTCCTCGCCCCAGTCGTAGTAGATCTCGGAGTCGGGGCCGCAGGGGCCGGGGCCGCCGACCGACCAGAAGTTCTCCGAGGAGGGCAACGGCACGATCCGCTCGGGCGGCATGCCGGCTTGCTCCCAGAGGTCGATTGCGACCTGGTCGGGGCCGAGCTTCAGCTCGGGGTCGCCTGCGTGGACGCTGACCCAGATCCGGTCCCAGTCGAGCTTCAGGCGGTCGCGGATGAACTCGGTCGCGTAGTCGATCGCGCCCTCCTTGAAGTACCCGCCGAACGAGAAGTTGCCGAGCATCTCGAAGAACGTCAGGTGGTAGGTGTCGAGGCCGACCTCGTCGATGTCAGGCGTCCGGAAGACCTTCTGGCAGGTGGTCGTCAGCTGCGCGGGCGGCTGCTCGCGACCGAGGAAGTACGGCATCTGCGGCTGCATCCCCGCGGTGGTCAAGAGCGTCGAGTGGTCGTCGGCACGCGGAACGAGCGACGCGGACGGGCAGCGCAGATGACCCTTCTCCTCGAAGAAGGAGAGGAACCCCTCCCGCAGCTCGGCAGTCGTCCGCATGGGCTTGATTGTAGGCGGGCACCGACCGGCAACCCGGCCGTTTCCGGCACGACTACGACGAGGCCGCGTGTCGAGGCGGCTCCTCGAGCTCCTCGGAGGCGATCTCGTCGCGGATCTTCTCCAGCGAGCGCCGGATCAGGCGCGAGACGTGCATCTGCGAGATCCCGATCTGCTGCGCGATCTGCGACTGCGTCAGGCCCTCGAAGAAGCGGAGATGGAGGATGCGCCGCTCCCGGTTGTCGAGCACCCGGAAACCCGGCTCGAGCACGGCCCGGTCCTCGGAGACCTCGTACTGGTGCTCCTCGGTGCCGATCGCCTCCAGCGGGTCGATCTCGTCGTCGTCGCCCGACGACCCGGCCGACAGCGACAGCGAGCTGTAGGCGCGGCCGCTCTCGAGCGCCTCGAGCACCGCCTCCTCCTCGACTCCGGAGGCCTTGGCGAGCTCGGTGATCGTCGGCGAGCGCTCGAGCTGCACGGTCAGCTGCTCGACGATCCGCGAGAGCTGCACGTTCAGCTCCTGGAGGCCGCGGGGCACGCGCACCGACCAGCCGCGATCGCGGAAGTGCCGCTTGATCTCGCCGATGATGTTCGGCGTCGCGTAGGTGGTGAGCTCGACCCCGCGGTCGACGTCGAAGCGGTCGATCGCCTTGATCAGCCCGATCGCCCCGATCTGGATCAGGTCGTCGAGCTGCTCGCCGCGGTAGGCGTATCGGCGTGCCAGCGAACGGACGAGCGACATGTAGCGCTCGATCAGCTGCTCGCGGGCGGCGAGGTCGCCACTTTCGTGGTAGGCGCGGAGCAGCTCGCGGTCGGTCGGGCTCGCGGCCATCAGCCTTCCTCCCGCTTCCCGGTCGCGATCGCGAGCGTGAACTCGACCCAGGCGGCGCGGTCCTCGACGTCCAGCCGGTAGCGGTCGAAGACCGTCTCCAGCACGTGGTGCGGGCCGTAGCCGTCGCCGCCCTCCCGTTCGAGCTCGCGCCGGAGCAGCTGCGCGTCGAACGGCCCGATCCGGCCGGTGAAGACGTCGGCGGCGACCCGGAGCACGACCGTTACGTCTCCCTCCGCCTCCGCGTGCGGAAGCAGGCCCGCCAGCGCGAGCTGGAGATCGGCAAGGGTGTCGACCGTCAGGTCGAGCCTGACCGCGAGCCCGCCGACGACCAGATGCGCGACGTCGTAGAAGCGCCGGTCGCGCGGCAGGGTGAGGACGATCTCCTCGGTCACTCCCCCCCGAGCTCGTCCGCGAGATCCTGCTCGCGGCGCGCGGCTTCCTCCTTTCCGGTCCGAAAGGCCTCCCGGACGCCGCCCCGGCTGCGCACGGAGGACGCTCCGTGCCTGAGGCCGGCGGCGAGCCCGGCGAGCTTCTCGATCGGGCGGGTCACGATTCCGGTCACGGTCCTGACGGCGGTGTCGACGCCGGCGACGGCGTCGACCGCGCTGTCCGTGATCTGGTCGACCTTGTCGAGTTGATCGTTCACGCGGTCCACCGTCCCCCCGAGCTTGGAGATCACCGGCAGGAGCTCCTTCTCCGTCCCACGCAGCAACGAGGAGGCCCGGCCCAGGGTTGCGCCCAGCCTGAGCGCCCCGTAGCCGAGCGCCAGACCGGCGAGCAGGAGGAAGACCGCCAGGGCGAGATAGGCGAGGTCGCTCCAGCCGAACGAGGCGATCATCCCTGGATCTTAGGCAGAGCCGCTCGACGAGACGATTCCTGCCCCGACCACGGCGTCGTCCTCGTAGAGCACGGCGGTCTGGCCGAGCGCGACCCCGTACGCCGGCTCCTCGAGCTCGAGCCGGAAGCCGCCGGCGGTCGGCTCGACGGTCGCGGAGACGGCCGGCGAGCGGTACCGCACCTTTGCGTGCACGCGCTCGACGGGAACGTGCAGGCGCCCGGACGCCGCCACCCGCGTTCGCCCGAGAGCCTCGCGGGGCCCGACGACGATCGTGTTGGTCGCGGCGCTCGTCTCCAGCGCGTAGAGCGGCCGTCCACCGCCGACGCCCAGCCCGCGGCGCTGACCCGGCGTGTAGCGCCAGTGGCCTTCGTGCGAGCCGACGACGCTACCGCGCTCGTCGACGATCGGCCCCGACCTCGGCACGAGACCGCGCCGCTCGAGGAACACGCGATAGTCGTCACCGGCGAGGAAGCAGGCCTCCTGGCTCTCCGCCCGCGAGGCGACGGCAAGGCCGGCCAGCGCCGCCTCCGCGCGCGTCTGCTCCTTGGTCTGCTCCCCGAGCGGAAACCAGATCCGGTCGAGCTTCGCCGGATCGAGGCGGGCGAGCATGTAGGACTGGTCCTTGCGCGCGTCCGCGCCGCGCGCGAGCAGGAGACGTCCTCGATGGCGCACGACTCTCGCGTAGTGGCCGGTTGCGAGCCGCGCTGCGCCGGCACGTCCGGCGAAGGCGAGGAGCTGACCGAAGCGGAAGCCGCCGTTGCAGCGCGTGCACGGGTTGGGCGTCTCGCCGCGGGCGTAGCCGCGGACGAACGGCTCGACGACCGCACGGCGGAACTGCTCCCGGAGATCGAGGGTCACGTGCGGGATTCCGCGGGCGTGGCAGGTCTCCCGGGCGGCGACCACGGCCTCGGGCGAGCAGCAGGCCCGCTCGGAGTGCGGGCCTTCCGGATCGGCCCACAGGCGCAGCGTCACCCCGATCGCGTCCGGGCCCGCCCGCAGGAGGGCGACGGCACTGTCGACGCCGCCGCTCATCGCGACCGCGACTCGTCCGGGCGCCGGCCGGGCGGAAAACGCGGGCCCGAGCGCATTGGCGAGCGCGTCGACGGCGAGAGTCTCGCCGCCGACCGCGGCCGCCTCGAGCAGGGTCAGGCCCCGAAGCCCCGAGTCGAGGCCGTCGGCGTCGGCGTCGACGATCCGGTCGCCGTCGATGCGCAGGCGGACGAGCGCCCAGCACCCGTCGCGGGAGGAATCACCGGAGACCTCGGTCACAAGCACCAGTGTGCCTGGGCTCCTGGTCTATGTGCCCCACCCTGCCGATGCTTCCGCCCCGTAGCGAACCTGGACGAACCAGGTGGGTGTCTTGCGGCCCGGCTCGTCTCCCGACTCGCCGAGACCGACACGGACTCCCTCGCTTTGGCTGTTGGTTCTACATTGGATGGCAGAGGCACGAACAGGGTCGGGCACGCGGCCACTGTAGCGCGGCGGCGTCAGGCGGAGGTCGCACGAGCCCGGCGGTGCGCCGGCGCGCAGTCGGTGCAGGCGCCCCGGAGGACGACGTCGTGTCCGGCAACGGAATACCCCGTCCGCCCTTCGACCTTCCGGAGCGTGCGCTCGAGCTCGTCGTCGGCGAACGCCTCGACCTTGCCGCAGTCGTCGCAGACGAGATGGTGATGGTGCTCGCCGCCGGCGTGGATCGGCTCGAAGCGCGACGGCCCCCCGCCGATGTCGATGCGCTCGACGAAGCCGTCCCGGGTCAGCTGCTCGAGCGTCCGGTAGACGCTCGCGATTCCGACGCGGCGCCCTTCCGACCGCAGGCGGTCGAAGATCTCCTGCGCGGTCAGGCAGCACTGCTGCCGTCCGAGCAGCTCGACGACGGCGGTCCGTGCCCCGCCGGCACGGTGGCCTGTGCTGCGGAGCGCCGCGGTCGTCGCCTCGGCCCAGGACGTCGCCTCGCTCGCCATCGCCGCCGATGATAGCGGCTCCCATCAGACAGCTGGTAGTGCGAATGAGTATCGTTAGCTATAGTTGCGCGTCATGCGGATCGTCGCGTTCCTCGTCGTCCTTGCCGGGCTCGTGGCGGGCGCCGCCGGTGCCGCGCTCTCGCGGGTCGAGAGGTCGGCCGGCGGCACGACGCTGCAGGTGGTGGCGGCGGAGAACTTCTGGGGAAGCATCGCCGCGCAGCTGGGCGGTGACCGCGTACAGGTCACGAGCGTGATCACGAGCCCCGCAACCGACCCGCACGACTACGAGCCGACCGCCGCCGACGCCCGCACCCTGGCCGGAGCCCGGCTCGCGATCGTGAACGGAATCGGCTACGACCCCTGGGCCGCGAAGCTGATCGCCGCCAATCCCGTCCACGGGCGGATCGTGCTCACGGTCGGCGACCTGGTCGGGATCGAGCCGGGCGGGAACCCCCACCGGTGGTACTCGCCGGCAGACGTGCAGAAGGTGATCGGGGAGATCGCCCGCGACTACGTCAAGCTCGACCCGAAGGACGCCGTCTACTTCCGCCGGCAGAAGGCGAGCTTCGAGACCCGGGGGCTCGCCCGGTACAAGCGGCTGATCGCGACGATCAGGCGGACGTACCACGGTGTCCCGGTGGGGGCCTCGGAGAGCATCTTCGCCCCGCTCGCGCAGGCGCTCGGACTGCGCCTGGTCACCCCGGCCTCGTTCCTGAAGGCGATCAGCGAGGGAGCCGAGCCGACCGCGGCCGACAAGACGACGATCGACCGCCAGATCGCACGCCGGCAGATCAAGGTCTGGGTCTTCAACAGCCAGAACAGCACCCCGGACGTGAAGCGGATCACCGACGCGGCGCGCAGGCGCGGTATTCCGGTGACGACGATCACGGAGACGTTGACGCCTCCGTCCGCGTCGTTCGAGGACTGGCAGTCGCGTCAGCTCGAGGCGCTCGCAGCGTCACTGCACAGGGCGATCCGTCGTTGACCGGGCTCGACGGCGTCATGAACCAGGGCACGACTCCTCGCGCGCCCAGGCCCGGAACGGCGGTCGGGCTCGAAGGCGCGGCCCTGCAGCTCGGCGGTCGGACGATCTGGAGCGACGTCTCGTTCGCGGTCGCGCGCGGGGAGTTCGTCGCCGTCCTCGGACCGAACGGTGCCGGAAAGTCGGCGCTGATCAAGGCCGTGCTCGGCCTGCTGCCGCTCGCCGCGGGGAAGGCGGAGGTGCTCGGACGACCGCCAGGGGCGGCGAACCCGAGAATCGGCTACCTGCCACAGCGGCGGAACTTCGACGCCGATACGCGGATTCGCGGGGTCGACATCGTCCGCCTGGGGCTCGACGGCGCCCGCTGGGGCTTTCCGCTTCCGGGTCTGCCCGGGCATGCGCGGGAGGCCGGGAGAGTCGCGGAGGTGATCGAGCTGGTCGGCGCGACCGGGTACGCACGCCGGCCGATCGGACGGCTGTCGGGCGGGGAGCAGCAGCGGCTGCTGATCGCCCAGGCGCTCGTCCGCCGACCCGAGCTGCTCCTCCTCGACGAGCCGCTCGACAGCCTCGATCTGCCCAACCAGGCGGCGGTTGCGGCCCTCGTCCGGCGGATCTGCCGGCAGGAGCTGGTCGCGGTGATGCTCGTCGCCCACGACATCAACCCGATCCTCGGCTATCTGGACCGGGTCGTCTACCTCGCCGGCGGCGGCGCCGTGGAGGGCCGCCCGGACGAGGTGATCACCAGTGAGACGCTGAGCGGTCTGTACGGGACGCCGATCGAGGTGCTGCGCGCATCCGACGGCCGGCTGGTCGTCGTCGGCCAGCCCGAGGCCCCGTTCGTGCACGGCCATCGTCATGGCTGAGGCGGCCGTCTTCCAGGGCCTGTCCTGGAACCCGCTCACCGACGTCCAGCGGCTGTTCGACTACCCGTTCATGGTCAACGCCCTGGAGGCGGGGACGATCGTCGCCGTGATGGCGGGGGTCACCGGCTGGTTCATGATCCTGCGGCGGCAGACCTTTGCCGGGCACACCCTCTCGGTGATCGCCTTTCCCGGCGCGGCGGCGGCCAGCCTCGCCGGGCTTCCGGTCGCTGCCGGCTACTTCGGCTTCTGCGGGCTCGGCGCGCTCGCCCTCGCCGGCATCGCCGGATCGCGCCGCAGCCACAGCTCCGAGTCGGCCGCGATCGGCTCGCTGCAGGCGCTCGCGCTCGCGCTCGGCTTCCTGTTCGTCAGCCTCTACCGCGGAGTCCTGAACGATCTCGACTCGCTTCTGTTCGGCACGTTCCTCGGGATCACGAGCCGGCAGGTGACCGTCCTGCTCGTCGTCGCCGCGGTGACCGTCGCCCTGATCGCCGCCGGCGGGAGGCCGCTCTTCTTCGCCTCCGCCGACCCGGACGTCGCCGCGGCCGCAGGCGTTCCGGTCCGCCTGCTCGGCTTCGGCTTCCTGCTCGTGCTCGGCCTGGCGGTCGCCGAGACCAGCCAGATCACCGGGGCGCTGCTCGTCTTCGCCCTGCTCGTCATGCCGGCGGCGACCGCGGAGCAGCTCACGGCCCGACCGGGGCTCGGGATCGCCCTGTCGGTCGCGATCGCGCTCGCCGTCACCTGGCTCGGTCTCGCGCTGGCGTACTTCTCGATCTACCCCGTCGGCTTCTACGTCACGACGCTCGGCTTCGCCGCGTACGTCCTCGCCCGCCTGGTCCGGGCGCTCGGCGACCGTGCGCAGACCGCCTCGTCCCCCGCTCCCGGGATCGCCTGATGTTCGCGCACGAGTTCATGCGCAACGCGCTCGTCGCCGGCAGCTTCGTCGGTCTCGCCTGCGGCCTGGTCGGCTACTTCGTCGTCCTCCGGGCCCAGGTCTTCGCCGGCGACGCCCTCAGCCACGTGGCGTTCACCGGCGCGCTCGCGGCCGCCGCGCTCGGCTACAACGTCCTGATCGGCCTGTACGCGGCAACCGTCGCCGGTGGGGTGGTCATGGGGCTGCTCGGAGACCGCGCCCGCGCCGACGACGTGGTCATCGGCTCGCTGTTCGCCTGGACGCTCGGCCTCGGCGTCCTCTTCCTGTCGATCTTCACCACCCAGCGCAGCGCCGGCAACGGCACCGCCGGCGTCCGGGTCCTCTTCGGCTCGATCTTCGGCCTCAGCGGCGCCGACGTCAGACGATCGGTCGTCCTCGCGGTCCTGGCGGGCGGGCTGCTGCTGGCGATCGCGCGGCCGCTGCTGTTCTCGTCGCTGGACCCGGACGTCGCGGCCGCGCAGGGCGTCCCGGTCCGTGCCCTCGGAATCGGTTTCCTCGCCCTCCTCGGCCTGGTCGCCGGTCAGGCGAGCCAGGCGGTCGGCGCGCTGCTGCTCCTCGGCCTGCTCGCCGCCCCGGCCGGAGCTGCACATCGGATCACGACCAACCCCTATCGAGGTGTGACGCTCTCCGCCCTGCTCGCCCTCGGGTCGGTGTGGCTCGGGCTCACGCTCAGCTACGTCTTCCCGACGCTCCCGCCCAGCTCGATGATCATCGGCGTTGCCGTCGGCGTCTACGTCGTCGCGGTCGCGTCCACCGCGGTTCAGGACCGCCCAGGCGGGTGGCGGCGACCGGCAGCCCGGGATGCCAGCGGCGACGCTGCGTAGAGTTCCGGCGAGAGTGGTGCCGACGGTCGAGGGCGACGAGCGGCGACGCACCCGCCGGCTGGCGGCGGCGGATCGACGGCGCAGGCACCGCCGGCTGGTCGTGATCGCCGCCGTCGTCGCGGCGGGCGCGGCGGCACTCGCCGTCATCCTCACCACGACCGGGGGCGGCTCGCGCGCCCCGTCGACCCCGGGTGCCACACCGCCCGCCCGCCGGGTCGTCGCGGCGGCCCCGGCGGTACGTCACCTGCAAGAGCCGCCGGTGCTTCGGCTTGCGTCCGTGCTGCCGCAACGCTCGCTCCCGGTCCCGATCCTGATGTACCACCGGGTCGACGTGCTCCGCCCGACGCTGCCGGCGATCACGCGCCGGCTGACGGTCGCCCCGGACGACTTCGCCGCCCAGATGCGCTGGCTGCGCGCCCACGGGTACCACACGATCACGCAGCGCCGGCTCTTCGACGCGCTCGAGCGGGGCAAGCCACTCCCGGCCAAGCCGGTGCTGCTGACCTTCGACGACGGTTATCGGGACGTGTTCGGGAAGGCGATGCCGATCCTCGCGAGGCTGCACATGCGGGCGACCGCCTACGTGATCACGGCCCGGATCTCCGGGCCGGACCCCAGCTTCCTCACCTGGAGCCGGGTGCGCGCGCTCGAGCGCCACGGCTTCGACATCGGCTCGCACACCGTTCACCACCTCGAGCTGACCGCGCTGCCGGACGCGAGCGCCCTCAGCGAGCTGACCGCGTCTCGCCGGGTGCTCGAGCGGCATCTCGGCCACCCCGTGCAGTGGTTCGCCTACCCGGCAGGCGCGTTCGACGCGCACGCAGCCGACCTCGTCCGTGAGGCGGGCTACGTGCTCGCGGTCACGACACGGCCCGGCTCCGCGCAGAGCGCACAGGAACCACTCGAGCTCCATCGCTACGAGATCCTCGATTCGACGGGCGTCGCCGGTCTGGCGGCGATCCTCGGCGGCTGACCGGCTACCCGCTCTGGGCGAAGCTCCAGCGAATCGTCTGCACCCCGCTCAGCCCGAGCAGGTCGGCCAGCGCCGGGGTGACCTCGAACTCGCGTCCGGAGACGAACGGCCCCCGGTCGACGACCTGGGTCAGCACCGTCTTGCCGCCGAAGCGGACGAAGATCTTCGCGCCGCAGGGAAGCACGGGGTGGTCGACGCCGAGCGTCTTCGGCGTGAGCAGGGTCCCGCACCCCGAGGGGTGGCCCGCCAGCGGCCGGGTGCGGACGCCGGCGAGCGCCCGGTACCAACCGCTCACGTCGGAGACGGCCGGCTGCGGCAACACGGGCGCGGACTTCGCCGCGCTGTCGTCGCGCGAGGCGACGGCGAGCGCCACGATCGCGCCCAGCAGGGCCGCGGCGGCGAGTGACAGCAGGCGCTGCGCGAGCACCGCACTACTCTCCGGGCCCGCCCTCGACCTCGGGCTCGGCGTCGCGGTCGGACCCGAGCACCCGGGTGTAAGCCTCGATCTCCTCCGACGGCTCCGAGCCGGCGTCGGCGCGGAGCGGATACGCGACCTCGGGCTCGGCGGCCTCCGGCTCGGCGGGCCAGCCCGGCTCGGTGTCGGCGTCGCGCGGGGACGGCGGCACGTACGGTGCAGCGACCACCCGGCCCTGGGACCGCCACACCACGAGCTCGATCAGCGAGACGAGCAGCCAGCCGGCCGCGAGCACGGCGACGATCACGACCGTCCTCAGATCCGCGATGCCGGCGCCGACGCCGAGCAAGATGAGGAACCCGGCCTCGATCCCGAACCGCGGCGCGAAGCCCCCCCGCATGCACGGAGTCTAGGCGCTGCTCAGGTCGCCTGCTCCGGGCGCTCGTCGTCGCGGACGACGACCTCGATCCCGAGCTCGGCGAGTTGCTCGGGGGGAACGTCGGACGGGGCACCGCTGATCGGGTCGACGCCGGCCTGGTTCTTGGGGAACGCGATCGTGTCGCGCAGGTTCGGCTCGCGGGCGAGCAGCATCACCATCCGGTCGATGCCCGAACGCGATACCGCCGTGCGGTGGAGCGCCCATCTTCAGCGCGTCGAGGAGGAACCCGAACCTCGCCTGCTGCCTCCTCCGGGCTGAGCGCGAGCACGTCGAAGACCCGCGCCTGGAGATCTGACGCGTGGATCCGGAAGGAGCCGCCGCCGATCTCGTTGCCGTTCGCAGATCAGGTCATAGGCGAGCGCGGTCGCATGCCCGGGTCGTGGTCGAGACCGCTCCTCCCGCTCGGGAGTCGGGCGCCGTGAACGGGTGGTGGACGGAACGCCCCAGCGGCCCTCTTCCTCGACCAGTCGAAGAGCGGGAAGTCGAAGACCCAGACGAAAACGTCGGCGTCGCGGTCGGTCAGTCCGAGGCTCGCGCGAGGTGTTGCGGAGTGCGCCGAGCACGCGCGCGACCGCCGCGGGGTCGTCGGCGCCGAAGAGCACGGTCGAGCCCGGCCCGGCGTGGAACTCGGCAAGCTCGTCCTCCGAGAGGAACTTCGCGATCGGGGAGCGCACCTCGCCGCCGTCCTCGCCGAAGACGAGGTAGGCGAGACCCTTCGCCCCCCACTCCTTCGCGCGCTCCTCGAGCTCGGCGAGCTCGGCCCGGGAGAAGTCGCGCGGGAACGGTCAGATACCGCACGCAGCGGGGCCTGCGCGAAGACCTCGAAGCCGGAGCCGCGGGTCAGCTCGGTCGCGTCCTGGATCTCGAGCCCGAAGCGCAGGTCGGGCTTGTCGGTGCCGTAGCGGGCCATCGCGTCCGCATAGGTCATGCGTGGAAACGGCGGATGCAGGTCGACCCCGATGCAGTCGCGCCAGATCTCGACGCACATCCTCTCCATCAGCCCGACGATGAACTCGAGGTCGGGGAAGGACATCTCGACGTCGAGCTGGGTGATCTCCTGCACGCGGTCGGCACGAAGATCCTCGTCCCGGAAGCAGATCGCGATCTGGTAGTAGCGGTCGAAGCCGGCGACCATCAACAGTTGCTTGAGGATCTGCGGGGACTGCGGCAGAGCGTAGAAGCGGCCTCTGTGCAGGCGGCTCGGGACGACGAAGTCGCGCGCTCCTTCGGGGGTCGGCTTGAACAGGATCGGCGTCTGGATGTCGAGGAACTCGGCCGCCTCCATCACGCGGCGGATGATCCCCACCATCTGCGCCCGTAGCGCGATGTTGCGCTGGAGCCTCTCCCGGCGGAGGTCGAGCCAGCGGTAGCGGAAGCGGAGGGTCTCGTCGACGTTCTCCTCGTCGAGCTGGAAGGGCAACGGCGGGCAGCGGGAGACGATCTCGAGCCGATCGACCTGCAGCTCGACCGCGCCGGTCGGCAGTTCCGGGTTGACCGCCTCGGGCGCGCGGGCGACGACCTCGCCCTCGGCGCGCAGGACGAACTCGTTGCGTACCTCGTGCATCGCGGCGTGCGCCTCGGGAGCCCGCTCGGGGTTGATCACGAGCTGGCAGAGGCCGGCGCGGTCGCGGAGGTCGACGAACACGAGCCCGCCGTGGTCTCGGCGGGTGTCGACCCAGCCCGCGAGGGCGATCCGCCTGCCGACCTGCTCGGGCCGCACCTCCCCGCAGCGGAGGTCACGCCACCTCACGCGGTCACCGCGGAGAGATCGGTGCCGGGCTCGACGACGACGACGCGTTTCGCGCCCAGCCGTCCCGCCTGCGTGTGCTGACCCTTGACGGAGCGACCGGCGAAGTCGGCGTCCGCGCGGACCCCGGCGGCGCGCAGCTCGACCACCTTCGCGAGCACGGCCGGCCGGTCGATGCCGTCGGCGCAGACGAAGAACACGTCGATACCCTCGTCCACGGGCGCGGGGACGCCGGCATGGTCGAGCGCGAGCAGGAGGCGCTCGATCCCGGCTCCGAACCCGACCCCGGGCGTGTGCGCGCCGCCGAGCTCCTCGGCGAGCCCGTCGTAGCGACCGCCGCCGCTCAGCGTGCTGGTCGAGCCCCCCTCGGGACCGACGAACTCCCAGGTCGTGCGCGTGTAGTAGTCGAGCCCGCGCACGAGCGTCGGAACGAGCTCGTACCGGACGCCGAACGCGTCCAGGTAGCGCCTGACCTCGTCGAAGTGCGCGCGGCAGGCGTCGCAGAGCGACTCGCCGATCGACGGTGCCTGCCGCAGGACATCCCGCACCGCCGGAGGTTTGCCTCCGATGTTGTCCAGGGCGCGCAGCGGGTTCCGTCGCGCCTGCTCACGGGTCGCCTCGTCCAGCTCGGCGGCGTGCTGGTCCAGCCAGAGCCGCAGCCGTTCGAGGTACGCGGGGCGGCATTCCCGGTCGCCGATCGAGTTCAGCTCGAGGCGGTACTCGGCGACGCCGAGCCGACCGAGCAGAACGTCGTACAGCTTGATCACCTCGGCGTCGAGCGCAGGATCGTCGGAGCCGATCGCCTCGACGTCGAGCTGCCGGTGCTCGCGAAAGCGCCCCTTCTGGGGCCGCCCGTAGCGGTAGATCGTCTCGGAGGTGTAGAGCTTCTGCGGCTGCGGCTCACGGTGGAGGCCGTGCTCGAGGTAGGCGCGGACGATCGGCGCCGTCGCCTCGGCACGCAGCGTCAGCGACCGGTCCCCGCGGTCGGTGAACGTGTACATCTCCTTCGCGACGACATCGGAGCCGTGTCCTGACGTGCGCTCGAAGAGCTCCGTGTCCTCGAACACCGGCGTGTCGATCCGGCGGTAGCCGTACAGGGCGCACAGCCGCTCGAACTCCCCGATCACCTGCCGCCAGCGGGGCTGCTCGGACGGGAGGATGTCGTGCGTGCCGCGCGGCGCCTCGAACTTCACGCTCGCAGCTCGGCGAGGAACGGGTTGCGGGCGAGCTCGGCGCCGAGCGTCGTCGGCGGGCCGTGGCCGGAGTAGACGACCGTCTCCGGGGGGAAGCGCTCCATCAGCGTGCGGATCGACTCGACGAGCGTCTCCCATGCCGCCATCGGCAGGTCGGTGCGGCCGACGGATCCGGCGAAGAGGACGTCGCCCGAGAACAGGCACAGGTCCGAGTAGAAGGCGAGGTGGCCGGGCGAGTGACCGGGCACCGGCAGCGTCTCGAAGGTGATCCCCGCGAGCTCGAGCGTCTCGTCGCCTGCCAGCAGCATGTCCGCGTCGTACGCCCGCACCGGGATCCCCGGGTAGTAGTCGGCCGGCCGGGCGAGCACCGGCGCCTCGACCTCGGAGACGTACACCGGGGCGCCGGTCCCCTCGGCGAGGTCGGCGACGCCCCCGAGGTGGTCGTAGTGGGTATGCGTGAGCAGGATGGCTGCGCACCTGGCCCCCATCCGCGCCAGCTCGAGGCGGAGGGTCGCGGCGTCGCCGCCGGGATCGATCACCACCGCCTCCGCGGCGCCGCGCTCGGACCGGACGACGTAGCAGTTCGTCGCGAGCGGGCCGAGCTCGTAGCGGTCGACGGCCAGGGTCACCAGGCGGTTGAGTCTAACGGCGGCGGGTAGGATCGCCCTCGTGCAGAGCTGGCGCCTGACCGAGATCGAGACACCGGGCGGGAGCCGCTCGCCGGTCGTCCTCCATTCCGAGGACGAGGGCCGCGCGGTGCTGATCGGGCTCGACCCGGGACAGGAGCTCGGCCTCCATCAGGTGAAGGAGTACGCCTACCTCCACGTCGTCGACGGCGAGGTCCGGATCGAGGCCCGCGGCGAGACCCTTGCGGCCCCGGCGGGAACGCTCGTCCGGTTCGAGCCGGACGAGCCGCACGCCGTCGCCTCCCCCGGCGGCGCTCGGTTGCTCCTCTTTCTCGCCCCCTGGCCGGGCGAGGGGCATTACCGCAGCCGTTAGCGCTTGGAGGACTTTCCGTCCTTCGGCGGAAGCTGGCCGGTCTTCCGCAGATGCCGTTGGTACGCGAGCTTTTCCGTCCAGTAGGTGAACGGAATGAAGGCGAGCCCGTAGAGCACGGCAATACCCACGCGCGTCCCGATCGAGGTGCCTCGAAACACCAGCAAGACGAGAACGATCATGAGCGCCTGCCATGGCACGGCCCGCCGTACGCTTCTCCTCAGTGAGGGGGGCGACGGTTCGCGGCCCGGACGACCCGATCCCTTCTTGGCTGTCGGCTTGGCCGACGTTTTGGCCGGGGATCTCGCGGGCGCAGCCTTCTCGGGCTCCTCGACCTCGACTTCCCGGCCCTCGTCGTCGACGTAGACGTACTCCCATTCGTGCCGGCGCTCCTTCTGGCGACGGCGGCGTTGCTTCCTGGTCGGCATCTCGATCTAGCCTAGCTCGCCGCCGACGATCACCCGGGCGACGTGGTCGTGCCCGAGGTGGTAGGCGAGGTAGCGCCAGTCCGGAGCGTCGAGGAGGACGAGGTCGGCGTCGTAGCCGGGGGCGATGCGGCCCTTCGCGCCCGCGAGCCCGAGGACGTGCCCGGCGTTCACGGTGCAGGCGGCGAGCGCCTCCGACGGCGAGAGCTGCATCTGCGTCGCCGCCAGCGAGCACACGAGGGGGAGGCTCTCGCAGAACGCGCTGCCGGGGTTGAAGTCGGTGGCGAGGGCGACCACGGCGCCGGCGTCGACGAGCGGACGCGCCGGAGGCATCGGCCGACCCAGGAAGAGGGCGCTCGCGGGCAGCAGGACGGCGGCGACGTCGCTACGGGCGAGCGCCGCGACGCCGTCCGCGCCGGTGGCCTCGAGATGATCCACCGACCGTGCTCCGAGCTCGATCGCGAGCGGGACCGCGCCGCACTCGGTGAACTGGTCGGCGTGGAGCCGGAGCGCCAGGCCCGCGGCGCGGCAGGCGGTCAGGTAGCGCCGGG
>CAWIKS010000017.1:0-193980 GCA_963836685.1 uncultured Actinomycetes bacterium
ATCCTGAGCGAGCCGTGGAGCAGGTAGCGGATGCCGGGGCCCGGATGCGTGTGCCGGTAGGCAATCCCGCCGGGAGGGAAGTCGACGCGGTCGTGCCGCATCAACCAGCCGTCTGCGACCTCGACCGCCGCGGCGAGCAGCACGTCGGACGGCTCGTCCTCGAGCAGCTCCCAGACCAGCACGGTTCCGTCGTCGAGCGGGTGGGTGACGGCGTTGAGCGCGCCGTGGCCGCCCCTGGAGAGGGCGAGGATCAATGGAAGTACTGGCCGCCGTCGATCACCATCGTCTGGCCGGTGATGAAGTCGGCCGCCGGCGTGCAGAGGAAGACGACGGCGCCGACGACGTCCTCGGGCACCTGGTCGCGCTGGATCGTCCGCGCGGCGACGGACGCGTCGCGAAGCTTCTCCACCACCTCCGGGTGGGCCTGCACGCCCTCGCTCATCGTGAACCCAGGCGCGACGCAGTTGACGTGGATCGCATCCTTGCCGAGCTCCTTCGCCAGCGCCCGGGTGAGCGCGACGATCGCGCCCTTGCTCGTCACGTAGTGGAGCAGGAAGGGCACGCCCCGGAACGGCGTTCCGGAGGAGATGTTCACGATCTTGCCCCCGCCCTGCCGTCGCATCACGGGCACTGCGGCGCGGGAGGTGAGGAACATCGACGCGACGTTGACGTCCATCACCTGCCGCCACTCCTCCAGCGGAATCTCGGTGAACGGGCGCATCGCGAGCGACGCGTACAGCCCCGCGTTGTTGATCAGGATGTCGACCCGCCCGTGGCGCTCGACGGTCTCGTCGACCATCCGCTGCGCGTCCTGCTCGTCCGCGACGTCGGCGCGGATGCCGCCGTCGGGCGGGTTGAGGTCGGCGACCACGACCTCGGCGCCCTCGGCCGCGAGACCGTCGACGATCGCCTTGCCGATGCCCTGCGCCCCCCCGGTGACGAGCGCGATCTTGCCCCCGAGTCTCATCGGATCACCGGATCGGCGAGAAGGAGGTCGGGATCAGGATCCGGCTCTGCTGTGTGTGGATCAGCGGCTGGATCTTGGGCAGGAACGCGCGCCAGGCCTCGTCGGCCTGGAGCTCTGCGCGGCGACGCTCCCGCTCGGCGTAGCTGTCGTAGCCCCACAGGTGCGTGTAGGTGGAGACGGCGCCGACGTCGGTCGTGAACGCGCCGATGAACCCGCCGAGGTGGCGCTGCTGGACCTCGATCCCCTCCGACTCGTAGAGCCCGACCAGCTCGTTCAGCTTGCCGGTGTAGATGTGGTAGTCGCGCTGCTCGACGATCACGGTCCGATTCTAGGGATACTCGGTCGGATGGTTGTCCGCGATCGGCTTGCGCCCGCCCTGTTCGAGCTGATGGGCGCTCCGATGGAGAGGAAGCCCTTCATCGTCGAGCATCGCCGCCGGCTGCTCGCCACCGCCGAGGGCCGGGTCCTGGAGGTCGGCGCCGGCCCGGGGTTCAACCTGCCCCACTATCCCGGGGGCGTGGACGAGCTCGTGCTCACGGACGGGCTCGACGGGATGCTACGCCGGGCGACCCGCCGGGCGACCCGGCTCGGACGCGACGTGACGACGACGCGGGCGCCGGCCGAGAGCCTGCCGTTCGAGGACGCGTCGTTCGACACGGTCGTCGCCTCGCTGCTCCTCTGCTCCGTCGCCGATCAGGATCGCGCGCTCACCGAGATCCGGCGGGTCCTCAGGCCTGGTGGGCGCTACCTCTTCCTGGAGCACGTCCGCTCGGAGGACTCCAGGATCGCGCGCCGGCAGGACCGCCTGGAGCGATTCTGGGGGGTGATCGCGTTCGGCTGTCACCCGAATCGAGAGACGCTGCCACGGATCGAGGCGGCCTTCGCGGTCGAGGAGGTCGCGCGCGGGGAGATCCCCGCGGGGCCGAGGATCGTGCGGCCCTACGTCCTGGGTCGCGCGCGCCGGGCCCGGTAGGCGCGGGTCTTCGTCCGGTTGCCGCACAGCTGCATCGAGCACCAGCTCGCCGAGCGATTCTTCGAGTAGTCGTAGAACGCCCAGCGGCAGCCGTGATTTCGACACGCCTTGAGCCGGGGCCAGGTGCCGTCGACCATCGCCGAGTACGCCGCTGCGAGCACACCCCCGAGCGCGCCGTCGACTCCTCGGGCGCGGGCCAGGAGAGCCGGCTGCGCGAAGTCGATCGAGAGCTCGGCGGCGTCCGCTGCGGAGCCCAGGGCCGACCACGGATCGCCTTCGACGGGTTGGCGGTTGTTGCCGTAGAGCAGCTCGCGGATCGCTTCCCGTACGACCCGGGCTCGGGCGATCTCCCTGTCGTCAGGGGTCTCGCCTCGCTCCTCGAGCCAGGCGCGCAGCCACTCGTCCCCGCTCTCGAGGTTGATCGTGTTGACGAACGCCTGGACCAGTCGAAGAGGCTCCGGCGCGGCGTTGGGAAGGTCGTAGCGAGGAGGCCTGCGCGACACGTTCGACACCACTATAAGCTCATGGCTGGTGATGCGTCGAAAGCCCGCCCCGCTTCCGTTTCGCGCCGCGGGCGCGGCGCTCTCCGTCACCGGTGCGAGGTTGCGCTCCCAGCCTCTCCGTCCGACGCTCGTGGTCGCCGGGGTCGCGCTCGCATTCGCGATGCTCGTGTCCGTGCTCGGGGGCAGCCTGGTCGCCCGCCAGCAGGCGCTCGGGCGCGCGCTCGCGTCGGTGCCGGAGAGCTCGCAGGGGTTCCGGGTCGACCGGTTCGGCCTGCCACTCGCCGAGCGCACGTACCAGCGGGAGGACGGCGCCGTCCGCCGCGAGCTCGCGACCCTGTCCGCCGGCCGCACCCGCCGGGTGATCTTCTTCCGGGAGCTGCGGATCCACGGCCGACTGGTCGAGATCGCGGCCGTCGACGGGCTGTCCCAGGTGGTCCGGCTTCGCTCCGGCCGCCTGCCGCGGACCTGCACCCCGGCCGGATGCGAGGTGCTCCAGATCGGCGGCGGTGGTCGGGCCCGGCAGGCCGAGGGCGGCGTTCGGCTCGACCGGGTCGGCATCGCCGACCTGCGGGACCCGGGGCTCTTCGGGTACATCTCCGCGGCATCCGGTCCCGGTCCCGGGCCGACGCTGCTGCTCGGGCCGAGCGTCGACGCGCTTCAGCGGCTGCCGGCTCTGACCCCCTTCTACCGGGTCTACTCGTGGCTATCGCCGCTCCGGGCGGATCGTCTGCGCACGTGGGACGTCGGGCGCGTCCTGGCCGCGGAGTCCCGGGTGCAGGCCCGTCTGTACGCGGCGGACTCGTCGTTTCGCCTCAGCGGCCCCGACGAGCAGCTGCTCGGCGCAACCGGGCGGGGCAGGACCGCGGCACACCGCCTCGTGCTCGTCGGCGGGACGACGAGCGCGCTCCTCCTCGGCTTCGCCGTGATCGCGGCGATCGGGCTCCGCCGAGGGCTTGCGAGCGAGCGCCGCCGCCTGCTCGCGCGCGGCGCCCGGCGCTGGCAGGCCGGTCTCGCGCTCGGAGCCGAGATCGGGACGATGACGCTCGCCGGCGCGATCGCCGGCATCGCCGCCGGGACAGCGGTCGTCGCTGCGATCGCGGACGCCGCCGGGCTGCCGGTCGCGGCGCTCCTCGGCCACACCCTCCTCGCCGACTGGACGCCGGCCGCGCTCGCCGGCGGCTGGCTCGCAACCACTGTCGTGCTCGCGCTGGCGACGCTCGCCCGCGACGACGAGACCGGACGCCGGCGAATCCGGCTCGTCGACGTCGCCGCGGTCGGCGCCGCCGCGACGATCGCGGTCGGGCTGAGCCGGGGAGCGCTCGATCCCGGATCGGTCACGTCCGGGAACACGGTCCTGCTCCTGATCCTGCCCGCGCTCGTCTGCTTCGTGGTCGCGGTCGCGCTCGCCCGGCTGCTCGCTCCGGCGATGAGGGCCGCCGAGCGTCTCACCCGCGGCCGCTCCGTCTCGCTCCGTCTCGCCGTGCTGGCGCTCGCGCGTGCTCCCTCCCGGACCGTCGTCAGCTGCGCCTTCGTCGCGGTCGCGCTCGGGCTCGCGCTGTTCGCGGCGAGCTACCGGGCGACGCTCGCCCGCGGGGCCGCCGACGAGGCGGCCTTCGAGGTGCCGCTCGACTTCACACTAGGCGAGGGCTCCCGGCTGGTGCTCCCCCTCGACGCGGCCCCGCTCGCACGCTACGCGAGCGTGGGCTTCGGAGCGCAGGCGTTTCCCGTCGTCAGGCTCAGCGCGACCACACCGGGCAGCGGCGCCTCGGTCCTGTCGCCCACGGTGCTCGGAGTGCCGGCGGACGCGGTCGCCCAGCTGCACTGGCGCTCCGATTTCTCGGCGCTGCCGCTCGGCACGATTGCTCGCCGGCTTGCACCGGCCGGAGAGCCCCGACCGGCGGGGGTACCGGTGCCGGCCGGGGCGAGGACGCTCTCGGTGGCAACCTCTCTGGACGGCAGCGACGTGCTGGTCGGGATCGTGGTCGCGGACGGCCGTGGGCGCACCAAGGTGCTCCCCCTGGGTCGGGCAGGCCACGGCGCGGCGACCCTCACCGCCGTGCTGCCCTCCGGTGCCGTCCGCGTGCTCGGCCTCCAGCTCGCGCTCCCGGAGTCGGAGGCGTTCATGCTCGCCCACGACGAAGCCGAGGGCGAGGTCGCGACCGCGCCGTCCGGCGTGCTGAAGCTGGGGCCGCTCCTCGCCGGACTGAGCTCCGGCGCCCGGCAACGAGTGACGGGCTGGCCGGGCTGGTCGATGCCGGCAGGAGGGCGGATCGCGCGCGGGCCCGGGGGCGTGCAGATCAGGTTCGCGTTCCAGGACACGGGCGCCCGCCTCGTGTTCCGCCCCGGCGAGCCGACGGACGGCCGTCCGATGCCCGTGGTCGTGTCGCCCGACATCGCCCGCGCAGCGGGGGGCGTCGGCAGCGAGACTGTTCTCGACTTCCAGGACACGACCGTCGACGCCCGGATCGTCGGGGTCGCAACCAGGATGCCGACCGTGCCGTCGGATCTCGGACCCTTCGTCCTCGCCGACGGCGGCTGGCTCTCGACCGCGGTCGACGCGAGCGCTCCCGGCGAGGGAACGCCGAACGAGATCTGGATCTCCGCCCCACGCGGCCGGGCGGCCGTCGAAGCCTCGCTGGGACGCCCCCCGTTCTCGAGCCTCGTCCTGGCCTCGCGGGCGGATGTCGAGCGGCGCCTCAGCGGCGATCCTCTGGCGCATGCGACCGCGGTCGCGCTCGGGGCGGCCGGCATCGTCGCACTCGCTCTGGCCGTGCTCGGCTTCTGGGTCGGCATCGTCAGCGAGCTGCGGGACGAGCGGAGCGACTTCTTCGATCTGGAGGCACAGGGAGTCCCGCCGGAGCGGCTGCGCGCGCAGCTCCGGACGCGCGGCGTGATCCTGGTCGGGCTCGGCCTGGTCGGAGGCGTGGGGCTGGGGGCGCTTCTCTCCCGGCTCGTGGTCTCGCTCGTCCGCGTCTCGGCGACGAACGCGGTCCCGGAGCCTCCATTGCTATTCGATCCCGCCTGGACCGCCGCCGGTCTCGGCCTCCTCGCCCTCGGCCTTGTCGCCCTGCTGGTCGCGGAGGGCACCTCGCTGGCCGCGTTCCGGGGCGCGCGGCCCGAACGGGCGTCGTGGAGCCTGGAGTGAGGCCGGCGATCGAGGTCCGGGACGCGTTCCGCATCCACCGCTCGGCCGGCGGCACCGCGGTCGCTCTCCAGGGTCTGACGCTGCAGGTGGACGAGGGCGAGATCGTGGTCGTGCTCGGGCCGAGCGGCTCCGGCAAGACCACGCTCCTACGCACGATCGCCGGCTTCGACTCGGTCTCAGCCGGTGCGGTGCGTGTCCTCGGGATCGACGTGGCGAGCCTCGGCTCCGGCGCGGCGGCGCGCTACCGGGCCGAGAACCTCGGCCTGCTCGACCAGCACTACGCACGCGCGCTGTCGCCCGACCTCTCCTGCGTCCACACCGTCGCCCTCGGCCTCGACCTGCTCGGCCGATCCCGGACGGAGGCCCGCGCGACCGCGGCCGCCCTGCTCGACCAGGTCGGGCTCGGAGACCGGCTCGACGATCGGCCGGCGACGCTCTCCGGCGGAGAGCAGCAGCGCGTCGCGCTCTGCGCGGCGCTCGCGCATCGTCCCCGGCTTCTGCTGGCGGACGAGCCCGCGGGAGAGCTCGACGCCGCAAGCGCGGAGACCGTCTACGAGCTGATCGCCGACCTCGTCCGCGAACGGGGAGCGACCGCGCTCGTCGTCAGCCACGACGAGGCCGCCGCCGACATCGCCGACCGGCTCGTCCACGTGCGCGACGGGCGCGTGGTCGAGGAAGGCCGGCCGGGCGCGCCGACCTCGCTGGTCGTGACCGCGCCCGGCTGGATCCGGCTGCCGGACCCGCTGCTGGACGCGATCGGCTCGCCGCACCTGCTCCGGGCTGTGGAGCGCGACGGCGAAGTCGTGCTCGCGCGCGCAGACCAGGGCTCCGTGCTTCCCGAGCCGCCCGTTCTCGACAGACGTCCCGTACGCGACGCCGAGGTGGTCGCCGAGCTCCGGAGCGTGGTCAAGGGCTTCCCGGCTGCGCCCCACCCGGTGCTCGACGGACTCTCCCGGACGTTCGAGAGCGGCACGTTCACCGCCGTCGTCGGGCGGTCGGGCAGCGGCAAGACGACCCTCCTGCATCTCCTCGCCGGGCTCGACCGGCCCGCCGAGGGCGCGGTGATCGTCAAGGGAAACGAGCTCGGAGGCATGAGCCGCTCTGCGGTCGCCGGGGTGCGCCGCGAGCACGTCGCCCTCGTCACCCAGGAGCCGGGGCTCGTCCCCCACCTGACCGCGCAGGAGAACGTCGAGCTCGCCCTGCTCGTTCGCGGTGCGACCGACGGAGCCGGCGCGCGGGCGACGAGGGCTCTCGACGAGGTGGGGCTCGGAGATCGGCTCGACCACCGCGCCGATCGCCTCTCGGCCGGAGAGCGCCAGCGAGTCGCGATCGCCCGCGCGCTCGCCGTGCGGCCCGCGATCCTGCTCGCCGACGAGCCGACCGCCCGGCTCGACCAGGCAAACGCGCGCGCCGTCGGCGAGCTGCTCGCCCGGCTCGCGCACGAGTCGGGCAGCGCCGTGATCTGCGCCACCCACGACGCGGCCGTGATCGAGCAGGTCGACTCCGAGCTGGGTCTGGGCAGCCGCGTGCCGGCACCGGCCACCCGGTCGGCCCTCACATCCCGCTGAGCTGCTCACGGCTCGAGCAGGGACGGGCTGCGGCCTGTCCCTGCCTCAGATCCCGGCCAGCGCCAGGTACTTGAGCTCGAGCCACTCGTCGATCCCGTACTTCGAGCCCTCGCGGCCGATCCCCGACTCCTTCATCCCGCCGAAGGGCGCGACCTCGGTCGAGATGAAGCCCGTGTTGATCCCGACGATCCCGTAGTCGAGACCCTCGGAGACCCGCCAGACACGACCGACGTCGCGGCTGTAGAAGTACGAGGCGAGCCCGTACGGCGTGTCGTTCGCGATCCCTACCGCCTCCTCCTCGGTCGAGAAGCGCTGGAGCCCGGCGACCGGGCCGAACGTCTCCTCGCAGCTCATCGCCATCCCGGCGGTCACCCCGGTCAGCACCGTCGGCTGGAAGAACGTCTGCCCGAGCTCGTGACGGGCACCGCCGAGCTGCAGCTCCGCCCCGCCCTCGACCGCGTTCCGGACGTGGCGCTCGACCTTCTCGAGGGCCGCCGGGTCGATCAGCGGCCCCACGTTCACGTCCGGCTCGGTGCCGACGCCGACCTGCAGCCGGGTGACCGTCTCGACGAGCCGCTCCAGGAAGGCGTCGTAGACCCCGTCCTGGACGAGAATCCGGTTCGCCGAGATGCACGTCTGCCCCGAGTTCCGGTACTTGCAGAGCACGGCGCCCGCGACCGCCTCGCCCAGGTCGGCGTCGTCGAAGACGATGAACGGCGCGTTGCCGCCGAGCTCGAGCGAGATCTTCTTCAGGCCCTTTGCGCACTGGGCCATCAGGAGCTTCCCGACCTCGTTCGAGCCCGTGAACCCGAGCTTGCGGACGAGCGGGCTCGAGGTCAGCTCGCGGCCGATCGCCGGCGCGTCCTCGGCGTCACCGGTGACGATCGAGAGGACGCCGGCGGGCAGGCCTGCCTCCTCGGCCAGCGCGGCGACGGCGAGCGCGGAGAGGGGCGTCTGCTCGGCCGGCTTCAGGACCATCGTGCACCCGGCGGCGAGCGCGGGCGCTGTCTTGCGGGTGACCATCGCCGACGGGAAGTTCCAGGGCGTGATCCCGCCCGTGACCCCGACCGGCTGCTTCAGGACCAGGATGCGGCGGTCGGTCGACGGCTGCGGGATCGTGTCGCCGTAGACCCGCTTTCCCTCCTCGCCGAACCACTCGAGGAAGGAGGCGGCGTAGGCGACCTCGGCCCTCGACTCGGCGAGCGGCTTGCCCTGCTCGAGGGTGAGCAGTAGCGAGAGATCCTCGAGACGCTCCAGCATCAGGTCCGCCCAGCGCCGCATGATCCGGGCGCGGTCGGCTGCGGTCCGGGTGCGCCAGGCCGGATAGGAGGCCTCGGCGGCCTCCAGCGCACGTCGCGTCTCGGCGGCGCCCATCCGCGGCACCCGTGCGAGCTCCTCGCCGGTTGCGGGGTTCGTGACCGGGAACGTCTCGCCGGAGTCGGCGTCGAGCCACTCGCCGCCGACCCACGCCTGCCGGCGCAGCAGCTCGGGCGGCGGCGCGAGCGTCTCGGTCATCGTCGCCAGTTTAGGTGGTGAGGTGCATCGAGACTGCCCGCAGCTTGTTCACCGCGTCGAGCGCGGCGACCTTGTAGGCCTCGGCCAGGGTCGGGTAGTTGAAGACGGTGTCGACGAGGAAGTCGATCGTGCCTCCGAGCCCCATCACCGCCTGCCCGATGTGCACGACCTCGGTCGCGCCCGCGCCGAACGCGTGCACGCCGAGCAGCTTGCGGTTCTCGGAAGAGACGATCAGCTTCACCAGACCGTGGTTCTCGCCGAGGATCTGGCCCCGGGCGAGCTCCCGGTAGTGGGCGACCCCGACCTCGTACGGCGCCGACTTCTCGGTGAGCTCGCGCTCGGTCTGCCCCACGTAGCTGATCTCCGGAATCGAGTAGAT
Source organism: uncultured Actinomycetes bacterium (assembly GCA_963836685.1). GTDB lineage: Bacteria > Actinomycetota > Thermoleophilia > Gaiellales > Gaiellaceae > DATBLE01. The sequence goes on from CAWIKS010000017.1 coordinate 9,051, forward strand.
GCCGAACGGCAGCAGCTCCGACATCGTGCGCGCCTCGAGCCCGAACGCGTCGCACGACGCCAACCGTCCCTGCTCGGCCGAGGTGGAGGCCAGGCTCGGGAAGCCGATCACGTCGCCGACCGCGTAGATGTGCGGAACGGCCGTGCGGTACCGCTCGTCGACGGCGATCCGCCCACGCGCGTCCGCGTCGAGGCCGGCCTGCTCCAGCGAGAGGGCCATGCTCGCACCGCGGCGACCCGCCGAGTAGAAGACGGCGTCCGCCGGGATCTGCTTCCCGCTGGCGAGGCTCGTCAACGTCCCGAGCGAGTCCTCCTTCACGGCGGTGACCCGTTCCCCGAACCGGAAGACGACGTTCAGGTCGCGGAGGTGGTACCTCAGCGCCTCGACGACTTCGTAGTCGCAGAAGTCGAGCAGCTCGCCCCGGGCGTCGACGACCGTCACCCGGGAGCCGAGCGCGGCGAACATCGAGGCGAACTCGATGCCGATCACTCCGGCGCCGACGACCACCAGCGTGTCCGGAATCCGTTCGAGCCGAAGAACGATGTCGTCGGAGTCGAGGATCGTCCGCCCGTTGAACTGGATCTCGGTCGGGTGGTCGGGCTCGGAGCCGGCGGCGATCACGACGCGCTCCGCCGAGACCGAGCGCTCACGACCGTCGCGGTCGGTGATCGCGAGTGCGTGCGGGTCGAGGAACCGCGCGTCTCCGTCCAGCAGGGTGACGTGGTTGCGCAGGAGCTGGTCGCGGATGACGCTGCGCTCCCGCTCGACCACCTGCCGGGTGCGCACTGCGATGTCGTCGATCGAGATCTCGTCCTTGAGGCGGTAGCCCTGCCCGTAGATCGCGCGCTGGTTGAGCCCGGTCAGGTAGATGACCGCCTCACGGATCGTCTTCGACGGGATCGTGCCCGTGTTCACGCAGGCGCCCCCGACCGCGCTCCGCTTCTCCACGATCGCGACGCGGCGGCGCAGCTTCGCCGCCTGGATCGCAGCCTTCTGCCCGGCAGGACCCGAGCCGATGACGAGCAGCTCGAAGTCGAAGCCGTCGTCCATGCGGGTGTTATACGTCACCGTCGGGTGACGGAACGGAGAACGGTCCTAGCCCTGCTCGAGACCGGCGCGCAGCTCGTGGGGCGTCAGCAGCCGCCGGCCGAGCTCCTCCGCGGACGGGACGAGCTCGCGCGCCACCCGGAGCACCGTTTCCGGGGAGTCCGAGAAGGGGCTGAGGATCTTGGTGCCCTTGAGCAGAACGCGGCCGGGGAGCGGCGCTGCGAATGCGGACAGGTGCGCCTCCGAGTAGCCCTTCGCGCGCAGGATCTCGTTCGCCTCGTCGATCACGGCCGCAGCTTCTCACGCAGGAGCTCGTTGACGACCTTGGGGTTCGCCTTTCCGCCCGTCTCCTTCATCACTTGGCCGACGAAGAAGCCGAGCAGGCCCTCCTTGCCGCCGCGGTACGACTCGACCTGCCCCGGGTTCGCGGCGATCACGGCGTCGATCAGGGGCGCGAGCTCTGACGTGTCTGCGATCGCGACCTCCCCCAGGTAGGTGTCGGCGGTGAAGCCCGGGTCGGCGCTGGCGGCGACCGCCTGTTGCAGGGCCTCGCGGGTCAGCTCTTTCGCAGCCTTGACGACCCTTGCCAGCTCGGTCGTGTTCGCGCCGGCCGGAATCGGCTGGTTCATCGCGAAGTTGAACGCCTCCCGCGGGGCGATTGCCTCCGCGACGAGCGCCGCGTAGGCGTCGTCCCGCCCGGTGGTGACGACCGCCCACGCGTCGGCGGCGCCGAGCGCCTCACCGTACCGGCCGATCCGCACGGCGGGCAGCTCGGGAAGCTCGGCCTGCAGGCGCCGGACCAGGGCGGGCTCGGGCTCGATCGGAACGAGGTCGGGCTCGGGGAAGTAGCGGTAGTCGTCGGCTTCCTCCTTCGACCGGTGCGGCGTCAGCGTGTCGGTGTCCGGCTCGTAGTCGTACGTCTCCTGCTGCACGACGCCGCCCGACTCGTGGAGGGCGATCTGCTCGCGGACGGCGGCGTCGATCCCACGGGCGATGAACGCGAACGAGTTCATGTTCTTCAGCTCCCAGCGGGTACGCAGCTCGCCGGAGCCGGCCGGGCGGACCGAGACGTTGGCGTCGCAGCGCAGCGTCCCCTCCTCCATCCGCGCGTCGGAGATCCCGAGCCCGACGATCGTCTGGCGGAGCAGCTGGAGGAAGCGGCGAGCCTGGTCGGCCGAGCGCAGGTCGGGCTGCGTGACCACCTCGACCAGCGGCGTCCCGGCGCGGTTGAAGTCGATCAGCGAGCGCTCGGCGCCGACCTTGCGGCCGGTGCCGCCCCCCTTGTGGACGGTCTTCGCCGCGTCCTCCTCGAGGTGGGCGCGGACGATCCCGACCTCGAAGTCGCCGTCCTCGCCCGGCACGGTCACGCCGCCGCCGAGGCAGAGGGGCTCGTCGTACTGGGAGATCTGGTAGCCCTTCGGGTTGTCCGGGTAGAAGTAGTTCTTACGGGCGAAGACGGCCCGGTCTGCGATCTCGCAGCCGAGCGCGTGCCCGAGCTTGATCGTCCACTCGACCGCGACCCGGTTCGCGACCGGCAGCGCGCCGGGATGTGCCAGGCAGACCGGGCAGGTGCGCGTGTTCTCAGGCGCGCCGAATCCGGTCTCGCAGCGGCAGAACATCTTCGTCCGCGTCTTCAGGTGGACGTGGATCTCCAGGCCGATCACCGCTTCCCAGGTCATCTCAAACGCTCCGGGACGACGTCGAACCCGATCGCGCGCTCGAGCGCGTGACCGGTGCGGAAGAGGGTGTTCTCGGAGAGTTGCGGGCCGATCAGCTGGAGCCCGACCGGTAGCCCCTCGGAGAGCCCGCAGGGGATCGAGAGCCCCGGCAGCCCGGCCATGCACGAGGGGATCGTGAGCAGGTCGGCCGCGTACATCGCGAGCGGGTCCGCGGCCCGCTCCCCGAGCGGGAAGGCGACCGTCGGCGAAGTCGCGGAGACGATCAGGTCGAAGCGCTCGAAGAGCGCGGCGTGCTCGCGGACGATCACCGTCCGCACCTGCTGGGCCTTCCCGTAGTAGGCCTCGTAGTAGCCGGCCGACAGCGCGTACGTTCCGAGCATGATCCGGCGCTTCGGCTCGTCGCCGAAGCCCTCGTCGCGTGTGCGCTCGTAGACGTCGATCAGCCCCTCGCCGGCCCCCCGGTAGCCGTAGCGGACGCCGTCGTAGCGGGCCAGGTTCGAGGAGGCCTCGGCCGGGGCGATCAGGTAGTAGCAGGGCAGGCCGTACTCGACCGAGTGCGGCAGCGAGCACTCGTCCACCTCGGCGCCGAGCTCGCCGCAGAGCTCGACACCGCGCGCGACCGCGTCCCGCACGCCGGGCTCGACCCCTTCGACGTCCCGCATCTCGACCGGAACGCCTACGCGCAAGCCGTTCAGGTTTTCGCTCTCGGGCATCTCGACGGGCGGAGCCTCCACGGTCGTCGAGTCGCACGGATCGCGGCCGGCGACGATCGAGTAGAGGAGGGCGCAGTCGCGGACGGTCTTCGCGACCGGGCCGACCTGGTCGAGCGAGGAGGCGAAGGCGACGATCCCGTAGCGGCTGACGGTTCCGTACGTCGGCCGGAGGCCGACGTTGCCGCACAGCGCCGACGGTTGCTTGATCGAGCCGCCGGTGTCCGAGCCGAGCGCCCACGGGGCCATCCCCGCGGAGACGGCGCTCGCCGAGCCGCCGCCCGAGCCGCCCGGGACGCGCCCGGGGTCCCACGGGTTGCGCGAAGGCCCGTACGCGGAGTTCTCGGTCGACGAGCCCATCGCGAACTCGTCCGTGTTCGTCTTCCCGAGCAGACGCAGGCCGTGCTCCTTGCAGCGGGCGGCGACGGTCGAGTCGTAGACGGGCACGTAGCCGGCGAGGATCCTCGAGCCGGCCGTGGTCTCGACGCCCTTCGTCCCGATCACGTCCTTGAGCGCGATCGGGATGCCCTCACCGCCGGGGTCCTCGCAGGTGCGCAGGAAGCAGTGCAGCTCCGGGTCGCGCTCCTCGATTGCGGCGCGGTAGGCGGCGAAGAGCTCCTCGCCGGAGACCTGCTTGCGCCGGAGCAGGCCCGTCGCCTCCTCGGCGGTCAGGCGGAGCGTGTCGATCGTCATACCGGCGGTACTCCGAAGAAGCCGCCCTCCGGATCGGGGGCGTTCGCGAGCGCTTCTTCTCGGGTCAGCGACGGGCGCGGCTCGTCGTCGGCGAGCACGTTGACGAGGTCGAGCGGGTGCGAGGTCGGCGGAACCCCTTCGAGGTCGAGCTCGGAGACCTTGCCGACCGCCTCGAGGATCGCGCTCAGCTGCCCGCGGAAGCGCTCGATCTCGTCCTCCGTCAGCGCCAGCCGCGCGAGCCGCGCGACGTGGAGCACCTCCTCCCGACTGATCTGCATCATCGAGCTCCTAACGTAATGAGTATTCGTTCCCGGGATGCGATGGGCGAGCAGGATGCAAGGACGCAGGGAGCGCCCATAGCTGGATGCTATGGGCGCGACCGAGGACGCGGCAGCGTGCCGCCCAGCGCGGCCCGGGGACACAACTGCTCATTGCGTTGGGAGCTCGCACATCCTCCCAAAACGAAGGGCCCCCTTTCGGGGGCCCTCGATCCGGTTCCGAAAGGGAAGCTCTAGAGCGGAACGACGTTCGCCGCCTGCAGGCCCTTCTGGCCCTGCACGACCTCGAACTCGACCTTCTGACCCTCGGTCAGCGTCTTGTAGCCCTCGGACTGAATCGCGCTGAAGTGGACGAACACGTCCTCGCCCTCACTCCGCTCGATGAATCCGTAGCCCTTCTCGTTCGAGAACCACTTCACTGTGCCCTCAGCCAAAACATCCTCCTTCACTGCAAAACAAACGACGGCCCGGGCACCGAGCCGCCGACCCAGGGTTGAGCGGGCCGAACGTTAGCGTCAGCCCCCCGGGAAAGCAAGCTGTCCTCTTCGGTACTTCGCCGCCTTCAGCGTGTTCCGAAGCAGCATCGCGATCGTCATCGGACCGACGCCACCGGGAACCGGGGTGATCAGCGCCGCGCGGCCGGCGGCCTCCGGGTCGACGTCGCCACGGAGGCCCGCCTCCGTGCGATTCATCCCGACGTCGATCACCACCCCGCCCGGCTTGACCATCTCCGCCGACACGACTCCCGCCCGTCCCACCGCCGCCACCAGTACGTCGGCCTCCGCCACGTGGCGGGCGAGGTCGACGGTACGCGAGTGGCAGATCGTCACCGTCGCGTTCGCCCGCAGCAGCAGCAGCGCGGTGGGCTTGCCGACGATCGTGCTCCGTCCGATCACGACCGCGCGGGCCCCCTCGAGCGGCACGTCGTACTCCTCCAGCAGCGCCATGATCCCGAGCGGAGTCGCCGGGACGAAGGTCGGCCGGTCGAGGTAGAGCTGGCCGGCACTCGCCGGGTGAAACCCGTCGACGTCCTTCACCGGCGCGACCGCGCGCAGCACACGGCTCTCGTCGACGTGGTCCGGGAGGGGGAGCTGGACGAGGATGCCGTCGACCGAGTCGTCTGCGTTCAGCTCGGCGACGAGCGCGAGCAGGGCGGCCTCGGCGGTCTCGCCGGGGAGGTGGTGGTCCTGCGGCTCGATCCCGGCCTCGCGCGCCGCCTCGTGCTTGCGCCGGATGTAGATCTCCGAGGCGGGATCGTCGCCGACGAGGACGGTCGCCAGCCCGAGCGGCCCGAGCTCGGTGACCTCGGCGGCGACGTCGGCGCGGATGCGGGCGGCAAGCGCGGCTCCGTCCATCTTCGTCGCGACCACGGCGCTAGCGTAACCGCGGCGGCGGGTCGAGGATGAAAGGATTCGCCGGTGCCCGAGAACTACTTCGACGAGCGGGTGGCGCAACGGTACGACGAGTCGAGCGCGGACATGTTCGCCCCTGCCGCTGTCGATCCGGCGGTCGACTTCCTCGCCGGGCTCGCCGGGGACGGCGCCGCGCTCGAGCTCGGGATCGGCACGGGCCGGATCGCTCTGCCGCTCACCCGGCGCGGCGTCAGGGTGCACGGCATCGACCTGTCGGAGGCGATGGTCGCGAGGCTGCGCGAGAAGCCGGGTGCGGAGCAGATCGACGTGACGATCGGCGATTTCGCCTCGACCACGGTGGAGGGGACATTCTCCGTCGCCTACCTCCTCTTCAACACGATCATGAACCTGACGACCCAGGACGAGCAGGTCGCGTGCTTCCACAACGTCGCCGGGCATCTGGAGCCGAGCGGGTGCTTCGTGATCGAGGTCGGCGTTCCGAGCCTGCAGAGGCTTCCACCCGGCGAGACCGTTCGGGCGTTCACGGTGAGCCCCACGCGACTCGGCTTCGACGAGTTCGAGGTCGCCTCGCAGGGCCTGATCTCGCATCACTACAGGGTCCTCGACGGCACCCTGGAGCTCCTGTCGATTCCCTTTCGCTACGTGTGGCCGGCGGAGCTCGACCTGATGGCACGGCTCGCCGGGATGCGGCTGCGCGAGCGCTGGAGCGGCTGGCAACACGAGCCGTTCACGAACGACAGCACCACGCACGTCTCTGTCTGGGAGAAGGCCGCTACACCTCCCCGCGGGTAGAGCTGAGCGTCACAGCCGGATGCCTCCGGCCGCCACCACGCTCACGAGGCGGGACGGCCGAGCGGCCGCCCGGCCCGGCGCTCAGTGGGCGTTGAGCTCGCCGATCTGGATCCCGAGCGCCCGCCCGGCCGCGCGTAGCCGGTTCGCGCCGAGCGTCAGGTAGCGGTCGGCTCGCTTCGCATCCCTGGTCGCGGCCGCGACCTCGCCGCTGTCGTTCTCGGCGAAGTCGATCTGGCTCCTCGTCCCCTTGATCGTCGATTCGAATCCCCGGATCGCCAGCGCTCTCGCCCTCCGCGTTCCCGCCGTCGATCCGCGCGCGCGACCGAGCCTCACGACGATGCGGGCGAGCTCCGCATCGAGCCTGTGGCGATCGCGCGTCGTCCGAATCTGACCGACGCCGCGGAGCAGCTCTTGCTTGATCGCAGCATCGCCTGTCGCAACGTCCGACCTCGCCGAGCCGCACCCGCAGGCCAGCACGAGAGCCAACAGCCAGGGCGCCGTCCGGCGACGTCGCATCGACCAGATCGTAAGCGGCGAGCGGCAGCAGGCGCCGAGCGGATTCGAACCGCTGTACGAGGCTTTGCAGGCCTCTGCCTAACCTCTCGGCCACGGCGCCGCAACCGGGCATGGTATCGGCGTCCCCGGGCACCTCAGGCGGCGCGGCCGCGCAGCTGCCGGAGCGGCGCTCAGGCGGGCGCGGCGACGTAGACGTGCACCGCGAGCGGCCCGAACGAGTCGACCAGCGCGTTGCCGTCTCCGGTGACCGTACGGCTCTCGCTGAGGACTCCTGCCGGCCGGCCGGCCAGGCCCGGCGCCTCGATCCTGGCCGCAACCGTCCGCTCGGTCGGGTTGACCGCGATCACGTACAGGGCGCCGTTGAGCTTTCGCGCCGACGCGATCACCGGAGCGGTCGCCGAGGCGCGCACCTCCGGCGTGAGCAGCGCCGCCGCCACCGACTCGACTTCCCTGGACACGGTCGCGATCGCCGGTGTCGTCTCGGCGGGCCAGTCCGCGGGGAAGAAGCCGAGGCCGTGGGCGCCGCCGGCGATCGCCAGCCAGCTCTCCGCCCGGATCGTCGCCGGGGTCACCTGGAGCCTCGGCGCATGGCACTTCCAGGTCGTCGCCTCGATCCACTGGAAGGTCGGCCGGCCGCCCGCGAGCCGCACGAGCTCCCGCTGCGCGGCGGCGACGTCGGGCAGCCAGCTCGACTTGCAGAACTCCTGCAGCGGATAGAGGTCGAAGCCGACCACGTCCGATTTCGCGATCAGGCCCGGGTAGATCCCGCGTCCCTCGGGCAGCTGCGCCGTCCGCGAATAGAAGTGGTTGCTCACCGTGAGAACGCTGAGGCGACCGGTCGCGGCCAGGCTGGGAAAGCTCGGGAGCGTGTCACCGGTGATCTGCTTCAGGTCGGGCTCGTCCGGGTAGTACCAGCCGATCACGCCGGAGCCGCCGATTCCGGCTTCGTCGGCCTTCGTCAGGGAGAGAGCGCGACCGCCGAGCGCCGCGGTCTGATCGGCGATCCCCCCGCACGCGTTCTCGGCGAACAGCGTCACCCCGGCGCTGAGACTGCTGTCGTAGCCGCTCGGGCACTGCGCCAGCACCAGCACCGGGAAGAAGGGCTGCCCGTCGAGAAGGATCGCGCCCGCGCCCGTGGCGGCGATCGGCGAGGCCGGGGCCGCGCCGGTGGTCAGGTCGAGGGTCGCATCGCGGGCCCAGACGCGGTACGTGGTTCCGAAGCGCAGGCCGGTCAGCGTCGCCCGCCCGCCCTCCATCGGCGTCCAGATCGTCGGGCCGAGCTCGGGGATGCCATACCCGACGCGCGCCGGGGGGTCCGAGCCCGCCCATTCCACGGTCGCCGAGAACGGTCCGGCGGCGACCGTTCGCAGCGGCCCCGGCGACGGGGGCGGCGCCGGAGGAGGCGTCGGCGGCGGGGCCGGTGCGGTGGTGGTCGGCGGAGGCGCGGTCGTCGCGGTCGGCGGAGGCGCAGTCGTCGGGGCGACGGTCGTCGTCTCCGTCACCGTGGTGGTGAACGTCGTCCCCTGCGCCTGCCGGCCGCGGCCCGGAAGGAAGATCGCGACGAGGATTCCGGCGAGCGCCAGGAGCCCGACGGCGATAAACGCGAGGACGACCCGCGCGTGCCGGTTGCGGAAAAGGCGACGCACCGCCGCGGCGAAGGCTAGCCGCGCAGCGACCGGCCGGCGTCCGGATGCTCGAATCCGAACGAATTCCTAACGCCCGGCCGGAAAGGTCGACTAGAGGTCGGCGAGCTCCGCCTCGGCCTTGTCGGCCTCGGCGCGCATCCGGTGGGCACGCCGGCGCGCGTCGGCCGCCCGAGCCTCCGCCCGATCCGCTTCACGCTCGGCGTCCCGCGCCGCGCGGCCCAGCGCCTGTGCCTGCTGCCGTAGCTCGTGCCTTCGTCGGCGGCGCTCCTCCCTCCTCTGCCGCTGCCGGGCGAGCTCGTCGCGCGCAGTCGGCGACGACGGCGCTACGGTCTCGATCGGGAGGCCGGCGACAGCCTCGAACCCGGCGGGCTCCAGCTCGCGGGTCAACCTGCCCGCCTTCAGCAGGCGGCGGCCGTCCTCGTCGAGCGCAGCGGCCTGCAGCGTGCTCGCGATCCGCTCGACCAGCGCAGCGCTCGCCGGCCGTCCCGCGCGCTCCAGCACCTCCCGCGCCCGTTCGGTCAGCCGCTCGATCGCCTCACGCTGCCTCGCAGCAGCGTCCCGGAGCGACTCCGGCGGCACCGATTGACGGAGAACGCGCTCCTGAACCGTCCGCAGCGCCTCCCCGGCATCGAGCAGCTCTCCGAGCGCACCCGGCTCGAGCCGGCTCAGCTGGTTGACCGCCCAGACCGGCACGCTCGGCTTCGAGAGCGCCCTCACCTCGGCGGCCGCATCTCCGTCGCCGGCAGCCTTCAGCCGGCGGGCGAGGTCGTTCCGGGCGGCGGTGAACTCCGCCAGGGGCACGCCGAACAGGCGGTCGAGCTCGTCGTCCACGTGCTCCTATCTTGACCCACCGACGGAAAACCCCGCCTCGGCGGGGTTGTTCGAGAGCGGATGATGGGATTCGAACCCACGACCTTCTGCATGGCAAGCAGACGCTCTAGCCAACTGAGCTACATCCGCACGCGCGTCGCAGTATAGCCCGGCCTACGCGGCTGGTCCATCCCCCGCCAGGAGCATCGCGCGGGCCGTCTCGGGCTCGACGCCCTCCTTCAGCAGCGCCACTGCGCGGTCGAGATCGACCTCCGGCCTGGCGGCGAGCTCGGCTGCGGCCGCCTCGCCGTACCCCGCGCGCACGAGCGCGATCCGGCGCATCCCGAGGGCCCGCTCCGGCTTCGCCTCAGGCGACGGCATCGAGCGCCTCGTTCACGAGCCGGTCGGCGAGCTCGTTGTGCTCGCGACGCACGGCCGTGTAGGTCACCTGAGGAAGGCGATCGGCGAGGTCGGCGGCCTCGAGCGAGAGCGCGCGCAGAGCCGCGTTCTTCACCCGGTACTCGCCGCGCATCTGCTTGACGATCAGCTCCGAGTCGGAGACCACCGTCAGCTCGTCCACCCCTGCCTCGACGGCTCTGCGGAGCCCCTCGATCAGGCCCCGGTACTCGGCGACGTTGTTGGTCGCGACGCCGATCGCCTCGCCGCGGGCGTCGAGAACGGTGCCGTCCTCGGCCTCGAGCACGTAGCCGTAGGCGGCCGGCCCGGGGTTCCCTCGTGCGCCGCCGTCGGTGGAGAGCCGGGCCTTCACGGCCACGAACTCTAGGGACACCCGGCGGTACTAGGCCGCGGAGGCGGTCACGAGCCCCGAGAGCAGCACGCGCGTCAGCTCCGGTCCGAGCTCACGCTCGAGCCGGGCGCGCACGACGGCGCGGCGGTCCTCGACCTGCTGCGTCATCTGCGCGACGAGCTCGCAGTGGTCGCGGAGTCGGTCGAGAGCCCGGTCGAGGCGGGCGGGATCGAACGGCTGGGGCACGGCACCCATCTCTCTGAGATCGTCGCGCGCGGATCGGACAACATCCCTCGTTACAGGAACCGAACGAGGGAAAGATCGCAAAGAGCGGGCTGCCCGGGCGCGGGCTGCTTTAGGCCCCGGCCTCGGGCGCCGATAGAGCAGGAGATGCTGCCCGCCCAGAAAGCTGCCTGGCTGCCGCTCGGCGCGCTGCTCGTCCGCGAGGGCCTGATCACGAACGAGCAGCTCGAGCTTGCGCTGATCGACCAGCACGGCACGGGACTTCGGCTCGGCGAGCTGCTCGTCCAGTGGGGCTGGGTCGAGTCGCGGGCGATCTCGAAGGCACTGGCGGAGCAGTACGAGCTCGAGTTCGTCGACCTCGACGGGGTCGAGTTCGACCCCGCCGCGGTCGAGCGTCTGCCCGCCAAGGACGCGCGCCGTCACGACGCGATCCCGATCCGCCTGCTCGAGGACGGCCACATGCTGGTCGCGGTCGCCGACCCGACCGACGTCGGCGCGTGCGACGAGCTGCGCTCGCTCCTCGGCACGGCGATCAGCCTGGTCGTCGCCGACCAGACCGAGCTCCACCGCGCCCTCGCGCGCGAATACGCCTGAGCCGTCATGCCCTCTGCGGGCTGCTGATCCGGGGCCGTGGCTCTGTGGCCGCCTCGGCGAGCCCGTAGAGGACCTCGGGATCGATGTCGGCTCCGTTCGGCCATTCGATCGTGTCACGAAACTCGCTGACGGACACCTGGTTGAAGAAGTCGGGATCGCGAAGCGGCCGGAACACGGGCCCATCGAGCACCGGCTCGAAGTCCACATCGCGGACTTCGCCGTCGACGAAAACGACGCGGACGACGTAAGGCCGAAGTGGGATGACCGACTCGACGGGAGGGGCGATCACGGCAGCGGCTCGATCGGCCGCAGCGGAAGCTTCTGCTCCGCCCGGCGCCAGTTTGCTTCCAGCTCGGACCGGCGGAGATCTGTCCACTCGCGAACCAGACGGCCAGAGCGGCGCGGCAGATCGCCGTCGATCGCCTCGCCTGTCGCGATCGCAATGCGCGCCTGACGCCCACCCGCGAGCGCGTGGAAGTGCGGCGGTCGGTGGTCGTTGATGTACATCCGGATCACGATGCCATAAAACGTTGAGATCGTCGGCAAGCCGCGACGGTACTCCCGACCAGCCGGACGGCACCAGATGGCCGGAACAGGCAGGGACAGGCTGAAGCCTGTCCCTCGGTGCCCTCACGCTTCGTCGCCGCGACCGACCTGTGCGGGCGCGGGCACGCGACCGCTTGCCGCCAGCAGGCGACGCGAGCGAAGCGAGCGAGCGGAGGGGGGCTCGTGGGGGAACCAGGGGTTACCCCACGTCTATCTGGGCCTTCTGCAGCCTGCCCGAGTAGTCGACGTAGAGCGATTTCCACTCCGTGAAGACGTCGAGCGCGGCCTGGCCCGCCTCCCGGTGGCCGTTGCCCGTGTCCTTCGTCCCGCCGAACGGGAGATGCACCTCGGCCCCGATCGTGCCCGCGTTGACGTAGGTGATCCCGGTCTCGAGGTCGCGCATCGCCAGGAACGCGCGGTTGACGTCGCGCGTGTAGATCGACGACGACAGCCCGTACCGGATCGCGTTCGCGACCCGGATCGCCTCGTCGAAGTCGTCGACGGGGATCAGCGCGGTCGTCGGGCCGAAGATCTCCTCCTGCGCGATCCGCATGCGCGGCTCGACGTCGGCGAAGACGGTCGGGCGGTAGAAGAAGCCGCCCTCGAGGCCGTCGCCCGTCGCCGCCTCGCCGCCCGTCAGGAGCTGCGCGCCCTCGTCGCGGCCGATGCCTGTGTACGAGTGGATCTTCTCGAGCGCCGAGCGGTTGATCACCGGCCCGACGTCGACGTCATCCTCCCAGCCCGGCCCGAGACGGAGCCGCTCGGCGGCCGCGACCAGCCTGGACTGCAGCGCGCCGTACACCTTCCGGTGCACGACCACCCGGCTCGCCGCCGTGCAGCGCTGGCCCGAGGTGCCGAACGCCGACCAGACGATCCCCTCGACGGCAAGGTCGAGGTCGGCGTCGTCCAGCACCACGATCGCGTTCTTGCCGCCGAGCTCGAGATGGACTCGCTTCAGGTTGTCCGCAGCCGCCTTCATCACGGCGACCCCGGTCTCGCGTGAGCCGGTCAGCGTGATCACCGGGACGTCCGGGTGCGAGACGAGCCGCTGACCGACCTCGCCGCCGCCGCCGTGGACGACGTTGACGACGCCGGCGGGGACGCCCGCCTCGACGAGCAGCTCGACGAAGCGCTCGCCCGAGCGCCGGCGTGTCGGTGGCCGGCTTGAAGACGACCGTGTTGCCGCAGACCAGCGCGGGGGCGATCTTCCACGAGGGGATCGCGATCGGGAAGTTCCACGGCGTGATCACGCCGATCACGCCGATCGGCATCCGGACGCTCATGTTGAACTTGTCGCGCAGCTCGGACGGCGTCGTCTGGCCGAAGAGGCGGCGACCCTCTCCGGCCATGTAGAAGCTCATGTCGACCGCTTCCTGGACGTCGCCGCCGGCCTCGGCGAGCACCTTCCCCATCTCGCGAGACATCAGCAGGCTGAGCTCGTCCTTGTGCTCCCGGACGAGCTGCCCGAAGCGATAGAGGATCTCGCCACGCGCCGGAGCCGGGACGAGCCGCCAGTCCTCGTACGCGCGCCTGGCCGCCTCCACCGCCCGGTCGACGTCCTCGGCGCCGGACTTCGGGAAGATCCCGATCAGCTCGCCGGTCGCAGGGCTCGTGCTCTCGAAGGTCTCGCCGGAGACGGCGTCGACCCACTCGCCGCCGATGAAGTTCCGGTAGGTCCTGGTCCCCGTCGCCACGGGGCCCAGCTTACTTACGCCACGTCGATCTTCGGGAAGGTCCCCGCGGCGCGCGCGCGGCGGCGGTCGCGGGTCTCGCGCATCCCGCCGTACGCCCTCCCGCGGCGGCGGTTCGGGCCGCGGCGGCGATCGACGATCACGGTCACGTTCGGGTTGTCGGCGTAGTACGAGACCATCTTGTCGAGCAGCTCGGCCTCGAGCTCACGCGGAACGACGCAGTAGATCATCGGATTCGCCTCACCAATCGCATTGTACGAATGGGCCGGTCGGAATCCAGCTTTACGCCACGTTCTCGATCTCGGGGAAGACCCCGACGCCCTCCTCGAGCCTTGCATTCCACCTCCTGAACTTCTCGTCCAGCTCGCCCGGCTCCAGCCCGCGTTCGGCGAGACGAACGGGCTGGGGCGCGTCGCGGGTGACACGGTACTGGTACCAGGAGATGTCCCAGGCGAACGTGAGCACGACGTCCGGGTTGGGGCCGGAGAGGGCGACGATGCTGACCTGGGGCTCGCCGAGGCTGCGGGAGATTCCGTCGATCGTCCGCAGCGCGTCGCCGGCGTTGAAGAGGGCAGCGGCCTCGACGATCGCCTGCTCGGTGCCGGACAGGCGCCGCAGGACCGGCTCGGCGACGATCGACGCCGGGACCGGGCGGCGCTGCGCGCCGAAGATCGCGGCGAGGCTGAGCGGGCGCCGCCGGCGCGAATGCCGGACGGCGGGGCCGATCGGGCTGCCCTCGCGGACCCACCCGTGGTCGAGGGCGATCTCCTGGCAGAGCGGGCAGACGTCGACGTACTCGTCGAGGCCGTCGGGAGCGAAGCGCACCGGATGCTCGCCGACGAGCAGCGTGCGCTCGCAGACCGCGCACCGCTTCGCCTCCATCGTTCGCATCGATCTCACGGCGAGCCCACTATAGGGCAAGTGCAGGGGAAATTCCGCGCGCTCTCAAACCTTCTCTTCCTCGCGCGCCTTCTTCGTCTCGTCGATGATCTTCTGCGCGATGTGGCTCGGAACCTCGTCGTAGCGCAGGAAGTGCATGTGGTAGTCGCCGCGACCGCCGGTGAGCGAGGTCAGCGCCTGCGAGTAGGTGAGGATCTCGGCCATCGGCACCTCGGCCTTGATCGTGGTCATCCCCGCCTGCGGCTCCATTCCCTGCAGCCGGCCACGCCGTGAGTTGAGGTCGCCGTTCACCGCGCCGACCGAGTCGTCGGGGACCGATACCTCGACCTCCATGATCGGCTCGAGCAGCACCGGGTTTGCCTTCTCGTAGGCCGCCTTGAACGCCATCGAGCCGGCGATCTTGAAGGCCATCTCCGACGAGTCGACGTTGTGGTAGGAGCCGTCGACGAGCAGCACCCGCACCCCCTGCACCGGGGCCCCCGCGAGCTCGCCGTGCTGCATCGCTTCCTGGATCCCCTTGTCGACGGCCGGGACGGAATCCCTGCGGGATCACTCCGCCGACGATCTTGTCGACGAACTCGTAGCCGACACCCTCCTCGATCGGCTCGAGGACGATGTGACAGTCGCCGTACTGACCCCGGCCGCCGGTCTGCTTCTTGTACTTGCCCTGCGCCCGCGCCTCGGCGCGAATCGTCTCCAGATACGGAACCCGCGGTTGGTGAAGCTCGACCTCGACCCCGAACCGGCGCTTCAGACGGTCGACCGCGACCTCGACGTGCATCTGGCTGAGGCCGGCAAGCAGCTGCTCCCCCGTCTGCTGGTCGCGGCGCATCGTCAGCGTCGGATCCTCCTCGGTCAGGCGGCGGAGCGCCTGGCCCATCTTCTCCTCCTCCCCCTTGGCCTTCGGCGTGATCGCGAAGCTCATCACCGGCTCGGGAAAGTCGAACCGGGGCGGCTCGACCGCCGCCTCCTGATCGAGGAACAGATCACCGGTCGCCGCGTCCTTCAGCTTCGCGACCGCCCCGAGATCCCCCTCCCCGAACGCATCCGCCTGCGCGTGATCCTTGCCCTGCATGGTCATCAGCGAGCCGAACCGCTCCTTGCCGTGGCCCCGGGTGTTCGTCAGGTTGGTCTCCGCAGTGACCGTGCCTTTCAGGACGCGGAAGACGTTGATCCGGCCGGCGAAGGGGTCGGCGATGGTCTTGAAGACGAAGGCCGCGGTGTTCGCGCCTTCGACCTCGACCAGCGCGCCCTTCTTCGCCGGGCTGGGCACGCCCTCGACGAACAGGTCGAGCAGGGCGGTGGTGCCGAGGTTCTTCGTCGCGACCGCGGCGGCGACGGGGAAGACCTCGCCCCGGGTGACGGCGTCCTTCAGCGCCTTCGCCACCTCCTCGTCGGAGAGCTCCTGACCGTCGAGGTAGCGCTCCATCAGTCCTTCGTCGGTCTCGACGACGGCGTCGAGCAGCTTCTCGCGGTACTCGGCGGCGAGGTCGGCCGTCTCGCCGGGGATCTCCGTGCGCTCGCCCTCCCGGCCGCCTTCCGGGCTCGTGTAGGCGCACATGTGCAGCACGTCGACGATCCCGGTCAGCTCGTGCTCGGCGCCGATCGGGATGTGCACCGCGACACAGCGGTCGGAGAGCTGGGACCGGAGGGCCTCCAGCGCGCGGAAGAAGTCGGCCCGCTCCCGGTCGAGCATGTTCACGACCACGACCCGGGCGAGCCGGTCGTCCTCGGCCCGGTGCCAGACGCGGCCCGTGCCGACCTCGACCCCCATGACCGCGCTGACCACCACCAGCGCGCCTTCGACCACCCGGAGAGCTCCGATCGCGTCGCCCTGGAAGCCGGCGTCTCCGGGGGCATCGATCAGGTTGATCTTCCGGCCTTGCCACTCGAGGTTGGCGAGCGAGGCCGAGAGCGACATCTGCCGGCGCTGCTCGTCCTCGTCCCAGTCCGAGACGGTCGTCCCCTGCTCGACCGTTCCCAGCCGGTTCACCGCCCCCGACTGGAAGAGCAGGGCCTCGACCAGCGACGTCTTGCCGGTTCCCCGGTGGCCGACGACGGCGACGTTACGGATCCTTCCGGGCTCCTGAGCAGGCATGCGCGCGCGATTCCCTCCCGTGGCGTGGTTGTGCAGGCGATCCTAGCGGCGGGGGACCGCCGGCTTCAGCCCTCGGCGCCGGCGCGCGCGGCGGCCGTGCCGGCGAGCCTGGCCTTCAGCCTCAGGATCGCCTTCGTGTGGAGCTGTGAGACCCGGGACTCGGTCACTCCGAGCACCTCGCCGATCTCGCGGAGGGTCAGCTCCTCGTAGTAGTAGAGGGTGATCACGAGCTTCTCGCGCTCGGGCAGGCGGGCGATCGCCTCGCCGAGCGCCTCCCGCAGCTCGGTCTGGTCGAGCGCCTGCGACGGCTGCGGGCCGGACGTGTCCTCGATCGTGTCGATCAGCGCGACCTGGTCGCCGCTACCCGAGGACACGGTCCAGAGCTCGTCGAGCGCGGCGATCGAGGAGCGGGAGATGTCGGTCAGGCTGTCGTCGAGCTCGTCGGTCGTGATCCCGAGCTTCCCGGCGATCTCCTCGTCGGTGGGCGCCCGGTGCAGCCGTGCCTCCAGCGCCGCGATCGCCCGCTCGATGTCTCGCGCGCGGGCCCGGACCGAGCGAGGCACCCAGTCCATGGCGCGGAGCTCGTCGATGATCGCGCCCTTGATCCGCGAGATCGCGTACGTCTCGAACTTGACGTCGCGCTCGGGGTCGTAGCGCTCGATCGCCCCGATCAGACCGAGCAGGCCGTAGGAGACGAGATCACCCTCGTCGACGTGCGCCGGCAGACCGCTGCCGAGGCGACCGGCGACGAACTTGACCAACGGCGCATAGGTCAGGATCAGGCGGTCGCGCAGGGCGCGATCGCGGGTCTTCTTGAACTCGCGCCAGAGGGGCTTGGTGTCTTCGGCCACTGCTACGCCTAGAGAATACGGTCCCGCCCGGCGATTTCCCCCGTGCCTCGCGCGCCTAGATGGTTGATCGGTAATTGCCGTCGTCGCGGGGAGGGCATGCACCAAGCAGTGGGGTCGACTCGACCGGTGGCAAGGCCGGTGGGCCTTGGTGCCGGGCGAGGCGGCCGCAATGCGCCGTGTGCAGGCCCCCAGCCGCGGCGGCGTTGAATTGCCGATCAACCATCTAGGCCGCAGCCCGCGGACGGCGAGGCCCGCCATCCAGAGCGCGATCGCAGCCGCGGCGCCGACGATGATCCACTCCTTCGCCGAGCCGGCCGCGAACGCGATCCCGCCGAAGGCGACGGCGAGCACAGGAAGAGGGCCCCGAGGGCGCGACGCTGCTGCGGCGCGGGCACACGCTGATGCTAGCCCGGCGGCACCGCCGTTACACTGGAGTCCTCGAACCGAGGGGCGTAGCTCAACTGGCAGAGCACCGGTCTCCAAAACCGGGGGTTGGAGGTTCGAGTCCTCTCGCCCCTGATGGGCTGCCGCCGGCTCGACCCTAGAAGCGGCTGCGGTTCTCCCCGGCGACCTGCGGGGCGAGCAGCCAGACGAAGAAGTCGATGAGCAATCGCACCTTGGCGCGCTCGGCCCTGCTCTTCGGAAGACGGACGCTCTCGCCGGGCCAACTGCCGATCATGCATGCAGCCTCGGCATCCGGCTCCCTGCTCGTCAGGCACGAATCCCGCAGACCTGCTGCGGAGAACTACCGATCGCACGGGGAAACGACTCGCGCCTGTACAGGGGCGGGGCACGGCCTGGCGCGTCCGCGCCCCTCCCGACTCAGCCTACGCGCGACGGCCCGTGTGTCCAGAGGATCGGAAACAGCTCGTGCTCCATCGGCGCGCCGGCGGGCAGCTCTTCGGCCAGGCCCGGGAAGTCAGGCGACGTCTTCCACGGCCTGGGCGCATGCGTCGCGTCGTCGCCGAGGAAGCGCAGGGAGAAGGCCCGCCGGCGCCGGGTCGCTCCCCCTGCTGCGTGCAGCGTCAGCATGTGGAAGAAGACGGCGTCGCCCGGCTCGAGCTCCCAGGCCAGGATCTCGAAGGCGCTGCGGTCGCCCTCGATGTCGGGAAGCTCGGCGAGACTGCCTTCCGGAAACCACTTCGCCTCGCCGTCCATGAACGTCCGGGGCATCAGCCACGGGCCGAGATGCGAGCCGGCGACGAACTCCACGGTCGACTGCGCGGTCGACCGGGTCGACCGGCATCCACATCGAGCAGTTCTGGACGCCTTCGACGTTGTAGTACGGCTGGTCCTGATGCCACGGGGTCGCCTGGCGCGTGCCCGGCTCCTTGACGAGCAGGTGGTCGTGGAAGAGCCGCACGCGCCGCGAGCCCATCAGCTCGCCGGCGATCGCGGCCGCGGGCGAGCTGCGGGCGAACTGCTCGAACTCGGCGATCCGGGGCCAGTTGCAGAAGTCCTCGAAGAACCGTCCCGGGTCGTCCGGCCGGCTCGCGACGAGCGCGCGCTCGCTCGGCTCGGACAGGTTCCGCTCGATCCCGCGCTCGACCAGCGCAACCTGCTCGGAGGAGAAGGCGCCGCGAACACAGACGGCGCCGTCCCGTCGAAAGTCTTCCGCCACGCTCATCCGATCGCCTGCGGGAAGCGAAACAGCCGGTCCGGGTCGTAGCGCCGCTTCACCGCGACCAGCCTCGCATAGTTCGAGCCGTAGTAGGCGCGCCGCCAGTCCTCGAGATCCGGGTCGATGTAGTTCTGGTAGGCGGCGCCGGTCACGTACGGCCGCATGGCGGCGTGGAAGCCGCGGATCCACGCGAGCGAAGCCGGCTCGTGTTGCGGCGCACCCCAGTACGCCAGGTACTGCATCGAGCAGAGCGGTGCGCGGTGCACGAACGCCGTCGCGTCCGGAGCGACGCGGGCGATCTCGCCGCCGTACGAATCCATGATCAGCGCGCCCGACCCGTGCGGAGACGACTGCCGCGCCTCGAGCCGGCGCTGGAGCGTGCGGACTGCCGCGACCGGAAAGGGTCGTCCGACGTAATCCGACTTCGCCGCGAACGTGGCCCGGCTCAGCACGCCGTGCTCGGCGACGAGGTGGCAGGCCGCCTGCGACCGGCCGAGACACCCCGCCCAGCGCCGCATCAGGTCGAGGTAGCCGGCGGTGCCGGTGCTGATGCTCGCAGGCGGCGCCGCGTGCACGAGCGGCGAGAGCAGCCGGCGGATCCGGGCCTCGGGCCCGAGGAACTGGCCGAACACCTGGAGCGCCGGTTGCGAGCGCCCGGTCGAGAGGCGGCAGAGCGTCGTCAGCGCGTTCGTCGTGTGCGGCGCCCACCGCTGCCAGGCCGGGACCACCTCCGGGCCGGCCGACCACGGCCACGAGGCGACGAACCAGGACGCGCTCGACACGCGGGTGATCCGGAACCGGAAGTCCGTGACGATCCCGAAGTTGCGTCCGCCTCCGCCGCGGCAGGCCCAGAACAGGTCGGCGTGGTGCCTCTCGTCGCACTCGAGCAGACGGCCGTCGGCGGTCACGATCCGCAGCGACTCGATGTTGTCGGAGGTGGTCCCGAGTCGGCGCGCGACGAGCCCGACGCCGCCGCCGAGCGCGAGCCCCCCGACCCCGACCGTGGGGCAGGAGCCGGCGGGAATCGTCCCGCCCTTCGCCGCCAGCGCGGCGTAGACGTCGATCAGCTGCGCGCCCGCCCCGACAACCGCCGTCCCACCCTCGACCCTGACCCCGCGCAGCCGGGAGAGGTCGAGGACGACCCCGGTGCCGGTCGAATAGCCCGCGTAGCTGTGACCACCGGAGCGAGGGATCACCGCCACGCCCGTTCTCTGGGCCCAGCGAACCACGGCCTGGACGTCGGCGACGCGGGTCGGCCGGACGACCGCGAGCGGGTGGACCGCGTCGAAGCGCTCGCTGTACACGAGGCGGGCCGACTCGTAGGCGGCGGAGCCGCGTGCCAGCACCGGGCCCGCGACGAGCCGCCGGAGCTCGCGCACACGCGGGTCGATCCCCGCCGCGCCGAGAGCCGCGGGGGGCAGCCGACCGAGCAGGCCGCCGGCGACCACCGCCCCGGCGACCCGGGTGAAGAGCTCACGGCGGTCGACGGGTTGCACGTCGTCAGCTTGCCGAACCGGCCCGCCCGATACCATCCCTGGCGGCGATGCTCGTCTACCTGATCCCCGTCTTCGTGCTCGGCGGCCTGGTCGTCGTCTTCGGCCTGCTGACCGCGCTCGCCCGGATTCGCGGCGGCCGCTACCTCCGGCCGCTGATCGCGTTCCTGTCGAAGGTGCCGTTGATCAGGAAGCTGATCGAGAAGGCCTCCCAGGCGGCAATCGAGCGTTACAACCCCGAGCTCGCGGGCGCGATGAAGAAGCTCAAGCGCGCCGGCGCCGACAAGGACCCCGCGCGCGCACAGCAGGCGCTCGGGTCGCTCAGCTCCGAGGAGCGGAAGGCCTGGATGGAGGCGGCCGGCCAGCAAGGCGCGCTCGACCAACCGATCAACCGCGCGCAGCGGCGGGCGATGGAGCGCATGCAGAAGGGCCGCATGCCCAGCCCGCAGCAGAAGCGTCAGCGCTAAATAGCACGGGGGAACCCAGGGTTCCGAGCACGGGGGAACCCAGGGTTCCCCCGTGTGCCCCCTCCTTCTTCTGGTCTATTGACGAACCGTGCGTGGCCTCCCGCCGGGCACGAGCCCGGCTCCGGCCTCAAAGGGCACGGCTCAAACGCTGTTTGCCGCGGGGCTCAGACGATCGGGGAGACGAGCTCGAACCCGACCCCGTCGACGAGGCCGCGATTCGTCAGTCGAAGCGCGGGGATCACCCCGAGCGAGAGGAAGGCGAAGATCATCGCCGGGCTCTCGACCGGCGAGCCCAGCTCGCGGTAGGCCTCCGCCAGCGCGAGCGTCTCTCCGGCCAGCTCCGCTACCGGCCGGTCGCAGATCAGCCCGGCGATCGGCAACGCGACGAGGCTGAGGACCTCCCCGCCCGCGACGGCGATCATCCCGCCCCCCGCCTCGACCAGCCGCTCGACCGCGAAGATCATCTCCTCGTCGCTCATCCCCGCCACGAGCAGGTTGTGGCTGTCGTGCGCGATCGTGCTCGCGACCGCGCCCCGCTTCAGGCCGAGCCCCCTGACGAAGCCGAGTCCGATCGTTCCGGGCCCCCCGTGCCGTTCGAGGCTTGCCGCCTTCGCGAGGTCGAGCTCGGCGGACGCTCGGACCTCGCCGTCGACGACCGGCATCTCGACCACCAGGTGCTCCGTGGTCACGGTCCCCGAGGCGATCCCGATCGCCCGGACCCGCGCACGCTCGCCGCCGGCGTCGATCCGCAGGTCGGCGGGCGTGAGCGGCCGCGCCAGCCGGATCGACTCGTACGCCTGCGGCGGATACTCGTACCGCGGCAGCTCCCCCACCTCCTGCCCGTCCGCGAGCACCCGGCGCGGCCGGAAGTTCCGGAGGTCATCGACGAACAGGACGTCCGCCAGCCGGCCCGGCGCGATCGAGCCGAGCTCGTGGCGGAGGTTGAAGTACTCGGCGGCGCTCACGGTCGCCATCTGGATCGCGACCAGCGGGTCGATCCCCTCGCCGATCGCGCGCCGGACGGCACGGTCCATGTGTCCCTCGGCGACGATCGTCTCCGGAAGGACGTCGTCGGTGACGAGCAGGCAGTGCCTCGGGTCGACGCCGTCCTCGGTCAGCACGGAGGCGAGCGCGGCGACGTCGCGGAAGGTGGTGCCCTCCCGGAACTGGACCCACATCCCCGCGCGGAGCTTCGCGAGCGCGTCCTCGCGCGAGGTCGTCTCGTGGCACGAGTCGACGCCGGCGGCGACGTAGGCCTGGAGGCGGCGGTCGGTGACGCCGCCCAGGCTCCAGTGGCCGGTCACCGGCTTCCCGAGCTCGAGCGCGGCCGCGATCGCCGCGTGGACCGCCTCGTCGCCCTCGATCACGCCGGGCATGTTCATCATCTCGCCGAGCCCGGCCGCGCCCTCCCACCCGAGCGCCTCGCGGATCTCGTCCGGGCCGAGCACGGCGCCCGAATCCTCGAACCCCGGCAGCGCCGGCACACACGAGGGGACCGCCAGGTAGACCTTCAGCGGCAGGCCCCGCCCCTCCTCGAGCATCCAGCGGATGCCCTCGAGGCCGAAGACGTTCGCCAGCTCGTGGTTGTCGATGAACGCCGACGTCGTCCCGTGTGGAAGGACCGCTTCTGCGAAGCGCGTGACCGTGACCATCACCGACTCGACGTGCAGGTGCGTGTCGATCAGGCCCGGGACGAGGTACGCGCCCTCCGCGTCGAGCTGCTGCGTCTCCGGTCCGATCGTGTGCGAGACGTCGCCGAACATCGCGATCCGACCCTCGGCGATCGCCACGTCGGCGTCCTCGAGGATCTCGCGCGTGTGCACGTTCACCAGCCGGCCGTTCCGGAGGACGAGGTCGGCCGGCGAGCGGCCCATGCAGACGTCGGTCAGGTCGCGCGTGACCTCCCAGAGCGGGCGCCGGGACATGTCGTCGGATGCTACGCGGCCGCGCCGGTGACAGCGGTCCGACCAGAGCGCTACGCTAGCCGGGCTACGGCCGCGAGGACGCATCGGCTCGCCGATGTGCGGACCGTAGTAAGCCGGTGCGGCTCTGCTTCTGCCTCTCCCAGCAGACCGCACCGGCGCTGTTCGTATCGGCAGAAGCGGATCGAAATCTGAGCCGAATCGGCCGTGCGACGCTCGGCCGCGGAGGCGATAGGCTCTTCGCAATGGCGGTGCTGACCTCCCGGGTCGAGCGCGACAGCGACCTCTTCAGTCGCCGCCGGGAGGCGATGACCGCGCTCGTCGCCGAGCTTCGCGAGCGGACCGCACGGGTCGCCGAGGGTGGCGGCGCGGCGTCGCTGGAACGGCACCGCTCGCGCGGAAAGCTGACGGCGCGGGAGCGGATCGACCTGCTCGTCGACCCGGGCGGCGCGTTCCTCGAGCTTTCCGCTCTCGCCGCCTGGGATCTGTACGAGGGCCAGGCACCCTCCGCCGGGATCGTCACCGGAATCGGCGTCGTCGAGGGCCGCGAGTGCGTGATCGTCGCGAACGACGCGACCGTCAAGGGCGGCACGTACTTTCCGCTCACGGTCAAGAAGCACCTGCGAGCGCAGGAGATCGCCGGGCAGAACCACCTCCCCTGCATCTACCTGGTCGACTCGGGCGGCGCCTTCCTTCCGCTCCAGGCGGACGTTTTCCCCGACCGCGACCACTTCGGCCGCATCTTCTTCAACCAGGCCCGGATGTCCGCCGAGGGCATCCCTCAGATCGCGCTCGTGATGGGGTCCTGCACCGCCGGGGGTGCGTACGTGCCGGCGATGAGCGACGAGACGGTGATCGTCCGCGGCACCGGCACGATCTTCATCGGCGGGCCGCCGCTGGTGAAGGCGGCCACCGGCCAGGACGTCACCCCGGAGGAGCTCGGAGGAGCAGACGTCCACGCACGCCGGTCCGGCGTCGCCGACCACTACGCGACGGGCGACGAGCACGCGCTGGCGATCGGACGCTCGATCGTCCGCAACCTGGGCGGGAGGAAGCCGGAGCCGCCGTGGGAGCTCGCTCCTGCGGAGCCGCCCACCTCGGACCCGGCCGACCTGTACGGCCTGATCCCGGAGTCCTTCCGCGAGCAGGTCGACGTACGCGAGATCGTCGCGCGGCTCGTCGACGGGAGCCGCTTCCACGAGTTCAAGGCGCTCTACGGCGAGACGCTCGTGTGCGGCTTCGGCCGGATCGAGGGGTACCCGGTCGGGATCCTGGCGAACAACGGCGTCCTCTTCGCCGAGTCCTCACAGAAGGGGGCGCACTTCGTCGAGCTCGCCTGCAAGCGGCGTATTCCCCTGGTCTTCCTCCAGAACATCACCGGGTTCATGGTCGGCAAGGAGTACGAGGCGGGCGGGATCGCCCGCGACGGGGCCAAGCTGGTGACGGCGGTCGCCTGCGCGGAGGTGCCGAAGTTCACGGTCGTGATCGGCGGGTCGTTCGGCGCCGGCAACTACGGGATGTGCGGCCGCGCCTACTCGCCGCGGCAGCTCTGGATGTGGCCGAACGCGCGGATCTCGGTGATGGGCGGCGAGCAGGCGGCGACCGTTCTGACGATGGTCGGCGACGCCGATCCGGACGAGATCACCGCCAAGTACGAGGCCGAGGGCAACCCCTACTACTCGACCGCCCGGCTCTGGGACGACGGCATCATCGACCCCCTCGACACGCGCCGCGTGCTCGCACTCGGGATCTCGGCCGCGCTGAACGCGCCGATCCCGGAGACCACCTTCGGCGTCTTCCGGATGTGACCGTGGACTCTGCGGGCAAAGATGTTCCCGCCGAACGGCGTCCATCCGGCCCTCTCACGTAGGATCGCCCGGAAAAGTCAAGAGGAGGTAGGCATGACTCGTCTCACGCGTCACCTACCCTCGCCCGCGATGGTGGTCGCCCTGGTGGCGCTCGCCGTCGCACTGGGGGGTACGAGCTGGGCAGTCACAACACCGACCAGCAGCAAGAGCTCGAAGGAAAAGGCAAGCGCATCGAAAGCAAGCGCCACGGGCCCACGTGGCCCGCGCGGGCCACGGGGGCCGAGGGGGCCGAGGGGCCTCAGGGGTCTTCGAGGGCTGACCGGGCCGGCAGGCCCGGCGGGGGCAGCGGGGGCAGCGGGCGCGGCCGGCCCGAAGGGTGACAAGGGCGATTCGGCCACGGCGCTCTGGGCCTCGGTCGACAGCGCAGGCTCCCTCGTGCGTAACAAGGGCGTCGCGTCCGTCCCAGAAGCTCGGTACCGGCGACTATCTGGTGACCTTCAACCAGGACGTGACCGGCTGCAGCTACCAGGCGACGCTCGGCGGCCCGACGACCACCCTGACCACCGGTGAGATCGCGGCCGCCCAGCGGACGGCGATCGCCGCGGGAGTCAGGGTGTGGACATTGACCAGCGCAGGGGCGAACGCGGACAAGGCGTTCAACCTGGCCGTCTTCTGCTGATCGACCGATCGGGGCCCGCCGTACGCGGCGGGCCCCGATCACGCCGACAGATCCCGAACGTAGAGTTCCACCATGCACACGATCGAGCTGACCGAGGACGAGCTGCGCCTGCTGCAGAACGCCCTGCACGCCTACCTCGACGACTTCGGGCACGAGGAGGCGGACGTGCTCCGTGAAGTGAAGGCCCTGATCGAGAGGCTGCACCCCCGCAGTGAGCGCGCTCCGGATCGAGCGTGACGGGGGCGTCCTCCGCGTCACGCTCGCCCGACCGGAGCGGCGGAACGCCTTCGACGCTCCGCTGATCGCCGAGCTGGCCGACGCCTTCGCCGACGTCGGCGACGCCCGGGCGGTCGTCCTGGCCGGCGACGGGCCGGCGTTCTGCGCCGGCGCGGACGTCGAGTGGCAGCGCTCCTCGATCGACCTCTCCTACGAGGAGAACGTCGAAGACGCGCGGCGGCTCTACCGGATGCTGGAGTCGATCTTCCGCTGCCCGGCGCCGGTGGTGGCGCGGATCCAGGGGTACGCGCTGGGCGGAGGGTCCGGCCTGACCGCCTGCGCGGACATCGCTCTCGCCGCCGAGGACGCGGTCTTCGGCTTCTCGGAGGTTCGGCTCGGGATCATCCCGTCCGTGATCTCACCGTGGGTGCTGGCGCGCATCGGGCCGGCCGCGGCCCGGCGGTACTTCCTCACCGGAGAACGGTTCGACGCGGCCACGGCCCTGCGGATCGGGCTCGTCCACGAGGTCGCCCTGGACGTGGACGCGGCCGTCGAGCGCGATCCTGGGCGATCTGCTCGCCGGCGGGCCGACCGCCGTGCGCGAGGCGAAGCGGCTCGTGCTCGACCCGGCCGACGAGGACGACGCGGTCGCACGCGCCGCGGCGCGGCGGTCGAGCGAGGAGGGCCAGGAGGGGCTGCGCGCCTTCCTCGAGAAGCGCCGCGCGGACTGGGCTGACTAGAGTTTTTGCTCTACGAGTGAAGAACGGCTAGGGTTGTGCGCGGAAGGACTGCCGCGGGGCAGATGACCGGGGAGAGCCGGCTCCGTAATCGGCAGTCAAAGGGGGAAACGATGAAGCGATTCGCCGTACTGGCCCTGTGTCTCGCTGGCCTCTGCGTTCCCGCCGCGGCTCTCGGCCACCCGCCGGAGCTGAAGCTGGACAAGAAGGACATTGCGGACAAGCAGTGCAAGCCCAAGGGCTCGCATGCGAAGCAGATCGTCGACGTCCACTACAAGATCCTCAACGACGCCGATTCCGGCTTCAACAGCGGTCAGGCGTGGGCAAACGACTCGATCGACCGGCATCTCCGCATCTGGCAGCTCGACGACGGCACGTTCTGCGCCCAGGTCGAGGATCACGGCAAGTTCGTCACCTATGCCGGGCAGAGCCCCGGAGCGACGAGCTCGGCCCTCGCCGCGGGGATCAAGGGCGACTTCGAGGGCGGGTACGTGACGACGTTCTTCAGCGGTACGTTCGCTCCGTCCTACGCGACCCACGGGAACATCGGCACGTTCGACGACGCGTGCGACGTCAACTTCGTCTGCGCCGGCTCGCATCCGTACTGGGGCGACTACTTCAGCTCGACCTCGGGTGACGATCTCGCCCAGTGGGGCTGGATCTACAAGGCCGGCAAGCACGGCACGTGGCTCAACCAGGACGACGTCGCCGCCGCCGACTCCGGCGACATCACCTAGCTCCGCGCTCGGGTTCGGGGGTGGGCTTCGGCCCATCCCCGAACCCCCGTCACGGTGGGATCGGCGCCTCCGTAGAGTTCGGCAGTGGCCGTTCGCAAGCTGCTCGTCGCCAACCGCGGCGAGATCGCCGTCCGGATCTTCCGCACCTGCCGGGAGCTCGGGATCGCGACCGTTGCCGTCGTCGCGCCCGATGACGCCGGCGCGCTGCACGCCCGTTCGGCCGGCGAGACGGTCCAGATCGCGTCCTACCTCCACTCCGAGGAGCACATCCGGGCGGCGATCGAGGTCGGAGCCGACGCGATCCATCCCGGCTACGGCTTCCTCGCCGAGAGCGCCGACTTCGCGGAGGCGGTCGAGGCGGCCGGCCTCGTCTTCGTCGGTCCGTCGCCGGACGCGCTGCGAGCCGGCGGTGACAAGCTGGCGGCGAAACGGCTGGCGCGCGCACGCGGGCGTGCCGGTGCTCGACGAGGGAGAGCCGGCCGAGCTCGGCTTCCCCCTGCTGGTCAAGGCCGCGGCCGGCGGCGGCGGGCGCGGGATGCGCGTCGTGCGCACGGCTGACGAGCTGGAGGGGGCGCTCGAGGCGGCGCGGCGCGAGGCGAAGGCGGCGTTCGGAGACGGCACCGTCTTCTGCGAGCGCTTCCTCGAGCGGCCCCGGCACGTCGAGATCCAGCTGCTCGGCGACGGCCGGGGCAACGTGATCGCGCTCGGCGAGCGCGAATGCTCGGTGCAGCGGCGCCACCAGAAGGTGCTGGAGGAGTCCCCCTCCCCGGCCGTCGACGCCGGGCTACGCGCGCGAATGAGCGACGCCGCGGTCGCCTTCGGGCGGGCGATCGGCTACCGCAGCGCGGGCACGGCTGAGTTCGTCCTCGACGGGCCGGACTTCTTCTTCCTCGAGCTGAACGGCCGGATCCAGGTCGAGCACCCGGTCACGGAGCTCGTCAGGGGCCTGGATCTCGTCGCCGCCCAGCTGGAGCTCGCGGAGGGCGGGCCTCTGCCGGAGCCGCGGGAGCTCGACGGACACGCGATCGAGGTCCGCCTGTACGCCGAGGACCCGCGCACGTTCCTGCCGCAAACCGGCCGGCTCGATCGGCTGCGGCTCCCGGAGACCGTCCGCGTGGACGCGGGCGTCGAGGAGGGAGACGAGGTCGGCCTCGGCTACGACCCGATGATCGCCAAGCTGATCGCGCACGGCGAGAATCGGGAGACGGCGCTCGCACGGCTCTCCACGGCACTCGCCGAGACCGAGGTCACGGGGCTCGTCACGAACCTGCCCTTCCTGCGCTGGCTGGTCTCCCATCCGGCGTTGCAGGCGGGCGAGACGACCACCGCCTTCCTGGTCGAGCACCCGCCGCTCTCGGAGCCGCGCCGCCCGCCGGCCCGGCCGTGGCGCGGCCCGTTCCGCCTCAACCTGCCCGCGCCTCCGCCCCACTCGCCGCCCGACGAGACCGCCGCCCGCCACGGGCAGGGCCCCGGAGCCGAGCAGAGCGCGGTGACGGCGCCGATGCCGGGCACGGTGATCCGCGTCCTGGTTGCCGAGGGCGAGCGCGTCCGGCAGCGCCAGCCGCTCGTCGTGCTGGAGGCGATGAAGATGGAGACGCCGCTCGTCTCGCCGTACGAGGGCGTCGTGCTCCGGCTGCACGTACGTGAGGGCGACCGGGTCGCGGGCGGCGCCGTCGTCGTCGAGCTGGAGGAGTGACCACTCCGGGGAACGAGCTCCCCCGTGCCTTTAGAAGAGCTTCTGGAGCTTCATCGCCGCGCCCATGTCGCCCTTCACCTTCAGCTTGCCCGTCATGTAGGCGGCCGTCGGGTTCTGCTCCCCCTTGACGATCCGCTCGAACGTGTCCGCCTGGGTCGAGATCGTGCAGTCGCCGCCCGTATCGCCCTGGTCGACCGTGACGGCGCCGTCCGCGACCTTGACCGTCCAGATGCCGGCACCCTCGATGTCGAAGACGTAGGAGTTGTTCATCCCGGCGGTCTTGCCGGCATCCACGCGAGCGGGGAGCGCTGCGAAGAAATCGTCGACGGCCGACACGAGCGGAGCCTACCTCACGGCATCGCGACCTCGGGCTCGAGGCGGCGCAGCCGCTCGGACGGCAGGAACAGCGTCAGGAGGACGGCGACGACCGGCGCCGCGGAGCTGACGTAGAGCGCCGTCCTCAGGTCGACCGAGTCGGCGATCGTCCCGAGGATGACGGCCGCGACCCCGCCAAGCCCGATCGAGAAGCCGATCGACAGGCCGGAGGCCGTCCCGATTCGGGTCGGCAGGTACTGCTGGGCCATCACCATCGTGATCCCGAACGTCCCGATCACGGCGATGCCGACCAGCGCGAGCGCGAACGCCCCCGGGACGCCGCCGACCAGCACGAAGACGAGCATCAGCGGGCAGATCGCGCTGTTGGCGGCGAGCAGCACGGTGCGGAGGCCGACGCGGTCGGCGATCGGCCCGGCGGCGAGCGTCCCGATTCCGCCGATCAGGAGCATCCCCCAGAGCAGCTCGGTCCCGTGCTGCTTCGAGTGGCCGAGCGAGACCTCCCAGAGCGGGACGAAGGTGAGCAGCCCGTACCACGCGAGGCTGCGGAACGTGATCACCGTCAGCAGCAGCCCGAGGGCCCGCCTGTCGTCGTCGCCGGCGCGGCGCGGCCGGGCCTCGTGCTCGGGGACGAAGCCGAGGAGGTAGCGTCGAAGCCCGAGCAGGGCGGCCGTGACACCCAGGCACGGGGCCGCGAGCAGCAGGCCGCCGCGCAGACCGAGCGCGTGGACGAGCAGCGCAGCGCCGAGCGCGCCCAGCCCGAAGCCGAGGTTCCCCCCGACCGAGAAGAGCGACATCCCGCTCGCCCGCCGGCGGCCGCTCACGTACGCCGCGAACTTCGAGCCTTCCGGGTGGAAAGCCGCCGTCCCGAGCCCGGAGACGACCACGAACACGACCACGAGCCAGTACGCCGGCGACGCGGCGGCGAGCGCCATGCCGATCCCGGCGGCCGCGACTCCGGCCGGGATCAGCCAGATCGCGCCGTGCCGGTCGGACCAGAACCCGAACAGCGGCTGGACGATCGAGCCGGAGATCGCGGACGTGAGCACCAGCACGGCGGCGAGCGTGTACGAAAGGTGGAACTTGTCGTGCAGGTACGGGATCAGCACGTACAGGGCCCCGCCGGCGAAATCGGTCGCCAGATGGCCCGCGGAGAGCGCCGTCATCGCGCGCCGGTCGATCCGCTCCCTCACGGGCGGAGCCTAGCCGCGCCCGCCAGAGGGTGGCCCGGCTACGCGGCCTGCGACTCGGGGAGGTAGCGCTCGATCAGCGCGAAGGAGAGCTCCCACTGGGAGCGGGCGAGCCGGCGGCGGTTGCGCTCCAGGGCCTCCGGACCGGCGCCACGCTCGCGGAGAGCCTGCCGCTGCGCGACCAGCGCTGCGATGCGCTCCTCGAGTGCCTCCACGGACGAGGATCTGCTGCGGCGAAATCTCGGCGACGACGTCTCGTTCATCTCACACTGACCGTAGGTCGATCCAACGGGCAAGTAAAGAGACGTCCGGAATTCGGCGCAGGTTAGGAACAGGGTCGGATAGCATCGGCCGCCGCATGGAGATCGCCGTCGTCGCGCAGTTGGGGCCGATCGGGGCCGAGACCATCGGATTCGCCGTATTCGATCCCGTCGGGGAGATTCCTTCCGACCTCGACCCGCGAATTTCGGGCGCTCGCCGCAGCTGGAGAGCTTCGCGGGGCAGCGGGGCAAACGTGCGTCCTGCACCAGGAGGGCGGCGGCCGCATCGTCGCGGCAGGTGCCGGTCAGGCGCGACGCACTCGACGGCGACTCGATCCGCGACGCGGCCGCGGCGGTCGCCCGGCTCGACCTCGGCGGCACGCTGGCCTGGCGGCTCGACGACTCGCTGCCGCTGAGCGCCGGCGAACAGGCGCGCGCGGTCGTCGACGGTATCGTCCTCGGCGGCTACGACCAGGGTCGCTGGAAGACGAGCGGCCGAACGCTCGGAGGCAGGCTGAGCGTCTGATCCTCGTCGGCGGCGACGAGCCGGCAGCTCCGGCACGGCGCAACGCGCGGAGAGCATCGCGCAGTGGACGAACCGTGCCCGCGATCTCGCCAACCGGCCCCCCAACGACCTCACGCCGGCCCGGCTCGCCGACCGGGCCGCCGAGGTCGCAGGGCAGTTCGAAACGCTCTCCCACGAGGCGTTCGGCCCCGACGAGATCGTGGCGCTCGGGATGGGCGCCTTCTCCGGGGTCGCCCAGGGGAGCCACAACCACGCCCGGCTGATCGTCCTCCGCTACGACCCTCCGGACGCGAGCGACGATCTCCTCCTCGGGCTGGTCGGAAAGGCGGTCACCTTCGACACGGGCGGGGTCTCGATCAAGCCGGCCGACTACATGGAGGACATGAAGGGCGACATGTCGGGCGGCGCGGCGGTGATCGAGGGCATCGGCGCACTCGCCGAGCTCGGCGTCCCCCTGCGCGTGATCGGCGTCGTCGGCGCGACCGAGAACATGGTCGGCGGCGGCGCCTACCGTCCGGGCGACATCCTCACGGCGATGAACGGCAAGACGATCGAGATCACGAACACCGACGCCGAGGGGCGGCTCGTGCTCGCGGACGCGCTCTGGTACGCACGGCAGCAGGGTGCCACCCACCTGATCGACTTCGCCACCCTGACCGGCGCCATGGAGCGCGCGCTCGGCGACCTGTACGCCGGCGTGTTCGGCAACGACCCCGCGTGGCGCGACCAGGTCGTCGCCGCCGGCGAGGCGAGCGGCGACCACGCCTGGGCGATGCCGACCCACCGCCGCTACCGCCGCTACCACGACTCGAAGTTCGCCGATCTGAAGAACTCCTCCATCCGCCGGCAGGCGATTCCGGCCTACGCGGCGACCTTCCTCGAGGAGTTCGCCGGCGACGGCCCCTGGGCCCACTGCGACATCGCCGGCACCGCGTTTCTGCGCTGGTCGCGGGAGGACTACCTCACGCAGCAGGGCGGCACCGGCTGGGGCGTCCGGCTGATCGCGGAGCTGGCGTCACGGCTGGCGGCATGAACTTCGACCTGACGCCCGAGCACGAGCTGATCCGCGACACCGTGCGGGAGTTCGCGCGCGAGCGCGTCGCGCCGGTCGCCGAGGAGCTCGACCGCGAGCACCGCTTCCCCTACGAGCTGGTCGCGGAGATGGCGGAGCTCGGGCTGATGGGGATCCCGATTCCCGAGGAGTACGGCGGCGGAGGCGGCGACACGCTCTCGTACGCGATCGCGGTCGAGGAGCTCACCCGCGTCGACTCGTCGGTCGCGATCACCGTCGCCGCCCACACGTCGCTGGGGACGATGCCGATCTTCCTGTTCGGGACCGAGGAGCAGAAGCGCGGGTGGCTGCCGGACCTCGCTTCCGGAAAGAGACTCGCCGCCTTCGGCCTCACCGAGCCGGGCGCCGGCTCGGACGCGGGCTCGACCCGGACGCGCGCCGAGCTACGCGACGGGCGGTGGCTGATCGACGGGGCGAAGACCTTCATCACCAACGCCGGCACGGACATCACCGCGTGCGTGACGATCACGGCGCGCACCGGCGAGGACGAGATCTCGAACATCGTCGTCCCGAACGGCACGCCCGGGTACGAGATCTCGGAGCCGATGCGCAAGCTGGGCTGGCGCGCCTCCGACACGCGCGAGCTGGCGTTCCAGGGGTGCGCCGTTCCGGAGGGCAACCTGCTCGGCCCGCGGGGAGCCGGGTTCAAGCAGTTCCTGGAGATCCTCGACGGCGGCCGGATCTCGGTCGGGGCGATGGGCGTCGGGCTCGCCCAGGGCGCCTTCGACCTCGCCAGTGCGTATGCGCTGGAGCGGCGGCAGTTCGACCGGCCGATCGCCTCGTTCCAGGCGATCCAGTTCCAGCTGGCCGACATGGCGACGGAGATCGAAGCCGGGCGGGCGCTCGTCCACCGGGCCGCCTGGCTGAAGGATCAGGGACGGCCGTTCGCGCTCGAGGCGGCGCAGGCCAAGCTGTTCACCGGGCTGCTCTCGAACCGGGCCGTGAACGCCGCACTGCAGATCCACGGCGGCTACGGCTTCATGGACGAGTTCGCGATCTCGCGCCTCTACCGCGACCAGAAGGTGCTCGAGATCGGCGAGGGCACGAACGAGGTTCAGCGGATGGTGATCGCCCGGCACCTCGGCCTTCCACTCGGGTAAAGCAAGGGCGGCCCGAAGACCGCCCTGCTCTCGACCCCGAAGGTGACGCACCATCCCTCTCCCTGCATCATTCTGAGCGAAAAGCACCCGCTCCGCATGGGCCGAACGGCCCATCTTTTCGCGACCGAAGTCCACTATCTGAAGTACAGCGTAGGCCGGTGCTACCGTCCGCCGGCAATGCTCTTCCGGCAGTTCGTCGACGACGACCTCGGCTGTGCCTCGTACCTGATCGGAGACGACGGGGCGGGCGAGGCGCTGCTCGTCGATCCCGGCTACGCGATCGAGCCGTATCTCGCCGGCGCCCAAACCCTTGGCGTCCGCATCGTCCGCGTGCTCGAGACCCACACACACGCCGACCACGTCTCAGGCCACGGCCGGCTCGCCCTCGAGCAGGGCGTGCCCGTGTCGATCCACTGCGACGCCGGAGCCGCCTACGCGCACGACCCGCTCTCGGATGGGGACGTCCTGAGCGTCGGCTCG
This sequence comes from uncultured Actinomycetes bacterium, assembly GCA_963836685.1. Taxonomy (GTDB): domain Bacteria; phylum Actinomycetota; class Thermoleophilia; order Gaiellales; family Gaiellaceae; genus DATBLE01. Next base: position 42,603 of record CAWIKS010000017.1, read on the forward strand.
GTCTCCGTGCAGTGCCTGCACACGCCGGGTCACCGGCCGGAGCACTGTTGCTTCCTCGTCGACGGCATGCTGATCACCGGCGACTCGCTCTTCGTCGGCTCGGTCGCGAGACCGGATCTCGCGGTCGAGGCGCGGGAAGGTGCCGAGAGCCTCTTCTACAGCCTCCACCGTCTGCTCGACCTGCCCGACGAGGTCCGCGTCTACCCGGGCCACGTCGCCGGTTCCCTCTGCGGGGTCGGCATGAGCGCCGACCCGTCCTCGACGATCGGCGCCGAGCGTCGGGCGAACGCCCTGCTCGCAATCGCCAGCGTCGAGGAGTTCGTCGACGAGACCGCGGGCACGCCGGCGCCGCGGCCCCCGAACATGGAACGGATCGTCGAGCTCAATCGTGGGCCGTTCCTGGCGGCCCAGCTGCCGCTCGAGCCGACCAACCGCGAGGACGTCACCGTCCTCGACGTGCGCCCGGCGGAGAGCTTCGCCGCCGGCCACGTGCCCGGCGCCCTGAACGTACCCGTCTCCGGAAGCGCGTTCGGCACGAAGGCCGGGTTCGTGCTCCGCCAGGAGGAGCGGGTCGTGCTCCATGCGGGCTCCCCGGAAGAAGCGCAGCTGGCGGCGCAGCGCCTGCGGGCGGTCGCCTTTCTCGAGCTCGAGGGGTACCTGGCGGAGCCGGAGGCGACCGAGACGCTCGAGCCCGTCGAGGTCGCGGACCTGGACGGGCTGCTCGCCTCCGGCGAGGTGGACGTGATCGACGTCCGCGAGCACGACGAGCACGACGCCGGCTACATCCCGGGCAGCAGGAACATCCCCTACCGGTTGCTCCGCGCGTACGGGGCCTCGGTCGCGAACGGCCGGCCGGTCGTGACGGTCTGCGAGAGCGGACCACGGGCGGCGATCGCGGCCAGCGTGCTCGTCGCCGCCGGGGTGGACGCGAGGCCGGTGCTCCGCGGCGGGATCGCCGACTGGCAGCGCCGCGGCGGTCAGACGGTCGAGTTCCGCCGCTGCGGTACGTAAGACCGTCGAGGCCAGACTTCAGTCTGGGTCGCTCGCGGCCGATTCTCGTTCACGCGGTCGCAGCGAGGAGAGCTTCGGCCTCCCGGAGGTAGCGGGTCGCCCCGACCGAACGGTAGAAGGCGAGCGCCAGGTCGAGCTGAGCATCCGCCTCGGCGCGCCGGCCCGAGGCGATGAGCTGCTCGGCGGCACGCACGCGCGCCTCTGCCTCGTCCGGCCGCGTGCCGGCCCTGGACAGGAGGTCGGCAGCGCGGCCGAAATCCCCCCCGAGGTACGCGTGCACGGCGTTCGTCCACCTGGACTCCGGATACCCCTCCAGCGCACGGACAAGCTCGTCGCCGAGCCCGAGGCGAGCCGCCGCACACGCGAAAGCGGGAAGGTTGACGACCGCGAACTGGATGCGAGCGCCGAGCCGCAGCGACTCCAGCAGCTCGGCGGCCAACGACGCTGCCCGTTCCCACTCGGACGCGAGCGTGAGGACATGCGTACACCCCGCAAGGGTGTAGCTCACCGCCTGGACCTCGAAGTTCGTCCGAGCAGCCTCGAGCGCCCGACCGGCGTCGGCCAGCGCGCCGGCGGGATCGTCCCTCGCCAGACGGAGCTCGGCTCGCTCGGCGAACACCTGCCAGGCGACGGTATGCGTGGCCCCCTCCTCGATCGCCGCGAGGAAGTCGTCGGCGTCCCGAAGCGCTTCGTCCCACTCCCCGCGTCTGTAGCGGTGGCCGACGAGCACGCCCTGGTACCAGCGCCGCAGCGAATCGGAGCCGAGTCGCTCGCCTGCCTGAGCCCCCTCCAGGCGCAATCGATAGCCCTCTTCCAGGTCGCCGAGCAGCTGGTGCGCGACCGCGAGCATGTTCTTCACCCGGGTCAGCAGCGCCAGCTCGCCGGTCGCCGAGGCGACCTCGACGCCGCGCTCGATGTCCTCGATCCCGCCGCTGTCGCCCCCGCTGAGGCGAATCATCCCCATCAACGCCAGCGCGTCGCTCAGACCCTCGGCGGAGCCGACCTGCTCGGCCACGCGACGAGCCTCCGCCACCAGCTCGGCCGCCTCTCGGTCGTTGCCGTCGAGATACGAAGCCGACCCCAGACGCAGCAGGACCCAGACCCGCGACTTCGTCGGAGGAGCCCCGTCGGGCAGCAACGCGCCCGCGCGCGCGCGATGCTCGTCGGCGAGGCCCCGCTGCCCTTGCATCCACGCGTCCTGCGAGAGCAGCATCTCGATCTCGGCTGCGCGATCTGCCTCGCCCGCGGCGAGGAGCGCGTCGCGCGCCTCGGCCAGGTGCCGGGGATGTCCTCCCCCGAGGTGCCGCCCCACCGGCACGGCCCGGCGGTAGAGCAGCTCGACCCGCTCCGGATCGTCGTCCGGCCAGAGCGCGAGGGCGGCTTCGTAGAAGCGCACCGCCGCGTCGGCCGCATAGAGCGCCGCCGCCCGATCGCCCGCGTCGCGTAAGGCAAGCCGGGCGGGGTCGACGAGATCGGTCGTGTCGAGGCCGGCCGCCTCGGCCAGCTCCAGTGCCTGCACGTAGTGGTGGGCGAGCATCTCTGCGTGGTCCTCGGAGCGTCCGAGCGACTCGATCCACTCGGCCGCCCGGCGGTGCTTGTGGGCGCGCTCCGCCCGCGGGAGCTGGCTGTACGCGACGTCGCGCACGAGCACGTGCAGGAACGCGAACTGCGTGTCGTCCGCGACCGCGGTGAGCCGCTCGCGGCGGACGAAGTCCCGTCGCTCGAGGGCGTGCAGCCCCTCGTCGATCGTCCGGCGGTCGAGAGCCGACACCGTCGCCAGCCCTTGTGCCCAGAAGGTCTTCCCGAGTACCGCCGCATCCTGGAGCAGCGCCTTGTGCTCGCGCGGAAGGAGATCGAGACGGGCGGCGATGATTCCCTGCACGGTCTCGGGGAGCTCGGCTACCCCACCTCGCTCCAGGAGGATGCGGGCGTACTGCTCGGCGTAGAGCGGGTTTCCTCCGGCGCGGGAGAGCAGCGTGGCGTGGGTCTCGTCAGCGAGCAGGTGCTCCTCGAGCAGCTCGCCGATCAGGTGAGCTGTCTCGTCGTCGGAGAGCGGCGAGAGCGAGATCGTGAGCGCATTCTGCTTTCCGCCACCCCAGCTCGGCCGACGCTCGAGCAACTCCGGTCGAGCGCTGGAGACGACAAGGATCGGAACGCCGCTCGCCCAGTCGACGAGATGATCGACGAAGTCGAGCAGGTTGTCGTCTGCCCAGTGCAGGTCTTCGATCACCAGGACGAGCGTCCGCACCTCCGCGAGCGTCTCGAAGAACTCCCGCCAGGCGGCGAAGGCCTCCGCCCGCCGATCTCCGCCGCCGAGGTCGGAGGCGCCGAGCCCGACGAGGGGGCGCAGGTGCGACTCGAGCCGCGGCCCACCCGCCGTATGGGACAGCTTCCGCTCCACTTCCTCGACCGGATCGCTCTCCAGAATCCCGGCCTCGGCCTTGACGATCTCGCCGAGCGCCCAGAACGTGACGCCGTCGCCGTAGGGAAGGCAGCGCCCCTGCCGCCAGCTGATCAGCTCCGAATCCTCGTCCACGATGCGGAAAAGCTCGTAGACGAGCCTGCTCTTGCCGATTCCGGGCACCCCGACGATGGTGACGAGCTGTACGGAACGTTCGCGCCGCGCGCGGTCGAACGCGCCGGTGAGGAGCGCGAGCTCACCGGCGCGTCCGACGAGCTCGGCGGAGTGCAGCCGGTCGACGCTCGCGACCGACAGTACCCCTTCCGCCTCCCACACGACGACCGGCTGCGCCTTCCCCTTCGCCTCCACCGGCTCGCGGTCACGGTACGCGACCGCCTGGCGGGTGGCTCGGAAGGTGGCCTCGCCGACCAGGATCGCGTTTACGGACGCCGCCGCCTGGAGCCGGGCGGCCGTGTTCACGACATCTCCGGCGGCCATCGCCTCTCCCGCCTGGGGGCGGGCCCCGAGCTTCACGAGCGCCGTGCCCGTGTTGACGCCGATCCGGACCTCCAGCCCCTCGCCGATCGCCCAGTCACGCACCGCCAGCGCGGCCCGGACCGCCCGCTCGGGGTCGTCCTCGTGTGCCGCCGGTGCGCCGAAGATCGCCATCACAGCGTCGCCGATGAACTTCTCCACCGTCCCTCCGTAGCGCTCGAGCTCGGCGCGAACCCGCGTGTGGTAGCGGCTGAGCTCGGCCTCGACGTCCTCGGGGTCCATCTGCTCGGCGCGCGAGGTGAAGCCGACGAGATCGGCGAAGAGGACGGTGACGACCTTCCTCTCCCGGCGCCCCTCCATGGGCTTCGAGTCTAGGGCCCGGTACGCGCCCCCGCCACCGCCCGACCGGCGATGCCCAGCTTCCCGGAGAGCCACGTCAGCTGGTCGCGATAGGCGGCGACGCTCAGCTCGTGCGGCGCCGGATACCAGCGGAACTGCGTCCCACGCGGAGCGGCATGTGCGAGCGCGAGCAGGGCGGCGCGGGGCACGACCTGGTCGGCGCGTCCATCCTGGAGCAGGATCGTCCCGGGCCGCGCGCGGGCGATCCAGCGCAGCGGGTCGATCGCTCGCAGCGTGGTGCGCACCACCGGCCGCAGGGTCGGCGGGTGCGTGCGCGACGTACCGGGAAACCGGCGTTGCCCCGCCGGACATCAGCACGAAGGCCCGGATCCGTGGCTCCGCGCCGGCCAGGAGCGCCCCGGTGCGCGCGCCGAGGCTCCAGCCTACGAACCCGATCCGCGCCGGATCGACCTGCGGGAGGCTGTCGAGGAGATCGACCGCGCGGCGGACGGCGACCACGTCGGCGACCGCGAGCCTGCGTTCCCGGGCCAGTGCCCGCGCGGGGGTCAGCCCGCTCGGCGCGGGCCCCGCCGCGCTCGACGGAGCGGTGATGGTCAATGCGACCGCGCGCCGTCCCGCAAGCCAGACCGCCGGCACGAGCAGCTCTGCGCGATTGCCGCCCGTGCCGTGCAGGTAGACCACGGCCGCAAGGCTTCTTCCCCGCTCGGGGGCACCGCGAGGTAACCGGTCATGCGTCCGACCGGGCGCGGCGTAGGTGATGTCCCGGACGGCGATCGGGTAGGACGGGTTGTTCGCGCGCCCACGGTCCCGTAGGGCGATGGGCTGCGAGCGGTCGTAGGCGAACGGCGAAGGCGGCGAGGGACTGCCGACCCTGCGGCTCGCGTGCCCGCCACAACCGGCGAGCAGGATCACCGCGAGGGCGAGGGCGGCTCTCTGCATGCGTCGCTCAGCGCACCCGCTCGACCTGGTATCCCCACCCTCGCATCTGCTCGAGCAGCGCTTCGCAGTGCGCGTCGTCACGGGTGAGCAGCGTCAGCTCGATCCCGGTCGCCGCGAGCGGGATCTCCACGCCCTCGCGGCGATGCTCGACGGCGAGCACGTTCACGCGCTCCTGCGCCACCAGCTCGAGCAGCTTCAGGAGCTCTCCGGGCCGGTCGGGCACCCAGGTCCGGACGACGAGGTGCCGTCCGGCGAGCGTGAGCCCGAAGCGCATCACCGAGATCAGGGTGCTCGCGTCGACGTTTCCGCCGGACAGCACGACCGCGACCGGACCGCTGCCGGCGACCTTCCCGCTCAGGAGCGCGGCAATCCCGACCGCACCCGCGCCCTCGACGACGAGCTTCGTGCGCTCCAGCAGGAGCACGATCGCCTGGGCGACGTCCTCGGCCGACACCTCGACGACGTCGTCGAGGACCTCGTCGAGGATCGGCGCGGTCAGCTCGCCCGGCTGCTTGACCGCGATCCCGTCTGCGATCGCGAACGCCGCGGGCGCCGCCCGCACCCCGACCAGCCGCACGTCGGGTCGCGTGGAGCGCAGGGCGACGCCGATGCCGGCGGCCAGCCCGCCGCCGCCGATCGGGACGAGGACGGTCTCCGCCTCCCGCACCTGCTCCGCCAACTCGAGACCGATCGTTCCCTGGCCGGCGACGACCACCTCGTCCTCGTACGGGTGCACGAACGTGGCGCCGGTCGCGGCGACGCGCTCGAGCGCGGCAGCGACCGCCTCCTCGAGCGCCTCGCCCTCCATCTCCACCGCGGCGCCGTAGCTCCTCGTCGCCTCGACCTTCGCCATCGGCGCGTCCTGCGGGACGAAGATGGTCGCACCGACGCCGGCCTCGCGAGCCGCCCACGCGACCGCCTGCGCGTGGTTGCCCGCGCTCGCGGCGACGACGCCGGCCGCGCGCTCGGCCTCGTCGAGCGTCGCCAGCTTGTTGACCGCGCCGCGGATCTTGAAGGAACCGGTGCGCTGCAGGTTCTCCGCCTTCAGGTGCACCGGCCTCCCTGCGAGGCGGGTGAAGGTCTCGGAGCCGTACACGGGCGTAACGCGCGCGATCCCCTCGAGCCGCCCGCGGGCAAGCTCGATCTCAGGAAGCCCCGGCGCCGCCATCGATCCCGAACACCCTCTGGACGATCTCCCGGACCGCCGAGACCGGGTCGAGCTCGCGCCGCTGCACCTCGTCGAGCAGCCGCTGCAGCTCCGGATCCGCGGCCACCGCCCGCTCGAGGTGCGCCTTCGCGCGCAAGGAGGCGACGGCGAAGACCTCGCCCGCGAGATTGCGGCGGCGGCGCTCCTCCAGCAGCCCCTCGCGCTCGAGGTGGGCACGGTGCTCCTCGATCTGCTCCCAGAGACCGGGGACGTTCTCGCCGCGGTGGGCCTCGGTGAGGACGATCGGCACCTTCCAGGCGCGGTCGCGGTCGAGCGAGAGCACCGAGCGAACCTCGCCGAGCATCGTCTTCGCCGCCGGATGATCCATCTTGTTGATCGCGATCACGTCCGGGATCTCCATGATCCCCGCCTTCAGCGCCTGGATCGAGTCGCCGGAGCCGGGCATCAGCACGAGCAGGATCGTGTCGGCGGCGCCGATCACCTCGATCTCGCTCTGGCCGGTGCCGACCGTCTCCAGGAAGACGAGATCCTTCCCGGACGCGTCGAGCAGGAGCAGCGCCTGCAGCGTCGCCTCGGCGAGACCCCCCAGGTGCCCGCGGGTGCCCATCGAGCGGATGAAGACGCCCGGATCGAGGAAGTGGTCGGCGAGCCGGATCCGGTCGCCCAGCAGGGCGCCCTGCGAGAACGGGCTCGACGGGTCGACCGAGACCACGCCGGCGGTCCGCTCGAGGCCGCGGACGTGGCGGAGCAGCGCCGCGATCAGGCTCGACTTGCCGACCCCGGGCGGCCCGGTGACCCCGATCGCATACGCCTTCCCGGTCTCCGGATACAGGTCGTGGACGATCTGGTGGGCGAGCGGGTCGGAGCTCTCGACCAGCGTGATCGCCCGCGCGAGCGCACGCCGGTCTCCCGCGCGGACACCGGCGGCCAGCGACTCTCGCGTCCAGTCGTCCCGCCGCGAGCCTCCGGCCATCAGAGCGCGGCGGGCTCCGGCACGGGCCCGCGCGCGCGGCGGAGCATCCCGTAGCCGGTGACGGCGCCGGCGGCGACGAACCCGGCGGCGATTCCCCAGACCCAGCGGGCGCCGACCGCGTCGACGAGCGGCCCGGCCACCGCCATGCCGACGCCGAGGACCGCGAAGTTGAACCCCATGATCAGCGTGAACGCGCGGCCGCGGAGGTGGTCCGGCGCCCCGCGCTGGACGAGCACCGAGTTGCAGACGATCGCGGTCACCGTGCCGATGTTCGAGATCAGGATGCACCAGAGCGCGACCCACACGTTCGGCGAGACCGCGGCGGCGGCGTCGCCGAACGCCATCAGCCCGATCGCCGACGTGTAGACCGCCCTCATGCTGCGCCGTTCGAGCCACGAGGAGGCGAAGAACGCGCCGAGGACGGCGCCGACGCCGCTCGCCGTCCACATCAGCCCGAAGCCGAAGTCGCCTGCGTTGAACGACACCTTCGCCAGGATCACCTCGGACACGTTGACGAGCGCGACGCCGATCTCGACGAGCGCCCACGCGACGAGAACCGTCCGCAGCGAGCGGGACCGGCGGACGGCCTCGAAGCCTTCCGCCAGGTCGCGCCAGTGACCGCGACTGACGGTCCGGCCCCGCTGAAGCAGCGCCCCCGGGATCAGGAGGAGCAGCCCGGCCGAGATCAGGAAGCTCACCGCGTTCAGCCAGTACGCCAGGTCGGGGCCGCGCACGGCCGTGACCACGCCGCCGAGCAGGGTGCCGATCGTGATCGTCAGCTGCTCCGCGGTCCGGAACAGCGAGTTCGCGCGCGGCAGCGTCTCCTCGGCGACGAGGTTGGGCAGCCCGGCCTGCACCGCCGGCCGCGCGAAGCCGGAGGCGACGCCGGCCACGAAGGCGAGCGCGACGATCTGCCCCGGCCGCGCGGCCAGCGCCAGCAGGACGAAGGTGGCCACCCGGATGAGGTCGGCGCCGACGAGCAGGCGCTTTCGGGAGAGGCGGTCGACGAGCGGGCCGAGCAGCAGGCCGATCGCGACGCCCGGGAGGAAGTCGGCGATCAGCAGGGCGCTGACCCACCTTCCGGAATGGGTGCGGTCGAACACGTCCACGCTCAGCGCGATCACGGCGATCCAGGTGCCGAGCCCGGAGATCAGCGTCGATCCGAACAGCAGCCGGAAGCCGGCCGAGGAGCGGAGGATGTCCCGCTGGCGGACGACGATCGACTGCAGACCCACGACGCGACGTTAGCGCGCCGGCGCGCTGCCGCCCACCCGGGCGAGCGCCGCAGCGAAGAACTCGTTCTCCTCCGGGGTACCGCCGGTTACCCGAATCGCGGTCGGTGCGCCGAAGCCGTGCAGCGGCCGCACGATCACGCCCTCGGCGAGCAGCGCCTCGAACAGCGGCCTCGAGTCGACGCCGGTGTCCGCGTAGAGGAAGTTCGCGACCGCCGGCCCGGCCGGCTCGTAGCCGGCGTCCCGGAGCGCGCGCCCGAGCGCGACCAGGCCCTCGGCGTTCAGCCGCCGGCGCCGATCGATCTCGGCCGGCTGGTCGAGGCTGGCGAGCGCCGCCTCCTGCGCCGCGCTCGACACGTCGAACGCGCGCTTCACCTTGTTCACCGCCGAGACGACTGCCGGCCGGGCGACCAGGTAGCCGACGCGGAGGCCGGCGAGCCCGTAGATCTTCGAGAACGTGCGCAGGACGGCGACCGGACGGCCCGACTTGAAGTAGCTCCTCGATCCCGTCCGGGTAGGCGGGATCGTCGACGTACTCCCGGTACGCCTGGTCGATCACGACGAGGACGTGCCCGGGCACGCGGTCGAGGAATGCGTCCAGCTCGGCGCGCGCGTTCATCGTCCCGGTGGGGTTGTTCGGATGGCAGACGTAGACGATCTTCGTCCGCGGCCCGATCGCCTCCAGCATCGCCGCGAGGTCGTACCGGTGGTCGCGCAGGGGCACCCGGACGGCCTCGGCGCCGAGCTTGGCGGCGTCGATCACGTAGCTCGGGAAGGACGGCCAGCCGCAGACGATCTCGTCGCCGGGGTCCAGCGTCGCCTGGGCGAGGCAGTCGATCAGGCCGTCGGCCCCCGCCCCGACCGCGACCTCCTCGAAGCGGACGCCGTACAGCTCGGCGAGCCCCCTGCGCAAGCGCCACGCCCCGCCGTCGGGGTAGCGGTTCAGCTCCGAGACACAGCGGGCGAGCGCCTCGAGCGCAGCCGGGAACGGCCCGAACGGCCCCTCGTTGGAGGCGAGCTTGACGCAGCGCTCGAGCCCGAGCTCGCGCTGCACCTCCTCCACCGGCTTGCCGGGCTCGTACGGGATCAGGCCCTGCACGGAGGGCCGGAAGAAGCTGTCGGCGATGTCGGCGACGGAAGCGGCCACGGCGAGACTCTAGCCCGACCCTTAGGCTTCCGGGGTGCCGGAAATAGGCCTCTTTCCGCTCGAGCTGGTGTTGCTCCCGGGTGAGCGGGTGCCGCTGCACATCTTCGAGGACCGCTACCGGGAGCTGATCGGCGAGTGCCTCGCCGAGAACAGCGAGTTCGGCCTGATCCTCGAGAACGAGGACGGCCTGCGCGAGGTCGGCACCAGCACGGCGGTCGTCGAGCTGATCGACACCTTCGAGGACGGCCGCATGAACGTGCTCGTCGAAGGGCGCAGGCGCTTCCGGGTGGTCGAGCTGACGGAAGGCAGGCTGTTCCAGACCGCCGAGGTCGAGCCGCTCGAGGACGACGGGGAGGAGCCGACCGGCGACGAGGAGGAGCAGGCTCTCGCCGTCTTCCGGCGGCTGGTCGCGGTCGCCGAGGCCGACCAGATCGAGGAGCCGGACCCCGGCTCGGCGAAGCTCTCGTTCCAGCTCGCCGCGCGCGTCGACTTCGGGCACGACCTGAAGCAGGAGCTGCTCGAGGTCCGCTCGGAGCGTGAGCGGCTCGGACGCCTGGCCGAGCTGCTCGAGCGGGCGGTCGAGGCCCTCGTCCGCGAGCGGGAGGTGCGCGAGCGGGCGTCCGGTAACGGCAAGGTCACCCCGGACGAGCAGTGAAGCGCATCTAGGGATGCGCCGCCTGCACCCAGTGCGGGCCGCCCCAGGTCAGGTCGTACGGATAGTGCTTGACCACGTGCGCCCAGACGGTCCACGCGACCCAGCGTGACGCGCCGTAGAAGAACGCCGCCCGGTACAGGGTGAGCAGACCGCCGCGCGGGACCAGGCGGTTCAGGAGCGACCAGAAGCGGTCGGCCGGGAAGATCACCGCGTCGAAGTACGCGCCGGTCAGCACGCGCCAGCTGTACAGGCCGTAGACGAGGAAGACCGCGTCCCAGATCGATCCGAGCCCGCTGAAGTAGGCGGCGGCGTCGGTGAACCGCCCGGTCTGGCCCGCGTACGCCCAGGCGTCGAGGTGGAAGTGCTGCGTCCAGGGAAAGAGCAGCATCGTGCCGACCGTGTCGCCGGCGTCGGTGAACGCGTGCGCCCACTGGCCGATCAGGAAGCTGATCCCCCAGGTCTTGCTGCCCGCCCCCTTCCAGAGCAGGAGGCAGATGACGACGCCGTAGAGGAGCGAGTGCGTGAAGCCGAGGCCCGGCCAGCCGCGGTGGAACTGGGCCGGGTTGTGCGCCTTCAGGTCCCACGGGCCGAGGTGGATCCCGTAGACGAACCACTTGCTCATCATGTCCGGCGAGTACGAGCCGAGCAGCAGCGGGACGAACGCGAGCTTGAGCTTCGTGTGCTTCTGGATCGCGTACGGCTCGAGATCGTGCGCGGCCCAGCTCAAAGGAGCCTCCGGACCGCGGCCGGGACGAGCCACGCGGCGACGAGGACATAGGCGACCGCCACCCAGTACGAGAGCAGGAAGTCGACCGTGTACAGCCCGATGCCGATGTAGACGCCCGCGCAGACAAGCCAACCCCCGAATGCTGCGAGTTGCCGGCGCGACGGCCGGCCCGCCTTCCTAGCCATCTTGCGAAGCAAGATGGTCGCAGTCGCACGTCCGGATCCCGGCGAGCAGGCGCCGGCCGCACGAGACACAGAAGCGCTCGAGCTCCCGGCGCCGCCGCCACATTCCCCCGAGCGTCAGCACGGCCCCGAGCGCGCAGGCTCCGAGCACGGCGGCCAGGTCGGGATCGAGGCTCACTCGAGGGGCGAGTATGTCATCGCGGCGGAACCTCGTACGCCATCAGGATCGCGTCCACGTAGTCGCCGCCCCGCCGGTAGTGGCGCTTGCGGACGCCCTCGCGGACGAAGCCGAAGCGGTCGTAGAGGCGGATCGCCGGCTCGTTGTAGGGGAAGACGTGCAGCTCGAGCTTGCGGACGCCGCTCTCGCTCGCCCACTGGACCGCCCGCTCGAGCAGCGCCCAGCCGATCCCCCGGCGGCGGGCGGAGGCGGCGACCATCAGCCCGAGGTCGGCGACGTGGCGGCTGGCCGGGTGCGGATCGCGCGCAATCGAGAGGCGACCGACGATCCCCGCCTCGCTCTCGGCGACGAAGACGGCCGCGTCCGGGTGCCGCCGGACCGCCCGCAGGTAACGTCGCTCCTCACCGACGGATCGCCAGCGGTTGTCGGAGATCAGCCAGCCCTCCCGCTCCGAGCCGACCGCTTCCGCGAGCGCGACGAGCGCGGCCGCGTCACCGGGCTGGGCCTCCCGGATCCTCACTCGACGACGATCCCGTCCCCGCCGCGCCGAGGATCGCCGGCGGCCGCGAGCGAGCCGTCGGCGCGAAGCTCGACCGCGGCGACGCCGCCGAAGTAGAGATTTCGTCGCCGCCACCGGACGAGCCGGTAGCCCATCCGCTCGAGCCGGTCGAGCTCGCCGGCGTCCGCGCCCCCCTCGCAGTGCAGCTCGGGCTCCTCGAGGTGGACCCGCGGCGCGGTGATCGCGTCGTCGACGCCGAAGGAGTGGTCGACGACGTTCACGATCACCTGCAGGATCGCTCCCCGCAGCCGAGCCGAGCCAGCGCTGCCGACAACCAGTCGCGGCCGGCCGCACTCGAGCACGAGAGACGGCGCCATCATGCTGGTCAGCCTCGCCCCGGGCCGGGCGGAGCCGCGCAGGTCGTACTCGCCGAGCATGTTGTTCAGGTGGATCCCGGTGCCCGGCACGATCACGCCCGAACCGGAGCCGGCCGACGCCGACAGGGAGGCGGCGTTGCCGGCTCCGTCGACGACCGAGATGTGCGTGGTGCCCGTCACCGCACGCACGCGTCCGGCCGCCCGGCGGAGGTCCTCGTCGGAGAGCAGCCGGCCGGCGAGCCCGCCGCGGTACAGGTCGCTCGCGAACCGTCCTCCGCGGACCTGCGTCTGCTCACGCATCACCTCCGCGAGCTGCGCCATCGCCTCGGCGCTCCCCGGCGCGGCGTGCTCGAGCCGGTCGAGGAGCCGCAGCCCGTACGAGATCAGCACGCCCCCCGACGACGGCGGCGGGTTCGAGAGCACCTGCCGGCGGCGAAAGCGGGCAGCGAGCGGGCGCCGCCGGATCACCCGGTAGGCCCGCAGATCGCCCTGGGAGACGGCACCGCCGGTCTCGCGCAGGTGGTCGACCAGCGCGTGGCCGAGCTCGCCGCCGTAGAGGTCGACGGCGCCGTGGGCAGCGATCCGCTCGAGCGTCGAGCCGAGGTCGGGCAGACGCAGCCGGTCGCCGGCCGCCCGCCTGCGGTAGATGCGCCGGCCTTCGCCGGTGTGGCGCAGGATCACGTCGAGGATGGCGTGGAGGTACGCCTGCTGCCGCGTGAGCTCGAAGCCTCTGCGCGCGAGCTCGACCGAGGGTGCGATCAGCTCCCGCCACGGGAGCGACCCGTAGGATCGATGCGCCGCCTCCATGCCGGCCGCATTCCCAGGCACGGCGCACGAGGCGGGACCGATGTGGAACGCCTGCGCCGTCTCGAGGTCGAAGTCGACCTCCACCGCCTCCATCTCCGCGCCCGGCGACGGGGCCCGGCCCAGCCCCGGGACGGCGGCGAAGAAGTCGAGCAGCCGCGTCGTCCGGTCGCGCGCGCGGTGGACGAGCATGAACCCGCCCCCGCCCGGTCCCGTGAGCGGGCTCTCGACCACCCAGGACGCGAAGCCGGCCGCGACGCAGGCGTCGACCGCGTTTCCGCCCTCGGCCAGGATCGCAGCGCCGACCCCGGCGGTCAGCGGATGGCCGGCCGCAATCGCTCCGCGCACGCCGCAAGCCTAAGCGCCCTGGGTTCGCCGACGTTAAAGGCCGCGCAGAAAGCTGGGCGGCTCGAGCACCTCGTCCGGTGCCGCATCGCGCGGGTGCACCTCGAACGGCCGCCGCGCCCTGCGCTCGCCGCCGAGGCCGGTGGCGATCACCGTCACCCAGACCTGGCCGGTGAGCCGCTCGTCGATCGTCGCGCCGAAGATCAGGTTCGTGTCGTCGACCGCACCCTGGCGGACGACCTCGGCCGCCTCGTTGACCTCGAACAGCGACAGGTCGTCGCCGCCCGCGATCGAGAGCAGGATGCCGCGGGCGCCGGTGAGCTCGGTGTCGATCAGCGGCGACCGCAGCGCGCGTTCGGCCGCCTCGCGCGCGCGGTTCTCTCCGGTCGCGAAGCCGATCCCCATCAGCGCGTTGCCGCCGTCCTGCATCACGGTGCGCACGTCGGCGAAGTCGAGGTTGATCAGTCCCGGCATCGTGATCAGGTCGCAGATCCCCTGGACGCCCTGACGCAGCACGTCGTCGGCGATCTTGAACGCGTCCAGCATCGAGGTGTTCTTCTCCAGCACCTCGAGCAGCCGGTCGTTCGGGATCACGATCACGGTGTCGCAGGCGGCCCGGAGAGCGTCGACGCCCGAGTCGGCCGCCGTCTTTCGGCGGGTGCCTTCGAAGCGGAACGGCAGCGTCACGATCCCGACGGCGAGCGCGCCGAGCTCGCGTGCGATCCGCGCGATCACGGGCGCGGCGCCCGAGCCGGTGCCGCCGCCCTCGCCGGCGGCGATGAAGATCATGTCCGAGCCGCGCAGCGCTCGCTTGACCTGGTCGTAGGCCTCCTCGGCGGCGCGGCGGCCGATCTCCGGGTCCGCGCCGGAGCCGAGACCGTCCGTCAGCTCCCGGCCGATGTGGATCTTCACCGGCGCGTCGCTCATCTGGAGCTGCTGGATGTCGGTGTTGACCGCGACGAACTCGACCCCGGTGATCCCGGCGTCGATCATCCGGTCGACCGCGTTCAGCCCGGCGCCGCCGACGCCGACGATCCGGATCACCGCCAGGTAGGCGGCGGAGTCGGCGCGCGGCGCCCGGTGGAGGCGCGCGGGCTGCTCGGGCAGCGGCTCGATCCACCGGGCGGCCGGCCGCTCCTCGGGTGCCGCCGGAGCGGGCGCGGGCTCCGGCCGCTCGCGTACGGGGGAAACTGGTGCCGGCGGGGGCGCGGCCGCCGCCGGCGGTAGCTCGGGCTCCGGCTCCGGCTCGGGTGCGGGCCGCGATTCCGGCTCCGGCTCGGGTTCCGGCTCGACCGGCCGGGGGTCTGCCTGGCGCTGGGCCGCCTCGGTCGCGCGGAACAGCTCCGCCAGAGGCCCTTCACGCATGCTTGCGCGCTTTCGCGCCATTGAGCACCTCCTTCGCCAACTCGCGGTACGCCTCGGCGGCGCTTCCGGAGGGGTCGTACTTGAGCACGGACGTTCCCTTCACCGGCGCCTCCGCGTAGCGGATCGTCTTGCGGATGCGCGTGTCGAAGACGAGGTCGCCGAAGTTCTCCTGCAGGATCTCGAGCGCCTCGCGCGAGTGCAGCGTCCGGCTGTCGTACATGGTCGGCAGGATCCCCTCGATCCCGACGTGCGGGTTCAGGTTCTCGCGGATCATGCTGAGCGTGTTCTCGAGCTGCACGAGCCCGCGCAGCGAGAGGTACTCGCACTGCACCGGCACGATCACCCCGTTCGAGGCGACGAGCGCGTTGATCGTCAGCAGGCCCAGCGACGGCGGCGTGTCGATGACCACGAAGTCGTAGCCGTCCCGCACGGGCTGCAGCGCCTTCTCCAGCGCGCGCTCGCGGCCGATCATGCTGGAGAGCGCGAGCTCGGCGCCGGCGAGGTCGATCGAGGCGACCGCGAGGTCGATCTCCCCGTCGTGGATGATCTGCTCGATCGGCAGCTTGTGGACGAGCACGTCGTACATCGAGCGCTCGATCGTGTCGGGGTTCAGGCCCTGGCTCATCGTCAGGTTGCCCTGCGGATCGAGGTCGATCGCGAGCACCTTCTTGCCCTGTTCCGCGAACGCGACCGCGAGGTTGAGCGTGGAGGTGGTCTTCGCAACGCCGCCTTTCTGGTTGGCGAATGCGATGACCCTGCTCACTGTCGCTCCTTTAGAGGCCCACGCCCCGGTCTGAGGGCGCTCGATGTCCGGTACGGCCGCCATGCCGGGCCGTCTTTCGGCTCAGGCTAGCAGAGTCCTGCTCGTGCCTTCGAGCATCAGCCGGCAGCGTTCGACGGCTTCCAGAGCCGGTTCCGGCGCAGCCCGCTCGGTTCGCGCCCACGCCTCGGCCTCTACCAGGAGGGCGCGCAGCTCGGTCAGGAGCGTGCCCGGGAGGGCGTCCTCCCGGTCGAGCTTCTCGATCCGCTCCAGCCGCGCCAGCACGCGCCGCGCCTCGTCCACGCCCTCGATGATGGCGGCGCCGGGATCACGCTGCTGTGCCGGATTCGTCGCGGAAGGCGCGCGCCGAGAAATAGCCCGCGGGCCTCGCTCTCAGGCCGAGCAGCGCGTCGTCGAGGGCCGCGAGCAGTCGCTCCCGGTCGTCGTGGAGCAGCGTCTCGACGATCGCGCGGCGCACCGCGTCCGCGACCACCTGCTCGGTACGCTCGCCGCGGGCGAGCGCCCGCAGGCCCCCGATCAGCCCGGCACGCTCGCGGCCGGGCTCGCCGAGCAGGACCGACGCCCGCATCGCCGCCGCCCAGAGCCCGTCGGCCCCCCCGAGCAGCGCGGTGACGGACTCGCGGAGGCGCTCCGAGCGCAGAGGCTCGCCCTCGAACAACGACAGCTCCCAGCGCTCGATCGCCTCGGCGAGCTCGGCGTCGGATTCGGCCCGGCCGAGCATGCCGACCAGCTCTCCGGCGAGCCGCGCCCGCCACGGGTCGAGCCTGGTCGGCTCGCCCTCGGGCTCGGTCGCGGCGATCCCGAGCATCGGGCGGATGCCGAACGGATGCCAGTCGAGCCGCTCGAACACGACCGGGCCCCCCGACGCGGGGGCGTCGATCGCGAGCCGGAGCGCGGTGACGGCGTCGGCGAGCTCCGCCGGCGCGTCCGGAGGCGTGGTCTCGTCGCCGGCCAGCTCGCGCTGCAGCTCGAGCACGCAGGCTCGCTCCGGCTCGGCGCCGAAGCGAGCCGGGAGCAGCTCGCGGGCCTCCGGCCAGCGGTCGCTCAGCTCCTCCGGCGAGGACGCGCGGACAGCGATGCCGCGCCCGAGCCCGACCGGCGCCCCGACCGAGAGCCCGACGAGCGGCGTGATCGCCGTGTACGCGCGCGAGGCCCCGAACAGCGAGCGCTCCAGCTCGGCGTAGATACGCTCGAAGGCCCCGTCCTCCCAGTCGAAGCCGCCGCATGCCTCCGCCGTGCGGGCGAGCAGCGGGAGCAGGATCGCGCGAAAGAGCGCCCGCCCGCCGGCCGAGTCGGGCCCGGCGTGGACCCGTGCGAAGATCGCCGCGGCCGGCTCGCGCTGCAGCTCCTCGATCGCGATCCGGGCATCCTCGAGCGCGGCGAGCCAGAACGCGCGGGCCTGCACGTGGTCGCGGACGAGCGGCCGGTACTCGTAGAAGCCGGCAGCGTGCTCCTCGACGACGAAGGGGAGCTCGCCCACCTGCTCGACTTCCGGCCCGAGCCTCGCAAAGGCGGCCAGGCAGAAGGCACGCAGCGCGTCGTGGAGGTGCGGGGCGCGGACCGGCACCCTCCCTTTCTAGCGATCGCGCCGGATCACGCCTGGCAGCCCGGGCACCAGTACGCCCTCCGGTTGGCGTCGCCCTGGCCGCGGGAGCCGACCGTCACGCCGCAGCGTGGGCACGGCCGACCCGCACGCCGGTACACGGCGTTCCGCCCTCTGACTCCGTCCAGCGAGCGGCGCATCGAGCTCGCCGCCGCCTCGAGCACGGCACGCAGCTCCTCGTCCGCCGCCTCTCCGAGCCGACGCCAGGGCGACAGGCGGGCCTGCCAGAGCGCCTCGGCCTTCCACTTGTTGCCGATTCCGGCCACGAGGCGCTGGTCGAGCAGCGCGTCCCCGACCTCGCGACGAGCGTCCTCGCGCCGCAGGTTCGCGACCATCCGGTCGAGGTCGGGCCGGTCGGCCAGGATGTCCGGCCCCAACCGGGCGACGCCGCGAGCGTGCAGCTCGAGGACCGGGCCGTTCCAGAGCACGGCCTCGCGCTCCCTGCCCCGCAGCACCAGCCAGGGACGGCCGCGCCGATCGGCGTTGCGGGCGACGAGTGTCCAGCGCCCCGTCATCCGCAGGTGGCTCCGGAGGACGAGGCCGCCCTCGAAGCGCAGCAGCAGGTTCTTGCCCCTCGCCTCGACCCCGAGCAGCCGGCGGCCGTCGAGCCTCTCGGCCAGGCGGCCCACCGCCGCCCGCGGATGGGGCGTCTCGACCTCGACCTGCTCGCCGACGAGCGGCTGGAGCCGTCGCGCGGCACGGTGGAGCGCGTCCCCTTCGGGCATCGCGGATCAGAATAGGCGTGTGCGAATGCGGGCGGGAGCGGCGGGTGCGGCGGCGGCGCTCGTCTGGGCCGCGCAGGAACCGCTCGACCGCGTCGTCTTCGGCTGCGACTACTCGGACGTGGCAGTGCTCGGCAAGGCGATCACCCGGGGAGAGCGCTGGCGTCCGGCGGGCTTCGCCGCGCACGCGCTCAACGGGTTCGTGTTCGGCCTCGTGTACGACGAGGTTCGCAGCCGGGTCTCCGTCCCGGCGAGGCCGCTCGCGGTCGGGATGGCGCTGACGGAGCACCTCGTCCTGTACCCGCTCACCTGGTTCGTCGACCGCTTCCACCCGGCGCGAGGCGAGCCGGGCATCCCGCCGCTCCTGCACAACCGCCGTGCCTTCGTGCAGGCGAGCTGGCGCCACGCGCTGTTCGGCTGGCTGCTGGGCCGGCTCTCGGGCTAGCCCGGAGGCCCGGCGCCGGCGAGCGCGAGCATGTCGACAAGGCTCCCCCGCGTGTCGTGGACGCTCTCGAGCCACCACGTGGCGCCGGCCTGCGCGTAGGCGGCGGGAGTCGCCCGGTCGCCTCGCTCGACGCTGCCCATGACGACCACGTCGAAGCCGTCGAGCGACTCGCGCAGGCGGCGGACGGTCTCGACCGAGGCGGCCAGCTCGTCGGCGGTCATCGTCATGCGGTCCGGGCGCGCCGTATCCGCCGCCCAGCCGTCGTAGCGGGCGGCGCGTCGCAGCGCAGGCGGGCTGTTCCCGCCGATCCAGATCGGGATCCGCTCCTGGAGCGGTCGTGGACGGAGCTCGACTCCGTCGACCGTGAAGTGGCGGCCGCGATGGACGACACGCTCCCCCGACCAGAGACCGCGCAGCACCTCGAGCCCCTCGTCCAGCATCTCCGCGCGCGTCCGGGCGTCGTCCGGCTCGCCGAAGGCGGTGAACTCCGACGGAACCCCGCCGATGCCCGCGGCGAACACGGTTCGGCCGCCGCTCGCCACGTCCAGCGTGGCGACCTGGTGCGCGAGGACGTGGGGGCGGCGGCGCGGCACCGGCGTCACGTTCGTGCCGAGGAGGAGCGTCGACGTCCGGCTCGCCACCGCCGCGAGCGTGACCCAGGGATCGCCCGCCGGCGGTCCCCAGACGAAGGCAAGGTGATCCCAGAGCAGCAGGGCCTCCCAGCCCGCCGCCTCCGCCCGTTCGGCGAGCGCCACGACGTTGCGCGGATCGGCGTACGTGCCGGTGTTCGCCGCGCAGAGCCCGTAGCGCACCGGCGGCACTGTCTAGGGGCGGAGGACGACGCGCCGCGGGCCGGCGACGAAGCCTGCCTCGACGAGGAGGGGCATGACCTCGCTGCCGCTCACCGGCTGGCCGTCGAAGCGCTCGACCGCGAGGCGCTTGCGCGTGAACCGCCGGGCGTGGGCGACGAGCGCATCGAGCGCGACCCGCAGCCACTCCTCGCCGGGCTCCCGGAGAGGGACGAGCGAGCGCCCGCCGCGCTCGACGAAGAGGGCCGGCCTTCCACCCAGCAGCACCACGTACGCACCGGCGACCCGCGCCGCCCGCGCGCCGGCGCGCTTCGGCCACGGCAGAACGGACCCGTAGGGCTGGGCCGGATCGGCCGCGGCGAGGACGAGCGGCTCCGCCTCGTCCTCCTCCCCCGGGCGGAGCTCGCGCAGCCGCTCGACCGCCCCGCCGAGCGCGAACTGCGCGCCGCCGAGGCCCTCGACGAAGTAGCCGCGACGGCAGAGCCCGAGCGTCTCCAGTGCCTTCAGCTCACCGTAGACGGCGCCGTAGCCGCCCTGGATACCCTCCCCGCGGACGCCGTCGCGGGTGACGATGCCCTGCCGCTCGAGCAAGCAGCTCGGCGAGCGCGCGGCGGTCGGGAGAGCCCTCGAACAGGCGGTCGGTGAGCGACCAGCGGCCCTGGGTGGCGACGACCGCGGTCGCGCGGTGCCGGGAGAAGCGCCTCGGGCGGCGCTCCGGCTTCGGGATCCCGTAGCGACGGCCCGCGCGCAGAGGCTGCCAGGCGTCGTTCGTCACCTCGCCGGCCCAGACGAGATCCCACAGCGCAGCGAGCGCCTCGACGCTCTCCAGCCGGCTCGCGTCGAGGACGTCCGGCCAGAAGAGCGCCGAGGCCGCCAGGGCGCCTCTGAGCCGATCGTGGGCTTCCAGGTCGGGCGTCGGCGCGCCGGGAACCCGACCGAGGGCGCCGGCGTCCTCCCGGAAGTACAGGGCGATCCGGTCGAGCCCGGCGCCCACCCAGACGACCTCGCCCGTGGCGCAGAGCTGGTCGAGCAGCTCGGGCCGGTAGCCGGGAACCCGGCGCGGCAGCACGTCCGCTTCCCACAGCGAGACCGGCAGCGACAGCGCCTGCAGGGGGACGAGAGCCTCGCGCAGCGAGGCCCGCCGGTCGACCCCGTGCCAGCTGGGCAGGAAGCGACCGAGGGTCGCCTGCTCGGCCGGCTCGACCTCCTTGCGGAGCGCGGCGAGCGAGGCGCGCCGCAGCCGGCGGAGCACGTCCGGGTCGCACCACTCGCGCTCGGTACCGCCCGGCCGCAGCTCGCCCCGGACCAGCCGCTCCTCGCGCTCGAGGGCCCGCAGCTCGGGCTCGACGTCGACGCCGAAGCGGGCGTTCGCCTCCGCGGTCGTGAACGGTCCGCGCGAGCGGGCGTAGCGGGCGACGAGCGAGCGCAACGGCTCCTCCCCGCCCTCGAGGAACGCGTCCGGGAGCCCGGACGGCGGCATCGCGCCGAGAGCGTCGCGGTAGCGGCCGGCATCCTCGGCGGCGATCAGCCGCTCCTCGCCGGCGATGCGTACCACCACCGCTCGACGCTCGCGTACGAGCGATTCCGCAAGTATGACGGTCATATTCTAGAAGATCGCAAATCTCCTGTTCTCAGAAGTACATCATGCAAATGATCCGACGACTGCGGCGCGCCGCGCAACTGCGCCTCGACCTCGGCCAGCGCGTCCGGGTCGATCAGGTCGCGGAGCTCCTCCTGGCCGAGCAGCTCGCGCAGGAGGTCGCGGTCGAGCGACAGCGCCTGGGCGCGACGCTCGGCCGGCGGCGTGTCGTCCTCGTACATGTACGTGGCGACATAGTCGAAGAGCAGCGAGGCCGAGTAGGGCGACGCGCTCGCGGTCTCCACGTCGACGACGTCGATCTGGCGCGTACGGAGCCCGTGCAGCAACCGCTTGAGGGCCGGCAGGTCGAAGACGTCCTGGAGGCATTCGCGGTACGTCTCGAGCACGATCGGGAAGGCGGGATACCGGCGCGCGACCTGGAGCAGCGACTGCGCCTTCAGCCGCTGCTGCCACAGCGGGGTGCGCTCGCCGGGTCGGCGGCGCGGGATCAGCAGGGCGCGGCCGGCGTTCTCGCGGAAGCGGGAGCCGAACAGGGCCGTCTGCCCCACCTCCTGGACGACGAGGTCGTCGAGCTCGTCCGGATCGACGAGCAGCTCGTCGGTCGGCGGTACGGCATCCGCGTCCGGGAGATGGAAGGCGATCCCGTCGTCCGACCAGATCGACTGGGCCTCGAGCCCCAGCGCGTCCCGCAGCCTCGCGCCGACCGCCATCGCCCACGGCGCGTGCACCCGCGCGCCGAACGGCGTCAGGATGCAGACGCGCCAGTCGCCGATCTCGTCGCGGAAGCGCTCGACCACGATCGTCCTGTCGCTCGGAATCGCCCCGGTCGCAGCCTCCTGGTCCCGCAGGAAGGTGAGCAGGTTGTGCGCGGCACGCTCGTCGAGCATGTGCCGCTCGTTGCAGCCGTTCGAGCGCCTTCGCGTGCGAAAGCGCGGAGAGCTCCCGCGACGCCTTGCCGATCTGCTCGCCGAGCTCGTACGGGCGGCCGACGCCCTCCCCCTTCCAGAACGGCACCGCCCCCGGGACGCCGGGGGCCGGCGAGACAAGCACGCGGTCGCGGGTGATCTCCTCGATC
The DNA here is from genome assembly GCA_963836685.1 of uncultured Actinomycetes bacterium. Taxonomy (GTDB): domain Bacteria; phylum Actinomycetota; class Thermoleophilia; order Gaiellales; family Gaiellaceae; genus DATBLE01. The sequence continues at coordinate 64,496 of CAWIKS010000017.1, forward strand.
CGCCAGGTCGAGGCGCCGAGCAGGAAGGTCTGGCCGGCCCGGGCCTCGTAGACCATCTCCTCGTCGAGCTCCCCCACCCGGCCGCCCCCGTCGACCAGGTGGACGCCGAACAGGCCGCGGTCGGGGATCGTGCCCGCGTTCGTGACCGCCAGGCGGCGAACGCCGTCCCGCCCGCGGATCGTGCCACCGGTGCGATCCCAGACGATCCGCGGCCGCAGCTCGGCGAACTCGTCGGACGGATACCGGCCGGACAGCATGTCGAGCACGTTCTCGAACTGGGCGCGGGAGAGGTCCGCGAACGGGTACGCGCGGCGGACGAGGTCGTACAGCTCGTCCACCTCGATCTCCTCGTCGGCGCAGATCGCGACGACCTGCTGCGCGAGGACGTCGAGCGGGTTGCGCGGAATGACGGTCTCCTCGATCTCGCCCGCCAGCATCCGCTCGGCGACGACCGCCGACTCGAGCAGGTCGGCGCGGAACTTCGGGAAGATCCGGCCCTTCGAGACCGCGCCGAGCTCGTGGCCCGCGCGGCCGATCCGCTGCAGCCCGCGGGCGACGGACTTGGGGCTCTCCACCTGGATCACGAGGTCGACCGCGCCCATGTCGATCCCGAGCTCGAGCGAGGAGGTGGCGACGAGACAGGGGATCTGGCCGCGCTTGAGCAGCTCCTCGACCTCGACCCGCTGCTCGCGGGCCAGCGACCCGTGATGGGCGCGGGCGAGCTCACGCTCTGCGAGCTCGTTGAGCCGCAGCGCGAGCCGCTCGGCGAGCCGGCGGTTGTTGACGAAGACGATCGTCGACCGGTGCTCCTCGACCAGACGGAGGAGCTCCGGGTAGATCGACGGCCAGATGGAAGACCGTGGAACGCGCTGGCTCACCTCCGGTTCCGCGCAACGCCTCGTGCTCCTCGCCTACGGCGAGCTCGCGCATGTCTTCGACAGGGACGACCACCTGGAGGTCGAGCTCCTTGCTGCGTCCCGCGTCGACGAGACGGATCGGGCGCGCGCACCACCGGGCGCCGGAGGCGCCCGGGGCGTCCCGGCGGGCGTCGCCGGCTCGGCCGGCGACGCTTCCACCCCCGACGAAGCGGCCGATCTCGTCGAGCGGCCGCTGCGTGGCGGACAGACCGATCCGCTGCACCGGGCCGCCGGCCAGCCGTTGCAGGCGCTCCACCGACAGCGCGAGGTGCGCACCGCGCTTCGTGCCCGCGACGGCGTGCACCTCGTCGAGCACGAGCGTCTCGACCGTCTTCAGCATCTCCCGGCCCTGCGAGGTCAGGAGCAGGAAGAGCGACTCGGGGGTGGTGATCAGGACGTCCGGCGGGTTGCGCAGCATCGCCGAGCGCTCCTTCGCCGGCGTGTCGCCGGTGCGGACGGCAACGGCGAGCTCGGAGCGAAGGCCGGCGAGCGGTCCGCGCAGGTTCCGTTCCACGTCGTAGTTCAGCGCCTTCAGCGGCGACACGTAGAGCAGGCGCAGGCCCTCCCCGGCCGACGGGATCAGCCGGTCGATTCCGTACAGGAACGCCGCCAGTGTCTTCCCGGAACCGGTCGGGGCCTGGATCAGGGTGTGCTCGCCGGACGCGATCGCCGGCCAGCCCTGCTCCTGCGCCGGGGTCGGTGCATCGAACGCCCCGGCGAACCACGCTCGGGTCTGCTCGCTGAACAGGTCGAGGACGCCCATCCCCCGGAGCGTACCGCTCGCGGCCGAGACGAACAAGTGTTCGACTCGGCCGGCGGGGGCGGCGAAACGGCTACGATCGCGGTGATGCCGGAACGCCTGCATTTCACCGGAAACGACGAGGCCGACGTGCTGCTCGCGCACGAGCCGATGGCGCTCCTGATCGCCTTCGCTCTCGACCAGCAGGTACCGGTGCCGACCGCGTTCTCCGGGCCGCTGAAGATCAAGCAGCGGCTGGGCACGCTCGAGCCCGGGCGGCTGGCGGCAACCGACCCGGCCGCGCTGGAGCGGGCGTTCCGCGAGAAGCCGGCCGTGCACCGTTTTCCCGGCACGATGGCCGCCCGCGTCCAGCAGCTCGCTGCGTTCGTCGCCGAGCGGTACGGCGGCCGGGCCGAGCGGCTCTGGACGGAGGCCGCCGACGCCGACGACCTCCGGCGCCGGATCGGCGAGCTGCCGGGCTTCGGCGAGATGAAGATCACGGCGCTCGGATCGGTCCTGGCGAAACGCTTCGGCGTCGCCGCCGCGGAAGGGCTCGTGCCCGGCCATCCCACGCTCGGGGACGTGGACTCGGCCGAGGCGCTCGCGAGCTATCAGACGGCGAAGCGCGCCTACAAGGCCTCGCTCAAAGCCTCGACGTGAGGCAGCGCGTCCTGGCGTACGTGACCCGCGAGCGAGACGGCGTCATGGAGCTGCTCGTGTTCGACCACCGCGACGATCCGGATGCAGGAACCCAGGTTCCCGCGGGACGCCTCGACCCCGGCGAGTCGCTCGAGCAGGGTCTGCGGCGCGAGCTCCACGAGGAGGCCGGGCTCGACCGCGTCCGAATCGTGCGAGAGCTGCACAGCTGGTGCACGCGGTACGAGAACCACGCGTTCGAGGTGCGCCTCGAGGGGAAGGCGCCGGGAGACGCCTGGGAGCACGTGGTGTTCGGAAACGGAGACGACGCCGGGCTCGTCTTCCGCTATCGCTGGGAACCCGTGGGCCCCGAGCTCCTCCTCTTCGGCCGGCCGGACCCCGTCCTCGCGAAGCTGCGACGCGGATCGGACGTTGACTGCGCCCCCGAACGGCTATAGATTCGCCGCCTAGCCTCTCCCATCGCGAGGAGACCGAAGATGCCCGAACCGCTGGAACCGCCGGCAGCACTGGATGCCGAGGTCGCCCGCTCGATCAGAGAGTTCCTGCTGAGGATGGCGGAAGACCCCGACCTGCTCGTCGAGTACGTCAGGAACCCGCTCGCCGTGCTCGCGGAGACCGAGCTCGGGCCCGAAGCCCAGGCGCTGCTGCTGGACGGCAACTTCAGCCGCGTTCACACGGTGATGAAGCAGTCGTCCACACCCGTGCGCTGGCTCGTCATCTGGCTCGTCTAGATGGTTCCACCGGGTCGCTGACCGTCGTCGGCACCGGCATCCAGCTCGGCGCGCACCTGACCTCGGAGGCGCGCGCCACGATCGAGAGATCCGACGTCGTGCTCGCGGTCGTCACCGAGCCGGTCACGCAGGGCTTTCTCGAGCGGCTGAATCCGAGGACACGCTCGTTGCACGAGCTCTACGAGGTCGGCGCGGGCCGCGCCGATGCCTACGAGGCGATGACCGAGGAGATCCTCGCCGAGGTGCGGGCCGGCAAGAATGTCTGCGCTGCGTTCTACGGCCACCCCGGCGTCTTCGTCGCCCCCTCTCACGAGGCCGTGCGACGGGCGCGTGCGGAAGGGTTCCCGGCGCGGATGCTTCCGGGCATCTCCGCCGAGGACTGCCTGTTCGCCGACCTCGGCGTCGATCCGTCCCGGCACGGCTGTCAAAGCTACGAGGCGACCGACTTCCTCGTGCACCGGCGGCGGATCGATCCCACCGCCGGGCTGATCCTGTGGCAGATCGGCACCGTGGGCAACACCGCCGCCGCCGTGGACACGGTGGAGGACGGCCTGCCGATCCTCGTCGAGACCCTGCTCGAGCACTATCCGCCGGCACACGCGGTGACGGTGTACGAGGCCTCGCCGTATCCCGGCTTCGAGGCTCTGATACGCACGCTTTGCCTGTCCGAGCTGGCGGCCGGCCACGTCACTCCGCTGTCCACGCTCTACCTGCCACCCCGCGAGTCGGCGCAGCTCGATCTCACGATGCTCGATCGGCTGGGCCTTCCGCAGCCGTGAGCGGCGACGGCTTCGCCGCCCGGGTGATCAGCGCCCGCGCACGCCCGGCCGACACGTCGTTCTCCTTCCGCTCGAAGACCTCCAGGGCCTCACCCGCGCGGGCCGCGGCCTCGTCGCCACGGCCCGCGCGAAGGAGGACGTCGGCCAGGTCGAGCAGCGCGGTGCCACGGAGATCGAGGGCCTCCGTGCCCTCGACGAGCCGTACCGCCTCGCGTCCGTACGTTTCCGCCTCGACCAGGGCGCCACGCCTCGCCAGGACCTTCGCGAGTGTTCCGCGTGAGAGCGCCTGCGACCAGATGTCGTCCTCCGAGGCACATGCGAGCGACCGGCGCGCGGCGTCCTCCGCCTCGTCGACACGCCCGAGGCCGTAGAGCGCCTCGGCCAGGAAGGCCGAGACGCTCGAGAGGTAGCCGCGCTCCCCCATCTGCTCGAGAGCCGCCGCACCCGCGCGCAGCTCGCGCTCCGAGGCCTGGTAGTCGCCGGCGAGCAGCCCGATCTCGCCGTACGAGAGCGTGCTGGCCGCCCACGCGAGCAGCTCCATGCCGAGCTCCTCGTAGACCGCGCGGGCCTGGCCGGCGAGCGCGCGGGCATCGTCGAAGTGCCGCCGCCGGGCCTCGAGCAGCGCGAGGTAGCGGGCAACGCCCGCCTCGACGAGTCGATCACCACGCGACCCGGCGACGATCTCCTGGCAGCGGCGGATGGCAGCGGAGACCGGTGCCGGGCCGTGGGCGGCGGCAAAGCAGAGCCAGCTGAGGATGATCGCCTCCTGCCGGCGGTCGCCCGCCCTGCCGGCGTAGTCGAGCGCCTTCTCGAGCGCCTCCTCGCCGCGGGAGAACCGCCCCTTCCAGAGACCGAACCTCAGCCCGATCAGAGTCCAGGCCGACGCGAGCGCCCGATCGTCGCCGAGCTCCTCGAGGACCGGTACCGCCGCCTCGATCTCGGCGAGGAGCCGATCGCTGGTAGTGGGGTCGCTGAGCGAGAGAAGTGCCGCGCGCTCGATCAGGGCGGCCAGCTCGACGCCCCTGTTCCCGGTCTCCCTGGCCGCGCCCAGCGCCTCCTCGAGATAGTCCTCGGCGCGCGAGAGCTCGCCCGCCTCCCTGAGCGCAGCGGCCAGCTCCGGCATCAACTCCAGACGCGCGACCGATCGCTCCGGCTGCAGGCGAAGCGCGCGCTCGAGAAGATCGACGGCCGCAGGCACGTCGCCACGGGAGAGGGCCCGGTGCCCGGCGGACGCGAGCAGCTGCGAGGCACGGGCCCCGAGCTCGCGATCCTCTTCCGAGACCGGCCCGAGCTCGCCGCGGTAGAGAAAGGCCTGCTCCAGGTGGTACCCCCTGATGTCCTCGTGCTCGCCCGGCCGGGGCCCGAGCCAGGCGGCGTACGACTCGTGCAGCTCGCCTCGCAGCCGCTTCGGCAGGGCCTTGTACGCCGCCTCGCGCAGGAGAGGGTGGCGAAAGCAGAAGCCGTCCTCGCCCGCGAACGCAGGCCGGTGCGACCGGATCAGCTCCTTGCGCACCAGATGCTGGAGGCAGCGAGCGACCTCTTCCCGCTCGGCGCGGGGGAACAGGGCCTCGACCGACCCGCGGTGGAAGACATTCCCCTCGACGGCGGCACGCTCGAGCAGGCGCCGCTCCGGCCCGCCGAGCTGGTCGAGCCGGGAGGCGAGCAGCACCTCGATCGACGGCGGGACACGCACGCCGGCGAGGTCACCCGTCACCACCCAGGCGCCGTTCTCGCGGCGAAGGAAGCCTTCGTCGACGAGCATCGCCACCATCTCCTCGACGAAGAGCGCGTTGCCCGCGGCGGCCTCGTGGATACGGGCCCGCACGCCGGCGTCGAGGAGCACGCCGCCGACGAGGTTGTCGATGAGCAGATCCGACTCTCGCTCCGAGAGCGGCTCGAGGAAGATCGAGGTGGCGTTACGCTTCCCTCCTCCCCACGCCGGCCTCAGATCGAGCAACTCGGGGCGCGACAGGCAGACGACCAGGATGGGTGCGTCGCGCGACCATTCGACGACATGCTCGATCAGGTCGAGCAACGTGTGCTCGGCCCAGTTCAGGTCGTCGAAGACGACGATCACCGGGCGGCGGTGGGCGAGGGCCTCGAGCAGCTTGCGGACCGACCAGAAGCCCTCCTCGACGGCACCGGGAACCCCGCCGAGACCGACCAGCTCGGCGATCCGCTCGGCAACGGCGTCGGCAGCGTCATCCTCGTCGAGGATCGAGGCAATCCGCTGCCTGGCCTCGGTCGGCGCGTCGTCCTCGGTGACGCCGGTCGCCTGCTTGACGATCTCGAGGATCGGCCAGAAGGTGATGCCTTCGCCGTACGGGAGGCAGGCGGCCCTGAGCACCTGCGCATCGGCGCCGATGCGGGTCAGCGCCTCGCTCAGCAGGCGTGACTTCCCCACGCCGGCCGAGCCGAGCACCGTGAACAGGTGGCACGACCGCTCGCCGACGGCACGCGCGAAGGCACCCTCGAGCAGGGCGAGCTCGCGCCCGCGGCCCACCATCGGCGAGTCCGAGCGACGGGCGTGCGGCAGCGCGCCGGGCGTCACCCCGACCAGCCGATACGCGGTGGTCCGGTCCCGTTTGCCCTTGAGCTCCAGGGGCGGGACCGCCTCGGCAAGAATCGCGTCGCGCGCAAGCTGGTAGGTGGCCTCGCCGATCAGGATGTCGCCCAGAGCGTCGGCCTGCTCCTCGAGGCGCTTGGCGACGTTGACGACGTCGCCGGTGATGAAACCCTCGCCGTGCGCCGCGTCACCGGCGACCGCCTCGCCGCTGTTGATGCCGATCCGTGCGTGGATGGTCAGACCCACCTCCCGCTCGAGCTCGTCGTTCAGCCGGTCGAGCGCCTCGCGCAGCTCGAGCGCCGCGCGCGCCGCCCGCAGCGCGTCGTCCTCGTGCACGACCGGCAGGCCGAAGACCGCCATCACCGCGTCGCCGATGAACTTCTCCACCGTTCCGCCGTGACGCTCGATCACGACCCGCGCCTCGTTGGCGTAGCGGCGCAGCACCCCGCGCAGCCGTTCGGGATCGTGGCGCTCGCCCAGCTCGGTCGATCCGGTCAGATCGCAGAACAGGACGGTGACCAGCCGGCGCGACTCGGCCGGGCCTGCGTCGAGACCGGCCCCGCAGGCGAGACAGAAGCGGGCGTGCGACGGATTCTGCTCGCCGCACTCTGGGCATGTCCGCATGCAACGAGTGTTGCAGGCAAACTGGCCGCGTGAAAGGGGTCGTCGGCGCCGTCGTCGTGCTCGCGGTCGCCGGCGCGTCCGCTCCACCGCGCCTCGCCGGCTGCCCGGTGTTCCCGCCCGACAACGCGTGGAACCGGCGTGTCGACGGCCTGCCGGTGGCGAAGGACTCGGTCGCGATCATCCGCTCGATCGGGGCGGACACCGGGCTTCATCCCGACTTCGGCTCCGGGCTCTGGGAGGGCCACCCGATCGGGATCCCGTACACGATCGTGTCCGCCGGGGTGCAGAAGGTGCGCGTCTCCTTCGACTACGCAGCCGAGAGCGACCGGAGGCCCTACCCGATCCCGCCGGCGGTCAGAATCGAAGGAGGGAGCGACCGGCACGCGCTGATCGTCGACCGCTCGAGCTGCACGCTGTACGAGCTGTACGCGCTGAGGCGCACGGCGGCCGGCTGGCACGCAGGGTCCGGCGCGATCTGGAGCCTGCGTTCGAACCGGCTCCGGCCGGCCGGCTGGACGTCCGCGGACGCCGCCGGCCTGCCGATCCTCCCCGGCCTCGCCCGCTACGACGAGGTCGCCGCCGGTCACATCGACCATGCCCTCCGGTTCACCGTCGAGCGCAGCGGCCGCGCGTACGTCTACCCCGCGCGCCACTATGCGAGCGATCGACCGACCCGGCCCTGCCGCCGATGGGGCTTCGGGTCCGGCTGCGAGCCGACTACCCCACCGCCGGCTTTCCGCGGCAGGCCCGGGTCGTGCTCGAGGCGCTGAAGCGCTACGGGATGGTTGTCGCCGACAACGGCTCGAGCTGGTACGTCGGCGGCGCCCCCGATCCGCGCTGGTCGAACGACGACCTGCACACGCTCGGCCGGGTCAAGGGCTCGGACTTCGAGGTCGTCGCTCCCTCCGCGATCCGTCCCTGAGCGCCGACAGCGCGGCGGAGTAGCCGCACATTCCGTGCACGCCCCCGCCCGGCGGCGTCGCCGACGAGCAGAGGTAGACACCCGGGAGGGGCGTCCGGTAGGGGTTCAGCCGCCGCACCGGTCGCGTCGCGAGCTGGCCGAGGTCCATCGTGCCGCCGCTCAGGTCGCCGCCGACGAGGTTCCGGTCGCGAGCCTCGAAGTCCGCGGGCGCGGTGGCCGACCGGGCAAGGACGAGATCGCCGAACCCGGGCGCGAACCGCTCCACCTGCGCCTCGATCTCCCCGCTCAGGTCCGCCTGCCAGCCGTTCGGGACGTGGCAGTACGCCCAGGCCGTGTGCCTGCCCGCCGGAGCCCGACTCGGGTCGAAGAGCGTGTGCTGCGCGAGGATCACGAACGGGCGCCGGACCGGACGGCCGCTCCACGCACCCCACTCCGAGGCGGAGATCTGGTCGAGCGTGCCGCCGAGGTGAACCGTGGCGGCACGCGCGCACTCGGGCGCCGTCCACGGGATCGGGCCGGTCAGGGCCCAGTCGAGCTTGAAGGCGCCCGGCCCGTGCCGGTAGCGGCGAAGTGAGCGCTGGTAGGACTCCGGCAGCCGGGCCGTCCGGCACAGTTCCGCCGGCATCACGTCGGCGAGCACGACGTCGACGGCGGGCAGGTCGTCTACCGGTGCCGAGGTGCGCACCGTGCCGCCGAGCTCCTGCAGGCTCCGGATCAGCGCGTCCGTGATCGTCTGCGCCCCACCCCGCGGAAACCCCCAGCCGGCCACGTGGCCGAGCACGGCGAGCGCGAGGCCGAAGCCGGCGCTCGGGCGCCGCTCCAGCGGCAGGATCGAGTGAGCGGCCAGCCCGGCGAACAGTGCGCGTGCGCGCGCGGTCTCGAACCGCGACTCGGCGAGCGAGCGGGCATCCGAGAGCGCCGCCCTCACGCCGCCCGGCAGGCGAAGGGCAGCGCGCACGTCCTTGGCTGACGGCGGAAAGGGGCCGAGAACGAGCGGCTCGATGTCGCTCCAGGAGGCGACCAGCGGACCGACCAGCCGCCGGTAGGCGGATGTGTCCCGGCCGAGGTCGACCGCTTCGAGCTCGCGTTCGAGCACGACCGCGGTGCCGTCGTCCAACGGATGAGCGACGATCGCCGGCGGATCGACCCACTCCACGCCGAGCGCCGCCCGGCGAAAGAACGGCGACGTGCGTCCCATCGGATGGATCGCCGAGCACAGATCGTGGCGGAAGCCGGCTCGGTCAGCTCGGCCGTGCGCACCCCCCCGCCCGGCTCGGACGCGGCCTCGCGCACCTCTACCTCGAGCCCCGCCCGGGCAAGGATGAGGGCTCCCGCGAGCCCGTTCGGCCCCGAGCCGACGACCACCGCCCGCTGAGGCGGCAAGGCCGCCCAGTAGACGTGGGTCTCCAGGGTGACGGAGTAGGTCGACTCGGTCAGGTGCCCGGCGACCTCGGCCAGGAAGGCGTCGCGCTCGGAGCAGACAGGACCGCAACTTGGCTCCACGAGCCGATCCGCGCGATCAGCTCCTCGCGGCCGATCTCGCCGCCGTTTGGCGCCACTTCGGAGTGGAGCTCGCCGAATGCGGTCCCCGCCAGCGCGCGGCGCCAGGCGAACGACCGGTAGCGCCGCTCGGCAGGAGCCGGATCGGCGAGGCGGTCGAGCGCGTCGCTGACCCCCTGCGGCCACTCCGCGGAATGAAGCCCACCCGACGGCCTGTTCCACATCACCGCAAGGCCGCCGCCGGGCTGCAGCACGCGCACGATCTCGGCGATCGCCCGCGGCCAGTCGAACCAGTGGAAGGACTCCCCGCAGAAGACAGCGGCGACCGAGACGTCCGGGAGCGGGATCGCCTCGGCCGTTCCGTCGTGCACGTCGGCGCCGTCAGGGATCAGCGCGCGCATTTCCGGCTCCGGCTCGACGGCGACGACGTGTGCAAAGCGGGCGAGCAGCTGCCGGGTGAGCTTGCCCGTACCGGCGCCGAGGTCGAGCACCCCCGCCGCGGAGTCGAGAGCCAGACCCCGCACGACGAGGTCGATCGCCGCCTCCGGCCAGGAGGGTCGTCCGAGGTCGTAGTCCCGTGCGACGCGGCCGAAGGAGCGGGCCGGGTCGATCACGGGCAGGTCGGACGTTCGGGCCGAGTGATCAAGTCGGCGGGAGCCTAACGGCGGCCGCTCGCCTCGCTTTGAGCTTGCGTGTAAGCTGTGCCTCAGCTATAAGTTAGGTGTGCCTCAAAAAACCCTACGCGCCCCCGACCTGACGGCTGCGGTCGAGGACTACATCAAAGCGATCTACGTGCTCGAGAGCCGAGAGGGCGCCGCTTCGACGACCGCCCTGGCCGAACGACTGGATGTGCGGCCCGCATCCGCTTCCGGAATGTTGCGCAAGCTGGCTGCGCTCGGCCTCGTCGAGCACCAGCCGTACCGCGATGCCCGCCTCACCGAGCGTGGTCGAAGAGTGGCACTCGAGGTCGTGCGGCACCACCGGTTGCTCGAGCTCTTCCTCGTCGAGAGCCTGGGCATGAGCTGGGACGAGGTTCACGCCGAAGCGGAAGTGCTCGAGCACGTGCTCTCCGAGGAGCTCGAGGAGGTGATCGCGGCCAGGCTCGGCCATCCCACGCTCGACCCGCACGGCGACCCGATCCCCAGTCGGGAGCTGAAGGTCGCCGACGACGTGAGCCTCAACCTCTACGCGCTCGAGCCCGGCGAGCGGGGGCGTTCGTGCGCGTCTCCGACGCCGACCCGGAGATGCTCCGGTTCCTCACCGAGCGCGGCATCGCCCCCGGCGCGCGGCTGGAGGTGATCGAGCGGCAGCCGTTCGACGGGCCGCTCTACGTCCGTGCCGGCGACCAGGTGCACGTGCTCGGCGCGGTGCTCGCCCGGTCGATGCGCGTCGCCGTCGGGAGGCAACGGTGACACCGCCTCCTCCCGACGCGGCTGCAGCGGCAGCGGCGAGCTCCGGCTCGCTCCCGGTTCCGTTTGATCAGGAGGCGAGCGCGCTCGACCGGCTGCTCGCGAAGGGCAAGCTGCGCGCGACCCTCGGGATGCTCGGGCCCGCGTTCGTGGCCGCGATCGCGTATGTCGATCCGGGCAATTTCGCCACCAACGTTCAGGGCGGCGCGAAGTTCGGCTATCTCCTGCTCTGGGTCGTGCTCGCCGCCAACCTGATGGCGATGCTGATCCAGTACCTGTCCGCCAAGCTCGGCATCGTCACCGACCGCGACCTGCCCGAGCTCTGTCGCGAGCATTACCCGCGTCCGGTCTCGTGGGGACTGTGGATACAGGCGGAGGTGATGGCGATGTCGACTGACATCGCCGAGTTCCTCGGCGCCGCGCTCGGGCTCAACTTGCTCTTCCACGTTCCTCTCTTCATCGCCGGGCTGATGACAGGCTTCATCGCGTTCGCCATCCTCGAGCTGCAGCGACACGGCTTCCGCCGCTTCGAGCTCGCGATCACCGCGTTGCTCGGGATCATCTTTCTCGGCTTCCTCTACGAGACACTCAAGATCGGCCCCTCGACTTCCGGCTCGGTGAGGGGCCTGCTCCCTGGCCTCGCGGATCACGAGTCGCTCTACCTGTCTGTCGGGATCATCGGCGCGACCGTGATGCCGCACGCGATCTACCTCCACTCAGCGCTGACCAAGGGCAGGATGGCGGTCCGCGACGACGCCGAACGTGCACGCGTGCTCCGCTTCGAGCGCCTCGACGTGATCGTCGCGCTCGGCCTTGCCGGCCTGGTCAACATGGCCATGCTCGCGGTCGCCGCCAAGCTCTTCCATACCCGGGGCCTCACCGGCATCGAGTCGATCGAGGAGGCCCATCACGCCTTCGGCCAGCTTGTCGGCGGCGCCGCCGCACTCGCGTTCGCCGTCGCTCTGCTCGCCTCCGGCGCCTCCTCCTCCAGCGTCGGCACCTACGCCGGCCAGGTCGTCATGGCCGGCTTCGTCAACCTGCGCATTCCCCTGGTGCTGCGCCGCGCGATCACGATGGTCCCCGCGATCGTCGTGCTCGCCCTCGGCGTCAGCCCGACCAGCGCACTCGTCCTCAGCCAGGTCGTGCTCTCCTTCGGCATCCCCTTCGCCCTCATCCCCCTCGTCCTGCTCACCCGCCGCGCGACGTCATGGGCGTCCACGTCAACCGCCGCGCCACCAGCTGGATCGCCGTCGTGATCGCCGCCCTGATCAGCGCCCTCAACGTCTTCCTGCTCTACCAGCAGTTCGCCGGCTGAGAGCGCAGGACACCACAGCCCGGCGATAGCCGACGGCCGAGAGCAGGAAGGCCCGCTGCTCCTTCAGCATCTCGCGGGCGATGACCAGCCGCTGGATCTCGTTCGTGCCCTCGTAGATCTGCGTGATCTTCGCGTCGCGCATCATCCGCTCCACCGGGTACTCCTTGATGTAGCCGTAGCCGCCGAGGATCTGCACCGCCTCGGTGGTCACCTCCATCGCCACGTCGGAGCAGTACAGCTTCGCCATCGCGGACGCCTTGGTCAGGTCCTCGTCCGGGGCTCCCGTGTCGACCATCTGACCGAAGCGGTAGAGCAGCCCGCGGGCCGCCTCGCACTTCGTCTCCATGTCCGCGAGCTTGGCCGCGATCAGCTGATGCTCGGCAATCGGCTTGCCCATCGTCTCCCGGGTCCTCGCGTACTCGAGCGCGTAGTCGGTTGCGCCCTGCGCGATCCCGAGCCCCTGCGCCGCCACGCCCGGCCGCGACCGGTCGAGGATGCGCATGGCGATCTTGAACCCCTCCCCCTCGGCTCCGAGGAGGTTCGCCGCGGGAACGCGGCAGCCGTCGAAGACGAGCTCGCCGGTGGTCGAGCCGGCGATCCCGAGCTTCGGCTCCAGGCGCGCGACCGCGAAGCCCGGCGTGTCCGCCTCGAGCACGAACGCGGAGATGCCCTCGTGGCCGCCCTCCGGGTCGGTCTTCGCGAACACGGTGTACAGGCTGGCCACGCCCGCGTTCGTGATGAAGCGCTTACCCCCGTCGAGCACGTACCCGTCACCGTCCCGGCGCGCGGTCGTCCGCATCGCCGCCGAGTCGGAGCCGGAGCCCGCCTCGGTCAGCGCGTAGGCGCACAGCCACTCGCCGGAGGCGAGACTCGGCAGGTACCGCTCCTTCTGCTCCCGGGTGCCGGCGAGCTTGAGGCCCAGCGAGCCGAGCTCCTGGACGGCGAGCAGGAGGCTGCTCGTCGCACAGACCTTCGCGACCTCCTCGATCGCGACCAGCGCGAGCAGCGCTCCGGTCCCGGTTCCACCCCACTCCTCGTCGAAGAGCAGTCCGTAGAGCCCGTGCTCGCGGAAGAGCTCGACCACGTCCCAGGGAAACTCGTGGCTCTCGTCGATCTCGGCCGCGCGGGGCGCGACCCGGTCGCGTGCGAGCGAGCGCACGAGGTCGCGCAGCTCGCGCTGCTCCTCGCTCAGCACGTCCCACGGCACGGGCTGAGTGTAGTGGCCGGCGGACTAGAGTCCGGGCGGTGATCCTCGACAACGGGGCGATCAGGACGCTCGATCCGGTGCTGCCGCTCGCGCGGGCCCTGGCGATCGCCGGCGACCGGATCGCCGGCGGCGTCGGGACCCACGAGACCGCGCTCGCGACGCCCGAGGTGGTCGACCTCGGGGGACGCTGCGTCCTCCCCGGCTTCACCGACTCGCACGTCCACTTTCCGAGCTGGGCGGTCGCCCAGCGGCAGGTCCGGCTCGAGGGGGCAACCTCGCTCGACGAGGCGCTCGCGCGCGTCCGGGAGGCGGTTGCCGGGTTCCCGCGGGCCGCTGGCTGCGCGGGCAGGGCTGGCGGAGCGCGGACTGGAGCGAGGAGCCGACGAAGGAGGCGCTCGACGCGGTCACGGGCAAGGTCCCGACCGCACTGCTCGCCAGGGACTACCACTCGCTGTGGCTGAACTCGGCCGCCCTCGCCCGGGCGAACGGCGACCTCCGGGTCCCCGGCGGCGTCGTCGAGGTCGACGAGCGAGGGCCGGCCGACCGGCGTCCTCCGCGAGGAGTCGGCCTGGCGGTTCAAGGAGCGCCACGTCGAGACGACCGACGAGGAGTACCTGGAGGCGATGCGCGCCGGCCTGCGCCTCGCAGCCTCGCGAGGCGTGACCGCGATCCACGACAAGGACGGCTGGCTGCCGTCGATCCCGCGCCTCTGGCAGCGGCTCGAGCAGGAGGACATCCTCAGCCTCCGCGTGTGGCAGTCGATCCCGCACCACCGTCTCGGCGGGCTGGCAGAGCTCGGCCTGGCGTCCGGGCTCGGCGGTGACCGTCTCCGCCTCGGCTACCTCAAGGTCTTCATGGACGGCACCCTCGGCTCGCAGACCGCACTGCTCCTGGACGGCACGGGCGTCGAGATCACGAGCCGCGAGGAGCTGGCCGAGATCGTCCGCCGCGGGGCACGAGCCGGCTGGCCGGTCGCGGTGCACGCGATCGGCGACCGGGCGAACCGGAACGCGCTCGACGCATTCGAGGAGACCCGTCCGGACTGGGAGCCGCTCGGCCTCAGACACCGGATCGAGCACGCGCAGTGCCTGGCACCCGCGGACCTGCCGCGCTTCGCAGCGATCGGAGTCGCCGCCTCCGTCCAGTTCAGCCATGCCCCCGCCGACCGCGAGCTCGCCGAGCGCTTCTGGCCCGACCGCCTCGACGGCGCCTACGCCTTCCGCTCGCTCCTGGACTCCGGCGCGCGGGTCGCGAACGGATCCGACGCCCCGATCGAGGAGCTCGATCCGTGGGCAGGGATCTGCGCCGGTGTGCTCCGCGAGTGGCGGCCCGAGCAGGCGGTGACCGTCGGCCAGGCGATCGAGGCGACGACGCTGACCCCGGCGTGGCTGACCGGGGACGAACGCCGGCGAGGCCGGCTGCTGCCGGGCCACCTCGCCGACCTGGTCGTGCTCGACCGCGATCCGTTCACGATCCCGGCGGACGAGCTGCCCGACGTGCAGGTGGTCGCGACGATGGTCGGCGGCCGCTGGACCCACAACCCGCCACCCTGGTAGGCGCTCGCGGCGGCTTCGCCGCCTCGCTCGCTCGCATGGGGGGAACGGCCGGTTCCCCCCATGAGCCCCCCTCCCCAACCGGCTCGCACCTCAGGGACCGCTGTGTGCCGCGCCCGCCGGGTCGGTCGCGGCGACGGAGAGGTCGTGGGCCGCTAGGAGCGGACGAGCTTGCCCAGCCAGCCGCCCTTACGGCCGGTTTCCGGGCGCGGCGGCAGCGGAGTGTCGTCGAGGATCGCAGCCGGGACCTCCTGCGTCAGCCAGGCGGCGAGCGCGTCGTCTCTGACCGCATTCGCCGCCTCGGACATCCCGATCGCGCGGACCGAGGCGTGGTGGGCGTCGCTCGCGATCAGGTGCGCGATCCCCTGCTCGATCAGCTTCAGCCCGCACGCCTGGGCGTGACGGCCGATCCGGCCGTCGATCGAGGCCGCCGTGACCTGGATGAGGACGCCGGACCGGGCCAGCGGGATCAGACGCTCCGGCTTCGACTGCACCTCGGCGTTTCGCTCGGGATGCGCGAGCACGGGCGTGATCCCGTGCGAGCGCACCGAGAAGAGCCGGTCGGGGAGGTCGAGAGGCCAACCGTAGTAGGCCATCTCGACGAGCAGGTAGTGCGGGTTCCCACCCAGTCCGAACCGGCGGAGGTCGTCGATCGGCAGCCGGTCGAGCCACTCGATTGCGATCTCGCCGCCCGGCCGAAGATCGAGCGGAATCTGCGACCGCTCCAGCTCCGACCGGAGCTCCGCGACCCGATCCTCCATCGCGCCCGGCTTCGTGGGATAGTCGTCGCGCACGTGCGGGGTGGCCGCGATCGTGGTGATGCCGTCCGCGACCGCGGCCCGGGCGATTCCCAGGCTGTCCTCGAGCGAGCGAGCGCCGTCGTCGACCCCGTGGAGGATGTGCGAATGCAGGTCGATCATCGGGCAGCTCCAGCGCTCCGCGCCGTCCCTGCGCCCCGCGGCAGGCCCTCCGGCGGGGCGCCGAGTACAATCGAGACATGACTTTCCGTACGATGAAGCCGGTCCACGACGCGACCTGTGCGGTCGCCTGCTCGGCCGAGATCATCGGGTCGAAGTGGACGGCGCTGCTCGTCCACGACCTCTCCGAAGGCGCACGCCGATTCTCCGAGCTCGAGCACGCCTGCCCGGGCATCAGCCCCCGGACGCTGTCGGAGCGGCTGCGCTGGCTCGAGCAGGAAGGCATGCTCGTGCGCCGCAGCTACGCCGAGACCCCGCCCCGCGTCGAGTACGAGCTGACGCCGAAGGGGAACGGGCTCCTGCCGGTGATCGAGGAGATGCGCCGCTTCGGCCACGACTGGCTCGTGCAGGACCCCGACCACGTCCACGCCTAGCGCAACCCGGCGAGCGCGGTAAACAGCTCCCGGGCGGCGGCGACGCCGAGGGGGACGTGCTCGACCAGCAGCCGCTCGTTGGGCGAGTGCAGGTTTCCCTCGGGCAGGTCGAAGCCGGTGACGATCGTCGGGATCCCGCGGTCCGCGAGCGCCGGCACGACCGGAAGCGTGCCGCCCGCGCGCAGGAGCAGCGGCCGGACGCCGAGCGCGCGCTCGAAGGCGTCCTGACCGAGCCGGATCGCAGCCGTGTCGGGCGGGATCAGCCCGGGCGGCGCGGACGACCACAGCTCGACCTCGATCTCCGCACCGGCGGGCGCCGACTCCCGGAGCAGCCGTTCGACCTCCGGGACGATCTCCTCGGGGCGCTGCCCGGGCGCAAGCCTGATCGAGAGATTCGCCTCGGCGACGACCGGGATCACCGTCTTCTGCAGCTGTGGAGAGCCGCCCTCGACCCCGTTCACGTCCACGGACGGCTCGCCCCAGGTGCGGAGGTAGAACTCTTCGGCCGCGCTCGCGTCCGCCGGCCGGGCGGCCTGCTCGGCGAGCACCTCCGCGCCGGGCTGCTGCGAGTCCCAGTCCGCGAGCTCGTGCTCCGTCGGCGGGACGACGCCCTTCCGGAGCGGCTCCGGCAGGCGGCCGTCGCGCGCGAGGACGCCGGACAGCGTCTCCATGAGCGCATGAGTCGCGTTCAGAGCGGCCCCGCCGAAGGTCCCCGAGTGCAGGTCGCGGCCTCCGGTCCGAACCCGGAGGTGGAAGTAGCAGACCCCCCGGGTGGCGATGTAGAAGGCGGGCCGGCCCCGGGCTGGCATGTGCGCGTCGAAGATCACGCAGGCGTCCGCCCCGCGCTCGTCCTCCCCGATCCAGTCGACGATCGTATGACCGCCGATCTCCTCCTCGCCGTCGCAGGCGACGCGCACGTTGACCGGGAGCGCCCCCTCGGCCGCGAGCAGGGCGGCGGCCTTCAGCAACAGGTAGAGCTGGCCCTTGTCGTCCGCGACGCCGCGGGCGTACAGCCACTCACCGCGGACGGTCGGCTCGAACGGAGGGCTCTCCCATTCGTCGAGGGGCGCCGGCGGCTGCACGTCGAAATGGCCGTAGACGAGCACGGTCGCGGCGGAGTCGGCCCCGCTCGACGCCCGCAGCTCGCCGACCGCAAGCGGCCGGCCGCCGCGTTCGACGAGCCCGCACTCTCCGCCCGATGCACGCACGAAGTCGCATACCCAGTCAGCCGCACGGCGAACGTCCTCCCCGTGCGCGGGGTCGGCGCTCACGCTGGGAATCCGCAGAAACTCGGCGAGCTCCGCGAACCAGGCGGAATCGAGCGGCACGAGCGCGAACCTTACCCGCGCTCTTTTCTCGAACGCATCCGATCCGAAGGACGCGAGCGCGGCGGCCCGGTTAAAGGCGGTTTTCGAGGAAGCCGATACCAGGGGGCGATGGCAACCCGCCTCTCGGTTCCGAGCGCAGGTCCCGCACTGGCACCCGCACCGGTTGCTTCGCTCTCACCGGCGCGGACGAGGGTCTCCTTCATCGTTCCGGCACGCAACGAGGCAGCGACGATCGAAGAGGTCCTGGAGCGCATCGATCGCCTGCCGCTCGACAAGCAGGTGATCATCGTCGACGACGGTTCGACCGACGCGACGCCGGCGATCGTCGGCCGGTGGGAGAACGAGCGTGACGACGTCGTGGTCGTCACCGAGCACGGACGCGGCAAGGGAGCAGCGATCCGCGCCGCGATCCCGCACGTGCGCGGCGATATCGTCGTCATTCAGGACGCCGACATGGAGTACGACCCGGCCGACGTGCCACGGCTGGTCGAGCCGATCCAGGCGGGCGTCGCCGACGTCGTCTTCGGCTCGCGCTTGTCGGGCGGGCAGCCGCAGCGCGCGTACCTCTTCTGGCACCTGGTGGGCAACCGGTTCCTGTCGCTCCTGACGAACGTCCTCTTCAACACGACGCTCTCGGACATGGAGAGCGGGTACAAGGCCTTCAGGGCCGACGTACTCCGTTCGCTCGACCTGCGGCAGGACGACTTCGCGATCGAGCCGGAGATGACCGCGAAGGTCTGCAAGCGCAAGCTGCGGATCTACGAGCTTCCGATCGCCTACTACGGCCGCACCTATGCCGAGGGGAAGAAGATCACCTGGCGGGACGGCATGCGCGCCGTCCAGGTCCTGGTTGCCGAGCGGTTGCGCGCGTGAGCGAGGCGGTCGCACTCGCCTTCCGAGCCGAGCAGGGCGAGACGCTCCGCCGGATGGAGGAGGCACCCCGCTACAACCGCTGGCTGCTGACACGCGGCGCTCCCCACCTCGGCCGCCGGGTACTCGACGTCGGCGCCGGCATCGGAACCTTCACCGAGCACGTCGCCGGAGGACGCGAGGTCGTCGCACTCGAGCCCGATCCGGCGTTCACGCCTCGCCTGCGGCGTCGGTTCGCCGACCACGCGAACGTCGAGGTCGTGGCCGGCGACGTCGAGTCGCTCGCACCCGCGGCACTCTCCGAGCTCTTCGACACGATCCTGTGCTTCAACGTGCTCGAGCACGTCGTCGACGACGCGGGCATGCTGCGCCGTCTGGGCGAGCTGCTCGAGCCGGGAGGGTCGCTGCTCGCCCTCGTCCCGGCGCATCCGATCGCATTCGGATCGATCGATCTCGTACTCGGACACGAGCGCCGGTACCGCAGGCGTCTCCTCGCGCACAGGCTTGCAGAAGCGGGGCTCGAGATCGAGCAGCTGCGCCACGTGAACCCGGTCGGCCTGCTGGGTTGGTTCGTCGCCGCGCGGGTCCTGCGAAGAAAACAGATCCCTTCGGGCCCGCTGCTGTTGTTCGACCGCCTGGTCCCGATGCTCCGCGCACTCGACCGCCTGCCGGTACCGTTCGGTCTCTCGCTCTGGGCGGTCGCCCGCCGCCCCATGTAACAGCCGTGGGCGCCGTGGTGTTCACAGTCGCGGCCGCCGCCCTGGTCGCAACCGGCGTGCTGCTCGCAACGACGATGCAGCTACGGGGAAGCGCGTTCGCCCTCGGCGTCCACATCCTGGCCTGGGGCGAGTTGATCCTCCTGACGGAGGGTCTTTCGCTGATCGACTCCGTCGGTCGTGCCGGCTACCTCGTCGGAGAGGCGGTGCTGCTGGCGATCTCGGCTGCGGTGTGGTGGCGCCGGGGCATGCCGGGGCCGGACCTGCCCCGGCTTCGATGGCCGAGTGGCGGGGTACGCCAACACCAGGAGCTTGCCCTGCTGGCCGCGGTCGTCGTCGCCGCGATCGCCTATCAGGCCTTCCTGGTTGTCGTGACCCCTCCGAACAACTACGACTCGCTCGCGTACCACCTGACCCGCGCGGTCGCGTGGCTTCAGCAGCGCCACGTCGGCTACTTCGACGCCGCGACCGCCCGTGCGAATGCGTTCCCGCCGAACGGCGAGATCGGCATCCTCTACACACTCGCCCTGCTCGGCCGGGACCGGCTCGCTGCTCTGCCACAGCTGCTCGCCGAGCTGGCGGTTCTCGTCGCCGTGTACGGGATCGCCCGCCGGATCGGATTCTCGCGTGCTGCTGCGCTCTTCGCCGCCCTGCTGACGGCGACGCTGAGCGAGTTCGCACTCGAGTCGGTGACCACCCAGAACGATCTGGTTGTCGCATCCTTCGTCGCCGCGGGCGTTTTCTTCGTCGTCGACCGGTCACGAAGGGTGCTTCCGCTCGCGGGGCTCGCGATCGCGCTTGCCGCCGGCACGAAGCTGACCGGGCTGATCGCGCTTCCGGTCGTCGCGCTCGCCGCCCTCGTCCTGCTCCCGCGCGTCAGAGTCGCAGAGCTTGCCGCGTGCACGGCGATCGCTTTCGTCGGCTTCGGCGCATTCACCTACGTCGAGAACGTCGCCCGCACCGGGCACGTCCTCGGGGTCGTCCCCGAAGCCGTCCCCTACCGGGCGCAGCCGAGCGCAGGCGGAGCTGCTTCGACGGCAGCGCGTGTCTACTGGCGCTTCGTCGACTTCTCGGGGCTCGACCCTCCGACCGCGGTCGACAACGGCGTCGCGAACGTCGGGAAGGAGATCTTCGCCGCCGCGCGAATCGCCCCCAACCCCCCGGGCGCGACCGCGACGCCGTTCACCTTCTGGCCGGCGAACGCCTCATCGGAAGACACCTCCTACTTCGGTGTCCTCGGCTTCCTCCTCGTAGTGCCGCTCAGTTTCGGTTTCCTCGCGGCCTGGCTCATGAGGCTCGTTCCGCGAAGCTGGGGGGCGCTCGCCGCCGCGCTGCCCCTGTTCGTGCTCGCCATCGCACTGACGCAGCGCTACGACCACTGGCTCGGGCGTTTCATGCTGATTCCGGTCGGATTGACGATGCCGCTGGCGGCGTTCCTCTACGACCGCAAGCTCCGCCTCGTGACCACCCTCGCGGTCGGCCTCGGAGCCTACGGGCTGCTCGCGACCCATCTTCACAACCGCGCCAAGCCGGTCGGGCTCGACGGCTCTCCGGCGGTCTGGCAGCTGTCGCGCACCGAGGCACAGGGGCTGCTCGCGGGCACCTTGCCGAGGGCAGTGCCGGAGATCGATCGACGGGTGCCGGCGGATGCGACCATCGGCGCCGTCCTCCAGAACAACGACCCCGCCTACCTCCTGTACGGGGCGGAGCTGAAGCGCCACCTCGTCCTCCTCCACGCACGGGACGTCGAGCAGGAGGCCGCGAGGCGGCAGCTCAGGTGGATCGTGGTGCGGACCGCCGACAGAGCGGCAACGACACCCGGCTGGTGCCGCGAGCAGCTTCCCAACGGCTGGCAGCTGCTCGCGCGTCGAGATGAAGCACGCGGAGGAGGGGCCTGTAGCCGCCTCTGAGCGGCCTCGTAGGCGTCCAGGCGGGATTCAGGCGACGTCGCGCAGCTTCTGCGACTCGGCGAGCGCGCGCAGCTTCTTCAGGCTCTGGTTCTCGATCTGCCGGATCCGCTCGCGCGTGACGTTGAACGCCCGGCCGACCTCGTCGAGCGTACGGGGGTGCTCACCGTTCAGGCCGTAGCGAAGCTCGAGCACGCGGCGCTCCCGTTGCGAGAGCTGGGAGAGGATCTTCTCCAGCGTCTCCTTGCGAAGCGTGACCTCCGCCGCCTCCTCGGGCAGGGGGACCGACTCGTCGGTGATGAAGTGCCCGAACTCGGACTCCTCCTCGTCTCCCACCGGCTTCTCGAGCGAGACCGGCGACTGCGCGGTGCGCCTGATCTGCTCGACCTCGTCCGGCGTCAGCTCGAGATCGCGTGCGATCTCGCCGGCGCTCGGCTCGCGGCCGAACTCGGCGCGCAGCTTGCGCTCTGAGCGCACGATCTTGTTCAGCTTCTCGACCACGTGCACCGGCATCCGGATCGTGCGCGCCTTGTCGGCGAGCGCGCGGGCGACCGCCTGCCGGATCCACCAGGTCGCGTAGGTCGAGAACTTGAAACCCTTCCGGTAGTCGAACTTCTCCGCGGCGCGGACGAGGCCGATCGTCCCCTCCTGGATCAGGTCGAGGAAGGGAAGGCCCTGGTTTCGGTAGCGCTTGGCGATCGAGACGACGAGGCGCAGGTTCGCCTCCACCATCTCCTGCTTCGCCCGGTGGTCGCCGCGCTCGATCCGCTTCGCGAGCTCGACCTCCTGGGCCGCCGTCAGCAGGTCGACGCGGCCGACGTCCTTGAGGAAGAGCTGCAGGGCGTCGGTCGAGACCTCCTGGGCCTCGAACTCCTCGGTGGCGGTCCCGTCCTCCTCCTCGACCGCGACCACCTCGATCTGGAGCTCGTCCAGCGCCTGGTAGAAGTCGTCGATCTGACCGGCGTCGAGATCGAGGTCGTCGAGCGCGAGGGTGATCTCGTCGGCGGTCAGCGACCCGGCCTCGCGACCGGCCTCGAGCAGCGTCCGCGCCTCCTCCGTCTCGAGCACAGACACCCGTACGTCCGCGACGGTCGTTCCGGTCCCGCTCACTGCGCCACCCCTCCCGTCAAGGCCGACAAGCTAGCCGCCCTCAGGTGTCCCGTCAAACGCCCCGTCAAGAAGGCGGCACTGTTGCAGACGCGACGGACGGATGCCATGGGCCGAACGGCCCATCTTCGCGCTACTTGGTCCCGACGCTCTTCAACTGAGCGAGAAACCGCTGCGCCTGGACGCCGAGCGTGGTCTTCGGTCCCGCCGCCCGTGCGAGCCTGAGCTGGCGCCTTGCCTCGTCGACGCTGCCGAGCCAGAGCAGGCAGACACCGAGGTGGAAGCGCACGGTCTGGCTCTTCGGATAGCGGCGCGCGAGCGGCCCCAGCCGCGAGAACGTCCGCGACGGGGCGGCCTTGTCGAATCGAGCGACCGCGACCGCGACCTTCGGCTCCGGGTCGGCCGGGGCGAGCGCGGCCGCCTTCCGGAACTCCCGGAGAGCCGACAGCTGGCGGCCGAGCCGCTGAAGGCCGACGCCGTACAGGAGCTCGTCGCGGACGCCGCCCGAACGCGCGCGGCGCTCGAGCAGGGCCAGCTGGCGGGGCGGGGACAGCCGGCCGATGCCGGCCGGCGCCGGGAAGCTGGGCACGAAGTCGGGCAGGCCGCGCGGGAAGTTCGGGTACAGCAGGTCCTCGGCGCGAAGCGCATACGGCGTATCCGGCTGCGCTTTGCGGGCCGCGCGCCATGCGGCCTGCGCGCCCGCCTGGTCTCCGCGCCAGTACAACGCGACGCCGTAGTTGATCTGGACGAGCGAGCTGCGCAGCCGCGTCTCCGCCAGGCGCTCGAGCCTGGACGAATCCGCCGGGCCAGGCGGCCAGCGCGGCGCCGACCCCGGCCTCGACCGACGAGTAGCGGTCGAAGATCAGCTCCGCCGCCGTGCGCCTGCCCGCGGCCGTAGAGGTCGGCGGCCCTACGGAGCGCGACCGCCTCGGGGTCGACCCGAACGCCGAGATCGAGCACCAGCGGCGGCAGGCCCTTGGGCGTGCTCGCCCGCTTGGGCGGCGTCGTCCGCGTGGCGAGCGTGACGCCGACGGTGAGGCCGGCGGCGGCCGCCGCGCACGCGGCGACGATCGCATACACGCGCAGGCGGGAACGCACCAGGCGACGTTACTCGCCGCCCGTCCCCGCCCGCGGACTTACCCCACCGCTCCGACCGCCGGCTCCGCCGGAACGAGCTCGGCGAGCACGTCGAAGAAGCGGGCGACCACCGCAGGCGGCTGGACGCCCACGAACTCGTAGACGACCTCCCCTTGCCAGAACGCCTTCACCGAGGGGATGCCGCTCACCCGGAAGCGGTGCGAAAGCTCGGGGTTGACGTCGACGTCGACCTTTGCGAGGCGGACGAGCCCCTGATGAGCCGTCTCTTCGCGCTCGAGCACGGGCCCGAGCATCCGGCAGGGCGCACACCACTCCGCCCAGAAATCGACGACGACCGGCACCTCGTGGGAACGCTCGATCACGTCGCGGTCGAAGGTCAGATCGGTCACATCCATCGTGTCGAACCTCCTGCTTGCAGGTACGTGAACATCTGCTAGTATACACAACTGATTGGTTGTGTAGTTGTGGATAGGCGACAGACACTCCCCCACCCCCTCCCGGAGCCTCTCGTCGAGGTGATCGCCGAGCGCCTGCGCGTGATCGCAGAGCCGATGCGGATCCGGCTCCTCGATCGTCTGCGCGACGGGGAAACGACCGTACAGGCGCTCGGCGATGACCTCGACGCGTCCCAGCAGAACGTCTCCAAGCACCTCGGCGTCCTGCTCCGGGCGGGCATCGTCGGACGGAGGAAGGAGGGCACCTTCGTCTACTACCGCATCGTCGACGAGGGAGTCTTCTCCCTGTGCGAGCAGGTCTGCGGGAGCGTCCGGCGGCAGCTCGCGGACCTCGACTCGATCCTCGAGACGGCGGGCCGATGACGCTCGAGCTGTGGCAGACGGAATGGTGCCCGGCCTCGCGGCGGGTCCGTCAGCGCCTCACCGAGCTCGGCCTCGACGTCGTCCTGAGACAGGTACCGGTCGAGCACGACGCTCGCGGGATCGTCAGAGCCGCCGCCGGGACGACGACGATCCCGGCCCTCGTCACGGAGAGCAGGGTGTTCGTGGGCGAGGACGCGATCCTCGACTACCTCGACGAGCACTTCCCCGAGCCGCCGGGGGCGCGGTCCCACCGGGCGAAGGCAGCGAAGGCTCGCGCACGAGACCTGGAGGAAGCATGTCGGCGGTCGGCAGCGGTTACACACTGAGCGCCGCCACGACGCTTCCCTTCGACGAGGCGATCGAACGTGTCCGGGAGGAGCTCGCCGTGGAGGGTTTCGGCGTCCTGTGCGACATCGACGTGCAGGCGACCCTTCGCGCCAAGCTCGGAGTCGAGAGCGCGCCCTACGTGATTCTCGGTGCCTGCAATCCGCCGCTCGCGCACCGGGCCCTGCAGGCGGAGCCCGACCTGGGCGTGCTCCTGCCCTGCAACGTCGTCGTCTACGAGCGAGACGGGACGACGATCGTGTCCGCGGTCGATGCCGAGCGAATGCTCTCGATCGTCGGCAGCGACGAGCTGGCCGTGACCGCGGCGGAGGTGCGCCGCCGGCTCGCGTCGGTCGTCGAGCGCGCGACCGCGCGCTGAGTCTCGCGGGAAGCTCGCGGTACCGCCGCCGGGTGCTCCGTCGCGCCCGGGCTCCCTGGTCCTGCTCGGAAGCGCTATCTTTTTTGAACCAATGGCGAGCTACCGCGAGCTGCTCAACCAGGTCAAGGCCGAGATCGAGGAGATCGACACGCCGGCCGCCGCCGCCCACGCCGACGGGGACGAGCCTCCGCTCTTCGTCGACGTCCGCGAGCGCGACGAATGGGAGGAGGGCCACATCCCCGGCGCGGTCCACGTGCCGCGCGGAAACCTCGAGTCACGGATCGAGAGCGCGGCGCCGGACCGCGGCCGCCGCATCGTTCTGTACTGCGCCGCCGGCAACCGCTCGGCGTTCGCCGCCAAGACGCTCGAAGAGCTCGGCTACGAGGACGTCGCCTCCCTCGCGGGCGGCTTCGTCGAGTGGAAGCGAAACGGCTTCCCGACGCAGCTGCCGCGCGGGCTCGGCGAGGAGCAGCGCCGCCGGTACAGCCGGCACCTCCTGATCCCCGAGGTCGGCGAGCAGGGACAGCTGAAGCTGCTCGAGTCGCGGATCCTGCTGATCGGCGCCGGCGGCCTCGGCTCTCCCGCCTCGCTCTACCTGGCGGCGGCAGGCGTCGGCACGCTCGGGATCGTCGACGACGACGCGGTCGACGCGACGAACCTGCAGCGTCAGATCGTGCACGCCACCGACCGGCTTGGCGAGCCGAAGGCGGAGTCGGCGAAGCGCACGATCGAGGGGCTCAACCCCGACGTGACCGTGCGGGTCTTCGAGGAGCGTCTCACCTCCGAGAACGTCGACCGGATCCTCGGCGAGGGCTGGGACGTGATCGTCGACGGAGCGGACAACTTCCCGACCCGCTACCTGCTGAACGACGCCTCGGTCTGGCACGGGATCCCGGTCGTGCACGGCTCGATCTACCGATTCGAGGGTCAGGCGACGGTGTTCGCACCCCACCAGGGGCCCTGCTACCGCTGCCTCTTTCCGCAGCCGCCGCCGCCGGAGCTCGCCCCCAGCTGCGCCGAGGGCGGCGTGCTCGGCGTGCTGCCGGGGGTGATCGGATCGATCCAGGCGAACGAGGCGCTGAAGCTCGCGCTCGGGATCGGCGAGCCGCTCGTCGGGCGGCTGCTGCTCTTCGACGCGCTCGCCGGCTCGTTCACCGAGGTCTCGCTGCGCCGCGATCCGGCGTGCCCCGTCTGCGGCGACGAGCCGACGATCACCGAGTACGTCGACTACGTCGAGTTCTGCCAAGGAAGGAAAGCCTCGGAGACCGGATTCACCGTGTCCCCGAGCCAGGTTCCGCACGCGTGAGGAACGT
This sequence comes from uncultured Actinomycetes bacterium, assembly GCA_963836685.1. Classification (GTDB taxonomy): domain Bacteria; phylum Actinomycetota; class Thermoleophilia; order Gaiellales; family Gaiellaceae; genus DATBLE01. Next base: position 90,626 of record CAWIKS010000017.1, read on the forward strand.
CCGGGGTCACGTATGACGAACGTCCGGATCCCGCCCGTGCTGCGCCCTGCGGTCGGCGGCGAGCGGCAGGTCACCGCCGCAGGCGGCACGATCGGAGAGGTGCTCGAGGATCTCACCGCCCGCTTCCCGGAGCTCGAGAGCCAGCTCCAGTACGCAAACGTCTACGTGGACGGCGAGGACATCCGCACGCTCGCCGAGCTCGAGACGCCGGTGCGCGAGGGCGCGACGGTCATCCTCCTGCCGGCCATGGCCGGTGGCGTTGGCTAGCCGCCTGGCTCCCTCGCTGCTCGACCTCGTCGGCTCGACGCCGCTCGTCGAGCTCCCGCGTCTGTCGCCGCGACCGGAGGTACGGCTGTACGCAAAGCTCGAAGGCGCGAACCCGACCGGCTCGATCAAGGACCGCGTCGCGCTCGCGATGGTCGAGACGGCCGAGGCGTCGGGCGAGCTCGAGCCCGGCCGCCCCCTGCTCGAGCCGACGAGCGGGAACACCGGCATCTCGCTCGCGATGGTCGCGAAGCTGAAGGGCTATCCACTCACCTGTGTCCTGCCGGAGAACGTCACCGAGGAGCGGAGGCGCCTGCTCCGCATCTACGGCGCCGAGATCGTCGACTCGCCGGGAGCCGAGGGATCGAACGGCGCCGTCCGCCTCGCTCTCGAGCTCGCCGAGCGGGACCCGCGGTGGTTCATGCCGTTCCAGTACGCGAACGAGGCGAATCCCCGCGCCCATTACGAGGGCACCGGCGCGGAGATCACCGAGGCGCTCGACCGGATCGACGTGCTGGTCGCCGGGCTCGGCACGGGCGGAACGCTGATGGGCGCGGGCGACCGTGTCCGCGAGACCTTCCCCGACGTGGTCGTCGCGGCCGCCGAGCCGCTGCCCGGTGATCCGGTGATGGGCCTGCGCTCGCTCGAGGACGGGTACGTGCCGCCGATCCTCGACGTGGCGAAGCTCGACCGGAAGATCCTCGTCTCCAACGCCGAGTCGGTGGCGGGCCTCCGTGCCCTGATCGACCGCGAGGCCGTCTTCGCCGGCATCTCCTCGGGGGCGGTGGTGCACGTGGCGCGTCGGCTCGCGGACGAGCTCGACGAAGGCGTCGTCGTCTGCATCCTCGCCGACGGCGGGTGGAAGTACCTGTCGTCCGACTTCTGGGACGCGCCGGACCCGAACGCGGCGATGGAGCACGGCCACTGGTGGTAGTGCCCGCCGCTCTGCGCCGGGCACTCGAGGAGCACGCCGAGCGCGAGGCGCCGAACGAAGCCTGCGGCCTGGTTGCGCTCCGCGACGGCGTCGCAGAGCGCTACGTCCCCTGCGTCAACGTCGCCGCGAGCCCTTTTCGGTTCGATCTCCGCGCCCCGGATCCGTCCGTGGTCGTGGATCTCGAGGACGAGGGCTACGAGCTGGCCGTGTTCCACTCGCACCCGACCGACTCCGCCCGCCCCTCGCGGACGGACGTCGCGAACGTCGGGCTCTGGGACGGTAGGCCCTATCTGATCCTGTCGCGGCCGACGGGCGTGCTCGCGGCCTGGCGGATCCGAGGGGGAACGGCCGAACCGCTCCCCCTCACTCAGGCCCCGTGACCTCCGTGCTTCCGGCGCAGCTCAGGTGACCTTGAAGCTCCCCTTCATGATCGTGCGATGTGGGTCGCAGATGAACCGGTAGACGCCCTTCCGGAGCTTCACGACCACCGTTTTCGTCCCGACGAACGGCACCGTCGTGATCACCTTGTTCAGGCCGGGTCCCATCAGGTGGAAGTTGTGGATGTTGGACTTGTCCGCGACGGTGATCGAGTACGTGCCGGCCTTCACGGTCGTCACCGGCTTCCCGAGACGCTTCAGCGTGATCGTGAAGCCGGGGCCGTCGGTGCCGATCAGCTTGGGCGGCGCCGCGCCCGCCGACGCAGTCATGGCGAGGGCCGCGAGCGCGACGGCGGGGAAGAGCGTCCGAAACCGGGGCATGGGTCTCCCTTCGAGTGTGTGCCTGCCCTGCCAGGATAGAGAGGGAATGCAGGTGAGCGAGATCGGAACCGGCCTCTGGCACTGGACGGCCCTCCATCCCGATTGGACGCCGGCGGACGGGGGGCCGGAAGGCTGGGAGCAGGAGGTCGGCTGCGTGTACTACGAGGCGCCGGAGGCGGTCGTGCTGATCGACCCGCTGGTGCCGCCGGAAGATGCCGACCGTTTCTACGCGGCGCTCGACCGGGACGTGGCCCGGGCCTGGCGACCCGTGCGCATCCTGATGACGGTCGACGCGCACGACCGCAGCTGCCGGGAGCTGGCGGAGCGGTACGACGGCACCGTCGGAGAACGGCCGGGCAGCGTCGAGATCGGAGCGGAGGCGTGGAACGAGATCGTCTACTGGATCCCCGAGCACAGGGCGATCGTCGCCGGTGACGTGCTGATCGGCCGCGGTGGGCGGCTCGAGGTCCCGCGCGCCTGGGTGGGCGCCGACTACACCGCGGCGGTGGCTGAGCTGCGCCCGTTGCTCGAGCTGCCGGTCGAGCGCGTGCTGGTCACGCACGGAGACCCGGTGCTCGCCGGCGCGCCCGCGGCCCTCGCTGCGGCGCTGGGAGGCTAGGCCGGCACGGCCGAGCGCTCGAGCACGGCCACGAACGCGCGGGACCATTCGGCCAGGTCGCCCCAGCCCCGGCACGAGACCAGGTTTCCGTCGACGACGTCCGCGCCGTCGACGAAGGTCCCTCCGGCCGCCTCGATGTCCGGTCCGAGCGGGGGAAACGCCGAGCTCTTCCGGCCCTGGAGGTAGCCGAGCGCGGCCGGCACCTGGGGGCCGTGGCAGAGCGTCCCGACGGGCAGGTCGTTGTCGAAGAAGTGCGCGACGATCCGCCGCACGTCCGGGTCGACCCGGATGTACTCCGGCGCGCGGCCGCCCGGGATGACGAGCCCGGAGTAGCGCTCCGGCTCGACCTCCGAGAACGCCAGGTCGGGCTCCAGCCGGCGGCCCGGCTTCTCGACGTAGGCGTCCGAGTCAGGCTCGAAGTCGTGCACGACCGTCCGCAACGTGCGCCTCGACGGGGCGGCCACGTCGACGGCGTAGCCGGCCTCGCGGAGGCGGTAGAGGATGAAGAAGGTCTCGAGGTCCTCGGCGGCGTCGCCGGCCAGCATCAGCACGCGGTCCATGTCGGCAGTATCCCTCACCGGCCGAGCCGCCGCAGCACGGTCATCCCGGCGAGCGGAAAGGCCGCCGCGGCCGCGAAGCCGGCCCGCCACGAGGTCGCAGAGACGAACGGGGCGAACACCAGCGGGGCGGCGACGATCGCCGTGCCGAGCATCGTCTGCTGCAGGCCGAGCGCGGCGCCGCTTCGCCTCGGGCCGGCGGCCTCGACCACGGCAGTCGTCGCCAGCCCGTTCCAGCTCATCGAGAGCCCGCCTCCGATGACGAGCGCGGGCACGAGCAGCCAGCCGCTCGCACCCAGCAGACCCGTCACCGCCGCGGTCGCCGCCGTGGTCGAGACGGCGATCCGCCGCATCAGCCCGACCCGGCTGCCCAGCCGGTCGGAGACGCGCCCGACCAGCAGGCGGGCCGCGGCCGCGAAGGCGTTCATCCCGGCGAGGACCGCCCCGGCCGCGCCGTGCGAGAAGCCCCGCTGCGACTCGAGAAAGAGGACGACGAAGCCGGTCAGCGCGACCTGCGTGTAGATCAGCAGCGAGCTTCCGACCGACAGACGCCAGATCCGCGGATCGCGCAGCGGGCGGCGGAGCGCGTCGGCTTCGTCCTCCCGGTCGGAGCGGATCGGCCCTTCGACGAAGAATGCGGCCGCGATCATCGCGGCGGCCAGCGAGAAGGCGGCGATCGCGAGCAGCGCGCCCCGCGAGCCCCAGTGGTCGGCGAGCGGGGGAACGGCGAGCGCCGCTCCGAAGCCGCCGATCGGGATCGACGTCTGGCGGATCCCCAGCGCGAATCCCCGCTCGGCGCGCGGAAACCAGCTCGTCACCGCCCGGCCGGTTGCGGTGTTCGCGCTCGCCCCCGACGCGTTCGCGACCGCGAGGATCAGGACGAGCGACACGAAATCCGGCGCGTACGCCGCTCCGGCGAACCCGGCTGCTGCTCCGGCCAGCCCGACCGTCGCCGTCGCGCGCTCGCCGATCCGGTCGGCGAGCAGGCCCCAGGGCAGGAGCGTCAGCACCGGCCCGACGCTCGCGCCGCCGAGCAGGACGCCGACCTGGGTCAGGCTCAGGTGGTAGCGGTCGCGGAGCACCGGGGCGAGCACGGCCAGCCCCGAGTACGCCGCCGCCTGCGAGGTCTGCGCGACCGTCCCGGCCGCGAGCACGAGCCACCGCCGCCCGGCGGGCAGGGCACCTCGCGGGAGTCAGGCGCGACGCAGTGGGAACTCGTGCCGGCTGGAGCTGCCTTCGAACCGGCTCTTCGTCGCCAGGAAGATCCGCACGTCGGCCCCGCGGAGCAGCACGGAAGTCTCGGTGTCCCAGGGAACGACCGTCCCCTCGGAGATCCTCGAGAGGAAGAGCTGCATCACGGTCGAGAATCCCTGGACGTACTGCTGCTGGTCGACGACGAAGTCGAGGTAGCGGTTGGAGACGAGCGCGAGGTCGCCCGGCAGCAGGTCGTACCCACCTCCGTGGAAGCCGCGGGCGCGGAGGGCGTGCTGCTTGATCACCATGCCGGCCGCGGTCGTTCCGGTCCGGTCGACGGCGAACAGACCGCGAAGCCCAGGCCGGCTGCGCAGGGTCGACTCGATCTTCGCCTCCTGCTCCTGGAGGTTGCCCGTGAGACGGAACACCGTCGCCGCGGGAGCCTTCGGCGCCCGGGCGAGCCCGGCGACGATACCCTCGAGCCGGCGCTCGATCCAGGCCGCGGCGCGCTCGGGAGCGAGCAGCGCGACGTTCCCGCGCGGCGAGAGGCGGGCAATCTCGGCGCCCACCCGGGAACCGGAGACGTACGGGTTCTCGCCGATGTACGCGAGGTGGCGACCGCCGCCGAGTGAGTCGACGCTGAACGCGACCAGAGGAATCTTCGCCTTCTGGGCGGCCTCGACCTGACCCGCAAACGCCTTCCCCCCGACGACCGAGACGGCGATCCCGTCCGCCTTCCCGGCGATCGCCCCCCTCAGCGCCTTCACCGTCTCGTCGGCATCGCCGTGCGGCGAGCCGGTCCACTGCATCGAGCACTCGACGAGAGCGGCCGCGTCCTGCGCGCCGAACTGGGTGGCCACGAACAGCGGGTCGAGCGTGTCGTGACTGACGAGGACGAACCGCCACCGCGGATGCTCCGGGAAATCACCCCCGCCGCTTCCGGCGAGCGCGGCGGCGGGGCCGGCGAGCTGACCGAGCGAGACACCGGCCGCCCCGATGCCCGCACCGCGGAGGAAGCCCGCACGATCGAGACCCGGGACGCGATTCATCCTGTTCCCGAGCCCGCTTGCGCGTGCTCGAGGAGGACCTTGCCGACGACGCCGTCGCGCTCGAGCATCAGCCGGAACGCATCCTCGAAGCGCTCCGCCGGGAAGCGGTGCGTGACGATCGGCGCGAGGTCGACCAGGCCGGCGCCGACAAGGTCGACCACGCGGGCCCAGACGGCGCTCGTGTAGCCGACGCTGCCGATCAGCTCGAGATCGCGGAGGACGAGCCGGTCGGCCGGGATGCACAGCTCCCTGCCGGCGCCGGCGATCCCGAGCCCGACCATCCGCCCGCCCTCGCGCGGCAGCCGGGTGGCAAGGTCGATCGCCTCGACCGCGCCGGCGGTCTCGACGACGAGATCGAGCTCACCCATCCGCGAGGCCGCCCCGCCGGAGACGTCGACCGCCTCGTCGGCCCCGAGCCTGCAGCGCCAGATCGAGCTCGGCCTCACGGATGCCGTAGGCGACGACCGCCGACGGCGCGAAGAGGCGCGAGAGGACGATCGCGAGCGCACCGAGGGTGCCGACTCCGACGACTCCGACCGCCTCCCCCGCGTGCGGACGCGCGCGGAGGAGCCCGCGAAGCACGACCGCCGCCGGCTCGATCAGGACGGCGGCGTCGAGCGAGACGCTCGTCCGGCAGCCGGTGGACGACGCGGCGCGGCACGAGCACGAGCTCCCCGTAGCCGCCTCCGCGCGTAAAGCCGAGCTGGTCGTAGCGCTCGCACAGGTTGGTCTCGCCAAGGCGGCAGCGCCGGCAGAGGCCGCAGTAGCAGAAGCCTTCGCAGACCACGCGGTCACCCGCGCCGGAGGTCGTCGACCCCGGCCCCGACCTCCTCGACCACACCGCTCCACTCGTGGCCGGGAATGCACGGATAGCGCACCCAGCGACCGTCGAGCTCGCCGGCGAGCACCTCGAGATCGGTCCGGCAGACCCCGGCCAGCCGGCTGCGTACGAGGACGTCTCCGGGCCCGCAGACCGGCCGTTCGACCTCGACGTACGCGACCTCGTGGGGACGCGCGATCACGACCGCTCGCACGCGGCCAAGTCTATTCGGCGTCGTTCTCGTCAGACCTGGGGTCTCTAGCCCTCTGCTGGCCCGCGGCTCCTCGTCGTCCTTCCGCCCGCTCGGCGCCGCTGGCAGGAACTCGACCTCGAGCCGGTCGATCCGGGTCCCCTCGACCTCGAGGACGGTGAAGCGGAGGCCGTTCTCCTCGACCGCGTCGCCGCGCTGGGGCGCCCGTCCGAGCACGCCGAAGACGTGGCCGCCCATCGTGTGGTAGTCCTCGATCGGCAGGGCCAGGTCGAACTGCTCGTTGAAGTCGTCGATCGGGAACGTGCCGTCGATGCGGATCCGGTTCTCGTCGAGCCGCTCGATCGACTCGTCGGGCAGGTCGAACTCGTCCTCGATCTCGCCGACGATCTCCTCGAGCACGTCCTCGAGCGTGACGATCCCCTCCATGTCGCCGTACTCGTCGACCACGATCGCCATGTGCTGGTTCGTGCGTCGGAACTCGGTCAGCAGCGAGGCGATGTCCTTGGTCTCCGGGACGATGTACGCGGGCCGGAGGATGTCCTCGATCCTGACCTCGGCCATTCCCCGCTCGTTGAGCGCGTTGAGCAGGTCACGAAGATGCAGCACGCCGATGATGTGCTCCGGCGTCTCGCGGTACACCGGGTAACGCGTGTACGGCGACTCGAGGACGGCGCGAAGGCATTCCTCCGGCGGCAGGTCGGCGGAGAGGGCGACCACCTCCGGGCGCGGCACCATCACGTCCGCGGCCTCCTTGTCGGCGAAGTCGAAGACCTTGTAGAGCATCTCCTGCTCCCCTTCCTCGAGCTCGCCCTCGACCGTCGACCGTTCGAGGAGCATCTTCAGCTCCGCCTCGGAGTAGGCCGTCCCCTCCGTGCCCGGCGGCTCCAGGCCGAGCGCGTGGAGCGCGAAGACGGTCGAGCGTTGCAAGACCCAGATCAGCGGCTTGAAGAGGAAGAAGAACGCCCGCACCGGCGGCGCGACGAACAGGGCCGTCTGCTCCTGGTAGCCGAGCGCGATTCCCTTCGGAACGAGCTCGCCGGCGACCACGTGGAAGTAGGTGAGGACGAGCAACGCGAGCACGACCGCGATCACGGTCGACATCACCGGATCGAATGCCCGGGTGAGCGTGTGCTCTCCGAGGGCGCCGATCGCCAGCGAGGTGACCGTGACTCCGAGCTGCATCGCGGCGATGAACCGCGACGGCTCGGCCGTGATCCGGAGCACCAGCCTCGCCCGCCGGTTCCCCTCCTGCTCGAGCTCGTGCATGCGCGTCCGGCGGACGGTGACGAGGGCGTACTCGGCGGCGACGAAGAAGCCGTTCAGCAGCACGAGCGCCGCGACTGCGACCAGCTCCAGAAAGAGGGTCACGCCCCGTTCCCCGGGGCGCCGGTACTAGGCGGGAGGTCGATCTCCAAGGAACCTGCGGCCAGTATAGGCGACGCGTCCGTCGTCACCCACGCGGGCTGCCCTCTCCTCGACGACGAGCCGCTCGAGGTGGGAAAGGGTCTCCGCGACCGCGAACCGCCGCTGGCTCGGGCCGTGGTCGTCGGGGAAGAGGGCGTACGACAGCTCGTAGCCACTGCGCCGCTCGACCCCGAGCACAGCCTCGACCTCGTCGAGCCGGGCGCGGTGGTGCGCGAGGATCTCGCGGGCCCGTCCGGCCGGGTCCGCGATCGGCTCGCCGTGACCGGGGAGGGCCAGCCTCGGCGCGAGCTCGACCACGCGCTCCAGCGAGGCGACGTAGTCGCCGAGCGGATCTGGCCGCGACTCGGGGTAGAGACCGACCGCCGGCGTGATTCGTGGGAGCAGATGGTCGCCGGCGATCATCACGCCGTCCCGCAGCAGGCAGATGTGCCCGTCGGCGTGGCCGGGAAACGCGGCCACCCGCCAGCCCTCGACCTCGTCGCCCTCCTCGACCAGCTCCGGGTCGGGCGCATACCGGATGAACGGCCGGTAGACGGAGCCCGCCTCGAGCAGCTGCCGGGTCTGCTCTGGCGGCGCCCCGTGCCGCTCGAACCACGCCGCGATGCGGGGCGCCCAGTCGTCGCTCCCCCAGACCCGCACGCACTGCTCGTAGTCGAGACGCCCCTGGTACACGGTCGCCCCCGTCGCCGCCGCGGCATCGGCGGCGCCGCCGACGTGGTCGGGGTGGAAGTGGGTGATCACGATCGCGACCACCGGCCGGTCGAGCTGGGCCAGCAGCTCCTGCCAGCGCTCGGGGAGGTCGGGCAGCCGGAGGCCGGTATCGACGAGCACGTAGCCGTCGTCGCCGGCGAGGAGGTAGCCGTGTACGTGGCCCGGGCTCATCGGCATCGGAAACGTGAGCCGCGTGACGCCGGCGACGACCTGGATCGCTATCGAACATATGTTCTATCATGCCGGGATGAGGGTCGAGTATCGCGAAGAGCCCTGCCGCAACGCGCTGAACCGGGTCAAGGGCATGGGCTTCGGCTGGTCGCTCAATCCGTACATGGGCTGCGCCCACCGCTGCACCTTCTGCTACGTGCGCGCCTACGAGCTCCGGGCCGATCGGCCGTCCGACGACCGCTACGGACGCTCGATCAGGGTGAAGGTGAACGTCGCCGAGGTGCTCCGCGCCGAGCTCGGACGCCCGTCGTGGCGCGGCGAGACCATCGCGATCGGCGCGGCGACCGACCCCTACCAGCCGGCGGAGGGCCGGTACCGGCTGACCCGCGCCTGCCTCGAGGCGCTGCGCGACGCGTCGAATCCCTTCAGCCTGATCACGCGTAGCCCGATGATCGTGCGCGACCTCGACCTCCTGGTCGAGGCGGCGCAGCGCGCGGAGGTCGGCGTCGTCTTCTCGGTGCCGACGCTGGACGAGGAGGTCTGGCGCCGAACCGAGCCCGGCACCCCTCCCCCGCGCCGGCGGCTCGAGGCCCTGACGCGGCTGATCGAGGCCGGTGTGAAGGCGGGGGTCGGGATGGCGCCGATCCTGCCGGGCGTGTCCGACTCGCCCGAGCAGCTGGAGGAGGTCGTCCTCGCCGCCCGCCGGGCCGGGGCGACGAGCGTATGGGCGAACCTGCTGTACCTCAAACCGGGCACGCGCGAGCACTTCCTCGAGTCGCTGGCGCGTGACTGGCCGGAGGAGCTCGAACGCTACGACCGGCTCTACGGGGACCGCGCCTACCTACGCACTTCACACGCCGAGCCGGTGCGCCGGCTCGTCGCCGAGCTGCGGCGCCGGCACGGGATCAGGGATCGCCGAACGGTGAAGGTGGAGCCGCGGCCCGGGCGCCGAGCAGCTCGCCCTCGGGATCTAACGGTTCCCGCCGACCGCCTGCTGCCGTTCTATGATCGCGACATGGCCGACGAGATCACCTGCCTGATCGTCGACGACCACGAAGTCGTCCGCGAGGGACTGCGGCTCTCGCTCTCCCGCGCCCCGCACATCCGCGTGATCGGCGAGGCGGCGGACGGCGCCGGTGCGATCGAGCTCGTCGAGCGCCGAAAACCGGACGTGGTCGTGATGGACGTGCGCATGCCGGGCATGGACGGGCTCGAGGCGACGAAGGAGATCCTGAAGACCGCGCCCGAGACTGCGGTCTTGATCTTCACCGCCTTCAGCGAGCGCTCGCTGCTCGCGCGCGGGCTCGACTCGGGCGCGAAGGGCTACATCCTCAAGGAGGCGCCGCACGAGACCCTGCTGCGCGCCGTGGAGCGGGTCGCGAGGGGCGAGGGGTTCGTCGACCCGGCATTGATGCCCGCCTTCCTGAGCGGCAAGGACCAGGAGATGCTGACCGCCCGCGAGCGGGAGATCCTCCAGCTGCTCGCCGACGGCATGTCCAATGCGGACGTGGCCGCGAAGCTCTTCATCAGCCAGGAGACGGTCAAGAGCCACGTCCGCCACATCCTCACGAAGCTCGAGGCGGACACGCGCACGCACGCGGTCGCGATCGCGCTGCGTGAGTCGATCATTGACTGACGAGCCTCCCGTCGAGCGGCGCCGGGGGGAACGCCGCCGCGAGGAGAGGGAGCGGATCCGGCTGTTCGAGCAGCTGATCGCAGCCGAGCAGGACGAGCGTCGCCGGCTGGCGCTGTTCCTGCACGACGGCGCCGTCCAGTCGCTCTCGGGGATCGCGCTGATGCTGGACGCGGTCGGCCACGCGATCGAGGAGGGTCGCTACGAGTCGGCGACCGAGGTGCTCGCGAGCGCCGTCCAGCGCCAGCGCCAGACGATCCAGTCGCTGCGCGACCTCTCGTTCAACCTCGAGCCGATCGTGCTCCGCGACCTCGGTTTCAGCGCAGCGGTGCGGGCGCTCGCGGACCGGCTCGCGCTCCACGAGTCGCTCCACGTCGAGCTGGACGTGTCGGCGGGCGAGGAGCTCGCCGAACGCGCCCAGGTCGCCCTCTACCAGCTGATCAGAGAAGGGCTCGCGCAGGCGGTCGGCCGGAACCCGAGCACGCTCACCCTCACCGTCGTCGAGCTCGAGGACGGCGGCGTCGAGCTGACGATCGCCGACGACGGCCTCCTGGAACGGCGCCGCGGATCCGTGGAGGCGTTCGAGGAGCGCGCCGGACCGTTGAGCGGCCGCGTCCGCGTCGATCGCAGCGAGACGGGGACGACCGTCGCCGTCCGGCTGCCCGGCTACGCGGTGCGAAGCTAAGATCGCCCGCGGTGGCCCATCTGCTCTTCGTCTGGCGGCCCAGTGGCTACGAGGTTCGTGAGCGCGACGGCGATCCACCCGCGGTCGGCGACGAGGTCGAAGAGGACTCCGTGCGGATGATGGTGACCAAGGTCGCGCCGTCGCCCCTTCCGAGCGACCGCCGCCGCTGCGCCTACCTCCAGCCGATCGAGGGCTAGCGCTTCGCCGCCGGCGGCGCGGCGTTCCGCTTCTCCGCTCCTTCTTCTTCCGCTGGCGGTCGTTCCGCCAGCGCCTGATCGCTCGCGATCCGCGGCCCATGTGAACCGCAGTCTACGCTGAGGCGATGCATGGATGACTTCGAGCAGTACGTCGAGCAGGCGATCGCGTCGCTGCCCGACGACCTGCGCCGGTTCATGTCGAACGTGGCGATCGTGGTCGAGGAGGAGCCGCCGGACGGCCTGCCGCTCCTGGGCCTCTACCAGGGGCTCCCGCTCACCCGCCGGGGAAGTGCCTACGCGGGGATCGCGCCCGACAAGATCACGATCTACCGCGGCCCGCTCGAGCGGCGCTCAGCCGGAGATGCAGACCGGCTGCGGGCCGAGGTCCGGCGCGTCGTCCTCCACGAGATCGCGCACCATTTCGGGATCGGCGACGACCGGCTGCGCGAGCTCGACCGCTACTGACGTCGCGCTGATCGACCGCGAGGATGCGGCGAGGCGCGGGCCGACGGTTACCGCGTAGCGTCCTCGGCGGCGGCCAGGCCGAGCACGAGCGCCTGCGCCAGACCGCTCGCGTAGCCGCCGGTGGAGATCCCGCCGGCGTCGACGCCGACGGCCCACAGGAGATCGGCGCCCGCGACGCGTGCCCGCTCGTCGACACGGAGGCCGCCGATCGTGTGCGTGATCGAGGCGCGGACGTGCACGGCGACGACGGCATCGTCGGGGACGGGGAACGGCAGGTCCCCCGCGGGGATCGCGGTTCCGGCCGCCTCGACCAGCGGTCGCGCCTCCTCGAGCGCGTCCTCGGTGAGGACGTACCACGCCGTCGCCCCCGGCTGCCGCGCAGTGGCCTGGACGAGGTCGTTCTCCGACCACGAGACCGGCCCGGGGAAGAACGGCTCGCCACCCTCGTCGAGGACGAGCGCGCACCGGCCGTACAGCTGGGCCAACCGGACGAAGTCCTCCGGCGGCCAGGCTCGTGCCGGCATGTTGCGTCCGTAGAACTCGTCCATCCCGGCTGAAAGCGTGCCGCCTCGTGCGAGCCCGAGCCGGAGCCCGTCGCCTGTGCTCCACGTGTTCGCGCGCAGGGCGAGCGGGCCGGCCGGCGAGATGTGCTGCTCGACGAGCCCGGCGTCGCCCTGAAAGCCGCCGGTCGCGAGCACGAGCGGCCCCTCGGGCGGATCGCCGGCGGCGCCGAGCCGCACGTCCCCCGCGGCCCGCGCCAGCGCGTCGGTCAGGCCGCGTGCATCGAACCGCCGACCGGTCGTGAGGGGATTCTCCGTGTCGGACTGTGTCACCGGCGCGCCGAGGCGCTCGAGCCACTCGAGTGCCCCGTCGAGCCGCTCCCAGACGAGCCGCTGCAGGGCCGGATCGCCGCCTGGACACTGGCGGCGGAACTCGTCGAAGTCCCGGTAGCGCCAGACGACCCCGCTGGAGAGGCGCATCGAGCCGCCTGGACGGTCGCCTTTCTCCAGCACCCGGGCACCACTCCGCAGCTCTCGGGCGCGCGCGGCGGCGACCAGGCCGCCCATCCCCCCGCCCAGGACGGTCAGCAAGGACGCCCGGTCAGTCGGACGCTGGGTTTCCCCACGCTAGTGCAACGAGAACGAGGCTTTGTGCTCGACGTACTCGAGCTTGACACGATCCGGCCCCCAGACGAAGACCGCGAACGTGTTCGGGGCGTCGACGACGTCGGCGACCTCGACGCCGAGCTCCTGAGCCGGTGCCGCCTCGGCGACCAGCACCCCGAGATGGTTGAGCAGTGGCCGCTCGGGCCGGCCCGGGTCGCCGGGACGAAGCTCGAGGAAGGCGCCACCGACCTCAACTCGGCCAGGGCCGGCAGGCCCGAATCCGAACCGGAGCCACTCCCGCGCGGCCCTCTCCGGATCCGGCGCAAGGAGGGCGACGTGGTCGAGGTCGTACTCGACGTCCGTCTCGGCCTCGACCAGCGTGAGGTGGAGGCCGTCGCCGACCTCGAACACCTCGGCCGTCCCGGCCGGCAGGGCGGCACGCGCCTGCTCGAGATCGGATACGCGCAGCCCGATGTGGAGGAGCGCACCCTGCTCGCGTGGGCCATCCGCCTCGAACAGCGTCAGCTTGCCGCGCCGCGCATCCGACCCGATCAGCGTGAACCGTTCGGTCCGCTCGATCACGTGCATCCCCAGGTGCGCCGTCGCGAATGCGGTGATGCGATCACGGTCGGCCACCCAGAGCGCGACGTGGTCGAGCGAGTTGGGCTTCACGGGCCCAGCGTACCCGCGCCGCTATGTCCTGCGGCGACCGCGCACTAGACCGAGGCTGTCGTCTGGACGAGGATCGGCGGCGTGGGCCTCCGCCTGCCCGGGGGCCGCTCGAGCGTGACCGCAACGACCGAGCCGCTCGGGACCGACCGGGTCAGCCGAACGCTGCCGCTCTTCGAGAAGAAGCCCGCGGGCAGCGTCTTGGCGCCCTCGATCACCCACACCTCGTAGACCTTGCCGGCCGGCGCCGGGTCGAGCCCCGAGACCGAGAGCTGCGCGGCGCCGGAGGGCCGCAGCGTCAGGGCGAGCCTGGGCCGGCTGCTTCCTCCTGACAGTCCGGCCCAGAGGCCGATCGCGAGCCCCGTGCACGCCGCTGCCGCCACCGCCGTCGCGGCGTACAGCCTCCTCCTGCTCGGCCGGAGCGCGACGACGTTGCCCGGATTCCTGCGGGCCTCGAGGACGATGCGGTCGCGAAGGTCAGCGGGCGGCTCGGGCCCGTCGGGAGCGAAGGCAAGGGCTCCGACCGCATCCTCGAGCGAGGCGAGCTCGGCGCGACAGCGCTCGCAGGTCGTCAGATGCGCCTCGAAGTCGCTCCGCTCGTCCTCCGACAGCGCGTCCAGCGCGTATGCGGCGGTGAGCTCGTGGAGGCCGTCGTCAGTCATCTCGTGCCCTTCGCGGAGATTCGCGCGAGAGCGACAATCGGTTCGACTACTCCAGCGGAGGATTCTGGACGTTGTGCTCGGTCGCGTACTCGTCGGTCAGCCGGTTGATCTCGTCCGCGTTCCCGTAGGCATAGTTGATCTTCACGAACGGCTCCCACTTCTCCGGCAGCGCGTCCTCGGGAAAGATCGCCTCGACCGGGCACTCCGGTTCGCATGCCCCGCAGTCGATGCACTCCTCCGGGTCGATGATCAGGATCCGGTCGAACTCGTGGATGCAGTCGACCGGGCAGACGTCGACGCAGGAGCGGTCTTTGATGTCGATGCAGGGCTCGGCGATGATGTAGGTCACGGCGGTGACCTACTCTACCGGGGCTAACAGCTCCCCGATCACCTCACCGGCGCGGTCCTGGAGCGCCGACTTGGCGAGCACCTGGTCGAAGCCGGCGGTGTGCGCGCGCCGCAGGCCGGCGGTGTCGGTGTGGCTCGAGAACCCGACGATCGGGATGTCCGGATAGGTGTCCGCGACCTCCTCGGGCTCGACCCGGGAGATGTCCGCGATCACGAGCTGGGGCTCGGCGATCGTGTCCGTGGTGACCAGACGGTGGCCGGGCAGGAGCGCGTCCAGCTTGCCCCGGAAGTAGAGGTCGACCCCGACGAGCAGGATCGTCGCCACGGCCTCGGAGCGTACACCATGGCGGAAACGCCACCAAGCATCAGGCCCGGCTGCCGCGCTCGGGCACGCCTCGCGCTGACGCGGCAGTGAGCCCACGCGAGGTCACTTCTTGCCGTCTCCGTGCGCGTCGTGGCCTCGTTTGGCGCCGGCTGCGGAGCCCGTCTTCGCGTCCGCAGCCGAGGGAGGGGTCGGGTCTGCACCCGGGGTTACCGCGTCGACCGTGCCGCGCTCGCCCGGCGCACGGTGGTGTCGATCGGCTGCGCCCGAGCCGGTGGCCGTAGGGCTCGGGCCCGGGTCGGATTGATCGGCTGGCGCCGAATCTTCCGCAGCTGCCGGCGGGTCAGCCTCTCCGACCGCATCAT
Source organism: uncultured Actinomycetes bacterium (assembly GCA_963836685.1). GTDB lineage: Bacteria > Actinomycetota > Thermoleophilia > Gaiellales > Gaiellaceae > DATBLE01. The sequence continues at coordinate 105,791 of CAWIKS010000017.1, forward strand.
CGCCGGTCGGCCGGTCGTCCGGGTTCGCCGTGGGGGTCGTGCCCGGCGGCGCGGGGGCGACAGGTGCCGGGTCGGAAGGGGCCGTGGTGATCGTGCCCGGCGCAGCGCCGTCTGCTGCCGACCCGGCGGGCGGCGGCGAAGAAGTGCCCGTGACCTCATCGGCCGCCGGTGCCGGCGTCTCGGCATCACTCTGGGGCCGGTCCCCGGGCGCAGCTGGTGCGGTGCGGGGTGGAGACGGCGGGGCTGCCGGCGCTGCAGGCGGAAGCTCCGGCGGTGAAGGACGGTCTTGCGGGCGCCTCTCGCGGTCGGTGGCCTGCCGTCCCGGCGATCGGAGCCGAGCAGCCGGCCCGGCAAGCGTCCTGTCGAGCGCGGCGGGGTGCCCTGGTGGGCGCGATCCGACCTCGACCCGGCCTGACCCTGCGGCTGCGACCGTTTCGCGCCGCTCGACGACGTCGCCGGCGACACTCTCGGCACCGACAGCCCGGCGAGGCCGGCCCGATGCGGTCGCGCCGGTACGTCTCGAATGCGTGCTCGATCCCCTGGTGATCGAAGCCGGTGGGTGTCCTCGGGTCGTTTCCGCCCGGACCCGGGCAGCCGGCCGAGCTTCTCGGTGAACCGGTGCCCCGGGAGTTGCGAGTACGGCCGCCGTCGCGAGCGGGATCGCCGTCGCCGCTGCCGCGGCTGCCGTCAGGTGCACGCCCGCACAGGCCCGGCCGGCCCGGTGGAGGACCCGACCGAGCAGGCGACGGAGCCCCCGTGGCAGCGAGAGCGGAAAGGGGAGCAGGAGCAGGGAGAGGGCGCGGCGGAGGTTCCGCCGTGCGCGGGTCAACAGCGCCTCGGCCGCCGATTCGGAGATCTCGAGGACCGCTCCGAGCTCACGGTAGGAGAGCCCTCCCAGCTCTCGCAGGACCAGGGCCTGCTTCTGCCGGGCCGGCAACCGCCCCATCTCCGCGATCACCGCCTCGAGCTCGGCGTTCAGGGCGGCCTGTTCCGTGGGGTCCGGCGCGACCGACGATGCCGCCTTCGGAAGGATCCGCCCGCGCCTCCGTGGATCGTGGCGCGTCCAGCACTCGTGACGCGCGATCGTGTACAGCCAGGTCCGCGGATTTCGTGGCCGCACACCCGACAGGAGACTCTGATACGCCAGCAGAAACGTCTGCTGGACCGCATCCTCGGCCTCGACGCGATCGTGTAGTAGCGACCTGCAGAGCCTCTCGACGAGCGGCCGATGATCCTGTACCAGCCCGACAAAGAGGGCGTCGCGCTCGCGCCTCTCCCCGGCCGCTGGAAAACGCGCGCTGTCGGCGCCGGTGGTCACGATCATCACATCGCGTCCGCCGTGCCGGGACTCAATCACCTACTCGGGCCAGGACGGAGCAATTCCGGGCGCGTAGGCGAACCACCCGTCCCTCGAGAGAGTGATTCGCCCCCCATCGGCGCAGCATCGGGCAGCTTTTCGCCTCTTGGAGGTCGAGACGCAGCATCCAAGGCCGCGCAGGCCGGCCCGACCCGGACCGTTGACTCCGTCACTCCCCATCGGCGCCATCGTCATCTACCGCGGCCGCGCCTACCGTTTTTGCGGCCTCACCCCGACGAGCATCCAACCGACCATGGCGCTGCTCAAGGACCTCCGCACCGGCACCTGGAGCGAAGTCCCAACCGGGGAGATCCAACCGAACCGGAGCGCGCGCCGATAGGAGACGGTCGCCCGGTGAAGCGGACCGGTGCCCCGACGTCTGCCCGATTCAGCGCAGGTCCCTGGGCACCACGTAATCGACCAGCTCGGCGCTGCCCGGCTTCAGGGCGACCCAGGTGCCGCATCGGACGACGAGAGTGGCGAGCGCACCGGTGGGGAATCCCGGTTCGAGCTGCGGCCGGTCCCCTTTCGAGGCAAGGGCCAGAGCAAGCTCGTGCAGGCCCGGGTTGTGCCCGACGATCATCACCGACGTCACGGCGTCGGGGAGAGCCTGGAGGCGTTCGAGCAGCTCGCCCTTGGTGGCGGCGTAGAGCCCCTGATCGATCTCGACCGAGGAGCGGCCAAGCGAAGGCTCGATCGCCCGGAGCGTCTGGCGCGTCCGAAGCGAGGGGGAGCAGAGAACGAGAGCGGGCCGAAGCTTCTTCCGGCGGATGTACGAGGCGATGCGTCTCGACGCGCGCTCGCCTCGCGGCGCCAGCGGACGGTCGACATCGGCCAGGTCCGGAGTCCGACCAGCTCGACTTGGCGTGCCGAAGCAGCATCACGGTCCGCACCCGGATACTGTGCCTGCGGTCACCGGTCGCCCCGTGATCCGGCGCCCGCGGCTCGGTAGCCTCGCACCGGTGAGCCGGTCTCCCTTCGAGCTCGGGTTGGAGCTGATCCGCGAGCGCCGCTACTTCGAGGCGCACGAGGAGCTCGAAACCGCCTGGCGTGCTGCGGAGGCCGCCGAGCGCGACTTCCTGCAGGGGCTCGTCCACGTCGCAGTCGCCTGGTACCAGGCCGGGCGCGGGAACAGGACCGGCTGCTCCCGGCAGCTGGAGAAGGCGGCGCGCCGCCTCGCGCCCTACGCACCCGTCCACCGCGGCCTCGACGTCGGGGGCGTGCTCGCCCAGGTCGCGTCGGCCGCCGAGCAGGTCCGGCGCGGCGACCTCGCGCTAGATCCGGTCGATCCCGATCGCCTCTAGCGCCCGGTTGAGCGCGACCTGCAGCCACCAGTAGCGCTCGAAGAAGAGCAAGGCGCCGAGCGCGACCAGGGTCACCCCGCCGGCGATCTGGAGCACCCGGTAGCGGTCGCGGAACCAGCGGAAGGCGGCCATCGCGCGGCTGAACCCGACGCCGGCGAGCACGAACGCGGCGCCCAGGCCGACCGAGTAGGCGACGAGCAGGGCGACGCCGCGGACGACCGACCCCGCGCTTCCCGCCAGCACGAGGATCGAGCCGAGCACGGCACCGATGCACGGCGCGGCGCAGACGGCGAAGGCGGCGCCGAGCAGGACGCTCGACCCCCTGCCTCTCGCTCCGGACAGGAGGCCCGGGAAGAACGTCCGCTCGGGCCACGGCAACAGGCCGACGAAGCCGAGCCCGATCACGATCAGCAGGAAACCGGCGAACTCGGTCTGGGTGCGCTTGTCGAGCACGCTCCCGACCGCCGCCGCGCCGGCGCCGAGGACGACGAACACGACCGTGAAGCCGGCGACGAAGGGCACGCTCGCGATCGCGACCCGCCGTCCGACGCCACGCTCACCGAGCCGCCCGGCCTCGACCGCGGAGACCGCCGACAGGTAGCCGGGGACGAGCGGCAGCACGCAGGGCGTCAGCACCGAGACGAGGCCGGCGAGAAACGCAACCGGCAGGCGCTCAGCCATCGAGCCTGGCGAGCTCCTCGTCGATCCGGCGATCGAGCTCGGGGTCGAGCGCTGCCGCGGCCGGGGCAGGGGCGGATTCCCGACGGCGGCTCCAACGCCACGAGAGCGCGCCCAGCGCGACCGCCCCGATCCCGAGGCCGGCGAGCGGGAGCACCCACGCCAGCAGGTTGAACCCGTGCTTCGACGGCTCGGCGAGCACGGCCGGGCCGAACTGGAGGACGAGCTTGCGCTCGATCTCGCTCTTCGTGTCGCCGGCGGCGATCCTGGCGGAGATGAACTGCCTGATCCGGTCCGCAATCGGGGCCGTCGACTGGTCGAGCGTCGTCTTGCAGGTCGGGCACATCACCTCCCCCTCGAGCTCGCCCAGGGTCGGATGCCGCTCGCTCGCGACCGCGGGGGCGGCCAGGGCGAGCGCGAGCAGCAGCGCCGCGCCGAGCTTCACGACCGGAGTGCGCGCCGGATGCCGGCGGCCAGCTTGTCCGCGCTGATCTCGCCCTGTACGCGCTCGCCGACCAGCCGCCCGTCTCGCCCCACGAAGTAGGTCTCGGGAAACCCGGTGACGCCGTAGTCCGGCAGCACGTTGCCCGGCCCGTCGTGGACGTTCGGATAGGTCAGCCGGTACCGCCGCATGAACCCGCGCGCGTCACTGGAGAAGTCCTGCGCGTCGACGCCGACCACGACGACGCCCTGGGAGCGGTACCGGCGCCACGCCGCCTCGAGCCTCGGCGCCTCCGCCTTGCACGGCTGGCACCAGGACGCCCAGAAGTTGAGCACGACGACCTTGCCGTGGAGCGACGCGAGCGAGAGCTTGCCCTTCGTGTCGAGCCGGGTGAGATCGAAGTGCGGCGCGGGCGGCGACTTGCCCTTCGCCAGCTCCGCGGCGGCGCCCTTCGTCTGGTGGACGATCTTCCAGATCAGCAGCCCGAGCAGGCCGGCGACGACCGCGACGGTCACCGCCTGCAGGCCTCGTTTCAGCCTGGCCCCCGACACGGCCTACGCCTGGACGATGTAGACCGTGGTGCCGATCTCCACGTGCTCGAAGAGCCACTCGGCCTGCGGGATCAGCATGCGGATGCAGCCGTGCGACGCGGAGTAGCCGATCGAGGCGGGATCGGGAGTCCCGTGGATGCCGACGCCCGGGGCGCTCAGGCCCATCCAGCGCGTCCCGAGTGGGTTGCCCGGGCCGGGCGGGACCGGCTTCTCCCCCTGCGCCCAGGGCGAGTTGGGCGGATACCACCACGGGTTCTCCCACTTGACGACGATCTGGAAGCGGCCGAGCGGGGTCGGGTAGACCGCCTGCCCGGTTGCGACCCCGAACGTCCGCCAGGGCTTCATCCCCTTGTAGAGGTAGAGACGGTTCGATCCGCGGTGGATCACGATCACCGGCCCGAACGTCGCGCGGCTGATCTTCTGGGGGACGTCCTCGAAGGGCAGCTCGATCCCGGTTCGCTGGTTCTCGCGCAGCGCCGCCACGATCGCCTCGAACGCGCCCTTGCGGTCGAGCTTCCTGCCCGGCGCGCCCTTCGTGACCAGCGGCTTCAGGTCACGGAGCAGGAGCTTCGAGTCGACCGGCGCCAGGTCGAAGCGCCTGGCCAGAGAGTCGACCGCCTTCCGCACCGGCGCGCCGCGGACGCTGACCCCGAGTGGAACGGCGGTGCTGGATCTCGCGCTGCGTGCATGAGCGACTGCGGCCTTGGCGTAGGCGACCGCTCCGAGGCGCGCCGGCGAGAGGGTCGCCCTGTGTGCACCGACGGTCAGCACGAGCGGCGACCTGAACGCTGCCCGGACGACCGAGTACGCCGCCGCCGGCGAGAGGCCGCCGACGTGGATCCCACCGATCGTGACCCCGAGCGGAAGCCGTGCGGGCCTCGGTCTCGGTCTTGGGGCCGGCGGCGCAGGCGTGGTCGTCGTCGTCTCGGTCGTCTCCGTCGTCTCTGTGGACGTCGTCGTCGCGCTCGTCGTCTCGGTCGTCCCGGTCGCGATCGTGGTCGTCGGCGGAGGCGACTGCGCCGAGCCCGCGGGAACGAGCGCGGCCAGAACGCCCGCTGCTGCGAGCGCGAGCCCAGCGGCGCCGACGGCGAGAGCGCGTCTCACGGCCCCTGAGTGTAGCCCGCAAAGATCCGCGGATCGTTTGTGATCACTCCGTCGACGCCGGCCGCGAGCACGCGCTTCAGCGCCGGCTCCTCGTCGACCGTCCAGGCGAAGACTGCCGCGCCGTGCGCGTGCGCCCGCTCAACGGCCGCCTGCGAGACGACCGAGTGGTGCAGCATGGCGGCCGAGGCGCGCGCGCGGTCGAGCATGCGACCGATCCGGAACGGCAACGCGAGGCGGAGACCGAGCACGGCGGCGGCGGTGACCGGCGCGAGCAGAGTCCGCTGCGACAGGCCCCTCCGGTCGAAGGGGTACGTGTAGCCACGAGCGAGACCGGGCTCGACGGCGGCGAGGCGCTGCAGGCTCTCCGCGTGGAAGGAGCTGACCACGGTGCGATCGAGCAGGCGGTGCCGGCGGATCGCTCCCGCGGCGGCCTCCTCGTAGCCGTGCCACTTGAGATCGACATGCAGGCCGACGCCGTTCGCCTGCCCGAGCAACTCCAGCGCCTCCTCGAATGTCGGCAGCTCGGGCGCGACCGCGCGCAGCTCGTCGAGCGTCAGCCGCCGGACACGGCCGCCGGCGGCACCGTGACTGACCTCGTGCAGATCGTCCGAGTGGGCGAGCACGAGGGTGCCGTCGTGAAGGTCGAGCACATCGAACTCGACCAGGTCGCAGCCGAGCTCGACCGCACGCCGGAGCGACCGCAGCGTGTTCTCCGGCTCGAGCGCCGCCGCACCCTTGTGTCCGACCCGCAGCGGACGACCGTCTCCACGCAGCATCATCCCCGATCCGTCGCGAGCGGCCATCAGCAGCGGCGGACGGCGACGATCGCGCAGTCGTCCCGGAGGTCGCCGCCGACGAAGCGACGGCACTCGTCGAGCACCGCATTCGCGAGCGCCTGCGCAGCGAGCCCGTGCTGGTGGGCGAGCACCGCGTCCAGCCGCTCCTGGCCGAACTGCTCGCCGGCGCGCCGGGCCTCGATCACGCCGTCGGTGTAGAGCACGACCGTCGCGCCGGGCTCGAACGGCCGCCTGAGCTCCTCGTACGGCTGCCCGGACTCGATACCGAGCACGAGCCCGTGCACGCCGAGGCTCTCCACCCTCCCGTCCGGATGGACGAGCTGCGGGGGCGGGTGGCCGCCCGACGCACACGCGACCTCGCCGTGCACGAGGTCGACGGTCAGGTAGAGCATGGTGATGAACTTGCCGGCTCCCACCTCCTCGACGACGACGTCGTTGGCCGCGCCGAGGAACGCCGCCGGCTCCGGGTAGAGCCTGGCGAGCGAGCGGAAGACGAACTTGGCCATCGCCATGTCGGCGGCAGCGTCGATTCCGTGGCCGGTGACGTCTCCGAGGACGATCGCGAGGCGGCCGTCGCCGATCTGCAGGTAGTCGTAGACGTCGCCGCCGACCCCGACGAGCGCCGAGGATTCGTAGACCGCACCGATCTCGAGACCCGGGATCCGAGGCCGGGTCCGCGGGAGCAGCGACCGCTGCATCGAGTCGGTGAACGCCTTCTGCTGCTGGTACAGGCGCGCGTTGTCGACCGCAAGCGCAGCCTGGGCCGCAACCGACAGCGCGGTGTCGAGGGTCTCGTCCGTGATCGGCCGGCCCGGGTCGAGCGAGACGAGCGTCAGGGTCGCCAGCACCTCCGACGGCGTCGCGATCGGAACGACGGCCGCTGTCGAGCCGCGGTCGAAGAAGGGGACGAGCAGGCGGTGGGAGTGGCCGAGCTCCGATGCGGAGGTGGCATCGAGACGGACCGGCTTCCCCTCGGCCAGGCGGCGCCTCGCCGCGCTGGTCGCGACGCGCTCGGGGACGGCGAACAGGGCCTCCATCGCCGGCCTCAGCTGAGGGTTCGTGACGTGCACCGCCTGCGCGACGAGAGACTCGCCGCGTTCGTCGGGAAGCCGGATCACCGCGGCGTCCACGTCCAGGAGCTCGACGACCGTGCGCCCGACCGCGTCGAGCGTCCGATCGAGCGAGAGGCTCTGGGCAAACGAGCGGGAGATCTCGTAGAGCGCCGACAGGCGCCGCGCGGCAACCCGCTCGGCCTCGAGCGCCCGTTCACGTTCCGAGCCGAGCTGGGTCGTCTCCTCGTGCAGGCGGGCGTTCTGGACTGCGACCGCGATCTGGCCGGCGAGCGCTGCGAGCAGCGCCGATTGGTCGGCGGTCAGCTCCCAGCCGCGAGGCGGATAGACGGCGAGCAGTCCGATCACCTCGCCGCCGACGAGGAGCGGCACCGCGTGCACCGCTTCGATTCCGGCCTCGCCCAGCGCGGCCTCCACGGTCGCCAGTCGGCGATCGCCGGCGGCGTCGGAGGAGGCAACGAGGCCGCGCGCACGGAAGGGGCCGAGCACGAGGTCGAGGAGACGCTCGGCGACGACGGCGTGGGGGCCGGTCACGTCCCTCGAGGCGGCGGTCTCCAGCCTTCCGTCCTCTCGTAGGTAGAGGCCCAGTGCGCCGACGCCCAGCAGCCCGGGGACGCGGTCGAGGGCGGTGTCCAGGGTGTGCGCCAGCGACAGCTGAGCGGTCGCCTGCCCGATGACCGAGAGCAGATCCCGCGCCCGCTCGAGCTCGCGCCTCACCTCGCCTGCGCGCTCGGCCGCGCGAATCGCCTGTGCAGCGGCGGCGGCAAAGCCGCCGAGCGGGGCCAGCTCGGCGGACGTGGGTGCGCCCGCGGGCGGGAAGACCAGCTGGAGAACGCCGGCCGCGAGCTGCCCCAGCGGCACCGATACGATCGGAGCTTCGTCCACCTTCTCGACCTTCGCCGGCGCGGTGGCCGTCGCGGCCAGGTCGCGGAGGGTGCGGACAATCGCCTCGTCCACCGATCCCGCCCGCGCGAGCAGCTGCAACCCCTCGGAAGCGACATGTCGCCAGATCAGACAGGCGTCCGCCCGCGTCACCTCCAGCGAGAGGCGGGCGACACGGTTGGCGGTCCGGGCTTCGTCGGCGCCCACGGCCAGCGCCTCGGCGACGAGCTCGAGCGGCGACGCCACCGCAGCACCGCCGCCGTCCGCCCGGAACGCGCGCAGGACCAGCGCGATCTGCCCGCAGGCGACGCACGCCGCGTCCCGCTCCTCGGTGCCGAACGCGGGGCCGGCTCGGAGCAGCTCGAGTGTGGCTGCGACGGAGTCGCCGGAACGGACGGGCAGCATCAGAACCGCTCCCGCCCCGGCCCGCCGGGCCACCGCCTGAGCCCCTTCGGCCAGCTCCCCGAGCGCCCCGACCTCTTCCTCTGGCGCCGGGCCGGTCAGACGCGACCCCTCGAGCTCGGCGGCGAGGGAGCGCGGGCCCGCCACTGCACGCGCAGCGAGGGCGCCGTCTTCGACGATCCGCACGACGGCGAGATCCGCGGACGCAGGCGGCGCGGACCGCCTCCGCGACTGCCTGGAGCGCCTCGGTCGCGGTCGCGCCCACAGCCGGCCCGTCGGCGCCCGCCGAGAGCGCGCTCAGCACACGCATTCCGGCTCTGCTCTCTACGGCCACGATGCCACCCCCGGCGAAAAGTATCGTTGATGCAGGCACAACCGGCTTCGCCGTCGTCAAATCGCTCTACACTTCTCCCGATGGCCGAGTCTGCACAGCGCCGGAGGCCGCGTGCGGAGGCGCCGCCACTCGACCCGACCGCGGTCGACCGCGCCTACCGCTTCTACCGCGCACAGCGGTACGCGAAGCTGGAGCACAGGCGCGCAACCCGGATCGCGCACGTGCGCTTCTGGGCGGTCCTCGCCCTCCTGCTCCTCGCCTGCCTCGTCCTTGCGGTCACGGTCTGGGACGAGATCTCGAAGCTCTTCGGTCTATAGGAAGGACCGAGCCCGGCGCCTCTCGTCGCCGCGACCGACCTGGCGGGCGCGGCAGAGCTGCGATCGGCCGCGGGCACGTGCCGAGGGAGGGGGGCTCACGGGGGGAACCGGCCGTTCCCCCCGTGATCTAAAGCTCGTTGCCGGCGCGGATCGAGGCCGCCGACGATCACCGCGAGCGACGAGAGCAGCGCGATCCAGATCCCGATCGACCTCCCGCTCGTGCCGGCGAAGGTATCCGGGATCGAGATCAGACGGATCAGGACGAGGATCGTTGCCAGTGCGCCGAGCGCAATCGTGACGAGACTCTCCGGCACGGTCGGCGGGAGCTCGATGCCCGCCTCACGCAGGACGGCGAGCGCGACCACGGCCAGCCCGATGAAGAAGACGAGCTTGCCGATCGTGCCCGTATGCCAGCCGATCACTCCGAGGGTCGGGCCTTCGATCGACTTCCCGGAGTACCAGGACATGAACGACGAGAGCATCAGCACGAGGCCCGCCACCCACGCGATCCGATCGCCGGCCGCCCAGATCCCTCCGCCCGGACGGAACTGCGGGCTCGGCCGAGCGGGCGGCTCTCGCGCAGCCGACTCGAGCTGCTCGGGCTCGGAGTCCCCGAAGTCGAAGAGGTCGGGGGTTTCCACAGGCGGAAGTATGGGCATCTTGGAGGTCGGAGGTACGATTCATCCGACTCAGGGGGTCTCGATGGCTGCATACGTCGAAGCACACGGGGAGACTGTCGCACCGCTCGTCAGCGGCGAGAGGGCGAAGGGCGAGTACAGGTGCTGCGACTGCGGCTACGGGGTGACGATCTACCGTGAGCTTCCACGTTGCCCGATGTGCGGGGCCGAGACCTGGGAACAGCTGGCCTGGAGCCCATTCGGCCGGACGGGCGCTCCGCTGATCCCTTCCTAGCCCGGGCAGCGGGAGGCCGTCGCCGCGGCTGTTCTCCCTAGACGGGCAGGAGCTGTTTCGTCTGGTCGACGAGCTGCTCCGGATCGAACGGCTTGCCGACGAACGCCTGCGCACCACGGTCGGCCGCCTCGGTCGCGCCTTCCTCGACCCGGCCGCTGAACATGACGACGGGGATCGTCCCCACACCGTGCCGCTCCTGGACGAGCCGGAGCATCTCCCAGCCGTCCACCTTCGGCATCATCACGTCGAGGAGGATCAGGTCCGGCGGCCCGTCCTCGAGCGCGGCCAGGCCCTCCTCCGCGCTCCCGGCCTCACGGACCGAGTAGCCCTCGTTCTCGAGGCTCGCGCGCACGTAGCGGCGGAGCCCCGGGTCGTCGTCGACGATCAGCACGAGCGGCCCCGGCTGCCCGGCGCGCCCCGATCGGGTCAGGAAGCCGTCGAGGTCGCGACGGCGGAACCGCCGGTGACCGCCGGGCGTGTAGAAGGCGGGTACGAGCCCCTGATCGGACCACTTCCGGATCGTGCTCTGCGCCACGCCGATGTACTTGGCGGCCTGGCCGAGCGTCAGCCAATCGGGGTCGGTCCCCGGAACCCGCCTGCTCATGCCGCCTCGCGCAACTGGCATCCAGAGAAGCTACCCAAAGATGCTGTTTCCTACTCGCCCTCGTGCCGTCCTACCGCCGAACGGTGACGGTGACCGTCTCCGGCGGAGGCGGCAACGCGCGCGGCTTCAGGGTCCGGACCGACGTCTGCGTCCCGCCCGGCGTCGGGTTGTCTTCGAGCGACTGGCCGATGGCGAGCCCCGTGCCGAACGCGACGACGAGCGCGGCGGCCCCGATCAGGAGGCGCAGCACCGGTCGGCGCCGGCGGGATCGGCGGTTGCGTCTGGCTGGCGTCGGAATGCTCAGGGCTTGTAGTCTTGCGCGCCGCGCGCGTAGAGGTGGAAGGCGGCGTCGGTCGCGATCGTCGGCCCCGACGCCGGCGGCGGGAGGTCCGCAATCGCCTCGAGCGTCCAGGACTCGGCCCGACGGTATTCGGCGGCCAGCTCGTCGAGCGTGAAGACCCCGCCCACGCGACGACGAAGCTGCTCGGTGATCGCGTCGACCTGCGCATGGAGCAGCCGGTGGCGGGCGACGTTGGAGCGCTCGGCCTCGAGCCGCCTGTGCCCGTCGGCCCACTCCTGGCGGGCGACCTCGACCAGGGTCGACATGGCGGCGATGCTAGCTCGCCGGCGTGCAGCATCGATCGGCCGGCCAGGGCGACTGGAGCTCGGCGAGGATGCGCTCGCCGAGCCCGTAGCCCGGCCGGGCGAGCGCGAACGCGACATGCGCGTGCAGGCATTTGAGGAGCCGGGGGCGTGACGAGCCCCCGATACCGAGGTCGAGCGATGCGCCTCCGTCGGGCCCGGAGGGGTCGGTGGCGCGCTCGCGCCGGATCCGTCGCTGCTCCTCGGTCGCCCGGTCGAGACTCGCGGCCAGCTCCGTGTTCCGCTCGACGGCCTCCGTCCAGCGTTCCACTCCGCCGGCCGCTTCGAGCCGGGAGACGGCCGCGACGAGATGTGGGCACGTCAGGTAGTAGGTGGTCGGAAACGGGTTGCCCGAGGGGTCGTACGGCTCCTGCTCGGTCACCGCCGGAAGGCCGAAGGGGCAGCGGACGGCGACTCGCCGGAACGCGCGGGGCGGGCGCCCGAGCTGGCGGGCGACGACGGCACGGTCGTCCACGCCAGGCAGCCTACGCGGCAAGGAGGGCCTGACCGTGCTAGTGCCGCGCGTGGGCGTGGCGCCACTGGGTGATGCCGCGCACGATGTAGAGCTGCTCGCCCGGCTTGACCAGCCCGAGCCGCCTGGCTCCGCGCACGAGCGTCGCCCCGCTGCTGATCTCGGCGAGTCGCTCGTCGAGCTGCTGCTTGCGGGCGGTCAGCGCACGCACCTCGGCGCTCCGCGCCTGAACCGCGTGACGAGTGTGCACGTAGGCCCGCACCGGCCGGTAGTAGAGGAGCCCGAGCAGAACGACGACGCCGAGGGCAACCCAGCGCATCAACCGCCGACGCGGCCGACGACGTCCTCGTACCGAAGCCATGGACGCGAGAACTTCGCCGGCGCCCCCGCTCATTCCTGCACCTCGCCGGCCCCGGCCGCGCACGGAGCGCAGCGTCGCGGGCCCGAAGGGCCCGTGAGCGACGCGATGGAGGCGGCGAGAATCGAACCCGCGCAGGATCCCGCCCGAGGAAGCGATGCCGGCATCAGGGAAGAGCACCGGCGGGCACCCAGGCCGCTACTGCCTGAGCGTCGCACGCGTCTCAGAAGTAGGATCCGGCCACCACCAACAAGGAGGCCCCATGGCGACGACAGATGCCACCGCAACGGAGCAGGCGGCTATCGAGCAGGCGATCCAGCTCTACATCGACGGCGCCTCGAAGGGTGACGCCGCGAAGTTGAAGGAGACGTTTCACGAAGCGGCCTGGATGCTCGGGTCGATCAGCGGCCAGCGGTTCGACATGCCGATCGCCCAGATGATCGAGACGCTCGCTGCTCAGCCGCTCGACAGCAACGGCGAGTTCAGCGCCCGGCTCACTGCGATCGAGCAGGTCGGCGATGCTGCCACCGTGCGACTGGAGGAAGACGGCTGCTGGGGCAACATCTCCTTCGTCGACTTCTTCACCCTGGCAAAGATCGACGGCGAGTGGAAGATCGTCAACAAGACGTTCGCCCACACGGGCGGGGAGATGCCGACGGGCTAGCTCAGGAATCTCGTTCAAGAGACATTCCTGAACGCTCGCCTACAGCGGCGAGCTGTCCCCAGGCTCGCAGAACAATTAGTCGCGCTCGAGAACGTGTGAGAGCCATTCCAGCGCGACCTGGTAGCGCTCGTTTGCTCGACCGCCGTGGTTGCCGGGGTTCTCTCTGTGCTCGTGCGGAATACCCGCTTCGTCGAGGTAGTGACTGAGTAGCCGGTGACCCCAGTGCAGGTTGTAGTCGTCGTTGGAGCCGGCGTCGAGCAGGATGCCGGACAGCTTCCGGAGGTTGTCGAGACGGTCGTGCACGTTCACGACCGGGTCGAAGGCGAGCCAGCGGTCCCACACCTCCTGGATCAACTCGCCGCTCGGCCAGGCTACGGGTAGATCGACGTAATAGGGCGGAAGGTCCGGATTGGGTGAATACGTCGCGGAGTAGTCGTAGACGAGCTCCGACCAGACATTGCCCTCGACAGGGCCGTTTGGCGCCTCCGGCCAGATGCTGTCGAAGTACTTGTAGAGCATGAACTTGTGGGTCATGTCGAGGAACGAGTCGGCCGAGAGCACGGCCATCGCACAGAAGACGTCGGGGTTGCGCGAGACGACGTTCCAGGCACCGAAGCCTCCGGACGAAAAGCCGAACACGCCGCGGCTTCGCGCATCCGGAATGGTGCGATAGTGAGCGTCGACGAAGGGGACGACATCGTGCAGCACGTATTGCTCGAAGTTGCCGGTCACAGGTGAGTCCACCCACTGTCCACATCCGTAGCGCGAGTTGCCGTCGGGGATGACCACGATCATCGGCGGCACCCGCAAGCGCCCGAACACGGGGTCGAGCCGTCTTCGATCGGCGGGCGCCACCGCTGTCCATCGGTGTCCGGTGTCAGCACTTGCGCGGCGGTACTCGTCGAACGCATGCAACAGGTAGGCCGTCGGATACCGGCGATCCGAGTCCTCGTAGCTCGGTGGCAAGTAGACGAACAGATCCCGTTCGCTCGGATCCCCCAGCAAGTTCGCTGCGAGATGCGAGCTGTCGAGCCTCGAGTGACTGATCACGGGTTCCTCCTCGCCGCGGTTTGCGAGGATCCTAAGGCCCTCGATCTCTAGACGCCCGTCAGGGCCCTCAAGGTGCATTCCCGCACACTCGGGCACGGCAGTGTTGCGACGCCGGTGTTGACCTGAAACGACGCAGACGTCAGGTGGCGGCTGAACGTGTGTCTTGCTGCAGCACGTAGATGTTCCGGTCGGGACCTCGGAAGAAGAACCAGCCGTAGCCTTCCATCGCCGGGTTGTCGAACAGTTCGGCGGCCCAGACGATGTCGCCGATCAGTTCGACGTCGGCGGTTGCAAGCTCCTCGCGAGCGCCGACGATGTCGTCGACGGCAAAGGCAACGAGTAACCCATCCTCGATCTCCGGGGGGAAGAGGCTCGCTTTCTGTTTTTCCGGCCCATAGACCTCGACGTAATCGCTCTTCCCCGACGGAAGTTGGAAGATGGACCATCCGGCTTCGGCATGGACGTTCTCCAGCCCGAGGACGTCCCGAAAGAAGGCTGCCGTCGGGTCGAAGTGCGTCGTGCGAGTGCCGAGAAAACAGATCCGCTGTACGTTCATCGCCCTCTTCATACCGCAGCGCTCGGCGTGTCCTTGCGCTCAAGGGACGTTTCTGAACACTCGGGCAACGCGCAGTGGTGCAGCTGGACCCCGCCTAGACTGCGGCGAGTGGTGCCGTCGCTCGCAGGCCTGGCCCCGTTCCAGATTGCGTTCGTTGTACGCGACCTCGGCCGCTTCGTCGGTGAACTCGACACCCGGCTGGCGGCGGGACCTTGGCGTGCCTCCGATCGACTTCACGATCTAGACGACAGCCGCGGCCGGCGGGGCTGCCTTCAGGGAACATCCTGAACACCTGCGCGGGCTGCCGAACCGTCGTTTGCGGACAGTCCGAGGGAGCTGCGCCCGCCCGCGTCGGCGCGACTGTCAGCTCACTCCACCGCGGTGACGTGCTCGAAGATCGAAGGCGTGAAGTCTTCCACGTGCTGCTTGACGCGCATGATCCGTTCCTTGAACTCAGGGCTGCTTTCCACGCTTGCTGTGCTTCGAAGCTCTCCCAGGGACCGAAGCTCATGAACCGATTCGGCTCGTAGTGGTCGCGGACGAGCCGCAGCGTGCCGCAGCCGGGCCAGGTGTGACCCCACGACGCGAACTCGCGCCACGCCGCAACGAACTCGTCCTCTTCGCCCTCTTTCACGAGCCACATCCCGTTCGTATACGTCTCGACCATCGAGAACCTCCGCTTCGAGTTGTTCAGGCGAGCGTACTCTCGTGTGCGCCGCGAAGCCCAGATTCCGCGGCTCAAGCTCGCAGCCGCGGGACTCGCTCGAAGTGTGCGATGCGCAGCAGAAACCAGCGGCCTAGCCCGACTCTCCCACACCGTGCCCGAGCTGGCGGTCGTACTCGACCTGGTCGTAGTGGCCGAGTGATGCGGCGATGAGGCTGTCGTCTCCGATCATCCACTCCTCGAATCCGCTGATTCGAACACGGTTTCCATTTCCGCCGGGCCCGCTGTTCGTTCCCACGAGTGTCCAGGGGTACTCGGCCGTCTCGCCGTTCACGAGAAGGTCGTCCATGAGCACCTGCATGTCGGGGAAGGCGACCATGAACGATCGGGCCGCCTCAGTGATCGCAGCTCGCCCAACCGAGGGGTGCCCCTCGTTGATGGTGAGGGAACCGTCGGGCGCGTAGTTCTCGGCGACGCGCGCCGTGTCCTGGCTGCACCACGCGTCGGTGTAACGCCGGACGAAGTCCCGCAGCTGATCTTCGGTGGGTGTCATCGGAGTTCCTCCCGCTGCTCGATCCGTCAGCTCGGGCGCGCAACAAGAGGCCTCTCTGAACAGCGCCGACGTGTCCAGCGTCACCTGAGCCAGCGTCGTGCTGTCACAAGTACGATCGTGAGCTTGTCGAGCCGAGAGTACCTCGGTTGGGTTGTCCGTGAGACCGGGCCAGAGCGTGGTGCGCATCACACCGTGCTCCTGCTTCCCGGAGCGCTCTGCACGGCGGCCTTCTACGATGACCTCCTGGCGGAGTCGAAGATGCGTGATGCATCGATTCGGTTCGTCGCGACGACGTTGCCTGGGTTCGGGCATACACCCGCTCCGGAGAACATGAGCATGGAGAACTACGCCAGGCTCGCGGGGACGCTCGCGAGGGATATCGGCTGCGATGCCGTCGTCGGTCACAGTCTGGGTGCAAACGTCGCGATCGAGATGGTGGCCACGGGCGAGTTCTCCGGCCCCGTAGTCCTGATCTCGCCCAGCTTCTCGCGGGAGGACGAATCCATGTTCCCTCGCGCGCTCGATCGCCTGGCGCGTGTACTCGGCCACCTGCCGTATGCGCTGATGCTGAAGATCATCGGCCCCGCGATGAAGAACAGCCTGCCACCGCATCGGCGCGACGCGTTGATCGCCGAGCTGCGAAAGAACGACTCACGCTTCCTCCGCCGCCAGACCCGGGGGTACCTCGACTACCTGGATCGCCACGGCTCGCTCGCTCCGCGCCTCTGCGACTCGAGCATGCGGGCCTGGGTCGTTTTCGGCGACCGCGACGACGTCGGGCTCACCGACGACGAGCGAGACATCCTCGAGAACTGTTCTACCGTCACCATGGTCACGATCGCCGACGCCGGACACTTCACGCTCAACGAGAAGCCGGGACAGGTCGCCGACATCGTCCTCGAGGCAGTGACGAGCTAAGCAGCCTCGCTGCGGCGGGCTGTCTCCCCGGTGAAGCGATCGATGCGGCGGCGGGCCGCTGCACGCAAGGGTGTCAGGCCACGTCGACCCGGATCACGTTCGTCGAGCCGGGGATGTTCACGGATGTCCCGGCGGTGATCACGATCCGGTCGCCGGAGAACACCAGTCCGGCGTCGCGGGCCGCGCCGATCGACAGTCCCCAGAGGTCCTGGACGTCCGAGGCCTCTGCGACGAGCAACGGGACCACCCCCCACTCGAGCGCCATCTGCTGCACCGCATACGTGTTGTGCGTCAGCCCGACGATCGGCCGTCGCGGTCGGAGCCGGGCGACCGCGGACGCCGTCCGGCCGGTTGCGGTCGGCACGAGGATCGCCTTCGCGCCCAGCGCCTCCGCCAGGTCGCAGGCAGCATTCGACATCGCCCGCCCGACGCCGGGATCCTCGTCCGCCTCGGGCATCTGGTGCCGGTAGCTCAGGCTGGGCTCGACCGCCCGCGTGATCTGATCCATGTAGGCCACGGCTTCGACGGGGTAGGAGCCGACCGCAGTCTCGCCGGAGAGCATCAGCGCGGACGAGCCGTCGAGGACTGCGTTCGCGACGTCGCTGGCCTCGGCACGCGTCGGCTCGGCGTGCTGGATCATCGACTCGAGCATCTGGGTCGCGGTGATCACGGGCTTTCCACGCTCGAGCGAGCGGAGGATGATCCGCTTCTGGAGCAGAGGGACCGCGGCCGGGCCGATCTCGACGCCGAGATCGCCGCGGGCGACCATGATCGCGTCCGCCTCGTCGAGGATGGCGTCGAGCGCGTCGACGGCCTCGGACTTCTCGATCTTCGCGATCACCTCGGCATGCGAGCCCGCCTCCTCGATCAGCCTGCGCAGATCACGGACGTCGGCCGCAGAACGGACGAAGGAGAGGGCGACGAAGTCGACGCCCAGCGACAGGGCGAGCTCGAGATCGCCGACGTCCTTCGGGGTCAGGGACGGAATCGGGAGCGCAACCCCTGGGAGGTTGACCCCCTTGTGCGCGCTGACCGTCCCGCCGACGAGGACGGTGCAGCGGGCGCGGCCGTGCTCGACCTCCTCGACCCGGAGGCGGACGAGCCCGTCGTCGATCAGCACGTCGTTGCCGGCTGTCAGCACCTCTCCGATCACCGCCGGGGACACGGGCAGCTCGCCGTCGCGCGCGGCCTCCTCCGGCGCGACCACGATCTCCTCGCCGTCGGACAGCGTCTGCGGGCCGGGCAGGTCGCCGATCCGCAGCTTCGGTCCCTGCAGGTCGGCGACGATCGCGAGCGGCCGGCCGGCCTCGTCCGCCGCCGCGCGGATCGCCTCCGCCCACGCGCGATGCTGCTCGTGCGTCCCGTGCGAGAAGTTGAGGCGCGCAGCGTCGATACCGGCTGCGACGAGGGCGGCGAGCCGCTCCGGCGTGCCGCTGGCCGGGCCGATCGTCACCAGGATCTTCGTCCGTCTCCGATCGGCAGCCCCCACGAGCCAAGCGTAGCGACAGCGGGATTCCGGGTCGGCCGCGGCCGATCAGCGCTCGAAGCGTGGAAACGCGGCCCAGCCGGGGTACTCCGCCCGGCCGGCGAGCTCCTCCTCGATCCGGAGCAGCTGGTTGTACTTCGCGACCCGATCGGTCCGTGACGGCGCCCCGGTCTTGATCTGGCCGACGCCGGTCGCGACCGCCAGGTCCGCGATCGTCGTGTCCTCGGTCTCACCAGAGCGATGCGACATCACCGCCGCGTAGTCGTTCGACCGCGCGAGCTCGATCGCCTCCAGCGTCTCGGTCAGCGTCCCGATCTGGTTCACCTTGACCAGGATCGCGTTCGCGACGCCCTCGTCGATGCCGCGCCGCAGGCGCTGGACGTTCGTGACGAAGATGTCGTCGCCGACGACCTGGACGCGGTCGCCGAGACGCGCGGTCAGGCCCGCCCAGGCCTCCCAGTCGTCCTCCGCGAGCGGGTCCTCGAAGGAGACGATCGGGTAGCGGTCGGCGAGCCCGGCGTAGAAATCGGTGATCGCGGCGCCGCCGTCCTCCCGCCCCTCGTAGCGGTAGAGGCCGTCGCGGTAGAACTCGCTGGCGGCAGGGTCGAGCGCGATCGCCACGCGGCCTCCGTGCCCGGCGCGGTCAACGGCCTCGAGAATCGCCTCGATCGCCGCCTCGGTCGACGGCAGGTCGGGTGCGAAGCCGCCCTCGTCGCCGACCGCGGTCGCCAGCCCGCGTTCGTGCAGCACGGACCTGAGCGCGTGGAACGTCTCGGCGCCCAGGCGCAGCGCCTCGGCGAACGAGCCCGCGCCCGCGGGGACGATCATGAACTCCTGCAGGTCGATCGAGTTCTGGGCGTGCACCCCTCCGTTGACCACGTTCATCATCGGGACGGGCAACGTTTGCGCCCCCTCCCCGCCGACGTAGCGGAACAGGGACATCCCCGCCTCCGCGGCCGCCGCCTTCGCGGTCGCGAGCGAGACGCCGAGGATCGCGTTCGCGCCCAGGCGGCCCTTGTTCGCGGTCCCGTCGAGCTCGACCAGCAGCCGGTCGAGCCCGGCCTGGTCGAACGCGTCTCGGCCGCGAACCGCTCCGGCGAGCTCGCCGTCGACGTTCGCCACCGCCCTCGTCACCGCCTTGCCGCCGTATTCGGGCCCGCCGTCGCGTAGCTCCACCGCCTCGTGCACCCCCGTCGATGCCCCCGACGGCACCGCCGCACGACCGAAGGCGCCGGACTCGAGACGGACGTCGACCTCGACTGTCGGGTTGCCCCGCGAGTCGAGGATCTGGCGGGCGTGGACGTCGGTGATCACGCTCATGACTGATTCTCCTTGGCGAGGTCGTAGTAGCGGTCCTGCTCCGTGAGCGGGAGCCGGGTCCAATCTTCGCCCGCCTGTCCAGCGAGCCGCGCCGCCTCCTCCACCCGGGCGACGAACCGCCCGGTCGCACGGCGAAGCTCGAGCTCGGGGTCTACGTCCAGCCGGCGCGCGACGTTCACGCAGGCGAACAGGAGGTCGCCGAGCTCCGAGGCGCGGCGCTCGCCGGGGCCGTCCGCGTCGAGCTCGCGCTTCAGCTCGGCGAGCTCGTCTTCGAGATCGGCGAACGCACCGCCGACGTCCGGGTACTCGAAGCCGACCGACGCGGCGCGGCGCTGCACCTTGCGAGCCTGCAGGAGCGCGGGCAGCGTCTCCGGAACGTCGTGGAAGACGCCTTCGCGCCCCTCCTGCTCGCGCTTGATCCGCTCCCAGCGCTCGCGCTGCGCACGAGCGCTAGCCGGATCGTCGGCTTCTCCGAAGACGTGCGGGTGGCGCCGGACGAGCTTCGTCGTGTACTGCCTCTCGCCACGCTCTTCGAGGTCTCCCTGGCCTTGTTCCTGGAGCGTGAGCGCAAGGAAAAAGATCTGGAAGAGGAGATCGCCGAGCTCGTCGAGGAGCTTGGCCGGATCGTCGGCGAGCGCGGCGTCGGCGACCTCGTAGGCCTCCTCGACGGTGTGCGGGACGATCGTCCGGGCGGTCTGCTCGCGATCCCAGGGGCAGTCACGCCGCAGCCGTTCGGTCAGCTCCTGGAGGGCGAGGAGGGCCTCGGAGAGGCTCAACCGGTCGTGGTCGCCGAGGTGCTCGCCGTCACCGGCTCGAAGCCGGTCGCGTAGCTGACCTTCGAGGCATAGTCCTTCTTCAGCTGGTCCACCCACGTGTTTGCCGCCTTGCTCCGCTTCTGCTGCAGGAGCTGCTGGCGGATCGCCTCCTTGACCTGCGCGAAGGGCGTCGACTTCCTCGGGGTCGTCGGCTTCAGCGCCTGGATGATGAACCAGCCGTACTGCTTGTTGTGGACCGGCTTCGCGAGCTCACCCGTCTTGAGCGCGAACGCGGTCTGGTCGAACTCGGGCACCGTCTGCCCCTTCGAGATCGTCAGCCGGCCGCCCTGCGACTTCGAGCCGGGATCCTGTGAGTACTTCTTCGCCAGCGCAGCGAAGTCCGCACCGTTCTTCAGCTGTGCGTACAGCTTGTCCGCGAGCGCCTTCTTCTTGACGAGGATATGCCGGACGACTCGCGTCTGCGGCTGGGTGTAGACCTGCGAGTGCGTCGTGTAGTAGGCCTTCACCTCGGCGTCGGACACCTTGGCGGCCGCCGTCACCTTGGCGTAGATCGCCTGCGAGGTCAGACTCGCCCGGATTCCGGCGCGCACCTCGGCATCCGTGAAGCAGTTGCGCTTGATGTCCGCCCGGTAGCGCTTCTCGCTCCCCCCGTAGTACTGCTTCTTCAGCTGCTTGAGCTGATCCTCGAGCTGCTTGTCGGTGACGGTCACGCCCAGCTTCGGCGCCTCCTGCGCCAGCTCCGCGCGCTGGACGAGGTCCTGCAGGACCTGCGACTGGATCGTCTGGTACTCCTGCGAGCCGGCCTTCGGGAAGGAGCGCTTCTGCAGGTCGTAGCTGCACTTCGCCTGCTCGAGTCGGCGATCGACCTCGGCGCGGGTGATCGGGGTTCCGGCGACGACCGCGGCGTCATCCTTGGCGACCGAGCCGCCGCTCTTTCCACCACAGGACGCGGCGATCAGGGCAAGCGGAAGCAGGAGCACGAAGAGAGAGGGGCGCCTCATGAGCCGGTGCAGACTAGCAGCGCCTCATCGCCGGTCGGTGGGTGCAAATCCGGTCGCAAATGCCGTTCGGTCGGCGAAACGCGAGTGCACGCCCCCCAGCCACGTCTGGAAGAACTGGGCGCGCCGCTGGGCGAGCAGGCGGCGGCGGATGCCGTTCCGCACCGCCTCGAACGGCCTCGTCCGCCGGAGGCGCACCGGTGAGACCGGCTGGACGAGCTCCCAGCCGAAGCTCGTCCTGAACGGCCTCGAGACCTGCCCGACCGCGAGCTCGAACGCGACTCCGTCGAGCGCCGGCGAGGTCCGCCCCGCCACGAGGGTCAGCTCCCCGCCCCGCCCGCGCGTTTGCGGGTCGCGCGAGTACCGGCGTGCAAGGGTTGCGAACGAGGCACCCGAGCGGAGGGCGGCGACGATCCTGTCCGCCTGCGCCTTCGTCCGGACGAGAAGATGCCGGACGACGCGGCTCTGCGGCGTCGTGTAGTCGCGGAGGTGGCGCTCGTAGTACTGCTGCACCGCCTGCGTCGGGACGGTGACGTCGGCGGTCACCGCCGCCCGGACCGCGTCGACGAGCAGCTGCGCCCGCAGCGCCGACCTGACCTGGGCGTCGGTCATCCCGGCCGCCCGGAGGCGCGCGCGGTAGCGCCTCTCGCTCCCGCCGAAGGACTGATCCTTCAGCTGCCGCAGCTTCGCTTCCACCTGGGCGCGGTCGACCTGCACCCCGAGCCGCGGCGCTTCCTGCTCCAGCTCGGCCTGCTCGACGAGGAGGTCGACCGCGAGCCGGGACAGATGACGGTACGCATCGGTTCCCGCGGCCGGGAAGGGCCGGCTGCCGGTCGCATAGGACTGCCTCGCCTCGGCCATCAGCGCCTCGTACTGCGAGCGCGAGATCGGCCGGTCGCCGACGACCGCGATCGCGGAGGTCGGTACCGACGGCGGATCGTGGCCGCAGCCGGAGGCCAGTGAGGCGAGCGCGAGTGGGGCGAGCAGGAAGCTGATCGGTCTCATTTCAGGCCGCCTGCCGCAATTCCAGGATAGCGTCCACGAGCCCGAGCGCCTCGCGGAAGTCGTCCCGGCGCAGCGCCACCTCCTGTTTTCCGGAGGTGTAGACGGCGGTCGCGACGCGCTCCCGCAGCTCGCGCAGCTCCGCCGAGCCGAGCACGAGCGGTCCGACCGTCATCCGCCCGCCGCGGAAGACGAGGTAGTCGGCGCCCGCGCGGGCGAGCTTGAGCTTCGCCTCCTGGATCGCGAACAGGTTCTCCACCGGCGGGGGAAGGTCGCCGTACCGGTCCTCGACCGAAGCGCGAAGCTCGCGCAGCTCGTCCTCGGCGTCCGTCAGCGCGAGCCGTCGGTGCAGGTCGATCTTCAGGGCCTCCGAGCCGATGTACGAGGCCGGCACGTAGGCGTCGACCCGGGCATCCACGCGCACCGGCCGGGCGGCCGCGTGCCGCCTGCCGGACAGCTCGGCGACCGCCTCGTTGAGCAGCTCGACGTACAGCTCGAAGCCGACGGCGGCGACGTGCCCGGACTGCTCCGCCCCGAGCAGCTCTCCGGCACCGCGAATCTCGAGATCGCGCATCGCGATCGCGAAGCCGGCGCCGAGCTCGGTGTGGTCGGCGAGCGTGGCGAGCCTGGCTCGAGCCTCCGGGGTGAGCTCGGACGCGGCCGGGTAGAAGAGGTACGCGTAGGCGGTCAGGTCCGAGCGGCCGACCCGGCCGCGGATCTGGTACAGCTGCGCGAGCCCGAGCGCGTCGGCGCGCTCGACGATCAACGTGTTCGCCTGGGGGATGTCGAGCCCCGACTCGATGATCGTGGTCGAGACGAGCACGTCCGCGTCCCCGCGGAGGAACTGGATCATCCGCTCCTCCAGCTCGCGCTCCCGCATCTGCCCGTGCGCGACCAGGATGCGGAGCTCGGGACAGAGCTCCTGCAACCGCGTTGCCGCCTCGTCGATCGTCTCGACGCGGTTGTGCAGGTAGAACGCCTGGCCGCCTCTCTCCGCCTCGCGCTGGAGCGCGACGCGGATCGCCTCCTCGTCGTACTCTCCGACGTGGGTGCGGATCGGCCGCCTGCCCTCCGGCGGCGTCTCGATGATCGAGATGTCCCTGAGGCCGGACAGCGACATGTGCAGCGTGCGCGGGATCGGGGTCGCGGTCAGCGAGAGGACGTCGACCTCGAGCCTGAGCGCGCGGAGCAGGTCCTTCTGGGCGACGCCGAAGCGCTGCTCCTCGTCGACGATCACCAGGCCGAGGCTCTTCGGCACGACGTCGCGGGAGAGGATCCGGTGCGTACCGATCAGGACGTCCACCTTGCCGTCGGCGAAGAGGTCGAGGACGCGCCTGGCATCGGCCGGCTTCCGGAAGCGGGAGACCATCTCGACGTTCACCGGGAAGTCGCGAAACCGCTCGCGGAAGGTGTTCCAGTGCTGCTGGGCGAGCACCGTCGTCGGGACGAGCAACAGCGTCTGCTTGCCGTTGAGGGCGACCGCGAAGGCGGCGCGGACGGCGACCTCGGTCTTGCCGAAGCCGACGTCGCCGCAGACGAGCCGGTCCATCGGCGCGGCCGCCTCCAGGTCCTCCTTCACCGCTTCGATCGCACGCTGCTGGTCCTCGGTCTCGCGGTAGGGGAACTCGGCTTCGAGCCGCTCGAGCCAGTCGCTGGACAGGTCGAACGGCACGCCGTTCGTGGTCTGACGCCGCGCGTAGAGGGCAATCAGCTCGCCGGCGAGCTCCTGGACCGACTCCCGCGCGCGGCTCTTCAGCAGCTGCCAGGCCTTGCCGCCGAGCTTGGAGAGCGCCGGGGCCTTCGCGTCGGCGCCGATGTAGCGGGAGACCTTCCCGATCTGCTCGTGCGGGACGTACAGCCGGTCGTCGCCGCGGAACGCGAGAAACAGGTAGTCGCGGGTGACTCCGGCGACCTCCTTCGTCTCGAAGCCGAGCAGCCTGCCGACGCCGTGGTCCTCGTGCACGACGTAGTCGCCGGTGCGGAGGTCGGCGAAGGACTGGAGCGCGCGCCCGATGCGGGCGTCCGCACGCGGGGCGCGCTTCCGGAAGATCTGGGTGTCGGGAAGCAGGACGAGCCCCGCCTCCCGCCAGACGAACCCGCGCCGTGCGGGCGACACGGTGAAGTAGAGGCCCTCCTCGGCGGGCAGCTCTTCGCCCTCCTCGAGCCAGCCGACCGCGAGCCTGCGGATCAGGTTGGCCGTCCGCAGGGCGTCGCCGCGATGCGGGAACGCGACGATCACCCGCTGGCCCGCCCGGACGAACGAGGCCAGCTCCTGCTCGGCCTCGGCGAGCCCGCGGGCGGCGACCGCGGGCCGCTGGGCCTCGAACGCGAACGGCTGGCCGCGCGGGAAGGGATCGAGGAACGCGACGCCGTCGAGCGGCACCGGGTCGAGCTCCTCGTCCACCCAGACCCGCTGCACCTCCTCCGGCTCGAAGACGAGGTCGGGCGGCCGGTCGAGCGCCGCAACGACGTCGCCGGGAAGGCTCGGCCCGCTCTCCTCGCCGGCCAGGGTCGGCTCGACGAGGTCGAGCCGGCGCTCCGCCGCCGGGTAGATCCCCGCGCGCACGAGGGAGCGAAGCGCCCGCTGGGTGAAGGCCGAGAAGGCGCGGATCGCCTCGATCTCGTCGCCGAACAGCTCGACCCGGAGGGGCTCGCGGCCGGTGGTGGGAAAGACGTCGACGAGCCCGCCGCGAACGGCGAACTGGCCACGCTCCTCGACCCGCTCGACCCGCTCGTAGCCGGCGAGCGCGAGGCGCTCGGCGAGCCCGTCGATGCCGGGCTCGTCGCCCACCGCGAGGTCGATCCTCGCCGGGCGCGCAGCGGCAGGCGGCATCGGCTCGGCGAGGGCCGCGGCGGAGGCGCACACGAGGCCGCCGGAGGCGAGCACGTCGAGAGCGCGGGCACGCTCGCCGACGAGGTGCGGCGGCGGCTCCAGCCCCGACTCCCAGCGCACTCCGCGGCCGGGGAGCAGCCCGACCGAGTCCTCTCCCAGGTACCAGGCCGCCGCCTCGGCCGCGTCGCGGGCGTCGGCGTCCTCGGCGAGGAGGCACACGAGGGGGCGCTCGAGCCGCAGCCGCAGGGCGGCGAGGAGAAGCGGAAGCGCCGGCTCGGAGACGCGCGCGGATGCGCCGGGCAATGCCCCGGCGAAGGCCCCGAGACGCTCGCCGGCGGCGAGCTCACGGGCGAGCGGGTGGAGTGCGGGCGGGCTCGGTCGGTCCATGACGACAGGCGGAACGGGTGGTTCCGCCGGGGCCAGCGTACTCGAGCGGGCCCGGCTCGGGATGCCCGCCCGCGCCCGCTTGTCCGGCGGGCCCGGCGGATCAGTTGAAGCGCTGCTGGGCCGCCTCGAGGCCCTCACGGAGGAGGGTCTCGACGGCGTCCGCCCCGCGAGAGACGAGCGCGTCCACGTCCGTCTCCGGCTCGAACGGGGCGAGCACGAAGTCGGCGACCGAGCGCCGGTCGCCCCGCCCCGGCCGGCCGACGCCGATGCGGAGCCGGGGGAAGTCCCGGGAGCCGAGGTCGCGGGCGATCGACCGCAGGCCGTTGTGGCCGGCGAGGCCTCCTCCGAACCGCACCTGGAGGCGACCCTCGTCGAGGTCGACGTCGTCGTGGACGACCAGCACCGAGGCCGGCGGAGACCTGAAGAACCGCGCGGCGGCGGCGATCGACCGCCCCGACTCGTTCATGTACGTCTCGGGCTTCAACAGGGCGATCCGCCGCGAGTCGACCCGGGTCTCCCCGAGCCGGCCGGAGAACTTCGAGCGCCACGACGCGTCGTGGCGGCGGGCGAGCTCGTCGACCACCATCCAGCCGACGTTGTGCCGGGTCCGCGCGTACTCCCGACCCGGGTTGCCGAGGCCCGCGACCAGCAGGTCGAGCGTCGAGGCCGCATCGCCCCGACGGAAGAGCTGCATGAGCTACTCCTCGGCGGTGCCGGGCTCGCCCGCGGCCTCGGCCTCGGCCTGTCCCTCGGCCGCCCCTTCGGGCGCGGCCTCGCCCTCGGGCGCCTCGCCCTCCACGCCCTCCTCGCCCTCCTCGACCTCTTCGGGCTCCGGCTCCTCGACCTTGGTCGGCACGGTGACGGTGGCGAGGACGGTCTCGGGGTCGTCGAGAAACGTGACTCCTTCACGGGCGGGCAGGTCGGACAGGCGAAGCGCGTCGCCGATCTCCATCGCGCTGACGTCCAGCTCCAACCGGTCCGGAACCTCCAGCGGAAGCGCCTCGACGCGCACTTCGCGCGTGACCTGTGAGAGGACGCCGCCCGCTTTCGCGCCGACCGACTCGCCGACGAGCTCGACCACGACAGCGGACTGGATCGCCTGGTCGAGCCGGACCTCCTGGAGGTCGAAGTGCTCGATCTTCCCGCGAATCGGATCCGTCTGGTAGTCCTTGAGGATCGAGGAATGCGTCGTCGTCTGGCCGGCGAGGACGACGTCGAGGATCGCGTGCAACCCGTGGCCGCCGGTGAGCACCCGTCGGAGCTCGCGCTCCGGCACGGCGATCGCGTGAGGCCTTCCGCGCCCGTAGAGGACCCCGGGGATCATCCCCGCGCGACGGAGCCGCCGGGACTCACGCGTCCCGGGCCGCTCCCGCTCCTGCACCTCCAGACGAATGCGCTCGCCGGCCATACCGGCGGCGAAGTGTAGCTGAGGCCCGTTGGCCCCTCATGTCCGGGCCGGCCGCCCGCGCCGGAGGCGAGACGGCACGCCAGCCGCGCACGACATCACGGGTGCCAGACGACCCGCGAGCAGCATCACCAGCGGGGCAGAACGAGCTGAACACTCGCGCACGCGACTTCGGTGTCCCTACGACGGGGACTGCATCAGGCCGAGCTGTCGGAGCATGCTGATGTCGTCGCGCAGAGCCCAGTGCTCGCTGATCTTCCCGTCCGCTACCCGGTAGATGTGCACGTGATGAACGGTGTACGACTGACCTCGCCCCTCGACGGCATAGCCGAAGATGGTCGTATCCCGGTGAACGGTACGACTGATGGTCATGAAGACGACAACGAGGTCGCCTTCGGCGACCATGAACTCGATGACGTTCGACCCCGCGGGCGCATCGTGAAGCTCCGCGGCGAGCCGCTTGAAGTCCTCGGTTCCTGACCGGCCCGTCACCTGATTGAAGAAGTCCGGCGCCAGATAGCGATCCACGGCAGAGGCGTCCCCCTTGTCGAACACCTCCCTCGTGTACAGGCGGACGAGTTCCTTGTTCGCCTCTTCCATGAGCGGATCGTGCCAAACGAAATCAGGGGAGATTGCCGAACGTGGCAGGCGAAGCGCTCGGGGTCGGCGGGCGACTCCTCATCATCGCAACGCGCTGGGCGCATCCAGCGTATTCGGCACGGCTCGGGCGTGCCACGAGGGCGCTAACCCGACACGATTGAGCGGCGAAGCTAGAACAGCTGGTTCTCTCCGCCGAAGATCGCCGAGACCGAGTCGTCGGCGAACACGTTCATGATCGTGTCGGCGAGCAGCTCGCCGACCGAGAGCACCTGCATGTTCGCGGGTCGGTTCAGCGGGTCGATCGGGACCGTGTCGGTGACGACGATTCCGGCCAGCTCGGCCTGCGCAAACCGTTCGAGCGAGCCGGCGGCGAAGATGCCGTGGGTGGCGAAGACCCAGACGTCGGTCGCGCCGTGCTCCTTCAGCGCCTTCGCCCCGGCGAGGAGCGTGCCGCCGGTCATGATCACGTCATCGCCGACGAGGGCGACCTTGTCCCGCACGCGGCCGGTGATCTCCGTCACCGCGGCGACGTCGTGCGCCGGCCTCGTCTTGTTCATGATCGCGAAGTCGCCCTCCAGCATCTCCGCGAATCGGACCGCGACCTTCGCGCGGCCGGCGTCCGGGGCGACGGAGACGATGCCGTCTCCCTGCAGGCCGAGGTCGCGGAAGTGGCGCGCGAACAGCGGGAGCGCGGTCATGTGGTCGACCGGGATCGTGAAGAACCCCTGGATCTGGCCCGCGTGGAGGTCCATGGTCAGGACGCGATCCGCGCCCGCGAGCTGGAGCATGTCGGCGACGAGCCGGCCGGAGATCGGCTCACGCGGCTTCGCCTTCCGGTCCTGGCGGGAGTACGGAAACCACGGGATCACCGCGGTGATGCGCTTCGCCGAGCCGAGCTTGGCCGCCTGGATCATCAACAGGAGCTCCATCACGTTGCGGTCGACGGGGTCGCAGCCGGTCTGGACGATGAAGACGTCGGCGCCGCGGATCGACTCGAGGTACCGGCAGTAGGTCTCGCCGTTCGCGAACGAGGTCAGCTCGACGCCCGCGAGCTCGACCCCGAGCTGCTCGGCGATCCGCTGGGCGAGCTCCGGGTGGGACCGGCCGGCGAACACCATCAGCCGCTTCTGCGGCCCCCGCTCGAGCCAGTGGCCCGGCTCCGGACGCACGTTCTCGGTCATGGCCCCGAGCCCGGGCAGGCGCGCCAGCTCAGTTGTCGTGCTCACGCTTTCCACGTTCGTAGACCCATCCTTCTTTGGTGACCTGCTTGGGGGGGAAGCCCGCGAGCGATCCGGCCGGGACGTCGTCCGTGACGACCGTCCCCGACCAAAGCCAAACATCGTCACCAACCGTGACCGGAGCAACGAACGTATTGTCGACACCGGTCCTGACGTTCTTCCCGATCGTCGTCCGCCCCTTCGGGCGGGCAGGGTCGTGCGAGAAGTTCGCAGTCACGTTTCCGGCCGCGATGTTCGTGCCCTCGCCCACGTCCGCGTCTCCGATGTACGAGAGATGGGGCACCTTGGCGCCCGCGCCGATTCGCGAGTTCTTCATCTCCACGAACGTGCCCGCCTTCGCCCCCGACTCGAGAACCGTGCCCGGGCGAAGGTAACAGAACGGTCCCACGTTCGCACTCTGGTCGATGGACGCGTCGACCGCCACTGCGTGCGGGCCGACCTCGGCCCCCGAGGCCACCGTCGTCGAGCCGGCCAGAACGGTGAACGGGTGCACGACGACGTCGGGCTCGAGCCGCACACCGGCCTCGATCCAGGTCGTCGCCGGGTCGACGATCGTGACGCCGGCGAGCATGTGCGCCTCGTTGATCCGGTCGCGGAGCACGGCCGCGGCGAGCGCGAGCTCCGCGCGCGTGTTGATCCCGAGCGGCGCGTTCTCGTCCGGGCACAGCCAGGCGCCGGCCCGGCCGCCGCCGGCGACGATGTGCGCGATCGTGTCCGTCAGGTAGAGCTCGCCCTGGGCGTTGTGCGCATCGAGCTTCGCGAGCGCCTCCCAGAGCGGGGACGCCTCGAAGACGTAGATCGACGAGTTCAGCTCGCGGATCGCCCGCTGCTCGGGCGAGGCGTCCTTCTCCTCGACGATCGCCTCCACCGCGCCGCCGGCCCCGCGAACGATGCGCCCGTACGGAAGCGGCCGGCTCGACTCGAAGGACAGGATCGTCACCGCCGCACCCACGTTCCGGTGCTCCTCGGCCAGCGCACCAAGGTGCTCGGCGGTGAGCAGGGGCGCAGCAGCGTCGAGGACGAGCACGGCGCCGCCGAACCCCCCCAGCGCGGCACGGGCCGACGCGACCGCGTCGCCGGTGCCGAGCGGACGCTCCTGCACGGCCACGGGGACATCCGCATATGCATCCCGCGTCTCCGGCGACGCGACCACGACGATCGGGTCGGCGCCGATGTCCCGGGCGGTCTCGATCACCCAGTCGACGACCCGGCGGCCGAGCAGAGGGTGCAGGTGCTTGGGAACGGACGAGCGCATGCGGGTGCTCAGCCCGCCGGCCATGACGACGGCTGCAAGATTGCGTGGAGCGCTCACCGGTGCGATGGCTGGGGCGCCAGGATTCGAACCTGGGATCGCGGGACCAAAACCCGCTGCCTTACCACTTGGCTACGCCCCACCGACCTGATTGTGCCTCAGCCGTTGCGTCAGGTATGGCTCGGACGGTCGGCCAGGATCAGGATCAGCGCGATCGCAGCGAACACCCCGGCGATGATCAGGACGAAGGCGCCGACCACCAGCGCGACGATGCAGAGGATCACCGCGAACGCCTGCGAGGCGGCCGCGATCCAGGACAGCTGCCGGCCCGAGTCCGAGTCCAGCGAGCGTCCGGCGAGGAGGTAGAAGGCGATGATCGGAGCGGAGATGATGATCACCGTCCACCGCGAGAAGTCCCTCGTGACCGCGACCAGGATGCCCTCGAGGACGGCGATGCCGAGCGCGATCTTCAGCCGGCGCTCGGCGAGCCATCTGCCCAGCCTGCTCTGCCGAGGCTTGACAGCCGTCTCACTCACGCGGTCAACCTACCACGCTGGCGGCACGATCCACACGCGACCGACGGCCTCGAGCGTCTCCCCCGCCGAGCGCGCGGCGTCGGCGTCCTCGAAGAGGCCGTAGACCACCGGGCCGGCGCCGGTGACGTCTGCGCGGAAGGCGCCGAGGGCGCGCAGCTCGCCCGAGAGGGGCGACGAGGCGAGGTCGTTCGGAGGAAGCCCGGCGAGGTCGCCCGCCACGAGCGACTCGAGCAGACGAGTGCGGCGGGCCGGGTAGCCGTCGGCGCCCGCTCCGCGGTCGAAGGCGGCGTAGACGTCCGCGGTCGACGCCTTCGACGCGCCGTGCGGGAGCAGCAACAGCACCGTGTGGCTCCGCGGCAGGTCGAACGGCGTCAACGTGCTTCCGTCGCCCTCCCCGATCGCCGAGACGGAGTCGTCGGCGAACACGTTCATGATCGTGTCGGCGAGCAGCTCGCCGACCGAGAGCACCTGCATGTTCGCCGGTCGGTTCAGCGGGTCGATCGGGACCGTGTCGGTGACGACGATGCCGGCCAGGTCGGCCTGGGCAAACCGTTCGAGCGAGCCGGCGGCGAAGATGCCGTGGGTGGCGAAGACCCAGACGTCGGTCGCGCCGTGCTCCTTAAGCGCCTTCGCCCCGGCGAGCAGCGTGCCCCCGGTCATGATCACGTCGTCGCCGACGAGGGCGACCTTGTCCCGCACGCGGCCCGTGATCTCCGTCACCGCGGCGACGTCGTGCGCCGGCCTCGTCTTGTTCATGATCGCGAAGTCGCCCTCGAGCATCTCCGCGAATCGGACCGCGACCTTCGCGCGGCCGGCGTCCGGAGCGACGGAGACGATGCCTTCTCCCTGCAGGCCCAGATCGCGGAAGTGGCGCGCGAACAGCGGGAGTGCGGTCATGTGATCGACAGGGATCGTGAAGAACCCCTGGATCTGCCCCGCGTGGAGGTCCATGGTCAGGACGCGATCCGCTCCCGCGAGCTGGAGCATGTCGGCGACGAGCCGGCCGGAGATCGGCTCGCGCGGCTTCGCCTTCCGATCCTGGCGGGAGTACGGGAACCACGGGATCACCGCCGTGATGCGCTTCGCCGACCCGAGCTTGGCCGCCTGGATCATCAACAGGAGCTCCATCACGTTGCGGTCGACGGGGTCGCAGCCGGTCTGGACGATGAAGACGTCGGCGCCTCGGATCGACTCGAGGTAACGGCAGTAGGTCTCGCCGTTCGCGAACGAGGTCAACTCGACGCCTGCCAGCTCGACCCCGAGCTGCTCGGCGATGCGCTGGGCGAGCTCGGGGTGCGACCGGCCGGCGAACACCATCAGCCGCTTCTGCGGCCCGCGCTCGAGCCAGTGGCCCGGCTCCGGACGCACGTTCTCGGTCATGGCCCCGAGCCCGGGCAGCCGCGCCAACTCAGTTGTCGTGCTCACGCTTTCCACGTTCGTAGACCCATCCTTCCTTGGTGACCTGCTTGGGGGGGAAGCCCGCGAGCGACCCGGCCGGAACGTCGTCCGTGACGACCGTTCCCGACCAAAGCCAAACATCGTCACCAACCGTGACCGGAGCAACGAACGTATTGTCGACACCGGTCCTGACGTTCTTCCCGATCGTCGTCCGCCCCTTCGGGCGGGCTGGGTCGTGCGAGAAGTTCGCGGTCACGTTTCCGGCCGCGATGTTCGTGCCCTCCCCGACGTCCGCGTCTCCGATGTACGAGAGATGGGGAACCTTGGCGCCCGCGCCGATACGCGAGTTCTTCATCTCCACGAACGTGCCCGCCTTCGCCCCCGACTCGAGAACCGTGCCCGGGCGAAGGTAACAGAACGGTCCCACATTCGCACTCTGGTCGATGGACGCGTCGACCGCCACTGCGTGCGGGCCGACCTCGGCCCCCGAGGCGACCGTCGTCGAGCCCGCGAGCACCGTGAACGGGTGCACGACGACGTCGGGCTCGAGCCGGACACCGGCCTCGATCCAGGTCGTCGCCGGATCGACGATCGTGACGCCGGCGAGCATGTGCGCCTCGTTGATCCGGTCGCGGAGCACGGCCGCCGCGAGAGCCAGGTCCGCGCGCGTGTTGATCCCGAGCGCCGCGTTCTCGTCCGGGCACAGCCAGGCGCCGGCCCGGCCGCCGCCGGCAACGATGTGCGCGATCGTGTCCGTCAGGTAGAGCTCGCCCTGGGCGTTGTGCGCATCGAGCTTCGCGAGCGCCTCCCAGAGCAGGGACGCCTCGAAGACGTAGATCGACGAGTTCAGCTCGCGGATCGCCCGCTGCTCGGGCGAGGCGTCCTTCTCCTCGACGATCGCCTCCACCGCGCCGCCGGCCCCGCGAACGATGCGGCCGTACGGAAGAGGCCGGCTCGACTCGAAGGACAGGATCGTCACGGCCGCACCCACGCTCCGATGCTCCTCGGCCAGCGCACCGAGGTGCTCGGCGGTGAGCAACGGCGCGGCCGCGTCGAGGACCAGCACTGCACCGTCGAACCCGTCCAGCGCGGCTCGAGCCGACGCGACCGCATCGCCGGTGCCGAGCGGATGCTCCTGCACGGCCACCGGAACGCCCGCATATGCATCGCGCGTCTCCGGCGACGCGACGACGACGATCGGGTCGGCGCCGACATCGCGGGCGGCCTCGACCACCCAGTCGACGACCCGGCGGCCGAGCAGCGGGTGCAGGTGCTTCGGAACCGAAGAGCGCATGCGGGTGCCCAGCCCGCCGGCCATGACGACCGCTGCGAGATCAGGTGGAGCGCTCACCGGTGCGATGGCTGGGGCGCCAGGATTCGAACCTGGGATCGCGGGACCAAAACCCGCTGCCTTACCACTTGGCTACGCCCCACCGACCTGATTGTGCCTCAGCCGTTGCGTCAGGTCTGGCTCGGACGGTCGGCCAGGATCAGGATCAGCGCGATCGCGGCGAACACCCCGGCGATGATCAGGACGAATGCGCCGACCACCAGCGCGACGATGCAGAGGATCACCGCGAACGCCTGCGAGGCGGCCGCGATCCAGGAGAGCTGCCGGCCCGCGTGCGAGTCCAGCGAGCGTCCCGCGAGGAGGTAGAAGGCAATGATCGGAGCGGAGATGATGATCACCGTCCAGCGCGAGAAGTCCTTCGTGACCGCGACCAGGATGCCCTCGAGGACAGCGATGCCGAGCGCGATCTTCAGCCGGCGCTCGGCGAGCCATCTGCCGAGCCTGCTCTGCCGAGGCTGGACAGCCGTCTCACTCACGCGGTCAACCTACCACGCTGGCGGCACGATCCACACGCGGCCGAGGGTATGGAGCATCTCTCCTGCCGAGCGCGCGGCGTCGGCGTCGTCGAAGAGGCCGTACACGACCGGGCCGGCGCCGGTCACGTCTGCGCGGAAGGCGCCGAGGGCGCGCAACTCGTCCGAGAGCGGCGACGAGGCGAGGTCGTTCGGAGGAAGCCCGGCGAGGTCGCCCGCCGCGAGCGCCTCGAGCAGACGGGTGCGGCGTGCCGGGTACCCGTCGGCGCCCGCTCCGCGGTCGAAGGCGGCGTAGACGTCCGCGGTCGATGCCTTCGACGCGCCGCGCGGGAGCAACAACATCACCGTGTAGCTCCGCGGCAGGTCGAGCGGCGTCAACGTGCCGCCGTCCCCCTCCCCGAGCTGCGGCCCGTCGGCGAGGAAGAAGGGCACGTCGGCGCCGAGCGCGGCCCCGATCGCACGGAGCGCCTCCGGGGAGAGCGGCGCCGGGAGCGTCTCGTTTGCCAGCCGGAGCGCGGCGGCGGCGTCGGAGCTGCCCCCGCCGAGACCGGCCGCGACCGGGATCTCCTTCTCGATCCAGACCGCCCAGGCCGGCTGCACCCCCGTTTCGGCCGCGAGCAGCTCGAGCGCACGGCTGACGAGCGTGTCGTCCGCGAAACCCCCGACCTGGAGCCGCGGCGCGCGCTCGAGGACGATCCGGTCGGCGAGGCCCACCCGCTGGAGCACGGTGGTCACCTCGTGCCTGCCGTCGTCGCGGAGCAGGCCGACGACGAGGGCGAGGTTGATCTTCGCGGGGGCCGCGAGCTCACTCACTGCAGGAGCTTCGTGAGCTCGACGAACTCACGCGGGCGCGAGCTGCTCGGCCCGCGTGTCGGGACCGCGACCGATCTTCGCCAGGGCTGCGGCCGCCGCCTCCCGGGACGCGGTTCCGGCGAGCGCGAGCGAGTTCGGCAGTGTCTTCCGGCGGTGCGCGAACGCGGCCTCGACGGCACGCTTGATCTCCGGGAAGTGCGCGGGAAGCGGGACTCTCCGGAACGCGACGAGCGCCGAGTCCACCTTCGGGGCCGGACGGAAGACCGTCCGGGAGACCGGATGGAAGCCGGTTCGCTCGGCGGCGAGCTGGACGAGCACCGAGACGGCGCCGTACGACTTGCTGCCGGGCGAGGCGAAGAAGCGGTCGGCGACCTCGCGCTGGACCATCACGCACCAGAGATCGAGGGTCGGCAGGCCGTCGGAGGCTCTCGACGACGATCGGCGTCGCGACGTTGTAGGGAAGGTTGGAGACGAGCTTGTTCGGGGCCGGCTCGAGGCCGGCGAGGTCGAGCTGCAGGGCGTCGCCGAGCTCGAGGCGGACGTTCGACAGCGGTGGCAGGTGACTGGCCAGCGACCGGTCGACCTCGACCGCATGGACGAGTGCGACCCGCTCCGCCAGGTACCGCGTGAGGGTGCCGAGGCCGGGGCCGATCTCGAGAACGACGTCGTCCGGCCCGAGCCCGGCAAGGCGGCCGATCACGCCGAGGATGTTCTCGTCGGCGAGGAAGTGCTGACCCAGCCCCTTCTTCGGCGTGACGCTCACCCGAGCCCGAACGCGACGGACGCGTTCGCCTCGATCTGCGCCTCGAGCTCGTCCCGGCCGACACCGCGCGTCTCCGCGAGTGCGGCCAGCGTGTGCATCACGTGCGCAGGCTCGTTCGGCCTCCCTCTGACCGGCTGGGGCGCCAGGTACGGGCTGTCCGTCTCGGCCAGGATCCGGTCGGCCGGCACCTGGGAAGCGGCGAGCCGCAGCTCGGACGCGTTCGGGAAGGTGACGTTGCCCGCGAAGGACACGTAGTAGCCCCGCTCGAGAGCGACGGGAAGCAGCGCGGCAGAGGAGAAGCAGTGGAGGACGACCGTGCCGTCGAAGCGCTCGAGCGCGGCGGCGGTCGCCTCGTCGGCGGCGCGCGTGTGGATGACCACCGGCTTGCTCAGCTCGGCGGCGAGGTCGAGCTCGGCGTCGAAGACCTCGCGCTGGCGCTCCCTCGGTGCCCGGTCCCGGTAGAAGTCGAGTCCCGTCTCGCCGACGGCGACCGCGCACGGATCGGCGAGGAGGTCCCGGAGCTCGTCCACTCGGCCACCCTCGCGCTCGGCCTCGTGGGGATGGATGCCGAGGATCGCGAACACGCCCGCCTCTGCCTCCGCGACCTCGAGCGCCGACCGGCACGTCTCGATCGTCGATCCGACCGCGAGGATGCGCTGCACGCCGGCCGCCCGGGCGCGCTCGACGACCTCGTGCACTGGACCGGCGCACGCCTCCAGGTGCGCGTGGGTGTCGATCACGCAGCGGCCGTGGGCGTGTCGACCCGCGGGAAGAGCGGCGGCGCGGCCACGATCCCCTCGGCCTGTCCCGCGGCTTGCGCGCGGATCCGCCCGAGCGAGAGGTCGGCGGGCTGACCGAGCGCCTCCAGGATCCTCGGCGCCGTCTCGGGCAGGTACGGCGACACGGCGACGGCGACGGCGCAGAGGCCGTCCGCGAGGTCGTACAGCACCCGGTCGAGCGCCTCGCTGTTCGCGTCGTCCTTCGCCAGCTCCCACGGGGCGCTCACCTCGACGTGCTGGTTGAGGCGGCGAACGCACTGCCAGATCTCCTCGAGCGCACCGGTGATGTCGAAGCGATCGAGCCGCTCGACGAGCGACTCGCGCAGGGCGTCTGCGTCGAACACGCCGTCTCCGGGCGTCTTCGAGAGCACGCCGTCTCGATACCTGGCGATCATCGCCGTCGTGCGGGAAAGCAGGTTGCCGAGATCGTTGCCGAGCTCGCGCTCGTAGCGATCGCGGATGTCGTCGAGCGAGGCGCTCCCGTCCTGGCCGAAGGAGACCGCCCGCGCGCACCAGAACCGGACGGAGTCCGCGCCGTACACGTCGATCAGCTCGAGCGGCTCGATCACGTTGCCGCGACTCTTCGAGATCTTGCGTTCGTCCAGCAGTAGATAGCCGTGCACGAACAGCTGCTGCGGAACCTCGTAGCCGGCCGAGAGCAGCATCGCCGGCCAGAACACGCAGTGGAACCGGAGGATGTCCTTCCCGAGGAGGTGCCGGACCGCCGGCCAGAACGTCGGCACCAGGTCCGTTCCGGGGCGCGCGTACGAGAGCGCGCTCAGATAGTTGACGAGCGCGTCGGCCCAGACGTAGGCGACCTGGCTCTCGTCCCACGGCAGCGGGATCCCCCAGTCCTGGCCCGCGCGACTGATGCTGAAGTCCTGGAGGCCCCCCGCGATGAAGCTGCGCGCCTCGTTGTACCTGAAGCCGGGAAGGACGAGGTCCGGCCGGGCGTCGTACGTCGCGAGCAGCTGCTCCTGATAGGCGGACAGCCGGAAGAAGTAGTTCTTCTCCTCGATCCACTCGGCCGGCACGTCGTGCAACGGGCACTTGCCGTCGACGAGCTCCTCCTCGGTCTTGAACGCCTCGCAGCCGACGCAGTACCAGCCGGCATAGACCCCCTCGTAGATGTCCCCCCGGTCGTAGATCCTCTGGAGAAAGTCCCGGACGAAGCGCTTGTGCCCCTCGTCGCTCGTCCGGATGAAGAAGTCATTCGAGATGTTCAGACGTGCAGGCAGCTCCCGCCAGAGGACCGCGATCCGGTCGGCGTACTCCTGGGGCTCCAAACCCTGGGAACGCGCGACGCGGGCGACGTTGGTTGCATGCTCGTCCACCCCCGTGAGGAAGAAGGTCTCGTCGCCGCGCTGTCGATGGTGCCGCGCCAGGATGTCGGCGGCGATCGTCGTGTACGCGTGCCCGATGTGCGGGGTCGAGTTCACGTAGTAGATCGGTGTCGTCACGTAGAAGCGCATCGCCAGAGATGATAGGCGCGGGGCTCGGGGCGACCCGCGGCGCGGCCCCGTCCCGCCGGCGCCGCGCGAGGAGCGCCAGGGCCGTGGCGGCGGCGAGCGCCGAGAGGGCGATCGCCGGAATGCGCCAGGGCCGGTGCTCGCCGGGCCTCGGGGGTGCAGTCGCGGCCTGCGGTTCGACGCCGACGACCTCTGACCAGACCGGCCCGTGCTCCGCGGTCACGGATCTCCGGGGCCGCGCTGCCAGCGTCGCCGGAGGCGCCGTGGCGCGCGGACGGGTGACGGTCTGCCGGGGACGAGGCTTTCTTTCCGGCGCCGCCGACTCGGCTGCCGAGGGCGCCACGCGCTCGGCCTGGACCGGAGGCGGCGACGGAACCGCGCGGGTGGCGACGACGACCGGCTGGGGGCGCTCGATCGTGATCAGCGGTGCCGTCGGCGAGCTGGGTCGCGGCCGGATGACCAGCCCTGGGGGAGGCGTGGCGGGCGCCGGCTCGGCGTCGACGGTCGGAGCGGCAGGAGCCACGACTTCCGGGGCCCGCTCGACGACCGGTGCGGCCGCCGGCTCGGCCTCCGGACCGGCCGGGGCCCCCGTCGCAGCCGCAGTCTGATCCGCTGACGGTGGTTCGGTGCCGCCGTCCACGGGCGCCACCGGTTCGGGAGACGAGACGGTGGGGGGTGGAGCCGAGACGCCGGGAGCCGGCGGCGACGGCTCCGACGCCGAGACCGGTTCGGAGCGCGGCTCTGCCGGGGGCTCCGGTGCGCCGCGCTCCGGCAGAAAGAGCAGCGGGTCGAGGTAGCCGTTGGCGTCGGCGGTCCGGCGAACGCCGAGGTGGAGATACGGCACCGACCATTCCGCGCGGCCGGACGTTCCGATCGTCCCGATCGCCGTGCCCTCTTCGACGGTGGCGTTGCCCTTGACCGCGATCGAGCCGAGGTGGACGAGTGTGACCGAATAGCCGTCGTCGGTCCGGATCGTGACGCTCAGGCCGTTCGTGGGAACGGAGCCCGCGAACGAGACCACGCCCTCCCTGGGAGCCCGAACCGTCTCGCCGTCGCCGCCGCCGATGTCGATTCCGCGGTGCTGACCACCGGCGTACGGGTCGTCACCGAGGCTGAAGGGGCGCAGCACAGGCCCGGAGGCGGGCCACGTCCAGGCCCCGGCGGCGGGTGCCAGGGCGAGCGCCGACAGCATCGCCCCGACCGCCGTTCGCACGAAGGACAACATGAGATCGATCGTAGGAGGGCGCGTCCTCCGTTGTCAAACGTGGTTACAGTTTCGTCACAGCGAGCGCCGGTAGAGGGCGTTCCGGGACGCTCCGGTGAGCCGGGCGACGAGATCGGAGGCCTGGCGTCGAGGCACCCCGGCCGCGACCAGCTCCGCCACCGCCTCGGCTCCACCGGTTTCGTCGACCGGTGGGCGCTCGGCGGCCGCGCCGAGCACGAGCGTGACCTCACCCCGGACGGGCTCGGGAAAGCGGCGTGCGACCTCGGCGGCAGTCCCCCGCACGGTCTCCTCGAACTGCTTCGTCAGCTCACGGCAGACGGCGACCGGCCGCTCCGGAAGGGCAGCCGCCAGCGATCGCAGCGACCTCGGCAGGCGGCGTGGCGACTCGAAGCCGACCGCCGGCCACGGCCAGCGGCGGAGCTCTTCCCAGAGCGCGGTCAGCGCCGCCGCGCTCCGGGGGAGGTAGCCCAGGAACTGGTAGCGCTCGGCGACGAGCCCGCTCGCGACGAGCGCCGTTTCGACCGCCGACGCACCCGGAAGCACCGTCACCGGGATGCCCGCCTCGAGGGAGGCGGCGATCAGGCGTGCGCCCGGATCGTTGACGCCGGGCAGGCCGGCGTCGCTGACGAGCGCAACCCGCGCGCCCGCCTGCAGCCGCGGCAGCAGCTGTGTGGTGCGCTCCGCCTCGTTGTGCTCGTGGTAGCTGACGAGACGGGCCGAGATTCCGTGCCGCTGCAAGAGGACGCGCGTCCGACGGGTGTCCTCGCAGAGCACGAGCTCGGCCTCGGAGAGCTCGCGCAGCACGCGAAGCGTGACGTCCTCGAGATTCCCGATCGGGGTCGCGCAGACGGCGAGTGGCATCAGCCGCCGTCGACGGCCTCGAACGCGACCATCGCCGCCCCGATCATCC
Organism: uncultured Actinomycetes bacterium; assembly: GCA_963836685.1. GTDB lineage: Bacteria > Actinomycetota > Thermoleophilia > Gaiellales > Gaiellaceae > DATBLE01. The sequence goes on from CAWIKS010000017.1 coordinate 145,436, forward strand.
CGGCGGCCGTGCCGAGCTCGGCCCGCACGACCTTCACGTCCTCTCGCATCGGCTGCAGGGCGTCGCGCTCGATCACCGTGCGGGCGGGCCCGAGCAGCAGCTCGCCCGCGGCCGCAAAGCCGCCGCCGATCACGACCAGCTCCGGGTCGAACGTGTTGATCAGGCTCGCGATTCCCGACCCGAGCTTGCGGCCGATCTCGGTGAGGAGCTCGTTCGCCACGGCGTCGCCCTCCTGTGCCAGCCGGACGAGGCGGTGCGCGTCGGCTGCCGGGCCGAACGCCTCCCTCGCGACCGCGTCGGCCGCCTTCCCGGAGACGTACGACTCGAGGTGGCCGCGCCCGCCGCAGCTGCAGAGGACGCCGTCGTGGACGATCACGACGTGGCCGAGCTCACCGCCGGCGCCGATCGAGCCGCGGTACGGCCTTCCGCCGAGGATCAGTCCGCCGCCGACCCCGGTGCCCAGGGTGAGCATGACGAGGTCGGACGCCCCGCGCGCCGCACCGGCCTTCCACTCCGCGATCGCGGCGGCGTTCGCGTCGTTCTCGATCGCGACGGGAAGCTGGAGCCTGGCGCCCATCTCGTCGCGAAACGGAACGCCGACGAGTGGGATGTTCACCGACCCGATCGCGATCCCCGCGCGCTGGTCGATCCGCGACGGGAGCCCGAATCCGACGCCGGCGACGGTCTCGTCGCGCAGCTCCGCGACCGCCGCCTCGAGGCCGTCGAGGAGAGCCGTTTCCGATTCCCGCGGCGTCGGATGCTCACGGTGCTTCGTGACCACGCCGTCGCGCCCGACGACCCCGGCGAGGATCTTCGTCCCGCCGACGTCGACTCCGATCACGTTGGTACCCACAGGCGGCGGCTACGATAACCCGCCCGTCGCCGCTGCCGAGCGACCGGCCGGCGGAGCTACTGCGGACGCAGGTGCGTCCTCGCCTACGACGACGGTCGCGCGCCCCGCCTGAACCCGTGCCTCGCAACGACCCAGGTGGCCAGGAACGCGAGTGGTGCCACTGCAACCGCGGACGGGACGACCGTGTGGTCTCCGGCGACCCCCGTGCTCACGATGTCCGGACCGAAGACGGCATCGAAGAGCACCGAAAGCCATATGACGATGATTGCCAGGGCCGCCCACATCTCGGGGACGAGAAGCTGCAACGACCAGCGCGCCTGGTCCCCCACAACCCCGGGCGGCTCGTGCGAAATGGTCGTCATCTCGCACCTCCTTTCGAGCGCACCCTCGCACGCCTCGTCTCTCACGGCATCGGGGAAGGCCCGGATGGCGGCGTCGGGCGGGAGGGAGCCCGGCCGGTGGGCACGGAGAGCTGTCTCTTTGTCGCCCGGCGGATCTCCTCCCATTCGGCATGCGTGATTTCGTCGAACGCCATTCCCTCCAGCCTCCCTGCGTGTGGCTCGGTGCGACGCGCCCGAGCCTGCCTGCGAATAGACGTCGACAACGTGGACGCACGCTGGCGCGCATGGTGCGCGCCCTCTCGCAATGGCTTCGTTGACTCAGATTCGGTCCTCTTCAAGGCCGGCGGGTCGCGCTGAAGCGTCGAGCGAAGCGGCTAGCAAGACGCTCCACCACTACGCTTCCTGCTCGCGTTTTCACTCGGCCGAGTGCCACCCCCGGTGATGTAGCCCGAAATAGCGGCCTGGGAACCACCATTTGACCGCTCGACCCAAGGCCGTGCGTCTACACCAGCAGTCCGGTGCGCAGAAGCACTCCCTGTTCCTCGGGTTGTGAATCCGTTGCGCGAGGCTGCGAGCCATGCCCGGATGCTAGCTCGACCGCTGCGATTGCTTCGGCCCGCGCTCAGCAGCGGCGCTTACGAGCCCATTCGGTCCATTTGCATCGGATTGCTGCCGGGGGTGGTGAGGCCCGGGACCGTATCGGGTGCGGCAAGCAGGAGCACCCCGAGCACGAGGAGGATCGCCGCCGTCCCATAGGTGGCGACGCGACGCCGGGGAACGGTCTTCTCGGCTGCGATCAGCCCGGCGACGAATGCCATCCAGGCGATGCTCATGACCCCGAGCGCGAAGAGCGACGCCATCAGAGCCCAGCAGCAGCCCACGCACCAGGCGCCGTTCTTCACCCCCATCTGCAACGCACCGGAGGGGCCGCCGCGCCAGGAGCCGAGCAGGACGCCGAGCGGGCTCCTGCACTTTCCGAGGCAGACGTCCTTGAGCGGAGTCAGCTGGTACACCGCCGCAACGAGAAGCGTCGCGCCCGCCACCCAGCGGCCCGCGCGCTGCCACGAAAGGACATCGCCGACGACCGGTCGCCCCGCCGCCGCGATCCCGAACGCCAGCAAGCCCGCGGCTCCCCAGGTGACGAGATAGCCCGTCGCAAACAGAAGCGCCGATGCGGGCGAGCGTTCCCTGGTCATCCGAGAATACAGCGCGATCGTCGGCGCGACCGACGGAAACATCATCGCCCCCATCATCACGACCCAGACCCCCATGAACCAGCCGAGCCGCCCGAGACTGGTCCAGGGCCCGTTGTCCATGCCCGCCATCTGATCCACCGTCCACCACCACCCGACTGCGGCAAGGACGAAAAGCAGCGCGACCAGCCCGAGACGGCTGCGCGCAGCCGCGAATGCCGGGGTCAGGCCCCCGCCGGGCGGGGCGCCTTCCTGGGCCGCAACGGCCATGCGCTCAGGCGGCCCAGGAGAACTCGGCGGTCGAGAGCCCGGTCTTGCCCTCGTACTCGATGCCGAAGGCGCTGATCCGGGAGCGTGTCGCCTCGGCGATCGTCAAGTTCGACGCGACGGGGTGGAACATCCCGGAAAACCGGATCGGCTCGCCCGTCTCGATCCCGAACGGCACGATGTCCTCGATCTCGAAGTCGATCACGTCCCCAACCCGGACGCTGTGGCGCACCCCATCGTCGTCGACCTGGATCGAGGCCCGCTCGACGCCGAGCATCTCGCCGACCAGCGGCGCAAGAGCGCCCATGGGGCCGCCCAGCTGTCCGCTGAAGACCTGGACGACCTTCTCGAACTGCTCATCAGTCGCCTGCTCGTCCACGAACATGCCGAGACGCCAGTTCCCCTCGGTCATCACCTTCGGCGTGTCCGCGATCGCGGCGACCTTAACACCGCCGATGTCCGTCCCATCGACCTGCCCCTCACGAATGTTGAAGACGAGGACGACGCGACAGAAATCGTAGGTCGCCCCGTGGTCGAACGATGCGTTACAGGGACAGATCAGATCGCATGAACACGTCTCAACGTAGCTTCCCTTGAGGTGCCAGGACATCCATGCCTCCTCTGTCTGGAAGAGGGGATTCTCAGGCCTCGCCTCCCCTCGGTCAAGCCACCACTCGGCTGCTCGGTCAAACAACTGGAGACTGGCCCTCTGGTCCAGCGGGGGTGACGTTGCCTGCCCGAGTGTTCACGAATGTCCCTCGACAGCCGAGTGCAGCGGCAGCCCCCGGCCCGCGCGTCTGTCGCGGAAGCGAAGCGGGCCCCTGGTAGGTTCCCCCGCAGGCTCATACGCAAATCGAAGGAGGAACTCGTGGGAGATCAGAGCGTCGAAGTGGTCAGAGGCGCCTACGAAGCCTTCGGGCGCGGCGACGTGGCGGCCGTGCTCGGGGCAATGGCCGACGACATCGAGTGGCACGAGGCCGAGGGGATGCCGTACGGCGGCGTGTACCACGGCGGGGAGGCCGTGGCCCAGAACGTCTTTGGCCCGATCAGCCAGGACATCCCGGACTTCGCAGTTACACCGGAAGAATTCATCGCCTCAGGGGACGCGGTGGCGGCGGTCGCCCGCTACACGGGTACCGGAAAGGCCACCGGCAAGCAGCTGGACCTCCCGGTCGTGCACGTCTGGAATGTGCGCAACGGCAAGATCACGCAGTTCCGACAGTTCATAGACACCGTGAAGTTCCTCGAGGTCGTGCCCGCCTAGAGACGGTATTCGCGACTGCGGGAGCGCGGGGCGTCGCCCCCTTGCGGGAACCGCGACGCCGGCCCTTCTGGACAAGCCAGCGGTAGGGGCCTGGGCTGCGCCAGCGTTCACGAATGTCCCTTGACGGTCCGTCGCGTCAAACCAAGTTGACGGTGGTTCGCTACGCGTGAGGCGGATGCTCTTCCGCCTCGAGCCGGTACAGCTCTTCGTCCGGCGGCAACTGGCCGCGCTCCCCACAGTTCGGGCACGTGTAGCCGCCGTGTACGTCGCCGACGGTGAGGACATCCCCGGTCTTGGCGATGTTCCCGACGACGACCTCCGCGAACTGAAGCTCGGCCTCGACACCTCCTAGGTTGCCAACGGTTCTGTAGAGCGTCCTGACAGGACAATCAGTCGCCTGCCGCAACGCGAGCAGGGCACGCCGACGCTCTTTGGGTAAGCCATCTCCGAGCGACACTACCCCGAGGCGGATCGGGCCTTAGGGGAAGAGGGGGTCGGCGCCCGAAGTTGCTCAGGCCGGCGCGGTGGGTGGTCGCGAGCGGTTCCATCTGAACCAGAGCCATGCCGCGAAGCCGACCGCGGCGATGGCGAGGAGCAGCAGGATCCACTCGACGGGGGCGGCTGCGCTTGCGCTGTGGACGACTGATCTGGTCGTCCCGCGTCGTGAGCTTGTCGACTGGACGAGTGACACCTTGGGCTCCCCGGTCGCGAGCAAGAGCGCCGCAACGATCAGCGCTATCGCTGCAAGGGCGGTGAACGCAACCAGGACGAGCAGCTTGCGGCGGGCCGGCCCTGGGCCGGGCGGCTCTGGGATGATCCCCCGCTCCGTCGCCCAGGAGGCGGCGAACGAACGCGGATCAGAGGCGCTGCTTCCGAGGTACTCCTCGGTGGAAACTCCTTCGGCCTCGGCGTCACCGAGGTCGGACGCCAGGTCTGCCGCCATCTCCTCGGCGAGCGGATCAGGGACGCCCAGACGCATCCACTCCCGGCGGCACTGCTCGAGGAAATCGCTCATGAAGCCACCTCCACCTTGACGGGGGCAAGCACCGCATCGACCGCGTCGCGGGCAGCCCGCCATTCGGATACTCCGAGCGCGAGTGCCACACGGCCGGCGTCCGAAGGCGTGTAGTACTTCCGCGGCGGCCCTCCCTTGCTCGCGGCTCGGTAGGTCTCGACCAGACCGTCACGCTCCAATCGTCCCAGCAACGGATAGATAGAGCCTTCGCCGACGATCCCGAGGCCGCGATCGCGCAGCCGCTTCGTCATCTCATAGCCGTATGCCGGCCCCTCGTTCATCACGGCCAGCAGGCAAAGATCGAGCACACCGCGGAGCAGCTCCGTGCGTCGCTGAGAGGCGTGTGCCATGCGACGCATGATAGCCTTCAGAGCCTTGCCTCGCAAGACTATTCGGGGAACAGATCGCTCTGATGGGCGAGTGTCCTGTCGCTAGATGTCCCATCACGCGCGCCAGTTTGTGCGCCAGTAGCCCCCTGACTGAGCGGATTTCAGCGTATGGGAGCGGATGGAGCTACCAGGCGTCTCCAGCCCGCGAATCGCCTTGTCGATGCGGGTTTCCGCGACGCCAAGAGGGCGGGAAGGCGTCGGACCGCTCCCCACCCGCTTCCGACTTCCCGGCTACCATAACCCGCCGGATGCCGTCCGGAGAGAAGCCCTACCGGGTCTACCGCGGCGGCCGCGTCAGAGGAAAGGTGCCCTCGCTTCCCGGTCCGGGGCCGCCCGGAGAGGCGGCAACGGCGGCGGTTCAACCCGAGGCCGAACCGGCGCTGGCTGCGCTGGATCCCGGTCGGCCTCGCGGTCATCGTCGTCTTCGTCTTCGCCTGGGCCCTGGCGAGCTACTTCCAGTTCCGGGACGGGGTGACGGCAGCGAACAATCGCCTCGACCGGAAGGTGCGACAGGCGCTCGATCCCCAGCACGGCGCCTCGGACATCCTCCTGCTCGGCACCGACCACGCCCGGCTCGCCGGCCGCGAGTCGGCGAACCGGACCGACTCGATCACCCTCGTGCGGGTGGACTCGAGCCATCACCGCATCGCGTACCTCTCGATCCCGCGCGACCTGCGGGTCGAGATTCCCGGCCACGGCACCGACAAGGTCAACGCGGCGATGCAGATCGGCGGGCCCGTGCTCGCCGTCCAGACCATCCGGCTGCTGACCGGGTTGCCGATCAGCCACATCGTGGTCGTCGACTTCAGCCAGTTCCAGGACCTGATCGACAAGCTGGGCGGCATCGACATCGACGTGCCCGAGCGGATCATCTCGAAGTTCGACTGCCCCTACCCGACCGAGGAGCGCTGTGCGAGCTGGGAGGGCTGGCGATTCGCCAAGGGCAAGCAGCACATGGACGGGCACCGGGCGCTGATCTACGCGCGAGTGCGCAAGAACAAGCTCAACCCCGCCGACACCGACTTCTCCCGCGCGGAGCACAACCAGCAGGTGCTGCAGGCGGTCGCCGGCAAGCTGACCAGCTTCGGGACCCTGGTGCGGCTGCCCTTCATCGGCGACGACCTGCTGGCTCCGGTCGCCACCGACCTGTCCACGCACGCATTCATCTCGCTCGGCTGGACGAAGTTCCGCTCGAGCTCGGGACGGACGCTCCACTGCCGCCTCGGCGGCCAGGCGAGCGGCGGCGAGATCATCGGAGAGAGCGAGGAGAACCACGCCGTCCTCGCGATGGTGACGGGCGACTCCGCGCCGCAGCCGCCGGTGCCGGGGTCGGGTGCCTTCGGAGCCGGCTGCGTCGTCGGCAACCAGACGCTCGGCGTACGCTAGATGACGCCCAAGAGGTACGAGACGACGACCACCACCACCAGTGCGACCGCGACCGCGAGCAGTCTGCGCGCCATCACGTAGGGGCGACGCTGACTTTGCCGGAGGCGAACTTCGTAATGTCTGAGGCTGTGCATTGCCGCAGCTTCTTTCCCCAGATCCGCGGGCTCCGCAATTCTACCTCGGAGCGGCGAGCAGGGTCTAGCTCTCCCCGGCGGCGGCCTTCTTCTCGGGCGGCTTCTCGGTCTTCTTCTCGTCCTTCTTCTCGTCCTTCGTCGCGCCGTCTCCGTCCGCGCCGGTTTCGCGTTTCCGCGATCCGCGGCCGTAGTCGGTCGAGTAGAACCCCGAGCCCTTGAAATGCACCGGGACCGGATGCAGGACCTTCACGAGCGGGCCGGCGCCGCAGATCTCGCAGACCTCGGGATCCGGGTCGGTCATGCGGTGGAATACCTCGAACAGATGACCGTTTGGGCAACGGTACTCGTAGATCGGCACGGCGGATCAAGGCTAGCACCGCGATCTGAAGCCGCCCTCGCCGCGTAAGGTTGACGGCCGCGTGACCGAGACCCTCCTCTCCGCCAGGACCACCGCCGCAGTCCGCCCGCAGGGCCGTGAGCTCGACACCCGGCTCTTCGCCGCCGGCGTCGCCGCCTGCACCCTGTCCGTCGGCGTGTTCCTGCTCGTCCAGCTCTCCGGCTGGCCTCCGCACGAAGACGAGACACTCCCGCTGTTCGTCGGCCGCCAGCCTCTCGGCGGCCTGTTCGACATCGTGCTCGGAAAGCGCGGCGGCGCGCCGCTGCACTTCCTCCTCGCCTGGGTGGTCGCCCACACCGGCGGGGGCCTCCACGCGATGCGATTCCTCTCCGCCCTCTTCGCCACCGCGAGCGTGCCCGCGATCGCGGCTCTCGGCAGGCGCCTGGCCGGCCGTGGGCCTGCGCTCGCGGCGACGGCGCTTGCCGCGGCGAGCTGGATCCTGCTCTTCCACGGGATCTATGCGCGGATGTACAGCCTCTTCCTGCTTCTCTCCACGCTCTCGTACCTGGCGCTGTTGCGAGCGCACGAGCGGGGCGGCGGCCGTGCCTGGGCGCTGTGGGCGGTGACGATCCTGCTCGCCGTCGGTGCGCACCCGTACGGCGCGCTCGTGCTCGGCTCGCAGGGCCTGTACGTCCTCCTGACCAGGGACCGGCTGCGCCAGGCGGTCCCTGCCTTCGCGGCCGTCCTGGTGCTCGCAATCCCGCTCTGGAAGAGCAGCGTCGTGCTCGCGAGCCGCTTCGACGTCGGCGTCGGCGGCGGGGGCGGGAAGCTCCGCACCCCGCGCGACGTGCTCAACTACCTCTGGCACGTTGCGGGCGACTCCTCGGCGGGATACACGGGCGTCCTCGTCGCGGTGCTGCTCTTCGCCGGGATCGGCCTCACCCGCCTTGCCAGGGAACGGCCCCGGAGCGCGCTGCTCGCCGCCTGCGTCGTCGCGACGCCGACGCTGTTCTTCCTCGTCGGCCGCTTCGGCGGGAACTCGGCGCCCGAGTCGCGTCACCTGATCTTCGTCCTGCCGTTTCTGACGCTCGCGACCGCAACCGGCATCGTGACCGCGACCCGCGGCGTGCCGCGGGGCGCCTGGGTTGCCGCGCTGCTCGTCGTCGCCCTCCTCCCGGCCGAGGTTGCCTGGGGGTGGCACAAGACGCCGGCGCTGTTCAAGCGCGAGAACCAGGTTCGCGTGGTCGCCCGACGTCACGCCGCAGAGTGGCTGGCCTCGACGTCCCGCCCCGACGACGTCCTCTTCGCGTACGAGCCGCTCTACCTGGCCGCGTGGGAGCGAGGCGGCTCCGCCGTCTCGCGGACGGTCGTGCCACGCGCCGACCCGAAGCTGGCCCTGGAGGCGTTGACCGACGCGGCGAAGCCGCTCGGCCGCGGAATCTGGGTGTTCGACGCCGGCGACAACAACAACTACGTCAAGCGCACGCGCATCGAGCTGCGGTTGCCGTTCCCGCGAAGCGAGTTCGAGGGCCGCGTGTACGGCCCGTACCTGATCATCCGCACGCGGCGGCCGACCGTCACCATCGCGCGCTACCTGGACGACGCCCGCAAGGTTGAGCTGATCGGCAAGTCGCTCGCGATGGGCGACGCCGACATCAACTACGCCACGATCCGCCGCGCTCAGGCGCGGCTGGTCGTGCGCTCACGCTCGAGCGTCTCCTCGTAGCAGGGCGCCTCCTCGAAGGCGGCGAGCCCGGCCGGCGTGCGGCGCCGGGGCGCCCGCTTCCGCCGGGCGGCTGCGAGCGCCGCAGACGCCCCGACGAGACCGCCGAGCAGGAAGCTGCGGAGCCGGCGGCGGCGGCTGTCCTCGTCCATGCCCGCCTAGTGTGCCAGCTGCTCGATCCGCACGGCCGCCCGGGCAAGCGCGTCGCCCTCGAACAGAAACGGCACCGCGTTCGGGATCTCGTGGAACGGCGGGCCGTCGAGCGCCTCGGACCCGGCGGCCGCGTTCAGCGCGTACCGGGTCGGAATCTCGTGGCACACGACGAGCGCGCGACCCACTGCTCGCTCGGCGAGCGCCGCGAACGCTCGCGCGTACCGAAGGGCGGCCTCGTCGAGGCTCTCGCCGCCCGGGAACGGCCGCTTTCGGCCGAGCTCCCGCTTGACCTCGCGGTACCGGGCGACCGGCCAGCCCTCGAGGTCGCCGACGTCGACGTCGTCGAGCAGCGGCTCGACCTCGAGCGGAACATCGCGCCCGCCGAGGGCGATCTCGGCCGTCTCCCGGGTGCGGGGAAAGCGCGTGCAGACGCAGAGATCGAGGTCGAGGTGCGCGAGCTGCGCGCCGAGCAGCCGCGCCTGCTCCCGCCCGTCGTCGCTGAGGGGGGCGTCGACGGACGGGTCCCCGTTCACGAGGCCCTCGCCGTTCAGCACCGAGTGCGCGTGACGCGCGAGAGCCAGGAGCACGGCTACTCGGAGAGCTGCGCGAGCAGGTCGTCGATCTCGATCAGCTCGAACGTCTGCAGCTTCGCGCTCCCGCGCGCGCCGAGGGCAACGGAGACCTTGGCCACCGTCGCCGCGTCCGGAGCCTCGACGATGTTCAGGAAGTCGTAGGCGCCGATCATGCTCCACTGGTGGAGCACGGTCGCGCCCAGCTCCTCCACGTCCCGGTTGACCTCCTTCAGACGGTCGGGGTTGGCCTGGAGCGTCTGCACCCCCTTTGCGGTCAGCGTCGTCAGCATCACGTACTTCGGCATCCCGGCCTCCTTGATCTGAGGGCGCGAGCTTACTTCCTCGCCTCGGCGCGGGCAGCCTGGTCCAGGTAGAGGAAAGCCGCTCCGACGAAGAGGGTGGGCGCCAGGACCAGGTCGGAGAGGGCGGCGGCGACGCGCTCGGTCGACTCGGCCCCGCTGCGGAGCAGGAGCGCCATCATCAGCCGCGTGACGTAGAAGACGATCACCAGCGTCGCCAGGCCGCCCGCCGCGTGGACGTAGTCCGCGCGGGCGAGCCGGATCGACCGCCGGAAGGAAGCGGCGAACCCCCTCCCCTCCACGACCGCCGCCGGCACCACCCAGCCGACGAAGGCCAGGTAGAGAACCGCGGGCAGGACGAGCAGCCTGGCGAGGAGCGGAGCCGGCAGGAAGACGAGCACGCCGGCGCCGTAGCCGATCAGGAGCCGCCGCGGATCGGGGCGGGCGCCGGTGACCAGCACGATCGCGACGATGTACGACATGGTCAGCAGCAGCGCTCCGACCAGAATCGTCGTGCCGATGCCGCCGCCGAGCAGCGACGTCGGATCGTGGACGGCGGCCCGCGACGGCGGATGCCCCTTCGGGCGGACGTACCGGTGCCCGAAAGGGACGGTCAGCTGGGTGAGCGCGGCGACGGAGAGGCCGAGCGGCAGCGTCTGGAAGAAGTGCCGGCCGTAGAACCGGATCGTCTCCGCGACGAGCTGTCCGATCGTGCGCGATCCCGGCGGGAGCGGCTCCGGCAGCGGCTCCGGGGAGCGCCGGACCGCCCTCGACATCAGAAGCGCCTCCGCCGGGCGAGGTAGTAGTGGATCAGGTACAGGGGAAGGAAGAGGCCGACGACGAGGAACGTCCCCACGCCCCACGCGGTCGCATGCCGGCTCCCGTGCCGGCTGGCGTGCCAGTAGACCCACGTCGAGAGCGCCGCCGCGAGCAGCACGCCGACGACGAACTGCCCGAAGCTGACGTCCGCGACCGCCTGGAACGACACCGGCCGAGCCTAGCTTCGTCCGCTCGCCGGGGCGGAAGGGTTGCCGGCTTTCCCGAGGCCCGAGGGCTAGGCGGGCGCCGCGAGCGCCTCTGCCTTCTCGAACACGATCTCCCCGTCCCCGGCGTCGACCAGCACCGTGTCGCCTTCGCCGAACTCGCCTTCGAGCAGACGCAGCGCGAGCGGGTTCTCGACCAGCCGCTGGAGCGCGCGCTTGAGCGGGCGAGCGCCGTAGGTCGGGTCCCACCCGGCCTCGGCGATCGCCTCCTTGGCGGCGTCGGTCAGCTCCAGGGAGAGCCCGCGCTCTGCCAGCCGTTCGCGCAGGCGGTGGAGCTGGAGCTCGACGATCTCGCCCAGCTGCTCGCGCGAGAGCGGGTGGAACTCGACGATCTCGTCGATCCGGTTCAGGAACTCCGGCCGGAAGACCTCGCGGAGCTGGTCGGCCGAGCGGATGTTCGAGGTCATCACGATCACCGTGTTGCGGAAGTCGACCGTGCGGCCGTGGCCGTCGGTCAGCCGACCGTCGTCGAGGATCTGGAGCAGCACGTCGAAGACCTCGGCGTGGGCCTTCTCGATCTCGTCCAGGAGCACCACCGAGTACGGCCGGCGGCGAACGGCCTCCGTCAGCTGGCCGCCCTCCTCGTAGCCGACGTAGCCGGGCGGCGCGCCGATCAGACGGGCGACCGTGTGCCGTTCCTGGTACTCGGACATGTCGAGCCGGACGAGCGCCCGCTCGTCGTCGAACATGAACTCGGCGAGCGCCCGGGCGAGCTCGGTCTTGCCGACGCCGGTCGGGCCGAGGAACACGAAGGAGCCGATCGGCCGGTTCGGGTCCTGCAGCCCGGTCCGCGCCCGCCGCAGCGCGTTCGCGACCGCGGAGACGGCCTCGTCCTGGCCGACGACCCGCTCGTGGAGCCGATCCTCCATGTGGATCAGCTTCTCGGTCTCGCCCTCGAGCAGACGGTCGACCGGGATCCCGGTCCACCGGGCGACGACAGCGGCGACGTCGTCCTCGTCGACCTCTTCCTTGACCATCGGCTCGCCGTCCGGCACCTGCCGCTCGGTCAGCTCCTGCTCCAGAGCCGGGAGCTCGCCGTAGCGGATCTCCGCGACGCGCTGGAGATCGCCGTTTCGCTCGGCGCGCTCGGCCTCGCCGCGGAGCTCGTCGATCCGGCGCTTGATCTCGCTGACCCGCTCGAGCGCCTCCTTCTCCTTCCCCCAGCGGGCGGCGAGCTCGTCGCGGCGCGCCTTCGCCTCGGCCAGCTCGCGCTCGACCGGCTCCCGCACCTCCTTCTTCTCCTTCTTCATCGCCGCGAACTCGATCTCGAGCTGGCGGACGCGACGCTCGGCTTCGTCGAGCTCGATCGGCGAGGAGTCGATCTCCATGCGCAGCCGCGAGGCGGCCTCGTCGACCAGGTCGATCGCCTTGTCGGGCAGCTGCCGGTCGGAGATGTAGCGATCCGAGAGGACGGCGGCGGCGACCAGGGCGGCGTCGCGGATCGCGACGCCGTGATGCGCCTCGTAGCGCTCCTTCAGCCCGCGGAGGATCGCGATCGTGTCGGAGACGGACGGCTCGCCGACGAAGATCGGCTGGAACCGCCGCTCGAGCGCGGCGTCCTTCTCGATATGCCTGCGGTACTCGTCCAGCGTGGTCGCGCCGATGGTGTGCAGCTCGCCGCGGGCGAGCATCGGCTTGAGCATGTTCGCCGCGTCGACCGCGCCCTCGGCCGCGCCCGCGCCGACGATCGTGTGCAGCTCGTCGATGAAGAGGATGATCTGGCCCTCGGAGCTCTTGATCTCGGTCAGGACCGCCTTCAGCCGCTCCTCGAACTCGCCTCGGTACTTCGAGCCGGCGAGCAGCGCGCCGATGTCGAGCGCCCACACCCGCTTGCCCTTCAGGCCCTCGGGGACGTCGCCGGCGACGATCCGCTGCGCCAGGCCCTCGGCGATCGCGGTCTTCCCGACGCCGGGGTCGCCGATCAGCACCGGGTTGTTCTTGGTGCGCCGGGAGAGAACCTGGATCACGCGGCGGATCTCCTCGTCGCGGCCGATCACCGGGTCGAGCTTCCCCGCCTCGGCGAGCGCGGTCAGGTCGCGACCGAACTTCTCCAGAGCCTGGTAGGTGCCCTCCGGATCCTGTGAGGTGACCCGCTGCCCGCCCCTGACCTCCTTGATCCGCGCGAGCAGCTCGTCCCGGGGAACGACGTCCAGCGCGAGCAGGAGGTGCTCGGTGGAGACGTAGTCGTCCTCCAGCATGCGTGCCTCGTCGAAGCGCGGTCGAACGCCTTCAGGAGAGCGCGGCCGAGCCTGTCGGCTGCTGCGGAATTCCCTCGGTCCGCGGCTTCTTGGCAAGAGTCTGGCCTCGGTCTCGCGCGCGGAGCTCGTCGGCCGATCGGCGATCAGCGCGCGCGGCAGGTCCTGGTCGAGGAGCGAAAGCAGCAGGTGCTCGGGGTAGACCTCCGGGTTGCCGAGGCGGCGCGCGCGCTCCTGCGCGCCGGCGACCGCCTCCTGCGACTTGACGGTGAGCTTGTTGAAGTCCATCACGCCTTCCTCCGGGCAGGGAACTGGGACTCGGACTCGCGGTACAGCACGAGGTCGCGACGGTACTGCCGGTGCACCCGGTCGATCGAGTCCCGCATCTCCCGCTCGAGCCGGCCGAGGCGGGCGCGCAGCTTGGCGAGCTCGTCCTCCAGCGCGAGCACGCGCGCGACGCCGGCGAGGTTCAGACCGAGCTCGGTCGTCAGCCGCTGGATCAGCCGCAGGCGCTCGAGGTCGAGCTCCGAGTAGAGCCGGGTGCCTCCCGGCGTCCGCCCGGGGCGGACGAGGCCCTTCGACTCGTAGATGCGCAGCGTCTGCGGATGCATACCGACCAGCTCGGCGGCGACCGAGATCATGTACCGGGGACGGTCGTGCTCCGTTGCGGACACGGTCAGGCCGCCCTCCGCGTGCGCGCGAGGACGAACGCGGCGATCGCCGCGACGACGACGGCGAGCCCGATCCAGCCGGCGACCCGCCAGCCGTTCAGGGCGGCGTGCCAGGCGAACAGCCAGAGGAAGACCTTCGCCAGCCCGCCGAACTTCGCCAGCGCGATCCCGCCGCCGAGGACACCACCGCCTGCCGCACCCCAGCCGGCCCGCTTGCTCCGTTCCTCGGCGGTCTCGGGCTCGGGCGCCTCGTGCGGGCCCTGCTGCAGGAGCTCGTCGTGCTTCGCCATCAGCCACTCGCCTTCTGGAGCTCCTCGAGCAGCTCGCGCTCGCGCTTCGAAAGCTTCTTCGGGACGGCGATCCGGATCCGCGCGATCACGTCGCCGCGGCCCGAGCCCTTCAGGCGCGGAGCGCCCTTGCCGCGCACGCGCAGCAGCTTGCCGTCCTCGGAGCCGGCCGGGATCTTCACCGAGACCGGCCCGTCGGGAGTCGGGACGGAGGCGGTCGTGCCGAGCGCCGCGTCGGCGAACGGCACCGGGACCTCGACGACGAGGTCGTCGCCGCGGCGCTCGAACGTCTTCGACGGCTCGACGCGGGTGACCACGTACAGGTCGCCGGCGGGGCCACCGTTCCAGCCGGCCTCGCCCTTGCCCTTCAGCCGGATGCGGGTGCCGTCCTTCGCGCCGGCCGGGATCTTGACGGTGTAGCGCTTCGTCCGCCGCTCGCGACCGGTGCCGTGGCAGGTCGGACAGGGATCGTCGATCACGGTCCCGTTCCCGCGGCAGCGCGGGCACGGCTGCGAGAGCGCGAAGAACCCCTGGCTCTCGGCGACCACACCCCGGCCCCCGCACTGGGGGCAGACCTTCGGCGCGGTTCCCGGCTTCGCCCCGGAGCCGCCGCACGTGTGGCAGGCGACCTCGAGCGTGACCGGGATCTTCGTCTCGACCCCCTTCAGCGCGTCCTCGAACGAGAGGTTGACCTGCACCTCGACGTCGTTGCCGCGCCGCGCACCGGTCTCGCGGAACGGGTGCGGCCCCGCGGCCGCCGAACAGGCCGCCGAACAGATCCCCGAGGTCGCCGAAGTCGACGCCCTCGGTGAACGTCCAGCCTCCGGCCGGCCCACCTCGGCCGTTCGCAGAGCCGTAGCTGTCGTACTGCGTGCGCTTCTCCGGGTCGGAGAGGAGGTCGTAGGCGTTCTGGACCTCCTTGAAGCGCTCCTCGGCCTCCTTGTCGCCCTGGTTCTTGTCCGGGTGGTACTGCCGCGCGAGCTTGCGGTACGCCTTCTTGATCTCGTCCGCCGAGGCGTTCTTCGCCACCCCGAGCGTCTCGTAGGGGTTGTTCACTCGGCGACCACGACCCTCGCCGGACGCAGCACGCGGTCGCCGAGCCGGTAGCCCTTCTGCAGCACCTCGAGCACCGGGCCGGGCTCGGCGTCCGGGGCGGGCTGCGCGAGCAGCGCCTCGTGGACGTGCGGGTCGAACGCGCCGTTCGTCTCGATCAGCTCGAGGCCATGCTTCTGCAGGGCGTCGAGCAAGGAACGGTGGACGAGCCGTACGCCCTCCTCGAGCTTCGCCTCCTCGTGCCGTTCGGCCGCGTCGAGGGCGCGCTCGAGGTCGTCGAGGATCGGCAGCAGGTCGTTCAGGAGGGCCTCGGACGCGCGGGACGCGAACGACTCCTGCTCGCGCGCGGTCCGCTTCCGGTAGTTGTCGAACTCCGCCTTCAGGCGCTGCAGCGAATCGAGGTACTCGTCGCGCTCCCGCGCCACCTCCTTGACCCGCTCCTGCAACTCCTCGCTCGGGGGCACCTGCTCGGGACCAACCCCAGGGACAGTCCTCGGGACTGTCCCTGGGTCACGGTCCTCCGAGAGAGACGGCTTGTGCTCCGTCACGAGGTCGGCGCCTCCTCGTCGACGACCTCGGCGTCCTCGATCACCTCGTCGTCGGACGGCGCTCCGTTGCCGGAGCCCTGGGACGCCGCCTGCGCGGCCGTCGCCTGCGCGTAGACCGCCTCGGCCAGCTTGTGCGAGGCCTCCTGCAGCGCGTCCGTCTTCGAGCGGATCTCGGCGACGTCCTCGCCGTCGAGCGCCTGCTTCAGCTCCATGATCCTGCCCTCGATCGTCGAGGCCTCCGACTCGTCGAGCGACTCGCGGTGCTCCTTGAGGCTCTTCTCGGTCGCGTACGCGAGCGCCTCGGCCTGGTTCTTCGCGTCGGCGAGCTCGCGCAGCTTGTGCGCCTCGCCGGCGTGCGCCTCGGCGTCCTTGATCATCTGCTCGACCTCCTCCGGCCTCAGGCCGGAGCCGCCCTCGATCTTGATCTGCTGCTCGTTTCCGGTACCGAGGTCCTTGGCCGAGACGTGGATGATCCCGTTCGCGTCGATGTCGAAGGTGACCTCGACCTGCGGCATGCCCCTCGGCGCCGGCGGGATCCCGACGAGCTGGAACTTGCCGAGCGTCTTGTTGTAGAGCGCCATCTCCGACTCGCCCTGGAGGACGTGGATCTCCACCGCCGGCTGGTTGTCCTCGGCGGTCGAGAAGATCTCCGACTTCTTGGTCGGGATCGTCGTGTTCCGCTCGATCAGCTTCGTGAACACGCCGCCCTTCGTCTCGATCCCGAGCGAGAGGGGCGTGACGTCGAGGAGCAGCACGTCCTTGACCTCGCCCCTGAGGACGCCCGCCTGGATCGCCGCGCCGATCGCGACCACCTCGTCCGGGTTGACGCCCTTGTGCGGCTCCTTGCCGGTCAGCTCCTTGACCTTGTCCTGCACCGCCGGCATGCGGGTCATGCCGCCGACGAGGACGACGTGGTCGATCTTCGAGGCGTCCAGCCCCGCGTCCTCGAGCACGCGCTTGGTCGGGCCGACCGTCCGCTCGAGCAGGTCGTGCGTGAGCTCGTTCAGCTTCGCGCGCGTGAGCTGCAGGTCGAGGTGCTTCGGCCCCTCCGGCGTGGCGGTGACGAACGGCAGGTTGATCTGCGTCGTCATCGTCGAGGAGAGCTCGATCTTCGCCTTCTCGGCCGCCTCGTACAGGCGCTGGAGCGCCATCCGGTCCTGCGAGAGGTCGATCCCCTGGTCCTTCTTGAACTCGGCGACCATCCAGTCGACGATCGCCTTGTCGAAGTTGTCGCCGCCGAGGTGGTTGTCACCGGAGGTCGCCTTCACCTCGAACACGCCGTCGCCGAGCTCCAGCACCGACACGTCGAACGTGCCGCCGCCGAGATCGAAGACGAGGATCGTCTGGTCCGACTCCTTGTCGAGCCCGTACGCAAGCGACGCCGCGGTCGGCTCGTTGATGATGCGGAGCACGTCCAGGCCGGCGATCTTCCCGGCGTCCTTGGTCGCCTCGCGCTGCGCGTTGTTGAAGTAGGCGGGAACCGTGATCACCGCCTCGCCGACCGACTCGCCGAGATAGGCCTCGGCGTCCGCCTTCAGCTTCTGGAGGATCATCGCGCTGACCTCGGGCGGCGCGTAGTCCTTGCCGCCCGCCTTCACGCGCACGTCGCCGTTCGGGCCCTCCACGACCTCGTACGGGACGATCTTCATCTCCTCGGAGACCTCGTCGAACTTGCGACCCATGAAGCGCTTGATCGACGAGATCGTGTTCTGCGGGTTCGTCACCTGCTGCCGCTTCGCCGGGGCGCCGACGAGCCGCTGGCCGTCCTTCGTGAACGCGACCACGGACGGGGTCGTCCGACCGCCCTCCGAGTTCGGGATCACCGTGGGCTCCCCGCCCTCGATCACGGCCATGCACGAGTTGGTCGTGCCGAGATCGATGCCGATTACCTTTGCCATAGCTGTATCGCTCCTTGCCTAGTAGAAAATCTAAGCGTGAGCGTAGCAAGTATCGTCGCCGTCCGCAAACGACTGCGCCCCGTGCCCGACCGCTGCCGCTAGGCTGCCCGATCGTGGTCAGGCGCGACCTCCCGGCCGGACGGACGGCCCGTTGAACGACCCGAGGGTCGCCGCCTACGCACGCCTGCTCGTCGACTGCGTCCGGCCCCGGCCGGACTGGCAGGTGCTCGTCCGCTCGCAGCCGCCCGCCCGGCCGCTGGTCGAGGAGATCTCCCGCGAGCTCGGCCGCCGCGGCGCGCGTTCGCTGGTCCGGCTCGGATTCGACGCGGTCGGCGGCGTGTTCGTCCGCGAGGCGCCCCTCGAGCTCCTCGGCACCCTCTCCGCGATCGAGCGCAACGAGATCGAGACCGCCGACTCGTACATCACGATCGTCGCCCCCGAGAACACGCGCGACGGAACCGACCTCCCCGCCGAGCGGATCGCGCCTCGCCAGCAGGTGCTGCGCGAGGCCCACGAGCCGTTCGTCAGCGACCAGAAGCCGTGGGTCGGCTGCTACTACCCGACTTCGGCGGCCGCCCAGGACGCGGGCCTGTCGCTTCCCGCCTTCGAGGACTTCCTGTACGGAGCGGTGCTGATCGACTGGGAGTCGCTCCGGGGCGCGATGGAGCGGATCGCCGAGCGGTTCGACCGGGCGGCCACCGTGCGCATCGTCGGCGAGGGCACCGACCTGACCTTCAGCCTCGAGGGACGGGAGGGCAAGGTCGACGCGCTGGGCGCGAACATGCCCGGCGGCGAGATCTTCTACTCGCCCGTCGAGGACTCGGCCGAAGGAGTCATCAGCTACTCGGAGTACCCGGCCTGCTACCTCGGTCACGAGGTGAGCGGCATCCGATTCCGCTTCGAGGGCGGCCGGATCGTCGAGGCCTCGGCCGACCGGGACGAGGCCTTTCTGCTCGGCACCCTGGACACCGACGAAGGCGCCCGCCGGCTCGGCGAGTTCGGGATCGGCTGCAATCCGGGGATCCGCCGGCACATGAGGAACACGCTCTTCGACGAGAAGATGGAGGGCACGGTGCACCTGGCGATCGGGACCGGCTTTCCCCAGATCGGAGGCAAGAACCGCAGCGGCGTGCACTGGGACATGGTCAAGGAGCTGCGAAACGGCGGGCAGATCGAGCTCGACGGCGAGACCGTCCAGGAGAACGGCGTATGGCGGCTGTAGACCCGCGCGTGGCCGCGTACGCCCGGCTGCTCGTCGACCGCTGCCTCGGCGTCCAGCCCGGCTGGCAGGTGCTGATCCGCTCGCAGCCGGCGGCCCGGCCGCTGCTGGACGAGCTCATGCGGCTGATCGCGCGGATGGGGGCCTACCCCCTGCTGCGGATGAACTTCTCGCTCTGGCCGACCGACGAGGCCTGGGCGGCCGAGGCCCCCGCCGACCTGGTCGGCGAGATCGCGCCGATCGACCTGTTCGCCGCCGACCACATGGATGCGCGCGTCACGCTCGAGGCGCCCGACAACACCCGCGGCGTCGTCCCGCTCACCGCGGACCGGCGCGCACTCGCCAGGAAGGGCGCCGCGCCGTTCCTGCGCCGCACGATGGCGCACGAGATCCCCTGGGTCAGCTGCCAGTTCCCGACGAACGCCCTCGCCCAGGAGGCGGGGCTGCCGCTCGCCCAGTTCGAGAGCTTCTTCTACGACGCCGTTCTCCGCGACTGGGACGAGGACTCGAGGGAGATGCACCGGCTGCTCGCCCGCTTCGACGCGGCCGAGACGGTGCGGATCGTCGGGGAGGACACCGACCTGACGCTGTCGCTCCAGGGGCGGCACGGCCAGGTCGACGACGGTCGCGTGAACATGCCCGGCGGCGAGTTCTTCTTCGCGCCGGTCGAAGACTCGGCCACGGGGACGATCTACTTCGACATCCCGACCGCCCTCGAGGGCGCCGCGGTCGACCGGATCCGCCTCACCTTCCGGGACGGCCGGGTGGAGGAGGCGAGCGCCGAGCAGGGCGAGGACACCTTGATCGCCGCCCTGGACCTGGATCAGGGCGCCCGCTTCGTCGGCGAGCTCGGCATCGGCTGCAACCCGGGGATCACGCAGCCGATGCGGAACACGCTCTACGACGAGAAGATGGCGGGGACGATCCACCTGGCGGTCGGGCAGAGCTACACCCACATCGGTGGGAAGAACACCAGCGCGCTGCACTGGGACCTGGTCAAGGACCTGCGAGGCGGCGGACGGCTCGAGCTCGACGGCGAGATCGTCCAGGAGAACGGCGCCTGGCTGATCTGAGCCGCAGGCCGGATCAGGCTGTGGACAAGCCGACCCAGAATCGTCACACCTGGTGGACAACGTGAGGCCGCGGGTCGCGCTTGCGACCTGCGCCGAGCTCCCGGAGGGCGACGGGGACGTTCCGGCGCTGATCGCGGCGCTCGGCGCCCTCGGGGTCGCCGCCCGGCCGGCGGTCTGGGACGGAGAGGTGGACTGGGGAGCGTTCGACCTCGTCGTGCTGCGGACGACCTGGGACTACGCGGAGCGACGGGACGCCTTCCTGGACTGGGCGCGGTCGCTCCCGTGGGTGCTCAACCCGGTTCCCGTGCTCGAGTGGAGCACCGACAAGGAGCGCTACCTCGCCGACCTCGCCGCCGCCGGGGTCCCCACCGTCCCGACCGAGTTCGTCGGTCCCGGGCGTGTGTTCGACCCTCCGGCGTTCCCCTTCGTCGTCAAGCCGGCGATCTCGGCCGGCGGCCGCAGCTCCGCCCGGTTCGAGGCCCGCGACGCCGGGGCCGCCCGCGCCCTCGTCGGCCGTCTCCACGGCGAGGGGCGTACTGCCATGATCCAGCCCTACCTCGGCGACGCGATCGAGACGGCGCTCGTGTACCTGGACGGCCGCTACTCGCACGCCGTCCGTCGGCGGGTGCCGCTGCCGACGGCTGGTGACAGCGTCGTCTTCTACCTCGACGAGCAGCTCGGCCCGGCCGAGCCGACGGCTGCGGAGCACGAGCTCGCCGAGGGCGCGCTCGCCTGCGCCCCCTCCCCGCTCCTGTATGCGCGGGTCGACCTCCTCGGCGGCACCGTCCTCGAGCTGGAGCTTGCGGAGCCCTCGCTCTACCTCGAGTTCGGCGAGGACGCCGCGACCCGTCTGGCCGCCGCGATCGGCCGGCGCCTCCGGATCAGGTCCGAGAAGGGCCGGACGACGAGCCGGTAGGCGCGGAACCGCAGCCCTCCATCGGCGATCCGCGTCTCGGTCGAGAGGATCGAGCCGCCGTCCGTCGCCTGCGCCCGTGCGAAGCCCGATGGCAGGCCGGGGAGCAGCGGGCGTGCTTGACAAGGAGCTCGGTGCACTCGTGCGCGACTCTGCGCGGCGTCGTCAGAAGGATGGCTCATGGGGGCAGACGAGCCGGAGCACGCGCGTCGCGGCGTGAAGGTTCCATGGACGGAGCCGGTTCTCTCGTTGCTGCGGGAGACCCACGATGCGGCCGCGGTCAGCCAGGCCGAGGGAAGACCCTCGTGGCCGCGGGGTGGCAGCAACCGGTTCCGGTCGGTTAGGTCGCCCCCTTGCTCCTCCGGGACTACGCCGGGGGTACTCTGAATCCGTGCCCGTGACGCGACACTCTGGGCCGTCCCATGCGGGATCTGCGCATCTCGGTCACCGACCGGTGCAACTTCCGCTGCGTCTACTGCATGCCGAAGGAGGTGTTCGGGCGCGACTACCGGTTTCTCGAGCGGCGCGAGCTGCTCACGTTCGAGGAGATCGCGCGCCTGGCTCGCGCGTTCGTCGCGCACGGCGTCGAGAAGATCCGGATCACCGGCGGCGAGCCGCTCGTGCGCCGCGATCTCGAGCGGCTGATCGAGCAGCTCGCGGCGATCCGGGACCTCGACCTGACGCTGACCACCAACGGGTCGCTTCTGCCCCAGAAGGCGCGCGTCCTCAGGGAGGCCGGGCTCCGCCGCGTGACGGTCAGCCTCGACTCGCTCGACGACGAGGTCTTCACGGCGATGAACGACGTCGACTTCCCCGTGCGGCGCGTGCTCGCCGGGATCGACGCCGCGGAGGCCGCCGGCCTGCCGGTGAAGGTCAACATGGTCGTCAAGCGCGGCGTGAACGAGGACAGCATCCTGCCGATGGCCCGCTACTTCCGCGAGCGCGGGCACATTCTCCGCTTCATCGAGTACATGGACGTCGGCCATTCGAATGGGTGGCGGATGGACGACCTCGTGCCCGCGGCCGAGATCGTCGCCGCGGTCGACGCCGAGCTGCCGCTCGACCCGCTCGAGCCGAACTACACCGGCGAGGTCGCGCGGCGCTGGCGGTACCGGGACGGCGGCGGCGAGATCGGCGTGATCGCATCCGTGACCCAGCCCTTCTGCGGCGACTGCACGCGCGCGCGTCTGTCCGCCGAGGGACGCCTCTACACCTGTCTGTTCGGCCTGCGGGGCCACGACCTGCGCGCGGTCGTCCGCGCCGACGTCGCCGACGAGGAGCTCCACGCGACGATCGGACGGATCTGGGCCCGGCGCGCCGACCGCTACTCGGAGATCCGCTCCGAGAACACGCTCGACCTGCCGAAGGTCGAGATGAGCTACATCGGCGGCTAGCTCCGCGTCCTCCGCCCCCGTGCGCCTCCCTCGCCGCGGTGTGCTGCCGGCGGGCGCGTGACACGGCTTGCAGCTCGCGATCGACATCAACCGGCCGACGGGAAAGGTGTACCGGCTTTACCTGCTCGACCCGCGCGCGCCGACGGGCTCTACGTCGTCGGCGTCGACGGCAAGGGGGCGAAGCTCGTGGTCGGCGGCAACGCGATGAGCCCCGCCCGGCGGCCCGAGGGATGAAATCGGCCGGCGCGGTCGTTTAGAATCGTCATGCCCATCGGGGGCTCTTCCGCATGACCGCAATCGTCGCAGCAGGCCGCAGGCACCTGCCGAGGGGTTGGCTCGACCTCTGGCTCCAGCTCGGGATCTGGTTCGGATTCCTGGGCCTCTACCAGGTCGTGCGCGGAGTCGCCGACCGCAATCCGACGCGCGCGTTCGAGAACGGCCTCGGCGTGATCCGGATCGAGGAACGCGTCGGCGATCTGTTCGAGCTGACGGCGACCAACCTGGTCTCGGGCTCGCACGTCCTGGTGCTCCTCGTCTCGTGGACGTACTGGAACTCGGAGTTCACCGTCGTCGGGCTCGCGCTGCTCTTCGTCTACCTGCGGCGCAACGAGGCGTTCACCCGCTTCCGCAACTGGATCCTGCTCGCGAACCTCCTCGGTCTGGTCGGCTACGTGGTCGTCCCGACCGCGCCGCCGCGGATGTTCCCGACCTTCGGATTCCCGGACACGCTCGGAGAGTTCGGCGGGCTGAACCACGGCAACGGCCTCGTCCAGCTCGCCGCGAACCCGTACGCGGCGATGCCGAGCCTGCACGCCGCCGACGCCCTGATCGTCGGGCTGTCGCTCGCGCTGGTCTGCCGGCACTGGTGGTCGAAGACGATCTGGCTGCTCTGGCCGGCGTGGGTCTGGTTCGCGGTGATGGCGACCGGCAACCACTTCTGGCTGGACATCCTGGCCGGCATCGTCGTCGCGATCATCGCCGCGGCGCTCGTCTACCGGCGACCGCTCGTCCGCCGCCTGCGACGCGCACCCGCCTGATCCGGCGACGCACGGTGCTAGCGTGGCCCGCGTGAAGACGCTGGCCGCCGACGTCAAGTCGACCTACACGGACGGCGCGCGCCGGCTGGCCTCCCGCTCGATCAGGAGCCTGGCCCGGACGAAGGTGACCCCGACGATGCTGACCGCGGCGGGGGTCACGCTGTGCATCGCCGCCTCGGTGCTGGTCTACTTCGAGTACCGCAACGAGTGGCTGTTCTTCTGGGCCGGAGCGGTCGTCTTCGTGATCGGTTCCGTGCTCGACATCCTCGACGGCGCGCTCGCGCGCGCGGGCGGGAAGACCAGCACCTTCGGCGCCTTCATCGACTCGACGACCGACCGGGTGGGCGAGGCGTTCATGCTCGGCTCGATCGCGCTCGCGCTCGCACGCGACGGCAACGAGACCGCGCTCGCCTTCACCTTCGCGGCCCTCGCCGGCTCGTTTCTCGTCAGCTACACGCGCTCGAAGGCGGAGACGCTCGGGCTGCGCGGCGACGTCGGGATCGGCTCGCGGGCCGAACGGGTGGTGGTGATCACCGGCGGCCTCGTCTTCGCCCCCTGGGGCGGCCTGCAGTGGGCGATCTACGTCCTCGCCGCAACCGCGTGGGTGACGGTGCTCCAGCGGATCGTCCACGTGTACCGCCAGCTGCAAGCAAGGTAGCTCTAGAGCGGTCCGCTATTGCAAGACCTGGCACCGATTCTCCAGAGAGCTGGTCCGCTATTGCAAGACCTGGCACCGATTCTCCTGACGGCACGCACGTCACGGCGGTGCCCCGCAGCGGCGTGATCGGGCCTGGTCTGGTCCGCGCGATCTGCCGACAGCTCGGGATCCCACAACCATGACCGACGCAGCGCGTCGGGCCGGCAGTGAGTACGCCTCGGCCCCCCGCACGGATGGGAAGACGCTTGTGATCCGGTGCCAGGTCTTGCATTCACGCATGCGCAGCCGCTTCGGCTGTGTCGAGTTTGCGACTGAGCGTGGAGTAGTGGCAGCCAAGGTGCTCGGCGACGCGAAAGCTGTCTCAGGAGGGGCAGCAAGTGCTCATATTCAAAGCCAGGCCGGCGTTGCACCGGTTCAGGCCGACGTTGCACCGGTTATCGTGTGTCCATGAACGAGAAGCTCCGGATGACGATCGTCTACGAGGATCCCGATGAGGAAGGCTGGATCGTCGCCCGTGTCGTCGAGGTCCCCGGCGCCGTTAGCCAGGGCCGAACGCATGAGGAAGCGCGCGAGAACGTGATCGACGCGCTGCGGCTGATGCTCTCGCCCGACGACGGCGACGGTGCCTCCACGGCCGGCCGCAGCGAGCAGCTCGACCTGATCCTCACCGGGTGAAGCTTCGCGAACCTCGAGCGGCATCTCACCGCTCACGGCGCGCACAAGGTAGGAGAAGGCGGCAGGCATACGAAGTGGCGCAGCGCTGACGGCACGCACGTCACGGCGGTGCCCCGCCACGGCGAGATCGGGCCTGGTCTGGTCCGCGCAATCTGCCGACAGCTCGGGATCCCACAACCATGACCCAGACGCAGCGCGTCGGGCCGGCAGTGAGTACGCCTCGGACTCCCGAAGGGATGGGAAGACGATGAAGGCCACGGCTACGCCGAGGACGGCCGCGCTACCACTTGCGAGCACTGAAGACGGGGGAACCGGCTGTTCCCCGTGACGCGACGCGAGTCCACCCGCAGAGTCGCGAGAGAAACGGTATCCTGCTGACACTTCTGTGCTAGCACCTCGCCGCAAGAACGTCTTCGTCCGCATGCCGCCCGCTCTCAAGCGCCGCATCGCCGACGAGGTGAAAGGCTCCGGGCGCAGCTTCAACGACATCGCCGTCGGCCACCTCGCGGCCAGCGTCGCGGTGCCGTTCGAGCCCAGCGGGCGAGCCGGTGCACCGACCCGCGAGGGCGGGTCGGTCTTGCTGCGCATGCCGCCCGAGCTGAAGGACCGGCTCGTCAGGCGCGCCGCCGAGCGGGGACAGAACGTCAACGAGCTGATCGTCGGGACGCTCTCGGAGCGGCTCGACCCGAAGGGAAGGGAATCGATGGCCACCACCAACGGCAAACGCAACGGCAGGGCCGGCTCCGACGACAAGGTGCGGGTCGCGATCGTCGGCGTCGGCAACTGCGCGAACTCGCTGCTCCAGGGGGTTCGGTACTACCAGGACGCAAGCCCGGACGACTTCGTTCCCGGCCTGATGCATGTCGACCTCGGCGGCTATCACATACGTGATATCGAATTCGTCGCCGCCTTCGACGTGGTCGAGGGGAAGGTCGGCGTCGATCTCGCGGACGCGATCTGGGCGCATCCGAACGACACGATCAAGTTCGCCGATGTGCCGAAGACCGGAGTGAAGGTCTCGCGCGGGATGACGCACGACGGCATCGGCAAGTACCTCTCCGAGGTGGTCGAGAAGGCTCCCGGCGAGACCGCCGACGTCGTCGGGATCCTCAAGGAGACCAGGACGGACGTGGTCGTCAACTACCTCCCGGTCGGCTCGGAGGAGGCGACCAAGTGGTACGTCGAGCAGGTGCTCGCCGCGGGTTGCGCGATGGTCAACTGCATGCCGGTGTTCATCGCGCGCGAGCCGTACTGGCAGCGTCGCTTCGAGGAGGCGGGCATGCCGATCATCGGCGACGACATCAAGTCGCAGGTGGGCGCGACGATCTCGCACCGCGTGCTGACGAGCCTCTTCCGCGATCGCGGCGTCCGGCTCGAGAAGACGATGCAGCTGAACGTGGGCGGCAACTCCGACTTCCTGAACATGCTCGAGCGCGACCGGCTCGAGTCGAAGAAGATCTCGAAGACGAACGCGGTCACGTCGATGCTCGACTACGACCTCGGCCCGGGCAACGTCCACGTCGGCCCCTCCGACTACGTGCCGTGGCTGACCGACCGCAAGTGGGCCTACATCCGGATGGAGGGCCGCTCGTTCGGCGACGTGCCGCTGAACATCGAGCTCAAGCTCGAGGTGTGGGACTCGCCGAACTCGGCGGGAATCGTGATCGACGCCGTTCGCCTCGCGAAGCTGGCGCTGAACAACGGCGTCGCCGGGGCGCTGGAGGCGCCGAGCTCGTACCTGATGAAGTCGCCGCCGAAGCAGATCCGCGACGACGAGGCGCGCGAGAACACCGAGCGTTTCATCCGGCAGCATGCGCGACCGAAGACGAAGGTCGCAGCGAAAACCTAGCCGGCCCGGCCCGCAGGGCGGGGACGGTCCCGGGGCCGTCTCTGCCCTGCCGGACTAATCTCTGGACTGATGAGGGTCTGCCTCGTGACGCCGTTTGCGTGGTCGCTGCCGCACGAGGTCAACGACCACGTCGCCGGCGTCGCGAAGGAGCTGCGGAAACGCGGCCACTCGGTCACGGTGCTGGCGCCGTCGAGCCGCGCCGCCGACCTGCGCGCCGGCCGACGCTCGCTCCGCGATCCCGCCGATGCCGAGGTGATCGCCCTCGGCCCGGCGGTTCCGATCTCGCGGCGAAGCAGCATGGGCGTCCCGGTCGGGTCGCGCGCGAGCCTGACGATCGCGCTCTCGCGCGGCGCCTACGACGTCGTCCACGGGTTCGAGCCCGGGCTGCCCAGCCTCTCGTACCTGGCACTCCGGTACGCGCGCACGATCTCGGTCGCGAGCTTCTTCTCGCCCGAGCGGCTCGGCTACCCTCCCGGCAAGGCGCAGCGTGAGCGGCTCCTGGGGCGGATCGACGCGCTCGTCGCCTCCTCTCCCGGGACGGCCGCGGCGGCGGGCGCCCGTTTCCCAGGCGACTACCTGGTCCTCTCTCCGGGAGTCGACCCGGAGCTCTTCCGCCCGGGCCGGAAGCGCAAGCTGATCGTGGTCGAGTGGCACGGAGTCGAACGGCAGGTCGCCCGTGGCGTGATCCGGATGCTCCACGAGCTGCCGGGCTGGGAGGTGACCCTGCTTCGCCTGCGACCGCTCTCGGGGCGCCCGTACGTTCCGCGACGCCTGGTCGGGCGAGTCCGCACCAGGCTCGGGCGCGATGCCTCGACCCGCGCTCAGATCCTCGCCGAGGCGGCGATCTTCGTGCCTGCGATCGAGGGCAGCGAGCGGCTCGCGCTCGAGGCGGCCGCGGCCGGAGCCGCGATCGCGGCACCCGCAGGGGTCGCCGAGCAGCCGGAGCTCGCCGCCGCCGCGGTCGCGCGGCTTGCAGAGGACGACGCGCTCCGAGGGCAGCTCGGCGCCGAGGCCCGCGAGCGCGCCGCCGCCCAGAGCTTCGCCGCGGTCGCGGGCGAGCTGGACTCGCTCTACCGGACGCTCACCCGGCGGCGCCGCCCGGCCCGCCGCGACGGCGACCCCCTCGCCGGCCGGCCCTGGATCGTCTGCGACCTGCACCTGCACACGTCCTGGTCGCACGACTGCTCGATTCCCGTTCCCGAGCTGCTCGACCATGCAGGGAGAATCGGGCTCGGCGCGATCGCGATCACCGACCACAACCGGTTCGAAGGGGCGCTCGAGGCGGTCGAGCTCGCCCGCGGAGGACATCTGGCCGTGATCCCGGGCGAGGAGGTGAAGACGGCCGGTCAGGGAGAGGTGATCGGCC
Organism: uncultured Actinomycetes bacterium; assembly: GCA_963836685.1. Lineage (GTDB taxonomy): Bacteria > Actinomycetota > Thermoleophilia > Gaiellales > Gaiellaceae > DATBLE01. The sequence continues at coordinate 173,241 of CAWIKS010000017.1, forward strand.
TCTTTCTCGAGCGAGAGATCCCCCGCGGCCTCTCGTTCGCCGACACGATCGCCGCGATCAGGGCCCAGGGCGGTCTCGTGTACCTCCCCCACCCGTTCGACCGCATGCACGCGATCCCCGATGCGCGAACCCTCCACCTGCACCTCCCCGACATCGACGTGTTCGAGGTGTACAACGCGCGGCTGGTCCGCGAGGCGTTCAACGACGAGGCGCTCCGCTTCGCCCGCAAGTACGACCTGACGATGGGCGCCGGCTCCGACGCCCACGTGCTCATGGGCGTCGGCACCGGCGCGGTGCGGATGCGGGCGTTCCACGGCCCGGAGGAGTTCCTCGTCAGTCTCAACCGCGCCGAGATCCTGCGCCGGCCCAGGTCGCTCGTCGCCCAGCAAGTCCGGAAATGGGCAGCGCAGGCCAAGGAAAGGGTCCGCTAGAGGAGAACACGTAGCGTGGCCCCAGTGACCACCGTGCCCGCCGACGAGATCCACGAGAAGTACCTGCAGAAAGCCATCTCCGAGATCAACGAGCTCGGAGACGAGATCGCGCGGGCGGCGGGCGGAGCGGCGGTGCCCGTGCTCGGGTCGGGTCACCCGCTGGCGGACATCTTCCTGCTCAAGCACAGCCCTCAGCCGTCCGAGGCGCAGGAGGGGGTGGCCTTCTACGGCCGCGCCGGCCAGGCGGTGTTGAAGTCGCTTCAGCGGCTGCGCGTCGACCCGATGGCCGTCTACGGGACGAACTGCGTCAAGTTCGCGGAAGGTGCGGCGGACGCCGAGGCCCGCGGCTGGCTGACCCGCGAGCTCCATATCGTCCAGCCCAAGCTGGTCGTGGCGATGGGCGAGGACTCGCTCGCCTTTCTCAACGACCTCGAGTTTCCGCTCGCGCAGCCGGTCGCGGCGACCCCCGGCGAGCTCCAGCGGTTCACGCCGACGGTCGAGGCGCTCGTCGTCCCGGACATCGACGCGTCGCTCGACGAGCAGCCGGCGAAGACCGCGTTCTGGAACGCCTTCAAGGTGGTCGGCTCCTGGTGGGCCGAGCTGCCTCCCTACTAGCCACGCACCCGAGGGGGCGCCGCAGTCGCCCCGGTCTTTCGGGCGGGCGTCGCGGGCTTCGCCGGCGACGCTTCCGGCCCCGGGCAGTCGCGTTCGTCGCGCTCGCCGCAGCCCTCACCGCCTACTACTTCTCGGCCGACTCCATCCCCCGGATCTCGATCTGGTGGGAGGTGGCCCTCCTCGGCGGCGTGCTCATGCCCGCGGTCTTCCTCTTCGACTGGCTGGTGCTGCCGCTCGCGCGGGCGCGGGGGCTCCTGCCGCTCGCGCTCGCGCTCGGGCTGCTCGCGGTGCTCGCCGAACTGGGCAGCCTGGACGTGCCGGCGAACTTCGCCAAGCTGGCGGCGGTCACGTTCTTCGGGTTCTGGTTCCTCACCCTCTTCGAGGAGCTCGTGCTGCTGGTCGTGGTCGCCCTGATCGTCCCGTTCGTCGACGCGTACTCGGTCTTCCGCGGCCCGACCGGGAACATCGTCGAGCACCACTCCTCCGTCTTCAACCATCTGTCCTTCTTCTTCGCGCTGCCGCACGAGCGCAACGACCCGCGGCTCGGAATCCCGGACCTGCTCTTCTTCGCGCTCTTCCTGGCCGCCGCCTCGCGCTATCGGCTCCGGCCCGGGTGGACCTGGATCGGGATGATCGCGGGGCTCGCGGCGACGATCGCGATCGACGTGTGGGCGGACGTCTCCGGCCTGCCCGCACTGCCCGCGCTCTCGGCCGGGTTCTTGCTGCCGAACGCGGATCGAATCTGGACGCAGCTTCGACGCGGCAGGGACCGCCCCTGACCAGGGCGGCCCCTGCGCACGCGATCGTCAGGCGTGGCAGTTCTTCTGCCCCCACGCCTGGAGATGCTGTGAGGCCTGGGTGAGCTTCGCCTGGTCGATCTCGGTCGACAGCTTCTGGAGCTTGGCCAGGGTGTCCGCGTCGGGCGTCTGGCCGGGCTTGATGTTGCCGACCGCGTCGGCGACCTTCGAGAAATAGTCGGCGATCACCTTGAAGTCATCTCGGATCTCCGAGGGCACCTGCTTGGCGAACGACTGGAGAAGGTCCGCCTGCTTCTTCAGGTTGCCGCCGTTGGCGGCGCCGGTGAGAGCGCTCGAGAACTTCTGGCTCAGGTTGAGGAGATCGCGACACTTTCCGCTCGCTGCCAGTCCGGAAAGCCCGGTGGTCGTCGTCGCCTTGGTGGTCGTCGCCTCGGTCGTCGCCGCCTCCGTCGTCGTTTCGTGCGTCATCGCGGCCTCGGTGGTGGTCGCCTCGGTCATCGCCGCCTCGGTGGTCGCGGCCGTCGTCGCCGAGCTCTTGCTGCTGCCTCCGCAACCGGCCGCCAGCGCGGCGAGCGCCGCGAGCGTGATCAGGCCGAGGGCGAGTTTCGACGTGCGTCGCATCACGTGCTCCTTGAGAGAGGGTTCGCCTGCCCGACGACCCTAGAGCACGACCCGGACGGGCGCATCACTCAAACGAGGGCCGGCACGATCTCGGAGCCGATCAACCGGACCGCGTCCAGATCGGCGTGGTCGAGGTGCTGGAGGAAGATCCGCTCGACGCCGGCCCGCTCGTACTCGCGAATCCGGTCGACGACCTCGTCGACGGTCCCGGCGATCGAACGGTCGCTGCCCAGCAGGTCGGAGACATCGGTTCCCGTCCGGGCGCCGACGCGCGCTGCCCGGAGCTCGAGCTCTGCCCGGTCCCGGCCGGCGATACAGCCGGTCATCAGCGAGAACACCACCGGCTCGCGGCCGGCCGCCTTGCAGGCGTCCACCACCCGAGCGCGCCGCTCGGCGCACTCCTCCACCGAGGCGAAGACCGTGTTGTACTCGTCGGCGAACCGTGCTGCGAGCCGGCAGCTCCGGGGCCCGGCCGTTCCGCCGACGATCACGGGCGGGCGGGGCCGCTGGACCGGCGCGGGCGGAAGCTCCGCCCACTGGCGCGTGACCTGGCCCAGTTGCCGCTCGAGCAGGTCCATCCGCTCGCGCAGGCCCGGGAACGGGAAGCCGTAGGCGGCGTGCTCGCGCTCGTTCCAGCCGGCACCGAGCCCGAGCTCGACCCGACCGCCGGAGACGTGGTCGGCGGTGGCCACGACCTTTGCGATCTCGCCCGCGTGCCGGAACGTCACCGGCGAGACGAGCGTGCCGAGCCGGATCCGGTCGGTGACCACGGAGAGCGCCGAGATCGTCGCCCAGGCGTCGAGCGATTCGGCGTTGCCGTCGCCCAAGACGGAGAGATAGTGGTCGGAGCGGAACAGACCTTCGAACCCGCTCTCCTCGCAGGCGTGCGCGATGGCGACCCACTGCTCCCAGGAGACCCCCTCCTGGCCCTCGATCATCAGACAGACCCTCACGTCCCCGGCGGCTTTCGGCTCCCGCGCGGCGGAGCCGCGCTCCGCCGGAGGCTGCCGGCACTGAGGGACCTCATCTCGTGAGCAGCGCGACTGCCTCGACGTGGGGCGTGTGCGGGAACATGTCCACCGGCCGCACGCGCTCGAGGCGGTACCCCCACTCCGAGACCAGCTCCCTGAGGTTGCCGGCCAGCGTCGCCGGGTTGCACGAGACGTAGACGAGCCGCGGCGCCTCGAGCCGGGCAAGCCGGCGCAACGCCTTCCCCGACAGGCCGGCCCGCGGCGGATCGACGACCGCCACGTCCGGCGGTCCCGCCCGCCCGGCGAGATCCTCGAGCGAGCCGCCGACCTCGCCCGCGAAGAACGCCGCATTCGTGACCTGGTTGAGCACCGCGTTCTCGATCGCGCATGCGACCGACTCCTGCGACGCCTCGACGCCCCAGACGGTCAGCGCCCGCGAGGCCATCGTCAACCCGATCGCGCCCATCCCGCAGTACAGGTCGTAGAGGGTCTCCCCGCCGGTCAGCCCCGCGTACTCGATCGCGAGCTCGTACAGCTGCTCGGCCATCGCCGTGTTCGTCTGCAGGAAGGCGTTCGGGCGGACTCGGAAGCGCAGGCCGAGCAGCTCCTCCTCGATCGCCTCCTCTCCCCAGAGCAGGTTCGTCGGCAGGTTGGTCACCTCGGCCGGGGAGTCGTTGACCGCCCAGTGGATCGACCGGACCTCCGGGAACTGGCGCAGGGCGGCGACGAGGCGGTCGGCACCCTGGAGATCGCCGGGGGCGGTGACGAGCTGGACGAGCGCCTGTCCCGTGTTCCGGCCCTCGCGCACGACGAGGTGGCGCAGGTAGCCGGCCCTGGTCTCCTGGTCGAATGCGGGCAAGCCCTCCTCCTGCGCCCACTCCCGTGTCGCGTCGCGAATTCCGTTGCCGAGCTCGGTCGTCAGCCAGCAGCGCTCGACCTCGAGCACCTCGTCCCAGCGTCCGGCGCGATGGAAGCCGAGCGCGGCGCCGCGGCGCGTGTCCGTGAACGAGTACTCGAGCTTGTTGCGGTAGTGGAACTGCGACTCGGCCGGCAGGATCGGCTCCAGCGGGGGCTCGGCGATCCCGCCGATGCGCACGAGCGCGTCCCGGACCTGCGCCTCCTTCGCCGCGGTCTGCGCCTCGTAGGCGAGGTCCTGGAAGCGGCAGCCGCCACACGCCGGGAAGTGTGCGCAGGGAGCGTCCACGCGTTGCGGGCTCGGCGTCACCACCTCGGTCGCGAGCGCCTCCGCCCAACCGCGCTTCACCTTCGTCACCCGGGCGCGGACGGTGTCCCCGGGGAGCCCGCGGCGAACGAAGACGACGAACCCGTTCAGCCGCGCGACGCCGTTGCCTCCGTAGGCAAGCGAGTCGACGTCGAGCTCGAGCTCGTCTCCCTTCGCGACGGGAGCGGCCACCTCGCTCTAGGCCAGCGTCGTGACGAAGACCGTGCGGTCGCGCGGGCCGTCGAACTCGCAGAAGAAGATTCCCTGCCAGCGGCCGAGCGAGAGCTTTCCGCCGTCGACCGGCACGAGAACCTGCGGGCCGATCAGCGATCCGCGCACGTGCGAGGGTGCGTTCGGGCCGTCCGGGTCCTCCACGTGCTGCCAGGGCCAGCCGTCGTCGACGATCTTCTGGAGAGCGGCCTCGAGGTCCCGCGCGACCGACGGGTCGGCGCCCTCGTTGATCGTGACGCCGGCGGTCGTGTGAGGCACGTACACGAGCGCGGCTGCTGCTCCGTTCGACCGGGCCAGCGCCTGCTGCACCTGATCGGTGATGTCGACGAGCTGTGTCTTCCGCTCGGTCCGGATGGAGATCTGGCGCACCCGGGTATCCTAGGCCACGCTCGATGGCAGTTGCTCCACCCACCCCCCGTGAGCTGGATGCGTACCGCGAGCAGGCCGACCGCTTCATCGCCGCGATCGACGAGGAGTACTACCTTCACTACGCCGGCCTCAAGGACTCGCTCGACCTCGTCCCGATCTACGAGCACTACCGTGACCTGACCACCCTCGAGCAGGCGAACGGAATCGGGGCGGCGGTGAACGGCGACCGCCGCATCCGCGAGCTCTGGCGCTTCGCCTGCACCGGCTATCTGGGCAACCTCACCCGCGAGCACGCGGAGCGCTCGGCGCAGCTCGAGGCGGAGCTGACCGTGACCGTCGACGGCGACGAGATCCCCTTCCGGATGCTTCGGCCGACGATGGCGAACGAGCCCGACCGCGCCCGGCGGCAGCGGCTGGAGCAGGCCCGCAACGAGCTGACCGAGGAGCACCTGCTGCCGATCCAGCTCGACGCCGCACAGATCGAGGGGGCGGCGGTCGGCCGACTCGGCGCGGCGAGCTACGCGGAGCTGCACCGGCGGTTCGGCTTCAGGCTCGACGAGCTGGGCGCGCAGTGCCGGGCGTTCCTCGACTCCACCGAGCTCTTGTGGGAGGAAGCGGGCGACCGGCTGTTTCGCGAGCGGGTCGGCGTCGGTCTCGCCGAGGCGCAGCGTTTTGACGTCGCGCGCCTGTTTCGCGCGCCGGAATGGGATCCGTCCTTCCCGGGCGACCGCATGCTCGCCGCCCTCGAGGCGACGCTCGCCGACCTCGGCATCGACCTGTGGGCACAGGCGAACGTCGAGCTCGACGTCGAGCGGCGCGAGAAGAAGTCGCCGCGCGCCTTCTGCTCGCCGATCGAGGTCCCGCAGCGCGTGGTGCTCGTGATCCAGCCGATCGGCGGCGTCGACGACTGGCGGGCGCTGTTCCACGAGGCCGGCCATACCGAGCACTTCGCTCACACCCGCGCCGACCTGCCGGTCGAGGAGCGCCGGCTCGGCGACTACGCCGTCACCGAGGGCTGGGCGATGCTGCTCGAGCACCTCGTCCAGGACGCCGCGTGGCTGAACCGGCGGCTCGACGTCCCTCGACCCGGCGAGTTCGTCGCCGAGAGCGCCGCCGGGCTCCTCTACCTCGTCCGCCGCTACTGCGCCAAGGTCCTGTACGAGCTCGAGCTGCACGAGGCGGACGACCCGACGCCGCTGCGCAGCCGCTACGTGGAGATCCTCGCGGACGCGCTCAAGATCGAGCCGAGCGCGACCGACTACCTCGGCGACGTCGACCCGGGCTTCTACTCGACCGAGTACGTGCGGGCATGGGCGTTCGAGGCGCAGCTGAAGCGGTTCTTCCGGGAGAAGTTCGGGAGCACGTGGTTCACCCGCCGCGACGCCGGCTCGCTGCTCCGCGAGCTCTGGTCGGAGGGCCAGCGGCCGACCGCGGACGAGATTCTGCACGAGCTGACCTCGGCCGAGATCGAGCTCGAGGCGGTCGCCGAGTACGTACGCGACTCGCTCGCACGCTGAAGGTCTCGACCCCCTTGCGAGGGTCGCTTGCGTAGACATGTCTAGTATTGTCTAAGATGCATCCTCCTCCCTCGGCGGGCCGCGTCGTACCGGGCGCGGCCCGCTTCGGTGCCCGTGTCGCCTGCCGTCGCCCGACCGGGATCACACGGGAGCGCCGGGCGGCGAATAGTCCCAGCCGGCCGTCAAACCGCCGTCGACCGTCAGCACCGCGCCGGTAATCGCCGACGCCTCGTGCGAGGCGAGAAACTCGACCGCGGCCGCGACCTCGGCTGGCTCCACCAGGCGACCCAGAGGCACGCGACGAAGCCGCCGCCGCAAGGCTTCGCCACCGTCGGACGTCTCGGCCATGAACGACCGCAGAAGGGGCGTGTCGGTCATGCCCGGGCACACGCAGTTCACCCGGATCCCGTCAGCGGCATGGTCGAGCGCGAGTGCGCGGGTCAGGTTGAGCACGCCACCCTTGGCGGCGCAATACGCGGGAATGCCAGGCTCGGCGACGTATGCGTCGACCGAGGCGACGTTCACGATCGCGCCACCGCCGCGCAGGCGCATTCGGGGCACCGCGTGCTTCGAGGTCAGGAAGATCGCCTTCAGGTCCACGGCTTGCACCTCGTCCCACTCCTCCTCGCTCAGCTGCTCGACGCGCTTGGGCACGGTGATCGCCGCGTTGTTGCAGAGCACGTCGAGCCCGCCGAAGCGGTTCACCGCCTCTTCCACCATCCCCACGACGTCCGCCGACCGCGAGACGTCGGCGGCGAGAGGAGCGACGGTACCGCCGTCGGCTGCAAGCCGGGACGTGGCCGCGGCCAAGAGCTCCTCGTTGCGATCGACCAACAGCACCGACGCACCCGCTCGTGCGAACCGCTCGGCGATCGCTTCGCCGATCCCTCCGGCGGCCCCGGTCACGATTGCCGCGGCACCCCCCAGACGCATCATCTTGCTCGGCTCGAGTCCGGGTGGGACCCCGACAGGAAGACGGCCTGGAGATACCGCGGCAGCAACGACCGGCCCTGCGCTCCCTCCGAGACGGCACGGATCCCCACCACGAGGATGAGCACGGTGCCGGTGACGAGGTTCTGGACGCCGGAGGAGATATCGGCGAGTTGCAGCCCGACGCGGAGGGTCGAGAGCGCGACGACTGCGAGCGCGCTTGCGATCACGCTCCCCCGACCGCCGGTCAAACTCACTCCGCCGAGGAACACGGCGGTGGCGGCGGTGAGCAGGTTCGTGCCGCCGCTGGTCGGAGCACCGTTCAGCGTCGTGGCCGCGAGCTGGGTACCCGAGATCGCCGCAATCAGGCCGGACAGAACGAACGCCAGGTAGATCCTGCGCGTGACCGGGATGCCGGCGAGCCGCGCCGCCTCACGGTTTCCGCCGATCGCGACGATGTCGCGCCCGGGCTGGGTTCGACCGACGAAAGTGCCACCGACGATCGCGACCACGACCAGGAGGAGGAGTGGAATGGTGATCGGCCCGAACAATGGATCGCTCATCTTCAGGGAGAGTCCGATCGCCGTGCCCGCCACCGATCCTTCCTTGGTGATCACGAGCGCCACACTCTGCGCCAGGAAGAGCATCGCGAGCGTGGCGACGAACGAGTTCGCCCGCACGGTCGCGACGAGGAATGCGTTGACGAGGCCGATCGCGCAACCCGCCAGCACTGCGACGAGCATGGCGACAGGGACGCCGTGGTCCGGCTGGAGACTGACGAAGATCACACCGCTGAGCGCCAGGTTGGATCCGATCGAGAGGTCGATCTCTCCCGCGAGCAGCGGAATCGTCAGGGCGACGGCAAGCAGCCCGTCGGTGGCGGAGGCCAGGAGAATGTTCGTGACGGTGGTCTCGCCGCTGAACCGAGGCACCGACACGGCGAACGCGACGTAGGTCGCGCCCACGAGCAGCGCCATCCACAGGCCCGGAGACGGCCGGGGGAGACTCCGCGTCAACGCTCTTCCCGCTGACTCATTGCATCGAGCGCGATCGCCAGCAAGAAGATCACCGCGGTCGCGGTCAGCTGCGCACTCGTCCTGTAGCCGAGCAGCAGCATCGCGTTCGTCGTCAGTCCGATCAGGAGCAGTCCGACGAGGGTTCGGAAGAAGGATCCCTTTCCTCCTGCCAGAGCAGTTCCGCCGATCACGACGGGGACGAGCGCGCCGAAGTCGTACCCCGCCCCGGTCGTCAGCTGCGCCGCCCCCCAGAACCCCGCGAGGAAGATGCCCGACACTGCGGCGAAGAAGGCCGACAGCACGAAGCAGCCGGCGATGACCCACTCGGTGCGGACGCCGAGCGCGCGGGCGGCGCGGGCGTTGGCGCCTGTCAGGCGCAGGCGCGCGCCGAAGGTCGTGAACGAGAGCGCCAGCTGCGCCAGCAAGAGCATGGCGATGAACACCACGGCTACCGACGGTACGCCGCCCCACTTCGCGTTCGCGAAGTCGACGAGTGCCGGCTGGTGCCCGTAGACGTTCTGCCCGCCCGACCACAAGAGCAACCCGCCCGTGACCGCAGTCGCCGTCCCGAGGGTGCAGACGACGGAGTTCAGGCCGATCCGACCGATCAGGAGACCGTTGACCGCCCCGACGGCAGCGGGAAGCCCGATCGCTGCGAGCAGGGCAAGCGCGAGGTTGTGCGACGAGAGGAAGAGGGTGTTCGCAGCGAGCGCGGCCGATGCGGGAAGCGAGAGGTCGATGAACTGGCCGGCCAGGACGACGAACGTCATCCCGATCGCGACCAGGCCGACGTACGACTCGGATTCGACGACCTGGACGAGGTTCGAGGTCGTGGCGAAGTTCTTGACGGTGATGCTGGCCAGCGCTCCGATCACGATCGTCATCACCAGAGCGCCGTTGCCACGCCAGGAGCGGACGAGCCGCGTGAGCAGCGGAGAGAGGACCGAGACACGGCTCCGCTCGACCACGACCACCGGAGTCGCGTGCGTCGAGGGTGGTTGTCCTGTCGCCGCTTCCGGCACTACGGTGCTCCGGCGCTCGCGCCCCGGTCGGCGTGAACGTGGCCCGTCGCGAGACGGATCACGGATTCCTCGGTGCACTGGCCGTACGAGAGCTCGCCGACGGTCGTTCCTTCGCGCATGACGATGATGCGGTCGGCCAGCGTGAGCAGCTCGGGAAGATCCGAGGATACGACGACGACGGCGGCCCCGGAGCGGGCGAGCTCGTCGATCACCCGGTGCACTTCGCTTCGCGCGCCCACGTCGACCCCGCGGGTCGGCTCGTCGAGAAGGAACACCCGCGGTGACAGAGGCGTCCATCTGCCGACGACGAGCTTCTGCTGATTGCCACCCGAGAGCTGGCGGGCCGCCAGGGCCGGATCCGGTGGACGCACGTCGCTGTTTCGGAGGATCGCGCGCGCCCACCGATCTGCACGCCGTGGCTCCGACAAGCCGAGCACCGCCAGCTCCCTCAACGACGGAGCGACGGCATTGTCCCGGCAAGGCAGCGCGAGGGCGAGCCCTTCCGCGTGCCGATCCTCGGGCACGTAGGCGATGCCGCGTCGCACGGCGTCGAAGCGCGAGCGAAAGCGAACCGGGCGCTGCTCGACGTGAATCGTTCCGCCCGTCGGCCGAGCCAGGCCTGCCAGCAAACGGAGAAGCTCGGTCCGGCCCGCGCCCACGAACCCTCCGATGCCGCACACTTCGCCCGCGCGAACGGCGATCGACGCATCGTGCACTCCCGGACCGGCGAGGTGCTTGCCTTCCAGGACGACCCCTCCCAGCGCCGACCCGGTCAGCGGGACGCGGCGCGCGAGGAGATCTACCTCCCGTCCGACCATCTGCCGGACGAGCGCATCGACGGAGGTCGTCTTCAGGTCGTGCGTTCCGACGACGTCGCCGTCGCGCAGGACCGTAGCTCGATCGCAGAAAGCGGAGACCTCGCCCAGGCGGTGCGTCACGTACACGACCGCGGTCCCGCTCAGGTCTCGGAGGAGCGCGAGGAGCCGATCGACCTCGGCGGGGGAGAGCGCCGAGGTCGGCTCGTCGAGCAGCAGGATGCGGGCGTTCGCGAGCAGAGCCCGGCCAATCTCCACGAGCTGACGCTCGGCGAAGGGCAGCTTTTCCACGAGCGCCGAAGGTGGCCGCTTGAGGCCCACCAGCTCGACGAGCTGCTCGCCCCGTCTCCGTAGCTTCTGGCGTTGCACGAATCCGGCGCGACGCGGGTACTCGCCGAGCACGGCGTTCTCGGCGATCGACATGGTCGGGACGAGGCTGAGCTCTTGTTGGACGATCCGGATGCCGAGATCCCTCGCCGCGCGAACCCCGGGATGCACTCGCTCGCCGTCGACCTCCACCACCCCGGCATCCGGCTCGACGAGCCCCGCGATGATCTTCACGAAGGTGGACTTCCCCGCTCCGTTCTCTCCGACGAGTGCATGCCGTTCACCCGGCTCGAGCGTCACGGTCACTCCGTGCAGGACTTCGGACGCGCCGAACGACTTGCGCACGTCCGTTGCACGTAGGAGCGCCGCCGATCCGGGTTCGTGCGCATCGACCTCGACAGCGGTGACGCCATCACTCATTTGTTGATGCGTTCTCCTGCGGTCGGACACGTGAGCCGGAGGCAGCACCCTCGGATACCGCCCCCGGCTCGGTCACTCGCTCGCTACCAGTGACAGCTGTACTTGCCCACGTTCGCGGGCGTCAGCACGGGCAGGTTCATGTACTCGATCTTCTTGTAGGGCTTCTTGTTGAGGATCTTCTGCACGACCTGGAAGGCGCCGCGCGCACCCAGCACCGGATCCTGCAGGGTGTCCGCCACGATCGCCTTGTCCTTGACCAGCTGGAAGCCCTGGCACGACCCGCCGAGTCCGGTGATCGCCACCTTCCCCTTGTGGCCGAGCGCGTCGACCGCCTTCGCTGCGCCCGCTGCGATCGTGTCGGCCTCGGTCAGGATGCCGACGACGTTGGGGTGCTGGCGCAGGATCGCGGACGTCACGTTGTAGGCAACGGGGTCGGACTGCCAGTTGCTGTTCTGATCCGCGACGATCTTGAACGATGGGTACTTCTTTAGCACGCTGCGGAACCCCGCCGCCCGGTTCGTGTTGTCCGTCCCGCCCGGTGCTCCTCGGACGATCGCGATCTCTCCGCCGCTCTTGCCGTGCGACTTCAGGTACTGGACGAGAGCCTTGGCGTTGAGCGCACCCTGGATGAAGTCGTCCGGGCCGTAGTAGGCCGTCAGGAGCTTCGTTCCGGCAGGTGACGGCTTGATGATGCTGCCCAGCACGGGCACGTGCGATTGCTTGGCCTTCGCGATGATCGCCGTGGCCGCGTTCGCGTCGAACACCGTGTAGACGAGGAGATCCGGACGCTGCGCGATCATGGTGTTGATCTGCGCAGCCTGAGTCTGCGTGGTGGCATCCGCGTACTGGACACTCACCTTGAACCCGGCACGCTTGGCCACCCTCACGAGCTCCTTGCCGTACGGGTCGAGCCACGGGTTATGAAACGGGATCGAGATGGCGATGCTGAAGGAGCCGGACGAGCTGCTCGTTCCCGCCGACCCCGCAGCGGCCAGGCCCAGGGTCGCTCCGACCACGACCACGGCTACCGCCCATCTGGCCCGATGGCGTTTCCTCACCACAACCATGTGCCAACCTCCTACACCCGTGCCGCTCCTGCAGCCGGCGAGCGTCTCCCGCGGAGACCTCGCTCTGAATGCTCGCGGCGAGCTGTTAGTGGCGCGATCTTAGTAGACAGCAATAGACATGTCTACAAAGAAGCCTCGCAGGGCTTCGCCGAGCCGTTTTTCTCACCGCGGGGATACCGGATCGGACAACGCGCCGTCTCGTTACGGCAGCAGCACGGCCTTGCGGACGCGCTGGAGCCCGGCCGCCCCCAGCGCCTCGGCGTCGACGAGGCGGCACATCCAGCCGTAGCCGCTGAGCGGATTCGAGTCGTCGTCGATCTTCCCGACGGCCGCGAAGACCCTGCCGCCGCGGAAGTCCCACTCCTCGATCTGGTCGTGGTCGCCCTCGACGTCGGCCCGGAAGCTCCGGAGATCGTCGCGCAGGCGTTGCTTGACGACGTCGACCCAGGTCGGCTTCGGGTCACGGTTCGGGTCGACTCCGCACATCTCGAGCAGATCGTCCTCGACCTCCTCGATGATCAGCGCGTCGAGAAACCTCTCCGCCTCGTCCCAGTCCGGCGCCTGACCGGCCTCGAGGCCGACCAGCTCGATCGCGAGACCCGCCGCCTCCGCGCGCGCCAGCGCCGCTGCAGCGGCGCCGTCTTCGTCCTGCTCCAGCGCATGCTCGAGCTGGTGGTCGGGAAGCGACTCGACCTCGCCGAAGTCGCGCTCGGCGATCGCCTCGAGGAACGGGTTGCCGTCGGCATCGTGCGCGAGCCGCTCCTCCACGACCCGCCAGCTGATCGGCGCACCGTCCTCGAGGGTCGAGAGCTCGTGACCGACCCTGGGGGCGTCCGGGCGAAAGCGGCGGAACGATCCGACCTCCTCGCGCCCGTCCGGGTGCCGCAGGGTGAGGCGGTAGCGGGCCGGCGTCGCGTGGGCGCGCGCCTCCTCGACGCGCTCGACGAGCAGGTACCTGCCTCCCACCAGGACGATCGACCCCGGCGCGAGCGGGTCATCGGTCGTGTAGCGACGAGCGTGCTCGTGACCGGCGCGGCTGCGCGTGACCAGCTCGTAGGAGACGGCCACGGTTCTTCCTAGAGTGCTCCGCCCGCGGCGGCCGGCGCCGACGGATCCGCCCCCTGGTCGCCGACCGGTGTGCGAGCCAGCGACTCCTCGGCGAGCAGCAGGTTCGACTCGGCGGCACGCTCGACCAGCTTGAGCAGATCGCTCATCGACGAGACCTCCTCGCGCTGCTCCTTGAGGAACCAGTTGAGGAACTCCTCGCCGACCAGCTCGTTCTCCTCGCGCGCGAGCGCCGCCAGAGCGCTGATCTGGCCGGTGACCCGCCTCTCCTGCTCGAGGGCGAGCGCAACCGGCGCGACCGCGTCCCCGAACTCGGTCTGCGGCGCCTCGACGCCGGGGATCCTCACGGGCCGGTCGGCGTCGAGGAGGAACTGGACGAGCATCATCGCGTGGTTCCGCTCCTCGACCGCCTGCCGGTAGAAGTGCGCCGCGAGCTGCGGCAGCGTCTCCGAGTCGTAGTAGACCGCGATCGCGACGTACTGCTGCGACGCACCGAACTCGTAGCCGATCTGCTCGTTGACCGCGTCGAAGAACCCCGCCATCGACACAACTCTACCCTGATGTCGCGTAGGCTTCGGGCGTGGGGAAGCGCGGGCTCCTCGCTTTGACGGTGCCGCTGGCGGCGGTCGCGTCGATGGCCGGACATGCCGCCGGGTACGCGCTCGTGGGGACGAGCCGGCAGGACGCTCGTGTCCACGGCTACCTCCTCTTCGCGCCCGAGTTCCTGGCCGTGTGCGTGGCGCTCGTCGCGGCCGCGCTCGCGTTGCGCCTGGCCGGGCGCCTCCAGGGCCGGCCGGCCGCCTGGCCGTTCGCGGTGCTACCACCGCTGGCGTTCTGTGCTCAGGAGCTGATCGAGCGGCTGCTCGCCGGCCTGCCCGCGCACGCCGTCTTCGAGCCTCCGGTCTACGTGGGACTCGCGGCACAGGCTCCCGTTGCGCTCCTCGCCTACCTCTCCGCCAGGGCGTTGCTCCGGGTCGCCGACGCGGCCGGCGTGGCCCTCGCCCCCAGGCTCGAGGTCCCGCTCCGCCCCGCACCGCTCGCCGTTCGAGCGGGCGGAGCACGCCCCCGCCGAAACCCGCTGGCGTTCGACCGCCTCGGGCGCGCACCTCCTCGCTGAGCGCTGCTTCCCCGGCCGGGCAATCCGATTCCAAGGAGGCAACAGCATGCGTTCGATCGCAGCGTTCCTGCTGGCCGCCGGCGCGCTGGCCGTCGCGGCGGTACCGGCTCAGGCATCCCCGCGTGTCGTCAAGCCGACGATTCTGACGATCTACGTCGGCAAGCACGGCGTTCCGGGAGGCCCGAAGAAGTTCACGGTCAAGAAGGGCAGGCACGTCGTGCTCCGCGTTCGCAGCGCGATCGGAGAGGCCGTCCACCTGCACGGATACGACATCGAGAAGCCGATCAAGAGCCGAAAGGCGTTCGTGCGGATCCCCTTCGTCGCGAAGGTGACGGGCGTCTTCGAGATCGAGCTCCACCTGACGGAGACGCGCGGGCTGCGGATCGCCCTGCTGACCGTCAAGTGACCGCTCGCCTCGCTGTCGCCGCCGCCGCAGTCGCTCTCGCGGGCTGCGGCGGCGGCACGGGCACGACGACCACGGCCTGCGGCCCGTCGAGTCGACGGTGAAGCCGTGATCTGGCTGCTCGCCCACGGGATCGGCGGGATCCGCGATCTACCCGTCCCGCGCTACGTCTTCTTCTACGGCGCCGCCGGCGTGCTCGTGATCTCCTTTGCCGCGCTCGCGTTCCTGTGGCGGCGCCCCGTTCTCGCCGAGCGCGCCGTCGGCCGGCCGCTCCCGCGGGCGCTCCAGCGGATCCTGCTCGCAACACCTCTCCGCATCGTCCTCGGGGCACTCTCCGTCTTCGTCTTCGTCTTTCTCTGGCTCGGCGCCCTGGTCGGAAAGAACGACAGCGGCGTGAACTTCACGCCGACGTTCGTGTACGTCTACTTCTGGGTCGGGATGGTGCTCGTCGTCGTCCTGCTCGGCAACGTCTGGTCGGTGCTGAGCCCCTGGAAGGCCACCGCCGACGGGTTCGGCTGGGTGACGCGGAAGCTCGGGGTCAACGAGGGCCCTGCCTTCGCGTACCCCCGGCGGCTGGGCCGCTGGCCCGCCGCGGTGCTGCTGCTCTCGTTCACGGCGATGGAGCTGACCTACACGAACCCGTCCGACCCGCACTCGCTCGCCCTGGCGATCGCGATCTACAGCGCGATCACCTGGACGGGCGCAGCCGTGTTCGGCTCGGCGGAATGGTTCGACAAGGGCGACGGCTTCTCGGTCTACTTCATGCTGCTCTCGCGGATCAGCGCCTTCGGCCGCCGGGAGGAGGACGGGCAGCTCGTCGTCAGGACGCCGCTGTCCGGGCTCTCGATCCGGGATCCGACGCCGGGGATGATCGCGTTCGTGGCGGTGATGCTCGGCTCCACGTTCTTCGACGGCTTCAGCCGGACCAGCATCTGGCAGAACCGGTACTACCAGGTGCAGGTCGACCTGCTCGACCGGCCGAGCCTCGCCGATCTGGTCGGACAGCTGATGGGCGTGGGCGGCCTGCTGCTCGCGGTCGCGTTCATCGGCACGGCGTTCAGGGTCGCCGTGCGCGGGACCGAGTCGATCTCGGGGTCGAGCAGCCTCGCGCAGGACTTCGTCGACAGCCTGATCCCGATCACCCTGGTCTACGTGGTCGCCCACTACTTCTCGCTCCTGCTCTATCAGGGCGAGGTCGGCTTCCGGCTGCTCTCCGACCCGTGGGGCCGCGGCTGGGACCTGTTCGGCACGCACGACTTCCAGCCGAACTTCACGTTTCTCACCCCGCACACGATCTGGTACGTCCAGGTCGCGGCGCTCGTCACGGGGCACATCGCCGGGCTGAGCGTCGCCCACGACCGGGCGGTCGGTCTGTTCCGGACGCCGCGAATGGCGCTCTGGACGCAGTACCCGGTACTCGTCCTGATGGTCCTGTACACGGTCGGAGGCCTGTGGGTGCTCTCGCAGGGTTGAGCCTCGTCCTCGCGCACGGCGGGATCCCGGGGCTGATCGCGGAGACCGGCAGCGTCTTCGTCGTCCTCGGCGTGTTCGGCTACTTCATCCGCCGCTCGGCGAAGAAGGAGCGCGAACGGAAGGACGACTCCGGCCCGTCCTGAGCGTCGCACCCTGTCGGTGACGGATCCGTGACGGACGGGTGACGGCGCCCGTATATGCCCTCGCGGGGGCGGAAACGGGAGAAGCCCGAGACCGAAGGGAGCAGCGATGCACGAGCACCTCGCCACCTCGTACCACCAGCAGGACACGAACTACTACTGCGGAGCTGCGTGCGCGCAGATGGTGCTCGACTCCGTCGGCACCGGGCTGCTCGACCAGGACGACCTCTACGCGGACAACCACTCCCACTCGACGACGGAGGGGGGCTGGGCGACCGCACCCGACGGGCTGCAGTGGACGCTCAACCACCGGCAGTCGTCGAAGTACTTCGCCCTCGACGCGCTGGCCAGCGAAGACGCGATCTCACGGATGGTCGTCTGGACCATCCACCACTACCAGGTGGCGCCCGTCGCGATGGTCTTCGGCTCCGCGCACTGGATCGTCGTTCGGGGATACACGGCCAGCGCCGCCCCGGGCAGCTCGATCGACACCGGCTACTCGATCGACGGCTTCGACGTGAACAACCCCTGGCCGCCGACGCCCATGCCCGGCCCGCCTCCGCCGCACGCGAACCCGGACGTCTGCGGCTCGGGCGGCTCGCGCGGCGTGGCCGACGAGCATCTCTCCTACGCGACCTGGCAGTCGGACTACATGACCGGAATCGACTTCGGCCACTGGAACGGGAAGTTCGTCGCGGTGTGCGACCCCGACCCCCCGCCGGACCGGCTCCCCGCCAAGCGCAGGCAGGTCCGGCGCCCGCGCGAGGGAGCGCGCCTGCTCACCGCCGCCAATGCGCGCAAGCTCGCCGGCGAGGCGATCGCCGAGCTCGGACTGATCAAGCGCGAGGGCTGGGCCGAGGCGCTGAAGAGCGCTCATCCGGGGGAGGCCATTCTCGTCCAACGGCTCGACCGGCTGGACAGCTTCTACTGGATCGTCCCGATGATGAAGCAGCGGCAGCTCTCGGCCGCGGTCAGCATCGACGCCCGCCACGGCGACTATCGCCAGTCGATGCGGCTGCCGGAGCCCGTCCGCGACGAGCCGCGGTTCGCGGCCGAGGCCGACCTGCTCAAGCACGTCACCGACCAGCGCTTCGAGCTTCCGGGATTCGAGGGCCGGCTGCTCGTCCGGAAGGAGGCGGTCTGCGTCTACCCGCACTACGTCTGGCGGCCGTGCCTCGAGTCTCTGTCGCCGTTCTATCCTTTCCGGATGGTCACCGTTGGTGCGCACCGGCTGTACGTTCGAATCGACGGCGCAGTGTTCACGAGCCTGACGCTCGGCCTGCACGGCATCTGAGGCGGCCGTTGGCATCGGCAGAGCGAGCGCTCGACATCGCGCGGGAGGCGGCGGGGCTCGGGCCGGACGCCGAGGGGCTGGCCCTGCCCGTGCGGGCCCTCGACCGGCCGGGCGGCGAGTACTACCTCGTGCTGTTCGAGGGCAAGGCGGTCGCGGCGGTCGACCTCGACCGCGGAGAGGCGCTCAGCTGGGCTGCGACCAGCCGCCCGCACCTCGCCGTCGACGCCGCCGAGGCGCGCCGCCTCGCAGGTCTCGGCGCCGAGGCGGCCGCGCAGCTCGTCTGGCGCAGCTCGGCCGAGAGCCGCTCGCCGCTCTACCCGCTGTGGGAGGTGCGCCTCGGCGACTCGGTCGCGTACGTGGATCAGCAGCGAGGCGTCTGGCCGGAGCTCCATCCGGCCGGGCGCGGAGGCTAGCTCCACCCACCCGGCTCGGGCCGTGCAGGACGGTCGGCGGAGTCAGAAGCGGTAGACGGTCAGGCTGAGGAAGAAGAAGGAGCCGCTCACCTGGCGGATCCGGAAGTGGTGACCTCCGGCGGCAAGCGCGCTGAAGTGCGGCTGGAGGATCGTCCCCGTGAAGGGCAGCAGGCCGAACGTGTGGTTGTCGATCAGGCACTCCACCGTCGCGCCCGACGTCGTCGGGTAGCTCTGCAGCTGGGCCACGCACGAGTAGTCGCCTGCGACCGCCGCGTCGAAGTAGCAGTTGATCCGGCCCGTCGCCGTCTGGGGGGCGCCCCAGGTCGTGTAGCCGAGGTGCGAGAACCAGGCCCGGCAGGTGCTGACACAGTGCTGCATGTCGGTGAACAGGTCGAAGTGGTCGCTGTCCCAGATGTCGAGGTACCTCGCCGCCCCCGATTTGCCGCAGACGCTGAAGTAGGCGATCTGCGTGCCCTTGTCCCAGCCGCCGACCGTCGCCGCCTCGGGGATGCGGGCGACGATGTCCTCGTACCCCGGGGCCTGCTTGAACGCGCGGACGATCTCCTGAGTCGACGGCTTCACGGAGACCCTGCGCACCCGCGCGGGCCTGCGCTCCGTCTTCAGGATCTCCTTCGATTCCAGGATCTTCATTCGGTAGCCCTTGTCGACCGGCACGGTCGCCTCCCTTCGTGTCGAGCTCGGCCGAGCCGCAGCCGCCCGCCCGTCGGCCTCCAGTCGTCCTACCGTCGATTCGTACATCCGAGCTGTCACGCAGGCGTCACCGCGGACGTCACCGTTTCACCGGCACCACCGAACCGCTCGGACGTCTCGCGCGAATGAGCGGCGTACGACGGCCACCCGACAAACCCCACGACGGCCGTCAGAAAGGAGCCACGCCGAATGCGCAGGCACTGGGCATTCATTCCGGTGGCGGTCGTCGCAGCGGTGCTCGCCGCGCTCTTCGTCGCCCGCCTCGCCCCCGGTTCGAGCAACGCGTCGAGCCACCGGGAGGCGCCCCTGATCTCGGAGGATCCGACCGCGGACAACACCGATCTCTACGCGTTCCGCAGTCCGGACGACCCGAGCACCCTGACCATCGTCTCCAACTGGATCCCCGGTGAGGATCCCGCCGCTGGGCCGAACTACTACACGTTCTCCCAGACCGCGAAGTACAACGTCCACGTCGACCGGAACGGCGACGGAAAGGCGGATCAGACGTACGCCTTCCGCTTCAAGACGCCGACCGGCCCGTACTTCCTCGGCAACACGCAGCAGACCTGGACGGCGACGCTCAACGGCAGGCCGTTCGCGACCGGCAAGACGCCGATCGACAACATCGGGCCGCGGTTCAACGGCTTCGCAGGCGTCAAGGACTACGAGGCGGCCGCCGAGAAGACGATCGTCACCAGGAACGGCGTGAAGATCTTCGCCGGCCAGCGTGACGACCCGTTCTTCGCCGACGTCGGCGCGATCTTCGACCTGGTCGCGATCCGGAAGGCCGGCACGACCGGGAACCTGGGCGGCGGCAAGGACTTCCTGTCCGGCTACAACGTCCACACGATCGCCCTGCAGATCCCGATCTCGCAGGTCGACACGACGAGCCACGTGATCGGCGTCTGGTCGTCGACCGACCGCCAGAACGTGACCGTGAACGGCAAGGTGCGCCGGGGCTGGACGCAGGTCTCGCGGCTCGGCAATCCGCTGATCAACGAGGTGGTGATCCCGACCGGGCTGAAGGACGGCTGGAACCGGACGAGCCCGGCCCAGGACGCGAAGTACAAGAAGTACTACGAGACCCCGATCCTGGCCGCAGTGCTGAACAAGCTCTACAAGCTCGGCGTTCCGGAGACGGGTCGCGACGACCTGGTCGCCGTGCTCGGAACCGGGATCCCGAAGGTGACCTTCACGGGCAACACGTTCGCGGACGAGCTCCGGCTCAACCTGGCCGTCCCGGTCACGCCGGCAGGCAAGGTCAGCCGCATGGGCGTGCTCGGCGGCGACAACGCCGGCTTCCCGAACGGGCGCCGGCTCGCAGACGACGTCGTCGACATCGAGGAGCAGGCGGTCGCCGGCTTCCTCGAGGGCAAGAAGGTTGCCCTGGGCGACGGCGTCGACGCGAACGACACGGCGAACCTCGACCACTTCCCCTACGTCGCGGCCCCGCACTCGGGCTACGAGAACGCGAAGGCGACGAAATAGGGACACGCGGGGAGGGCCCGTTGCGGCGGGCCCTCCCCGCTCCCGAGCGAGTCATGCGCGCACGCCTCCCGATCGCCGTCACCGTCTTCCTGGCCGCCGCCTCCGCTCTGCTCTTCGGCGGCGTGTTCCGGCGCTCAGCGTCGTCGGCGTCGTCGATCGAGGTGCTCGCGCAGCAGCAGATCGAGAACTTCAAGACCGGCTTCTCGCTCAACCCGACCACGACCCAGATCGTCCTCCAGCTCCAGGGCGACCTGCGGACGGATTCACGGAACGAGCGGGCCTACGTCCTCCTCGGCCTCGCCTA
>CAWIKS010000018.1:0-38368 GCA_963836685.1 uncultured Actinomycetes bacterium
TGGCGACGTGGGCGGCCAATCGAGCGAGGAGAGCTCGTTCGGAGTCGGCATGGACGCTCGCAGAGCCGGTCGAATCGCAGAGGACGGCGCGATGATCGATCCGCGGGCGGATGTGGCCTACAGCGTCGGCCTCGAGCGTAAGGGCGGAGGCGGGCCCGAAGGTCGCTCCGCCGCCCAGGGCGCCGACACCGGACGCGGTTCGGCGCCGACCTCGGAGTTCGCCGTGGGCTGATCAGGAGAGGACAAATCCGGTGGTGACTCGATCGTCGTCGGATCGTTCGGAACCTTCGGCCTCGCCGAGCTCGACTGCGATACGTCGGCCGAGGAAACACCGACGGATCCGGAGGGCGTAGTCGAGTCAGGGAACAAGTTCGATCCGCCGGCGGCGACAGCATGTGCGCTCTTCGGAGGTACGGACTCGGTGCTGCCGTTGACGGCAGCGGAGCCCCTGGGTGGCCCAGTGCGTCGTTTGTGGCTCTGGTTGTGGCTGTTCGACGTCTGCGCGGTCGAGCTGCCGGACGCGGCCGTGGAGACGGATCCCGCGGTGGCCCCGGTCGTGGCCGAGCCGTCGGAGGCGATGGGGGAGGTCTCCGGGGCGCCGGCGCACCCGGTGGCCTCCGGGGCGGTGTCGGGCGTCGCCGTGGTCCCTGGGCACGCCGCCGGCGGGGGGGGATCTCCTGGGGCGGCGGCCCCGGTGGCCTCCGGGGCGGTGTCTGGCGTAGCCGTGGTCCCGGGGCCCGTGCCGTCCGAGGCGGTAGGTGACGTCCCGGGGTCGGCGGCGCCAGTCGTCGTACCAGAGGTGTCCGCCGAGTCTGCCGCGGTATCTGGCGCGTCTGCTGCAGGCGCGGAGGTATCCGTGCCGGGGGCGGGGTCTGCCGCGCCCGCGGTGGTGCCGGAGGCATCCACGGCGTCCGCGGTGGTGCCGGAGGCATTCGCGGCATCGGCGGTGGTGCCGGAGGCATCTGTCGCGGAGGTGTCCGTGCCGGGGGCGGGCTCTGCCGCGCCGGTCGTGGTGCCGGAGGCATTCGCGTCGGCGGTGGCGCCGCCGCTGCCTTCTGTTCCGGTAGGGGCGCTGCTCCCGGCGTCCGTCGGGGCACCCGCCGTGCCGGGCGCTGTTTCGGACATCGCGGGCGGGGCGGCGGGGGGCGAATCGGTCGCGACCGAGGCCGAGGACGACGCCGCCCCGATCGAGTCCGGCGGCGCGGGATCGTCGGCTCGCGCGGTCTGGACGAACAGCGACGCGCAACCTAGAGCTGCCAGCAGGGCTGCCGTGGAACCGAGCACGCGCAGCCATCGGCGCCCATCACGACGAGGCCGCCGGTCAGCCAGAACAGCAACCAGGCTCGGCTCCACAGCACTCCCCTCGCGATGTCGGCTGGCGCTCGTCGAGCTCCGAGTATCGCAGTTGACGCGTGAGGGACAAAGTCCGCGGAGACGATCGCGAAAGTCGAAAAGCGCGGCCGCCGGACCAGGTCAATCTCGAGTAGAGCCTTATGCTTGCCGGATCGGCCGCGCGGAGCTCGGAGGGCGCGCGCCTCCTCCGCTAGGCAAGTGAGGGTGGCGGCAGCCCCAGGGGCTCGAAGCGGGAGAGGAGGCTCGCCTTGCGTCGCCACATTCCGTGGGTCAGATCGCCGACCTCGGCCACGCGATCCCGCATCGTCTGCAATGTGAATCGGGAGGGGTCGACGTCGCCGACCTCCTGCCAACCAAGCGGTGCCGAAGCTCGTGCGTCGGGCGTGGGCCTGATCGAGTATGCCGAGGCGATCGTCCGATCGCGCGCGTTCTGGCCGTAGTCGACGAACACCCCACGCCGGTCGGCGACCTTCCAGGTCGTGGTCGCCACGTCCTCGTCGTCGATCCGCCGCACCACCTCCTGCGCGAGCGCCTTGGCGAAGTCGCGAACCGCCGGGAAGCGCAGCTCCGGCTTGATCGGCACCAGGATGTGCAGACCGGTCGCTCCCGAGGTCTTGGGGTAGCCGGCCAGCCCGAGCTCGTCCAGCACCTCCTTGACGACCACGGCGATGTCCTGCACGTACTCCCAGGGATTGCCGTCGCTCGGGTCGAGGTCGATCAGCAGCTCGTCCGGCCGCTCGACGTCGGCGATCCGCGAGCGCCAGGTGTGCAGATCGATGCAGCCGAGGTTGACGATCCAGGCGAGCGACGCCGCGTCGTTGCAGACGGGGAAGTCGGCGGTGCGCCCCGAAGGGAAGGCGATGTGGACGGTCTCCAGCCAGTCGGGGTGCGGCTCGGGGACGCGCTTCTGGTAGAAGCGGAATCCATCCACTCCGTCCGGGTAACGCAGCATCTGCATCGGTCTTCGGCGGACGTGATGAAGCAGGTGCGGCTCCAGATCGATGTAGTACTGGATCAGGTCGCCCTTCGTCAGTCCCGATTCAGGGAAGAACACCTTGTCGAGGTTCGTGAGGCGGACTTCTCGATTTCCGACGCGCACGACCTGGGCGACGCTACCGGAGAGCCGCCGACAAGAGGACGGCGCATTGGGTCCGCGTGGCGTCACTCGTTCGAGGCTCGACCTGCGGACACCGTCCGCCGATCTCGTCCCTGTGAAGCGCGCCTGCCTGCTTTTCGTCGCTTTCGCGCTCGCAGCGCCGGCGCTCGCGCTCGCCGACGGCCCGCCCGGGCCGGCCCAGGGAAACCACGCCAGGGCTCCGCGAGCGTCGGGACCCGGACAGAAGGTCGCCGCCGCCCTCTGCCTGACGGAGCTGAAGCAGCTGGGCGCTGCGGCGTTCAAGGCGAAGTATCCGACCAGGGGCGACTGTCTGAAGGCGCACGCCGACCAGGCTGCCCAGATCGCCGCGGACTGCAAGACGGCGGACCATCCGGCCATGTGCGTTCGCGCCGCCGTCGGCGGCGCGAACCAGAAGCCGGATGAAAAGAACGGAAAGCCGGGTGACAAGCCGGCGCGCGGCAAGAGCCCCGCGCTCGTGATGCGGGTCGCCGGCAATCTCTGTCGCGCCGAGCGCAGGACGCTCGGAGCCGACGGCTTCAAGCAGAAGTACGCCTCGCCGTCCGCCTGCCTGCAGGAGATGAAGGCGAAGGCGACCACGATCGTGCAAGCCGCCGAGACCCAGTGCTCGACCGCGCCGGACAAGCGCAGCTGCGTCCGTGAGGCGGTCGCGACCGCACTCGGGCTGCCCGCCCGGCCCGCCCGCACGAAGTAGCCGCCGAACTAGGACCGCTTGGTCGGGCTCGCCGTCGGCCGCTTCAGGAGCTCGCCAGCAGCTCGGACACGGTGAGGTCCTCGGCCCGGGGCGGCGGGCGCACCTCGCGCCAGGTGCATTGCTTCGGCTCCTTGTCGTCCCGGAAGCGCAGCAGCCTCGTCCCGTGCCGGAAGCGGTTGCCCTGCACCTTGTCGTAGCGCACCTCGACGACGAGCTCCGGCCTCAACGCCGACTCGGCCAGCTCGCCGCTGCCCCAGCGGTTCGGCTCCGAGAACCCGCGGTCGGGCGCGTCCTTCAACAGCGGCTTGACCCGTTTCAGGATCTCGTCGTGCCGGCTCGCCGCGACCGCCGCCGAGCCGACGTAGTCGAGCTCACCGTCCTCGCGGTAGAGGCCGAGGAGCAGCGTGGCGAGCGCGGTCGGCTTCGCCTTCCAGCGGACGCCGACGACGACGCAGTCCGCCGTCTTGTGCGCCTTGACCTTCACCACGCCCTCGCGCGAGCCCGGCAGGTACGGGAGGCCGAGGCGCTTGGCGATCACCCCGTCGAGCCCGACTGCATCGAGCCCGTCGATCCAGGCCTCGGCCCGTCGCGGGTCGGTGGTCGCGGGCGAGACGGTGAACGGCTGGGTCTCCAGGAACGCCCGGCGCTCCTCGAGCGGGGCCCGGTGCCACGCCTTCCGCTTCCAGAGGAGGACGTCGAATGCGATGAAGCGGGCGGGGATCTCGGCCGAGAGCTTGCGGACGCGGCTCTCGGCCGGGTGGAGACGCATCTGCATCGCGTCGAAGTCGAGCCGCCCGCCGCGCTCGATCACGATCTCGCCGTCGAGCGCGGAGTGGGGCGGGAGCAGGTCGTCGAGCGCCCGCAGCTCGGGGAAGTAGCGCAGGAGGGGACGGCCGTTCCTGCTCCAGAGGGCGAGGTCGCCGCCGTCGTTCTCGAGCACCCCTCGAAAGCCGTCCCACTTCGGTTCGTACTGCCAGCCGCCACCGGCGGGAAGCTCGCGGACGAGCTCGGCCTCCATCGGCGGGAAGGGGACATTCTTCCCCGGCACGCCCGGACGTTACTTCAGCCAGGGTGTGAGCAGAGCTTCGATCTCCCGGCAGCCGCGCGGGTGCGAGAGGCGCCCCCGGACCTGCCGTCCGTCGACGACGACAAGTGTAGGTACCTGCTCGACCCGGAAGCGCTCGACCAGATCCGGGTTCTTGTCGACGTCGACCCTGTGCAGGACGAAGGTGCCGTGGTTGCGGCGCCGCTGGAGCACCTGGGAGATGAAGCCCTCGACCTGTCTGCACCTGCCCGAGAGCCTCGACCGGAAGAACACGAGTCGCGGCCTCGCGGTGACGTTTTCGCAGACGGCTTCGGCAGCCTGGGCCATCGCCCCACACCTCCGTTCGATCGTCGCTCCCGTACGGGCACGAAGCCCGGCGTCGCAGATACATCGCATACCCTTCTTCTCGGGTCGCTGACCCCTCGCTAGGCTCCCGCGATGCGACGCGTGGCGGTGACGGGGCTCGGCGCGGTGACGCCGATCGGCAACGACCGGCGGTCGACCTGGGAGGCGGCAGTCGCCGGCCGGAGTGGGATCGACTTCATCAGCTCCTTCGACGCCGGCGGGTTCCCGGTCCGGATCGCCGCGGAGGTGAAGGGCTTCGACTCGTCGGCCGTGGTCGGACCGAAGGAGGCGCGCCGGCTCGACCGGAACGTGCTGCTCGGGGTCGCCGCCGCGACCGAGGCGGTCGGCGACGCATCGCTGGCAGGCGCCTATCCCCCGGCACGGGTGGGCGTCCTGTTCGGCACCGCGATCGGCGGCGTGATCGGGATCACCGAGCAGCACGACCTCCTGCGCGAACGGGGCGCCGACCGCGTCTCGCCCTACTTCATCCCGAGCGTGCTCGTCGACACCGCCAGCGGCCAGATCGCGCTCACGCTCGGAGTGCGCGGGCCGAACTACGCGCCCGTCTCCGCCTGCGCGACCGGGTCGACGGCGATCGGCGAGGCGGCGGAGGTGATCCGGCGCGGCGACGCCGACGCCATGCTCGCCGGCGGCGGCGAGGCGTGCCTGCACCCACTCATCCTCGCCGGCTTCTGCGCCATGCGCGGGCTCGCCGCCGAGGACGAGCATCCTCCGCGCGCCTCCCGGCCCTTCGACGCGACCCGGGCGGGATTCGTGATGGGGGAGGGCGCCGCCGTGCTCGTGCTCGAGGAGCTCGAGGCCGCGCGGGCCCGTGGTGCCCGGATCTACGCCGAGGTGCTCGGCTACGGGGCCTCGAACGACGCCTACCACCTCGCGGCCCCCGACCCGGCGGCCGTCGGGGTGGCCGAGATGATGCGGGCCGCGCTCGACCGCGCCGGGATCGAGCCCGAGCGGGTCGGCTACATCAACGCCCACGGCACCTCGACGCCGCTCGGCGACGCCGCCGAGACGCGGGCGATCAAGGAGGTCTTCGGCGACCACGCCCACCGGCTCGCCGTCTCGTCGACGAAGTCGGTGATGGGTCACTGCTTCGGTGCGGCGGGCGCGATCGAAGCGATGATGTGCGTGCTCGCGCTCCACGACGGCGTGCTGCCGCCGACGATGAACTACGAGACCCCCGATCCGGAGTGCGACCTCGACTACGTCCCCAACGAGGCGCGACGCGTCCAGGTCGAGGTTGCGCTGTCGAACGCGATGGGTCTCGGCGGCCACAACGGCTGCGTGCTCTTCGGCCGTGACCCAGGGACAGCCCCTGGGTCACGGGCGTGACGAACGCTCCACAGCGAGGGACAGTCCCTGGGTCAGGAGCGTGACGAACGCTCCACAGCCTCGGGCGTGAGCTCGGCGAGCGAGCCGAGGACGAGGTCCGCCTCCGCCAGCGCCTCGTCGCCGGGGGGAAACGACGGGTTCGGGATCGCGATCACCCGCATCCCCGCCGCCTTCGCCGAGCCGATACCGGCGTGCGAGTCCTCGACCGCCGCCGCCCGCGCCGGCTCCACCCCGAGCCGCCGGCAGGCCTCCAGGTAGACGTCCGGCGCCGGCTTCCCCCTCGCGACCTCCTCGGACGAGACGGTCGCCCGAAAGAGCCGGTCGAGCCCGGAGAGCTGGAGCACGAGGTCGATCAGCGGGCGGTTGGACGACGACGCGAGCCCGAGCGGCCAGCGCGCGGCCAGCCGCTCCACCGCCTCGACCGCGCCGTCGATCAGCGGCAACCGCTCCCGGTAGCGCTGCTCCATCCGCCTGATCACCTCGGCGGCGATCTCGTCCGGCGGCTCGGGGACGCCGACCCGCTCGTGCATGTACCGCGACCACTCCGGCGAGCTCATCCCCATCATCTCCCGCTGCGCCTGCGCGTCGTAGCTGCCGCCCCGATCGTGCGCCAGCTGCTCGCGTACCTCGTGCCAGAGCTCCTCGGTCTGGATCAGCACTCCGTCGAGGTCGAAGACGACGGCGTCGATCACAGCGATCGATAGCCCGACTCGTAGTGGACGAGCGGGGGCGCCGGCTGCCCGAGCTCGACCGACAGCACGTCGCCGACGAAGAACGTGTGATCGCCGGTCTCGACCTCCCCGGCCACCCGGCACTCGAGCCAGCCGAGCGCGCCGACCAGGAGCGGCGCGCCGGCCGCCCCCTCACGGCTCGCGATCCCGTGCCAGAGGGCGATCGGCGGCACCCCGCGGGCGAAGTGCTGGGCCAGCCATTCCTGACCCTCGGCCAGCAGGCTGAGTGCCCAGCCGCCCGCGCGGCGGAGGAGCTCGTGCATCGCCGCCTGGCGGCTGATCGCGACGCCGACGAGCGGCGGCTCCAGCGACAGCGAGACGAGCGAGCCGACGGTGAGCCCGAGCCGCTCACCCTGGGCGTCGACGGTCAGCACCGCCACGCCGTGGGGGAAGCGGCGCATCAGCACCCGTAGGTCGCTCTCCGTTTGCACGCGACCGATGCTATTCCTCGGCCAGCTCCTCGCCGAGCAGGCCCGCGGCGTACGCGCGCCAGGCGAGGTCGGCGTCGGCGACCAGGGCATCGAGAGCCGCCTCGGCCAGCGGCAGCCCGTCCGCCTCCGCCCGCAGGCGCGCCAGGCCGTGCCCGAGCGCCGCACGGCGCTCGGGCCGATCGAGCTCGGCCGCGAGAGACTCGACCGCGCGGCCGTCGAGCTCGAGGGCGCGGTGGGGATCGCCGCCCGCCGCGAGCAGGAGCATCGCCCGGCGCAGGGCACCGCGCGCCTCTCCCTCGCCGAGCTCGAGGTCGACGCCGGCGAGCCAGGCCAGCACGGCCAGCGCGTCGTCGCCGCCCGCCGACGCCTCGACCTGCTCGAGCCAGCGGCGGTTCGGGCCGCCGCCCCCGGCCGCCCCCGGACCGTGCATACCGGAAGCCTACGGCGCCAGGCGCTCGACGGTCCAGCCCCCGCTTCCCGCCCGGTAGCGAAAACGGTCGTGCAGCCGGTCAGCACGGTGCTGCCAGAACTCCCACTCGTCCGGGACGAGCCGGTAGCCACCCCAGCCCGCCGGGCGCGGAACGGCCTCGCCGTGCTTCCGGTCGAGCTCGTCGGCCGCCCGCTCCAGCTCTTCCCGGGTCGCCACCACCTCGCTCTGCGCCGAGACCGCCGCCGACAGGCGGCTGCCGAGCGGTCGCGAGCTGAAGTAGGCATCGGACGCCGCCTCCGGAAGCCGCTCGACGCTGCCCTCGACGCGCACCTGACGGCCGAGCTCGC
This sequence comes from uncultured Actinomycetes bacterium, assembly GCA_963836685.1. GTDB lineage: Bacteria > Actinomycetota > Thermoleophilia > Gaiellales > Gaiellaceae > DATBLE01. Next base: position 7,862 of record CAWIKS010000018.1, read on the forward strand.
GCCAGTAGAGGACGCCCGCCGCGCGCGGGTTGGCTGCGAGCTCCCGACCTTTCCGGCTCTCGTAGCCGGTATAGAACGTAAGCCCGTCGCCGTCGGCGTCCTTGAGCAGGACCACCCGGGCCGACGGCGCGGCGTCAGGCGTCGCGGTGGCGAGCGTCATCGCCTCCGCAAGCGCCACGCCGGCGGCCCGGGCCTCGTCCAGCCACCGCCCCAGCATCATCACCGGGTCTGGATCGAGATCGTCCTCGCGCAGCGGGCGGTCGCTCTCGTCGGCCATCGCCGCGAGTCTATGCGGCGACCCGAGCTCGTCGGCGACCGCCGCCCCGCCCGTCCTCAGGCGGTTCGCGTGAAGACCCCGATGAGCGCCAGCAGCGCTGCGACGATCAGCACGAAGAAGAGGAATTTCGTGATCGCCAGCCCGCCGACCACCCCGAACAGGACGAGCAGGATGATCAGTGCCAGAAGCAACCCCATTGTCTCCCTCCTTTCGAATCAGCCGGTGCCGCGTGCCGGCAACCGATGTCGGGACTACAACGAGCCTGCCCCGCGAGTGGTTACGCTGCCTCGTCAGCCGCGCTCGAACGCGAGCTCGGTCGTCCCGAGCAGGCCCGAGGGTGCGATCTGCAGGAAACACGGCCTCGCTCGCGTGTGCGACGAGACGGCGACCGTCCCCCGCCACACCGCCCCCGGCTCGGGCGAGGGGAAGGAGAGGCGCCTGACGAGCCGGCCGTCGAGGAACAGCCGGACGGACTCGGGCTGCTTGATCAGGAGCATCAGTCGAAACCGGCCGTTCGCGCAGCCGAAGGCGGCGACCTGCGCGCGATCGGGCGGGAAGATGTCGCCGTTCCACTGGGTGCCGGTCGTCCAGGTCGAGATCCGGAGCGGCGGCGCCACCTGCCAGAGCGCGAGCCCCCCTTGCCTGAGACCCTGCTGGGCGATCTGCGCGACCTCGCGGCCGACCAGAGTCAGCTTCGTCGAGACGACGGCGTAGGGGGGAGCGGGCAAGGGGCCGGCCGGCAGCGCGAGGGTGCCGCCCGGGTCGACGCTCGCCTGCGCCTGGGGCAGCGGCCCCGGCACTGCGGCGTCGACGAAGTCGACGACGCGATCGATCCGGCGGTTCCAGAAGAGCGTCTCCCAGACGCCGTTCCAGTCCGGGTCGCCGTCGTAGAGGTACGCGACGGAGCCGGCGGCGGCGTGGTCGACCCAGGTCGGGTCGCCGTCGAGGAACATCGCCTGCTGGGCGCTTGCCCGGTCGGAGACGTACCGACCGGCGGCGATCGAGGCCGCGGCGAGGGCGGCAAGCAGCACCGCGGGAACGACGCGGAGCGCACGCCGCGGCAGGAGGGCGAAGCAGAGCGCCGCGGCACCTGCCACGCCCGAGTAGACGGCGACCAGCGTTCCCGGCGAGCTGGCCTGCTGCAGCCTGTACAGCGGAATCAGCGTCATCGCGTCGTGGGTGCCGAACTCGTTCACGTAGCGCTTGACCGGCAGCGCGAGCAGGACGCCCGCCGCCGCGAGCGCGATCGCCGCCCGCTCGACGAAGCTGCCCTCGGGACCGTGCTCGATCCACAGCAGCAGCCCGAGAAAGAGCACGGGCCCGAGCCCGATCAGGTTCCGCTCCACGATCCGATCCGAGTACCTGGACGCGAAGACCCCCACCTCGACGGCGAGCCAGGCGGTGAGCGAGGCGGCAACCGCGAGATAGGCGCGAACCCGGGGATCGGGCTCGCCCGACCGGGCCGCGCGCACGACCAGCAACGCGACCGCGCAGGCGGGAAAGAGGCCGCAGAGAATCAGCACGGAGGCGAGGTGATAGAGGACGAATCGGCTCGCCTCGCCGACGCTGTAGGAGGTGGTCGCCACGACCTCGTACCCGCCCAGCGTGGCCGAGCCGGCTGCGAGCCGCCACACCACCCAGGCGACGACGAGCAGGCCGAGCCCGGTCGCGGCCGGGATCACCCGGCGCAGGTTCGCCCACGAACGGGCCAGCCCGGCGTCGAGGAAGGCCGCCGTCCCGAAGACGGGCAGCAGGATCACCGCCTGGATCCGCGTTGCCGACGCGCCCAGGACGGCGAGCACCAGCAGCGCACCGGTCCGCCGTGTCGGGCGGGCGATCGCCTCGGCGCAGGCCCACGCTGCGGCGACGAGCAGCGGGTAGAAGAGCACCTCGGTCATCACCAGCCCCGAGTAGACGAGACCGGGGGCGGCCAGGGTGAGAGCGGCGGCGACGAGCGCCGAGCGTCGCGAGACCAGCGACCGCCCCCAGAGGTAGACCGGCACCGCGGCCAGCGACATCGCGAACGCCTGCAGCCCCTGGAGCACGTCGTAACCCGTCGCGAGCCCGAACGCCTTCATCGGGAAGCCCGCCAGGGCGGGGGTGAGGAAGCTGTAGTACGGCGTCGAGCCGCCGAGGATCGCGAGCGAGCCGTGGTCGTACAGCCCCCGGCCGAGCAGCCCGTAGACCATCTCGTCGGGCGCGATCAACGGCACGGGAACGCTCGACGCCGCCCAGGCCCGCAGCCCGGTCGAGACGAGGACGAGCGCCCCGAGGGCGCCCCATTCGCGCGGCCGCCGGCCGAGTCGGTTCACCCGGTCCCCTCGAGCGAGCTCGCGAAGCACGGCGCTCGGTGCAGCTCGTGGAGAATCCGCGCCCCTACCATACGCAGCCGGTGGGCGAACCAGCTGCACGGAAGGTGATGCTGATCGGGCTCGACTGCGCGGAGCCGTCGCTGCTCGAGTCGTGGCGAGGCGAGCTGCCGACGCTCGCGGGCCTGATGGAACGGGGCGTCCACGGCCGCCTGACCTCGATCGTGCCGCCGATCACCGTGCCCGCCTGGTCGTGCATGATGGCCAGCCGCACTCCGGGCGACCTGGGCGTGTACGGGTTCCGCAACCGCAGCGACCACACGTACGACGGCGGCTTCATCGCCGACTCGACCGCGATCCGCGACCCGCGCCTCTGGGACGTCGTCGGGCGCGCGGGCGGCTCGTCGATCGTGGTCGGCGTGCCCGGCACCTACCCGCCGCGACCCCTGCGCGGGGTGATGGTCAGCTGCTTCCTCACGCCCTCGATCGAGAGCCGGTACACGTTCCCACCGGGGCTGCGGGACGAGGTCGAGGAGGTCGTCGGCGAGTACCTGTTCGACTGCACGAACTTCCGGACCGAGCAGAAGGACGACCTGCTGCGGCAGGTGTACGAGATGACCGACCGCCGCTTCCGCCTCGCCCGGCATCTCCTCGAGACGCGCCCCTGGCAGCTGTTCGCGATGGTCGAGATGGGTCACGACCGCATGCATCACGGCTTCTGGAAGTACATGGACGCGCAGCATCGCAAGCACGAGCCCGGGAATCCGTACGAGCGGGCGATCTTCGACTACTACCGGCACGTCGACGGCCTGATCGCCGACCTGCTCGAGCAGGCGGACGACGACACCCTCGTGCTGGTCGTGTCCGACCACGGCGCCAAGCGTCTGGACGGCGGGATCCGCGTCAACGAGTGGCTGCGGCGCGAGGGACTGCTCGTGCTGCGCGGCGACCCGGAGACGGTCTGCCTGCCGAGGGAGGCCGGGATCGACTGGTCGAAGACGATCGCCTGGGGCGACGGCGGCTACTACGCGCGCGTCTTCCTCAACGTCGCCGGCCGCGAGCCCGAAGGGGTGGTCGCGCCGGCCGACTACGAGACGGTCCGCGACGACCTCGCCCGCCGGCTGGCCGAGATCCCCGACGACCAGGGGCGCCCGCTCGCGACCCGCGTGTACAAGCCGGAGGAGCTGTACGCGCAGGTGAACGGGGTCGCGCCCGACCTGATCGCCGTCTTCGGCGACCTGCTCTGGCGCTCGGTGGCGACGATCGGAGGCGAGGAGGGGGTGCACACGCTCGAGAACGACACCGGCCCGGACGACGCCAACCACGCCCAGGACGGCCTGCTGATCGCGGCCGGGGCGGGCGTCGGTGCGCGTGGCGTGCTCGACGCCCACCTGCTGGACGTCGCCCCGACCGTGCTCGAGCTGCTCGGGATCGAGCAGCCGGACGGGATGCGCGGCCGGAGCCTGGCCGCAGAGCTCGCCGGATGACCGAACAGCCGCCGAACCTGGTCGTCTACGTCGCCGACGCGCTGCGCACAGACCACGTCGGCTGCTACGGCGCGAGGCGCGTGCGGACGCCGACGATCGACGAGCTCGCCGCCGGCTCGGTCCGGTTCGACCAGGCGATCAGCGCGGCGCCGTGGACCTGCCCGTCGACGACGTCGCTGATCACCGGCCTCTACCCGCACCACCACCGCTACCTGCACTGGGACGCGGAGCTCGACCCCGGGCTGCCGACGCTGTTCAACGTCGCCGCCGCCTACGGCTACGACACCGGCAGCTTCGTCTTCGACGAGAACTACCTCTTCAAGGGCTTCCCCGACGCCAACGTCGCCGGCACCTCAGAGCGTGTCGACGGTGCGGTCGAGTGGTTGCGCGAGCACCGCTCCGGCCCGTTCTGCCTCTGGTTCCACAGCTGGGCGACCCACATGCCCTACGACGTCCTGCACTCCGAGCGCGGCGAGTGGCGTGCCGCCAAGGACGAGATCATCGCGGGGATCCAGTCCGACAGCGCCTCCGCGCTCGAGGCGCTGCACGAGGGGTACCGGCGGGCGGTCGAGCGGGAGTCCGAGCAGGTCTTCGCCTCCTTCCTCCAGGCGCTGGACGAGCTCGGCCTGCGAGAGCGCACGGCGCTCGTCTTCCTCAGCGACCACGGCGAGTCGTGGGGCGAGCGCTTCGCCGACAAGACGGCGGTCAAGGGCACCTACCACCTGCACGGGGCGACGCTGAACGACGAGATCGTCGAGGTGCCGCTGATCCTGTCCGTGCCCGCCGGGCTCGAGCCGGGGGTGGTCGACAGCCAGGTCCGGCTCGTGGACGTCTTCCCGACCCTGCTCGAGCTCGCCGGCGCACCGCTCGACGGCCTCGACGGTGAGTCCCTGCTCCCCCTCGCCCGAGGGCAGGAGCAGGGCGACCGGCCGGCCGTGATCGCCGGCACCGACAGGGGCTCCCTCTCGCAGATCGCGCTCCGCGAGCCGCCCTGGAAGCTCGTGCTCGACCTCGAGTCGGGGAACGAGTCCGCGTACCGGCTCGACCTCGACCCGCGCGAGCGCGAGCCCCGGTCGGACGCGCCCGCCGAGCTCCGCAAGCGGCTGCATCGGGAGCTGGAGGGAGTCTCCACGGAGACACTCGGCGCCGAGGAGCAGGCGCTTGTCGAGAAACGCCTGGCCGACCTCGGCTACCTTTAGGGAACCGGCGAACCGCTCCGATTTCTCAGGAGCCTCTCAGGCTGTCCATCGACACTGGGCGCTCCTGCGGAACCGGACCGGCACGGACGGCAGGACTGTTCGACGATGCAGCGACAGACGGTAGGCGACACCCAGGTTCTCGGCGGACAGCCCGCCGGCGTGCCGCTCGCGCGGTTCTACGAGCAGATGCTCGTGCTGCGCCGGTTCGAGGAGACCCTGCTCGACCTGTTCGCGGCGGGGAAGATCGACGGGACGGTGCACACGTACATCGGCCAGGAGGCGAACGCGGTCGGGGTGGTCGACCACCTGGAGCGCGAGCTGGACGTGATCGTCAGCAACCACCGCTGCCACGGGCACTACCTCGCCTTCACCGACGACGCGCTCGGCCTGCTGCGCGAGGTGATGGGCAGGCAGGGCGGCGTGTGCGGCGGGAAAGGCGGCAGCCAGCACCTCTGCAACGGGAACTTCTACTCGAACGGCGTGCTCGGCAGCACGGTGCCGGTGGCCGCCGGGATGGCGCTCGCGGAGAAGCAGCTCCAGACCGGCGCGGTCACCGTCGCCTTCCTCGGCGACGGGACGCTCGGGCAGGGCGTCGTCTACGAGAGCCTGAACATCGCCTCCCTCTGGCAGCTGCCGATCCTCTTCGTCGTCGAGAACAACTTCTACGCGCAGTCGACGCCCAGCTACCTGAACCTGGCCGGCCGGATCGTCGACCGCGGAGCCGCCTTCGGGATCGAGACCGAGGAGCTGAGCACGACCGACGTGGTCGAGATCCACGCGGCCGCCGGTGAGGTCGTCGCGAAGGTGCGGGAGGGCGGGCGGCCGTTCTTCCTCGTGCTCAACACCTACCGGTTCAGCCCGCACAGCAAGGGCGACGACGTCCGCGACGAGGCCGAGATCGAGGCGGCGCGGGAGCGCGACCCGCTCCTCGTCGCCGGCGCCCGGCTGCCCGACGAGGAGCGCCGGTCGCTCGAGGCCGCCTGCGAGCAGCGGGTCGCGGACACGATCAGGGCCGCGGAGGAGTCGCCCCCGGCGCTGCCGGATGAGTAGCGTCGCCACCGTGCGCTGCGCGGAGGTTCTCAACGCCGCGTTGACCGAGGCGTTCGAGACCAGGGACGACGTCGTCCTGCTCGGCGAGGACGTGCTCGACCCGTACGGCGGTGCCTTCAAGGTCACGAAGGGGCTGAGCACCCGCTGGCCGGACCGGGTCCTGACCACCCCGGTCAGCGAGCCGTCGCTCTTCGGGGTCGCCGCCGGCCTGGCGGTCCGCGGGCGCAGGCCGGTGCTCGAGATCATGTTCGGCGACTTCGTCGCCCTCGGCCTCGACCAGACCGTGAACGGGATCGCGAAGTTCCGCGAGATGTACGACGACCAGGTGCGGCTGCCGCTGGTCGTCCGGACGCCGATGGGCGGGCGCCGCGGCTACGGCCCGACCCACAGCCAGTCGCTGGAGAAGTTCCTGCTCGGCGTCCCGGGGATCTCGGTCGTCGCGCCCAGCGAGTGCCACGACCTCCGCGCCATGCTGCTCGCCGCGATCGACGACGAGAACCCCGTCTTCTTCATCGAGAACAAGCTGATGTACGGCCGTCCGAACCGCCGGCCCGTCGACGGCCGCGTCGGCGAGCTCCGCTGCGACGAGGTCGGCGCGCCGTATCCGGCTCTGCGCTTCTCGGGGAACGACTTCTCGGGCGCGGCGGCGACGATCGTCACCTACGGCGGAATGCTGCCGATCGCGCTCGAGGCGGCCGTCCGCCTGATCATCGACGACGAGATCTTCACCGAGGTGATCGTGCTCGGCCGCCTGCTTCCCCTCGACCTCGAGCCCGTGCTCGAGTCGGTCGCGCGCACCGGCTCGCTGGTCACGCTCGAGGAGGGGACGCTGACCGCCGGCGTGGGCGCGGAGATCGCCGCCCGGGTCCAGAGCGAGGCCTGGGACGACCTGCGCCGGCCGGTGGAGCGGATCGCCGCCCGGGACGGGATCATCCCCGCGACCCGGAGCCTGGAGGACGCCGTGCTTCCGGGTGTCCAGGACGTCGTCCGCGCGATCACGGCGCTCGAGAGAATCAGAGGCTGAGCGCTGCTCGAGATCGTCCTGACACGCGAAGACGCAAACAGCGAGTCCGCGATCCTGGTCGAGTGGCTGGTCGACGATCGTGAGCCGGTCCGGAAGGGCCAGCCCGTGTGCGTCGTCGAGACGACCAAGGCTGCGATCGAGGTCGAGTCGCCCGGCGACGGCACTCTCCTGCAGCTCTGCCGCCCGGGCGACGAGGTCGACCTCGGCGGCCGCGTCGCGCTCGTCGCCGAGAGCGACGCCGACCTCGGCGCGATCGACCGGCAGGCGGAGCGGCCCCCACCGGAGGAGCGGCAGTCGGCGCCGAACGCGACGAGGAAGGCGCTCGAGCTGGCCGACGAGCACGGGATCGACCTCGCCTCGATCGAGAAGGAGGGTTTCATCACCGCCGAGGACGTCGAGGCGCTCGTCGCCGGGCTCGGGCAGCCGGCGGCGCCCGCAGGCGACCCGCTGCTCGCCGGAGCCTCGGTCGACAACGTCTCCCTGCCCGAGCACTTCGGCGTCGACGGCGACGTCGGCAGGCTCGACGAGGCCTTTCTCGCGTCGCTGCGCGCAGACCCGGACGCCTTTCGCGCCCTCTCCTCCGAGGAGCGCGTCGCCGCCTACCGGGAGAACGGGGCGCGGATCGGCGACGGGGTCGAGCCTCGGAGCCCGGACGCTGATCGCGGCGCCGCAGGTCATCCTCGACGACGGCGTGAAGTTCGGCGACGACTGCTCCGTCGACTGTGAGGAGGTGTTCGCCGTCGGCGCGCTCACCGGCTTCGGGACGGCACTCCGGGTCGCCTGCCGCCGGGCCTACTTCGGCGCAAACGGGTGGATCGGACGCCGGGTCGTGGTCGCCGGAGGCGGCTCCCGCGATCCCTGGGCGACCTTTGCCGCCGGCGACCTGGTCTTCATCGGCGACGAGGCGTTCGTGAACCCCTGCCGGCCGGTGCTGATCGGCCGGGAGGTGTTCCTGACCATGCGCTCGGTGCTCGTCACCCACAACGTCGGCCACTCGGTGCTCGAGGGCTTCGAGAACCGCTTCGCGCCGGTCGTGCTCGAGGACCGGGCGCAGATCGGCATCGGCACCGTCGTGTACGCCGGGTGCCGGGTCGGACGGGAGGCGATCGTCGCCTCGAACTCCTACGTCATCTCGGACATCCCGCCGGGCAAGCTGGCGGTCGGCGTCCCCGCCCGGGTCGCCGGCTCGGCGTCCCACCCCCCTCACCCGAGCGCCGGGCGCGGATGCTGCACACGATGCTCGACGAGCTCCGCGAGCAGCTCGCGCTCGGCGGCGTCGAGGTCTCGCCGGCCGACCACGCTCGCGGGATCGACGTGCACCACGACGGGAAAACGTCGATCATCCTCGCCGTGGAGAGGCTCGCGCCGGACTTCCGGCCTCCGCGAGGCGAGCGGGGAGACGGTCGTCCTCACCCTCGAGCTCTCGGGCGAGCCGCCGGCGGGCTGCGCCGTCCTCGACCTCCTCGGCCGGCGCGTCCACGGCGAGGGCGGCGTCGTGCTCGACTCGGTGCGCGAGTTCGGCCGCAAGCGCGGGATCAGGTTCGAGCCGGGGCCGTGGCGGTACCGGGGAGGATTGCTGTGAGCTCCCGCGCGCTGTCTGCCGGTCGTGCTGCTCGCCGCACTGGTCGCCGCAGGCTGCGGCAACCGGCCGGATCCGTACCAGCACTTCCAGTCACGACCCGACCTGACGCCGCCGGCGATCACCGTCACCACTCCCGCGCACGACACGTCGCCCGGCTACGTGTTCATCGCGCCGAAGCGGGAGGTCGTGCAGGCGGGGCCGATGATCGTCGACAACAGCGGGCAGCTGGTCTGGTTCAACCCGCTCGACACGCACGGCGTGTCGGACTTCCGGGTGCAGATCCTTCGTGGAGAGCCGGTTCTCACCTGGTGGCGGGGCCACGCCGAGGGAGGGTTCGGGACCGGCTACGACGAGGTGATGGACAGCTCGTACCACCAGCTCGCCAGGGTCCGCGCGGGCAACGGGCTGGTCGCCGACATCCACGAGTTCCTGCTCACGCCCCGGGGCACGGCCCTGATCACGATCTACCACCGCGTCCCGCACGACCTCTCGAGCGTCGGAGGGCCGCGGCAGGGACGCGTGCTCGAGGGCGTCGTCCAGGAGGTGGAGATCCCGAGCGGCCGTGTTCTGTTCGAGTGGCACAGCGTCGACCACGTCGGCGTCGACGAGTCGTACGCACAGCCCCCGCCTGCGAGCCGGGGAGCGGCAACGGCGCCCTACGACTACTTCCACATCAACTCGGTGGACGAGGACTGCGGACGGGAACTTCCTCGTGTCCGCGCGGAACACGCACGCGCTCTACAAGATCGACCGCAGCACCGGCGAGATCCTCTGGCGTCTCGGGGGCAAGAAGAGCGACTTCGCGATGGGCCCGGGGACGAGCTTCGGCTGGCAGCACGACGCGCGCTGGCGCCCGGGCGGCGAGATCTCGCTCTTCGACAACGAGGCCAATCCACCGCTGGCGGAGCACTCGCGCGCGCTCGTCCTCCGCGTCGACGAGCAGAACCGGCGAGTCGAGGTCGACCGCGCGTACACGAGCCCGGACGGGCTCCTGTCCGGCAGCCAGGGCGACACGCAGTTCCTTCCCGACGGCCACGTGTTCGTCGGCTGGGGCGCGAACCCGTACTTCACCGAGTTCGACGCCGCGGGCCGGGTGCTCTTCGACGCGCACTTCCAGAAGGGGGCGGACTCGTACCGGGCCTTCCGCCTCCCGTGGGTCGGGCAGCCGACCGACCCGCCCGCGCTGGCCGTCCGCACCGACCGTCGCGGTCGCGTGGCCGCGTATGCGAGCTGGAACGGCGCTACCGGCGTCGCCCGCTGGCGCCTGCTCGCGGGCACCGATCCGCACCACCTGCGCTGGGTGACGACCGCTGCGAAGGACGGCTTCGAGACCGCCGTCACCCTCGGCTACCGGCTCGACCGCTGGTTCGCCGTGCAGGCGCTGGGCCCGGACGGCGACGTCCTCGGAACGTCTCCCGCCGTGCGGCGCCCGTCGCGCTGATCGGCCTCTCGTCCTCGTGCTGGCGGGCCGGGCGACGCTCGCGCCCGGCCCGCCCGTGCCGCACGCTCAGGCCATCGGGTGGGTGAGGCCGAAGCGCGCGCAGAGAGTCGGAATGCTCTCGAAGTCCATGTCGAGGTCGTAGCGCTCGTTGACCTCGGCGAAACGATCGAGGTCGGGCGGCCCGTCGCCGGCGTCGGCGAAGATCGCCGCGATGTCCCGGAAGTAGTTCTCGAAGCCGGCCGGCGAGATCACCTCGATGATCCGGCAGGGGGTGTCACCGGCATTCCAGAACGTGTGCCACTCCCCGCGCGGCTTGAAGACCCACGAACCGGGACCGGCCTCGACGACCTGCTCGCCGAGGAGGGCTCCCAGCTTTCCCTCGAGGACGTAGGAGTACTCGTCCTCGTTGTGATGGAAGTGAAGCGGCGCCGCCAGGGAGCGCGGCGGGATCGGGTGGTCGACGACGGAGAAGCGCCCGTCGCTCTCGTCGCCTTCGATCTTCCAGATCACGCCGAGGCTGCCGAAGTCGACGCTCTCGCCCTCGGTCGGTCCGACTGCCACTCGCTCGATGCTGGTCATGCTGGTCCGCGCCATGGCATCAGCTCCTCTCGTACCGTGTTCTTCGACCATCGTGGTCGATGAGAGAGGGCATTGTGACCGCGGGTTGTGAGCCGCACGTCTCGATCGCGCAAACGTTCGCTCACAGAATCGCTGGTCCGCCGGGCTGTCTCATTCGTCGCCGCGACCGACATAGCGGGGGCTCGCGGGGGAACCAGGGGTTCCCCCGCGTCAAAGCGGCCCTGGTGGAACAACGTTTGAACTCGAACGAGTGGTGGACTCTCGCGCGGCTCCTCGAACCTGAGGGTGCGGTACCGTTTCGGCGATGAGCGAATCTCTTCACCTGACGATCGTCTACGAGCAGGGCGAGAACGGGTGGGTCGTCGCCTCCGTCCCGGAGGTCTCGGGCGTTCATAGCCAGGGGAAGTCGCGCAAGGAAGCGCGCGAGAACGTGATCGACGCCCTGCGCGGGGTCCTCGAGCTCCGGTTCGGCGCGCACCCGGAGATCTCGGCCGTAGATAGCGAGCCGCTCGAGCTCGTCATCGGCGGTTGAAGCGGCGAGATCTGGAGCGTCATCTGGGGGCTCATGGCGCGCGGTTGCTCCGCGAAGGTGGCAACCACAGCTTCTGGGGCTTCGACTCCGAGCGCTCGACGGCGGTGCCGCGTCATCGCGAGATCGACTTCGCGCTCGCCAGGAAGATCTGCCGCGACCTCGGTATCCCGCCGCCGAGCGGGCCGCGCTGACCAATAGTCCAGGCCCGCGAAAGGAGGTTTCTCCGCCGCGACCGACATGGGCGGGCGCGGCACACGAACGCTTGTCGTCAGAGGATGGTGTTGGGGAGGGGGGTCCACGGGGGGAACCGGCTGTTCCCCCCGTGCTCTACGGCGGGGGAGGGATTCGAACCCTCGGGACGCTTGCACGCCCAACGGTTTTCAAGACCGCCCCGTTCGACCGCTCCGGCACCCCGCCGGGGACGAGGCTAGCGGGAGACACGGTCGGGCGCTCCGAACGGCCTGAGCGCGTCCGGCACCTCGCCGCGGAAGTTCTCGAGGATCGCGAGCACCCAGCGGTCGGTGACTGCCGTTCCGTTCAGGGTGTGAACGATCTCCGTGCCCTTCTGGCCTTTGGGGCGATAGCGGACCCCGAGCCGCCGGGCCTGGAAGTCGGTCGTGTTCGAGGTCGAGGTGATCTCGCGGTAGCGCTGCTGGGACGGGAACCAGGCCTCGATGTCGTACTTCTTCGCCGCCGAGGCGCCGAGGTCGCCGGCGGCGACGTTGACGACCCGGTAGGGAAGGGAGAGCTCGCGGACGATCTCCTCCTCGATCTCGAGCAGCCGGTCGTGCTCGCCGGCAGAGGCTCCGGGCTCGCAGAACACGAACAGCTCCACCTTGTTGAACTGGTGGACGCGGAACATCCCGCGCGTGTCCTTGCCGGCGGCACCCGCCTCGCGGCGGAAGCAGGTCGAGAACGCCGAGTAGCGAAGGGGCAGCTCGTCGAGGATCTCGCCCATGTGCAGCCCGGCGAGCGCGACCTCCGACGTCCCGGTCAGGTACAGCCCGTCCTCCTCGAGCGCGTAGATGTTCGACCGCTCGGTGGGGAAGAAGCCGGTGCCGTACATCGCCTCCTCGCGGACGAGCACCGGCGGGAGCATCGGCACGTGGCCGCGGGCGACCGCGCGGTCGACGGCGAAGCGGTAGAGCGCGAGCGCGAGGAGCGCCGTGTCACCGACCAGGTAGCCGAAGCGGGAGCCCGAGAGCCGCGCCGCCCGTTCCATCTCGAAGCGGCCGACCTCGGTGTGCTCGGGCCCGTCGGGCACGGGGTCGCCCCAGCGGCGGAGCTCGACCGCGTCCTCCTCCCGGTCGCCGTCGGGCGCGGACGGGTCGGGCGGGTTCGGGACCTGCTCGAGCAGGCCGTCGCGCTCGGTCTCGGCCGCGGCGAGCTCCTCTTCGACCGCCCGCAAATCCTCCTTGACGCGGTTCAGCTCCTCGAGCTCTTCCGGGGTCGGCTTGCCCTTGATCTTCAGCCGCCCGCGGAGCTCGTCGGCCCGCGGGACGAGCGCGCGCCAGCGCTCGTCCGCCTCGAGCAGCGCGTCGAACGCGTCCGCGGCCCCCTTCCGGGCGAGCGCGGCGCGGAAGCCGTCGGGGTCGTTGCGCGCCGCCCTGAGGTCGATCACGGAGCGGAGTCTAGAGAGCGGTCTTACCGGCCGAGCAGGCCGAACGTCAGTCGCTGCAATCGCCGGCGACGCCGCGCTTCACGCCGGCGATGCTTGTCGATCTTGATCTCGATCTCCGTCAGGCGCTCCTCCGTGGCCCGCCTGAGCTCCTCCTCACTCCACCGACTCATCGCCATCGGCTTCCTCCAGATGGTCGAGGATCCGGTTCAGCTTAACGTCGAGCTCCATGATCCAGCGCATGAGGGTGTAGAAATCCTGCTCGCGTCGCTGCTCGTAACGGCGCCACCACACGACCGGATGATGCGGTGCTCGCCGAGCCGCAGCAAGATGCCCTACCGGGCCAGGTACGCCTCGATCACCTGGGCGACGCCCTCCTCGGTCACCGGCGGGCAGACGAGGTCCGCGACCGCGAGCACCCGCTCATGGGCGTTCTCGACCGCCACGCCGTAGCCCGCCCACTCGAGCAGCTCGACGTCGTTCTCGCCGTCGCCGAACGCGACCGTCGCCTCCTGCGAGAAGCCGAGGTGCTCGGCGAGGAACGCGAGCCCCGAGCCCTTCGTCACCTCCGGGCTCGCGAACTCGAGGAAGTAGGGCAGCGACTTCGAGATGTACATCCGGCCCTCGAACCGGACGATCATCCGCTCCTTCAGGCGCTCCAGCTCGTCCGGATCGCCCACCGCAACCAGCTTCGTCGGCGGCTCCTGCAGCCACGCAAGCAGGTCGCCGACCGCGTGCACCTCCAGGTGCTGGAACGTCGCGTACGACTCGGAGGCGGCCGTGTGCTCGGCGACGTAGAGCTCGTCGTCGACGTAGCAGTTCAGCGGGAAGCCCTCGGCCTCGACCGCCGCGATCGCCTCCTTCGCCAGCTCGAGCGGAATCGGCTCGTGCCGGAGGAAGCGGCCGGTGACGGGGTCCGCGACCACCGCGCCCTGGTAGCAGACGACCGGCTCGTCGATCCCCGCCGCCTGCGCGTAGGGCCTCATCGACCGGAACATCCGGCCGGTGACGATCGTGACGTGGATGCCGGCGCCCCGGGCGGCTTCGAGAGCCCGGCAGGTCCGCGGTCGCAGCTCGGCGTCCTCGGCGATCAACGTGCGGTCGAGGTCGCAGGCGAAGGCCTGCACGCTCGGCGGGAAGTCGTCTGGGAGGGTCAGGACTTCTGCGTCAGGAACGCGACCAGATCGGCGATCTGCTTGTCGTTCAGCTGCGAGCAGCACGAGGCGGACATGATCCCCTTCGCGTAGCCGGGGACGATGTAGCCGTCCGGGTTCGTCAGCGAGTCCTCGACGTACGTCTGCAGGGGGCCCTGGTTTGCCTTCTGCGCGTCGGCGGATAGGTTGTCGAGGTTCGGGCCGACGGTTCCCTTCGAGCCCGCGGGCGCATAGGTGTGGCAGCCGGCGCAACCGCCGACGCCGTTGAAGAGCGCCTTCCCCGCGGCCGGGTCACCCTTCACCTGCGGCGTCGTCGGGACCTTGCCCACGACCGTCTCGGGGAGCCGGCGACACCGTCTTGCCGCCGCTGCAACCTGCAACCACGAGGAGGCAGGCGACGAGGAACAGGGCTCGGCGGCGCACGGCGGCGAGTCTACTCAACCGGCGCAGGAGCGCGCTGCCCGGCCCGTCAGCGCTGCGAGGGCGGCGCCCGCGTCGGGCGAGAAGCTCAGCCGGACGAGCCCGGCGCGGGGCACGCTCAGCCGGATCATCCCGTCCGGCCCGCGCACGGCGCATCCGAGCGAGGGCTCCCAGTACCGCGAGAAGCGCACCGCGATCCGGTACGTCCCCGGCGCGTCGACCCGGACGACGATTCGCGACTCGCTCATCCCCAGCACCCGCCCGCGCGCGGGCCCGGTCAGGATCGGGGTCGGGCGTGGGACCGCGTAGACGGTCAGCTGCGGCATGCGGAACACGGCTCTGAGCGGCGATCGGGCCCCGCCGACGAGCGCCGCCTCCGCCCGCGCGCTGTAGTCGGGTGAGGCCTTCGTCAGCACGACGTAGCGGACGCCGAGGCCACGCAGCCAGTCCAGGTACGCCTTCGGGCCGAGAGCGTCGTAGAGCACCTCGTTCTGCGGGAAGTCCTCCTGCCGGAACCAGCCGCGCGCGAGTGGGATGTCCGCCCGTGGCAGGTACAGCGCGGCCCAGTGGCCGGCGGTGTCGACCGCCTCGACCCGGTAGGAGGGCGTCAGGTGCGCGCGCAGGTACGTGACCGCGGGCTGCCAGTAGGAGGCGTGTGCGGCGGGGTCGTCCTCGCTGCGGACGTAGCTGGCGGCGAGCGGGGTCACGTTCCACGAGATCGCCAGCCCGAGCACGATCAGGGCGGGCAGCCGGGGCTTCCACTCGCGCAGCGAGAGCACGAGCACGGTCAGCGGGATCGCCACGTAGCGCATCCGGGCGATGTTCTCCCCGACCGCCGACGGGACGAGGAAGAAGGCCACGCAGGCGACGCCGTAGAGGGGGAAGAAGAAGCGGAGCACCCGCGCGCCCTCGACCCGCCAGGTGAAGAGGGTGGAGAGGCCGCAGTACACGCAGGCCGCGGCCAGCTCGGCGGCCGAGAACGGATAGCGTCCGTTGCCGGGAAAGACGCGCCAGAGCACCAGCTCGAGGCCGCCGATCGAGAGCAGGCCGCCGCCGATCGCGACCTGGAGCGATCGGTCGGTGCGGCGCTCGACCGCCAGCCCGGCGACGATCAGCGCAAGCAGGAGAAATGCGATCGGGCTCGCGGCCGCGGCGAGGGCGGTCAGCCCCGCGAAGCGCCACGGCCGGCGCGCCTGCAGCGCCCAGAGCGCGAGCATCGCGAGCGCGGCGCCGAGCGCGAACGGGAACGCGGCGGAGATGATGATCCCCGCCCAGACGACGGCGAACGTCCGGCTCGACCAGCGCGCGCGCGGCCCCCACTGGTTCCAGACGAGGACGGCGAAGGCGAGCGCTGCGGCCGCGACCGTTGCCACCGCCAGCAGGCGGATTCCGAGGGCGGCGGCGAGCGGGTAGTAGAGGAGGCTGTAGGTGACGAAGCTGTACCGGCCGGCGTACCAGAAGTTGTTCCAGAGCGTGAACCCGTGGTCGAGGAACACGGTGCGCTGGTAGGCGTGCGCGGCCAGGTCGGTCCCCGGGGGGCCGGCCCAGGCGAGGATCGCCGCGAACCCGGCGGCGGCGCCGGCCGAGAGCACCGCCTCACGGGCGAGAGGGGACGCTCGACCCATCGGCGCGGACGGTATCTGCGCGCGCAAGCCGGCGCGCCGGTTCGCGCACCCGTTCGTAGGCCCACAGCACCGCGTACGAGAGCGCGCCCGCCGAGGCGACGTCTCCGGGGCTGTCGTTGACCAGCAGCGACACGACGATCCCCGTCAGGAGCGCGTCTCCGGCCGGGAACCGCGGCCTGCGCGAGGCGAGCACGGCGAGCGCGACGATCGAGGCGGTGAAGACGATCGCCTCGTTCCAGCCCGAGGCGATGCTCGCCGCGGAGATGTGGATGCGGTGGCCGAGCTCCTGCGCCAGCGAGACCGGGCCGGTGCGAAACGCCCTGGTCACGTGGCTCGAGCCGCCGGTCGCGGCGTCCAGGCCGACGAGCGCGGCGACTGCGACGACGACGGCGACCGTCGCCGCCGCGATCCGCCTCGGCGTCGGCCTGACGTCGTACATCCGCGCCGCCAGCACCCCGAACGCGGCCAGGAAGACGACGATGCCGCCCCCGTCCGCGCCCGCCCGGCTCCAGCCGACCGTGACGAGGGCGAGCACGAAGATCGGCAGAATCGCGCGCCGTCCGAGCAGGGCGGCCGCCTCGAGCGAGACGGTCAGGAGGACGGTCTCGGTCAGGTTGCCCGCGCCGTAGAAGCGCCCGCCTCCGTCCGGGCGGGCGCCGATCGCGGCGAGCGAGTTCACCTCCGTCCAGGCGGTGAAGACGACGAGGTAGGCGACGACGAGCGCGACGAGCGCGTACGGCAGCGCGCGGGGGACCGCCGCGACCGCGAGGCTGCCGCCGACCGTCAGCAGCGCCAGCAGGACGACGACCGTTGGCACCCGCGAGATCCCGAGCGCGGACAGGGTCAGCGAGGCCGCGAGCACGGCGGGAGCGGCGAGCAGGCCGGCGCGACCGAGGTACCTGGAACGGAGCCCGAAGGCGAGCAGCGCGCCGCCCAGCACCGAGCCGACCAGGATCAGGGTCGCCCACAGCCGGGCGTCGTGGGTGCGCGTCAGCCGGCGGTCGAGCTGCCGGAGGTGTGCGACCGCGCGGGAATCGGGGTGCGAGCGGATCACCGGGCGCTTCCCCTCGTCGATCGCCCGCGCGGTGTGGGCGACGTCGGCGATCGAGACGAGACCGCGGACGCGGGTCGAGTCGGAGGTGAGGATCCCCCGGTAGCCACCCCCGACGATCGCGATCGGGTAGCGCCTGGTGTTCGCGTGCGTGCCGGGAGGGGGCAGTGCGACGTAGACGCTGACGTCGCCGGGTCGCCGGGCGAGCGAGATCAGCGGCCGGCCGCCGGGGACGCCGCCGAGCGCCGACGTCTCGACCTTCCCACGGACGAGCGCGGCCAGAGCGCCGCGCCGGCTGACCGTCTCGCCCGAGCCGGGCACGAACAGGCCGACGGCGCCCCGGCCCGCGTACACCGCCGGGTCGAACGGCGGCACGACGAGCACGGCCACCCTCGCGGCCTGCGCAGAGGCCGCAAACGTGCCGAAGAGGAGAAGTGCGGCGAGCCCTGTTCTCAGGGCTTCGATTCTGGACTAGAGCCGGGCGGCGACGAGCCGCAGCCGCGCCTCCCAGGCTCCGGCCGCCACCACGACCGCCGTTCCGGAGAGGACGAGCAGCGCCTGGGCGGCGAGCGCGAAGGCGATCGAGTCGGAGACCGGGACGCCGGCGACGGCGAGGACGGCGGCACCGGCTCCGGCCTGCGTCGCGGCGCCGGCCGGCCCGAGCGGGAGCACGGACGCGCCGGCGGAGGCGGAGAGGAACAGGAGGGCGAGCGGGAACGAGTGGCCGACGCCGAGCGTGCCGAGAAGGAGGTAGAGGGCCGCCGCCCGGACCAGCCACGATCCGGAGACGATCGCCCAGGCGCGGGTGCTGTCCTGCGCGGGTGTGGCGTGCGCGCTCAGCCAGGCGGCGAGGCGGAAGCGGGCGAGCCGGGTGCTGCGCGCGATCCGGGGCAGCGCGAGCACGATCGCCGCGGCGGCGACGCCGGCTGCCCCGACGACCGCCAGCGCCGCCTGGACGCCGGGGGAGACGTCGGTGACGCCGGCCGCGACCGAGGCGAGCGGCGAGAGCGCTGCGCTGTCGATCAGGCCGACGACCACCAGCGAGAGGCAGAGGGCTCCGAGCCCGGCGCGCGAGCTGAAGCGCCTGGCGACGGCGATCCGGACGATGTCGTCGAAGCGGCCGGGCAGCGCGAGGCCCGTCACCGACGCGGCGGCATTGGCGGCGGCGAGCGCGTGGGATCCCGGACGATCGCGGCTGCTCAGGAGCCGCCGCCAGCCGGCGCCCTTGAGCGCGAAGGCAACGACGAACAGAACGCCGGCGGTCGCGACCAGCCAGGAGTTTCCCCGTGTGAGCGGCCAGCCGTGGGTCGCGTAGTGGCGGACGGTGAAGGCGGTGACGGCCGTCGCACCGAGGCTGAAGACCAGCACGAGCGCGATCCGCGTCCGCCGCGAGCGGGAGAGCCGAACAATCGGGGAGAGGCTGGGTTTTCGCATGCGCCACGAGCCGGAGCGCCGCCAACACCCAAGCCTGCCGGCATTGTGCCCGAATTATCCGGCCGTTGCGTAGCCTACGGCCGTGCTGGTCGAGCGGAGCATGCATCCCGGGTACCTCTCGAACGCGTACCTGGTCGCGGACGAGCCCGGCGGGACTGCGGTCTTCGTCGACAGCGGCGCCCCGCTCGGACCGCTGCTCGACGTGGTCGAGCGCGAGCGGCTCACCGTCACGCACGTCCTGACCACCCACGGGCACCACGACCACGTCGAGGGCCACGACGAGCTCCTGCGGCGCTTCGCCGTCCCGGCGGTCGCGGCGAGCGTCGAGACGGGCGGCCTCTCGATCGAGGCGCTGCCGACGCCCGGTCACAGCGACGACGGGGTCTCGTTCGTCGTCAACGGCACGGCCTGCTTCAGCGGAGACACGCTCTTCAAGGACGCGGTCGGCGGGACACGCGACGACTTCGAGGGCGTGCGCCGCTCGGTGATGGACGTCCTGATGGCCCTGCCGCCCGAGACCCGCGTTCTCCCGGGTCACACCGACGAGACGACGATCGGTCGGGAGTGGGAGCACAACCCGTTCGTCCGGGTCTGGCGAGGGCTCGACCCGGAGGGTACGGAGCCGTGCCGCGTCGCCGGCGAGGAGGCGACGCTCGTCGTCTGGTCGCCCGACTACGACGGCAAGGGCAAGGCCTGGGTCCGCTTCGCCGACGGCCGCGACGCGATCGTCGGCGGCTCGCGCGTCGAGCGGCTTTAGTCGGACAGGTAAGCTGCTCGGCGTAGCGCCGGTCGGCCGCCGACTCGCGTACAGCCAGCGCAAATAGCGTCAGCCAGAAGATCAGAGCGGAGCCGGCGACGGTCGACCAGATCCAGAACGCGGCGATCCCGCCGGTCGAGATCAGCACGACGATCATCAGCGGCGGCCACACGTAGAGGAGGGCCATCGAGATGCCGCCAACCAAGGTGAGCCCGAGCATCCGCAGCCTGCTCGGCCCCTTCGGGACAATCAGGTCACGGCGACGGATGTCCCGGATCGCGCGTTCGGGCTTGACGTTCCAGTCGAACGAGGCACGGTCCCAGGGGTCGTCCCGCACGACGTGAGACTAGCGGCCGACGGTCACCGGGACGCGCTGGATTCCGTTGTTCGCGTAGCCGCCGAGGTTCCAGGGTGCCTCGTCCGGCTGCATGTTCCCGGCGGCGTCGCGTGCGCGGCAGCAGAGGACGTGCTCGCCCGGCGTCGCCTCCCACGTGTGGCGCCAGCCGCGCCAGGCCCACTCTCCGCCGGGTGGGTCGAGCGCGGCTTCGGCCCAGGAAGCGCCGCCGTCCGCGCTGAACTCGACCTGCTCGATCGGCGCCCATCCCGACCAGGCCCGCCCTTCGACGGTGGTCGGTCCCGGCGGCACGGTGCGCTCCCGGGTCGGGAAGTCCGGAAGGCCCGGCGGCACCAGCAGCGCGCGCGGGAACATCCGGCTGAGCGGCACTCCGACGTCCGCCTCGTCGCTTCGCAGGCGGTACGCGTGGGCCTGCTGGTAACCCTCGAAGGGCTTGTCGACGACCGTGATCCGGGTCAGCCACTTCACGCTGGTCATGCCGTACCACCCGGGCACGACGAGTCTGAGCGGGAAGCCGTGCTGGGGGAGGAGCGGGCCGCCGTTCATCCCGTACGCGAGCAGGAGGTGGTCGCGCAATGCCTCCTCGAGCGGCAGGCTGCGTGCGTACGCCTGCGCCTCGCCGGCCTCGTAGCCGCGGTCGAGCCCGGTGAAGAGGACCTCGACCGCCCCGTCCCGCGGGTGGGCCTCCTCGAGGAGCGGCGCGAGCGGCGTGCCGAGCCACGCGGCGGTGCCGACCGCCTCCGCGAGCCAGGGCTGGCTGAGCGGCCGCGGCGCCGGAAGGAGCGCCCGCCCGTTGCCGGCGCACTCGATCGTCACCTCGCGCTCGACCGCCGGGCGTGCGCGCAGGTCCTCGAGCGACAACGTGAGCGGCCGTTCCACGAACCCGTCGACGGTCAGCTCGAACCCGTCCGGGTCGACCGCCGGGATGTCGTAGTGGATCAGCAGGTAGTGGAGCCCGACGGGCGTGACCGGATACCGGAGCGCCTCGAGCGGCATTCCGTGGTTGCGCGCCGCGAGCTGGAGCTCGACCTGACTGAAGGGCTCCGGTTCCACCCGCACGCCTAGACGACCGCGTGCCCCGCGGCGCGAGGATCCGGTCCCGCCGTCACCGGTACCGGCCGCGCGGCGGGCCGAAACGACGGCAGCGTGAGCGCGAAGACCGTCTCGCCCGAAGCGGATACCGCCGAGCACGCCCCGCCGTGCGCCTTCGCGATTGCCGCGACGATCGAAAGGCCGAGTCCGACCCCGCCGTTCGCCCGGGCGCGTGCATCGTCGACACGGCTGAACCGGTCGAAGATGCGGTCGAGGGCGTCGGCCGGGACGCCGCAGCCGCCGTCGACAACCGCAATCACGAGCTTGCCGCCGGGGGACGTTGCGCGCAGCTCGATCATCTCGCCGTCCGCCGTGTACTTGACCGCGTTCTCGAGCAACGCGTCGAGGGCGATTCGGAGCGCCTCCTCGTCCGCCCACACGAGCCCGCGCGCGACCGCACCAAGCCGCCAGCTTCGAGGAGCGACCTCCGACCAGCGCATGAAAACGTCCTCGAGGAACGCCTCGACGTCCACCTCGGTCGTCGCGAGGAAGTCGGGGCGATCGGCCTTGGCGAGCAGGAGCAGACGGGTGATGATCCGGTCGATACGCCCGAGCTCGTCCAGGGCGACGACGACCTCGGGCGAGCTCGGGCCTTCGTTCTCCAGCAGCTCGAGATGGCCACGGGCGATCGTCACCGGCGTCTTCAGCTCGTGCGACACGTCGTGGAGGAATCGCTCCTGACGGGCGAGCAGCAAGGCGCGGCTCTCGGCCAGCTCTTCCGACTCCCGGATCGCCGCCACCCGCCGCCGTGCGTGCCAGACCATCGCGAGGAACATCGCCGACATCAGCGGTACCTCGAAGAGCTCGCCCCAGAGCTGAATGCCTTCGTACGTGTCGGTGAGGATCGACCCGCCGGTGGTCAGGACGACCGCTCCGAGGATCATCGCCGTCACCCGGGGCGACCAGACGCGGAATCCGTACAGGAGGGTGAGGGTGATCCAGACGAAGTGAAACGGGATCGTCTCCCAGCTCGGCCAGACGATCATCGCGCCCAGGTTCGCCGCGGCGAACAGGCCCCAGAGGACCTCGAGCGAGTGCCTACGCAACCAGGCGATAGCCGGCATTGCGGACCGTTTCGATCGGGGCATCGGGCCCGAGCTTCTTCCGCAGGCGCCGGACGCTGACGTCCACCACGTTCGACCCGGGGTGGAAGCCGTACCCCCAGACGTCGGCGAGCAGCCGCTCGCGGCTGACGATTTCGCCCTCGTGGAGCAGGAGGTGGTGCAGGAGACGGAACTCGCGGTCGGCGAGGTCGCACACGGTGCCGTTGAAGCGGGCCTGTCGCCGCGGGAGATCCAGGGTCAGGCGGCCGCGGCGAACGACGTTGCCGTTCTCTCCGAACGACGTCGGCTTCCGGAGCTGGACCCGAACGCGCGCAAGCAGCTCGTCGAGCGAGAACGGCTTCGGCAGGTAGTCGACCGCGCCGAGCTCGAAGCCGCGCAGCTTCGTGGTCAGGTCCGAGCGAGCCGAGAGCACGAGGACCGGGAGGGCGGGCCGCACCCGGTGCAGCTCGCGGAGCACGTCGAGACCGCCGACCCCGGGGAGGAGGAGATCGAGCACGACGAGGTCCCACGACGGCACCAGGCCCAGTGCGAGCCCGCTTCGTCCGTCCGCCGCCCCCTCGACGGCGTAGCCCTCCGCCTCGAGGCCACGCGTGAGGAAAGAGCGGATGCGTGCCTCGTCCTCGATGACCAGGATCCGCATCGGCAGCCCCCTCCGGGGGGACGATAAGCCCTCCCGGATGACCTGTAAATGACGAGGCGATGACAGTTTCGTCATCTTGCGCACAATTGGCCTTGCAACGGGGTATACCCGCAGACGCGGTGGGGGCCCAGACGAAGAAGCTTGCCGGGGTCGCTTTCGTCCTCGCGCTGGCCGGCGTTCTGATCGGCTTCTACATCTCGGGCTACCTGGTCGGGAACACCAAGCCGTTCCACCCGGCGGTGCAGCCGGGCGCGACCAGGTCGGTGAACCTGACCCTGGAGACGGTCGCCGCGGTCGGGCCGCAGCTCGCCCCGAACCCGGACTGGGTCTCCTATCTGATCCGCGAGAACGGCGCGTGGCATCGCAGCACGGTCTGGCGGCTCCCCGCCAACGCGCTCATTCACGTGACGATCTACAACTTCGACGGTGCGAGCGGTCTGCGCAACCCGCTGCTCGGACGCCCGACAGGCCTGGTCGGCCCGGAGCTCGTCGACGGCCAGCCGCTCCTGGCGATGCCGCCGGACCAGCCGTCGCACACCTTCGCCGTCCCGGCCCTCGACGTGCTCGTTCCGGTTGCGCCGGTGGGCGACGACGCGAAGAACCAGTGCGAGTACGCCCCCTGCGACCTGTCGATGGCGCACCGGACGATCACGTTCACGTTCAGGACGGGTAAGCCAGGCCACTACCGCTGGCAGTGCTTCGTCCCATGCGCCGCCGGCTTCCTCTACGGGTTCGGCGGACCGATGCAGACGATCGGGTACATGGACGGCTTCCTGGACGTCGTCTGATCGCCGGTGTCGACCGTCCCGCACACCGCCGAGCCATCCGCAGCGGCCGGACCTCACGGCCGGCGCTTCGTCGTCCTCTGGCTCGTGCTCAGCGCGGTCGCGACGCCGCTCGTCACGATCTTCGTCGGACGCTTGATTCCCCCGGGCAACGGGAGCACGCAGGCGACCGAGCAGGTCTTCGACAACCAGGTGCTGCTCGCCGTGAGCACGCCGATCTGCGTGCTCGTGCTGCTCTTTCTCACGTACGTTCTGGTCTCGTTCCGGGCCCGCAGCGCCGAGCTCGTGGACGGCCCACCGATCCGCGGCGACTCGGGCATCCAGATCGTCTGGGTGGTCGTGACGATGGTCACCGTCCTCTCGCTCGCCGGCTTCGGGACCTACGAGCTGCTGCAGAGCGGCTCCGGCGGCGGGCAGGGACCGACGGCGGCCTTCCTCCCCTCGGGCCACTCGAAGGCGATGAACGTGCAGGTGATCGCCCAGCAGTGGGAGTTCACCTACCGCTACCCGACCTACGGCGGCGTCGAGACGCCGCACCTCGTCCTGCCGGCGAACACGCTGATCCGGCTCCACGTCACGTCACTCGACGCCGTCCACTCGTTCTGGGCCTACCAGCTCGGCGTGAAGGCCGACGCGAACCCGGGCCAGGACAACATCGCCTACGTGAAGACCAAGGGGCCGCGGTCGTTCGAGATCCACTGCGCCGAGCTCTGCGGCCTCTGGCACGGGTACATGTTCGATACCGGCCAGGTCGTCCCGCCCGCCGACTTCACGGCCTGGATCAAGCGGCAGCAGGCCTACTTCGCGCCGGTGATGAAGTACCTGCCGGCCTACTCGACCACGTACCTGCCCGATCCGCAGCTCCGCGCCGGATGAGTCGGAGCAGAGAGGAAGGAGCTCAGTGAGCGCACACGCGATTGCCGCCCGCCCACCGGTCTGGCGGCGCCTGGCAGGCTTCAACGCGCTCACCGGTGCTCTGCTCGGTGTGGGCGGCTACTACCTCGGCTGGTTCATCGGGCACCACCTGAACGCGGTCAGCCTGGGTTACTTCGCCGACACCGACCAGAACGACGTCTCGGTGTTCCTCGGCTACTTCCTCGGCGTTACCGGCTTCCTGATCGGGCTCGGTTTTGCGAACTACCCGTTCGCCCGGTTGCGCGGCTACCCGCCTTCGCTGCGCGAGAAGGAAACGGAGGGGGTCGGCCGCTACTTCGGGCTCTGCACCGACCACAAGGTCGTCGGGATGCAGTACCTCGCCGGCATCGGCCTCTTCTTCTTCATCGGTGGGCTGAACGCGATGCTGATCCGGGTCGAGCTGCTGCGGCCGAACGCGCAGGTCTTCCCCGCCGGCCAGTACCTGACTCTGGTCGGCATGCACGGCACGATGATGATGGGGATGATGTCGAGCGGGATTCTCGGCCCGTTCGCGAACTACTTCGTGCCGTTGATGATCGGCGCGCGGCGGATGGCGTTCCCGCGGATCGAGGCGCTGACCTTCTGGCTGCTGATGGCGGCGGGCGCGATCCTGACGACGACGATCTTCTTCGGCGGCTTCCCGACCGGCTGGACGGGGTACGAGCCGCTCAACGACCAGGCGAACACGGGGATGGACTCGTACATCGTCTTCTTCGCGCTCGTCGGCCTGTCGATGACCTGCTCGGGCTGAACATGATCGCGACGATCGTGACCATGCGCGCTCCGGGGCTGACCTGGTCGCGCCTGCCGATCTTTTGCTGGGGCGTGCTCTCGACCGCCGTGCTGATGGTGCTCGCCGCGCCGGTGCTGATCGCGGTGCTCTCGATGGCGATGCTCGACCGCACCGCCCAGACCACCTTCTTCATCCCGAGCGCCGGGGGCAGCCAGTACCTGTACGAGAACCTGTTCTGGGTCTTCGGGCACCCGGAGGTCTACATCCTCGCCATACCCGGCTTCGCGATCGTGCTGGAGCTGTTGCCCGTGTTCTCCCGGAAGCCGCTCTGGGGGTACCGGCTCGCGGTCGCCGGGCTGCTCGGCGTGACGCTGCTGAGCTTCCTCGTCTGGCAGCACCACCTGTTCGTGAGCGGGATCAACAGCGACCTGCGGCCGTTCTACATGCTCTCGACCGAGCTGATCTCGATCCCGACCGGGTTCACGTTCCTCTGCGGGCTGATGACGATCTGGCGCGGGCAGATCCGGCTCACCGTGCCGATGCTCTTCTGCCTCGCCTGGTTCTTCAACTTCCTGATCGGCGGGCTGTCCGGCGTGTTCCTCTCCGACACGCCGAGCGACGTGACCACCCACGGCTCGTTCTTCTCGATGGCGCACTTCCACTACACGATCATGGGCGGGCTGATCTTCACGTTCTTCGCCGCGATCTACTACTGGGTGCCGAAGATGACCGGCTTCGAGCTGAACGAGCGGCTCGGGAAGATCCACTTCTGGTCGATGTTCCTCGCGTTCAACTCGACGTTCGCGCCGCTCTTCGCCATCGGCTTCCTGGGACAGCCAAGACGCGTGGTCACCTACCCGCAGCACCTGCAGTTCCTGAACGACTGGGTCTCGGCCTCGGCGTTCGTGCTCGGGCTGTCGATGCTCGTCTTCCTCGGCAACTTCGTCTACTCGCTCGTGTTCGCGCGCATTCCGGCCGAAATGAACCCGTGGGGCTCGCGGTCGCTGGAATGGCAGCTGCCGTCGCCGGTACCCGTCCACGACTTCGACCGGATCCCGGTGATCACCAGCGATCCCTACGACTACGGCGGCGCCGTGCCGGTCGGCGCGCCGGCTCCGGCGCCCGCGGGAGGAGGGTATCCGTGACCGAGCTGGCCCAGCCCAGCACTGCCTACGAGATCGTCGAGGGCGAGCCGCCGGAGCAGCTCGGGCGCAACCTCAACTCCGCCGGGCATCTGCTGGCGAGCGCGACCGCGTTCTTCTTCCTCGCGTTCGTCTTCGCCTACTTCTACCTCCGCTCGCTGAACAGCGCCGGTCTGTGGAAAGCCAAGGGTGTCGACGTCTCGACCGCCTGGGGAACGGTGATCATGGTCTGCATCGTCGCGAGCGCCGTGCTCGTCCGGTGGGGCCTCGCCGACCACCGCGCGGTCCGCCGCGACGCCTGGCGGATCAAGGGCGCCGCGGCGTTGGTGCTCGGAGTCGCCGCCCTCGTGCTGCAGGTCATCGCCTGGACGCAACAGGGCATCGGTCCCGCGGACGGCGGCTTCGCGAGCGTCTACTTCGGTTGGACGGCGTTCATGTTCCTGTTCGTCTTCGGCACGCTGATCTGGCTGGAGACGACTCTGGCGACATCGCTCCGCTACAGGCGGGTCCCGTTTCCCGGCACTCCCGAGCCGGGCGAGGCGTCGGGCGACCGCTCCCGCACCGCGCACGACATCGAAAACCCCCTCTCGCTCGTGCGCGCCGAGCTCACCGCGCTCAGCTTCTACTGGAGCTTTCTCGCCGGTATCGGGGTTCTCGCCTGGATCCTCCTCTACCTCGCGTAGCACCGCCGGTCGGGAGCACCTGCCGTGCCGATCATGACCACCTTCACCTCCTGGAACGTCGATCCGCCGCTCCTGCTCGTCCTCCTGTCGGCCTACCTATACTGGCGGGGAGGCCGCAGACAGGTCTCGGCCCGCCGCTCCGGGCTCGAGCGACGCGGGCGCGCCTGGCTCTTCTACTCGGGACTGGCGGTGATCGTGGTCGCGCTCGACTCTCCGCTCGACTCCCTCTCGTCGCAGCTGTTCGCCGCGCACATGACCCAGCACGTGCTGCTCCTCACCGTCGCGCCGCCGCTGATCGTGCTCTCCGCTCCGTGGAGCCGTCTCTGGCAGCCGCTTCCGCTCGAGTTCCGGCGGGACGCCGCTCGCACGGTCCTGCTCGGCTCGGGCTGGCGCCTGCCGCGCGCCGCCGCGCGGGCCCTTGCCCGTCCGCTGCCCGCGTGGGTGCTCTTCAACGGAAACCTCGTCGCCTGGCACGTGCCGGCGCTCTACGGCGCGACCTTGCACAACGCCGCCGTGCACGACCTCGAGCACGTGCTGTTCTTCTTCACCGGGCTCCTCTTCTGGGCGCAGGTGGTCGACTCCGCGCCCTTCCATGCCTCCCTCGACTGGCTACACCGCGTCGCCTTCGTCATCGGGGGGATCGCGGTCGGCTGGGTGCTCGCGATCGTGCTTGCGTTCGCGCCCTCGCCGCTTTACTCGCCATATGCGTCGCTGGCGCACCGGCCCGGCGGCCTCTCCGCTCTCGGCGACCAGCAGATCGCGGCGGGGGTGATGTGGGTGCCCGGCTCGATCGCGTTCGTGATCGCGTTCATCGTCTTCTTCTACCGCTGGCTCGGTCCCGAGCCGACAGCCGTCCGGCCCGCACGCCTCGGCGCAGCGGGCACCACCGACCCGTGACCAACGAGGAGAAGCCATGCTCTCGACCCTCGCAGCCCACTTCTTCGCCGGCTCCCTCCTGACCCTGCTGATGCCGGTGGGGCTGCTGATCATCGTCGGCCTGTACTGGGCCTTTCTGATCCGCCGCCGCTCAGCCGGGGCGCGCACCGGCAAGATGGAATGACCGAGCCGAGCGCCACCGACGCCCTCTCCGCCCCGCGGGTGCCCTTCCGCCGGGTGGCGCTCGTCGTCGCACTCGCGACCGCGGCGGGGATCGGCGGCGGGGTCGCGATCCACCAGCTCGGCTCCGGGACACCGTCGCCAGCAGCCACCGGGCAATTCTCCAGCCTGCACGGGCAGGCCGCCTGGGCGCCCGGCGAACGGCCTGCTCCGCAGCTCGCCCTGCGCGACCAGCGCGGTGCGCCCGTTTCCCTCGAGGGTTTGCGGGGCCGCCCGGTGCTGCTCACGTTCCTCGACTCGCAGTGCACGCAGGAGTGCCCGATCCAGGGGAGGCAGATCGCCTCGATCCTGCGCCGCCTGCCCGCCGCGCAGCGCCCGACGCTCGTGGTCGTCAGCGTCGACCAGGCGGGCGACACACCCGCCGGCATCCGTCACGCAACACGGCAGTGGGGGCTCGCCGGACCATGGGCGTGGCACTGGTTGAACGGGACGCCGGCGCAGCTGAAGCGGATCTGGCGGGCCTACGGAATCACAGTCGATCCCCGGTCCGGAGACGTCGTGCACAGCCTCGTGCTCTATCTGATCGACCCGCAGGGCGACGAGCGGACCGCCTACCTGTATCCGTTCCTGCCCGCCTTCGTACAGGGTGACCTGAGCCGGCTCGCCCGCGGGACGGCATGAGCGGAGAGGCAGCGCCCGGTACGGCTATGCGCCTGACGGCAGTCGGAGCGGCGACTGCCGCGCTGCTCGCAGTCGTCAGCGGGACGGTCGGCGCGGGCACGCCGCACCGGATTCTTGCGTCGTTGGCTCTGCCGCCGCTGCTTGCGCTGGTCGTGGCGGCCGTTGGGGCGCACCGACGGCTCGTCGCCGCTTCGATCACGTCGCTCGCGCTGTTCCTGGCCGCGGCGCTGGTCACGTCCCGCGCCGCTCACGTGGGCCTGGCGGCGCTCGCACTGGCCTCGGCGACCGTGGTGGCCGCCGCCACCTTCCGCGGCGCGGAGATTCCGCGCGGCAGCGCGCGCGACTACGTCGCCCTGACGAAGCCACGGATCATGAGCCTGCTCCTGCTGACGGGGGCGTGCGGCATGGTCGTCGGCGCGCGCGGCGCCCCGGCACCGGGCGCCCTGGCGCTGATGCTGGTCGGCCTCGCCCTCGCCTGCGGCGGCGCCAGCGCGCTGAACCACATGCTCGACCGCGACATCGACCGGCTGATGGGCCCGCGCACGGCGGGCCGCCCGGTCGCGGCCGGGCGGCTGACCGCGCCGCGCGCGCTCGAGTTCGGGCTCGCGCTCTCGGCCTGCTCCTTCGTCGTCCTGGCCTCGACGGTGAACGTCCTCGACCGCGGTGCTCGCCCTGGTCGGGAACCTGTTCTACGTCGTCGTGTACACGGGCTACCTGAAGCGGCGCGGGCCGGGAACATCGTTCTCGGCGGGGCCGCCGGCGCGGTGCCGCCGCTCGTCGGCTACGCGGCGGCGACGGGCAATCTGGCGCTGCCCGCGCTGTGGCTGTTCCTGATCGTGTTCCTCTGGACGCCGCCGCACTTCTGGTCGCTCGCCCTGCTCCTGCGTGAGCACTACGCGGCCGCGCGCGTCCCGATGCTCCCGGTCGTTCGCGGGAGCCGGCGCGACCCTTCGCCGGATCGTCGGCTTACACGGCGCGTGCTGGTGGCGTTCAGCGTCGTGCCGTTCGCGACCGGCTCGTTCGGCCTCGTCTATCTCGTCGGTGCGCTCGCGTTCGGCGCGGTCGTTTCTCGCTCTGACGTTGTGGTTGCGGCGGGCGGCCGACCGGCGCCGCGCCGCGCTCGTCTTCCACTAGTCGCTGCTCTACCTCGCGCTGGTCTTCGTCGTCGCGGCGCTCGACGCGTCGCTCTAAGGGCCCGGGCGCGCGGAGATCGACGGGCGGCGGCGCGCGGACGACGTCGAGCACGTCCCACTCGCGCGCCTGCTCGTGCCCGGGGACGAGGCAGGCGATCCGGAACGACCCGGTGTGCGTGGCCCTGAACGAGAACGTCGCCTTCGAGCCGGGCGAGAGGCCGGTGAGCGGTGCCGGGCTCGGCGGCTCCGGGGAAGGCGGGCTTGCGTCGAGAGCGAGCCCGGACGACCGCGCAGAGTGGCGCGAGCGGCCGCGGTTCTCGCAGGTGACGACGACGCGCCAGCCGAGCGGGACGTCACGAGCAGCTCGCCGCGCCCGTAGCCGTCGAAGTTGAAGCCGTGGTTCGCAGATCGTAGCCTGCAACCGGGGTAAGCCGGCAACCCTGGTGCGCCGTCCCAGGACGGAAACGGTGCGGGTCGGGCCTTGCCACCGGGCGGGGGTGGGCTGACCCGGCTGAGCCGACCGCCCAGGAAGAGCGACGTGCCCGCAATCAGTAGGGCCGCGCCGCCCACGCGCGCTCGCGAGAGTCCGCGCCCCAGACAGTACACTGGGCGCCCGGGGCTATAGCTGAGCTGGGAGAGCGCCTCGATCGCACCCCAGGAGGTCGCCGGTTCGATCCCGGCTAGCTCCA
>CAWIKS010000019.1:0-85125 GCA_963836685.1 uncultured Actinomycetes bacterium
AGCCGCTGAACTGGATGACGCCGCCGACCGCGGTCGAGGAGCTCGGCGACCGGATCCTCGTCCGCAAGCGGGCGGGGAAGACGGAGGACTGCCTCGAGATCCGGCTGCTCGAGGTGCTGAGCGACGTCTCACACGAGATGGGCGAGGCCGCCGGGCTGGAGAAGGACGGCGTCGAGCGCGACCTGCAGGAGGAGCTGGCGGCGCAGCCGGAGGCGCTCGGCGAGGAGCTCCGCCTCGTCCGCCGCGAGTGGCCGACCGACATCGGCCCGGTCGACCTCATGTGCCGGGACGGCGAGGGCGGCTGGATCGCCGTCGAGGTGAAGCGTGTCGCCGGGATCGAGGCGGTCGAGCAGCTCGTCCGCTACCTGGAGCGCATCCGGGTCGACCCGGGGAGAGCGGGCTGCCGCGGGGTCCTCGCCGCACAGCGGTTCCGGCCGCAGGCACTGACGCTGGCCGAGTCGCGCGGGATCCGTTGCGTCGCGGTCGACCTGGAGGTGCTGCGGGGCGAGCGCGAGCCGGAGCTGACGCTCTTCAGCTGAGCGCCGAGGAACCGGAACGAGCGCGGGGAGGTCGACGAGCGGCGCGAGCTCCCGCCGGCGCCACTCGCCGTGGAGCTCGGACTGGGAGCGCGGGCTTTCGTCGGGAAATAGCACGATCGGTCGTTCTTGATAATACGACCGGTCGTGCTATTTTGTCAAGCGATGAGCACGACGAAGCGGCGCCGCGCGGACGGCGAGCGCAGCCGGGCGGCGATCCTGGACGCGGCGACCAGGCTCGCGACGACCGAGGGCCTGGACGGGCTGTCGATCGGGCGCCTGGCCGACCACATCGGGATGAGCAAGAGCGGCCTCTACGCCCATTTCGGGTCGAAGGAGGAGCTCCAGCTGGCCGCGGTCGAGACCGCGGTCGAGATCTTCGCCGACGAGGTGATCCGTCCGGCCCGCGGCGCGAAGACCCCCCTCGCGCGCCTCGAGGCCCTGTGCGAGAACTTCTTCGCCTACGTGGAGCGACCGGTCTTTCCCGGCGGGTGCTTCTTCGCGTCGGCCGAGGCCGAGCTGGACACGCACCAGGGGCCGGTGCGAGAGCGGCTCGTCGAGGTGATGGGCACCTGGCTCGGCCTGCTCGAGCGCCGCGTTCGAGAGGCGCAGGCGGCGGGCGAGCTCGCTCCGACGGAGGACCCCGCGCTGCTCGCCTTCGAGCTCGACGCGTTCATGAAGATGGGCAACTCGGTCTCGCTGCTGCGCGGGGACCACAGCGGGCTCGAGCAGGCCCGGCGGGCGATCCGCGGCCGCATCGACCGCGCCTCCCTGGCACCGACTCCGTAACGAGTCGTCCACATTCCGGGCCGCGGCGGCGTCCGGCCGCCACGCTGGCCGGATGCAGCGAACGCTCGTCGCCGGGGCCGGCCTGGTCGCGATCGTCCTCGCGGTGGTGGCGTTTCGGCTCGGCAGCGGGCCGCACGCGCCGAGAGTGACCGCGAGCTGGACGAGGACGCCGGGGGTCCTGAATCCGGACGTCCGCCAGGAGACGATCGGCCGGACGATCTGCGTCTCCGGCTGGACGCGCACGGTCCGCCCCCCGACGGAGTACACCGACAAGCTGAAGGTCGAGCAGATGAAGGAGTACGGGCTGGGGGGCAGCCCCTCGGACTACCAGGAGGATCATCTGATCAGCCTCGAGCTCGGCGGTCACCCGACCGACCGCCGCAACCTCTGGCCCGAGCCACGGCCGCACGCCGAGGAGGTCGACCGGATCGAGAACCAGCTGAACGCGCAGGTCTGCTCGGGTGAGATCACCCTCGCCGAGGGGCAACGGCGCGAGTCGGAGCTGAAGCACCGGTCGGGATGAGATGATCGGGACGTGCTGGAGCTGACGCCGGACGAGCTGCTCTCGACCACGCGTGCCGTGCGCAAGCGGCTCGACCTCGGGCGACCCGTCGAACGTGAGGTGCTGGAGGAGTGCCTGGCGCTCGCGCAGCAGGCACCGACCGGGAGCTACCGCCAGGACTGGCATTTCGTCGTCGTCACCGAGCCCGAGCTTCGCGCCGGGCTGGCCGCTCTCTGGCGCCGCGGCGGCGAGCAGTACCTCGGCCGGCTCGAGCGGCCGGAGGAGATCCCCGGGACGATGGGCCGGGTTCTCGCCAGCGTCTTCCACCTGGTCGACCACCTGCACGAGGTTCCGGTGCACGTGATCCCCTGCATCGAGGGCCGCACCGACGGCAAGGGCGCCTTTGCGCAGGCGTCGCGCTGGGGCTCGATCATGCCGGCGACCTGGAGCTTCATGCTCGCCGCGCGCTCGCGCGGGCTGGGCAGCGTCTGGACGTCGTTCCATCTCGCGCACGAGCCGGAGGCGGCCGAGCTGCTCGGGATCCCCTACGACGAGGTGATGCAGGCGGCGCTGATCCCGGTCGCGTACACGATCGGCACCGACTTCAGGCCCGCCAGGCGCGCGCCGCTCGAGACGATGGTGCACTGGGATCGCTGGTGATGTTCAGGCCCACCCTGGTGCCCGCCGGGAGCGGACTCGCAACTCGAGGACGTCGGGCCGGTGGTAGTGCCCGGCGGGATCGAAGCGCTGCCGCTCCTCGGCGAGCCAGTCCGGGTCGAGGTCCGCGTACAGGATCCCTTCCTCGCCGTAGAGCGGGCCGGCGAGATAGGAGCCGTCCGGTCCGAGGATCGCGGAGCCGCCTCGCCCGATCACGTCCAGGCCGGCCAGCTCCTCGCGGAGCGGGAAGTCCTCCGGATAGGAGCCGGCGCGCTGGAAATGGGCCGGGCTGACGACGAAGGCGCGCGACTCGCGCGCGATGTGGACGAGAGTCGACTGCCAGGGGTCGCCGTCGTCGGCGGTCGAGGCGATGTAGATCTCGACGCCCGACTCGTACAGCGCGAACCGGGCGAGCGGCATGTAGTTCTCCCAGCAGATCAGCCCGCCGAGGCGGCCGAGGGGCGTCTCGAGGGCACGTAGCCCGCGGCCGTCGCCCTGTCCCCAGATCAGGCGTTCGTGGTTGGTCGGCACCAGCTTGCGGTGGTGGGCCGCCAGGCGGCCGTCCGGTCCGTGGTAGAGGAGCGTGTTGTAGAGGGTGCCGGGCCGCTCCGGGTCGCGCTCGTTCACGCCGGTGACGAGCCAGACCTCGTGCTCGCGCGCGATCTCGCCGAGCCGATCGGCCGCCGGGCCGGGGACGTCCACCGACTCCCGCGCGAGCTTGGCGAACGCACTCTTCGCGCGGGGGTCGGCCCAGCCGGCGAGGAACCTCGCCCAGGCCGAGCTCGGGTAGGCGGGGACGAACGTCTCCGGGAACGCGACCAGCGCGGCGCCTGCGGTCTTCGCCTCGGCGGTCAGGTCGGCGAGCTTGTCCAGCGTGCGCTCGCGGTCGAGCACGACAGGCTCGGCCTGGACGCACGCGACGCGGACGGCCTCGTTCACCGGGCGTACACCGACACGTGCCGCGGGCTGTCCGCCGTGAACGGCTCGCGCCGCCAGCCGCCCCAGCGGTCGGTCAGCTCGAGCCCGGCGAGGCGCGCCATCAGGTCGAGCTCGGCCGGGAAGGCGTAGCGCACGTTCACGGGGTAGAGCCGGATCCCCGCCTCGGTGATCACGACGTGGTCGCTCTCCACCCGCTGCTCGACCGGGTCGTGCTTGGAGACGTCCAGCATCACCTGACCGGGGTCGAGGCGGGTCGCCTGCACACGCTGGCCGCGGTCGAAGCGGGCGAGGTCGGGGAAGAACGCCTCGATCACGAACGATCCCCCCGCCGCCAGGTGGGCGGCGACGTTGGCGAAGCAGCGCACCTGGTCCTCCTGGGTGAGCAGCCCGAAGAAGGTGTTGAACGCGACGAAGACCAGCGAGTAGCGGCCGTCGACCCCGACGTCGGCGAAGTCGCCCATCGTCACCGGGATCCGGTCGCCGCCCGGCTTCGCTCGCAGCTTCGCGACCATCGCCTCGGAGGCGTCGATGCCGTGCACCTCGAGGCCCCGCTCGGCCAGCGGGAGCGCCAGCCGGCCGGTGCCGACCGCGAGCTCGAGGACCGGGCCGCCGCCGGCAAGGGCGGCGAGCGCCTCGACCGCTCCCTCCGTGTCCAGGCTCGTGTAGAGGTCGTCGTAGACGTCGGCGATGCGGTCGCCGTAGGTCTCCGGCCCGTAGCCTTCCATCGGGGCGGAGACTAGCGTGGTCTCAGTCGTCGATCGCTTCCCGCAGCGACCGGACGTAGCGCTCGAGCGCCGGCGCGCCCTCCTCGGCGACCTCGAGTGCCCGCGAGCCGACGACGACGCCGTCCGCCAGCGCCGCGGCCGCCGCCGCGTGCTCCGGGGTGGAGATCCCGAAGCCGGCGTAGAGCGGGGCGTCGGTCGCGCGTCGCGCCCGCTCGACGAGGGCGGCGAGCGCGGGGGAGAGCTCCGACCGGGCGCCGGTCGTCCCCGTGAGGGTGACGAGGTAGAGCCAGCCGTCGGTCCGGTCCGCTGCGAGCGCGAGCCGCTCGTCGGTGGAGGTGGGCGCGACGAGCTGGACGCGGCGCAGCCCGGGACGGTCGTCCGCGGGCAGATCGGCGACGATCAGGCTGTTCGCGCCGGCGGCGCGGGCGTCCTCCGGGAAGCGCTCCCACCCGTAGGCCTCGAGCAGCGAGGAATAGGTCATCGGCACCAGCGGCAGGTCGATCCGGCTGCGCGTCGCGGCCAGACACTCGAGGCAGGCGCTCGTCCGCATCCCGGCCGCCAGCGCGCGCTCGGCCGCGCGCCTGATCACCGGCCCGTCGGCCAGCGGGTCCGAGAACGGGAAGCCGATCTCGACCAGGTCGGCGCCGCCGGCCTCGGCCGCGGCCGCCAGCTCGGGCGTGTCGCCCCCGGCCATCAGGTAGACGACCAGCACCTTCACGGCCGGAACGCCCGCGTGTGCTTCATGCGAGTCTGCGCAGGACCTCGTCCAGGTCCTTGTCGCCGCGACCGGAGAGGCAGACGACGATCAGCTCGCCGTCCAGGGAGCCCGCCCGCGCGAGCGCGTGGGCAGGCTCCAGGGCGGGGATGATGCCCTCGGTCTCCGCGAGGCGGCGGAAGGCGGAGAGGGCCTCGTCGTCGGTCGCGGTCACGTACTCGACCCGGCCGCTGTCCCGCAGGAATGCGTGCTCGGGACCGACCCCTGGATAGTCGAGCCCGGCCGAGATCGAGTGGGCGTCGAGGATCTGGCCGTCGTCGTCGGCCAGCAGCGACGAGCGGGCGCCGTGGAGGACGCCCGGCCGGCCGCCGACGAGGCTCGCCGCACCGGCCGCCTCGACGCCGTAGAGCCGCACCGCCGGGTCGTCGAGAAAGCCGGCGAACATGCCGATCGCGTTCGAGCCCCCGCCGACGCACGCGATCGCCGCGTCCGGCAGTCGACCCTCCGCCTCGAGAACCTGCGCCCGGGCCTCGCGGCCGATCACGGCCTGGAGCTCGCGAACGATCTCCGGGTACGGCTCCGGGCCGACGCAGGAGCCGATCAGGTAGTGCGTGGTCTCGACGTTCGTGATCCAGTCCCGGATCGCCTCGCTGGTCGCCTCCTTCAGCGTCTTCGTCCCGAACTCGACCGGTCGCACCTCGGCGCCGAGGAGGCCCATCCGCTCGACGTTCGGATGCTGGCGCCGCATGTCCTCGGCACCCATGTAGACGACGCAGTCGAGCCCGAAGCGGGCGCAGACGGTCGCCGCCGCGACGCCGTGCTGGCCCGCCCCCGTCTCGGCGACGATGCGCCGCTTGCCGAGCCGGCGGGCCAGCACCGCCTGGCCGAGCGCGTTGTTCAGCTTGTGGGCGCCGGTGTGCAGCAGGTCCTCGCGCTTCAGGTACAGGCGCTTACCGGGCGCGAAGCGCTCTGCCCGCGAGAGGGGCGTCGGGCGGCCGCCGTACTCGCGCCCGAGCCGGTCGAGCTCCTCGGCGAAGCTCGGGTCGGCCCCGGCCTCCCGCCAGCCGGCCTCGAGCTCGTCGAGCGCCGGGATCAGCGTCTCCGGGACGTACCGGCCGCCGTACCCGCCGTAGCTCATCCCGCTGCCACCGGCAGGGACCGACCCCCGGGGTTCTGTCCCTTGACTGCGGCCACGAAGGCACGGACGCGGTCGTGGTCCTTGATCCCCGGCGAGGATTCCAGCCTCGAGCTCGCGTCGACCGCCCACGGCCTGGTTGCCGCGATCGCCTTCCGCACGTTTTCCGGCCCCAGACCGCCCGCGAGCACGAGCCGCCCCTCGACCGCGCGGGCCCGGTCGAGGTGCGTCGGGTCGTGCTCCTCCCACGGCCGGTCGACGACCGTTGCCACCTGCTCGCCGTCGCGGAGCAGGACGGCGTCGCGCCCGCGGACGAGACCCTCCTCGCGGTCGTAGAGCTGGACCAGGTCGGCGCCCGTCTCCTCCGCGTCGCCGACGAACACCGCCACCGACAGCGCCGTGTCCGGCACGGGTAGCACCACGCGGGCGGCCCGCGGGCTCGCCGGCGCGAGGATGAAGCCGCAGAGGTCGGCGCCGGCCTCCGCGGCGGCTGTGACGTCCTCCTCGCGCGTCAGGCCGCAGACCTTGACCAGCGGCCGGGAGACGATCTCGCGCAGCTTCGCCGCCGGCTCGTCGGCCCGCATCAGGGCGGTGCCGACCAGCACCGCATCGGCGCCGGCCAGCTCCGCAGCGGCTCCCTGCGCGCGCGTGTGGACGGCGCTCTCGGCGATCACGACCGGCTCGCACGGCGACTCCGCGACGAGCTCGAGCTGTGCCCGGCGGTCGACGGAGAACGTCGACAGGTCGCGCGCGTTGATGCCGATCGGATCCGCGCCCAGCGCGACCGCTCGCGCCAGCTCGCGGGCGTCGTGCGCCTCGACGAGGGCGTCCAGACCGATCCGGCCCGCGTGCTTCATCAGGCGCGCGGCGGCGCGGTCGTCGAGGTCGTGCAGGATCAGCAGCGCCGCATCCGCACCTGCATCGTGCACCTCGGTCAGCTGCTCCTCGGTCGAGAAGAAGCCCTTCGCCAGCAACGGCAGCGAGCTGGCCGACCTGGCGGCGGCGAGGTCGGCGAGCTCCCCGGCGAAGCGCTCGTCGACCAGGATCGAGACCGCGGCCGCGCCGGCCCGCTCGAAGGCCGCCGCGAGCGCCGCCGGGTCGGCGTCGGGACGGAGGTCGCCGGCGGACGGTGACCGGCGTTTGACCTCGGCGACCGCGGCCAGCCCGGGCCCGGCCAGAGCGTCGCGGAACCTACCCATCACGCGAGAAGGCGGCGAGGGCGTCGAGGCGCTCGGAGGCCGCCCCGGAGTCGACCGCCTCGCGGGCCAGCTCGAGGCCGTCGTGCAGGTCCCGGGCCAGCCCGCCCGCGGCGATCGCGCCGGCTGCGTTGAGGAGAATCGCGTCCCGCCTCGCCCCGCGCTCCTCGCCGGAGAAGACCGAGCGGATCACGGCGGCGTTCTCGACCGGTGAGCCGCCGCGCAGCTCCTCGGGCCGGCACCTGGGTACCCCGAGGTCGAGCGGGTCGATCTGACGGCGGCGGACGCCACCGTCGACGACCTCGCAGACGAGGTTCGGGCCGGCCGGCGAGAGCTCGTCCACCCCGAAGGCGCCGTGGACGACGAAGGCTCGGTGCGCGCCCAGCCTGGCCAGCACCTCGGCGATCGTCGGCACGAGCGCCGGGTCGTAGACGCCGACGACCTGTGCCCGTGCTCCGGCCGGGTTCGTCAGCGGCCCGAGCACGTTGAAGACCGTTCGGGTTGCGAGCTCGGTTCGCACCGGTGCAGCGTGCCGGAAGCCGGGGTGGTGTGTCGGCGCGAACAGGAAGCCGAAGCCGAGCTCGTCGATCGAGCGCGCGACCCGCTCCGCCGGCACCTCGAGCGAGAAGCCGAGCGCCTCGAGCACGTCGGCCGACCCCGACGCCGACGAGACGGCGCGGTTGCCGTGCTTGGCGACGCCCGCGCCGGCCGCAGCCGCCACCAGCGCGGCGCCGGTCGAGATGTTGATCGTCGCCTGCCCGTCGCCGCCCGTACCGGCCGTGTCGACCAGATCGCTTCGTCGTGGGGTCACCGGGTGGACGTGGCTGCGGATCGCCTCCGCGAACCCGGCGATCTCGTCCGGCGTCTCGCCCTTGATCCGCAAGGCGACGAGGAAGCCGCCGATCTGCGCCGGCGTCGCCTCGCCGGTCATGATCGATCCCATCGCCTCCCGCGCCCGCGCGCGGGAGAGATCGTGCCCGTCGAGCAGCGACGCGAGGGCGCGCTGGATCATCGGCCCTCGAGGAAGTTCCGGCAGAGCAGCGGCCCGTCCGGAGTGAGCACCGACTCCGGATGGAACTGGACGCCGTCGACCGGTAGCTCGAGATGGCGCACTGCCATCACCTCGCCGTCCTCGGTCGTCGCCGAGACCTCGAGCTCCGCGGGCACGGCCGTCGCCGCCAGCGAGTGGTAGCGCCCCGCCTGGAAGTCCTGCGGCAGCCCGGCGAAGATCCCCCGGCCGTCGTGCGAGACGGCGCTCGCCTTCCCGTGGACGAGCCGGCGCGCCTGGCCGATCGCGCCGCCGAAGGCCTCGACGATCGCCTGATGGCCGAGGCAGACGCCGAGCGTCGGCGTCGTCGGCGCGAGCCGGCGGACGATCTCGACCGTCGCGCCCGACTCGCCGGGCCGACCGGGCCCTGGGAGAGACGACCA
This sequence comes from uncultured Actinomycetes bacterium, assembly GCA_963836685.1. Classification (GTDB taxonomy): domain Bacteria; phylum Actinomycetota; class Thermoleophilia; order Gaiellales; family Gaiellaceae; genus DATBLE01. The sequence goes on from CAWIKS010000019.1 coordinate 8,626, forward strand.
GGTGGGAGGGCGCCAGCCGCTCGGCCTCGTCGGCGTCCACCTCGTCGTTGCGCCGCACGACCACCTCGGCCCCGAGCTCCTGGAACAGGTGGACGAGGTTGTAGGTGAACGAGTCGTAGTTGTCGACGAGCAGGATCACCGTTCGGCCAGGGTAATCGCGGTCTCGAGGGCGGCGAGCTTCCGCAGGCACTCCTCGTGCTCGGCGTGCGGATCCGAGTCGGCGACGATCCCGGCGCCCGCCTGCAGGTGGGCCACGCCGCCGTGCAGGACGATCGTCCGGATCGCGATGCAGGTGTCGAGGTCGCCCCCGGGGAGCGCATAGCCCACCGCGCCGCCGTAGGGCCCTCGCCGGTAGCCCTCGAGCTCCGAGATCAGCTGCATCGCGCGCACCTTCGGCGCGCCCGAGACGGTGCCCGCGGGGAAGCAGGCGCGCAGGAGATCGAATGGGGCCGACACCGTCCCGCAGCTCGCCGACGACCTCGGAGACGAGGTGGGTGACGTGCGAGAAGCGCTCGGGCTCCATCAGGCGCTCGACGCGGACCGTTCCGGGCCGGCAGACCCGGGAGAGGTCGTTACGGCCGAGGTCGACGAGCATCACGTGCTCCGCCCGGTCCTTCTCCGACCGGAGCAGGCGATCGGCGTCCCCGGGGCCCGGCCGCGTCGTGCCCGCGATCGGGTTGACGCTCGCCCGGCCGCCGTCCGCCTTCACCAGCGTCTCCGGCGAGGAGCCGATGAGCGCGAGGTCGCCGAGCTCGAGCAGGAAGAGGTAGGGCGACGGGTTGACCCGACGGAGCGTCCGGTACAGCTCGAGTGCGCTCGCCGACGTCGGACGCTCGATCCGCTGCGAGAGCACGATCTGGAACGCGTCGCCGGCGCGGATGTGCTCCTTCGCGACGCCGACCGCGCGCTCGTACTCGAAGCGGCCCGGGACGGCGACTGGTCGGGCCGCGCGCGCCGCCGCCGCGGGGCAGCTCCGGGTGCGGCAGGTCGAGCCGGGCCCGGAGCGCCTCCGGATCGCCGCAGAGCACCTGCGCGAGCCCGGCGGCATGGTCGAAGCGCACGAGCGTCTCGGCGACGACGAAACGGCTCTCCGGCATCGCCGGCCCCGGCTCCGGCAGCGGCACGGTCGGCTCCAGCACGGCGGCGTGGTCGTACGCGAGGAAGCCGACGACCGGCGTCTCCTCCCCCTCGGCGTCCGCGACTCCGACCACGCGAGAGCCGCAGCCGACGAACGAGTAGCGCCCGAGCCGCCCTCGCTCGACCGACTCGAGCAGGAACGCCGCCTCACCGTCGCCGCGCAGCCGGACGTACGCGCCGAGGGGCGTGATCAGGTCGGTGGGGATGACGGTCGTGTAGTTCATCGCAAACGAAAAGACCTTCCGGCTGGAAGGTCTGCGAGCGGGGGCGGATGGGACGTCGATCAGGCCGGGCAGCCGCCTCGCTCGTGGCGCCGCGACCAGGCCCAGGTGCGAGACGGGAGGCTCATCGAAAGGAGCTTACCGCGTCCTGCGCAGGGGCGTCGTCCTCGCGGGCCGGGATACAGTGGATTCGTGGCCCGCTCCGTGATCGTCTCCGCCGTCCGTACCCCGTTCGGGAAGCTGGGCGGCCGCCTCGCCGGCCACGAGGCGACCGAGCTGGGCTCCGTCGCGATCCGCGCCGCGCTCGACCGGGTCGACGTCGAGGACGGCGAGGTCGAGTACGTGATCATGGGCCAGGTGCTCCAGGGAGGCGCGGGGCAGGCTCCTGCACGGCAGGCGGCGATCGGCGCGGGCCTGCCGCTCGAGACGCCCGCCGACGCGGTGAACAAGGTCTGCGCGTCGAGCATCCGGGCGGTGGAGATCGCCGACGTGATGATCCGCTCGGGCGACCACAGCGTGATCGTCGCCGGGGGGATGGAGTCGATGTCGAACGCTCCGTACGCGCTGAAGAAGGCCCGTTTCGGCTACAAGCTCGGCGACGGGGCGTTGATCGACCTGATGACGCACGACGGGCTGGTCTCGACCTTCGACCGGAGGCACATGGTCGAGCAGGCGTCGTTCGTCTCGCGTCAGCTCGGGATCGGGCGGGAGGAGCAGGACGAGTGGGCGCTCCGGTCGCACCGGCGCGCGGTGGCGGCGACCGACGAGGGTCGGTTCGCGGACGAGATCGCACCCGTCGGCGAGGTCACGCTCGACGAGGGCCCCCGGCGCGACACGACGCTCGAGAAGCTCGCCTCCCTGAAGCCGGTCTTCGACCCGGAGGGGACGACCACCGCCGGCAACGCGCCCGGGGTGAACGACGGCGCCGGGGCGCTGGTCGTCACCAGCGAGGAGTTCGCGCGCACGCGCGGCCTGGACGTGCTGGCGACGATCGTCTCCCAGGGCTACGTCGCCGACGAGTTCGCGTTCCTCGCGCGAACTCCGGCCGGGGCCGGCAGGGTGGCGCTCGACCGGGCAGGCAAACGGATCGGGGACGTCAAGCGCGTCGAGGTGAACGAAGCCTTCTGCTCCGTCGCGCTCAACTCCGTCCGGATGCTCGACGCCGACCCGGAGACGGTGAACGTGAACGGCGGCGCGGTCGCCCTCGGCCATCCGATCGGCGCCTCGGGCGCCCGCATCCTCTCGACGATGATCTACGAGTTGCGCCGCCAGGGGGGCGGGCTCGGCCTCGCCGCGATCTGCTCGGGCGGCGGGCAGGGCGACGCGCTGCTGATCGAGGTCTGAGCCGTCCGGACGCGCGCCGGCGACTCCGGTTAGCCTGCGCGCGTGGCCATCGAGCACGTCCTGGTCGTCGGCGCGGGGCAGATGGGAAGCGGGATCGCCCAGGTCGTCGCCGCCTCCGGGCGGCGCGTCTCGCTCCACGACTCGGCTCCCGGCGCGGTCGCCCGCGGCCTGGAGACGATGCGGCGGAGCCTGTCGAAGCTGGCGGAGAAGGGCGGGCCCGACCCGGACGAGGTGCTCGCGCGGGTGGAGCCGGTCGAGTCGATCGGTGTCGCCGACCTGATGGTCGAGGCGGTGGTCGAGGATGTCGCGGTCAAGGAGGAGATCTTTCGTCAGGCGGACGCGGTCCTGCCCGACGGCGCGATCCTCGCCTCGAACACGTCCTCGATCTCGATCGCGTCGCTCGCGGCCGCCACCGGCCGGCCGGACCGGGTGATCGGCATGCACTTCTTCAACCCCGTCCCGCTGATGGCGCTCGTCGAGGTCGTGCGTGCCCCCGCGACGTCGGACGAGACGGCGGCTGCGGTCGTCGAGCTCGCCCGCGAGCTGGGCAAGACGCCCGCGGAGGCGAACGACGTCCCCGGCTTCGTCTCCAACCGGATCCTGATGCCGTTCGTCAACGAGGCGGTCTGGGCCCTGCACGACGGCGTCGCCGAGGCGGAGGCGATCGACACGATCGCGAAGCTGGGCTTCAACCATCCGATCGGGCCGCTCGCGCTCGCCGACCTGATCGGCCTCGACACCTGCGTGGCGATCATGGAGGTCCTGCACGAGGGGCTCGGCGACGAGAAGTACGAGCCCTGCCCGCTGCTGCGGGAGCACGTCGCCGCCGGCCGCCTGGGCCGGAAGTCGGGATACGGCTTCTTCGTCTACTCCTGAGCGCCCGGGTTCCCACGGCCTCCTCCCCGAGGCGATCGTAACGTGGAAGTCGAAGCGCGTGGGAAACGCGATCGTGCCGAAGCTGAGCCGTTGACGCCGTTACACTCGGGCCGAGGTGGACTTCGAGCTGACGCCGGAGCAGCGCGAGATCCAGGCGCTCGCGCGCGACTTCGCCCGCGCCGAGATCGAGCCGTACGCCGCCGACTGGGACCGCGAGCACCGTTTTCCGCAGGAGCTGTATCCGAAGCTGGCGGAGCTCGGGCTGCTCGGGGTGTGCGTCCCGGAGGAATACGGAGGCGCGGGGTCCGACTTCGTCTCCTACGTCGTCGTGCTCGAGGAGCTGTCGCGGGCGGACGCGGGCGTGGGGGTGACGGTCGCCGTCCACACGAGCGCGGTCACGCTGCCGATCCTGACGTTCGGCACCGATGAGCAGCGTGCGCGATTCGTGCCTCCGCTCGCCCGCGGCGAGCTGCTCGGCGCCTTCGCTCTGACCGAGCCCGAGGCGGGGTCGGACGCGGGCGCGCTGCGCACCTCCGCCACCTCCGAGGACGGCGGCTGGCGGATCTCCGGCTCGAAGCGCTTCATCTCGACGGCGCGCCATGCGGGGACGTTTCTCCTCTTCGCCCGCACCGACGCGTCGAGCTCGACCGCCGGCGGTGTGTCCGCCTTCGTCCTCGACGCCGAGCACGTCCGCGTGACCCGCGACGAGGAGAAGCTCGGGCTGAACTCGACGACGACCAGCGACATCGTCGTCGACGCCCACGTCGACGGCGACCGCATGCTGCACGACGAGGGGAAGGGCTTTCACGTCGCGATGGCGACGCTCGACGGCGGGCGAATCGGGATCGCCGCCCAGGCGGTCGGGATCGCCCAGGCGGCCTTCGACGCCGCCGCCGCCTACGCGCTCGAGCGCAGACAGTTCGGGACGTCGATTGCCGAGTTCCAGGCGATCCAGCACAAGCTCGCGAACATGTCGATGGAGATCGACGCCGCCCGTCTGCTCGTGTTGCGTGCGGCGTGGCTCAAACAGCAAGGGCGCCCCCATGCCGAGGAGGGCGCGAAGGCGAAGCTGTTCGCGTCCGAGATGGCCCGCCGGCAGACGGCCGAGGCGATCCAGGTCTTCGGCGGCTACGGGTACACCAAGGAGTTCCCGGTGGAGCGCTACTACCGCGATGCGAAGATCACGGAGATCTACGAGGGCACCAGCGAGATCCAGCGCCTGGTGATCGCGCGCTCCATCCTCGGCCTGCGCAGGCAGGCGCTCGCGTCCGGCTGATGCCGAGGCGTCGCGAGGAGCCGGTCCGGCTCACGCGCATCTACACGCGGGCCGGCGACGCGGGCGAGACGAGCCTCGGTGACGGCGCCAGGGTGGCCAAGACCGACGCACGCGTCCGCGCCTTCGGTGCGGTCGACGAGCTGAACTCACAGCTGGGCCTGGCGCTCGCCGGAGAGCTTCCCGACGACTTCCGCCCGCCGCTCGAGCGGATCCAGAACGAGCTGTTCGACCTGGGCGCCGACCTCTCCGTCCCGTACGTCGAGGGCGACGGGAGGCTCCGCATCGACCAGGAGCGAATCGACGCGCTCGAGCAGCTCTGCGACCGGTTCAACGAGCCGCTTGCGCCGCTGAAGAGCTTCGTCCTCCCCGGCGGGACAGAGGCGGCGGCGCGACTCCACCTCGCCCGCACGGTGTGCCGGCGGGCCGAGATCGAGGCCCTCGGGGTCTCGCCGGTGAACCCGCTCTCGCTCGCCTACCTGAACCGCCTCTCCGACCTGCTCTTCATCCTCGCCCGGGCGGCGAATGCGGGCCGCGCCGAGCCGCTCTGGAAGCCCGGCGCCTCCCGCTGACGTCGGATCCCCGCACCCGTGTGCCGCTGGCGACGATCGCGGCCGAGTGGGGACGGATCGGAGCAGTCGGCTTCGGCGGTCCGCCTACGCACATCGCGCTCCTGCGTCAACTGTGCGTCGAGCGTCGCCGGTGGATCACGGCTCAGCAGTTCGAGGACGGGATCGCCGCCACGAACCTCCTGCCCGGGCCGGCGTCGACCCAGCTGGCGATCCTCTCCGCGTGGCGTCTCCGGGGGGCGGCGGGGGCGCTCGTCGGCGGCGTCTGCTTCATCGCACCGGGCCTGATCGCGATCCTCGCCCTCGCCGCGCTCTTTCTCGGCTCGCCGCCTCTCTGGGTCCGCGGTGCCGGCGCCGGGGCGGGCGCGGCGGTGGCGGCGGTTGCGGTGCGGGCGGGCATGGGCCTGCTCGGCCCTGCCTGGCGGCGGACCGCGGCGGCCGCGCGGCCTCGCTTCGGCGTCTACGCCGCGGTCGGGGCCGCAGCCGCGGCGACCGTGGGGTCGTGGCTGGTGCTCGTCCTGCTCGGCTGCGGGGCAGTGGAGCTGTCGTGGCGGCGGGGCCGCCGCCGAGGTGCGGGTCTCGGCGCATTCCAGCCGGGCCTCCTCCTCGCCGCCGCCGGTACGGGCGGGATCGGAGCGCTCGCCTGGGTCGCCTTCAAGGTCGGGGCCCTTTCCTACGGAGGGGGTTTCGTGATCGTCCCGCTGATGCAGGCGGACGCGGTCGATCACTACCACTGGCTGACGAGCGGACAGTTCCTGAACGCCGTCGCGCTCGGTCAGGTGACGCCCGGGCCGGTCGTGCAGACGGTCGCGGTGGTCGGCTATGCGGCCGCGGGGCTCGGGGGAGGTGTGCTCGCTGCGCTCGTCGCCTTCGGGCCGTCCTTCGTCTTCGTCCTGCTCGGCGCCGACCGGTTCGAGCGCCTGATCGTCAGCCCGGACGTTCGCTCGTTCCTGGACGGAGCGGCGCCGGCCGCGGTGGGCGCCATCGTCGGCTCGGCGATTCCCCTCGGGCTCTCGCTGCATCAGACGTGGCAAGGGGTCGTGCTCGGAGGCTCCGCCGTCTCGCTCTTCGTCTTCCGGCGCGGTGTCGTCTCCACTCTCCTCGGCGCAGGCGCGGTCGGCGTGGTCGCGGCGCTCCTCGGCGCGCCGGTCAGCCGATAGCGGCCGCCGGGAACGTGAGAATGCGGCCCGTGGAGCCGCCGCCGCCCCCGGAGCCGACCGGCCGTGCCCTCCTCGGCCCGGGTCTGTTCGTCGGGGGCGCGGTGGTCGCCGCGAACGGGTTGAACGCCGTCTTCCAGGTCGCACTCGCCCGGATCCTGGACCCGCCCGAGTACTCGCTCCTCGTCGCCCTCGTCGTCGTCACGCTGATCGCCGCCGTCCCTCCGCTCGCGTTCCAGGCCTCGGTCGCGCGAGAGGTCGCCGTCGCCCTCGCCGAGGGACGCCGCGGCGACGCCGGCGCGGCGGTGCGCGACACCGTGGCCGGCCTCGTGCCCTGGGCGCTCGCCGCCCTCCTTCTCGGCGGAGGCGCGGCCGGCGCGCTCGCCGCAGCCGGGCGCGGCGACCCAGGGGCGACGATCGCGACCGCGGCGACGATCACCGCGGCGCTCGTCATACCCGCCGTCTGGGGAGGCCTCCAGGGCGCGCGCCTGTTCGTCGCGCTCGGGCTCGCCCATCTGACCTTCGCCGGGACCCGCCTCGGAGCCGGTGTCGCGGTGGGGCTCGCCGGCGGCGGAGCCGGGGCGGTGATGGGCGGGGTCGCGGCGGCGACCGCCTTCACGCTCGCGCTCACCTTCGTGCCGCTGCGCGGGCTCTGGCGGGCGGCTCCGCGCTCGAGGGCCCGCCGGCTCGCGACGCTGCCGAACGCGGCAGCCGCTACCGGGCTCACGCTGCTGACCGCCCTCGCGAGCGTCGACGTGCTGGTCGCCAAGCTCGCGTTTCCGTCCGCGACCGCCGGGGCCTACGGGGTCGCGTCGGTCGGGGCGCGTGTCCTTCTGCTCGTGCCGATCGGGGTGACGACCGTCCTCTTCCCACGCGTGGCCGTGCTGCGGGACCCCGCCCGCGAGCGGCGTCATCTGCTCGCCGGGCTCGGCGTGGTCGGCCTCCTCGGCGCGGTGACGACGGCGGTGCTGTGGCTGGGCGCCGGGCCGCTGATCCGGCACGTGTTCGGCGACAAGTACGAGGCGGCGATCCCGTGGCTCGGCCCCCTGTCGCTCGCCATGGCCCTCTACGCGCTCGCGACCGTCTACGTCTACCACTTCCTCTCGCTCGCCCGGACACGCTTCGCGCTCGTGCTCGTCGGCGTCTTCGCAGCGCAGCTGGCGGCCTTCGCCGCTCTCCACGACCGGCCGTCCGACCTGATCGGCGTCCAGATCGCAACCGCCGCCGTCACGCTGGCGGCCGCGGAGGCGTGGTACCTGCTCCGGCACCGCGCGTCCCCGGCGCCGTCTGGTCGGTCTGATAGCAATGGCCTCAGCGCGCGGTGAGCACGACCGACGGATACGAGCTTCCTCCGATCCGCTCCAAGTGGTTCGGTCACGGCTACCGCCGTGAGGACGTCGAGTTCGCGCTCGCCGGGCTGCAGCAGACGCTGCGGCAGGTGGACGGCGACCTCGAGTCGGTGCGCGACCGCAACCGCGAGCTCGAAGGCGAGATCGCCGCCGCCCGGACCGAGCTCGAGTCGTTCCGGGCAAAGGAGCGGGAGCTCTGGGAGACGATGTCGGGTGTGCTCCGCCGCGCGACCGACATCGAGAACGCGGCCGAGGCACGAGCACGGGAGATCGAGGCGCAGGCGGCAGAGGCGGCGAAACGCGTGCATGCCGAGGCGGTCCAGCGCCTGGAGTCTTCGAAGGTCGAGCTCGACGAGCTGCTCCGTCAAAGGAAGGGCCTGCTGGAGAGGATGCGCGGTCTCGTCGCCGACTTCGACCAGGCGATCTCGCGGGTCGAACGCGGAGAGCGGCTCTCCCCGGGGGTCACGGGGTCGCCGGCCGAACGCCCGGCCGAGCACGCCGTGCCCGAGGCTGCTCCGCCGCCGGTGGAGGAACAGGCCGCGCAGTCCCCGCAGCCCCCGGCGGAGCCCGCACCGCAGCCGTTCCTCGTTCCGGCCGTGGAGCCGGCGCAGGCCGAGCAGGCCGCGCGGCCGGCTGCTGCGCCGCCTGCCGCCCAGCCGCCTGCCGCCCCGCCGCCTGCCGCCCCGCCCGCCCCCTCTGCCCCGGTGCCCGCCGCGTCGGTGCCGGCCCCGGCACCGCCGGCGCCGCCGGCGCCGGAGGAGGAGGCGAAGGACGGAGAGCAGCTCTTCGAGACCCGGGTCGAGCTCGACGCGGGCCCCTTCTCCGACTTCGCCGCCCTGTCTGCCTTCGAGCGCTCGCTCGCGCAGCTGGCCAAGGTCAAGGACGTCTACGTCCGCCGGCTCGCCGAGGATCGAGCGCTGATCGAGCTGACGCTGAGCGAGCAGGCGCCGCTCCTGCGGACGATGCACGAGTCGCTTCCCTACGCGCTGGAGGTCCGCTCTGCGAACTCCTCCAAGCTCGTCATCGACGTCTCGGTCCAGACGCCGGCCGGCGCGAGATGAGCGACGACTTCGGCTGGTCGTTGCCCATCGGCGGCCCGCGCGTGTCCGTGGAGAGGAGCGCGATCCTCGAGTCGCTGGCCCGGCGCGCCCGTCCGGGCGAGCGGGCGGAGGAGCTCCTCTTCGACCTCGGGCTGCTCGACGAGCACGACTTCGCGCTCGAGCTCGCCTCGCGTGCGGGCCGGGCGTACGCCGGGCTCCGCGACTTCGTGCCGGATCCTCGCCTGTTCGTGTACCTGCCCGTCCCGATCGCGATCCGTGAGCGGGTGTGCCCCCTGGTCGTGATCGGCGACTCCCTGAAGCTGGCCAGCGCCTTCCTCGACCCGGAGCTGTCGTATCTGGAGCGGCGTTTTCCGAGTCTCACGATCGACCTGGGGATCGCGCCGCGCCGCGAGATCCTGGCGGCGCTGAACCGCGTCACCGAGCTCCTCTGAGCGGACGAGCGGGCAATCGCCCGCCCATCCGGCACAATCTGAGCGTGGCCACCACCGAGCGCAAGCCGGGCACCGACCGCGTCACGACGATCTCGGGCCTGCCCGTCGAGCCGCTCTACTCGCCGGAGAACGTCGAGATCGACTACGAGCGGGATCTCGGACGGCCCGGCGAGTACCCGTTCACGCGGGGCGTCTACCCGTCCATGTACCGCGGGCGGCTCTGGACGATGCGGCAGTTCGCCGGCTTCGGCACCGCCGAGGAGACGAACGAGCGCTTCCGCTACCTGCTCGAGCACGGGCAGACCGGTCTCTCGACCGCGTTCGACATGCCGACCCTGATGGGCTACGACTCGGATCATCCACGCGCGCTGGGCGAGGTCGGCCGGGAAGGGGTTGCGATCGACTCGCTCGCCGACATGGAGACCCTGTTCGCCGGCATCCCGCTCGGCGAGGTCTCGACCTCGATGACGATCAACTCGCCGGCCGCGATCCTGCTCGCCTTCTACGTCAGCGTCGGCGACCGGCAGGGCGTGCCGCGCGACCGGCTCCGCGGAACCGTGCAGACGGACATCCTCAAGGAGTACATCGCGCAGAAGGAGTTCATCTTCCCGCCGGAGCCGTCGATGCGGCTGGTCGTGGACATGGTCGAGTTCTGCGCACGCGAGCTGCCGCGGATGCATCCGATCTCGATCTCGGGCTACCACATCCGGGAGGCCGGCTCGACCGCGGCGCAGGAGCTCGCCTTCACGCTCGCCGACGGGTTCGCCTACGTCGAGGCGGCGCTCGAGCGCGGGCTGGACGTCGACGACTTCGCCCCCCGCCTGTCGTTCTTCTTCAACGCGCACATCGACTTCTTCGAGGAGATCGCCAAGTACCGCGCCGCGCGGCGGATCTGGGCCCGCGAGCTGCGCGACCGGTACGGCGCCCGCGACCCACGGTCCTGGCGGATGCGCTTCCACACCCAGACCGCGGGAGTGTCGCTGACCGCGCAGCAGCCGCACGTGAACATCGTCCGCACCGCGCTCGAGGCGCTCGCCGCCGTGCTCGGCGGCACCCAGTCGCTGCACACGAACTCGTACGACGAGGCGCTCGCGCTCCCGACCGAGGATGCGGCCCGGCTCGCGCTCCGTACCCAGCAGGTGATCGCCCTCGAGACGGGGGTGACCTCGACGATCGACCCCCTGGGCGGGAGCTGGTACCTCGAGGACCTGACCGGCCGCCTGGAGGCCGAAGCCTACGACTACTTCGCCAGGATCGAGAAGCTCGGCGGGGTGATCGCCGCGATCAAGGACAACTTCTTCCAGCGCGAGATCGCCGAGGCCTCCTTCCGCTACCAGTCCGAGGTCGAGGCCGAGGAGCGCGTGATCGTGGGGGTGAACCGCCACCGGCTCGAGGACGAGCCGCAGATCGAGCTGCTGCACATCGACCCCGCCCTCCAGCGCAAGCAGGTCGAGCGGGTTCAGGCGCTGCGGGCGCGTCGCGACTCGGCCGCCGTCGAGCAGGCGCTCGCGCAGCTGAAGGAGGACGCCGGCACCGAGGGCCGGAACCTGCTCGAGCCCATCCTCGCCGCCGCCGGCGCGTACGCGACCATGGGCGAGATGTGCGACAGCCTCCGCGAGGTGTGGGGAGTCTGGCGCGAGACGCCGGTCTTCTAGCTTCGAGCCCTCTCCGTCCGCCTGCGGTGGCCCCCTACAACTCGAGCTCGAGCCCCTCGTAGGCCAGCTCCAGGCCGGGATCGAGCCCGAGCTCCTGCGGCCGGTGGGTGAGCAGGAGGCGCTTGGCACCCGACGCGCGGAACGCCGCGACCGCCTCGTCCGCCGAGAGGTGACCGCGCGGCTCCCCGTCCAGGGCACCGTCGGCCAGTGTCGCCTCACAGAGGAACAGGTCGGCGCCCGCGGCGGCCTCGACGAGCTGGTCGCTCGGTGCGGCGTCGCCGGAGTAGGCAAGCGTGTGCCGGCTGTTGGTCACCCGCAGCGCGTACGTCTCCAGCAGGTAGTGCGGAACCCTCGTCGCCGTCACCTGGGGGCCGGCCTCGGTGACGAACGGCGTGCCGCCCGCGTACTCGTGCAGCCGGAAGGTGTCGTGGAACATCGTCGGGGTGCCGAAGCGCGTGCCGAACCCGGTCAGCTCCGCGATGCCCGACGGGGGGACCCACAGCTCGGGCTTCCCCGCCTCCCGGCCGAGCCCGAACATGGTTCCCCACACCCACGGGACGAGGTCGCCCCAGTGGTCGAGGTGCCAGTGCGTGACGACGATCGAGTCGATCGCCGGCCAGCCGCCGTTGCGCTCGCGGAGCTTGCCGAGCACGCCGGGTCCGCAGTCCAGAAGGAGCGTCCCGGCGTCCTCGACGAGGTAGCCGGAGTGCGCGCTGCCGGGGTTCGGCCAGGCGGGGGAACAGCCGACGACCGTGAACTTCATTCGCGGTCCGGCCGCCGGGAGGACGAAGGCATCGCCGTATACTGCCGACCCTGTGGGTCAGAGGATTCGTGTGGTGATCGCCAAGCCCGGGCTGGACGGGCACGATCGGGGGGCGAAGATCATCGCCAGGGCCCTGCGCGACGCCGGAATGGAGGTGATCTACACCGGTCTCCACCAGACCCCGGAGCAGATCGTCGAGACCGCGATCCAGGAGGATGCGGACGCCGTCGGCATCTCGATCCTGTCCGGTGCGCACATGACCCTCGTGCCGCGGATCCTGGACGGGCTGCGTGAGAACGGGGCCGAGGACGTGCTGGTCGTCGTCGGCGGGACGATCCCGGCGGCGGACGCGGAAGAATTGAAGGGGCGAGGCGTCGCCGCGGTCTTCACGCCCGGCGCCCCGACGAGCGAGATCGTCGATTTTCTGCGCGCCAGGGTGCCGGTATAGCCGTCGCGATCGAGCGCAGAGACGCCGGTGTGGTCGTCCTCGCCATCGACCGGCCGCAGGCGCTGAACGCCCTGAACCGGGAGACGCTCGCCGACCTGCGCGACCGCCTGCGCGAGCTGGCCACGGACACGGAGGCGCGCGTCCTCGTCCTCACCGGCGCGGGCGACCGGGCGTTTGCCGCCGGCGCCGACATCAAGGAGATGACCGAGATGACGGTGCTCGAGGGTCACGCCTGGGGCACTCTCGGCCACGAGTGCGCCAGGCTGCTCGAGTCGATGCCGAAGCCGACGCTGGCGGCGGTCAACGGCTTCGCGCTCGGGGGCGGCTGCGAGCTTGCGCTCGGCTGCGACATCCGGTACGCGTCCGAGAACGCGAAGTTCGGTCAGCCGGAGATCAACCTGGCGATCATCCCCGGCTGGGGCGGCACCCAGCGGCTGGCGCGAGCGATCGGGCCGGCGCTCGCGAAGGACCTGATCCTGACCGGACGCACGATCGACGCCGAGGAGGCGCTTCGGGTCGGCCTCGTCAGCGCGGTCTACCCGTCCGAGGAGCTGCTCGACCGGGTGCTCGAGATCGCGGGCGGGCTGGCGGCGAAGAGCGCAGTCGCCCTGTCCGCGGCCAAGGACGCCGCGAACCGAGCGCTCCAGGGCGATCTCGGCTCGGGGCTCTCCTACGAGGCGGTCCTGTTTGCGGCGCTGTTCGCGACCGAGGACCAGAAGGAAGGCATGCGCGCCTTCGCCGAGAAGCGCGAGCCGCAGTTCAGGGGGCGCTAGCGCAGGACCACGCGGGCGGCGGCGAAGGCCAGGTCCTCGGCCGTCTGGGTGGCGAGCGTGGTCTTCTCCGGCTGCGTGAGCACGATCACGGCGTGACCCGCGAGCGCCCCCAGCGTCGACCGGTCGGAGGCCGCGCCGCCGCCGCCGTCGACGAGCGCATCCTGCGGCAGTGCCAGCGTGACCGGTTTCCGCAGCCCGAGGAGCCTGATCCCGAGCGGGAAGACGGTCACGGTGTCCACCTTCACGGAAAGCCGGTCCGCAGCCGCGGAGACGACGGAGCCCTTCAGCGACAGCGTGACCGCGCTGCCGGGCGGCGCCGCGAAGAGAACGCGCGTCGCCCTGTTCAGATGCGGGTACGGGTTCACCGGGCCACCGTCGCGCGGGTGGATCTCGAAGTGAAGGTGCGTCGTCCCGTCCGCGTCGCCGGAGTCGCCGACGTAGCCGATCGCCTGGCCGGCGACCACCCTCGCGCCGTCCTTCAGCCCCGGCCAGTAGGAGACGCCAGGGACGCACCTGCCCCTGTTGTCGTTCTTCCTCGTCAGGTCGTTGTTGAGGTGGATGTAGAGATAGGTGGTTCCGCTCGCCCCGTAGAGGTAGAGCATGCAGCCGGCCCGCGCCGAGGTCGTCCAGAACTTGACCTTCCCGCTCTCGACGGCGACTGCGGTCGCACGTTTCGGGGCGAGGATGTCGTTCCCCTCGTGACGGCCTTGCGGCCTCGGGTCGCCGAAGTCGTTCGTGTACCGGTACGGGCCGACGACGGGAAAGACGATCGGGTCGGGGACGCCGCCGCCTCCGGTCCTCGCGGCCGCGAGCGCCGGCCCCGCGGCGAGCGCCGCGATCAGGACGGTGAGGGCCCCTCGGGCTGTCGGCCGGCGTCGTCGCATCGGGCTCCGGTTCGTCTCCGAAGGGCCCGACCCTAGCAGCGCGTCCTCCAGGCAGCGAACGAGCGAACGGACCCGGGGTTCCCCCACGCTTATAGAGTTCGGCGCCGGTGAAGATCGCAGTCTGCGTCAAGGAGGTTCCCGAGGCGGGGGCGGTGCGCCGCATCGACCCGCAGACGATGCGCCTCGACCGGTCGGGGGAGAATGTCCTGAACGTCTTCGACGTCAACGCGGTCGAAGAGGCGCTTCGCGTGAAGGAGGCCGACGGCGACGGCGAGGTGGTGGTGATCACGCTCGGGCCCGGCGGGGCGCTGGACTCTCTGCGCAAGGCGCTCGCGATGGGGGCCGACCGGGCGATTCTGATCAGCGACGACGGGGCCGCCGGCTCCGACCTCCTCGCCACCAGTCGTGCGCTGGCGAAGGCGCTGGAACGGGAGAGCCCCGACCTCGTGCTCTTCGGCCAGCAGTCCTCCGACTCGGACGGCGCCGTGCTCTGGGCCGCTGTCGCCGAGCGGCTGCGCCTGCCGATGGTCTCCCAGGCGTCGGAGCTGTCCGTGGCGGACGGGACGGCGACGGTCAAGAGGCAGACCGAGTTCGGCTACGACCGGATCGCGGCTCCGCTGCCGGTCGTGATCGCGGTCTCGGACGCGATCAACGAGCCGCGCTATCCGTCCCTGAAGGGAATCATGGGCGCGAAGTCCAAGCCGCAGGAGACGCTGACGCCCGGCGAGCTCGGGCTCGCCGCCGAGGAGGTCGGCGAGGCCGGCTCGAGGACGGAGGTGCTCGCGCTCGAGCCGCCGCCGGCACGCGGCGAGACCCGGAAGATCGAGGACGACGGCTCGGCCGCGCAGCAGGTGCTCGACTTCCTGGTGGAGAGGAAGCTGGTCTAGTGGCGACCCTCGTCTTCCTCGAGCATCACGGCGACGAGCTCCAGAAGGGTGCGCTCGGCGTGCTCTCGAAGGCGGCGGCGCTCGGCGACCCGGACGTCGCAGGCGTGGTCGCGGGATCGGGGGTCGCGCCCCTGGCCGCCGAGGCCGGCAGGTTCGGGGCGGCGAAGGTCTGGGTGGCGGACGATCCGGCGCTGGCGGCGCCGCTCCCGCAGCCCCGGGTCGACGTGCTCGCGAGGATCGTCAGGGACGGCGGCTACGACGCCGTTCTGTTTGCCGCCTCGGTGCTCGCCGCGGACGTCGCCGCCGGCCTGGCCGCACGGCTCGACGCGGGCCTGAACTGGGACCTTGTCGATCTCGCGCGCAGGGACGGCCGTCTCGTCGGCACGCGCGCCGCGCTCGGCGACTCGGTCTACGTCGACGTCGGCTGGAAGGGCGAGCCGTGCATCGGGATCATCCGCTCCGGCACGTTCGAGCCGGCGGAGACCGGCGGCGATCCGGAGGTGGCGGAGGCGCCGGTCGAGCTCGAGGACTTCTCGACCGGGGCGACGATGGTCGAGCAGGCCCACGAGGAGCAGGCCGGCCCGTCGATCGAGGATGCGGAGGTGATCGTCGCCGGCGGACGCGGCCTGGGGGGGCCGGAGAGCTTCGCGCTGGTCGAGGATCTGGCGAAGGCGCTGGGGGGTGCCGTCGCCGCGACCCGCGCGGTCGTCGACGCCGGCTGGTATCCGTACTCGGCCCAGGTCGGGCAGACGGGGAAGAACGTGTCGCCGAAGCTCTACGTCGCCTGCGGGATCTCCGGCGCCATCCAGCACAAGGTGGGCATGCAGGGGTCGAACGTGATCGTCGCGATCAACAAGGACGCGAACGCGCCGATCTTCGAGTTCTGCGACCTGGGTGTCGTCGGAGACCTGCACCAGGTCGTCCCCAAGCTCGCCGAGCTCGTCCGCGCGAGGAGGGCCGGCTAGGTGGGCGCCGTCCCCGCCAGGTACCCGCCGCCGTGGCGGACCGGCGATGCGCTGGGCGTTCCGACGGATGCCGACCCGATCGAGGTCGGTCTGCTGGTCGTGGGTGCCGGCCCGGCCGGCCTCGCCTGCGCGATCAGGCTGGGCCAGCTCCTCGCGGAGGACCCGGACACGGCAGGGCGGCTCGGAGACGTGCCCGTCGCGGTGCTCGAGAAGGGCAAGCAACCCGGATCGCACCTGCTCTCGGGCGCGGTCGTCAACCCGCGCGGCCTGCGGCGCCTCTTCGGCGACCGACGGCGGATCGACGAGATGCCCTTCTACGGCGAGGTCGCCCACGAATCGGTCTACTTCCTGACCCCGAAGCGGGCGCTGCGGATCCCGGCCCCGCCGACGATGCGAAACCACGGCAACTACGTGGCCTCGCTCTCGCAGCTCGGCCGCTTCCTCGCCGCCGAGGCCGAGGCCGGCGGTGCGACGATCCTCCCGGAGACGCCCGCGGTCAAGCTGCTCGTCGCCGACGGGCGAGTCCGCGGCGTGCGGACGGAAGACCGGGGCCGCGGACGCTCGGGCGAGCAGCTCGGGAACTTCGAGCCGGGCTCGGACGTTCTCGCGCGCGTCACCGTCCTGGCCGAGGGCACGCAGGGACACCTGACCGGCGCCGCGATCGACCACTTCGGGCTCGAGGGCGCCAACCCGCAGGTGTGGGCCCTCGGCGTGAAGGAGGTCTGGCGGGTGCCGGCGCCCCTCGACCGCGTCATCCACACGCTCGGGTGGCCGCTGCGCTCGGCGGCCAAGTACCGCGAGTTCGGCGGCTCCTTCGTCTATCCGATGGGCGAGGAGCTGATCTCGATCGGGATGGTCGTCGGGCTCGACTACCGCGACTCGGAGCTCTCCGTCCACGACCTCCTCCAGGAGCTGAAGACCCACCCGCGGATCCGCCGGATCCTGGAGGGGGGCGAGCGCGTGGAGTGGGGGGCGAAGACGATTCCCGAGGGCGGGTATCTCTCGTCTGCCCAAGCGGCTGAACGCGCCGGGCCTGTTGCTCTGCGGCGACGGCGCGGGCTTCGTGAACGTGCCCGCCCTGAAGGGGATCCACTACGCGATCGAGTCGGGGCGCCTCGCCGCGGAGGCGGCGTGGGCGGCGGTGCAGCGCGGGGAGGCCCCGGGACGGAAGGGGGCGCTCGACGGCTACGACGACTCGATCCGCGACAGCTTCGTGTGGTCCGACCTGCGGCGCGTCCGCAACATGCGGCCCGCTTTCGGGTTCGGGCTCTGGGTCGGCGGAGCCATGGCCGGCGCGATGACCGCCTCGTTCGGGCGGTTTCCGCCGCGCGACCTCGAGCTCGAGCGCGATGCCGACCACGACCTGATCACCACCGGGCGCGCCGCCCGCTACCCCGCTCCCGACGGGAAGCTCACCTTCGACAAGCTCTCGTCCGTCTTCGCCTCGGGGAACAAGACGCGCGACGACCAGCCGAGCCACATCCGGGTGGAGAACCGCGTGCCGCGCCAGATCGCGGAGATGTGGGCGCACATGTGCCCCGCCCATGTCTACGAGGTCGGAGGCGAGGACGCGGGCAGGGTCCGGGTGCAGGTGACGCCGTCGAACTGCGTCCAGTGCGGTGCGATCACGGCCAAGGGCGGCCGGCTGACCCCGCCCGAGGGCGGGTCCGGCCCCGAGTACACCCTGACCTAGGGTCAGGCGGGCGTCCGCCCGCGGCCGCCGCCGCTCTTTACGCCCGCTTTACGCCGGTCGTACGAGCGTCTGACCGGGGCCGACGATCGTTCGGCGCACACGATGACTCGAGGAGGTCACTTGATGCGTACGAAGCTGTTCCTCGCGGTCTCCGCGACCGCGCTGCTCTCGACCGCCGCCGCCTTCGCCGGGGAAGCGGTCGGCACCGCCCGAGCCGCGACCGGCGGCGTCCTCTACTCCTTCCTCGGCCGGCTGACGGCGACGCCGAGGGACGGTGCCGTCTCGCTCGCGGTCGAAGGCGGGAACCGGCCCGCGCTGCACGCGCTGCTCGGCAGGCCGGTCACGCAGACGTTTGCCTACGGGGACGACACCGAGTTCCTCAAGTGGGCGAACGGCGTCCCCGTAGGTCGTCCACGCCGGCGACCTCGCCGAGGGCGACTACGTCCGCGTGAACGTTCGCGCGTCCGCGCGGCAGCTCCCTCGACACGATCGAGCACACGAACGCGCGCGTGATCGGCGATCACGGAACCGAGCGGAACGCGCCGGGCAAGCCCCTGTACCTCTTCCGCGGCACGCTCACCGCCGTCGGCTCGTCCAGCGTCTCGATCGACGTGCGAGGCGGGAACAGGCGTGCGATGCGCCTGCTGATCGGCGGGCAGGCCGCTCAGACGTTCGCCGTCGGCGACTCGACCATCTTCCTCGACTGGCGGGGAAAGGTGCCGACGGTGATCGCCCGGACCGATCTGAAGGTCGGCGACAAGATCGCCGTCCGGGTTCGGGCGGACGCAGGCTCGACCCTCGCCCAGGTCGAGTCGACCGCGGCCGTGAAGGTCGCCGACCATGAGCCGGCGAACCGGTCCTGACCGTCTCCTCGCGCCGCCGCAGGGCCGCCCGTCGTGGCGGCCCTGCGGCGTTTTACCGTCCTCTTACAACCTGATCCGCCGGCGCGACGATCATATGAGCATGTCCCGCCGGAGGTTCCTGATCCTGGTCTCCGCCGTCGTGGCGGTGAACGCCTTCTTCTGGCTCGCCCAGAGCGGGTTCGCGCTGCCGCAGGCGCTGATCGACCGGTTCTTCGGGCCGCGCCTCGTGCGCGCCGAGGTCATCCTCGGAGGGCCGCGAGGCGTCAACGACTTCCGGATCGACCGGGGCGTGATCGAGACGGCGGCGCCCGGCTCGATCACCCTCCGCGAGAAGGACGGCACCGTCGTCACGATCCAGGTTGCGGCCAACGCGCGGGTGGTCGGCTCCGTGCGCTTCAGGCGGGTCGCGCAGCTGAGGCCGCGTCTGCGGGTGCTCGTGGTGCGGAAGGCGAACGCTCCCGCCAACCTCGTCCAGGTGGAGAGCGGGCCCTGACGGCGGCGGGCGCGACCGGGGGCGTTCTGCTCCTCGTCGAGGACGACGACTCGATCGGACGGCTCGTCAAGCAGTACCTCGAGCAGCAGGACGGCTGGCGGGTCGTCTGGTTGCGCTCCGGCGAGGAGGCGGTCGGCGAGCTGCGGCGGCATCCGGTGCGCCTGATCGTGCTCGACGTCGGCCTGCCGGGAATCGACGGGTTCGAGGTCTGCCGGCAGGTGCGGGCGCACTCGAAGGTTCCGATCGTGATGCTGACCGCGCGCGACGAGGAGCCCGACCGCGTCGCGGGGTTCGAGCTCGGTGCCGACGACTACGTCCCGAAGCCGTTCTCGCCGCGCGAGCTGGCCGCCCGGATCAAGGCGATCCTGCGCCGCGCCGAGCAGCGCCCGGCGGACGAGGTGCTGACCGCCCGCGAGATCGTGCTGCGACGGGAGTCGCGCGAGGTCACCGTCTCCGGCACGGCCGTGGAGCTGACGGGCAAGGAGTTCGACCTGCTCGCGTGCTTCCTCGAGAACCCCGGCATCGTGCTCTCGCGGGAACGGCTTCTCGACCTCGTCTGGGGCATGGTCTATCCCGGCGGCACCCGCACGGTCGACGTGCACGTCGCGCAGCTCCGGCGCAAGCTCGGCGACCCGGCCGGAATCCGCACCGTGCGCGGGGCGGGGTACAAGCTCGTGCAGGCGTGAAGTCGAGGCCCAGCCTTCGCGCGCGGCTGTTCGGCGCGATCGGGGCGATCACCGCGCTCTCGGTCGCGATCACGCTCGGGCTCGGGCTGATCCTGACGCGCCGCGCGGTCCAGGACGCGACGCTCAAGGACATCGCGCACCAGGCGGCGCTGATCGTCGGCGAGGAGAAGAGCGCGCTCTCTCCGCTCACGCACCTGCCGGAGCTCCGGCCGTACCTCGCGAACCAGCACGAGCGCTACCTGCTCGACCCGTCCGTGCTGCCGCAGGGGGCCCGCGACCAGCTGGCCTCCGGCAAGCCGGCCGCGGGCACCGTCACGATCGGGGGCACCGCCTACTACTTCGCCGCGGAGCCGGTCGGGCAGCGCGCGTTCATCCTCCTCCGGCCGCGGCGCCTGACGAATCCGCGGTGGACACCCTTCGTCGAGAGCATCGTCATCGCCGCGGTCGCCGGCGGCGTTCTCGCCGCGATCGCCGCCTACCTGCTCGCGCGGCGGATCGTCCGGCCCGTCGCGCGGGTCGCCGCGGCGAGCAGGCGCCTCGCGAGCGGCACGCATCCGGAGCCGCTGCCGATCGAAGGTGCCGCCGAGCTGGCCACGCTCTCCCTCGCCTTCAACGAGCTCGCCGAGCAGCTCGCAGCGGCTCGCGCGGCGGAGCGAAGCTTCCTCCTCTCGGTCAGCCACGAGCTGAAGACGCCGCTGACCGCGATCGGCGGGTATGCCGAGGCGCTGCGCGAGGGGGTGGTGGGCCCGGAGGAGACGGCCGACGTGCTCGCCGTCGAGGCCGAGCGCCTCGGGCGGCTGGTGGGCGACCTGCTCGACCTGGCGCGCATGAACCGCACCGACTTCAGCGTCCACAATGCGGAGATCGACCTGGCCGAGGTCGCCGACGACGCCGTCCGCCGCTACCAGCAGCAGGCGGCGTCGTTCGAGGTCGGGCTCAGCGCGGCCTCCGCCGGGCCGGCCCCGGCGGTCGCCGACGCCGATCGCGTGCTGCAGGTGGTCTCCAACCTGGTCGAGAACGCCCTGCGTCTCACGCCCGCCGGAGGCGAGGTACGGGTCGTGACCGAACCGGGACGGCTGCGGGTGGAGGACACCGGGCCGGGTCTCCGGGAGGAGGATCGCGAGCACGCGTTCGAGCGCTTCTACCTCCACTCCCGCTACGGTCGGGAGCGGGCGGTCGGAACCGGCCTCGGGCTGGCGATCGTCGAGCAGCTGACGCAGGCGATGGGCGGCAGCGTCGAGGTGGAGAGCGAGCCGGATCGCCTGACGGTGTTCACCGTCCGCCTGCCGGTCCCCGCCGCGGAGCCGGCGCCGGTCAATGGATCGGATCACGCCTGGGGGCCTGCACGGCGCGGCCTGCGCAGCAGGACGCCTCCCGGTCGCGACCCCTCCTGTATCGTCGCGGCTGCGTGCATGCGCGAAGGCCTGGGGTCTCACCGTGCTCGTGCCGGTGCTCGCGGTGGCCGGCTTCGTGGCCGCGGCGTCACTGGCGAAACGGCCGGCGAAGGCCGTGACGACGGTACGCGTGACCGCACGCGAGTTCTCGTACACGCTCTCCAGGCGGAGCGTTCCGCCGGGCCGCGTGCGCTTCGTCGTCACGAACCGGGGCACGGTCGCACACGACTTCGCGATCGCCGGCCGCAGGACCCCGTACCTGAAGCCGGGAGGCCGGGCGACCCTCGACGTCGTCTTCAGCCGCTCGGGGGCCTACCGGTACCGCTGCACCGTGCCCGGCCACGCCGCGGCCGGGATGAAGGGCATCCTGATCGTGAGCAAGGCGCCCGTCCCGACCCGATCCGCGACCACGACCCTGTCGTCGACGACGACCACGACGACCACGACGACCAGTCCGGACGTCGCCGTGCAGCTCGTCAAGATCGGCGATTTCAACCGGCCCGTGCTCGTGACCGCCCCGCCGGGGGACGAACACCGGCTGTTCGTCGTCGAGCAGGGCGGGACGATCCAGGAGGTGGTCGACGGACAGCAGGGTCGAACGCAGTTCCTCGACCTGACCGACCGCGTCAAGGAGGTGAGCGAGCGCGGGCTGCTCTCGATGGCCTTCGCCCCCGACTACGCCAGCAGCGGCCGCTTCTACGTCGACTACACCGACTACGTCGGCAACGGCAACGTCAACGTCGTCGAGTACCGCCGGTCGGGGGAAGACCCGAATGTGGCCGATGCGGGGTCGGCACGGCCGATCCTCCAGGTCGTGAAGCCGTACGAGAATCACAACGCGGGGATGATGCAGTTCGGCCCCGACGGCGACCTCTACGTCGCGGTCGGCGACGGAGATTCGGGTGTCCTCCACAAGCCGGGCGCGTTCGCGCAGACGCTCGACGACCTGCTCGGCGACATCCTCCGCATCGACCCGCTGGCGCCGTCCGCGGGCCTGCCGTACTCGATCCCCGCCTCCAATCCGTTCGTCGCGAAGGACGGCGCCCGCGGCGAGGTCTGGGACTACGGGCTGCGCAACCCCTGGCGCTTCTGGATCGACGCGCCGACGGGCGACCTGTACATCGGCGACGCCCAGCTCGGCGGCCCCGAGGAGATCGACTACGCCGCCGGGAACCACGGCGGCCTGAACTTCGGCTGGCCGTGCTTCCAGGGCGCCGATCCCTTCGACACGACCGAGACCTGTGCCGACCCGATCCCGCCCGTCTACGAGTACGACCACGGCGGCGGCCGCTGCACGGTCATCGGCGGAGTCGTCGTCCGCGACCCGCGCCTGCCCGGTCTCGCCGGCCGCTACCTGTTCGGCGACTACTGCGGCGGCGAGCTCGAGAGCATGCAGGTCGTGGACGGGAAGGCAACGGACGTCCGCGACCTCGCGTTGAACGTGCCGACGCTGAGCTCGTTCGGCGTCGACGGGCTCGGCCGCGTCTACGTCACCGCGACCGACGGAGGGGTCTACCGTCTCGACCCCGCCTAGCATCACTCTCGACGACGTCCTGGCCGCGCGGGAGACGATCGGGCGACGCCTGCACCGGACGCCGACGTTCGGCTCCGCCACGCTGTCCGAGCTCACCGGCGCCCACGTTCAGCTGAAGGCCGAGCTCTTCCAGCGCACCGGCTCCTTCAAGCCACGTGGCGTGCTGACCAAGCTGGCGGCGCTCGGCGACGACGAGCGCGCCCGTGGTGTGATCGGCATCTCGGCCGGCAACCACGCGCAGGCGCTGGCGTACGGTGCTCGCGAGGCGGGCCTGAGCGCCCTGGTCGTGATGTGGGCGGACGCGAGCCCGGCGAAGATCGAGGCGGCACGCGCCTACGGCGCGGAGATCGATCTGCTCGCCCCCGGCCCGGCGGAGGCGTTCGACCGCCTGGCCGAGCTGATCGAGGAAACGGGTCGCACGCTCGTGCACCCCTTCGACGACCCGCTCGTGATCGCCGGCCAGGGAACCGTCGGGCTCGAGCTGGTCGAGGACGTCCCCGACGTGGACGTCGTCGTCGTCCCGGTGGGTGGGGGCGGCCTGATCTCGGGGATCGCCACGGCGGTCAAGGGCCTGCGTCCGCAGGCGCGGGTCGTGGCGGTGGAGCCCGAGCTCTCGCCCTCGCTCCGCGAGGGGTTGAAGGCCGGCCGCTCGGTGCCGGTGCAGCCGCGCTCGATCGCGGACGGGCTGGGGGCACCCTTCGCCGGCGAGCGGGCGATCGCCGTCTGCTCGGCGCTCGGGGTCGAGCCCGTGCTCGTCACCGAGCAGGAGATCGAGGACGGGTTCCGCTTCCTGTATGCCCGCGCGAAGCTCGCCTGCGAGCCGGCCGGGGCCGCGACCGCCGGCGGCGCTCCTTGCCGGAAAAGTCCCGCTCGAGCCGGGCCTCCGGGTGGTCGCCGTCGTCTCGGGCGGCAACGCGGCGCCCGAAACCGCCTCTGGTATCCTGGCTCGGCGATGAAGGCCGGAATCCATCCCGAATACGTGCTCGCAACCGTGCGCTGCGCATGCGGGAACGAGTTCCAGACCCGTTCGACGAAGCCCGAGCTGCACGTCGAGATCTGCTCGGCCTGCCACCCCTTCTACACCGGCAAGCAGAAGCTGGTCGACACCGGCGGGCGCGTCGAGCGCTTCCAGAGGAAGCTCGAGCGCGCGGCGGCGCGTCGCAGCTAAGCGGGATGAGCAACATCGGGGGCCAGGCGGTCCTGGAGGGCGTGATGATGCGCTCGCCGTCGAGCTGGGCGGTCGCCGTCCGCAAGCCGGACGGCGCGATCGCGCAGGTCGTGAACGGGATCGACTCGCCCATGGCCCGGCGCGGGATCTGGCGGCTTCCGATCGTCCGCGGCGTGATCGCGCTCGGCGAGTCGCTCGCGATCGGCTTCCGCGCGCTGGCGATCTCGGCCAACTACGCCGCGCAGGACGCCGACGCCGACGAAGAGGTCAGGACCGAGCTCTCCCGCGGCCAGCTGATCTTCGCATTCGCGATCGCGATCGGATTTGCGGTGATGCTGTTCAAGGTGACGCCGGCGCTGATCACGAACTGGCTGCCGATCCACACGACCGGCTGGTTCGTGATCGTCGAGGGCGGGATCCGCGTCACGCTCTTCGTCGCCTACCTCGCCCTGATCTCGCTGCTCCCGGACCTGCGCCGGGTCTTCCAGTACCACGCGGCCGAGCACAAGGCGATCAACGCCTACGAGGCCGGGGAGGAGCTGACTCCCGAGAGCGTCCAGCGGTTCAGCCAGATCCACGTGCGTTGCGGGACGGCCTTCCTGCTCTGGGTGATGGTGATCGCGATCTTCGTCTTCGCGTTCTTCGGCCGGCCCGCCTGGTACTGGCTGATCGTCACCCGCATAGCGCTCCTGCCGCTGATCGCAGGCCTCGCCTACGAGCTGATCCGCTTCGCCGGCAAGCACACCGATCGGCGCCTGCTCCTCTGGCTGCTGGCCCCGGGTCTCTGGTTGCAGCGGCTGACGACGCGCGAGCCGACGCTCGACCAGCTCGAGGTCTCGATCCGAGCGCTCAGCGAGGTGCTCGAGCGGGAAGGCGCAGCGGCTGATCGTGGGCAACGAGTGGAGGTGATGGCGTGATGGCCGGGGTCGAACGCACCGCGCAGGTGACCTGGCAGGGGGATCTGATGAGCGGCGGCGGCACGATCGACAGTGTCGGCAGCGGCGCTCTCTCGGGCCTCGACATCACCTGGGCCTCCCGCGCCGAGCCGGACGAGAGCGGACGGACGAGCCCCGAGGAGCTGATCGCAGCGGCCCACGCCTCCTGCTTCTCGATGGCACTCTCGCACGGACTTGCCCAGGCGGGCAACACGCCCGAGCGGCTGAGCGTGAGGGCAACGTCGACGTTCGTACCCGGCACCGGCATCACCGCGATGAAGCTGGACGTCACCGGCCGCGTGCCCGGTCTGGACGCGGACGGCTTCCGCGCTGCGGCCGAGGGGGCGAAGCAGAACTGCCCGGTGTCGAAGGCGCTGGCCGGAAACGTCGAGATCACGCTCGACGCCCGGCTCGAGACCTAGCCGAAACCGCGAAGCGGTTTGGCTAGTAGATGCCGAGCCCCGTCTCGGGGTCGAAGAAGTGCAGGTGGGTGGTGTCGACGACGAGGTCGAGCCGCTCGCGTTCCCTGGCCCGGGTTCCTCGCTCCAGCCTGGCGATGAACGGGACACCCTTGCGCATGCGCTCGCGCACCGCGCCGGGGACGTCGTCCTCCTCCATCGCCTCGAGCACCTCCCGCGTCTCGACCGGCTCGGCGTCGACGGCGAAGTGGACGAAGACCTCGAAGCCCATGTCCTCGCGGATGTCGACCTCGACCGGAAGGACGTCGGGCCGGCTGTCCCGGGTCAGCGAGGCGTCGCCGAAGTCCTCCGGCCGGATCCCGATCACGACGTCCCGACCCTCGAAGGGCGTCAGTCCCGGCCGAGCCGACTGCACCGACTCGGGGACGCTCAGGCGTGCGCCTGCGAACTCGACCTCGGCTCCGCTCTCGCCGCGGACGAGGCGCGCCCGGACGAGGTTCATCGCCGGTGAGCCGATGAACTCCGCGACGAACAGGTTCGCCGGCCGGTCGTAGAGCTCCTGCGGCGAGGCGACCTGCTGGAGAAGGCCGTGCCGCATCACGGCGACGCGGTCGCCCATCGTCATCGCCTCGACCTGGTCGTGGGTGACATAGATCGTGGTCACGCCCAGGTCGCGCTGGATGCGGGAGATCTCCGCTCGCATCTCGACCCGCAGCTTCGCGTCGAGGTTGGAGAGCGGCTCGTCCATCAGGAAGGCGAGCGGCTCCCGGACGATCGCCCGGCCCATCGCCACTCGCTGCCGCTGCCCGCCCGAGAGCGTGCGCGGCTTCTTCTTCAGCACCTCCGACAGGCCGAGCGTCCGTGCGGCGGCCGTCACCCGCCGGTCGATCTCCGCCTTCGCGACCCCCCGCATCTTCAGCGCGAAGGCCATGTTGTCGTACGCGGTCATGTGGGGGTAGAGGGCGTAGTTCTGAAAGACCATCGCCACGTCGCGATCCTTCGGCGGGAGCGTGTTCACGACGTCGCCCCCGATGCGGACGGCTCCGTCGGTGATCGTCTCCAGCCCGGCGATCATCCGCAACGCCGTGGTCTTGCCGCAGCCCGACGGCCCGACGAAGACCATGAACTCGCCGTCGGGGATCGCCAGATCGAGCCCCGAGAGCGCCTTCGTCCCGTCCGAGTAAACCTTCGTCAGCTTGTCGAGATCGATCTGGGCCACCGCCGACCCCCCTTCCGGTGGGAATCTAGACGACACGAACGTGAGGTGAGGGTCTCTTGCTTCACCACTCGTTCACCCATACGATCACGAGCCGTGGCAGTCGCGGGCGGGGGGCTTGCGGTCGCGCGCCGGCATCGCTGGCGGAATCTGCTCGAGGAACGCCGCGTCCTCGGGCCGGCGCTGATCGCCCCGGCGGTCATCTTCTGCGTCGTCGTCGTCGGCGTGCCGCTCGGCTGGGCGATCTACCTGAGCATGACCGACGCGATCGGCGGCTCGCTCAGCGGCAAGTTCGTCGGCTTCGACAACTTCACCAACGCCTGGCACGACCAGAACTTCCGAAACGCGCTCGAGAACACGCTGATCATCACCTTCGCGGCCCAGGCGCTCGTCGTCGTCGGGGCCGCGATCCTGTCGAATTTCCTCGTCCGGGACTTCAGGGGGAAGTGGTTCGTGCGGCTGCTCGTGATCCTTCCCTGGGCGGCTCCGGTCGCCCTCGTGACGATCGCCTGGCTGTGGATCTTCGATTCGCTCTTCTCGATCGTCAACTGGACGCTGGGAAAGATGCACCTGATCGGCGCGCTCTGCGGCGCCTTCGGTGTGCACGGCTGCAGCGCCGCGAACCCGCCGCCCTGGCTCGGCCATCCGAACCTCGCGATCTTCGCGATCATCGTCGTCCAGGCCTGGCGCGTGCTCCCCTTTGCGGTGATCATCTTCATCGCCGGGCGCGCCTCGATTCCGACGGAGGTGGAGGACGCGGCCAAGATCGACGGGGCGAGCCCGCTGAAGAAGCTCTGGTACGTCGACCTGCCCCTTCAGCTCCCGATCGCGCTCGTCGCCGTCCTGTTCGGAATCGTCTTCACGGCCGGCGACTTCGCCGTCGTCTGGGTGCTCACCCGCGGCGGGCCCTTCAACTCGACGCAGGTGCTGACGACCTGGTCCGAGTCGATCGGAATCGAGTCCGGCAGCGTCGGCGCGGGCGCGGCGATCTCGCTGTACCTCTTCCCGCTGCTGCTCGTCGTCACGATCCTGATGCTCTTCTTCGCCCGACGGGCGCAGGTGAGCTGATGGACGCCGTGCAGGCCATCTGGCGGAGGACCGGGACGTGGATCGTCGTCGGCCCGTTTGCGATCGTGCTCGCCTTCCCCTTCTACTGGGCGCTGACGACGATGTTCAAGCGGGACCTCGACCTCTACAACCAGAAGAGCATCCCGTACACGTACAACGACAATGCGGGCCATGCGCACTGGGACTTCTGGAACTACATGACGTTCCACCACGTCTCGTTCCTGTTCAAGCACACGTCCTACCCGACCTGGCTCGAGAACACCGTCATCGTCGGCGTGGTCGTCGTCGCGATCACGCTCGTCCTCGCGCTGCCGGCCGGCTACGCGCTCGCGCGGCTCTCCGGTGGGTGGGGTCAGATGATGGGGGTCGGGATCTTCCTCGTCTACCTCGTCCCGCCGACCCTGCTCTTTCTCCCGCTCTCACGCCTGATCGCCGAGCTGAACCTGAAGGACACGCTCTGGGCGATGATCCTCGTTTACCCTTCGTTCACCGTTCCGTTCGCGACCTGGCTCTTGATGGGGTTCTTCAAGACGATCCCGCAGGAACTCGAGGATGCTGCGCTGGTCGACGGGTGCTCGCGCCTCCGCGCGCTGCGCCGGATCGTCTTCCCCGTCTCGCTGCCCGGAATTCTCACGGTCGTCATCTTCGCCTTCTCCCTGTGCGTGAACGAGTTCATCTACGCGTTCACGTTCACATCGTCGACGTCGGAGCGCACGCTCTCGGCCGGCGTCCCGAACGAGCTGATCCGCGGCGACGTCTTCTTCTGGCAGTCGCTGATGGCAGCAGTGCTGATCCCGAGCATTCCGCTCGCGCTCCTCTACAACTCGTTCCTCGACCGCTTCATCAAGGGATTCACGGGTGGTGCCTTCAGGTAGGCCGACGAAAGGAGGGAGGATGGAGAAGGACGGGCTCGAACCGCAGAGCTCCGGGCTGACCAGGCGGGACCTGGTCAAACGAGGTGCGGCCGGGGCCTTCGCCGTCAGCATGTTCGGCGGGCTCGCCGAGAGTGCGGGTGCATTCCCCGGCGTGCTCAAGCACAGGCACAAGCAGCTGAAGGGCAACCTCTCGATCATGCAGTGGGCGCACTTCGTGCCCGACTACGACAAGTGGCTCGACAACACGTACATCAAGCAGTGGGGCGAGAAGAACGACGTCGACGTGAAGATCGACCACATCAACAACGCGCTGCTGCCGGCGACGGCTGCGTCCGAGGTCGCGGCCCAGAAGGGCCACGACCTGTTCCAGTTCCTGTTCCCGCCGTCGGCGCTCGAGAAGCAGGTGCTCCCCCTGAACGACGTCGTCCAGGAGATCACGAAGAAGCTCGGGAAGATGACGGACGTCGGGCTCAAGTCGACCTACAACCCGAAGACGAAGCGCTACTTCGGGGTCGCCGACAACTACGTGCCCGACCCGATCCACTACCGTAAGAGCCTCTGGTTCAACGCGGGCGTGGCCCCGAACACCTGGGACAACGTCCGCAAAGCCGCCGCCACGCTCAAGAAGGCAGGGCATCCGGTCGGCCTCGGGATGTCGAACGAGCTCGACTCGAACATGTTCCTGATGTCGCTGCTCTACTGCTACGGCGCCGCGCTCCAGACGCAGGACGGCAGGCCGAACATCAACACGAAGGGCACGATCGACGCCCTGAACGTGATGAAGGAGATCTACCAGAACGGCGAGTCGGACGAGGTCTTCGCCTGGACGGCGGCGTCGAACAACCAGGCGTTCCTCGCCGGGCGGCTCTCCCTGGCCGTGAACGCGATCTCGATCGCCCGGTCGGCGGAGGACTCGGGGAACACGGCACTGTCGGACGACACCTGGATCCGGCCGATCCCGCGCGGCTCCGTTCGGGCGCTCGGGAACGAGCACGTGATGGGCGTCTACTTCATCTGGAAGTTCGCCGCGAACAAGGAGGCGGCGAAGAAGTTCCTGGTCGACCAGCAGCTCGCCTACCGCGACCACTTCATCCAGTCGAAGTTCTACAACTTCCCCGGCTGGACGAACGCGGTCAAGGGCGGCTTCAAGGCGATGAACAAGCTGGCCGCGGCCGACAAGCACAAGCCGCTCGGCAAGTACACGGTCCTGACGACGATCGCCCAGAAGTACACGACGAACGTCGGCTACCCGGGCTACGCCAACGCGGCGGTCGGCGACATCTTCAACCAGTTCCTGATCCCGCAGATGTTCGCCCAGGTCGCCCAGGGCAAGATGACGGCCCAGGACGCGGCCCGGTCGATGCAGAGCCAGTTCACGAAGATCTACGCGAAGTGGAAGGCGCAGGGCCTGCAGTAGGGGCGGCCGCCTGCCGTTGGACGACGGGGCGGGTGACCGCCCGCCCCGTCTACCCTGTGCCTCGATGGCGGGCATCGAGCAGCTGATCGAGGACCTGGAGCGCTCCTACCGAGAGACGCAGGAGCGGATGTCCGACCCTGCCGTCTACAACGACCATCGAGAGGCGGCCGAGGTCGGGCGGCGGCTGAAGGAGCTCGAGGAGCCGAGCCGCCTCGCCCGTGAGTGGCGATCCGCGAGCACCGATCTGGAGGAGGCGCGTGCCGACGGCGATCTCCGGGAGCTGGTGCCGGAGCTGGAGGAGCGTGTCCACGATCTCGAGGAGGAGCTGAAGCTCGCGCTGGTCGAGACCGACCCGGCCGACCGGAAGGACGTGATCGTCGAGATCCGGCAGGGGGTCGGCGGCGACGAGGCCGCCCTCTGGGCGGGGGACCTGTTCCGGATGCTGACTCGCTACGCCGAGCGGCGCGGCTTCAAGTGGGAGCAGCTCTCGGCCAGCCCGAACGACGGCGGCGGCTTCAAGGAGCTCGTCTTCGCGGTCAAGGGCGACGGGGCGTACTCGGTCTTCAAGTACGAGGGCGGCACCCACCGTGTCCAGCGGGTGCCCGAGACCGAGTCGCAGGGCCGGATCCACACCTCGACCGCCACCGTCGCGGTGATGCCCGAGGCGGAGGAGGTCGAGGTCGAGA
Organism: uncultured Actinomycetes bacterium; assembly: GCA_963836685.1. GTDB lineage: Bacteria > Actinomycetota > Thermoleophilia > Gaiellales > Gaiellaceae > DATBLE01. The sequence goes on from CAWIKS010000019.1 coordinate 38,866, forward strand.
TCGACCCGAACGACCTGAAGGTCGACGTCTACCGCTCGACCGGGCCGGGCGGCCAGAGCGTGAACACGACCGACTCGGCGGTGAGGATCACCCACCTCCCCACCGGGCTCGTGGTCGCGATGCAGGACGAGAAGTCACAGCTCCAGAACAAGCAGAAGGCGATGCGCGTCCTGCGCGCCCGGCTGTACGAGCAGGAGCGCGAGCGGCAGCAAGCCGAGCTGGCGGCGACGCGCCGCTCGCAGATCGGCGGCGGCGAGCGGGCCGAGAAGATCCGCACCTACAACTTCCCGGAGAACCGGCTCACCGACCACCGGATCAAGCTGACCGTCCATCAGCTCGATCGCGTCCTCCAGGGCGAGCTGGACGCGTTCACCGAGGCGCTCGCCGCCGAGGACCGCCGGCGCTCGCTGGAGCAGTGAGCGGCGCCGATCTCCACGGCGCGGCGTCCCCGACGGTCGCGCGCCGGGTGACGATCGGGGAGGCTCTGCGGGAAGGTGCGGAGCGGCTCGCGCGTGCGGGCGTCGAGAGCCCGCGCGTGGACGCCGAGTGGCTCCTCGGCAAGGCGCTCGCGCTCTCACGGACCGACCTCTACCTCCACCGCGATCGGCAGCTGAGCGGGAACGAGCTGATCGCGGTCGACGAGCTGCTCGAGCGCCGCGCGCACCGCGAGCCGCTCGCGTACGTTCTCGGTGAGTGGGGCTTCCGGCGCCTGACTCTGAAGGTCGACGGGCGCGTGCTCGTTCCGCGCCCGGAGACGGAGGCCGTCGTCGACCGCTGCCTGGAGCTGCTCGGGGGACTGGCTGCGCCGTCTGTTCTCGACGTCGGCACGGGCTCCGGAGCGATCGCGCTCGCGATCGCAGACGAGCATCCGGGAGCGCGCGTGACCGCGATCGACGTGTCCGAGGACGCCCTCGAGGTGGCGCGCGAGAATGCGGCCGCGGCCGGCCTCCCGGTCGCGTTCGAACGTCACGACCTGCGTGCGGGGCTTCGCCGGAAGCTACGACCTCGTCGTCTCGAACCCACCGTACGTCGGCGCGGCCGAGATCGAGCAGCTCGAGCCGGAGGTCCGCGACTGGGAGCCGCGACTCGCGACCGTCGGCGAGGAGCACACGGAGCTCATCGCCCGCGCGGCCCGCAGCGCTCTGCGACCCGGCGGGTGGCTCGTGCTGGAGGTGGCCGACGGCCGGGGGGCGGCGACCGCCGACCGCTTACGGGAGTTAGGGTACGAGCAGACGAGGGCAAGACCTGATCTCACCGGCCGCGACCGGGTGGTGGAGGGGCGTTGGCGGAAGATCGAGCAGGCGGTAGAGGCAATCCAGTCGGGTCGGCCCGTGATCCTGCCGACGGACACCGTCTACGGCCTCTGCGCCAGCCCGTACCGCGAGGAGCCCGTGCCCGCGTCTACCGGCTGAAGGGCCGGCCGGAGACGATCCCCTCGGCGCTTCTCTGCCGCGACCTCGACCTGCTGCTCGAGTGCGTGCCCGAGCTCCGGGGTCGGGCGGGAGCATGTGCCTCGGCGCTCCTGCCCGGCCCGTACACGCTGATCCTCCCGAACCCGGCCCGCCGCTTCCGATGGCTGAACGGCCTGAGCCTCGACACGATCGGCGTCCGGATTCCTGTGCTCGAGGGCCCTGCGCGCGACGTCGTCGAGCGGGTCGGCGCGGTGATGGCGACGAGCGCGAATCGGCATCGCGGGCTCGATCCGAAGCGGCTCGAGGACGTCCCCGCGGAGATCCGAGAGGCGTGCGCCGCGGAGATCGACGGCGGCGAGCTTCCCGGTGTGCCTTCGACCGTGCTCGACCTTACCGGCCCGACCCCGCAGGTCGTCCGCGAGGGCGCCGCTCCCGCCGCGGAGGCGCTCGCGAAACTGTCGGAAGCGGCCGCGTAGCCGCCCGCGCGAGTAGCATCCGGGGCCGATGGCGCTCGCCTCCGAGGAGACCGTCCAGGACCTCCGCCGCGCACGGCTCGCGGACGTCGACCCGGAGATCGCAGGGCTGATCGGCCGGGAGCTGGAGCGGCAGCGCGGGCAGATCGAGCTGATCGCGTCGGAGAACTTCACGTGGCCGAGCGTGCTCGAGGCGGTCTCGAGCGTGCCCACGAACAAGTACGCCGAGGGCTACCCGGGCAGGCGGTACTACGGCGGGTGCGAGATCGTGGACGAGATCGAGCAGCTCGCGATCGACCGGGCGAAGTCGCTCTTCGGCGCCGAGCACGCCAACGTGCAGCCGCACGCCGGCGCGCAGACGAACATGGCCGTCTACTCGGCCGCGCTCGAGCCCGGGGACACGATCCTGTCGCTGCGCCTCGACCACGGCGGCCACCTGACGCACGGGCTGAAGGTGAACTTCTCCGGCCGTCTCTACACGATCGTCCACTACGGCGTCAGCCGCGAGACGAACGTCGTCGACTACGACGAGGTGCTCGCGCTGGCCAAGGAGCACCGCCCTCGCCTGATCGTCTGCGGCGGCTCGGCCTACCCGCGGACCGTGGAGGCCGACCGCTTCCGAGCGATCGCAGACGAGGTCGGCGCGCTCCTCCTCTGCGACATGGCGCACTTCGCGGGCCTGGTCGCGGCGGGGCTGCACCCGAACCCGGTGCCGTACTGCGACTTCGTGTCGTCGACCACCCACAAGACGCTGTCCGGGCCACGTTCCGGGTTCGTCCTCTGCCGCGCGGAGCATGCCCAGGCGCTCGACCGCGCGGTCTTTCCCGGGATGCAGGGCGGACCGATGGAGCACGTGATCGCCGCGAAGGCGACGTGCTTCCGGATCGCCGCCCTGCCCGCGTTCCGCGAGTACCAGGCGCAGATCCGCGCGAACGCCGACGCGCTCGCCGACGAGCTCCAGAGCGAGGGCATGGAGGTGCTCACCGGCGGGACCGACACGCACCTCCTCCAGCTGGATCTGCGCGGGACCGACTGGACCGGCAAGGACGCGGAGGAGCGCCTCGCCGACGTGCAGATCACCGTCAACCGCAACACGGTTCCGTTCGACGAGCGGCCGCCGACCGTCGCTTCCGGCGTGCGGATGGGTACGCCCGCCTGCACGATGCGCGGGTTCGACGAGGAAGACTTCCGCGAGGTCGGTCGCATCGTCGCCGCGGCCCTCGCCGCCGAGCCCGACCTCGCGGCCCTCGGCGCTCGCTCGGCCGCGCTCTGCGAGCGCCGCCCGCTCTACCCTGGCTTCCGCGGCTGGACGACCTACGAAGCGTGACCGTCGCCCGCCTCACGATCGTCACGCACCCCCTCGTCCAGCACAAGCTCTCCTACCTCCGGGACAAGGAGACGCCGACGGTCCATTTCCGCAAGCTCGTCAACGAGCTGACGCTGCTCCTCACCTACGAGGCGACCAAGGACTTCCCGACCGAGCCGGTCGAGATCGAGACGCCGCTCGAGACGATGGGCGCCCAGCGGATCTCCGGCAAGAAGGTCGCCGTCTGCCCCGTGCTCCGCGCCGGGATGGGCATGCTCGAGGGCACGCTCTCCCTGATCTCCAGCGCGCGCGTCGGGTTCATCGGCATGTACCGAGACGAGGAGACGCTCGAGGCGATCCAGTACTACCTCAAGCTGCCCGACGACCTCGACGAGCGCGACGCGATCGTGCTCGACCCGATGCTCGCGACCGGCAACTCGAGCGTGGCGGCGATCGCGATGGTCAAGGGCGCCGGTGCCCGAACGGTCACCCTGGTCTGCCTGGTCGCCGCCCCGGAGGGGATCGAGAAGGTCCACGCCGCCTATCCGGAGGTCCACGTCGTCTGCGCGGCGGTCGACCGCGGGCTGAACGAGCGCGGCTTCATCGTCCCGGGCCTCGGCGACGCCGGCGACCGGCTGTACGGGACCAAGTGACCGACAGATGATCTGGCACCAGCTCAGCGACCATCTCGAGGTCGTCTACGGCGCCGCGGTCGCGCTCGCGATCGTCGTCCTGTTCACGCCCGCGGTCGCGGGCATGGCCCGGCGGCTCGGCGCGGTCGACCTTCCCGACGAGCGCCGCGTCCACCAGTTCCCGGTCCCGCGGCTCGGCGGCCTGGCGATGTTCTTCGGGATCCTCGTCCCCTCGCTCGCGTTTCTCGATCTCAACCGTTCCGTGCGCGGCCTGCTGCTCGGCGCGGCGGTCGCCACTGCCGTCGGCGCGATCGACGACTTCCGCGGCCTGCGCTGGTGGGAGAAGCTCGGCGGCCAGGTGCTCGCCGGAGCGATCCCGCCCATCTTCGGGATCTGGGTCGACCACTTCACGTTCCCGTTCCTGGGCGTCTACGACCTGTCCGTCTGGCTCGGCGCCCCGCTGACGGTGATCTGGATCGTCGCGGTGATGAACATGGTCAACTTCCTCGACGGGCTGGACGGCCTCGCCGCCGGCGTCTGCGGGATCGCCGGGCTGACCTTCGCCCTGATCGCGCTCTCGCTCGGGAAGCCGAACGCCGCCGCGTTCTCGGCGATCGTGCTGGGCGCGACGCTCGGCTTCCTCCGGCACAACTTCTTCCCCGCCCGCGTGTTCATGGGCGACTCCGGGGCGATGCTGCTCGGCTTCTCGCTCGCCGCGGTGTCGGTCGAGGGTCTGCTGAAGACGGCGGCGACCGTCGCCCTCTTCTTTCCGCTGCTCGTGCTCGCGGTCCCGATCCTGGACACCGGGTTCGTGGTCGCCCGGCGGCTCAAGTACCGCCAGCCGATCACCGCTCCGGACCGGGCTCACCTCCATCACCGGTTCGTGAACATCGGCTTCTCGCAGCCGCGGGCGGTTCTCTACATCTACTTCTGGGTCGGTACCCTGGCCGCGGCCGCGCTGGGCACGCGGTTCATCCCCTTCCGCGAGCACGGACGCTGGCACGCCGGGGCGACCGTCGCCGCCGCCGCGCTGGGCGTCCTCGCGGTCGGCGCCTCGGTCTACATGGTCTACCTGCTCGAGATCGTCAAACTCGCCAACCCGCGGATTCGCCGCCGCCGGCGCGAGGCCGAGGCCGAACGCCGCAGCGCCTAGTCACAAGCGGGTCGCCAATCGCCTGTTTCAAGCGATGTTCGCTTGTCACAAACTCGCTTGATATGCTCGCCGCGCAGTGGAGCCTGCGCGCCAGACGTTCGACCCCGCCGGCGCGGGCGCCCTGCTGATCGCTGGGACCGCGGCAGGCATCGGGGCGGGCGCGCTGATCGGCTGGGCGGCCGGATCGGTTTCCTACGGCCTCCTCGGAGGGGCCGTCGCCGGCGTTCCCCTGGGCGTCGTCGCCGTCTATCGCCGGTACCGGGACGCGTTGTGAAGACGGAGCTGATCACCCCGCGGCCCGTGCCCGGCCGGCTGCTGCCCGCGGCCGGCGCGGCGATCGCGATCGGTCTCGCGTTGCCGGTGTTCCTCGTCGCCGGCTGGCCGGTGAAGGCCTGGGTGCTCGGCGCGGTCCTCTGGGCCGGCCTGGAGGGTCTCGCGATCGTGATCGAGCACCTCCGCGCGCGCACGGCCGGCACCGTCTCGTCCAGCCTCCAGGGGCTCGAGCTCCTGATCAAGGCGCTGGCCGTCCTCGGGGTCGTGCTCGCCGCAGCGCACTCGGACGGCGCCCTGGCCGTCGGCGCGGTGCTCGTGTACGCGCTCGGCTACACGCTCCGGCTGATGCTCTCCGTCGCCGCCTACTTCGGGAATCCGCGGTGAAGCGCCTCGCCGCCGCCCTGTTCACCCTTGCCCTGATCGCCCCCCCGGCGGCGATGGCGAAGGGGGAGTTCCATCCCGAGGACGAGTTCGAGCTCCACGACTGGGTGCCCATCCACCTCGGGCCCCTGAACATGTCGATCAACAAGGCCGTCGTCTACCTGCTGCTCGGCTCGGTCCTGACGATCGCGCTCGGCATCGCGACCATGCGCGTCCGCTTCAGGCCGAACCCGGACCGGCGAGAGACGATCGGCGAGTCGATCTACGAGATCGCCCAGGTGCAGGTCGCCGAGCAGGGGCTGCCGACCAAGGCGATCGGCCGCTGGTTCCCCTACGTCGCGTCCCTGATGCTCTTCATCTGGGTGGTCAACCTGATCGGGTTCATCCCGCTGCCGATCTCCGACGAGAAGTTCCACCTCGGCGGCGTGGCGTTGCCGACCTGGGGGATCTACGCGGCGACGAGCTCGCTGTCGGTGACGCTCGCGCTCGCGCTCCTGACGTTCGTCTTCACCCACGTCGAGGGCATCCGCTGGAACGGGCCGGTGCGCTACTTCAAGAGCTGGATTCCCGAGGTGCCGAAAGCGCTCCTGCCCCTGATCGTCCCCCTCGAGATCCTCGGCCAGTTCATGCGGGTCATCTCCCTGAGCGTCAGGCTCTTCGCCAACATGCTGGCCGGCCACATGCTGATCCTGACCTTCATCGGGCTGATCTTCGTGCTCGAGTCGGTGGCGCTCGCGGTGATCGCGGTGCCGGCCGCGACCGCCTTCTACCTGTTCGAGGTGATCATCGTCGTCTCGATCCAGGCATTCATCTTCGCTGCCCTGTCCGCCATCTATATCGGCTCGGCGATCGAGCCCGACCACTAGGAGGAGAACCACTCATGCTCGGCTTTCTCGCAGCCGCTGCCTCGGGGAACACGGACGCCGGCAAGGCGATCGCGCTCGCCCTCGGCATCGGCCTCGGCTCGCTCGGTGCCGGTATCGGCATCGGCAACATCTTCGGCTCGATGATCCAGTCCGTGGCGCGCCAGCCGGAGCTCCGCGGCGAGCTCCAGGGCATCCAGTGGCTGGGCTTCGCGCTCACCGAGGCGGTCGTCTTCTACGGCCTCATCGGCGGCCTGCTCGCCTACGTGCTGATCTGATGCCGGTCGCCTCGAACGCACTGATCAAGGTCGTCCCCGGTCTGATGATCTGGACGCTGGTCGCGTTCGGGATCACCTTCTTCGTTCTCAGGCGGTATGCGTTCGGCCCGATCCAGAAGGCGATCGACGACCGCCGCGAGCGCATACGCCAGTCGATCGAGGAGGCCGACCGCGCCCGCGAGGAGGCCCGCCACCTGCTCGAGGAGCACCGCCGGCTGATCGGGAAGGCGAGGGGGGAGGCGGAGGAGATCCTCGCCGAGGCCCGCCGGATCGCCGATTCGCAGCGGGTGCGCGTCCGCGAAGAGGCAGAGGCGGATCGACAGCGACGCCTGGAGGAGACGAAGCGGCAGATCGAGGCGGAGACGGAGCGCGCCCTGGAGCAGATTCGCTCCGAGGTCGCCGAGCTCACCCTCATCGCGACGACGAAGGTGACCGGCAAGGTGCTCGACCGGGAGGATCAGCGCAAGCTGATCGAGGACGCGATCGGCGATCTCGACTTCTCGGTGCTGGAAAGGGAGACGCTCTGAGCGTCGTCCACCGCACCTATGCCCGGTCGCTGTTCGCGGCCGCGAAGGAGGTCGGGCGCGTCCCGCGGGTCCGCGAGGACCTCGCCGACTTCGTCGAGGCGACGAGGCAGGTGCCCGAGCTCCAGGAGATCCTGCGCAACCCGCAGCTCGACAAGAGCGCCAAGATCGCGGCGATCGACGCCGTCGTCGCGGAGGGCGACCCGTTCGTCCGCAACCTCCTGCGCCTGCTCGTCGAGAAGGGTCGCGGCGGTGAGGTCGACGAGGTGGCCGCCGAGTTCGAGCGCCTCGCGGCGGTCGAGGAGGGGCAGCTGACCGTCGAGCTGACAACCGCGTTCGAGCTGACCGACGACGAAGCCCGGTCGATCGTCGAGCAGATCGAGCACGCCTCCGGGCGGAAGGTGGAGGCGACGCGCGCGGTCGACCCGGATCTGATCGGAGGCATCGTCCTCCAGGCCGGCTCGCGGCGCGTCGACGCCAGCGTGCGCGGCCGTCTCGAACGCCTGAGCCGAGAGCTCGTCACCCTGGCCTGACATCGAGAAGGAGCCCTGAGTGAAGCTACGCCCGGAAGAGATCACCGCAATCCTCAAGGAGCGGATCGAGGAGTTCGAGGTCGAGACCGATCTCGCCGAGGTCGGAACCGTTCTCCAGGTCGGCGACGGCATCGCCCGCGTCTACGGCCTGGAGAGCGCGGTTTCGCTGGAGATGCTCGAGTTCGAGCACGGCGTCACCGGCGTCGCCCTGAACCTCGAGGAGGACAACGTCGGCGCCGCCCTGCTGGGCGAGTGGGAGCACGTCAAGGAAGGCGAGCCGGTGCGGCGCACGGGCCGGGTCACGAGCGTGCCGGTCGGAGACGACCTGATCGGACGCATCGTCGACCCGCTCGGCGACCCGATCGACGGGGGCCCGCCGCTGAAGGCGACCGAGCGCCGCCCGCTCGAGTTCAAGGCGCCCGGCGTGGTCGACCGCCAGCCGGTCAAGGAGTCGCTCCAGACCGGCCTGAAGGCGATCGACTCGATGATCCCGATCGGCCGCGGCCAGCGCGAGCTGATCATCGGCGACCGGACGACGGGCAAGACCGCGATCTGCGTCGACACGATCCTCAACCAGCGCGGGCAGGACATGATCTGCATCTACGTCGCGATCGGGCAGAAGGCCTCGACGGTCGCGCAGGTGTACGAGCGGCTGAAGGAGGAGGGGGCGATGGAGTACACGATCATCGTCAACGCCGCGGCCTCGGAGGCGGCACCGATCAAGTGGATGGCGCCCTACTCCGGCTGCGCGATGGGCGAGTACTTCATGTTCGCCGGGAGGCATGCGCTGTGCATGTACGACGACCTGTCCAAGCATGCGGACGCCTATCGGCAGATGTCGCTGCTCCTGCGCCGCCCGCCGGGTCGCGAGGCGTACCCGGGCGACGTCTTCTACCTGCACTCGCGGCTCCTGGAGCGGTCCTGCAAGCTCTCCGACGAGCTCGGCGGCGGCTCCCTGACCGCCCTGCCGCTGATCGAGACGCAGGCCGGCGACGTTGCCGCGTACATCCCGACGAACGTGATCTCGATCACGGACGGCCAGATCTTCCTCGAAAGCGACCTGTTCTACTCCGGCGTGCGCCCGGCGATCAACGTCGGCATCTCCGTCTCGCGCGTCGGTGGCAACGCCCAGATCAAGGCGATGCGCCAGGTCGCCGGTCGCCTCAAGCTCGACCTCGCCCAGTACCGCGAGCTGGAGGCGTTCGCGCAGTTCGGGTCGGAGCTGGACGCCGCCACCCAGCGGACGCTCGCCCGCGGCGAGCGGATGGTGGCGACGCTCAACCAGCCGCAGTACAGCCCGTGGCCGGTCGAGGAGCAGGTGGTCGCGATCTTCGCCGGGATCAACGGCTACCTGGACGAGGTCCCGACCCCGCAGGTGCCGCGCTACCAGGACGAGCTTCGCGAGCACATGCGCACCGAGGGCTCGATCCTCGCCCAGATCCGGGAGCAGAAGGAGCTGTCCGACGAGCTGACCGAGAAGCTCCATGCCGAGCTGAAGCGGTTCGGCGACATGTTCAACGTCCAGGAGGAGACGATCGTCGTCCTCTGCGTCCATAGGGCAAATGAGCGTCCTGCGTCGCTCGCTTCGTGCTAGCCCGAGGTCACGCGAGAGCGTGAGCACCGTCCAGGACCTGAAACGGCGGATCCGCTCGATCCGCAACACGCGCAAGATCACCAAGGCGATGGAGCTCGTCGCCAGCGCCCGCCTGCGCCGGGCGCAGGCTCGGATCGAGGCGATGCGACCGTATGCAGACCGGATGATGGAGCTGATGGCCGGGACCGCCCGCGCCAGCACCTCGGTTCGTGGCCTGCCGCTGCTCCAGCGCCGAGAGCTGGAGCAGGCGGTCGCGATCCTGCTGGTCACCGGCGACCGTGGCCTCGCCGGCGGGTTCAACGCCCAGGTGCTGCGCCACGGGCTCGCGCTCGGCCGGCAGCTCGAAGGCGAGGGCAAGCGGGTCCGCTGGCTCGTGTCGGGCCGCAAGGGGGCATCGACGCTGCGCTTCCGGCACTACGAGGTGCTCCAGGCCTGGACCGGCTTCAGCGACCGCCCGTCGTACCACGACGCGCAGGCGCTCGCCCACAAGGTCGCCGAGCTCTACGTCGCCGAGGAGGTCGACCGCGTCGTCCTCGTCTACAACCACTTCGTCTCCCCGCTCGTGCAGGAGGTGGTCGAGCAGGACATGCTCCCGGTCCCGGAGGAGATGCTCGAGGCGGGGGAGGACGTCGACAAGCGCGAGGCGCTGCTCGGCGACTTCATCTACGAGCCCGAGCCGGAGCAGATCCTCGAGCGGCTGCTGCCCGTCTACGTCGAGACCGAGATCTACCGGGCGCTGCTCGAATCGGCCGCGTCGGAGCAGGGCGCGCGGATGACGGCGATGCGAAACGCCTCCAGGAACGCCGGTGAGCTGATCGACACGCTGACGCTGGCGATGAACCGCGCGCGCCAGGCGGAGATCACGCAGGAGATCCTCGAGGTGGTCGCCGGCGCCGACGCGCTGACGGCCTAGCGCACGACCAGAGCTAACTTTCTTCAGGAAGAGGCAGTCTCAGGGAATGCGCGGGCATCAGTCCGCGCTATGCTCAGACTCTCGCTCGTGGCCACGACCGAACGCCCCGAACTCGTTTCCCCCGGCGCAGGCCTCGGCCCGGCCGCCGCAGCCGAGACGCACGGCGACCTTCGCGGGGAAGGCGAGGTTCGCGCCCGCGGCTACTGGGAGGGCGTATGGCTGCGGTTCCGCCGAGACAAGTTCGCGATCGGCGGCGGGCTCTACATCGTCTTCATCTTCCTGATCGGCTTCATCGGTGCGCCGATCGCGGCGAAGCTGCTCGGGCACGGGCCGAACGACATCACGCAGAACGGAGTCGACCCGATCAAGGTCCTTCCGGTCGGGCCCTTCTCGTCCTTTACGGATCAGACGGCCACCGGGGCCAAGCACTTCACCTTCATTCTCGGTGCGGACGGCCAGCTCGGCCGTGACGAGTTTCTGCGGCTCCTCTACGGCACCCAGACGTCGCTCGAGGTCGCGGTCGGCGCGACGCTGATCATCATGGTGATCGGCGTGACGATGGGCGCGATCGCCGGCTTCTACGGCGGCTGGGTGGACACGGTGATCTCGCGCATCACCGAGATCGTGATGGCGTTCCCCGTGCTGCTGTTCGTGATCGCGCTGGCGAGCACGGCCGGCGCCCGCCTGAACGGGATCACGCTCGGCTTCATGGCCGAGGGGGCGTTCACGTTGATCGTCGTCATCGGCATCTTCGGCTGGTTCTATCCCGCGCGCATCGTCCGGGCCCAGGTGCTCTCGTTACGGGAGAAGGAGTTCGTCGAGGCGGCGCGCATGATCGGCACGAACGACGCGCGGATCATCCGCTCGCACATACTTCCTCACCTGGTCGCGCCGATCATCGTCTACTCGACGCTGGTCGTCGCCCAGAACATCCTCCTTGAGGCGGGGCTCTCCTTCCTGGGACTGGGGATCCAGCAGCCGACGTCGAGCTGGGGGAACCTGCTCTCGACCGCGCCGGACTACTACCTGACGCAGCCGTGGCTGATGGTCTGGCCGGGCCTGGCTGTGCTCTTCGCCACGCTCGCCTTCAACCTGCTCGGCGACGGCCTGCGGGACGCGTTCGACCCGCGCTCGATCCGGTAGCCGCAAGTTGCGGCTCTGCGCTGGTCAACAGGCGCCCCGGCTCACTATTCTCCACCCGCTAACCAAACTCGAAGAGCGTCGTCTCAGCGAGTCGAGGATGCGTAAAGAACGGCGGGCGGCAACCCGCCGCCCCGTTCGTTCCATCGAAAGGAGATCGATGCGTAGGAGGATCTTGCTCTCGGTCGCCATGGCAGCGGTTGGTGCCAGCTGTCTGCTGGCGGCCGCGTTTGCAGGGCCGGCCTCGAGCACCACGCTCAAGCCGGCGGCAAGCGGGCAGAAGAAGGGCGGGACGATGAACATCAACATGTCGGCGACAGACGTCGACTTCTCGGATCCCGCTCTTGCGTACGGCACCCTGTCGTGGGAGATCGAGTACGTCACGTCCGCGATGCTGCTCAGCTATGCGGACAAGCCTCGCCCCGAGGGATCGAAGCTGATCCCGGAGGTCGCGGCGGCGTTGCCGGTCGTCTCCAAGGACGGCAAGACGTACACGTTCACCCTGAAGAACACGTACAAGTTCAGCAACGGGGCTCCGGTCACCGCTGCGAACTTCGCTGCGGCCATCAACCGCGACCTGAACCCGAAGATGCAGTCGCCGGTCGTGGCCTTCATCGGAAACATCGTCGGCGCGGATGCAGTGATCGCCGGCAAGGCGGCGACGGCCAGCGGCGTGATCGCCAAGGGCAACAAGCTGACGATCAAGCTGACCCAGCCGGACGGCGGCATGCTCGCGAAGATCGCGATGCCGTTCTTCGGCGCCATTCCGACGAACCTGCCGATCGACGCCAACGGCGTCACCACTCTGCCGGGCGCCGGCCCGTACTACATCGCCAGCCGGCAGGTCGGCCGCAGCATCGTGCTGAAGCGGAACACCTTCTACAAGGGTCCGCGACCGCACAACGTCGACGGGTTCAACATCACGGTCAACACGAACCTCGACCAGAGCCTGCTGCAGGTGAAGGCGGGTCAGGTCGACTGGGATATGGGCGGTCTGCCGCCGACGGCTCCCGCTCAGCTCGGGCAGCAGTTCGGCGTCAACAAGGGCCGCTTCTTCGTCAACCCGCTCGTCGAGACCGACTACGTCGCGCTCAACACGAGCCGGCCCGCGTTCGCGAACGCGGCTATGCGCAAGGCGGCGAACTTCGCGATCGACCGTCCCGCGATGCTCCGCGTCGGCGGGGCATACCGCGGCAAGCGGACCGATCAGATCCTGCCGCCCGGCATGGGTGGATTCCAGGAGGTCAACGCCTACCCGATCAAGGGCTCGAACTACGCCAAGGCCAAGACGCTCGCCTCTTCCGCGGGCGGCTGCAAGGACGTCACCGTGTACACGTCGACGTCCGCCGTCGGTCAGGGCCAGGCCCAGGTGTTCAGGTACAACCTGAGCCAGATCGGCTGCAACGTGACGGTGAAGCTGTTCCAGGGCTTCCAGCTGTACGTCGCCGCGGGCACGAAGGGTGAGCCCTTCGACGCGGCGCTGGCGGGCTGGAACCAGGACTACCCGGATCCGTACGACTTCATCGACATCCTGCTGAACGGGGACAACATCCACGACGCGAACAACAACAACCTCGCGTATCTGAACGTCCCCGCTCTGAACAAGCGGATGGCGGCTGCCAACAAGCTGACCGGTGCTGCGCGGTACGCGGCCTACGGGAAGCTCGACGTCGACCTCACGAAGAACTACGCCCCCTGGGCGGCGTTCGACAACCGCAACGACCGTGAGTTCGTCGCTGCGCGCGTCGGCGGTGTCGTCTTCCAGCCCGCGTACGCGACGCTGGATCTCGCCACGTTCTTCCTCAAGTAGGAGCAGGAAACAGTGGGCGCCGGGACACCCCGGCGCCCACGCCCTTCCCCGACCTAGAATCAATCCCGATACCCTGACGATCGAGACGACGGCACCACAGTGATCCGCTACCTGATCAGACGCGTCCTCTGGGCGATGGCGCTGTTCCTCGCCGTCACGATCGTCACGCTACATCCTCTTCTTCATCATCCCGGCCGACCCGGCCAAGCAGGTCGCCGGCAAGGGCGGCACAGCAGGCGCAGGTGGAGCGTGCCCGCCACTACCTCCACCTCGACCGGCCGATCTACGACCAGTACTGGCTGTTCCTCAGCCGCCTGGTCTTCCACGGCAACCTCGGGCACTCGTTCTACAACCGCCAGAGCGTGAACACGATCGTCGGAGCCGCCGCGCCGGTCACCGCCTCGCTCGTCTTCGGCGGCGCCTTCTTCTGGATGCTGCTCGCCCTGCCGATCGGGATCCTCTCGGCGCTTCGGCCGCGATCGCTGCTAGACCGCGGCTCGATGACCTTCGTGCTGGTCGGCATCTCGGCACACCCGTTGTGGATCGGACTGATCTTCGCTTACTTCTTCGGCTACAAGTGGCACATCACCCCGATCACCGGCTACGCGACTTCTTCAACCCGCCGCCGGGGCAGCCGGGAGGGCCCGTGCAGTGGGCCTACCACATGATCCTGCCCTGGGCGACCTTCGCGATCCTGTTCGCCGCGCTCTACGTCCGGATGATCCGCGCGAACGTGATCGAGACGCTGAACGAGGACTACGTGCGGACGGCGCGAGCCAAGGGCGCACCCGAGTCGGTGGTGATCCGCTCGCACGTTCTCCGCAACGCGATGCTGCCGATCGTGACCATGCTCGGGATGGACATCGGCCTCGCCCTCGGCGGCGCGATCTTCACCGAGACCGTCTACAGCCTGCCCGGCCTGGGCAGGACCGCGGTGCAGGCGCTGTTCAACTACGACACTGCCGACGATCCAGGGAGTGATCGTCTTCGCGACGATCGTGATCGTCATGCTTCAACCTGATCGTCGACCTCCTCTACGCCTGGATCGACCCCAGGATCCGGCTGGCCTAGATACGCTCACCTGCGCATGGCGCTGCTCGAGGTCAACGACCTGAAGACCTACTTCCGGACGGACGACGGCATCGTCAAGGCCGTCGACGGGGTCAGCTTCTCGGTCGAGAAGGGCAAGACCCTCGGCATCGTCGGCGAGTCGGGCTGCGGCAAGAGCGTCACCTGCCTGACGATCATGGGGCTGAACAACCGGCGGAACACGATCTCGAGCGGCGAGGCGCTCTGGAAGGGCGAGAACCTGATCGGGATGCAGCCCTCGGCGGCTGCGCGACATCCGCGGGAACGAGATCGCGATGATCTTCCAGGACCCGATGACGTCGCTGAACCCGGTGCACACGATCGGGCAGCAGCTCGATCGAGGCGATCCTGCTCCACCAGGACGTGACGAAGGCGGCGCCAGGGCGCGCGCGCTCGAGCTCCTGAAGGCGGTCGGCATCCCGCGCGCCGAGCAGCGCATCGACGACTACCCGCACCAGTTCTCCGGCGGCATGCGCCAGCGCGTGATGATCGCGATGGCGCTCGTCAACAACCCCGACCTGCTGATCGCCGACGAGCCGACGACCGCGCTCGACGTCACCACCCAGGCGCAGATCCTCAACCTGATGAAGCGCCTCCAGGACGAGTTCGGCAGCGCGATCATCATGATCACGCACGACCTCGGCGTCGTCGCGGAGATCGCCGACGACGTCGTCGTCATGTACGCGGCGCGGATCCAGGAGGAGGGCAAGGTTCGCGAGCTGTTCCACCGGCCGAACCATCCGTACACCTGGGGCCTGCTCGGCTCGCTCCCGCGCCTGAACCAGGACGTCGAGCGCCTCGTGCAGATCTCCGGCCAGCCGCCGTCGCTGCTCTTCCCGCCGCGGGGCTGCCGGTTCCACCCGCGCTGCCCGTACGTGATGCCGGTCTGCAGCGAAGCGGAGCCCGAGCTCGTGGCGGTGCCCGGGGCGGAGGGCGATCACCGGACGCGCTGCCATCTCGACCAGGACACGAAGGATCGCGAGGCGACGAAGGCGGTCGAGGGCACGCTGGCGGAGGCCAGTTGATGGTCGCGCGCGCAGGGCAACGCACCGAGGAGGGTGCGCTCCAGCTGTCGGCGACGAGCTGCTCGTCGTCGACGACCTGAAGAAGCACTTCCCGGTCACGCGCGGGATCATCTTCCAGAAGCAGATCGCCTCCGTGAAGGCGGTCGACGGCGTCAGCTTCATCCTCGACGAGGGCGAGACACTCGGCATCGTCGGCGAGTCGGGCTGCGGCAAGTCGACGCTCGCGCGCTGCATCATGCGGCTGCTCGACCCGACCGCCGGGCGGATCGTCTTCGAGGGCCGCGACATCACCCGGCTCTCGCGCGCCGAGATGCGGCCGATCCGCCGCGAGATGATGATGATCTTCCAGGATCCGTACGCCTCGCTGAACCCGCGCAAGCGCGTCGGCTTCATCGTCGGCGAGCCGCTCGAGGTGCACGGGATCGGCACGGCGCGGAGATCAAGCGGCGCGTCCAGGAGCTGCTCGAGATCGTCGGCCTGAACCCGGAGCACTACAACCGCTTCCCGCACGAGTTCTCCGGCGGCCAGCGCCAGCGCATCGGCGTCGCGCGCGCGCTCGCGGTCAACCCGAAGCTGATCGTCTGCGACGAGCCGGTCTCGGCGCTCGACGTCTCGGTGCAGGCGCAGATCCTCAACCTGCTCAAGGACCTCCAGCGCGACTTCGGGCTGACCTACATCTTCATCGCCCACGACCTGAACGTCGTCCGCCACATCTCCGACCGGGTGATGGTCATGTACCTCGGGCAAGCCGTCGAGATCGCGAACCGGAACGACCTCTACACCGAGCCGAAGCATCCGTACACGGGCGCGCTGCTGTCGGCCGTCCCGATCCCCGATCCGGAGCTCGGCCGCGCGCGCAAGCAGATCGTGCTCGAGGGCGACGTTCCGAACCCGATCAACCCGCCGAGCGCCTGCTGGTTCCACCCGCGCTGCCCGCGCTTCCATCCTGGCCACTGCGACGTCGAGACGCCCGAGCTGCGGCCGGTCGGCAGCAGCGACCACGTCGCCGCGTGCCACTACCCGCTCGAGCGATGGCCGATGACCGAGGAAGAGATCCGCGGCACCGGACAGCCTGCTGCAGTCGCCGTCGAGTAACGCGGCCATGCTGCTCGCCGCCGCGCGCCGCTTTCTCGTGCTGCTGGGGGCCGTCGGCGCGGTCGCGGTCGTTTCGCTCGGCGTCGGGGCTGCATCGGCGCTCGCTGAACCGCGCGCTCGCGGTCGGGTTCTAGGGCTTCGGCTGCCTGCTGCTCGTGCTGGGTTCTTCGTCGGCAACCGCGGGCCGGCGCGCCCGAAGGGCGAGGCGGCGCCGCTCTTCGGCCCGCGGTTCCTGCGCTGGGCGACGCCCGAGGAGCACGCGAGGATCGCCCAGTCGGCGATCTTCATCGTCCTCGGGCTCTCGTGGTCGTGATCGGGCTCGCGATCGACGACCGCTACGGCCTCTTCTAAGGGAGTTGCCCTAACAAGCGGCCGCCTTCTGGCGTCTAAGTGGGTGATGGCGCTTCAACCGAGGCCGGCGAGCTGTGACCGCGCACGCGCGTGGGCCTCGCTGCGGCTCGACGGCGAGCTGTCCGAGCTCGAGCACGCGCTGCTTGCGGCTCACCTCGACCGCTGCCGCACTGCCGTGAGTTCGAGGACAGCGTCCGCGGCGCGGTGCTCGCCCTCGACGGGAGCCGCTCGAGCTGCTCGAGCATCCGGTCAGCATCCCCGCCGGCGACGGGCCCTGCTGCGTCCGGCGGCGCTCGCGCGGGTCGCGGCCGTCGTCGCCGCGGCGTCGGTCTCGCCACCGTGCTCAGCACGCAGCCTGGGCGGCCGCTCCCGCTGAGGCCAACCCGCGGATCGCGCCGGCCGCCTCGAACAACAACGACCTCGTCAGACCCGCGTCCTGCGAGTCGCCCAGCTCGGGGCGCAGCCGCGCACCGGCCAGCTCGGTGTTCGCGGCGCCGTCTCCGCGCTCACGCCTCTGGAGCGCGGCGGAACGCCGTTCCCCGCGGGCCCTCCCTGCGGCGACGAGCGGGTCTCGGTGTTCCCTGTAACGCGGTGGGCCCGAGCTAGTCTAGGTGGAGTGATCGCATCGCTTCTCACCTCGTACTGCTGAGCGTACGACCACGAGGCCCGTGTGGCCGCGCTCACGAAGGAGTAACGCGCGCTCCCAGGAGGTTCGACGGCGCTCGGGCTTCGGTAGACTCCGGGCGCTCGCCCGACGGCCGGCGCGCCGGGCGGGCGTCTCTTCGTGCAACGCCTCTTCAGGAGTCCAATGGCTAGCGAGCAAAACGTCGGCAAGATCGTCGAGATCAAGGGCGTCGTCATCGACGCCGTCTTCCCCGGTGCGCTTCCGGAGATCTACAGCGCGCTCAGCATCACCGTGCCCGGCGACGACGGCGCCGCGGGCATCGACCTGATCGCCGAGGTCCAGCAGCACCTCGGCGACGACCGCGTCCGCGCGGTCGCCATGGACTCCACCGACGGCCTCCCCCGCGGCGTCGACGTCGTCGACACCGGCGGGCCGATCACCGTGCCGGTCGGCAAGGGGACGCTCGGACGGCTCTGGAACGTGCTCGGCGAGCCGGTCGACAAGGGGGAGCCGGCGACGGCGAGCGCTGGCCGATCCACCGCGACCCGCCGGCGTTCGCCGACCTCTCGCCGAAGACCGAGATCTTCGAGACCGGGATCAAGGTGATCGACCTGATCGCGCCGTACGTGAAGGGCGGCAAGGTCGGCCTCTTCGGCGGCGCCGGGCTCGGCAAGACCGTGCTGATCCAGGAGCTGATCCACAACGTCGCCGAGCAGCACGGCGGGCTGTCGGTCTTCGCCGGCGTCGGCGAGCGGACGCGCGAGGGCAACGACCTCTGGCTCGAGATGACGGAGTCGGGCGTGATCGACCGCGTCGCGCTCGTCTACGGCCAGATGAACGAGCCGCCGGGCGCGCGCCTGCGCGTCGGCCTCTCCGGCCTGACGATGGCGGAGTACTTCCGCGACGAGGGCCAGGACGTGCTGCTGTTCATCGACAACATCTTCCGCTTCGTCCAGGCGGGCTCCGAGGTGTCGGCGCTGCTCGGCCGCATGCCGAGCGCCGTCGGCTACCAGCCGACGCTGGCGACGGAGATGGGGCAGCTGCAGGAGCGGATCACGTCGACCCGCGACCGGCTCGGTCACCTCCGTGCAGGCGATCTACGTGCCCGCCGACGACCTCACCGACCCCGCGCCGGCGAACACGTTCGCGCACCTCGACGCGATCACCGTGCTCTCGCGGGCGATCGCCGAGAAGGGCATCTACCCGGCGGTCGACCCGCTCGACTCGAACTCGCGCGCCCTGCAGCCGGGCGTCGTCTCGCAGGAGCACTACGACGACGGCGACGCGGGTGCAGGAGATCCTCCAGCGCTACAAGGAGCTCCAGGACATCATCGCGATCCTCGGCATGGACGAGCTCTCCGACGAGGACAAGCTGATCGTCCAGCGCGCCCGCAAGATCGAGCGCTTCCTCTCGCAGCCGATGTTCGTCGCCGAGGCGTTCACCGGCCGCCCGGGCGCGTACGTCAAGCTCGAGGACACGGTCAAGGGCTTCCAGGAGATCGTCGACGGCAAGCACGACGACCTGCCCGAGCAGGCGTTCTACATGGTCGGCACGATCGAGGAGGCCGCGCAGAGCGCCCGCGAGGCCGAGCCGGTCGCCGCCTACCGTGGCCGACGGCCGCCGGAATTCGAGGTCTCGCTCGTCACGCCCGAGGGGGCGGCGTTCGAGGGCGAGGCGAGATGCTGATCGTCCCGGGCGCGGCCGGCGAGATCGGCGTCCTCGCGCGGCACGCGCCGCTCGTGGCGATGCTGAAGGCGGGCTCGACGCGCGTGCACGTCCGGCGGGGCAGGAGGTGCTCGAGTTCGCGACCGGGCCGGGGTTCTTCAAGGTCGAGCAGGACCGGGCGCTGGCGCTCGTCGACGACGCGGTCGACGCGCGAGATCGACGGCGCCCGCGCGCAGGGGCAGCTCGAGGAGGCCAGGCCGAGCTGGAGCGCGTCGAGGCGGGCGAGTCCGAGGCCGACCGCTGGCAGCTCGAGCAGCGCATCCGCCACGCCGAGAACCAGCTCGCGGTCGCGACCGGCGGCGACGAGGCGACGTCCGACCGCGTGTCTCCCGCCGGCCGCGAGCGCTGGCGAAGCCGGGGCATGCCGCGGATCCTCGCGCGCCTCACCTGCGCCGAAGCGAGCGCCAGCGCCGACGAGTGCTTCCGCTTGCGAAGCTCGGTTCCGGAAGCAGCGCGGCAACCGCTCATCAATGACCGTCCGATCTGCTACTCTGAGCACCCGGAGAGCTTTGAACGGCAGCTTGGCGACCGGGTAAACAAACGCCTAAAGAGCCCCGCGGTCTTCCGCGCCTCTTTCGGCGAGGAGCGCGATGACGAACCGGACGGAACAGCTCAGGGAACAGCTCGACAGCGGATCATCGTGCTCGACGGCTCCTGGGGCGTGCTGATCCAGCGCCAGGTGCGCGGGGAGGAGGCATACCGCGGCGAGCGGTTCCGCGACCATCCGCGGGACGTCGCCGGCGACCCCGACCTGCTCAACCTGACGCGGCCCGAGGTCGTGCTCGGGATCCACCGCGACTACTTCTCGGCGGGGGCCGACATCGCCACGACGAACACGTTCACGGCCACGCGATCGGGCAGGCCGACTACGGGCTCTAGGAGCACGCCGCCGAGATGAACCTCGCCGGCGCGCGGCTCGCGCGGCGGGCCGCCGACGAGGCCGGCGGCTTCGTCGCCGGCTCCGTCGGGCCGCTGAACGTCTCGCTCTCGCTCTCGCCGCGGGTCGACGATCCCGCCCTATCGCGCGGCCACCTTCGATCAGGTTCGCGACGCGTACGCCGAGCAGATCGCCGCGCTCGCGGAGGGCGGGGTCGACATCCTGCTGATCGAGACGATCTTCGACACGCTGAACGCGAAGGCCGCGATCGCCGCCGCCCTCGAGGTCGCGCCCGAGATGCCCCTGTGGCTCTCGTTCACGGCGATCGACGTCTCCGGCCGCAACCTGTCCGGCCAGACGGTCGAGGCATTCTGGGCGTCGGTCGAGCACGCCGAGCCGCTGATCGTCGGCGTCAACTGCTCGCTCGGCGCCGCCCAGATGCGGCCGTACGTCGAGGGCCTCGCGCGGGTCGCGGGCACGTACGTCGCGTGCCACCCGAACGCGGGGCTGCCGAACGACCTCGGCCTGCACGACGAGCACCCGCGGACACGAGCCGCTATCTCGGCGGGTTCGCCGCGACGGGCTCGTGAACATCGTCGGCGGCTGCTGCGGCACGACCCCGGCCACATCGGGGCGGTCGGCGGGCCATGTCGAGGGCCAGCCCCCGCGACACGTCCCGAAGAGGCAGCCGCCGCCGAGCTTCAGCGGCCTCGAGCCGTTCGAGATCGGCCCGGACACCGGGTTCGTGGTGATCGGCGAGCGGACGAACGTGACCGGATCGGCCCGCTTCCGGCGGCTCGTCGAGGCGGGCGACTTCGGGCGGCGGTCGAGGTCGCGCTCGAGCAGGTGCGGGGCGGGGCGAACATCCTCGACGTCAACATGGACGCCGACCTGCTCGACTCGGAGCAGGCGATGACGACGTTCCTCAACCTGATCGCGACCGAGCCGGAGGTCGCCCGGTTCCCGATCATGGTCGACAGCTCGAGCTGGTCGGCGGTCGAGGCGGGACTGAAATGCATCCAGGGGAAGGGAATCGTCAACTCGATCAGCCTCAAGGAGGGCGAGGAGGCGTTCCTCGAGCAGGCGCGGGCGGTCCGCGACTACGGGGCGGGCGTCGTCGTGATGGCCTTCGACGAGGGGGGCCAGGCGGACACCGTCGAGCGCAAGGTCGCGATCTGCGAGCGCGCTTACCGGCTGCTCGTCGAAGCGCCGGCTTTGCCCCGGAGGACATGGTCTTCGACCCGAACGTGCTCGCGGTCGCGACCGGGATCGAGGAGCACGCCGACTTCGCGAAGGCGTTCATCGAGGCGATGCCGCTGATCAAGGAGCGCTGCCCCGGCGCGCGGATGTCGGGCGGCATCTCCAACCTCTCGTTCGCGTTCCGCGGCAACGACGCCGTGCGCGAGGCGATGCACTCGGCGTTCCTCTACCACGCGATCCGGGCCGGGCTCGACATGGGGATCGTCAACGCCGGCCAGCTCATGGTCTACGAGGACGTCGCGCCCGAGCTGCTCGAGCTCGTCGAGGACGTGATCTTCGACCGCCGCCCCGACGCGACCGAGCGGCTGGTCGAGTACGCGGGCACGGTCTACGGCGAGGCGACGAAGCGCGAGGTCGACCTCTCCTGGCGGGAAGCGCCGGTCGAGGAGCGGCTCTCGCACGCGCTCGTGCACGGGATCGTCGACTTCATCGAGGCCGACACCGAGGAGGCGCGCCAGCAGCACGCGCGGCCGCTCGACGTGATCGAGGGGCCGCTGATGGACGGGATGAGCGTCGTCGGCGACCTGTTCGGGTCCGGGAGGATGTTCCTGCCGCAGGTGGTGAAGAGCGCCCGGGCGATGAAGCGCGCGGTCGCGTATCTGGAGCCGTTCATGGAGGCCGAGCGAGGCGACGGGGCGTCCGCGCGCAGGGAAAGGTCGTGCTCGCGACGGTCAAGGGCGACGTCCACGACATCGGCAAGAACATCGTCGGCGTCGTCCTCGGCTGCAACAACTACGAGGTGGTCGACCTCGGCGTGATGGTGCCCGCCGACCGGATCCTCGACACGGCGGCCGCGGAGGGTGCCGACCTCGTCGGGCTGTCGGGCCTGATCACGCCGTCGCTCGACGAGATGGTCAACGTCGCGCGCGAGATGGAGCGGCGCGGGCTCGAGCTGCCGCTGCTGATCGGCGGCGCGACGACCTCGAAGCAGCACACCGCGGTCCGGATCGCGCCCGCGTACTCGCAGCCGACCGTCCACGTGCTCGACGCCTCGCGCGTCGTCGCGTCGTCTCGAGCCTGCTCGACCCGGCGCGCGCCGGCGAGTTCGACCGGGAGAACCGCGAGCTGCAGGAGCGGCTGCGCGACCAGCACGCGGAGCGCGACCGCAAGCCGCTGATGCCGATCGCCGCCGCGCGGGCGAACCGCCACCGCGTCTCCTTCGACGACCTGCCCCGCCGCCGTTCACGGGCACGCGGCTCGTCGAGCCCGACCTGGTCGCGCTCGCGCCTACATCGACTGGCAGTTCTTCTTCCACGCCTGGGAGCTGAAGGGGCGCTTCCCGGCGATCCTCGAGCGGCCCGAGGCCCGCGAGCTGTACGACGACGCGCTCGCGCTGCTCGACGAGATCACCGGCGACGGACTGCTGTCTGCACGCGGCGTGTACGGCTTCTGGCCCGCGCGCGCCGACGGCGACGACGTCGTGCTCGAGGAGGGGACGCGGTTCTGCTTCCTCCGCCAGCAGGCGGACCACGGCGACGAGCGGCCGAACCGCTCCCTCGCCGACTACGTCGCTCCCGCCGGGGACGCGGTCGGCGCGTTCGCGGTCGGGATCCACGGCGCCGACGAGCTGGCCGCCCGCTACGAGGCCGAGCACGACGACTACCGCGCGATCATGGTCAAGGCGCTCGCCGACCGGCTCGCCGAGGCGTTCGCCGAGTGCCTGCACGCCGAGGTCCGGCGCGAGTGGTACGCGCCGGCGAGGCGCTCTCCGGCGAGGACCTGGTCGCCGAGCGCTACCGCGGCATCCGGCCGGCCTTCGGCTATCCGGCCTGCCCCGACCACACCGAGAAGGGCAAGCTGTTCGACCTGCTGGGCGCCGCGAGGCCGGCCTCGAGCTGACCGAGAAGTACGCGACGATGCCGGCCGCGAGCGTCAGCGGCATCTACCTCGCCCACCCGGAGGCGCGCTACTTCGCGGTCGGGCGGATCGGCCGCGACCAGGTCGAGGACTACGCGAGCCGGAAGGGCATCGCGATCGCCGAGGCGGAGCGCTGGCTGCGGCCGAACCTCGCCTACGAGCCCGCGGACGCGGCCACGGTAAGATGAGCGTCTGTGAGGCAGGCCGCTCTGATCGGGGTGCTCGCGGCGGTGCTCGCGCGTGCCGCGCTGGCCGCGAACGGTGAGCCGCAGAAGAAGCTGACGAAGGCGGACCAGGCCAGGGCGCGTTCCGCGGCGATCAGGCTCTCCGATCTCGGTGCCGGGTGGAAGGCAAAGCCTTCCGCCAACAGCGGCCAGTCGAACCCACGGTGCTCCACCTACAACCCGAACCAGTCCGATCTGATCGAGACCGGCAAGTACAGCTCCCCCGACTTCACCCGCCCGGAGGGGACGTTCGTCTCGTCCTCGGCCGGCGTGTTCAAGACCGCGAAGATGGCTCGGAAGGGGTACGCCCGTGTGGCCGTCCCGGCGCTCCCGGGCTGCTTTGCCGAGATCTTCCGCAAGGGCACCGGCAACCCCAGCGCGGTGAAGATCCTCGCCTCCGGGTCGCTCCGGTTTCCGAGGTACGGCGACCGGTCGAATGCCTACCGGCTCGTCGCCACCTACACGGTCCAGGGCCAGGCGGTGCCGGTCGCGATCGACTCGTCCTCTTCAACCGCGGGAGGATCGACGTCGCCCTGATCTTCGTCGGGATCGGCAGTCCTCTGCCGACCTCGTTCGAGCAGGCGCTCGCGGCGCGGGTCGCGGCGCGCGCGCGGTAGTCACCCGGTAGACACCTGGGCCGGCGGCCGCCTGGGGTATCCTGAGGCGCGGCGGCGCCTCGTTCGGGGCGCGTCTCATTTTCGGACGAAGCGCGTTGCGAACCACGCTGAAGCGAGGAATCGGCCGGGGCGGCGTCCTCGACGGAAACGGGCACTCGGTCCTGCCCCCGTCGGCGCTCACCCCGATGAGCCGCTACAGGCAGCCCGAGCCGCCGGGCCGCTCGGGATGCGCGTGGTCGGGCGGATCGTGCTCTGGGTCGTGGTCGCGCTCGTCGTGCTCGTGACCGGCGGCGTGGCGGGCGTCTACCTGTGGCTCCACGAGAGCGTCGCCGCGATCGCACCGCACTCGGCCGGCGTGAAAGAGGCTCAGAAGGGGCTTGCGCCGCCGCCGCCGGGCAAGGCCGCGATCGCGCTCGTGATCGGCTACGACCACCGCGCCAACGAGGCGAAGGGAACGCCGTCTCGCTCCGACACCGTGATGCTGCTGCGGGCCGACCCGCAGACGAAGACCGTCTCGATGCTCTCGTTCCCGCGCGACCTCTCCGTCAACGTCCATTGCCCGGGCCGCTCGACCTTCCCGGGGAAGATCAACTCCGCGTACGCGACATGCGGAGAGCCGGGCACGCTCCAGACGGTCGAGGACCTGATCGGGTTGCCGATCAACTACCTGATCGCGGTCAACTTCCGCGGCTTCAAGCAGGTCGTCAACCGGCTCGGCGGTGTCTGGATCGACGTCGATCGCCGGTACTACAACAACCAGGGCGGCTCGTGCTACAGCTGCTACGCGACGGTCAACCTCCAGCCCGGTTACCGGTTGCTCACGGGCGGCAGCGCGCTCGACTACGTCCGTTACCGGCACACCGACTCCGACCTGTTCCGGGTCGCGAGGCAGCAGCAGTTCGTCAAGGCCCTCAAGTACCAGCTCAACCACAGCTTCGGTCTCGGCACGGCGATCAAGCTCGTCGGCACGCTGACGAACAACGTCGAGGTCGCCCAGGGCGGCGGCGGCAACGTCAGCGTCCGCAAGATCGCCAGCTACGCCAACTTCATCTACAGCCTCCCGTCCGGCCATTTCATCCAGACGCAGCTCCAGGGTTTGACCGGCTATGCGGATCTGCAGACCAGCTCGGCGAACATCGAGGCGGCCGTCCAGAGCTGGGCGAACCCGGACGTCGGCGCAGGGAAGACCGCGAACGCCGTCGCGCTCGGCAACAAGGTGCACACCACGACGCCGACCCCCGCCCAGACGACGATCACGGTCCTGAACGGGAACGGCGTGGTCGGCTCCGCCGGAAATGCGAGCTACGCGCTCTCCCAGCGCGGGTACAAGATCGTCTCGCCGCCGCCGAACGCGACCGGCAACGCGCCCAGCTTCGGCTACTTCCACACCACCGTCTACTGGAACCCCCGCGTCGAGCGCTCGCAGGCGGCCGCGCAGTCGGTCGCGAAGCTGTTCGCGCCTGCGGACCTGAAGCGTGTGACCGCACCGGTCGCCCCGCTCGGCAACGGTGCGATGCTGGTGGTCGTCGTCGGCCAGACCTTCAAGGGCACGATCGCAAGCGCGCCGCCCGTTCAGGTCCCCCAGACGCGCCAGCCGGCGCAGGTGACGTCGAACCCGTACGACTCCGCCACGTTGCTGCGGGGTGTCCGGAAGAAGGTCGGCTTCAAGCTGATGACGCCGACGGTGATCGAGCGGTCGTCCTCGCCAGACTCGCTGAAGCCGTTGTCTGCGTACCGGATCGAGGACAAGAAGCACGGCGTGCGCCTGGTCTTCCGTACCGCCGGCAGCGTGTACTGGGGGATCGAGGAAACGAACTGGCCGGACGCGCCGGTGCTCTCCGACCGCAGCTTCCGGCATGACCTGGGCGGCCGTGAGTTCGACTTCTACTACGACGGCCCCAAGCTGCACATGATCGTGCTGCGCCACGGCGACACCAGCTACTGGGTGGTCAACTCCCTGCTCGACGGCCTCTCGAACGAGACGATGATCGCGATCGCGAAGGGCCTCAAGCCGCTCCCGGAGAAGTAGGCTCTTCCGTCGAATGGCACGCATCGCGTTCTTCGGTGCCGGATACGCAGGTCTGGTCAGCGGGGCCTGCCTCGCCGAGCTCGGGCACACCGTCACGATCCGTGACGTCTCCGCCGATCGGATCGAGGCGCTCCGGGCGGGCGAGCTGCCCTTCTACGAGCCCGGCCTCGACCAGGTGATCGCCCGTAACGCCGACCGCCTCTCCTTCACCCTCTCGATCGAGGAGGCGGTGGAGGGCAGCGAGTTTCTCTTCGTGTGCGTCGGCACCCCGCCGACCTACTCCGGCGACGCCGACCTGTCCGCGGTCTGGACCGTGATCGACGAGCTGCCCGAAACGATCGAGCGGGCCGTGCTCGTGATGAAGAGCACGGTGCCCGTCGGCACCGGGGAGAAGGTCCGGGCGGCACTGGACGCGCGCGGTCTGACCCGGATCGGGTACGCATCCTGCCCCGAGTTTCTGGCCGAGGGCAGCGCCGTCCGGGACTTCATGCAGTCCGACCGGGTCGTGGTCGGGTCGTTCGAGCCGGCCGACGGCGATGCGGTCGAGGCGCTGCACGCGCCGCTCGGCGCGCCGATCGTCCGCATGGACGTTCCCTCGGCCGAGATGGTCAAGCTCGCCGCCAACGCGTTTCTGGCCACACGGATCAGCTTCATCAACGAGATCGCGAACGTCTGCGAGCTCGTGGGCGCGGACGTGGAGCAGGTCGCGGCGGGCATGGGTCTCGACCGCCGGATCGGGACGCACTACCTTCGCGCGGGCCTCGGCTACGGAGGCAGCTGCTTCCCGAAAGACATGTCCTTCCTGAAACTGCTCGCCGGAAACTCGGGCTACCACTTCCACCTCGTCACCGCGGTGATGGAGGTGAACGAGCTGCAGATGCGCCGGCCGGTGGCGAAGCTCCAGAAGCACCTCGGCTCGCTGCGCGGCAGGCGGATCGCGGTGCTCGGGCTCGCCTTCAAGCCGAACACCGACGACCTGCGCGAGGCGCCGAGCACGGTGCTGACGTCGCGCCTGCTCGCGGAAGGAGCGGAGGTGGTCGCCTGGGACCCGGTCGCCGACGCGAGCGCTCTTCTGCACGGGATCGAGTTCGCGGACACGGTTGCCGAGGCGCTGCAGGGGGCGGATGCTGCGGTGGTCGTCACGGAATGGCCGGAGCTGCGAACGCTGGCGTGGGACGAGTTGCGCGCGTCGATGCGAACGCCGCTCGTGATCGACGGGCGCAACCACCTCGACGGCGACGCGATGCGCAGCCACGGCTTCGTCTACGAGGCGATGGGCAGGGCGGTCTCGCCGTTCGCGTCGCTGCCGGAGACGGCAGAGCCGGAGCCGGGCAGCACGCTTCGCGCCGACTGATGGAGGCGATCATCCTGGCTGGCGGAAAGGCCGAGCGGCTCGGCGACGCGGCGGGCGGACGGCCGAAGTCCCTCGTTCCGATCGCCGGCCGGCCGCTCGCCGCGTACCAGATCGGGCGGCTCGCGAACGCCGGCGTCCGGCGGGTGATCATCTCGTGTGCCGCCGGGCAGGCGGAGCTGTTCGCCGCCGAGCTGAGCGGGCTCGGCCCCGAGGTCGTCTGCGCCGAGGAGCCGGAACGGCTCGGGCGCGGGGGCGGGATCAAGTTCGCGGCGAGGCTGCGCCTGGAGCGAGGCGACGTCTACGCCCTCAACGGCGACGAGCTGGTCGACGTCGACTTCGCCGCGATGCTCGCCCGGCATCGCGAGACGGGCGCGGCCGCCACGGTCGCGGTCGCCCTGCCGCCGTCCCCGTTCGGCGTGGTCGAGCTCGGCGACGACGACCTGATCACCGGCTTCAGGGAAGGCGGCCAGATCCCGTACTGGGTGAACTGCGGCGTCTACGTACTCTCCGGGGAAGCGATCGAGCGCTTCCCCGACCACGGCGATCACGAGTCCACGACGTTTCCTCAGCTCGCGGCCGAGGGACGGCTGCGCGCGTACCGGCACGAGGGTCTCTGGCTGACCGTGAACACGCCGAAGGAGCTACGACGTGCCGATGAGCACGTGACCGCCCACCCGGAGTGGTTGGACAGCTGATCGGCAGCCGCCGAAGCCCCGGCTGGGGGCCTGCAC
Source organism: uncultured Actinomycetes bacterium (assembly GCA_963836685.1). Taxonomy (GTDB): domain Bacteria; phylum Actinomycetota; class Thermoleophilia; order Gaiellales; family Gaiellaceae; genus DATBLE01. The sequence goes on from CAWIKS010000019.1 coordinate 67,011, forward strand.
GCGGCGCATTGCGGGCGATTCGTCCCCCACTGCTTGGTGCAGCCCTCCCCGCGACGACAGGGACCACCGATCAGCCGTCAGGGCGTAGGATCGCCGTGCCGTGTCGCCGGATCTCTCCTCCCCGAACCTGAGCGGGATCGGCCGTTTCTCGTTCGATCCGAGAGTGGTCGAGAAGCCCTGGGGATCGGAGCTGATCTGGGCGCACACCGACGACTACGCCGGAAAGATCCTGTTCGTCCGCGCCGGGCAGTCGCTCAGTCTGCAGTTCCACAAGGTGAAGGACGAGTCGTGGTACGTCCTCGAAGGGCGTGCGAAGCTCGAGCTCGGCCGGGCCGGTGAGGGCCTGCTCGAGGAAGGCGTGATCGGCGCCGGGGACGCGTTCCGCTTCCCTCCCGGCACCGTCCACCGGGTCAGCGCGCTCGAGGACACGCACATCCTCGAGGTCTCGACGGCACAGCTCGACGACGTCGTCCGCCTCGAAGACCTGTACGGGCGCGCGGGCACCAGCAAACCTTGAGGGAGCGGATCCTGGCGTGGGACGGCTGCCTGAACGTTCGCGACCTGGGTGGTCTTCCGCTCGAGAGCGGCGGGGAGACTCGTTTCCACGTCGCCGTCCGGGCTGACTCGATCCGGAAGCTGACCGACGAGGGCTGGCGGACGGTGGCCGGCTACGGGGTCGAAGTTGCGATCGATTTGCGTGACGACGACGAGCTTGCGCACGACCCGCCCGCTGAGCTCCCGATCGCAGTCGTGCGCTTCCCGATGCCCGGGAACGAGGTGCAGGTTGTGCGGGAGTGGCCTTCGATGCGGGAGGCGTACCTCGGCCTGCTCGGCCGGTTCCAGCGCGAGTTTGCGGGCACCGCCGTCACCGTCGCCAGGGGGAAGGCACCGGTCGTGATCCATTGCCACGGTGGCCGCGACCGAACCGGCCTGGCGTGCGCGCTGATGCTTCGCCTCGCCGGTGTGCCGCTCGAGGCGATCGCCGCCGACCATGCACTCAGCGACGAGAACTGGGCCCCGCACAACGAGCAGTGGCATGCCGAGGCGCCGGACGAGTGGGAAAGGGACCGCCGCCGGCGAGTCACAGGGCCGGCCGGAACGACGATGGCGGAGCTGCTCGAGGGTTTCGACGTCCGGGGGTATCTGCTCGCCGGAGGCGCCTCTCGGCAAGACATTGACACACTTGTGGTAAAGTTGCGTCATGTCTGAGTACAGGGTCTCGGAGGCGGCGCGACGCACGGGCTGGTCTGCACGGATGCTCCGGTACCTGGAGCAGACCGGGCTGGTCGTCCCCGCCCGCCGGCCATCGGGCTACCGGCTGTACGGCACGCGCGAGCTGAACCAGCTCCGCTCCCTACGCGAGCTGCGGACCCGGTTCGGAGTCGAGTTGAGCGAGCTCGCGTTTGCGGCGCGCCTGCGCCACGAGCCGGGGCTTCGGGACGCCGTCCACACGTGGCTCTCCGCGAAGGAGAACGCGCTCGAGTGGGAACAGCGCAAGCACGAGCGGCTGCTGGCCGCCTAACCGACTGAAAGGACTGCATGGCGACGACGAAGCGACACGACGTGAAAGACCTCGGACTGGCGCCGGAGGGCGTCCGTCGCATCCAGTGGGCCGACCGGCAGATGCCTGTCCTGGCGGCGATCAGAGAGCGCTTCGAGCGCGAGAAGCCGCTCGGCGGCTGCCGCATCTCGGCGTGCCTGCACGTGACGACGGAGACGGCGAACCTCGCCCGCACGCTCCAGGCGGGGGGCGCGGACGTCGTGCTCTGCGCCTCGAACCCGCTCTCGACGCAGGACGACGTCGCCGCCGCCCTCGTCGACGAGTACGACATCGCCGTCTTCGCGATCAAGGGCGAGGACAACGACACCTACTACTCGCATATCGAGGCGGCGGTCGACCACAAGCCGCAGCTGACGATGGACGACGGCGCCGACGTGATCGGCGTCCTCCACTCGGCCCGGCGCGAGCAGCTCGGGGACATCATCGCCGGCACCGAGGAGACGACCACGGGCGTGATCCGCCTGAAGGCCCTCGAGGCCGACGGCAAGCTCGGTTTCCCGATCATCGCCGTCAACGAGGCGAAGACGAAGCACCTGTTCGACAACCGCTACGGCACGGGTCAGTCGACCATCGACGGGATCATCCGGGCGACGAACGTCCTCCTCGCGGGGAAGCGCTTCGTGGTCGGCGGCTACGGCTGGGTCGGTCGCGGCGTCGCATCGCGGGCGCGGGGGATGGGTGCGCACGTGATCGTCACCGAGGTGGACCCGATGCGGGCCCTCGAGGCGGCGATGGACGGCTTCGAGGTCCTGCCGATGGACCGGGCCGCCGAGATCGGCGACGTCTTCTGCACTGCCACCGGCGACAAGGGCGTGATCACCGTCGAGCACATGCGGCGGATGAAGGACGGTGCGATCCTCTCCAACACCGGCCACTTCGACGTCGAGATCGACAAGCCGGGGCTGCGCGGGCTGGCGGCGGAGACGCGCCAGGCCCGCGAGTTCGTCGAGGAGTTCACCCTCGAGGACGGCCGGCGCCTCTACCTGATCGCCGAGGGCCGTCTCGTCAACCTCGGCGCTGCGGAGGGGCACCCGGCCCTGGTGATGGACATGTCCTTCGCCAACCAGGCGCTCGCCGCCGAGTACGCGGTGCAGAACGCGGCCTCGCTCGAGCGGAAGGTCTACCCGGTGCCGGACGACATCGATCGCGAGATCGCCCGCCTGAAGCTCGCGACGATGGGAATCGAGATCGACACGCTCACCGAGGAGCAGGCCAGGTACCTCGCGAGCTGGGACGAGGGGACCTAGGCTCAGGGACAGACCCCGACCGGGTTGCTCCCTGCAGTGCCGACCGCACGGGATTCGCACGCAGGGCGGAGGGGCGGGCACCGGCGTGCCTAGACTGCCGCTGTGCTCGAGCCGGAGCGGATCATCAGGCTCGAGGGGGACGCGGTCGTCCTTCTCGACCAGCGGCGGCTACCCGACGAGGAGGTCGACCTCGTCTGCCGGTCCGCGACCGAGGTGGCCGAGGCGATCCGGGCCCTTGCGGTTCGCGGAGCTCCGGCGATCGGGATCGCGGCCGCATACGGTTATGCCCTCGCAGCCCGGGGTGGAGAGGATCTCGAGACGGCGGCGGCCGCGCTGGCGTCTGCGCGCCCGACCGCGGTCAACCTCCACTGGGCGCTCGAGGAGATGCGCGGCTGGGACGGCGATCCGGCCGAACGGGCGCGGCAGATCCACCGCGACGAGGTCGAGCGCTGCCGGCGGATGGCCGAGCACGCCTCGTCGCTCTTCGAGCCCGGAACGCGCGCGCTGACGCATTGCAACACCGGCGGCCTCGCCACCGGTGGGTACGGCACGGCGCTCGGCGCGCTCCGCGCCGCCTGGGAGCACGGCCTGCTCGCGCACGTGCTCGTCGACGAGACTCGCCCTCTGCTCCAGGGCGCGCGGCTGACCGCATGGGAGCTCGAGGAAGCGGGCGTTCCGCATACCGTGATCGCCGACTCGGCCGCCGGCCTGATGATGGCCCGTGGCGAGGTCGACCTGGTACTGACCGGCGCCGACCGGATCGCAGCGAACGGCGACACCGCGAACAAGATCGGCACCTACACGCTGGCGGTGCTCGCAGCGCACCACGGCATCCCCCTGTACGTGGTCGCTCCGAGCTCGACCGTCGATCCGGCGACGTCGAACGGCGCCGAGATACCGATCGAGGAGCGGTCCGGAGCCGAGGTCAGCACGCGTTTCGCAGCGCGGAATCCCGCGTTCGACGTCACCCCGGCGGAGCTGATCGCGGCGATCGTCACCGAGCACGGGGTGCACCGGGCGCCCTTCGCCGAACCGCTCGCCGGAGTGATGACGGCGTGAAGGCGATCATCCTCGCGGCCGGCTACGCGACGCGGCTGCGCCCGCTCACGGACTCGATCGCGAAGCAGCTGCTCCCGATCGGCGGCCGGCCGATGATGGACTGGGTCTGCGACAAGGTCGAGGAGGTGACGAGCGACATCCACCTGGTCACGAACGCACGCTTCGCGGAGGACTTCGAGCGCTGGGCGAGCGGTCGAGACGGCGTCACCGTCCACGACGACGGGACGACGTCCAACGACGACCGGCTGGGCGCGATCGGAGACGTCGCCTTCGTGCTCGGGCGCATCGGCGCCGACGACGACCTGCTCGTGATCGCCGGCGACAACCTGTTCGACTTCAGCCTCGCCGACTTCGCCGCGTTCTGGCGTGAAAAGGAGACGGCGAGCGCAGTCGCCGTCTACGACTGCGGCGACCTCGAGCTCGCGACCCACTACGGCGTCGTCGAGACCGGCGAGGACGACCGGATCGTCGGCGTCGAGGAAAAGCCCTCGGAGCCGCGCAGCACCCTGGTGGCGACCGCCTGCTACCTGTACCACCGCGAGCACGTCCCGCTCGTCGCCACCTACCTGGGCGAAGGCAACTCACCCGACCAGCCGGGTCGTCTGGTCGTCTGGCTGTACCCCCGAGAGCCGGTGTACGGCTACCGCTTCGACGGGCCGTGGTTCGACATCGGAAACCCCGAGCAGCTGCTCGAGGCGGACAACCGCTGGCGGGCGAGAACCGGGCTGCCTCCCCGGGCCGCGTACACGACTCTCAGCTAGCGCCGCGTCTCGTCACTGGCTCGGCACGAAACCGGCCCAGACGCGTAGGCCGGCACCGTCTAGCGTGTCCTCATGTGCTGCTCGACCTGCTCTTTCCCCGGCGCTGCCTCGTCTGCGGCCGGCCGGGCACCGTTCTCTGCCACGGATGCACGACCACGCTCCCGAGGCTTTCCGAACCGCTCTGCTCCCGCTGCGGCGCGCCGGTCGCGTGGCCGGTCGAGCGCTGCCGCGAGTGCTCGGGGCGGCGGCTCGCGTTCGCCTCCGCTCGGGCGGGCGTCGAGTACGACGCCGCCGTTCGCGCACTCGTCTCGGCCTGGAAGGAGCGCGGCCTGCGCAGCCTCGCCGCGCTCGCCGCCTCGATCGTCGAGGAGATCGTGCCGGCGCCCTCCGCGCGGCTGATCACCTTCGTCCCGCCCGACGGAGACCGGAGCCTGCGGCGCGGGCACCATCCGCCGGAACGGCTCGCACGCGAGCTGGCCCGACGCTGGGCGCTGCCCCTGGTGCCTCTGCTCGGCCGCACGCGGCCGCTGGCGCAGCAGCGAGGGCTGTCTCGGACCGAGCGACGGCGGAACGTCCGCGGTGCCTTCCGGGCCGGTGCGGTCCGGGGACCGGTCCTGCTCGTCGACGACGTGTACACGACGGGCGCGACCGTGTCCGCGGCGGCGACCGCGCTTCGTGCGGGCGGCGCGACCTCGATCGAGGTGGTCACGTTCGCGCGCGCCGTGCGCCGCTGAGATCGACTAGATTGCGTGAGAGAAACCGGCCCGGGGACGCCCGAATCAGGTCCCCCGGCCGCTCTAAAGGGGGACCGAGATGCGCTTGCAGGTGAAGGGCAAGAACGTCGAGGTGAGCGAAGCGATCCGGACCTACGCGGAAGAGAAGCTCGGCCGGCTGGAGCGTCAGCTGGCGGACCCGACGCGGGTCGAGCTGGAGCTTGCCGTCGAGAAGAACCCGTCGATCGCCGACAACCACGTCGCAGAGGGAACGATCTGGACGAAGGGCCCGGTACTGCGTGCGAAGGAGGCATCCACCGACATGCGGGCGTCGATCGACCTCCTGGCGGACAAGCTCGAGCGCCAGGTCATCCGCTACCGGCAGAAGCGCCGCCGCCGCAACCAGCGAGGCAACGGGCACATGCCGGAGCCGAGCGTCCCGGCGGCGGTGGACGAGGAGCACGGGCCCGTGATCGTGAAGACGAAGCAGTTCGCGGTGAAGCCGATGACACCCGAGGAGGCGGTGCTCGAGCTCGAGCTGGTCGGACACGACTTCTTCGTCTTCCGGAACGGCGAGACCGACCAGATCAACGTCGTCTACCGAAGGCAGGACGGCGGCTACGGCTTGATCGAGCCGTCGTAGCTTGCCGCTCTTCCGGCGCCGCGAACCGCTCCACGAGCGACTCGCCCGCGAGGGGGGCCTGAGCGCGAAGCCGCTCCCGGAACCGGGCCCGCCGGGCTGGATGGAGACCGGGATCCACGGAGTGCCCCGCCAGCGCGAGTGGGACGCGGTCGTGCCGGTGGAAGCGGAGGGGGTCGAGGGGGACCAGGCGAGGTTCGTCGCGCTCCCGGACGAGACGCTGATCGTCGAGGAGGGCACGGACGTCGAGCCCCTGGCCGACGCTCTCGACGCCGTCGTCCAGCCGCCGTACCGGGCAGAGGCCGTTCGTCGAGGCGAGGCGCACTGGGCGGTCGGCGTCCGCCGGATCGAGGTGGTCGAGCTCGAGGACGACCCCGAGGGAGACAGCGTGACGCTGACCTCCAGAGACGGCGAGCGCACGCTCCTCGTCGACGGTGCGCCCGCCTTCGGCTCGATCCCGGCGCTCGAACACGTCGGCGCCGCCCGAGGCGAGTCGTACGTCGTCGAGGCGCACAGGCTGTCTGGAAGCCTCTGGGAGGTCCGGGTAACGCCGCTGTAGCGGGTCGCAGGCGCCGGCGGCAAAGCCCGCGGGCGCGCTGAGCCGGCCCGTCGAACGGCTACCCTGTACCCGAATGCCCGGTCAGGATCTGGGAGCCCTGGAGAAGGTACTGCGCGCCGGCGAGGGCCGGCGGGTCAAGCGCCTGGCCGAGCAGGCGGCGTACATCACCACGCTCGAGCCGGACTTCCGCAAGCTCTCCGACGACGAGCTACGCGCCAAGACGGCCGAGTTCCGGCAGCGCCTGGAGAACGGCGAGCCGCTCGAGGACCTCCTCTTCGAGGCCTTCGCCGCCGTCCGGGAGTCCCGGCTGCGCGAGTCGGACCAGCGGATGTTCGACGTCCAGCTGATGGGCGGCATCGTCCTGCACGAGGGCGACATCGCCGAGATGAAGACGGGCGAGGGCAAGACGTTCGTCGCCAGCCTGCCGCTCTACCTGAACGCGCTGCCCGGCACCGGCGTCCATCTGGTCACCGTCAACGACTACCTCGCGAAGCGCGACGCGGAGTGGAACGGCGGGGTGTTCGAGCGCCTCGGGATGACCGTCGGGTGGATCGAGAACATGATGGCGTTCACCGACCGGAAGGCGGCGTACGACTGCGACGTCACCTACGGGACGAACTCCGAGTTCGGGTTCGACTACCTGCGCGACAACATGTCGGTCTCGCTCGAGCAGTGCGTCCAGCGGGGTCACACGTACGCGATCGTGGACGAGGTCGACTCGATCCTGATCGACGAGGCGCGCACGCCGCTGATCATCTCCGGCGAGCCCGAGACCGCCGCCGCCGTCTACCACGACTTCGCCCGGGTCGCACGCACGCTCAAGGGGATGCCGGCGCCGAAGCCGCTGCCGGGCGGCGGCACGGAGGAGATCCCGCCGGGGATCGACTTCCTCTACGACGAGAAGTTCAAGACCGTCGCGCCGCTCGAGTCGGCGATCGAGAAGGTCGAGCGCGCCCTCGGGGTCGAGAACCTCTACGACCCGCGGAACGTCCAGCTCGTCAACCACCTGAACCAGTCGCTGAAGGCGCAGTCGCTCTACCAGCGCGACGTCGACTACGTCGTCCAGGAGGGCGAGGTGAAGATCGTCGACGAGTTCACCGGCCGCATCATGGAGGGCCGCCGCTGGTCGGAGGGCCTGCACCAGGCGGTCGAGGCGAAGGAGGGCGTGCGCATCCAGGAGGAGCACGTCACCCTGGCGACGATCACGCTCCAGAACTACTTCCGCCTGTACGAGAAGCTGGCGGGAATGACGGGCACTGCGAAGACCGAGGAGAAGGAGTTCGTCGAGATCTACGGGACCCACGTGGTCGAGATCCCGACCAACGAGCCGGTCGTCCGCGCCGACAAGAACGACTACATCTACAAGACGAGGGACGCGAAGTTCAAGGCGGTGATCGAGGACATCAAGGAGCGCAACGCCCAGGGGCAGCCCATCCTGGTCGGCACGATCGCGGTCGAGACCTCGGAGTACCTCTCCGAGCTGCTCACCCGGGCGGGGATCAAGCACAACGTTCTGAACGCGAAGCAGCACGAGCGCGAGGCGGAGATCATCAAGGACGCCGGTCAGCCGGGCGCGGTCACGATCGCGACGAACATGGCCGGCCGCGGGGTCGACATCAAGCTCGGGGACGGGGTCGTCGACCTCGGCGGCCTGTACGTGCTCGGCACCGAGCGCCACGAGGCCCGCCGGATCGACAACCAGCTGCGCGGCCGCTCGGGCCGGCAGGGCGACCCCGGCGAGTCGCGCTTCTACCTCTCCGCCCAGGACGACCTCGTCCGGCTCTTTGCCGGCGACCGGATCTACCGCATCATCGACCGCTTCAAGATCCCGGAGGATCAGCCGATGGAGGCGAAGATCCTCTCGAAGCAGATCGAGACCGCACAGAAGAAGGTCGAGGAGCAGAACTTCGTCTCGCGGAAGAACGTCCTCAAGTACGACGACGTGATGAACAAGCAGCGCGTCGTCATCTACGACCAGCGGCGAAAGGTGCTCGAGGGCGAAGACCTCTCCGACGAGGTGAAGAGCTGGATCGACGAGGTGGTCGAGCGCGCGATCGACGCGTTCGTCGACCCGGAGTCGGGCGACATCGATCTGGCGGTGCTGACCGCGCACATGCAGCAGCTGTACGGGAGCGAGATCACCGCGGAGGAGCTGCTCGAGGACCGCGTCACCGAGCGCGGCGCGCTCGTCGAGGAGTTCATCGAGGACGCCAAGGACGAGTACGCGGGGAAGGAGGAGGAGCTCGGGGAGGAGCTGATGCGCGAGCTCGAGCGGTTCGTGATCCTCCAGGTCGTCGACAGCCGCTGGCGGGAGCATCTCGAGAACATGGACTACCTGCGCGAGGGCGTGCACCTCCGCGCGATGGCGCAGAAGGACCCCCTCGTCGAGTACACGGCCGAGGGGCACGCGATGTTCCTCGAGCTGAATGCGCAGATTCGCGAGGAGGTGCTGGCGACGCTCTTCCACGCCCAGCTCGCGCCCGAGGACGCGGAGCAGCTCCGGATGGCGCAGGAGGCGGCCGCGTTCGAGAACGGCGGCGGGCTCTCCTACGAGCACGAGTCCGCGGCCGGCGCCGAGGTGATCGCGGCTGCGGGGGGCGGGGCGGAGGCGGGCACCGTGCTGACAGCGTCGCGCCCCCAGCAGCGCACCGTCTCGGAGCACGAGAAGCTCGGGCGGAACGACCCCTGCTGGTGCGGCTCGGGCAAGAAGTTCAAGAAGTGCCACGGCGCCTAGCGTCGCTCGGCTGAGACGCGGCTCGATGAGTACTCCGGCTCGGCTGACGCGCCCTCGACACCCGCTCTCTGACGGAGTCGTGCGTCTCGAGCCGCTCGAGCACCGGTTCGTGTCCGACTTCGAGGCCCTGGCCGCGGACGCAGACGTCGTTCGCTTCACGCGGGTCCCCTCGAATCGGCCGGACGGGTTCGCCCACGCCTGGATCGATGCCTACGTCCAGGCGTGGCGCGACGGCTCGCGCGCCGGCTTCGCGATCGTCGGCGACGGGGACGACGCGTTTCTGGGCATGGCCGCCCTCGTCCAGGTGCATCTGGAGATGAGCGAGGGCGAGGTGGGCTACATCGTCGCCCCCGGGGCCCGGGGGCGGGGCGTCGCGGGCCGGGCGATCCGGCTGCTCGCGGGCTGGGCGTTCACCCAGGTCGGCCTCGCGCGCCTGGAAGCCTGGATCGACGTCGGCAACGACGCCTCGATCAGAGTCGCGGAGAAGACGGGCTTCACCCACGAGGGCATCAGGCGGTCGGTGCACGTCAAGGAGGGTGTCCGCGCCGACATGGCCGTCTACTCGCTCCTCCCAGGCGAGCTGCGGTAGCGACCGGCGCGCCCACCCAGGACGCGTGGCCTCGGGCCCGAAGCTGAACGCTGCTCAGCGGCCGTCGCGACCGCTCGGCCAGGGAAGCCCAGTCGAACTGCCCTTCCCGGATGAAGCGCACCAGCTCGATCTCCTTCTTCGTCAGCTCGGGCGAACGCCCGGGGCCCTCGATCTCCGAGCGAAGGTGCTCCTTGACTGCCGTTGCCGTGAACTCTCGGAGCAGGTGCCGGACTCGTCGCATCTCCGAAGGCTACCGACGCGAGTTCTGCGGTTTGGTCACGTCCCCCACCCAAGGGTGGGGGACGACCCCTTTCCCCTACCGGCGAGGCTATCCGTCGGCGGCGCTCCTCGTCGTCCCGGAAGCGTGCCGATGCGGCGCCGTTCTCTGCACAGGCGGACACCCGGAGCCGGCTCGGCTACGCTAGCCCGATGGCCGAAGCCGTCGACCAACCGCTCGACCAGCAGCTCGAGGAGATCGGGGCCCAGCTCGCCTGGGTCCGTGATTACCTTTGACCCCGATCGCCTAGAGGCTCGCGCGACACGAGCTCGAGGCGGCGATGGGCGAGCCCGGCTTCTGGGACGACCAGCAACGGGCGGCCGGGATCTCGACCGAGCACTCGCGAGTGACACGGCGGCTCGATCGCTACCGCCGTCTCGACCAGGAGTACCGGGACGCCGTCGAGCTGGCGGCGATGGACGGCGACATGGCGGACGAGATCGCCGTCTCGATCGCCCCGCTCCGCGCCGAGCTCGACCGGCTCGAGGAGGACGCGCTCTTCACCGGCGAGTACGACGCCGGCGACGCCGTCGTCACGATTCACGCCGGCACCGGCGGCACCGACGCGCAGGACTGGGCGGAGATCCTCCTGCGCATGTATCTCCGCTGGGCCCAGCAGCGCGGCTTCGAGACGGAGCTGATCGAGGCGAGCCCTGGGGAGGAGGCGGGCCTGAAGTCGGCCACGTTCACCGTGAGAGGCGAGAACGCCTACGGCCTGTTCAAGGCCGAGCGGGGCGTCCACCGGCTCGTGCGCCTGTCGCCCTTCGACCAGGCCCACCGCCGGCACACCTCGTTCGCCCAGGTGATCGTCAGCCCGCTGCTCGCCGACGACGCGGCGGCCGCGATCGACGAGGCCGACCTCAGGATCGACACGTACCGGGCGAGCGGCGCCGGCGGCCAGCACGTGAACAAGACCGACTCGGCCGTCCGGATCACGCACATCCCGACCGGCATCGTCGTCCAGTGCCAGAACGAGCGCTCGCAGACGTCGAACAAGCAGACCGCGCTTCGCATCCTGCGCTCCCGCCTGGCCGAGCTGGAGCAGGAGCGACGGGAGGCCGAGCTCGCGAGAGAGCGCGGCGCCGTGCAGGAAGCGGACTTCGGAAGTCAAATCCGGAGCTATGTGCTGCACCCGTACCAGCAGGTCAAGGACGTCCGCACCGGGCACGAGGTCGGGAACGCCCAGGGCGTCCTCGACGGCGACCTGGACGGGTTCGTGCGCGCCTATCTGCTGGCGAAGGCCGCCGGAAAGGTCGTCTAGCGGGATGTCCGGCCGTGGACTCGGATAGACTGGCTGAACCCCCGACCGGTGCGGCCTCAGGCGCGGCCGTGCGCATGCGAACCCCGGTGCAGGATACAGACCTTCAGATCGAGATTCCCGTAGCCGTTGCGGAGCCGGAGCTGATCCCTGGGCCCTCGCCGGTCGGGGCGATGATCGTGTTCGAGTCGGTGACGAAGGTGTACGACCCGGACGTGCTCGCGCTTCGTGACGTCTCGTTCGTGATCGACAAGGGTGAGTTCGTCTTCGTCGTCGGCGCGTCGGGCTCCGGCAAGTCGACGATCATCCGGCTCGTGCTCAAGGAGCTGGAGCCGACCGGCGGCCGGATCCTCGTCGGAGGGCGTGACCTCGGCCGGCTGAAACGTTCCCAGGTGCCGCTCCTGAGGCGCAACCTCGGCTGCGTGTTCCAGGATTTCAAGCTGCTGCCGAACCGCACCGCCGCCGAGAACGTCGCCTACGCGCTGAAGGTGCAGGGTCAGCGGCCCGAGCTGATCCGCAAGAAGGTGCCGGAGGCGCTCTCGCTCGTCGGGCTCGCCCACAAGGCGACATCGCTGCCCGACGAGCTCTCCGGCGGCGAGCAGCAGCGCGTGTCGATCGCGCGCGCGGTCGTCAACCATCCGCCGCTCCTGATCTGCGACGAGCCGACCGGGAACCTCGACCCGGACACGTCGGTCGGGATCATGCAGCTCCTCTACCGGATCAACCGCGCCGGCACGACCGTCCTGATGGTCACCCACGACCGGGAGATGGTCGACAAGATGCGCAAGCGCGTGATCGCGCTCGACGAGGGGCGTCTCGCCCGCGACGAGCGGCGCGGCGGGTACACGACCGAATGAGGATCAGGGTCGTCGTCCAGGAGGCGTGGCGTTCGATCACCGCGAGCACCTCGACGACCGTCGCTGCGACCCTGACCGTCCTCGTCGGCATGTTCGTGCTCGGCCTGTCGATCGCACTCGGCACGTGGGCGGCGTCGTGGAGCAACCACATCAAGCAGCAGCTGGTCGTGAAGGTGTTCTTCGTCCCGGACGCGACCCCGGCAGAGGTGAACGCGGTCCGGACGAAGCTCGCCTCCAGGCCCGACCTCGTCAAGTCGGTCGCCTACGTCTCGCCCGAGGAGGGGCTGAAGCGGGTGAAGAAGCTGTACCCGGCGTATTCGAAGGTGCAGCTTCCGTTCAACCCGCTCGGGCCCGCCTACCAGGTGCAGCCGAAGAAGGGCGAAGACGTCGAGCCGATCGCGAACCTGCTCGTGCCGAAGCCCCAGGGGGTGGACTCCGTCACCTACGGCAAGAAGACGGCCAAGCGGGTGCTGAGCGTCGCGAAGGTGATCGAGGCGGTCTTCGTGATCGGCGTCGTCATCCTCCTGATCACCTCGATCCTGCTGATCGGGAACACGATCCGGCTCTCGATCTTCTCCCGACGGCGGGAGATCGAGGTGATGAAGCTGGTCGGCGCGACCAACTGGTTCGTCCGCGGGCCGTTCATGGTCGAGGGTCTGATCTGCGGCCTCGCGGGCTCGCTCGCGGCGGTGTTCCTGCTCCTGCTCGGCAAGGTGATCGTGCTGCCGGCGATCTTCCACCACGTCGAGGACTCGAGCCAGGTCCACGCCTGGCCCTTCGAGCTCACGGCCGTGATCATCCTCGGCGTGGGCCTTCTGCTCGGCGCCGCCGGCTCGGGCCTCACGCTCAGGCGATTCCTCCGCGTCTAGCGCCCCACCGTGTGGTCGTCGAGGTGGCGACCCGCGGGAAGCTCGTCGTCGGCGAGCCGTACTTCACGCCCGGAACCCCGATCGTGCTCGACCGCAAGTCGCTGCGCGGGGCGGAGCGCGGAGAGCTCGCCGTCGTCTCGACCGGCCGCGGCCGCGCCAGGGTCGAGCGGGTGGTCGGACCGGCCGACCGGATCGAGGCGGTGCTCGAGGGGCTCCTGGTCGAGCGGGGCGCACGGACCGGCTTCGAGCCGTTCGAGCCGCCCGAGCCCTCCACCGAAGGCCGCGTCGACCTCCGCGATCTCACCACATTCACGATCGACCCGGACACGGCGAAGGACTTCGACGACGCGATCTCGGTCGTGCGCGAGGCGGAAGGGATCCGGGCCTGGGTGCACATCGCGGACGTGTCGCACTTCGTCCCGGCCGGCTCGCCACTCGACCGCGGCGCCGCCGAGCGCTCGTTCTCCACGTACGTGCCCGGCCTCGTTGCGCCGATGCTGCCGCCCGAGCTGTCCGACGACCTCTGCTCGTTGCGGCCGGGGGTCGACCGGCTCTGCGTCACCGTCGAGCTCGCGCCCGGCGGGGACGCCGACCTTCTACCGCTCGGCGATCCGCAGCGACGCCCGCCTCACGTACGGGCAGGCGGAGCGGCGCGCCGTGCCCGCGGAGGTGGCGGAGGAGCTCGAGCTCGCGGCCGCGTACTCGGCCGAGCTGCGCCGCCGGCGCTTCGCGCGCGGCGCGCTGCGGATCGAGTCGCCGGAGATCGCATTCGAGTTCGACGGACGCGGCGGGGTCGCCCGCGCCTGGAGGGAAGGCGAGCCCGGCGCCCACGCGCTCGTCGAGGAGCTGATGGTCGTGGCGAACGAGGCGGTCGCCAGGCTCCTCTCGAGCCGCCGGCGGGAGGCGCTCTACCGGGTGCACGAGCGGCCCGACCCGCAGGCGGTCGAGCTCCTGCTCGCCAAGCTCTCCGATCTCGACGTGCCGACGCCGCCGTCCCCCGAGCGGCTGTCGCCGGACGGCGCCGCGCACGTCGCCGCCGAGGCGAGCGAGCGGGTGACCGAGTACGTCGAGCGATCAGGGCGGGGGCGGGAGGCGTTCCCGGCGCTCGTCCTGCGGGCGCTGAAGCAGGCGCGGTACGACCCGCGGAACCTCGGGCATTCCGGCCTGGCGAGCCGCGCATACTGCCACTTCACCAGCCCGATCCGCCGCTACCCGGACCTCATCGTGCACCGCGCGCTTCTCCGCGAGCTCGGCGCCTCCGACGAGCCACCGCCCGAGGATCTGGGCGCGCTGGCAGAGCACACCTCGGCGCGCGAGCGGGAAGCGGCCGAGATCGAGTACCTCGCAGACGAGATCTGCCTCGCCTGGCTGCTGGAGGCGCAGCTGTTCGAGCGCGGTTGGGAGGAGCCGCTGGCCGGGTGAGATCATCGGGGTCATCCCGTCCGGTCTCTTCGTCCGCTTCGGCGAGGTGTTCGAGGGCTACCTGCCCGCGCGGCGCATGCCCGGCGACTACTTCGAGCTGAACACGCTCGGCACCGCGCTGGCCGGTCGGCGCGGGGGAGGGGTCTTCCGGCTCGGCGACCCGATCAGCGTTCGGGTCGAGGAGATCCGCCGCTGGGAGGGGAAGGTCGAGCTTTCATTGCCTGGCCGGATAGCGACGTAGACCTCACAGCTCAGCGGTGCGCCGTCCGCTCGAGCTCTTCCAGGGTTGCGGCGGCGGCCGCCTCGCGGGCGGCTGCGAGCCGTTCGGGCGGGAGCTCAGCCTCGAGCCGGTCGAGGGCCGGACGGGCGGCGAATGAGTATGACGGGGGCAGCTGCTCGTGCCCGACGGCGAACGTGAGGAGCACGGCGGCCTGCTCGTGTTCCGCGGGATCTTCTGCGAGGCACGCGCCGATCCCGCTCAGTGCAAGAAGCTCGAGCGAGACGGCCTCCGATGCGCGCGCACGTTCGAGCGCCTCGCTGAAGCGCTCGCGCGCCTCGCTGCCGTCTCCGAGCGCGAGCGCGGCGAAGCCGATGCGGCAAAGCGCCGCGATCATCCCCCAGCGATGGTTGACCTCGGAGAAGGCGTCGTAGCCGGCGCGCCCGAGCCGCAAGGCCTCGGAGTAGTCGCCCAGCCCGAAAGCGCTCAGGCTCGCGCGGCTGAGGGCGTAGCCTGTTCCGCCGGAGTCACCGACGGACGCGAACAGGTCGTTCGCCTCCGTGTGCAACCGAAGTGCGTCGCCGTAGTGCTCGTCCGCATCGGCGAGGAGCCCGAGCTTGCTCGTGGCGTACGCGCGCAGAAGCGGGTTGCCCAACTCCTCTGTGAGGACGTGCGAGGCCTCGAACGCCTCGCGTGCCTGTTCGAGGTCGTCCATGAGGAGTCGGGCGAAACCGAGATCCATCCGAGCCCCGCTCTCGGTGAGCCCGTCGCCGATCGCTCTCGCGATCCCCGCCCCCTCTTCGAGGAACGCCACTGCCTCCGGAAAGACGTCCCGATACACCGCCATGATGCCCAGCGCGCACAGGCAGCGTGCGAGCGCTCGCTCCAGGTTCCGCGCGCGCAGGACGGGCAGGCAGCGGGCGGCGAGCTCCTCGGCTGCCGGGTCGTACCCGAGTCGGGCGCCGATCGCGAGCCGGCAGATCGCCGCCGCCAGCGCGACGCCGCTCGCGCTTCCGGGGTCGTCGACGTGAAAGCCGGCCGTACGCGCGAGCCGCTCGAGCGTCTCGGCCCCTTCGAACCAGCTGTGCATCCAGAGGAACGCGTAGAAGGCCTCGAGCACCGGCAGCGCCAAGTGCTCGTCGTCCTCGGCCAGGATCCAGTCGGCCGCCGGGCGCAGGTTGTCCAGCTCGCCACGCAGCTCGTCGCGCGCGACGGCGAACTCCGGGCCCATGAGTGTCGCCTGCCGCCCCAGGAGCATCGCCGCGTAGTGACGCGCATGTCGCTCGCGTGCGTCCGCCTGCTCGCCGGGTGAGGCCGCGAGCTGCTCGGCCGCGTACTGGCGCAGGAGCTCGTGCAGCTCGAAGCGGCCGAAGTCCGGGCGGCGCAGCAGCGACTTCGCAACGAGCTCGGAGAGGAGGCGCAGGTCGGCGCCCGTGACCGCGACGGCGGCGCTGCGGTCGAAGCTGCCGCGGAACGCAGACAGCCGCGAGAACGCGCTGCGCTGCTCGTCGGTGAGGAGGCGCCACGACTGGTCGATGGCCGCTCGCAGGCTGCGGTGCCGCTCCGGCACGTCGCGCATCGACGTGGCGAGGAAGTCGATGTTGCCCTCGATCTCGTTCGCGATCTCGGCGCAAGAGAGGACGGACACCCACGTGGCCGCGAGCTCGATGCCGAGCGGCATGCCGTCGACAAGCCGGCAGACGCGAAGCGCCTGTGAATACCCGGCGTCGTCGAGGGCGAAGCCCGGTACGACCTGCGTGGCCCGCTCGACGAACAGGCGCACCGCGGAGGCTCCCTCGCTGCCGTCCGCGAGACCGAGGCCCTCGACGTCGAACACCCACTCGCTCTGGACGTTGAGCCGCTCCCGAGAGGTCGTCAGGAGCTCGACGTGCGGGGCGCGCTCGATCACCTCGCTCAGAAGCCCGGAGCCTTCGACGAGATGCTCGAAGTTGTCGAGCACGAGCAGCGTCGACCGCTCGCCGAGGTAATCGAGCAGCTGCTCCTGCGCCGAGAAGCCGCTGTGTGCGCCGTCGACGGCGAACTGGATCGACTCGGCGAGGGCGGGCGCGAGGAAGCCCGGCGAGGCGACGGAGGCGAGCGGGACGAAGTGGACGCCGTGCGGGTAGCGGTCGACGCGGCGAGCGGCAGCCTCGAGGGCGAGCCTGGTCTTGCCCGCCCCGCCGGGCCCGACGAGCGTGAGCAGGCGGCATCCAGGATCCTCCAGCAGACGGTCGATCGCTTCGAGCTCCGACGCCCGGCCGACGAACGACGTCCGCGGCAGCGGAAGGTTCCTCATCCCGGCCTCGAGCGTCTTCAGCAGCGGGAACTCGCCCGGCAGGCCCTCGATCTCGAGCTGGTAGATGCGCTCCGGTGCGCTCAGATCCTTGAGCCGGTGGGCGCCGAGGTCACGCACCTCGTGGTCGACGAGCGCGCGAGTCGACTGCGACAGCAGCACCTGGCCGCCGTGACCGACGGCCGCGATGCGCGCGCCCTTGTGCACGTCGAGCCCGACATACCCCTCCTCGGTCAGCCCCGGCTCACCCGTGTGTAACCCCATCCGGACGCGTATAGGCCCATCGGCCAGCGCGTGCTGTCCGGCAGAGGCAGCGGCGACAGCGTCCGACGCACGGGCGAAGGCAACGAAGAACGCATCACCCTGCGTGTCGACCTCGACGCCCTCATGCTCCGCAAAGGCCGCCCGGAGCCGCCGACGATGCTCCTGCAGCGCCTCCCCGTACTCGTCGCCGAGTGAGTGCAGCAGCCGCGTCGAGCCCTCCACGTCCGTGAACAACAACGTCACGACACCGGTCGGGAGATCGCCCACCATCACAGGCGATCATGGAGCGACACAGGTTCGCTGTCCAGGCTCAAGCATGCAGGCGAGCTCTCACGGGATTGCGAAGCGCCGCGCGCGAGCGCTGGCAATCGTCGGACGCCGATCCGCCGTTTCAGTGACATCATCGTGCACCGGGCGTTGCTCCATGAGCTTGGGGCGGCGGACGATCCGCTCCCCGAAGACCTCGGGTCGCTCGCGGAGCACGTCTCGGCGCGGGAGAGAGAGGCTGCTGACATCGAGCACATGGCCGACGACATCTGCCTCGCTTGGCTCCTCGAGTCGACGCTGTTCGAGCGCGGGTGGGAGGAGTCGTTCGAGGGCGAGATCACCGGCGTGATCCCGTCCGGCCTGTTCGTTCGCTTCGGCGACGTGTTCGAGGGCCTCCTCCCGGCGCGGCGGATGCGCGGCGACTACTTCGAGCTGAACACGCTCGGGACGGCGCTCGTTGGTCGGCGTGGGGGAGGCGTCTTCCGGCTCGGTGACCCGATCGGCGTGCGGGTCGAGGAGATCCGGCGC
>CAWIKS010000020.1:0-28676 GCA_963836685.1 uncultured Actinomycetes bacterium
GTTCGGGCCGAGCAGACCGACCAGCTCTCCCCGAGCGAGCTCGAGGTCGACGCCGGCGAGTGCCCGGACGCGGCCGTAGCGCTTCCCGAGGCCCCGAACTGCGAGCGCAGCTGGCATGACCCGAGTCTAGGTCGCGCGTCCTCTACGATCGCGCGCGGTGTCCACAGCGGCCACTCCGTACCCGAAGATCGAGCTGCACGTCCACCTCGAGGGGACGATCCGGCCCGAGACCCTGCTCGCGATCGCGAAGCGGAACGGCGAGGCACTACCGGCCGGCACCGTCGAGGACCTGCGCGAGCTCTACCGCTTCCGCGACTTCGACCACTTCATCGAGGTCTGGATCCTGACCACGAACTGCCTCCGGACGGCGGACGACTTCCGCCGGGTGGTCGTCGACTACGCCGCGGAGGCGAAGAGGCACGGCGCCGTCTACCTCGAGGCGATCTTCTCGCCGATCGAGCGCACCTGGCGCGGTGTGAGCTGGGACGAGATCCTGACCGGCTACTGCGACGGTGCCCAGGAGGCCGGCGAGCTGCACGGAGTGGAGGTCCGGCTCACGCCCGACATCACGCGCAGCGCCCCGCTCGAGGACGCGCTCGTGCTCGTCCGGCAGGCGGCCCGCTACCTGGACCGTGGGATCGTCGCGGTCGGCCTCGGGGGCGAGGAGGCACGCTACGCGCCCGAGCCGTTCGCGCCGGCGTTCAGAGCCGCCCGCGAGGAGGGGCTCGGGTCGGTCCCGCACGCCGGCGAGGTGGTCGGCCCGGTCTCGATCCGCGGGGCGCTCGACGCGCTCGAGCCGGATAGGCTCCGGCACGGTATTCGCGCGATCGAGGATCCCGCGCTGGTCCGCGAGCTCGCCGACCGCGGGCTCGTCCTGGACGTGACGCCGATCTCGAACGTGCGCACGGGCGCGGTGCGCTCGCTCGAGGAACACCCGCTGCCGCGGCTCGTCGGGGCGGGCGTCCCCTGCACGGTCTCCACCGACGACCCGGTCATGTTCGACACGGACCTGAGCCGGGAGTACGAGGCGGCCGAGCAGCTCGGCCTCGACCCCCGCGCACTGTACGAGACGGCGCTCCTCGGCGCCCTCTGCGACGAACGGACCCGGGCCCGGCTCGAGCGGCTGGGTGCCGCATTCGACTGGGAAGCAGTCTCGGGGAGAGGATGAATGCCGTCCCGAGGCCGTTTCAAACGGGAGCACGCTAGGCTTCTCCGGAGATGGCACGCGGTGCGGTCAAACGCCGGCAACCGGTGCGCCACGACCACGACCGCCGCCGTCACAAGGACAGCGGGGGACAGCGGTTCGAGGACACCCTCTTCTTCAACCGGCTGCGGAAGCAGGCGAAGTGGGTCTTCGTGTTCCTGGCGGTCGTCTTCGCGGGCGGGTTCGTCCTCTTCGGCGTCGGCTCGTCCAACCTCAGCGGGCTGACCGACATCTTCAACGGCATCGGCGGCGGCGGCTCCGGACCGTCGGTGAAGAAGCAGCTGAAGCAGACGCAGGAGAACCCGAAGAGCGCGCAGGCGTGGCACGACCTCGCCACCGCCTACGACACGAAGGGCGATCTGCAGGGGGCGATCGGGGCCTGGACCACGTACGCGAGCCTGCGCCCGAAGAACGTCGAGGGCCTGACGAACCTCTCCGTCGACCTCACCACCCTGGCGGGGAGACAGAGCCAGACCGCGCAGACCGCCCAGGTCGAGGCCCAGTCCGCGCAGGCGTCCACGCTCGGTCCGCCCGCGAGCTCGCCGCTCGGTCGGGCGCTGGCGGCGGTTTCGGACCCGATCGCCGACGCAGCCTCCACCGACGCGGCGCAGCGGGCCAGCGACGCGATCAACGCCCTGCAGCAGACTCTCTTGCAGCTCGAGGACGTCTACCGCCGGATCGCGGCTCTCGAGCCGACGAGCCCGGCGGATCAGATCAACCTCGGAGACGCGGCGACGAACGCGCAGGACTACGCGACGGCACTCGCCGCGTACAGGAAGTTCCTGAAGCTCGCGCCCGACGACAACAGCGCGTCGTACGTGAAGCAGAGGATCAAGGCGATCCAGGCGCAGCTGCAGGGTTAGACTCCGCGCGCGCGGACATATACCGGCAAGCACGGGGGGATGAATCGGTGAACTTCGACATCAAGACCGAGGAGCTGGGGGAAACGGGTACGTGATCTCCCTCGGCGGGGAAGTCGACCTGTACACCGCGCCCGAGTTCAAGGCGCAGCTTCTCGACGTGATCAGCAAGGGCGGGACGCAGGTGATCGTCGACTTCACCGACACGACGTTCATCGACTCGACCACCCTGGGCGTCCTCGTCGGGGGGGTGAAGCGCCTGCGCACGAACGACGGCGAGCTGTCGCTGGTGTGCAGTGACCGCAACATCACGAAGATCTTCGAGATCACCGGTCTCGACCGCGTCTTCACCATCTACCCGACGCGCGCGGAGGCGGTCGAGCAGATCGTCGCCGCGAGCGGGCCAGCCGCCTAGCGTGCCTCGCTCCCGTGGGCTCGTCCGGGGTCTTGCGCTCGCGACGACGCTCGCGGCGGCCGGGGTGCTGTCGGCCGGTTGCGGGACGGGCGGAATCGCGAGCGGCAACGCCGACACTGCTCACGGCAAGGAGCTCTTCGTCCAGAAGTGCGGGAGCTGCCACACGCTGGCCGACGCGGGCAGCCGGGGAACGATCGGGCCGAACCTCGACGACGCGTTCGCCGGCCCCCGCGCGCAGGGGTTCAAGGAGTCGACGATCCGCAACATCGTCCACGGCCAGATCCTGTTTGCGATCACGAACCCGTCCGGGCTGATCAAGGGCCCGAACGGACAAGAACAGCGCGTCCAGGGGATGCCGGAGAAGCTCGTCACCGGCTCCGACGCGCAGGATGTCGCGGCCTACGTCGCGTCGGTTGCCGGCGTCTCCGCCGCCGCCGGCACGACCACGCAGACCGCCGCACCCCCGCCCCCGACCACCACTCAGGCGGCGACGACGAGCCGGCCGACGACCACCGCCGGCGGCGGTGGCGGGAGCGCCCTCGTCGCCCAGGGCAAGGCGGTCTTCGAGCGGGCCGGCTGCACCAGCTGCCACACGCTCCAGGACGCCGGCGCGACCGGCACGGTCGGCCCGAACCTCGATCAGGCAAAGCCGCCGAAGGCCCTCGTCGTCGACCGGGTGACGAACGGGAAGGGCGCGATGCCCTCGTTCAAGGGTCAGCTGACGCCGGCCGAGATCGAGGCGGTCGCGACGTACGTCTCCACGGTCGCCGGCAAGTAGCCGCGGCGAGCTCCGCGGGGGCTGCCGCTGCGCCCTCCGGCTCTCGGCACGTATCCGGTCGACTACCCTTGGAGGCGTGAACCTCCGTTCTCGCCGGTACACGAACGAGCGCCTCGTCGTCCTGGTCGCGCTCGGCGCCGCCTCCGCTCTCTGCCTCGCGCTCGAGCTCGTCCGCGAACGGCACTACGGCGCGACCGACTACCGGTTCCTCGTCTGGAACCTGATCCTCGCCTGGATCCCGCTGATCCTCGCGCTCCTCGTCTACGACCGCTACCGGCGGGGGACGGCGCTCCTGCGCCTCGCGCCCGCGGTCGTGCTCTGGCTCCTGTTCCTGCCGAACGCGCCCTACATCGTCACCGACTTCGTGCACCTCTCCGCGGGGTCGTCGGCCCCGCTCTGGCTCGACGGCGTCGAGCTCTCCGCGTTCGCCTGGACCGGCATGCTGCTCGGCTTCGTCTCGCTCTACCTGCTGCACGCGGTCGCCCGGCACCGCTTCGGCGCACGGATCGGCTGGATCGGCGTTCTCGGCGTCCTCGCCCTGGGCAGCGTCGGCGTCTACCTGGGCCGCGTGAAGCGCTGGAACAGCTGGGACCTGCTGACCCAGCCGGGCGGAAGGCTCGCACAGGTGTACCCGCACCTGGTCGATCCGGCGTCGGTCGGAAAAGCCGCCGGCATCACGTTCGGGATGACCGTGCTCCTGACCGTCGCCTATGTCGTGTTCTACGTGCTGATGGGCGCCCGAGTCGATCCACACGGCACCCGTCGGCGATCCGACTGACGGGCGCGCTGCTCAGGCCGTGGCGGCCTTGGCCGCCGCGAGCGGCAGCTCGAAGCTGAACGCCGAGCCCACACCAGGCTCGGACGAGACCCAGATCCGGCCGTTCATGCCCAGTACGAGCTCGCGGCAGATGTAGAGCCCCAGCCCGCTGCCCCCGACACCGCGGCTCATCGCCGCGTCCAGGCGGTAGAACTTTTCGAAGATCCGCTCCTGCTCGCCCAGCGGGATGCCCAGGCCCTCGTCCCGGACCGTGAAGCGAAGCCGGTCCGCGCGGGGGGTGATGATCACGTCGACCCGCCCCCCGTCCGGCGAGTACTTCACGGCGTTCTCGAGCAGGTTGCTCAGAACACGTCTGGTCTTTCCCAGGTCGCCGACGGCGACCGGCGCCGCCGGCGTCGCCAGCTCGACTCTGACACCCGGTGGGATCCGCGGGCCGCTCGCCTCGATCACGCTGCGCGCGAGACGCTCGGCGTCGAACTGCTCGAGGACGAACTGGAGGCCGCCGGAGTCGAGCTGGGCCGCGAGCAGGATCTGCTCGACGAGCTCGGCGAGCCGCTCGGACTGGTCGAGGACGATTCCCAGAAGCCGATCGTGCAGGGCCGGCTCGAGCTCCGAGCCGCGCTTGACGAGCGTGAGCACGGCGCCGTGGATCGAGGCGAGCGGCGTCCGGAGCTCATGGGAGACGGTGGCGACGAAGTCCGAGCGCATCTGTTCCAGACGGTGCTCCTCTGTCAGGTCGCGGAAGGCGTACACCGTCCCCTCGGAGAACCTGACGCCCGAGATCGAGAGCCACAGCTCCCTGGCGCCGACGTCCATCGCCAGCACGGTCGCCGGCGCCCGTTCGTCGCCGACGGGGATCGAGTCGCGCAGCATGGACCACTCCGGAATCGACTCGGCAGCGAGCCGGCCCCGAACCGAATCCGCCGGCAACCCGGTGATCGCCTCTGCCGACCGGTTCCAGAGCCTGATCACGCCGTCATCGTCGACGAGGAAGACTCCCTCGCCGAGGTGGGTGAGGACCTGCGCCGCCTGGTCACGCTGCTGCCGCACCACCCGTCCCCGCGCGATGATCGGCGCGAAGCCGTAGACGAGCAGGCCGAGGCAGCCCAGCGTGATCAGCCCGGCGACGAGGACGCGGTTCCGGGCGCTCGCGGCGGCGCCGACGGCCCTCGAACCGGGTGCGAGCACGAGCAGGCTGGTCGCCTGAGCGCCGCCGATCAGCTTCGCGACCGCTGCTCGGTACTCGGCGCCACCCTCCCTGACGGTGGCGACAGGCGGACCGGCCGCTCCCCGTCGAAAGACCAGCCGGTCTCCCGCGGGAAGCCGGGCTGCACGTTTCAGTCGCCGGGCGAGGGGCCGGTCGAGGGAGACGCCGACCACGACCCGGCCGACGCGGCGATCACCGACGACCACCTCCACCGAACGCAGGGCGGCCGGCTGGCGAATCGTCCCGACCGTGCGCCCATGAGGTAGCTGGAAGGTCACCCCGACGTCGCGCGAGAGCCGCGTGAGCCGGGGCTGGTCGGCCCCCGCGAGAGCAAGCTGGACGTCGCGGCGGGCCGCCGTCGCGGCCGCTCTGGCCTGGGCGGACTCGAGCGCAATCGAATACTCCTGCAAGGCAGACCGGAGAAGGCCCGAGAGTTGAGCGTCGACGTGATCCTGGGCGTTCCGGCCGGCGAAGTCTGCGAACACCCACACGCCGACCCCCAGAGGCAACGCGAGCAGCACCATCACGATCACGAGCCGGACACGACCCTCGAGCGAGGTACGGGGCTTGAGGAACTGTCGCCGGATGCCGATCAAACCTCATGTATTGTCGGGTGGGAGTGGCTGGAAGTTGAGGGCCGGTTTGGCCCACGCACCGGCGATCGCGGTTGTCTCGGTCGCTCTCTCCGGTGCGCTCTTCGCACCCGCGTGGTTGCTCACGACCTGGCCGCAGAGCTCGACTCCGACGAGCCCGGTTTCCGTTCCGTCGCTGACCGTGATCCGGTCCGCCGCGCCACCACCGCCCCAGCTCCACCCCCGGCCGAAGACGTCGGCGGGTAAATCGTCCCAGGTCCTGTCGGGCACACCGGTCGCGACGGGCGGTTCCGGCCTGCCCAAGGACCTGACGAGCCAGCCGCTGACGGTGGGCTCGCATTCACGCCCGGCCGGCACTGCTCCTGCTGCCACTCCCCCCGTACGAAGGACGAAGCCGCAGCCGGTGCCCCGCCCGACCAAGCAACCCGCGCCGCCGGCGGAGGCGCCGAGCCCACCACCGGCGCCGCCGACTCCTCCGCCCGAGCCCCAGTCGGCTGCATCGCCCCCGGTGGCGCAGCCGAGCTCCACCCGGGCTCCGCCCGACGGACCGAAGAAGTCGAAGACCGACAAGAAGACGACGAAGCCGGCGTCGGCGGGCAGCAGCCCACCGAGTCAGTCCCGGACTGCGAGCTCCGTGCCGGTTCCCGCCAAGACCACGGACAGCAGTACGGCGAAGGACACCGGCGACGGCAAGGGCACGAGCGCGAGCAAGAGCAAGAGCAAGGGCGACGGCAACCGCGAGGCCAGGTACTACGGCAAGAACGACACCACGGGTGGCAAGGACGACAGCAAGGGCAAGAACAGCGTCAGCGTCAGCGTCAGCCAGAGCAGCAAGGACAACGCCGGTGGCAAGGATGACGGCGCGGGCAAGAACAAGAGCGGCGACGGCGGCAAGGACGGCGGCAGCAACAGAACCAACAGCAGCGGCAGAGACGACTGCGGCGGCAAGGACGACGGCAAAGGCAAGGACAACAACGGCGGCAACGACAACAGCAGCGGCAAGGACGACGGCAGAGGCAGGGGAAGGAGGTAGCCCCCAGGCCCCGCGGCCGGGTCGATGCCCCGCAGGCCCGGTCGTCAGGTGGCGGTCGGCTGGGCTTCGGCCTCGAGATCGACCACGACGTGCGTGATCGGGACCGCGCACCGCTCGCGCGCCGAGGAGACCACACCGCGCTCGAGCCAGTTCGAGCGCCCCTCGGGGTGGGTCGAGATGATGATCAGGTCGGGCCCGAAGGTGCGCAGCGAGTCCTCCATCGCCTGCAGCGGATCCGGGTCGCCGATCTCGCCACGGGCGCTCACCCCCACCCGGCTCAGCTCACGCAGGCTGCGGTCGAGTCGCTCCTGCGCGATCGCCCGCGCCTCGTCCTCGTCGGAGGCCCAGTGCCTGAGCGGGGAGTTCAGCGCCGGGCAGACGACCAGGACCTGCGTCCGATGGCTCTCCGCCGCAGCCCGGATCTCCGAGCGGAGCGCGGCCCCGGCCACCGTCTCGTTCGCGATCACGAGGATCCTACGGTCTTGCTCGCCGCCCCGGTGAGGCGGGGCCGCGGGCGTCGGGCGCTCCCGCGCCTCGCGACGGAAGAACCAGGCCAGGACCGCGACCGAGAGCACGACGAAGATCCCGACCCCCCACCAGCGCCCTCCGACCGCGGTCGCGATCACGATCGCGGCGAAATACACGACGGTCCCCAGCAGGAATCGGTACGCCTCTGCCTCGCTGCGAAACGGGTTCCTCATCCGCGCCTCTCTCCTTCCCGGTGGCGCGAGTCTCTACTCAGATCAGGTACACGGTGGTGTAGACGACGATCCACATCACGTCGACGAAATGCCAGTAGATTCCCGGAATCTCGACGCCGTGGTGGTGCTCGGCGGAGTAGTGGCCGCGGAAGGCCCTGATCGTGGCGGCGAGCAGCAGGGTCAGCCCGACGAAGACGTGCGCGCCGTGCAGGCCCGTGAGAGAGAAGAAGATCGTGGTGAACGCGTTGTCCCTGGGCGAGAAGCCGATGCGCGCGTACTCGGTGATCTGCGTCGCGAGGAAGGTGAAGCCCATCAGGAAGGTGAGGACGAGCCCGGCCTTCAGTCCGGCGGTGTTCCCGCGCTTGATCGACGTCAGCGCCCAGTGCATGGTGAAGCTCGAGGTGAGCAGGATCAGCGTGTTCACGCCGGCGACGAAGACCGGCAGGTGGTATCCCGCCGGAGGCCACTCCGGTGGCTGGTTGACGACCCGGACGAAGAAGTAGGCCGTGAAGAACGACCCGAACAGCATGATCTCGGAGGCGATGAACAGGAACATGCCGAGCACCCGCGCGTCGACCCGCGAGCTGAGGTGCGCCGGCGGCGGGCCGTGGTGCTCGTGCGCCTCGGCGTGGGCGCTCATGCCGTTTCCCCTCCTTCGGGCGGAAAACGGTTAGAGGATCTCTTAACCATTCCCGGCTCCGACGGGAATGGCAGGGTCGACCTCGATGTGCTCGACCGGCAGGCTCGTCGCGTCGCGCAGGCGGGTGACGACGTCCTTGCGCAGCCAGTTCGACCGGGCCTTGCCCGGGAAGGTCGAGACGATGATCTCGTCGACACGCTCGTCCTGGGCGGCGTGCAGGGCGGCGGTGAACGGGTCGGGGTGCGCGATCTGCCCGTGCGCGTCGATCCCCGCTCCGCGCAGCGCGGCGAGCGCTCGTCGCAGACGGCGTTCGGCATCGGGGTGCCCCGACCTCTGCAGGTCGCTCTGGGGGCAGACGATCATGAAGCTCGCCGGAGACTGGGCCGCACGCGCGCGAATCCGCTCGAGCAGCGCGTCGCCGAGCACGGTCTCGTTCGCGATCACGAGCACGTTCGCCGGCCCGCCCTCGCGCGCGAGGTCGACGACCACGTGCTCGACCGGGACGTCGCCCGCGACCTTGCGGACCCGATCGACGACGTGCCGCCGCATCCAGCCGGACTTCTGCTCCGGATGGGTGGAGACGACGATCTCGTCCACCGGCGGCTCGAGCTGGCGAAGGGCGTCCCGGACCGCGTCGACCGGATCGGAGTCGACGACGAAACCGTCGGCGGCGATCCCCTCCTCCTGCAGCCGGGCGAGCGTCCGGTCCAGGCGGCGCCGCGCGGCCGCGCGGCGGGTGTCCTGGTAGACGACGTATCCCTCCCGCGGCGCGGTGACCGGGCAGACGACCGAGACCTGCAGCCCTCCGCCCTCCGCCCGCCGCTCGAGCGCGTCGGTCAGCGCCTGCCCGGCGACGGTCTCGTTCGCGATCACGAGCACGTGCCTCACGTCGGCGCCTTCTCGGCATCCGCCTCGTCGGCGACGCCGACCCGATCGCCGTTGAACACGGCGTGGCGGGCTCCCGGCACCCCGTACTCGTACGGGTTGCCGACCACCTGCGGGATCTCGTCGAAGTTGAAGTACGGCGGCGGCGAGGAGACCTGCCACTCGAGGGTCATCGAGCGCCACGGGTTGGCCTCCGCCTTCGGCCCGCGCACCCAGCTCGTGATCATGTTGTAGAGGAACACGATCGTCGAGGCGCCGAGCGCGAACGACGCGAGGGAGATGAACATGTTCAGATCGGCGAAGCGCGGCGCGTAGTCGGAGACTCGTCGGGGCATCCCCTGGATCCCGAGCCAGTGCATGGGGAAGAAGGTGACGTTGAACCCGATGAAGGTCAGCCAGAAGTGCAGCTGGCCGAGCCGCTCGTTGTACATGCGGCCGGTCATCTTCGGGAACCAGTAGTAGATCCCGGCGAAGATCGTGAACAGCGACCCGCC
Organism: uncultured Actinomycetes bacterium; assembly: GCA_963836685.1. GTDB lineage: Bacteria > Actinomycetota > Thermoleophilia > Gaiellales > Gaiellaceae > DATBLE01. The sequence goes on from CAWIKS010000020.1 coordinate 9,589, forward strand.
GAAGAGCACGTAGTGGATGTGCGCGACGACGAAGTACGTGTCGGAGACGTGGATGTCGATCGGCACCGCCGCCAGGTAGATCCCGGACAGCCCGCCGATCACGAACATCGAGACGAACCCGAGCGCGAACAGCATCGGCGTCCTGAAGTGCAGCCGGCCTTCCCAGATCGTCGCTAACCACGAGAACACCTTGATGCCGGTCGGCACGGCGATCACCATCGAGGTGACCATCATCGGGATGCGCAACCACGGCGCGACGCCCGCGACGAACATGTGGTGCGCCCAGACGGAGAAGCCGAGCACGAGGATCGCCATCAGGCTCAGCGCCATCAGCCGGTAGCCGAAGATCGGCTTCCTGGCCATCACGGATATGACCTCGGAGGCGATCCCGAAGCCGGGTAACATCATGATGTAGACGGCCGGGTGGGAGTAGAACCAGAAGATGTGCTGGTAGCCGAGCACGTAGCCGCCGTTCGCCGCGTTGAAGAAGTTGGTGTGCATGACGCGGTCGAACATGACGAAGAACTGGGAGCCGGCGATGAAGGGCGTTGCGATCACGACCAGCAGCGAGGTGGTGAAGTTCGCCCAGACGAGCAGCGGCAGGCGCCAGAAGGTCATCCCCGGGGCGCGCATGGTGATGATCGTGACCAGGAAGTTGAGCGCGGTCATGATCGAGGACGCGCCCGCCCACTGGACGCCCATGTTGAAGAAGACCTGTCCTAGCGGCTGGTCGGTGGCGAGGGGCGCGTAGCCGGTCCAGCCGGTTGCGAACGCGCCGCCCGGGACGACGAAGCTCAGCAGCATCATCGTCCCGGCGATCGGCAGCAGCCAGAACGAGAGCGCATTCAGGCGCGGGAACGCCATGTCCGGCGCGCCGATCATCAGCGGGATCACGTAGTTGCCGAGCCCGGCGAAGGCCGGGATCACGAACAGGAAGATCATCAGCGCCGCATGCACCGAGACCAGCCCGTTGAAGGTCTGGTTGTCCACGAACTGCATCCCCGGCCGGGCGAGCTCGGCCCGGAAGATCATCGCCATCAGGCCGCCGGCGACGAAGAACACGATCGTGGTGACGACGTACTGGATCCCGATCACCTTGTGGTCGGTGTTCGGCCGGAAGTAGTCGGTCCAGGTGCGGCCGCCGTGGGTCGAGTGGTCCTCGGGCCGGGTCGGCGACCCGATCGCGTACCGGGCCCAGTAGTCGAACGAGCCCAGCCCGGCGAGGAAGCCGATCGGCGCGGCAGTCAGCGTCGAGACGACGGTGATCACCGACCATTTGAAGAGCGGATCCCAGCCCGCCCACCAGCGGAAGACGAGGACGATCCCGAGGCCGATGCCCCAGAACAGGCACATCATCCAGATCGCGCGGATCCAGCCCGGGCGGAGGAGAACTCCGCGCTTCGCCTGCGGCGGAGCGCCGGCAGGCAGGTGCTGCTCGACGGCCGTCGTCACGTTCCTCCCTTGCTCGAGTCGATCAGGAACTGGACGAGGGCGTCGAGCTGGTCGCCCGGGAGCGTCGAGAACGACGGCATCACGCTCTTGGGGAAGCCGGGTTGGACGTACGCATTCGGATCGACGATCGACTCCCTGACGAAGCCCTCGAGCGGCGCGCCGGCCTGCTTGGCGTAGGCCGGGAGCTTATCGAGGTCGGGACCGATCTTCCCCGTTGCCCCCGCCGCCTGCAGCGTGTGGCAGCTCGCGCAGCCGTTGCTCGCGAAGACCGCCTTGCCCGCCTGGCCCGGCGGCGCCTGCAGCGCCTGCTGCTGACGACGCTCCCAGGCCTGGAACGCGGCGGGCTTCATCACGATCGCCGTCGTCCGCATCAGCGCGTGGCCCAGCCCGCAGAGCTCCGTGCAGATCACCGGATAGCTGCCCAGCTTGGTCGGCGTGATCACGAGCTTCGTGTCCTGACCGGGGAGAGCGTCCTGCTTCTGGCCGAACTCGGGCACCCAGAAGGAGTGGATCACGTCGAGCGACGTCAGGTGGAGCTCCACCGAGCGGTCGCGCGGCAGGTACAGCTTCGCCGACGTCAGGTTTCCCGCCCCCGGGTACTCGAACGACCACTCGAACTGGCGCGCGGTCACGTTCACGTTCAGGTGGCCGGTGCCGGCGCGGTCGTTCTGGACGAGCACGACGCCGCTGATCACGGAGATCGCCGTGACGAGGATCGCCGGGACGGCCGTCCAGACGATCTCGATCCCCGTGTGGCCGTGGATCGGCGGGCCGTCCGAGTCGTCGTCCGGGCGGACGCGGAACTTGACCACCGAGTAGAGGATCACGGCGCCGACGAGGGCGAAGATCGCGATCGCGATCGCGGTCGTGAACCAGAAGACGAGGTCGATCCCGTTCCGCTCCTCGGATGCGTTCGGCGGCAGCCAGGGCACGAACAACGCGACGATGGTCGCCGCGGCGCCGATCACGACACCCAGCGCTACGAGCTGGACGAGCGAACCCCTCCGCACGGAAACCCGAGACTAGTGAATTCCGACCATGCGCGCGGTCGTAACTGCAGGGCCCACTCGGACGTTTCAGGTCGGAAAGGGGGACGTATGGGACTCGGAGTGAGCTTGATCCTGATCGCAGTCGGCGCCGTGCTCACGTGGGCCGTGCACGTCAGCACGAACGGTGTCGACGTGAACGCAGTCGGAGTCGTGCTGCTCGTCGTCGGCCTGATCGGAGCGGTGCTCTCGATGATCTTCTGGTCGACCTGGGCGGGCCCGGGCTACTTCAGTCGCCGGCGGACGTACGTCGACGAAGGTCCGCCTCCGTACTAGGAGGAAAAGGAGGGGGAGGGCGCTTCGCCCTCCCCCTCGAACCGGTCCGGACCGGGCCGCTACGCGGCCTTGACCAGCGATTGCGGCGGGTAGATCACCGAGTAGTCGGTCCCCTTGCCGCCCTTGATGCGGTAGATCGCGACCGGGCCGCCCTTGACGTCGCCCTTCGAGTTGAAGGACAGGTCCCCGGTGATGCTCCCCTTCAGATTGACCTTCAGGAGCTGCGACACCACGCCGGAGCGCGTGCCGTTCGACTTCGCGATCGCGGCGAGCATCGCCACGGCCGCCTGAGCGGCGTACACCGAATACGGATCCGGCGCCTTGCCGTGATTCGCCTTCGAGAACGCTTTCAGGAAGGCCTTGCCTTGCCCCTTGAGCTGCGAGTTCGGGAGGCCGGCGACGCTGACGAACGCGCCCTCGGCCGCCGCCCCCGCACCCTCGACCACGGCGGAGATCGGGGTGAAGCCGTCCGGCAGGATCAGCTTGACCCCGCTGCCGAGCACGGAGCGCAAGTCCTTGAGCAGCTTGCCGCCGTTCTCGCAGATCAGGCCGCCCACGTAGACGCCCCCGGGATGCTTGTCCTTGATCTTGGACGCAAGCGCCTCGTAGCTCGATGCCTTGGCGTCGTAGGCCTCGAAGCCGACCACCTTGATCTTGAGCCGCTTGGCGGCGTTCCGCGTATTGGCGGCGACGCCGAAGCCGTAGGACTCCTTGTCGTTCAGGATGTAGAGGGACTTCACCTTCAGCCGCTGCGCCAGCAACGCATCCGCAGCGCCCTGGTACTGATCCTGCGCGACGACGCGAGCGTAGTTTCGCTTGCCCGTCGGGTAGTACTTGCCCGGCTCGCCGGGAGAGGTTCCCGGACCGCTCGACGTCAGGCCGACCTGCGTGTTGGCCGGGCTGATCATCGCCACCGGGCCACCTGCGGCTCGATTCAGGATCGGGATCTCGATCGTCGCGCACCCGGAGTTGAACGTGCCGATCACGCCGATCACGTCCTTGTCCCGGGCGACGGCGTTCGCATTCGCCGAGCACTTGGCCGAGTCCCACTTGCCGGCCTGAGCAGTCGCGTCGTCGCACGACTGGTAGCCGATCGTGTAGGCGCCGGCTTTCCAGCCCGCTCCGGCCAGGATGAACTGGATCGCCTTCGTCATCTCGATCGTCTGCGTCCGGCCCGAGCCCTGAAGCGGGAGGTCGGATGCGATCAGGTACTTCGGGCTACCGGAGCCCTTGTAGACGATCGGGGAGCACGACGAGGCGGGGAGCGGCTGCGCCTGCTTCTTGCTCGTTCCGCCGGAACCGACGGCGGCGAGCACGAGGGTTCCCGCCAGGACGGCAAGGAACGCCACGAGAAGACGCTTCGTCACACCAACCTCCTCCTTCGGATCACTTCGGTACGCGGTGCCGACCAAGTATCTGCAGGGCCGGGCTCGTAATTCAAGTGCGAAGGGCGTTCTCGCGGCGTTCTTTACAAGGCCCTACTACGATCCAACACCGCCCTCCCTCGTTCGAGGGACGCCTACCCGATACCCGAGATCAGCCAAGGAGGTCTCAGTCCCGATGACTCGACTACGCTCGATCAAGCCGTCGCCGTCGATGGTCGTCGCCTCGCTCGCGCTGCTCGTCGCCCTGGGCGGGACGGGCGTCGCAGCCGTCGCGGTCGCCGTTCCGAGGAACAGCGTCGGCCCGCTCCAGCTCAAGAACGGCAGCGTCGGCACGCCCAAGCTCAGGAACAACGCGGTCACCTCTCTGAAGGTGAAGAACGGGTCGCTGCGCCGGGTCGACTTCAGGGCCGGACAGATCCCGCGCGGCCCCGCAGGGCCGCCGGGAGCTCCGGGCCCGGCCGGGCCGGCGGGCCCCGCAGGCCCCGCAGGCGCCGCCGGCTCGGCGGGCGTCGCCCCGCCCGGCTACGTCGCCGAAGTCCTGTCGCAGGTGAGCAACAACGCCAGCTCGACGACCTCGACGTCGTTCGGGAACCTCAACAACGGGAACCTGAGCGTGAAGGTGCCGAGCGGAGAGACGGACAAGCTGGTCGTGTTCTTCTCGGGCGAAAGCGCTTGCTACGGAGGAAACTCGCTCGAGCGCTGCCTGCTGAAGATCAGCGTCGACGGCAACGAGCTCGCCCCGGCGGCGGGCAGCGACGCGTACTTCGACAACAACGACCAGGGAAGAGCATCGCCGAACCACAACACCGACGACAGCTTCCGGGCGAAGACGTCAGGCGACCAGTACCAGCACGGAGTCGTGCGGATCAGCGGGAATCTGTCCGCCGGATCGCACACCGTGCAGGTGCAGGTCTCGGTGACGAACTCGTCGACCGCATTCCAGCTCGACGACTGGGCGCTCGTCGTCCAGCGAGTCCGGGTCAGCTAGGCACATTTCCCGCGTGGGGAGCCCCGCCGGGCTCCCCACGCGATAATTGCTCCGTGCGAGCCGAGGAGGACCGGAGGGCGGAGAGCGAGCTGCTGGACGAAGCCGCCGGGATCGGCGAGCGTCTGCTCGAGAACGTCGAGCGAGTGCTCCGCGGGAAGCGCGACGAGATCAGGCTGGTTCTCGCCGCGATGACCTGCCACGGCCACGTTCTCTTCGAGGACGTCCCCGGTACCGGCAAGACCGTCCTTGCCCGCGCGATCGCCGGGAGCATCGAGGACGCCGCCTTCGCGCGGGTGCAGTGCACGCCCGACCTCCAGCCCTCCGACGTCACCGGGATCAATATCTTCAACCAGAAGAGCCGCGACTTCGAGTTCCGGCGCGGGCCCCTGTTTGCGAACGTCGTCCTCGTCGACGAGATCAACCGGGCGATGCCGAAGACCCAGTCGGCCCTGCTCGAGGCGATGGCCGAGCGTCAGGTGACGATCGACGGCCAGACGCTCGTCCTGCCGCAGCCGTTCGTCGTGCTCGCGACCGAGAACCCGATCGAGTTCGAGGGCGTCTTCCCGCTCCCCGAGGCGCAGCTCGACCGCTTCTTCCTGAAGGCCCGCCTGGGGTACCCGGACGAGGAGGACGAGCTGAAGGTCATCCTCGACCAGCAGGACGGCCATCCCCTGGAGCGGGTGCGACCGGTGGTCGGAGTCGCCGACCTCGAGCGGCTGGAGCGCGCGCTCGCCGCCGTCTACGTCGACGAGCTCGTTCGCCGCTGGACGATCAGGCTCGTGCGCGCCACGCGAGACCTCGAAGAGGTGACGATCGGCGCATCGGTGCGAGGCAGCCTCGCCCTCGAGCGGGCCTCACGGGCCTGGGCGCTCCTGAGCGGCCGGAGCTACACGACGCCGGAGGACGTCGAGCGGATGTTCGCGCCCGTGCTCGGCCACCGCCTGGTCTTCGCCCCGGCCTTCATCGCCGAAGCACGCGGGCGCTCGCGGGAAGAGATCCTGCTCGAGCTGTACCGCCGTTGCGCCGGAATCGCCCCGCCGCCCGAGCTGGCCGACCTCCCGGCCCGCTCGGCGAGCTCGGGATGGACGCCGCCGAGCTGACCTTTCCGCTCGTCCCCCGCCGGCGGCCGGTCGGCGCAGCCTTCGGGCGCCTGCGCGCTGCACGGCGCGGGATCGGGTCGAGCGTCGCCACCACCCGTCCGTACCGCCCGGGCGACGACCCGAGCGCGATCGACTGGAAGCTCTCCGCCCGGCTGTCCTCGATCCGCGGCGAGACCGAGTTCATCGTCCGCGAGGACTTCGCCGACGAGGCGCCGCGGGCGGTCGTGGTCGTCGACCGCGGGCCTTCGATGGCGCTCTACCCGGACGATTTGCCCTGGCTGAGCAAGCCGCGCGTCCTGCTGACGATCTGGACGGCGGTCTCGACCACGGCCGTCCGGGAGCTCGGCCTCGCCGGCTATCTCGACACCGCCGGCGCAGACGGATGGCTCCCTCCGCGCAGCGCCACCGGCTTCGACGAGGTGGTCGCCCGCCACGAGTCGGCGGGCTGGGCCGGCGGCGCGCGACGGCCTCGAGCAGGCGCTCGAGCGGCTGGCGCGGAGCCGGCGGTCGCTGCCGCCCGGGACGTTCGTGTTCGTCTGCTCGGACTTCTCGTCGCCGGTGCGGCCGGAGGCGTGGCTCCGGGCGCAGGGCTTCCGCTGGGATCTCGTCCCGGTCGTGATCCAGGACCCGGTCTGGGAGCAGAGCTTCCCGGCCGTCGGCGGCCTGGTCGTACCGTTCGCCGATCCCGCGACGGGCCGGGTCAGGAAGGTACGCCTCAGGGCGAAGGAGGCAACGGAGCGGCGGCTGGCGAACGAGTCGCGCCTGGCCGGGCTGCTCGGCGAGTTTCGAGGCCTGGGTCTCGATCCGCTCGTGATCGGGGAAGCGGCGCCGGAAACCGTCGTCGGCGTCTTCACGGACTGGGCAGAGACGAGGCTGGCACACCGGCGCGGTGAGTGGCGATGAGGACGAGATGGATCGCTGCGGTCGCGGGCGCTGCGGCGATCGTGCTCGCATCCGGGCTCGCCCTCGGCTGGTTCCACGGCCGCGCGCCGGTCACGGCTCCGCCGCAGCCGCTCGCCGCAACCGCGTCGCTCTCCCCGCACACGTTGCGCTTCGGCGACCCGCTGGGGGCCCGCATCGACGTGCTCGTCGACCCGAAGGAAGCCGACCCGGCGAGCGTCAGGCTCCGCCCGCGATTCGCTCCGTACACGATCGTCGCGACCGACGTGGAGACGAGCAGCGCCGGCGGCATCCTGCTCTCGTACCGCTACACGCTGGAGTGCCTGTCCGCCGCCTGCGTTCCGGGACGAGCCCCGTCGGACCGTCGCTTCCTGCCGGCGCACCTCTCCTACCGGACGCCGGCCGGACGACTCGAGCGCCGGACGATCGAATGGCCGGGGTTCACGGTCGCGTCCCGCCTGACCGCCGCCGACCTGGGCGACCCGACCGCACGGCTGCGGACGGATGCCCCGGTGCCGGCGGTCACGTACCGGATCGCTCCCGGCACGCTCCGGACGCTGCTCGCCGCCCTCAGCGCGGTCCTCGTCCTCGCCGCCGCCGCCCTGGTCGCGCTCGCCCTCCCTGCGCGGCGACGACACGACGGCCGGAGGCGACCTCCCGCCGATCCGGCAGGCGCTGCTGCTCGTCAGGGCGAGCACCGCGAACGGCTATCCGGCCGAACGGCGGAAAGCGCTCGGGCGCCTGGCGCGCGAGCTCCGGGTCTCCGGGCGCGGCGACCTCGCCGGCGTCGCCGTCCGCCTCGCCTGGTCGGCGCAGCCGCCGTCACCGGAGGCCGCGGCCGCGTTCGCGGAGCAGGTCGAGAGCGAGCTGTGAGACGGCGTGGCATCCCGCTCTCGGACGTCGCCGCGCTCGGCCGCGCCCGCCGGAGAACGCTGATCGCGCGCACGGTTCTCGCCGCCGGCCTCGCGGGTGCGCTCGCCGCCGCGTACCTCGCCGTCCACCACACGCGGAAGGGCGGCACCCTGCTCCCGAGCGGAAGGAGCCCCGTGGTCGCGATCGACATGTCGTGGAGCGTCTCCTACGTCAACTACCGGCAGATCGAGCGAACGCTCACCGACCTCGCGGACTCCGGACGCCGGATCGGGCTCGTCCTGTTCTCCGACGTCGCCTACGAGGCCCTGCCGCCCGGAACCGCAGCCTCGGAGCTCCGGCAGTACCTGCGCTTCTTCGCGAAGCGAGGAACGTCGAATCCCTGGACCGATGCCTTTGCCGGCGGGACGAGGATCGCGACGGCACTCGACCTCGCCCGGCGGATCCTGAAGCGAGATCGGATCGGAAACGGGTCGGTCGTGCTGATCAGCGACCTCGCCGACGCCCCGAACGACCGGGCGCAGCTCGCCCAGACCCTGGTCGCCTACGCGCACGACTCGATCCCGATCAAGATCGTCGGCCTCGACCCGGCGCGGGAGGACGCGCAGCTCTTCCAGGGCGCGCTCGCGCACGGAGGCGGGTCGGTGACGACCCTCGGAGCGGCGTTGCGCGACGCGGGCGGCAGGCGCTCCAGCCCCGCTTTTCCGATCGGTGTCGTCGCAGCCGTGGCAACGCTCGCGCTCCTGCTCGGCCTGAACGAGCAGGCGCTGGGATCGCTCGGCTGGCGGCGGAGGCGAGGGGCATGACCCGGCGGCGGCTGTTGCTGCTGGCCGGGGCTGCTCTCTGCCTCGCCGCAGCCGTGATCGCCGCGCTGACGGCGCGTGACGTCGGCGCCTGGCAGACGGCGCTCCGCACGGGTGACGTCGAAGCTGCGGCCTCGGCGCCGGGCTCGGCGTCGTCCTGGCACGCCGACGAGAGCGCCCCGTTCGGCCTCGCTCGAACCCTGCTCGCGGTCGACGACGACCTCGCCTTCCGCCGAGCGGTCGCGCTGTTCCTCCGTGCGCACACCCGGATCCCCAGCTTCGACAACGGCCTCGAGGGGACCGCCCTGCGCGTGCAGGCCGAGGCCGCCCTCGCGCGCGAGATCCGAACCGACGAAGACCGAAGCCGCGCATCCGTGGCCGCGAACCTCCTCGGTGTCCTGGCGGTGCTCGACTCGACCTCGACCGTCGAGGACTCGACCCCGGTCGAGCGGGGGATCTTCGAGTTCCAGGATGCGATCCACCTCGATCCGGGCAACGAGCAGGCGCAGACGAACCTCGAGCTCCTCTACCAGCTGACGTCCCTGCCGAACACACCCCGCGGCAGCGTCCGCCGCGCAGGCCGATCCCACTCCGGCGCGTCCGAGGTCTCGCCGGGACACGGGTACTAGCGTCCATGCTCGCCGACCTGCACTTCCTCACCCCGAGCGCCGCGCTGGTCGCGCTGGCGGGAGCGGTCCCGCTCTCCCTCCTCGTCACTCACCGAGCGCCGCGCGAGGCGGATGCGTGCCCTGCTCGGGCTCGACCCGCCCGCCGCCGTCGGCAGGCTCGAGGTTCCGCTCGCCGTCGCCGCAATCGCCGGGTTGCTCGGCCTCGCCGCGGCGCAGCCCGTCCTGCGCACCGACCGTCCGCAGCTCGCGCGCCGCGACGCCCAGGCCCTGGTCGCGATCGACATCTCTCGCTCGATGCTCGCCGCCGCCTCGGCGACCGCCCGCACCCGCATCGACCGGGCCAGGGCGGTCGCGGACGACCTGCGCGCCCGGCTGGCCGACATCCCCGCCGGCGTCGCCACGTTCACCGATCGGCCGCTGCCGCTCCTCTTCCCCACGCCGAACGCGTCCGCCTTCACGTCGACGGTCGCGAAGGCCGTCGGCATCGAGCGCCCGCCGCCGCGCGGCACCGCGCTGACGGTGACGACCTACGACGCGTTGACGCCGATCCCGGGCGCGGGCTACTTCACGCCCGGTATCCGCGCACCGGCTGCTCGTTGTCGTCACCGACGCGGAGAGCGAGGGCTTCGACGTCGACGGGCTCCGCCAGAGCTTCGCCGCCCGGCCGCGCATCGCCGTCGTCCTCGTCCGCGTCGGCACCACCGCGAGCGCGTCTTCGGCCCTGACGGCCTGGCCGAGCCGGGCTACGCACCCCCCGCTGCGAGCGCCCAGGCCCTGGCGCAGTTCCTGGCCGTCACGCACGGCCGGGCGTTCGGCGAGCACGAGCTCGGGCAGGCGGCCCAGGCGGCGAGGGCGGCGCTCGGCAACGGGCCCCGCGCGCGTCTCGGAGCGGTCGCAGGGCGCAGGGACCTCGCGCCGTATCTCGTCCTCGCCGCCGCGCTGCCGCTCGGCCTCGTCCTCCGCCGGCGAAACCTCTAGGACGCAGGGGAGAAGCGCGCCTCGACCTCGAGCTGGCCGCGGCGACCCGAGAGGTCGATCGTGCCGGTGCGGCGGTCGAACCGAGCGTACGGCCGGCCGTCGACGAGCACGGAGGTCAGGCGCCTCCCGGCCGGCAGCCGGAGGCGGAGACGGAGCGAGCGCAGGGTCGACGAGGTCGGCAGCTCGAGCGTGGCCTCGACCTGGTCGGCCGAGGTGATGAGCTGATAGGAGAGCGGGCCGAAGCTCGTCGGCGCGTCGCGGACGGTGATCTGGGCTCCAGGCCGGAGCCACCGGCGCGGCGTCGCGAAGGCCAGCTCGAGCCCGCGCGGCACTCCGTTCGCCCCCTCGGTCTCGTGGACGAGCATCAGCCGGAGGGTTTCCAGAAACGTCGAGTTGCTGCCGGCGTTCGGCGGCAGGAGCATCTTGCGGTAGTACTCGCCCCGGATCGGGGCGATCGTCGCCCCTTCGCCCGACACGTACGTCCCGGCGGTCATCCCGGCGGCGAGCTGTCCGTACAGGCTGAGGACGAGCTGGTCGGGATGGTCGTTGTCGGCGAGGAAGCGGGCGACGTTCAGCCCGTAGACCTGATCGGTCCCGGAGACGGGGAAGCGTGCCTTGCCGTACAGCGAGTAGGCGCCGGCCCGGACGAGCCCGAGGATGCGCGAGCCGTGCGCGAGCAGGTAGTCGAGCACACCCTGGGCCTGGGGGCTGCCGGGGCGGAGCAGGCCGGAGGCCAGCGCGTAGGGCATGACGAGGTTCCAGTAGCTTCCCGACCGTGAGGCGGTCAGCGTCCGGTAGGGCTCCTCGCCGTCGGCCAGCCGGACGGGGACGAAGAGCGATCCGTCCGGGAGCCGTGTCGCCTCCCGGCGCCACGCGGTGCCCAGCCCACCGCCGAGCCTGTCCGCGATCTTCCTGGCGCGACGCGCGAGCCCCGGATGACCGGTTCGCGCCCAGACCGTGGCCATCTCCCGCAGGCCGTTCCAGACGACCGCCTGCGAGTGGAGCCCGAAGACCCGGACGCCGATGTCGTTCGAGAAGCGCTCCCGCGGCAGAAGTCTGTTCCCGTTTCGGGCGAGCCGGCCGCCGAGCCTGGCGACGTACCGCGCGAGCGCCGGCGTCCGCGCCGTCAGGTAGCCGGCGTCGCGGTAGAGCAGCCAGTAGCGCGCGGAGGCGAGCAGGCGCTCGCCCATGTTCCAGTTCGCGCTCTTGCTCAGGCGCCGCCAGAAGGACGTGCGCAGGATCGCCTCGTTCACGTCCTGAAGCCCGTACTCGCCCATCACCTGGGCGACCTCCATCATCTCGGCGGCGGAGAGCACCTCGTAGGTGTTGCCGACGCTGTAGCGCCAGGCGAGCGTGGAGCTCTGGATCAGCAGGCTCCGCTCTGCGTTCTCGACCCTCCGGTCGGGCACCTCGAACGTAGCGGCGTCACCGAGCTTCCCGATCCAGAAATCGATCACCTTCTGTCGCGCGGCGATGTACCCGGTCTCGTCGAGCGCGAAGGGCTTGCTCGACTGCGGGTCGACGAACCAGCCCAGGTAGACCGTCCCGCTCGTCCCCGCCGGCACCGTGTAGCCGACCGTGGTCCCGTTGTAGTGGGCGCCCTCGCCGAGGTAGAGATAGGTGCTCGGCCCGCGGACGAGGGAGGTTCCGTCCGCGGACAGGCGCAGGTGACGTACGGAGGGCGTGAAGACGATCCTGACGTCGTGCGTGGAACCCGTTGCGTCGGCCGTGAGCCGGACGAAGCTGACGAGGCCGTGGGTCTCGTCGATCCGCCCTGCGAACGACTCCTGCCGGTACCGGACGCCGTCGGCGCCCGTGTAGCGGGTCTCGAGGATCGGGAGATAGCCGTCGTAGAGCTGCGGCGTCGCCAGCCGGCTGAGACAGGCTCCGTAGCGCTCCCTGGTCGAGCCGCCGACGGCGATCGTCAGCTTCCGCCCCTTCGCCCGGTCGGCGAGCACCTCGCTCCCGTCGGCGACGTGGAGCGCGACCGTGTTCGCGCCGAATCCCCCTGCAGGCCAGCCGAACGGAACGTAGTAGACGCCCGAGTCGGTCAGGTACCGGGGCTTGCCACCCTGACGGGGTGCGGCGGCGAGGAGGAGCGGCTTGAGGTAGCGGGCGGCCTTGTCGTAGGTAGGCCCACCGGTGGAGCGGAGGAGGGCGTTCCCCCAGACGTCGTGGTCGGCCTTCAGCGCCCTGCGCACCGATCCGGCGTAGGCGGGAGTGATCCGTGGCTTGGCGCAGGGCTTGACCGTCGCGGCGTTCGCGCGCCGAAACGGTCCAGGCGAGCGCCGCGAGGGCGGCCACGACGACGACTCGCAGGGAGGGGGAACCCTGCCGCACCTCGACACCCTACGGGCCCTGCCGCCGTAATTCCAACCGAGGTTAGGAGGTACCTTGCGCCTGGGTAATTGTCCGAAGCCGATTCCGTGTCGTCGCCGATGGCTCTCGATCCGGAGGCGGTGAGACTCGCCGGCGAGGAGACCGAGATGACAGACGTCGACGTGCCCGAACGCAAGGAAGCGGTGACGCACTCCTCTACGCGTCTGCAGTCGGTCGAGGTCGGTGCCCGCTCGCTCGCCGCCTATTTCAACGTCGCCCCGGTTCACATCCTCGAGGCGCTCGACCGGGAGGCGGAACGCCTTCGCGGCGCGCGCATCCTCCAGCTCAACGCCACGCCGTACGGGGGCGGGGTGTCCGAGCTCCTGCGCTCGAGCGTCCCGCTCCTCAGAGATCTCGGGCTCGACGTCGAGTGGCACGTGATCACCGGCGACGAGCCCTTCTTCAGGGTCACGAAGGCGATCCACAACGGGCTCCAGGGAGACGCGAGCAGGCTCAGCGACGCCGACCGAGCCGCCTATCTGGCGACGTCCGCGCGGAACGCCGAGCTGCTCGGCGACGGCTGGGACTTCGTCGTCGTCCATGATCCGCAGCCTGCCGCGATGCTGCCCCTGTACGGCAAGGGAGACGCAAAGTGGGTGTGGCGCTGCCACATCGAGACGAGCGAGCCCAATCCGGAGACCTGGGAGTTCCTGCGCGGCTTCCTCTGCGACTACGACGCCGCCGTCTTCACCCTGCGCGAGTTCGTCCCGCCCGATCTGCCGATCGCACGGGTGGCGACGATTCCGCCCGCGATCGACCCGCTCAGCCCGAAGAACCTGCCGCTCGCCCGGATCACCGCGAAGCAGGTGCTCGACTGGATCGGCGTCAACCTGGACGTGCCGCTCGTCACTCAGGTCTCCCGCTTCGACCCCTGGAAGGACCCGCTGGGCGTGATCGACGCCTACCGGCTCGCGCGGGTCGAGGTGCCGCGGCTCCAGCTCGCGCTGGTCGGCTCGATGGCACTCGACGACCCCGAGGGCTGGGACGTCTACCGGCAGATCCAGGAGAAGGCAGCCGGCGACGAGCGGATCAAGCTCTTCACGAACCTGTCCGGGGTCGGGAACATCGAGGTCAACGCCTTCCAGCGTCTCTCCTCGGTCGTCCTGCAGAAGTCGATCCGCGAAGGCTTCGGGCTGGTGATCTCGGAGGCGCTCTGGAAGAACACTCCGATCGTCGCCGGCCGCGCCGGCGGGATTCCACTGCAGATGGCGGACGGCGCCGGCGGCACGCTTGTCGACTCCGTCGACGAGGCGGCGGCGGCGATGGTCGACCTGCTCCGGAACGAAGAGCGGGCGCGTACGCTCGGCGCCCTCGGTCGAAACCGGGTCTACGAGCACTTCCTGCTGCCGCGGCTGCTGCTCAACGAGCTCATGCTGCTGAACGAGATCGCCGGCAACGGGCCGGCGAACGTGCTGCACGATCCGGTCTGCGGCCTCGTGCTCGACCCGGACCAGAACCTGCCCGCGATCGAGGAGCACGGCATCCGACACGTCTTCTGCTCGAACGACTGCCGCCGCCGCTTCCTCACCGGACGGCTCCAGCCGGGAGCGGAGTAGGGCCTCAGGCCTCGGCGAGCCTGCGGTCGACCAGCTCGGTCAGGTCGTTGATCACCCGGTCGGCGTCGCTCGCCCGCAGTGCCGCGCTGTGACCCTCGCGGTCGACGCCGACCGCGAGCCTGACCCCGGCAGCCCGGGCGGCGGCGATGCCCGCCGGCGTCGTCTCGAAGTCGACGGTTCGACCGGGTGGGACGCCGAGCTGCCGGCACGCGGCGAGCAGGGTGTCCGGCGCGGGCTTGGCGCGGAGGTGCTCGGCCGAGATCGTTCTGCCGTCGATCCGGCAGTCGATCAGGCCTGCGAGCCCTGCACCCTCGAGCATGGTCGCGGTGTGGGCGCTGGCAGAGACGACCGCGCGGCGGAGGCCGAGCATGCGGACGGCTTCGAGGTAGCCACGCGACCCCTCGAAGGCCGCGACGCCCTCTCGATCGAGGCGTCGCTGCAGCGCCAGGTTCTTGCGATTGGCGAGCCCGTGCACGGTTTCCGCGCCGGGCGGATCGTCCGGCGACCCTTCTGGCAGGCTGATCCCCCGGCCGGCGAGGAACGCGCGGACACCGTCGAGACGTGGCTTCTCGGCGATGAAGGTCTCGTAGTCGCTGCTCCGGTCGAACGGGACGAACGGCCGGCGGCTCCGCTCGGCCCGCTCCATGAGAAACCGATCGAAGGTCTCCTCCCAGGCGGCCGCGTGGGCGGTCGCGCTCGTGGTCAGGACACCGTCGAGATCGAACACGCAGGCGATCACGCCGTCTGGCAGCCCGAGCATCTTCGGCGTGATCCTCGGCGCGGCGAGCAGCGCGAGAAGGCGGCTGTCCGTGTGGAGATCGCGGGCCAGCCCCTGGAGCAGCTGCACCGTTTTCGTGCGCTCCTCGACGAGGTGCCGGCTGCGGTCGCCCGCCTCTTCCGCACCGAGCGACGATCCGCCCGCCCGCAGCGCGGACTGCGCCGCGTCCAGCGCCGCCCACCAGCCCGTGGCGAGAGCGTCGACGGTGTGGGGGGGCGGCCCGGATGCCACGCCGGCAGGACCTTCCGCATGCAGAGCCGGGCGGCCCGCCCAGGCCGCACGCCTTCGTCCACCGGCCCGCCGCCTTGGAGTGGCAACTTCGAGCGTTGGCGCCTCCTCTCGGATGGTCACCGACAGCATCGACCCCCGCCCGCCGACCTGCCTCCGTCACTCCGCGCAGCCCCGCTACGGAGAACTACCGATCGGACCTCGACCCTCCGACGCTCGAGACGTCAGCCGGGGCGCCGGCGGCGAAACAGGGGACGGGAGAGCTCTCTCCTTCCCTTCGCTGCCCGCCGAAGCTGCTCGTTCTTCGCCTTCAGGCGCTCGATGGCCGCGCGGGCCTCGTCCAGTTGCGCGTTCACGGTCGGAGCGGTCCACCCGGGCGGAACCGCCGGACGGGCCCGCGGGACGATGCCCGCGTAGAGCTCCTCGAGCCGTGCCCCGACCACCACGGCGTCGTGGGTCCGCAGCACGAACTCCCGGCCCGCCTCGCCCAGCTCGGCGCGCCGCCGTGGCGAGCGCAGCAGCTCCTCGATCGTGTCGGGGAACGTCTCCGGGTCGGCACTGACGACGGGCAGGTCGGGATGCTGCTCTCGCACCTGCTCGCGGATCCGCGCCACCGCCACCTTGCCCAGCGCCATCGCCTCGAGCGAGCCGACCCCGTAGTCGCCCCCGAGGAGCTTGTCGACCACGACGTCGGCGGCCGCAATCCGGGTGAGCACCTCTTTGTGGGGAACGCGCTCGACCAGGTCGAGGTCGAACTCGACGCCTCTGCGCCGAAGCTCGTCGAGGCCGGCGAGGATGAACTCGGTGCCCTTCGTCGAACGGCTGCTCGGCGCGTGCAGCACGACCGGCCGCGTCCCGCTTCCCGGACCGACCATCGATAGCCGCGAGGCCTCGACCACCTTCGGCAGGTAGACCGCGTCGGGAACGTAGGGCCGTGAGAGGATGCTCGACATCGTCATCACGTCGGCGTACGCGCGAATGACGGCGAGCCTGGCGGCGATCTTCTCCTCGTCACAGGGGAGGTCGCTGTGGCGGTAGAAGCTCCACTCGTCGTCGACGAGGTGGTGGCTCCTGAGTCGCACGTCGGAACCGTGGAAGGTGAACACGATCCGGGTGCCGAGCGCCCGCCACACGGGCAGATCCCAGTACCAGGGCAGCGAGCTGCGCGAGGGGACGAGCGACTGGGCGAAGTGGAAGTGGACGACGTCGAACTCACGGCCGACGGCGTCGAAGAGCGAGTCGAGAAAGACCTGTGGGCCGTCGGCCGGCCTGATCGTCCGGTCGACCGGGAAGCCGAAGGACGACGTTCCGTACTGCCAGACCTCGACCTCGTGACCGCGAGCTCTGAGCCCCTGCGCCATCGCCCAGGCCTGGTTTGCGACGTTGCGGGGCGCGTGCAGGATCCGCACGCGCCGTAACTCTACTCGGCGCGCGGGTCGCGTTCCGGTCCCGGGCCTCGCTCAGCCGTCGAGCGCCCGCAGGAGGGCGCGCGCGGTGCGGGCCAGCGAGTCCCGTCCCCCGATGAAGCAGACGATGTCGCCCTTGCGTACGGTCCGGCGGAGGAGGTCGACCGCGGCCGGCCCGTCGGGAACGGCGTCGACCTGGAGACCTGCGCGCCCGTACCACTCGGGGGGTGCAAGACGCCGCGGCGTGATCATCTCCTCGTTGACCGGCAGCATGACGACCCGATCGGCCTCTGCCAGAGCGGGTGCGAGCCGCAGACCCCAGCGCAGGATCGCCTCGTTCCGATGCGGCTCGAAGACGGCGTGCAGCCGCCGCGGACCCAGCGCGCGAAGGCTCCGGACCGTCCGGCGGATCGGCTCCGGGTGGTTACCGTGGTCGTCGAAGATCCGGACACCCGCCGCCTCGCCGACGAGCTCGAATCGGCGGGACAGACCGACGAGGGCGCCGAGGGCGGCCGCGGCCGGCTCGGGCTCGTACCCCGCGGCGCGCAGGGCTGCGTAGCCGAGCGCGGCGTGCTCGCGCGGCGCGGCACTGAAGATTCGCAGCCGCCCGGTTGCCGATCCGCCCTCTGGGTCGCCGAAACGCACTCTGATCACCGGGCCGTCACGGGAGACGACCGTCGCCCTGACGTCCCGTCCGAGGCGCCAGACCGGCGCCCGTGCCGCCCGCTCGAGCTCGCCCATGTGGCGGCCCGGGCCGAGGACGACCCGGCCTGCCGGGGGTACCCGGGCCAGGTGCGCGGCGGTCGAGTCGAGCGTCTCCCGCAGCGTCCTCGGATAGTGAGGATGATCGAACCAGGCGTTCGTGACGACGCTGATCTCGGCCGGGATCCGGGCGATCGTCCCGTCGGACTCGTCCGCCTCCGCAACCGCGCGGCCGCCCCCGAGGCGCAGCGGCCCGCCCAGCTGCGGGGCGTGGACGCCGAGCAGGACGAGCGGGTCTTCGCCGAGCTCGACGAGCGCGAGACCGACGAGGGCGGCGACCGTGCCCTTGCCTTTCGTCCCGGTCACGGTCACGGCCTGCCGGTCGCGGATCAGGGCGGCGAGCAGGTCGGCGCGGTGGTGGGCGACGCCGGCCTCCAGCGCAGCCCGCACCTCGGGATGGCCGGGCGAGGCGAGGGTCGTGGCCACCAGACGGGCGTCCTCCACGTGCCGGGGGTCGTGTCCGAGCAGGACCAGGATCCCGGTCGCGTCGAGGGCGGTCGGGCCGTCCCGGCTCGCGTCGCACCCGTCGACGAGCGCTCCCGCCGCCGACGCGGCGATCGCCACCGGTCCCATTCCCCGCCCGCGCACCCCGAGCAGGTGGAGGCGAAGGCCGCCGAGCGGAGGAAGCGGGTGCTCCGGCGGTACGAAGTACCGCGGCCACATCGAGCTCATCGCCTGGATCGACCGGACGAGCCGGACGCGCGGAGACCCACGGCCGCCACCCTATCGGTCGAGCCGCGCCAGAAGTGCCGTGCGCGCTAGCCGGCGCTCGCCCGGCGCGAAAGACCGGCGTTCAGCGTACGCGCTGTTTCCTTTCCGACGACGCCGTCCGGCTGGAGGTTGTTCGACCTCTGGAAGTCGAGGACGGCAGCCTGTGTGTTCGCGCCGAAGACGCCGTCCGTTGCGCCCGGGTCGTACCCGATCGCGACCAGCGCCTTCTGCAGCGCCACGACTGTGCTTCCACGGTCACCGCGGCGAAGTGTCCCGCTCGCCGGGAGCACGACCCGAAGCCGCGACGCGGACGGGGTCTGAGTGCCGGAGTTGCTCGTCGTCGTGGTCGTCGGCCGGGTGGTCGCGGTCGCGGTGGTGCCGACCGTGGGTGGGGTCGTGATCGGGCTGAGCGTGCCCTGCCCGCTGTCGAACACGACGAGCGGGATGATCACGCCGAGCACGACGAGCAGGCAGAGGGCGCCCAACCCGGCCAGCTGCCTCCGCCGGACGATCGCCTGCCGCCGATCGAGGGGGACGGAGCCCGCCGCGGATTCGGCCTCGGCGCGCGAGGGCATGCGCCGATCCCTACCGCCCGTTGCAGGGGCGGCGAAGGGCTCGGGCTCCGGCTCTTCATCGCTGGTGTCCTCGAACCAGTCGAGCCCCTCGCCCAGCCAGTCGTCGGCAGGCGACTCGACCAGGCTGCCCGCGTCCGACCCGAAGGGCGCGCGGCCACCGACCCGGCGAGAGCGCAGGCGGTTCCTCGAGCTCATGCTCAACGTACCCTGATTGTGGCCCTTCCAGTTGAGAAGCGCCTAAGGAATGTAAGCGAGGCGTGAACGCC
>CAWIKS010000021.1:0-21686 GCA_963836685.1 uncultured Actinomycetes bacterium
GCGGACTGCCTCCGAGTCGCTGAGCTCACCGGCGCGAACGATCTCGAGCGCGGCCGCAGATGCCTCGTCAAGCCGGACATGGAGCGAGCGAGCCACGCAGAAACTGTAGCACGAATCATGCTACAAACCGACGCGCATAGACGAGCGGCGGGCTCGCGCCCGCCGCTCGCACTCCTGTAGCCGCAGGAGAGTTTGCCGTCAGTCCCCCGGCTGAAAGGAGTTCCTCACCTGTATCGGCAATCCTGCGCGCGACATGAGCCTGGATGGTTGATCGTCCACCGCCACTACAGTTGAGCGGGTGGCCAGCACGTTCCTGGACCGGCTCCGCACGGGCCCGCCGATCGTCGCCGACGGCGGAACGGGCTCGCTCGTCTCCGCCGCCGCGCCGCGGCTTCGCTGCCCTGAGGAGGCGAACATCCGAGCGCCGGACACGGTCGTCTCGGTCCACCTGAGCTTCATCAATGCGGGCGCGGAGCTGATCGAGACGAACACCTTCGGCGCGAATCGCCGCAAGCTCGCCGCGCGCTACCTGGAGGACGAGGTGACTCGCATCAACGAGGCCGGCGTCAAGCTCGCTCGCGACGCGCGCCAGGTATCCGGCAAGGAGATCTACATTGCCGGCTCGATCGGGCCGCTCGGCGAGCACGAGGAGACGTGGCCGGAGGACTACGCCCCCTTCTTCGCGGAGCAGGCGAGGCTGCTGGCCGGTCGCGGCGTCGACCTGTTCGCAATCGAGACGTTCTTCGACCTCGACGAGCTCGCCACGGCGATCGAGGCCGTACGCACCGTGTCCGAGCTTCCGATCGTCGCGATGATGACGTTCGGCGAGGATGCGGAGACGATCGGCGGAGTCTCGGCGACCGACGCGGCCTCACATCTGGCCGCCCTCGGCGTGGCCGCCGTCGGCACGAACCACGGGGCCGGCCCGACCTCGGCCCTCTCAGCACTCCAGGCCATGGGCGACTCGCTGCCGCTCGCCGCGATGCCGAACATCGGCCTCGCCAGCATGGCCGGCGGGCGGATCATCTATCCCCACGCCGCGCCCGACTACTTCGCCGAGTTCGCCGCTCACGCACGCGGGCTCGGCGCCCAGCTGATCGGCGGCTGCTGCGGCACGACCCCGACCGAGATCGCCGCGATCGCACGGGCCGTGGCCGAGGAGCTCGCCCCGAGCGCCGCCCTGGAAGTGGTCGAGCGCGAGCTCGCGGTGCGCGTCGAGACGGACGAGCCGGAGACGCAGTTCGCAGCCGATCTGCGCGAGGGCCGCTGGGTGACCTCGATCCAGATCGATCCTCCGCACGGCGCCAACTACTCGGGTCTGCTCGAGATCGCCGCCGCCGTCCGCGACTCCGGAGTCGCCGCCTACGTGGACATCAACGACAACGCGACCGCCCGCGTGGGGATGAACCCGCTGATGGTCGCCGCCGCGATCGAGCGCACGGTCGGAATCGAGACGATCCCCCACCTCACGCCTCGCGACACGACGATCATGGGCCTCGAGTCGGTCCTGCTCGGCGCCCACGCGGAAGGAATCCGCAACGTGCTCCTGGTCACCGGCGACCCGCCGGAGGTGGGCGACTACCCCGGCTCGGGCGGCGTCTACGAGATCGACTCGATCGGCCTCACGCACCTGATCTCGAGGCTCAACATCGGCGAGAACTACAACCGCAAGGCGATCGACGCGCCGACCTCCTTCTTCGCGGGCGTTGCCGTCAACCCGACCGCGGACGATCCCGATCTCGAGCTCGAGCGCTTTCAGCGGAAGGTCGAGGCCGGCGCCCGCTTCGCGATGACCCAGATCGTCTTCGACCTGGACCACCTCGACGGGTTCCTCGACCGTCTCGACGGGCCGTCTCCGATCCCCATGCTCGTCGGCGTCTTCCCGCTCACCAGCTACCGGCTCGCGCTGCGGTTGCACAACGAGGTGCCGGGGATCGTCGTCCCCGACGCGCTCCAGGAGCAGCTTCGCGTGGCCGGCCCGCGCGAGGCCGAGGTCGGGTTCGCCCACGCGCGCGAGCTGCTTGCCGCGGCCCGCGACCGGACAGCCGGCGTCTACGTCGTCGCGCCCTACCGCAAGCCGCTCTCCGTCCTCGAGCTGCTCGCGTAACGAAACGAACGAGGCCCCTTGCGGGGCCCCGTTTCGGTCTCGGATGCGATTCCGGACTACCCGATCACCGCGATGTAGAACGGGTGATCGACGGCCGCGGTGTTTCCGGGGCCGCGGGTGATCACGCGCACGTGGTTCGTGTCGTTGCCGGCGGGACACGTGCCGCCTTCGGTCGTCCCGCCGCACAGGCCGGCGCTGACCGTGCCGCGATCGGTCGTGTCGGCGGTGTTCGACGACGAGACGAGGACCAGCTTCCCGGCCAACGAGGTGCCGAAGTCGAGGATGTAGGTCCCCGCCGACGGCTTCGCCGTCGGGCTGACGCCGCCGGACTGAGCGACGATCGTCCCGTCCGCGCGGACGAGCGCCCACTTGGCGCCCGGCCCCGCCGGGCCGGCCGGGCCTGCGGGACCTGCCGGGCCTGCCGCCCCCTTCCGGCCCGCGGGTACCTGCCCTGCCTTGAAGTCCGCCTTCACGAGCGAACCGTTCTTCACCTTCGCGGCCGTGACCGCGTTGTTCATCAGCTGGATGTTGCCGACACTGTTCCGAGGCAGCGCCGTCGCCGCGTAGCCCGTGCCCGCGAGCGCAACGAGCAGAGCGAGACTGGCGACCACCATCGACGGCGTCGGCCGATACCGGCGTAAGCGGTTCATTTGAAACCCCCACGATTGCGGGCCCGCCGCTGGGCGAAACGGAGCCCTGCTTACACGAAGCCCCAATGTTCGTCCGCGTCGACGGGAACCCTTCCCGTGCTGACGCGGCGGTCCAGCGCGAGCTAGGGAGCGCACTCGCCGGTCGAGACCGGGCCGTGCGCCGAGCTGAGCGCCTTCCGGACGACCTCGCCGGGCACGCCGTAGCCGCCGCCGTCGCCGATCTTGGCGGCGAAGATCGTCAGCTGGACGCGGCCTGAGGTGTCGATCGCCGGGCCGCCGGAGTTGCCGTGGCGGATCACACCGGCGAGAGCCGTGATCGTGCGCTGCACCGGGCCGTTGCCGTAGGCGTCGTCGGTGAGGACCGTCGCCGTGCGGCCGACGCGCCCCGGCTCGGCATCGAGCGGCCCGTTCAGCGGGTAGCCGACGATCGCGACCGACGCGCCGGGGTCCGGGTCGGCGATCGGCAGCGGCCGAGCGGCGAGAGAGGCGACGCGCAGGACTGCGACGTCGTTCTGAGGGTCGAAGCCGATCACCTGAGCGTCGAGCCGTTGCTCCGACTCGGACTGGACGACATAGGTCTTCCGCTCGCCGGCGACGACGTGGGCGGCGGTCACCACGACCCCCGGCGAGGCGACCCAGCCGCTGCCGGAGATGCCCAGCCCGCAAGCGGTGCCGAGAATGCGGACGACGCTCGGTGCTGCCGCGCGCACGACCGGGTTGTTGACGACGGCCGGCGTCGGCGGCTCGATCGGGATCGCGGGCCCGGCGATCGACGGGAAGGGGTCGACGCGCGCGAGCGCGTTCAGGAGGCGCTCGGGAGGAACGATCTCGTTCAGCCGGCGGAGAACCTCCGAACGCTGGACGTCCTCGCGGAGCGAACGCTGGCCCGGCAGGAGCAACGCGACCGCGCCGAAGACCCAGGCGAGCGCGAGGCCGGCGGCGGCGCCGAGCACGAAGCCGCCTGCCGTGTCGAAGGCTCGCAGCGGCGGGAAGCGGAGCCCGGAGCGAAAGAACGAGCCGACCATCGAGCCGATCGCCTCGAGCACAGCGGCGCCGATCACCGCCCCCGCGAGCGCGACGAGGGGCGAGTACGGCGAGTGGGAGCCCCCGTGCAGCAGGTGCGGGGCGACGCGGGCTCCGAGCACGGCGCCGGCGACGATCCCGGTGATCGCGAGCAGGCTCGCGATCAGCCCCTTGCGGAGTCCGACGAGGCCGGTGAGCGCGACGAGGCCGAGCGCGATCCAATCGACCCGGGTCACGCGACCTTAGGCTAGTCCGCACCCTGGACGACTCGTCCTCCGGCTCGTCGGGACGAAGGGTCGTATGATCGGCGCCCAGCGATGGCCTTGCTCGTGCTCGAGGACGTCCAGGCCCGGTATGGGGCGATCAAGGCTCTTCACGGCGTCTCGCTGGCGGTCGAGGAGGGTCAGGCGGTCTCGCTGCTCGGTGCGAACGGAGCGGGCAAGACGACCACGCTGCGCGCGATCTCGGGCACCGTGCGAACGAAGGGCGACGTGACGTTCGCCGGCAAGTCGATCGCAGGGCGGTCGCCGGAGTCGATCGCCCGCCTCGGCATCGCCCACGTCCCGGAGGGCAGGGGCATCTACGGCGAGCTGACGGTGTCGGAGAACGTCCTGCTCGGCGGTGCCATCCGCCGGGACCGCCGGGCGGTCAAGCGCGACGCCGCCCGCGCACTCGAGCACTTTCCCCGCATCGCGGGCCGTCCACGGCAGCAGGCCGGGACACTGAGCGGCGGCGAGCAGCAGATGCTCGCCCTCGCCCGGGCACTCGTTTCCCGACCGCGCCTGCTGCTCCTCGACGAACCCTCGCTCGGGCTCGCGCCGACGGTGATTCAGGAGGTCTTCCGCATCGTCCGCCTGCTCAACCAGGAGCAGGGGCTCGCCGTGCTCGTCGTCGAGCAGAACGCCCGGATCGCCCTCGCCTCGACCCAGCACGCGTACGTGCTCGAGGTCGGCCGGGTCGCGCTCCACGGCACGGCCGAGGAGCTCTCCCGCCACGAAGGCGTCCGCGCCTCGTACCTCGGCTACTGATGACCGAATTTGTCCAGTACATCGTCGTGGGGCTCGCGAGTGGCGGCGTCTACGCGACCCTCGCGCTTGCGCTCGTGCTCATCCACCGGGCGACGGGAATCGTCAACTTCGCGCAAGGCGAGATGGGCATGTTCGCGACCTTCGTCGCCTGGTCGCTGATCAACCACCACGGGCTGCCGTACTGGGTGGCCTTCTTCCTCACGCTCCTGATCGCGTTCCTCGGCGGAGCCGGGGTGCATCAGCTGGTGATCCGGCCGCTTCAGCGCAGCTCCGAGCTCACCGTGGTGATGGCGACGATCGCCCTCCTCGTCATCCTCAACGGCCTGGCCGGGTGGATCTGGGCGCCGGAGGTGAAGTTCTTCAAGAGCCCCTTCCCGCTGAAGGTGCTGCACGTGGGCGGCGTGGTGATGAACGTCCAGGACCTCGGGGTGATCGGCGTCTCGCTCGTCTGCGTCATGCTCGTCTTCGTCTTCTTCCGCTTCACGCGGGTCGGCCTCCAGATGCGGGCGTCTGCGGTCGGGCCGGCGACCAGCCGCCTGCTCGGCATCCGCGTCGGGCTGATGCTCAGCATCGGTTGGGGGCTCGCGGCGATGCTCAGCGCCGTCTCGGGGATGATGGCCGCCAGCCGGCTCGAGCTCGATCCGAACTTCATGCTGGTCGTGCTGACGTACTCCTTCGCGGCCGCGGTGCTCGGCGGCATCGACAGTCCCGCCGGCTCGGTCGTCGGCGCGTTCCTGATCGGGATCGGGATCAGCCTCCTCAGCGGCTACGCGTCCTCGTTCCTCGGCACCGAGCTCCAGCTGCCGGTGGCGCTCGCCGTGCTGCTCCTGGTGCTCGTCGTCCGGCCCGCCGGCCTGTTCGGCCGCGTCGTCGTGAGGCGCGTGTGAGACAGGTCGTGCTCCGGCTGCTTCCGCGGACGGCGATGCTCGTCGCCGTGCCGCTCCTCGTCGTCTTCCTGCCGAAGGCGTTCAACGACTACTTCAACTACCGGCTGGCGTTCGTCGGCCTCTACTTCATCGCGATCGTCGGCCTCAACGTCCTGACCGGGTACAGCGGGCAGATCTCGCTGGGACACGGCGCCTTCATGGCCTTCGGCGCCTACACGACCGCGATCCTGAACGCGAACTACGGGGTCGGCGAGTACTGGACGATCCCGATCGCCGGCGTCCTGACCGGGCTCTTCGGACTTCTGTTCGGGCTCCCGGCCCTGCGCCTCTCGGGCGTGTACCTCGCCCTCGCCACGTTCGGCCTGGCGACGTCGATCGTGCTCGTCGCGAAGCGGTTCGAAGGCTTCACCGGTGGCGGCCAGGGCAAGACGATCAGCCTCCCCTCGTCGCCGATCGGCGGGCTGAGCACGAACGAATGGCTCTCGTACCTGACCTGGGGCGTCGCCGCGTTGATGTTCGGCGCCGCCTGGCTGCTGCTGCGCGGCCGCCTCGGTCGCGCGTTCCGCGCGGTGCGAGACGCACCGATCGCGGCAGTCTCGTCGGGAGTGAACCTGGCCTGGTACAAGACGCTCGCGTTCGGGATCGCTGCGGCCTACGCCGGGGTCGCAGGCTCGCTGCTCGCGATCGCGATCTCCTTCGTCAACCCGGACACGTTTCCGGTCTCGCTCTCGATCCTGCTGCTGACCGGTGCCGTGCTCGGGGGGCTCGGCTCGCTCGAGGGGATGCTCTTCGGGGCCGCGTTCATCCAGTTCGCGCCCAATCTGGCGGAGAAGATCGCCCGGCTTCTCGACTACAACGAGGCGACGATCCAGCCGACGGTGTTCTACGGGGCGATCCTACTCGCCGTCCTGTTCGTGTTGCCGTCCGGCGCGGCCGGCCTGCTGGGGCAGCTGCGCCGCGGCCTGAGCCGAGCCCGCCGACTGGCAAGCCGGCCGGCGAGGTGGGAGAATCCGGCCGCATGACCGCGGCGCAGGCGTCGACCGCAGGGCGAGTGAGCGACCACGCAGAGGTGCGTCGCCGGCGGCGAGCGCAGCTGCTCGATGCCGCCGAGCGCCTGATCAGCCGCCGAGGCTCGGCGGTGTCGATGGACGAGATCGCCTCCGAGGCCGGGATCTCCAAGCCGATCCTCTACCGGCACTTCGGAGACAAGGACGGCCTCCACCGGGCGCTCGCGGAGCGATACGTCGAGCAGCTCATGGCCGTACTCGAGGAGGCGCGGGTCGCCGGGACCGCGCGAGAGCGCATCGCAGCCGGAATCGACGCCTACCTGGCGTTCATCGAGCGCGAGCCCGAGCGGTACCGGTTCCTGCTCGGCGCGGCCGAAGAGCCTCGGACCTCGAGTCTCGTGGCCGAGTTCCGCCGCCGGCTCGCCGACGAATGCGCGTCTGCGACCGCGGAACGGCTGCGACGCGCGGGTCTCGATCCGGAGCTCGCCGAGCCGTGGGCGTACGGCGTCGTCGGGATGGTCCGGTCGGTGGGCATCTGGTGGCTCGAAACCCGATCGCTGCCGCGCGAACGTATTGTCGAGCAGCTGACGAGCATCCTGTGGGACGGAATGTCCGCCCTGCGCGCGCAGCCGAGCCGGCCGGCCCGGCGAGGTTGACGCGGCTGGGCGAAACGTGTTACGAACGGTAACGGGTTGGGCAATCCTGGTTACGGCGCCGACGAAGGCGCAGGAGGGAGCGGAGCATGAGGAGAGTCCCATTCGCCCTCGGCGTCGCCGCTTTCATAGCGGCGGTCGCCCTTCCAGGGGCACTCGCCGGGGCGAGCGCGGCCCCGGGCGTCTCGGCGAAGGCGGTCAAGATCGGGGGCACGTTCCCGTTCAGCGGACCGGCTTCGAGCTACGCGCCGATCCCGGTCGGGATGAAGGCGTACTTCAGCTACGTGAACGCGACCCGGACGAACGGCAAGCGCGGCGTCCTCGGACGCCAGATCGTCTTCAAGGCGCTCGACGACGGGTACAACCCCGCCCAGACGGTGCAGAAGACCAAGCAGCTCGTCGAGCAGGACAAGGTCTTCGCGCTGGTCGGAGGGCTGGGGACCGAGCCGCAGGAGTCCGTGGTCGCCTATGCCAACCAGCAGAAGGTCCCGCAGATCTACGTCTCCACCGGGGCGACCGAGTGGGGGTCCGAGCAGGCCGAGCGTCCATGGACGATCGGCTGGCAACCCGACTACCAGGCCGAGGCGTCGATCTACGGCCGCTACATCGCCAAGAACCTGCCGAACGCCAAGGTCGGCGTCATCTACCAGAACGACAGCTACGGCAAGGACTACATCGCCGGCCTGGAGGGCGGTCTCGGGGCGAAGAAGAGCCAGATCGTCATGACTCAGGGGTTCGAGGTCACGGACACCTCGGTCACGAATCAGGTGCTGGCGCTGCGCAGGGCGGGCGTCGACACGCTGATGATCTTCGGTACCCCGACGCCCACGATCCGGACGTACGCGACGATGGCGGCGGTCGGCTGGAAGCCGGCCAACATCTTCGTGAACTCGGTATCGGCGACACAGACGTTCATGGCGGTCGCCGTCGCGCGAGCCGGAGCGGCCGAGGTGAACGGCTCGATCAGCACCTACTACACCAAGGACCCGGCGAACCCGTCCTGGGACAACGACGCGGGGATGAAGCTGTACAAGTCGATCATGGCCAAGTACGCCCCGTCGGCAAAGGTCACCGACGCCCTCTACATCTACGGGATGGCGAAGGCGTACACGTTCGTCCAGGCGCTGAAGGCAGCCGGGAAGAACCCAACCCGCGAGAGCCTGATGAAGGCCGTGCTGCACATGAACGACAAGTCGAATCCCTTCCTGCTCCCGGGAGTGGTGACGAAGACCGGGGCGAAGGACTTCTTCCCGATCTCGCAGCAGCAGCTGATCCGCTTCAACAACGGGAACTGGACGCCGTTCGGCTCGCTCACCGATTCGCGGCCGAGGGGCTAGAACCAACCGTTCGGGGGGACGGGCGCGCCCGCCCGTCCCCCGAGCGTTACCGCCTGCGTAGACGCAGCCCTTTGAGGCAAGTAACACAGTGTTACAAGGGCAAGAGAACGCTTGGACAAGCCGAAACCAATCCAAGTAACACGGTGTTACAAGGATCGAGCGCCGCGCCCTCGAAGCCTCGAGCCTCGTCGCGCGGCCTACGAGATGAGCTCGAGCGCCGTCTCGGCGAGCAGCGGGACGCCGGTCTCGAAGCGAGCGGCGCGGGCGTCTTCGGCGGAGAGCTCGCCGCGGACGAACCGGCCGTAAATCGCCTCGCAGAACACGGCAGCCTTCCAGAGCGCCAGCGCCTGGAACCAGGCGAGCGGCTCGACGTCGCGTCCGGTCCGCTCCACGTACCGGCCGACGAGCTCGTGCTTGGAGGGGAATCCCGGCAGCGCCGTCACCGGGGACGTCCCGAGCGGGTTCGTCTCGCCCCCGGGCTCGCTGTAGGTGGCCAGCAAATAGCCGACGTCTGCACGGGGATCGCCGACCGCCCCGAGCTCCCAGTCGAGCACGGCCCGAATCCTCGCGGGATCGTCGGTCGCCACGATCATGTTCCCGAGGCGGTAATCGCCGTGGACCACGGAGAGCGGTAGCGGCTCCGGGAGGTGTTCGGCGAGCCATGCGCCTACGTCGTCCACGGCAGGTAGGTCGCGGGTCTTGTTCACCCCCCAGAGCTGGGAGAAGCGGCGAACCTGCCGCTCCGGATAGCTCCCCGGGCGAATGAACTCGGCGACTGCGGGCGCCTTCACGTCCACGGCATGGATCTCCACGAGCGTGTCGACGAGGTCGAGGCCGAGCCGCCGTCGCGGCTCCTCCCGTTCGAGGCCCGGCGGGAGCTCGGTCGTGACGACGTGGCCGTCGAGGTGGTCCATGACGTAGAAGGGCACGCCGAGCACGCTCTCGTCCTCGCAGATCGCCCGAATCCGAGGCAGACGAACGCCGTGCGGCGCGAGCGCGAGCTGCAGCCGAGCCTCGCGAACCATGTCGTGCGCCGACGGAGGCAGCGGCGGCCGCGGCGGACGGCGGAGGACGAACCGGTCGTCGCCCCGCTCGACCAGGAAGGAGAAGTTCGACCCGCCGCCCTCGCCGATCCGGCTCGCGCGCACCGGCCCGGAGCCGAGGCTGTGCGAGTCCAGGAACGCCTCGACCCGCTCGAGGATCAGGAGGGGAGGCTTGTCGAGCCTCTCGGCCCCAGTGGAGCGCCGCACGATGTCCGTGGCGCTCACTTCCGTCGCCGCGACCGACATGGCGGGCGCGGCACGCCTCCACCTCGCCGTGAGCAAGCGAGGGAGGGGGGCTCACGGGGGGAACCGGCTGTTCCCCCCGTGCGAGCGAGCCGAAGGCGAGCGATCACCAAGCCGATTGGCCGCCGTCGACGATCAGCGTGTGCCCGGTGACGTAGTCGGAGGCGGCGGAGGCGAGGAAGACGACAGCTCCTTTCAAATCGTCCGGGCCGCCGAAGCGGCGGAGCGGGATGTGCTCGAGATAGGCCTCCGGCTGCGCGTCGAGCAAGACCTTGTTCAGGTCGGTGGGGAACCAGCCGGGCGCGATCGCGTTCACCCCGATCCCATGCCGGGCCCACTTCGTCGCCAGGTCGCGGGTGAACGCGACCACCCCGCCCTTCGCAGCGTTGTAGCCGACGGCGTCCATCAGCTCGGGCGGCGCGCCGCCGAACGCGGCGACGGAGGCGACGTTGACGATCTTCCCGGCGCCTTGCTCGATCATCACGCGCCCCGCCGCCTGCGAGCAGAGGAAGACGCCCGTCAGGTTGACGTCGATCACCTTCTGCCAGCCTTCGAGCGGGTAGTCCTCCGCGGGCGCCCCCCACGACGTGCCGGCGTTGTTGACGAGGATGTCGATGGCGCCGAACTCGGAACGCGTTCGATCGACCACCGCCTGCACCTCGGCCTGGTCGCGCACGTCGCAGCGAAGGCCCAGCGCGCGAACTCCAAGCGTCCGCAGCTCCTCGGCGGCCTGCTCGCAGCGCTCCGGCTTGCGCGCGCAGACGACGACGTCGGCGCCGGCCTCCGCGAGCCCCTCCGCCATCTGGCGGCCGATCCCGGTCGCCCCGCCCGTGACGATCGCGACCTTGCCGGTCAGGTCGAGGAGCTCGGAGGGCTTCACAGGACGAGCTCCGCCATCGTGCGTAGCGTCTCACGATCGGGGGCCTGGACGAGCAGTGTCGTCACGCCGGACTCCCGCCAGGCCTCGAGGCGGTCGGCGATTCGCTCACGCGACCCGACGAGCGCGACTTCGTCGACGAGCGCATCGGGCACCGCCGAGATCGCCTCGAGCTGCTTCCCGTCGAGGTACAGATCCTGGATCCGCTTTGCCTCGGCCTCGTAGCCGTACCGCCCCACGAGCAGGTTGTAGTAGTTCTGCCCCCGCGCTCCCATGCCGCCGACGTACAGGGCCAGGTGAGGCTTGACGGAGTCCCGGGCCGCCTGGACGTCGTCGTTCAAGGCGACCGGGACCGAAAACGCGGCGATGTCGAACCCGTCCTTTGCGCCGGCGAGCGACGGGCCGAAGACGTCCCTGAGGCGGCCGGGCGAGAGCCAGACGGGCAACCAGCCATCGGCGATCTCGGCGGCGAGGGCGACGTTCTTCGGGCCGATCGCCGCGAGGTAGATCGGAATCTCGTCACGGAGCGGTCGCATCATCAGCTTGAGCGGCTTGCCGAGGCCGGTCGCCCCGTCCCCCGCGTACGGGATCACGTAGTGCTCGCCCTCGTGCCGAACGAGCTCCCGGCGCAGGGTCGTGCGGACGATCTCGACGTACTCGCGCGTACGCCCGAGCGGCCTGCCGAACGGCAACCCGTGCCAGCCTTCCACCACCTGCGGCCCGGAGGTCCCCAGGCCGAGGAGGAAACGCCCGCCCGACATCAGATCGAGAGTCGCTGCCGTCATCGCCGTCATCGCCGGAGTGCGGGCGGCGATCTGCATGATCCCGGCGCCCAGCTTCAGAGTCGCCGTCTTCGCCGCCAACCAGGAAAGGACGGTGACGGCGTCCGTTCCCCAGGCCTCGGCTGCCCAGGCAGAGTCGTAGCCGAGGCGCTCCGCCTCCTGGGCGAGCTCGATCAGCTCGAGCGGGTTGGTTCCCGGCGAGGCGTAGCCCATTGCGAAGCCGAGCCTCATACGTGCGATGCTAAACGGGATGGGCGGGACAGACCTCGCCGCTGGCGGTGAGCTCGCAGAGCTGCGCGGGGCCTACCGCGCCTTCATGGAGGCGCACGTGTATCCCGCAGAGGGGGTGCTGGCGCGGGAGGACGAGGCCGCCGACGATGCGATCGCCGAGCTGCGCTCGCGCGCGAAGGCAGAGGGACTGTGGGCACCGCATCTTCCTCCCGAGGCGGGCGGAAGCGGCCGCGGCTTCCTCGCCTATGCGCACCTGAACGAGGAGATCGGCCGGAGCATCTGGGCGCAGCTCGTCTTCAACTGCCAGGCCCCGGACGCCGGGAACGGCGAGATCCTGCATCTCTTCGGCACCGAGGAGCAGAGAGAGCGGTTCCTGCGGCCGCTGGTCGACGGCGAGGTGCGGTCGTTCTTCTCGATGACGGAGCCCGAGGTATCGGGGGCAGACCCGACCGGCCTGCGGACGACGGCCGTGCTCGACGGCGGCGAGTGGGTGATCGACGGCCACAAGTGGTTCTCGTCCGGCGCAGAAGGCGCGGGGTTCGCGATCGTGATGGCGGTCACCGACCCGGACGCCGAGCCGCACCGCCGGATGAGCCAGATCCTCGTTCCCGCCGATTCGCCCGGAATCGAGATCGAGGCGGTGCCGGTCTTCGGTCATCGCGGCCGCGGCTGGTCGACGCACTGCGAGGTCACGTACACCGGGGTTCGCGTCCCGGCGGCGAATCTGCTCGGTGAGCGCGGCGACGGCTTCCGGATCGCCCAGAAACGCCTCGGTCCCGGGCGGATCCACCACGTGATGCGCTGGCTCGGCCAGATGCAGCGGGCGTTCGAGCTGCTGTGCCGGTACGCGCTGGAGCGGGAAGCATTCGGCGGTCCGCTCGCCGACAAGCAGACGGTCCAGAACTGGATCGCCGACTCGGCCGCCGAGATCCAGGCCTGCCGGCTGATGACGCTCGACGCGGCGCACAAGATCGACGCCGGCAGCGAAGCCCGGGTCGAGATCTCGCTGATCAAGTTCCACGCGGCACGGGTGCTGAACGACGTCATCGACCGCGCCGTGCAGGCACACGGCGCCCTCGGCCTCACCGACCGAACGCCCTTGGCGGCGATGCTCGCGATGGCCCGCGGCGCCCGAATCTACGACGGCCCCGACGAGGTGCACCGAATGGTCGTCAGCCGGCGGATCCTGAAGGAGTTCGCCGCCGGCGGCACCTGGCGCTTCTCGTAGCCCGAGGCCGCGTCTCCTTGTAACACTGTGTTACTTGGCTCGGGGCGGCTTCGACCAATCGACGAGCGGCCGAACGCCCAGCTCCTCGAGCCGCTGGATCCCGTCCTCGGTCGTGCGCAGCGGCGACGTCACGATTCTCAGGATGTCGGTTGCGGTCGGACCACGTCGTATGCGCCGGGCCTCGTGCACCAGGACGCGAATCCGCTGGTAACTGGGCCGTGTGAGCCCGAGGCGGTCGGCCTCGGCCCCCACTCTCCGACACGTCTCCGCAATCGGATGCCGCCGATCGTCGAAGCGAACGATTGCCTCGAGAAGCTGATGCGAGATCCGCGGCGCGAGCGTGACCACGGCGAAGATCGTCGCCGAGAATCTGTCACGCGTGTGTGTCGGGTTCGAAGCGAAGATCCAAGTAACACCGTGTTACTTGCATAACGCGGCTCTTCCTCAGCTGCGCGTGGCGACGAGCGGGTGCTCTCCCGGCGCCAGCGGGCCGGCCAGCTTCTTGCCCGGGTTGAGCAGGTTCTTCGGGTCGAAGACGCGCTTGATCGCCGCGTGCAGCTCGAGCGCTCTCGGGCTCCACTGCCGGGCGAGCTGGCCCCGCTTCAGCAGGCCCAGGCCGTGCTCGCCGGACACGGACCCGCCCAGGCGAACCGCCATCTCGAACAGCTCCTCGTCGGCCAGCGCCGCCCGGCGGAGCTCGTCGGGCTCGTCCGGGGAGACGAGGAACCCGGAGTGGAGGTTTCCGTCGCCGGCGTGGCCGAAGCAGAGCGCGATCAGGTCGTGGCGGCGGCCGATCGCGAGCGTCTCCTCCATCGCCTCCGCGACCCGGTCGAGCGGAACGACGATGTCGTCGCTGACCACCCCGCCCCGCCGGGCGATGATCGCGAACGCCAGTCCGGCCCGCCAGCGCCAGAGGGCGGCGATCCCGGCGCGATCGCGCGGCGCGACGATCCCGACCGCTCCTTCGCCGCCGGCTTCGACGAGCTCGGCCTGGATGCGCTCCGCCTCCTCGCGCGAGCCGTCCGCCTCCGCGAGCAGCAGGAAGCCGGCGCCGTCCGGCATGCCGCCCGGGAACGATGCGCCGCCGCAGGCGAGGGTCTCCGCATCGAGCAGCTCGAGCGCCGCCGGGACGATTCCGCTGCCCACGACGTTCACCAGCGCCTCGCAGCCCTCGCGGGCGCCCCGGTGGAAGATCGCGACCGGCAGCACCGCCTCGGGCGCCGGCAGCAGCTTCAGCCAGGCCGCGGTGACGATGCCGAGCGTCCCTTCCGAGCCCACCAGCAGCCGCTTCAGGTCGTAGCCGGCGACGTCCTTGCGGATCGCCCCGCCGACGGAGACGAGCTCGCCGGGCGCGAGGGCCGCCTCGATCCCCGTCACCCAGTCGCCGACGACGCCGTACTTGAAGGCATGCGGCCCACCCGCGTTCGTGGCGATGTTCCCGCCGATCTGCGACTGCTCGGTCGCGCCGGGATCGGGTGCGAACATCAGGCCGCTCTCGCGGACGAGCTGCTGGAGCCGCGCCGTCGTCACGCCGGCCTCCACCTCGATTCGCCAGAGCGCAGGGTCGAACGAGCGCACCCGATTCACCCGGTCGAGCGCGAGGACGATGCCACCGTCCGGCACCGCTCCCGCCGCGACGCCGGTGCCACCACCCCGCGGCACGATCGCGACGTCCCGCTCGTAGCACCACGCCAGAACGGCGGCTACCTCGTCCGCGCTCGAGGGGAGGACGACGGCGTCGGCGCGGCCGGGAGCGCGCGTGACGTCGGTCAGGTACTCGGCGGGCGTCCCCTCCAGCACCGCCTCGCCGAACTCGGCCCGCAGCTCCTGCTCGAGGCTCATCTCGGCCCCGGCACGCCGCGGAACTCGTAGACGAGCGGCTCGCGGCCGGGCTGGACGACCCAGGCCTGGCCGGTTTCCCCCGACCGCGCCGCCAGCAGCGCCGCCTCCGCAACCCGCTCGGCGGGAAGCAGGGACAGTCCCTGAGCCGCGACCGAGGCGCGCAGCTCCTCGCCGACGATCGGCGTGTCCGCGAATCCCGGGCAAACGGCGTTGATCCGGATCCCGCGCTCGGCGAGCTGAGGCGCGACCGCGCGGACGAAGCCGACCACCGCGTGCTTGGTCAGCGTGTAGACGGGATCGAGCGCCATCGGCACCAGGCCCGCGAGGGACGCCGTCGCGACAATCGCCGAACCGGGCCCCATCACCTGCGCCATCCGTCGCACTCCGAAGACGACTCCGTCGACGTTCGCGCCCAGCGCCCGCCGGTACGCATCCTCGCTCAGCTCGGCGATGCCGTTTCCGCCGGTGGCCACGCCCGCGTTCAGAAACGCAAGATCGACAGGCCCGACGGTGTCCCACACCGCCGGATCGCCGACGTCGAAGCCGGTGACGAGATCGAGCGAGGCAACGTCGACTCCGTCGCGCTCCAGCAGCGCCACCGCCGCCGCCCCGATCCCGGAAGCGCCGCCGGTGACGAGCGCGCTACGGAACACGCGCGGCCGGCTTGGCGAACATCTCCCGCAATGCCGTCTTGCGGAACTTGCCGACCGCCGTCTTCGGGATCTCGTCGACGAACGCGAACTCGTCGGGCAGCCACCACTTGACGAAGCTGTCGGCGAGGTGGGCGCGGAGCTCCTCCGCGGTCGCCGTCTGCCCCTTGCTGAGGACGACCACCGCCAGCGGCCGCTCGTCCCACTTCTCGTGCGGCACCGCGATCACCGCGGCTTCGGCGACCGCCGGATGGCCCATCAGCGCGTTCTCCAGCGCGACCGAGCTGATCCATTCGCCGCCCGACTTGATCACGTCCTTGGTGCGGTCCTGGATGCGGATGAACCCGCGCGGGTGGATCGAGACGATGTCGCCGGTCCTGAACCAGCCGTCGCTCGTCCAGCGGCTCGCCTGGTCGGGAGTGTCGTAGTAGCCCGACGCCACCCAGGGGCCGCGAATCTCGAGCTCTCCCATCGTCTCGTCGTCCCACGGGATCTCCTTGCCGTCGGCGTCGCGCCCGCGGAGCTCGACGAACGGAAGCGGCA
The DNA here is from genome assembly GCA_963836685.1 of uncultured Actinomycetes bacterium. Classification (GTDB taxonomy): domain Bacteria; phylum Actinomycetota; class Thermoleophilia; order Gaiellales; family Gaiellaceae; genus DATBLE01. The sequence continues at coordinate 16,132 of CAWIKS010000021.1, forward strand.
GACCCTGCATCGCGATGTAGTCGAACTGGGTCTCCTCGTCGGCCTGCGCCAGGTCGCCCGGCAGCGCCGCCTCGGATGCGACCGGCGAGGTCTCCGTCATCCCCCAGCCGTGAAGGACGGTCAGGCCGTGGCGCTGCTTGAAGCCGGCGATCATCGATCGGGGGGCCGCCGACCCCCCGACCAGCATCCCCTTCATCCGCGAGAGATCCCACCTGCCCGGGTTCGCGTCCAGCAGCTGGAGGATCCCGAGCCAGAGCGTCGGCACGCCGGCCGCCCAGGTCACGCCCTCTTGCTCGAAGTCGTCGAGCAGGCTCTCGGGATCGAGATGCGGGCCCGGGTAGACGATCTTCGACCCCTGCAACGGCGCCAGGTACGGGTAGCCCCAGGCGTTTGCGTGGAACATCGGCACGACCGGAAGGATCACGTCGGCCTCGGAGGCGCCCAGCCCGAGCGGGTTGCAGGCGGCGACGCCGAGCGTGTGCAGCATCGTCGACCGATGCGAGTACACGACGCCCTTCGGCCGGCCGGTTGTGCCGCTCGTGTAGCACATCGCAGCCGGCTCGTCCTCGTCCAGCTCCGGGTCGCGCCAGTCGTCGGCGGAGGCGCCGGCCAGCAGCTCCTCGTAGGAGTCCTCGACGACGAAGACGTGCTCGATCGCAGTCTCGCCGCGGAACTGCTCGAGCAACGGCACGAGCGCCTTGTCGACCACGACCGCCCGGTCGCCTCCATGCTTCGCGATGTAGGCAAGGTCGGTGGGGTGCAGCCGGATGTTGAGCGTGTGGAGGACGAAGCCGCCGCAGGGAACGCCGAAGTAGCACTCCATGTGCTGGTAGTGGTTCCAGCAGAGGGTCGCGACCCGGTCACCGCGCTCGAGTCCGAGCTGGTCGAGCGCGACCGACAGCTGCTTCGCCCGGCGGGCCATGTCGCGGTACCGGTACCGATGGAAGCTCTTGTCCGGAAGCCGGGTGACGACCTCCTTGTCGCCGAAGTACGTCTCGACCCGGCGCAGCAGGTGCGGCAGCGTCAGCTGAAAGTCCATCATCTGGCTGCGCATGGCGGGATCGTACGACGCTGCTACGCGCCGAGCAACGCGCGCGAGAGGATCCGGTCCCGCCAGCGGTCCGGGAGTCGCTCGAGCGCGGCCCGAATCCGAGCGTCACGACCGACGAGGTACCGCGTCTTCGGGCGCGACGCGGTCAGCGCGTGCTCCACCGCCTGCGCGACTCGATCCGCAGGCGCGGCCTTCGCCGCCCGCGCCGCGGCGATCGTCCGGAAATGCTCGACCCGAGCCCGGTAACGCTCGGAGACGAGGTCGGCAAGCGGCTGCGGCTTCGTCCAGATCGGCGTCGCGATCGTCCCGGGCTCGACGAGCGCAACGTCGATCCCGTGCGGAGCGACCTCGAGCCGAAGCGAGTCGGCCACGGCTTCGAGCGCGAACTTGGAGATCGCGTACGCGCCGAGGAAGGGGAGCGCGCTCCGGCCGGCAATCGAGCCGACGAACACGATCCGCCCACGCGCGACGCGAAGCGCCGGCAGCAGCGCCTGGGTGACCGCGAGCTGGCCGACCAGGTTGACCTCGAGCTGACGCCGGAGCTCTTCGAGCGGCAGATCCTCCAGCGGCGCGGCGACCGCGATGCCGGCGTTGTTGACCAGCCCGTCGAGGCGTTCGAACTCGAGAGCCCGGATCGCACCGGCGTCGGTGACGTCCAGCAGCACTCCGTCGTCTCCGGCGGCGCGTCTCCCGGCGTGCGCACTCCGGCGTAGACCCGCCAGCCGGCCGCGGCGAGCCGGGTCGCGCACGCCGCGCCGATGCCCGACGAGGCCCCGGTGACGAGAACGACCCGCTCCCGCTCAGGCGAGGAGGAAATCCGCGATCTCCGCCCGCTGCGCGGCGGGGAAGCCGTCGAAGGCCTCGATCCACTGCGCCCGCTTGTAGTACCGGTGCAGTGGGTGCTCCCAGGTGAAGCCGACCCCGCCGAGCACCTGGATCGACCGCTCGCACGCCGAGACCGCGGTCTCGGACGCGAACGCCTTCGCAGCCGCGGCAGCGGTGGCTCGCTCGGGCTCGCCCTCGGCGACGCACCAGGCCGCCCAGTAGGCGAGCGAGCGCGCCAGCTCCGTCGCCATGAAGGCGTCGACCAGCGAGTGCGAGACCGCCTGGTAGACCCCGATCGACTTGCCGAACTGGTGGCGCTCCTTCGCGTGCTCGACGCCGTACTCGAGCGCCCGCTGCGCGATTCCGACTGCCTCCACGGCGAGCGCAGCGCGAAGCCGCGGCCGGTCGATCGCGCCGGGCAACGGCTCGCGCGGCCCGTCGGCCAGCCGGCCGAGGCGCCGCGTCGAGTCCATGGTCTCGAGCGTCTCCCCCGCGGCGGCGGCCGCGCCCTCGGCCGTGACCACCCGCTCGACGAGCGCGAGGTCGGGCACGAGCCCGTCGACCTCGGCCGACCAGCGAGCCTCACCCGCAGCCACGCGCGCGCGCTCGTCGGCAGGAAGCGCGGGCAGCGCCAGGGCGACCGTGGAGAAGTACGGCCCGGGGTAGAGCGCCCGGCCGAGCTCCTCGAGCAGCACCGCCTCCTCGAGGAAGCCGAGCCCGGCACCGCCCTCCTCCTCCGCGACCGAGACCCCGAGCCAGCCGAGCTCGGCCAGCTCCGTCCACGAGCCCGGATCCCAGCCCTCCGGCGAGTCGGCGAGTGCGGCGACCCGCTCTGCCGGGAACCGCTCCTCGAGGAAGCGCCGGGCCTCGCCGCGCAGCGCCTCTTGCTCGGGGCTGAGCGCGAAGTACATCAGCGGCCCTTGGGGAGTCCGAGCACCCGCTCGGCGACGATGTTGCGGAGGATCTCGGAGGTGCCGGCTTCGATCGTGTTCCCACGGCTGCGCAGCTGCAGCCACTGCCAGTAGCCGTCCCCCTCCGTTATCTGCGACTCCGGGCCGAGGAGCTCGAGCGCCAGCTTGCCGAGCCGCTGGTTCGACTCCGACCAGTGCAGCTTGGGGATCGAGGCCTCGGGGCCCGGTGCCCCGGTCTCGACCAGGCGTGTCAGGGCGCGGTAGTTCGTCCACTTCAACGCCTGCAGCTCGATCCAGCTCCTGGCGACCAGGTCGCGGAGGCGTGCATCGAGCTGACGGCCCTCGGCCAGCTCGAGCAGCTTGCCGATCGCGACCTCGAAGGCTCCGGCGAGGGCGAAGCCGAGTGCGGCGCGCTCGTTCATCAGCGTGGTCATCGCCACCTGCCACCCCTGCCCCGGCTCGCCGAGCACGTTGCCGAGCGGCACCTCGACGTCCGTGAAGAAGATCTCGTTGAACTCCGCCTCGCCCGTGATCTGGGTCAAGGGGCGCACTTCGACTCCGCGGGCGTGCATGTCGACGAGCAGGTACGTCAGGCCCTGGTATCGCGGCGCGTCCGGATCGCCGAGCGTGAGGAGGAGGCACCAGTCCGCCAGGTGCGCGTACGACGACCAGACCTTCTGCCCGTTGACGACGTAGCGGCCGTCGCGGAGCTCGGCGCGAGTCCGCACCGACGCGAGATCGGATCCGGATCCAGGCTCGGAGAAGCCCTGGCACCAGATCTCCTCGGCGGAGAGGATCTTCGACAGGTGCCGCGCCTTCTGCTCCTCGGTGCCGTGGACGATGATCGTCGGCCCCGCCATGCCGAGGCCGATCACCCCGATGTGGCCGGGAGCCTGGGCGGTCGCGAGCTCCTCGAGCAGGATCGCCTGGTGCGAGTACGGCGCGCCGCCGCCGCCGTACTCCTTCGGCCACGTCAGAGCCGCGTACCCCGCCTCGCCGAGCTTGCGGCTCCATTCGCGGCCCCATTCCTCGAAGCGGGCGGCGCCGCCGCGCCGTCCTCGAGACTCCACGGGCAGGTTCGCGGCGATCCAGCCGCGTACCTCCTCGCGGAAGGCTGCTTCCTCCGGTGAGTCGCGCAACTGCACGACCCGCCAAGCCTACTTCCGGTCGGTGCGTAGCGTCATGCAGGTGCTCGTCGCGTGGGCGACGATGCGACCCTGCTCGTCGACGACGTCGCACGTCGTCAAGCCGATCGTGCGCCCGCCGCCGATCACCCGGCCGGTGGCGGTGAGCGTTCCCGAGACCACCGGGCGGAGGTAGTTGGCCTTCAGCTCCAGCGTGGTGAAGCTCTCGCCGTCGCCGAGCGTCGTCGCGTAGGCGACGCCCATCGCCGCGTCGGCGAGCGCGCAGATGATCCCTCCCTGGAGCGTGCCCATCGGATTGGCGTGCTCGGGCGCCGCGTCCATCTCGAAGACGCACTCGCCCTCGGCAAACGAGACGAGCCTCAGGCCGAGCAGGTCGGAGACGGGCGGCGGGGGTGCGTCGCCGCGGGCGATCGCGGCCATGTGGTCGCGCAGGTTCACGCGGCGGCCTCGAAGGCGGAGCGCTCCTCGCCGGTCAGCGGCCGCGACTCGCCGGTCTGCGGATCGCGGGCGACGACCACGATCTCCGCCTCGGCCGCGAGCCGTCCGTCCGGCGCGCGCAGCTCGGCGGCCGCCGTGACGCTCTTCGTCCCCACGCGTTCCAGCCGGACCGAGCCCACTGCCTCTCGATCCTCCAGGCGCAGCTCGGCGCGGTAGTCGATCGCCACCCGTGCGGCGACGTAGTCCCACCGGCCGACCACGCCGCGCAGCCAGTGGTCGAGCGCCTCCTCGAGGTAGGTGAGGTACACGGCCTGGTTCACGTGCCGGTAGGCGTCGAGGTCGCGCCAGCGGATCTCGATGCGCTTCTCGTGCATGGCGGCATAGGCTACGAGACTCGATGGCACCGTTGGAGGGAAAGGTGGCGTTCGTCACGGGCGGCGGGCGCGGAATCGGCAAGGCGACGGTCGCGCGGCTCGCCGCCGAGGGCGCCAGGGTCGCCGCGGCCGACCTCGCCTTCGACGACGACGTCGACGCGCTTCGGCTGGAAACGGACGTCACCAGCCGCGAGGCGGTCGAGGCTGCGGTGGCACGCACGGCCGAGGAGCTGGGCGGGCTGGACATCCTCGTCACCTGCGCCGGGATCATCCGCGACAACCTCGTTCACAAGCTCACCGACGACGACTGGGAAGCGGTGATCGCCACGCACCTGCGCGGCACCTTCCTCGCCGCCCAGGCCGCGCAGCGGCACATGGTCGAGCGGGGCGGCGGGAAGATGGTGCTGATCTCGTCGACCTCGGCGCTCGGCAACCGCGGGCAGCTCAACTACGCGGCCGCGAAGGCCGGCATCCAGGGGATGACGAAGACACTGGCGATCGAGCTCGGCCGCTTCAACGTGAACGTGAACTGCGTCGCGCCCGGATTCGTCTCGAGCGCGATGACGCGCCAGACCGCGGAGCGCGTCGGCATCCCCTTCGAGGACTTCCAGCGGCTGGCCGCGGAGCAGACCGCGCTCGGCCGGATCGGCGAGCCGGAAGACGTTGCCGCCGTGATCGCCTTCCTCTGCTCGGAGGACGCCTCGTACGTCAGCGGCCAGGTGATCTACGTGCGCGGGGGCCCGTAGACCCGGGCTAGACTGTCCTGCCCACGGGGGCGTAGTTCAGCTGGTTAGAACGCCGGCCTGTCACG
>CAWIKS010000022.1:0-156823 GCA_963836685.1 uncultured Actinomycetes bacterium
AGAAGATCGAGGCCAGCACGGCCACCCCGAACACGCCGCCCAGCTCGCGGATCGCGTTGTTGGCACCGGACGCCTTGCCTTCCTCTTCCCGCCGGACGGAGCCGAGCACGACGTTCGCGACCGGGGCGAAGAACAGCGCCATCCCGATCCCGGAGAGGACGAAGGGAGCGACCAGCTCGCCGTACGGCACGGTCGGAGTCGAGACCGCCGCGATCCACGCCAGGCCGACGGCCTGCAGGGTGAGACCGACCGCCATGATCCGCTGACCACCGATCCGATCCGACAGCGCACCCGCGATCGGCGCGACGAAGATCGGCATCGCCGTCCAGGGCAGGATCCGCAGCCCCGAGCCGAACGGCGAGTAGCCCTGCACGGTCTGGAAGAACTGCGCGAGCAGGAAGATCGAGCCGAACATCCCGAAGAACATCAGCAGCGAGGCGACGTTCGTCAGCGCGAACGTGCGGTTGCGGAAGAAGCGCATCGGCAGCATCGGCGACTCGGTGCGGAGCTCCCAGAGCCACGAAGGCGGCGACGAGCACGATCCCCGCCGTCAGAGCGAGCACGATCTCCGGGCTCGCCCAGCCCTGGCCGTTGCCGCGGATCAGGCCCCACACGATCCCGAACAGGCCCGCGCTCGCCAGGCCGAGCCCCGGCAGGTCGAGCCGGTCGGTCGGCCCGTGGGTCTCGTCCAGGCGGCGAAGCGCGAGCGGGATCAGAACCAGGCCGAGCGGGACGTTGATCCAGAAGATCCACTGCCACGACAGGCCGGAGACGACCGCGCCGCCGACCAGCGGGCCGAGCGCGACCGCGAGGCCGCCGATCCCGCCCCAGGCGCCGAGGGCGACGCCGCGCTTCTCGGCCGGCACCGCCGCCGAGAGGATCGTCAGGGTCAGCGGCGTGATGATCGCGCCGCCGACGCCCTGGGCGGCGCGGGCGGCGACCAGCGCGCCGATCGACGGCGCGAGGGCGGCCGCGGCCGAGGCGCCGGTGAAGAGCGCCAGGCCGATCGCGAACATGCGCCGGCGGCCGAAGCGGTCGCCGAGCGCGGCCCCGGTCAGGAGCAGGACCGCGAACGTCAGCGTGTAGGCGTTGACCGTCCATTCCAGGCTCTCGATCCCCGCGCCGAGGTCCTTGCGGATCACGGGCAGTGCGGTGGTGACGACGAGGTTGTCGAGCGTGACCATCACGAGCGCGAGCGACGTGACGGCGAACGTCCAGAGCGTCCTCGACCTGGGTGTTCCTCCTTTCATCTCAGCTTCTCCTTTGAGTAGTGATTGCTTACTCACTTCGTGGCGAAAAAAAAGAGGCGCCTACTCCTGCTCGGCAGAAGGCGAGCACCTTCTGCGCCCACGGCTCCTCGGCGTCGAGCAGGTCCATCGACGCGACGACGTTGATCAGCATGCCGCGCGCGAAGAACGCCGAGAGCGTGTTCTGGTCGACCCCCGAGACGCGCTCGACGTAGTCGACGAGATCGCCGAAGCCCTTGCGGGCGACCGCGCAGACGTCGGGGTCGTCGCAGGCGGCGTAGGTCTGCATCTGTCCGCGGAGACGGTTCGGGTTCGAGCGGATCAGCTCGCCGTACGCCTCGCTCATCGCCTGCAGGGCCTCCTCGCCCGACTTGCCCTCGGCCGCCCGCTCGAACGTCTGGAGCGTGTCGTCGAAGCAGCGCTCGATCGCGGCGATGAAGAGCTCCTTCTTCGTGTGGAAGAGGCGGAAGAGGTACGGCTGGGAGATGCCGGCCTTGCGGGCGATCTCGTCGGTCGAGGCGCCCGAGAGGCCGTGCTCGGCGAAGACGTCGAAGGCGGCCTCGAGCACCTGCTCCCGGCGCTCCTGGGCGGTCTTCCTCTGTGTCGTGGTCGCCATCCGGCGAAGTAAGTTATCACTCACTCACAACTGTGTCAAGAACCTCCGCGACCCGGTCGAGCTCCGAGTCGGTCAGCCGGGAGTGGAGCGGGAGCGCCAGCGCCCGCTCGAAGCAGGCGTCGGCGCCCGGGAAGCTTCCCTGATCGCGGTAGGCGGAGAGCCGGTGGAGCGCGTAGGTGCCGATCTGGCACTGGATGCCCGTGCGCACGGAGGCTCGCCATCGCCTCGTCGCGGCGGTCGAGCTGGATCACGTAGGCCTGCCAGCCGTGGCGGTCGCCCGGGTCGGCCGCGGGGAGCCGGACGGGCAGGTGGGCGAGCCGCTCGGCGTAACCCGCGACGATCCGCTCGCGGGCGGCGAGCAGCTCCTCCAGCCGGCGGACCTGCGGGATCCCGACCGCGCAGAGGACGTCCGAGAGCCGGTAGTTGAACGCGCCGCCCGGCAGGTCGTCGTAACGGTCGGAGGGGCTCCAGCCGTGGTGCCGGTAGGAGCGCACGCGCTCGGCGAGCTCCGGATCGTTCGTGGTCACGGCGCCGCCCTCGCCGGTGGTGACGATCTTGCGCGGGTGGAAGGACAGGCAGCCGGCCGCGCCGAGTCCGCCGCACGGACGACCCTGCCGCCGGGCCCCGAGGGCGCCGGCTGCGTCCTCGAGCATCGTCAGCTCCGGCAGCTCCTCCACCCGTGCCGGGCGTCCGAAGAGGTGGACGGGGACGATCGCCTTCGTCCGGGGGCCGACGGAGACCTGCTCCGGGTCGAGGTCGAACGTCTCCGGGTCGACGTCCACGAGCACCGGAGTGGCGCCGGCGAGCGCGACCACGTTCGCGGTCGCCGGGAAGGTGTACGCGGGGACGATCACCTCGTCTCCCGGGCCGATCCCGAGTGCCAGCACCGCCAGGTGGAGCGCGGCGGTGCCGGAGGAGACGGCGACGGCGTGCTCGACTCCGCAGGCGCGCGCGAGCTCGGACTCGAGCTCGGCCACCTTCGGGCCCATGGTCAGCTGCCCGCTCTCGAGGACGGCCGCCACCTCGGCCAGCTCGAGGTCGCCGACGTCCGGCCTTGCCAGACGGATCGACGCGGGGGAAACGGCGTTTCCCCCGCGTGCCCCCTTCCTCGGGGTCACGTCGACGCCGGAACCTTCGCTCGATACCAGGCGATCGTCCGTTCGAGGCCCTCGTCCAGCTCGACCTTCGGCTCGAAGCCGAGCAGCGCCCGGGCCTTGTCCACGTTCGGGATCCGCAGCTCGACGTCGAGGTAGTGGATCGGCTGGAAGACGAGCTCGCCGGAGCAGCCGGAGAGCGCCTTGATCCGGCGGGCGAGGTCGAAGATCGTCACCGCCGAGCGCGCGTTGCCGATGTTGAAGCTCTCCCCGACCGCGTTCGGATGCTCGAGCGCGAGCATCAGGCCGTCGACCATGTCGTCGACGTAGCACCAGGCGCGGATCTGCGAGCCGTCGCCGTGGATCGTCAGGTCGCGGCCGGCCAGCGCAGCCTCGATGAACGCCCGGATCGCGCCGCCGCCGATCTGGCCCGGACCGTAGACGTTGAACGGCCGCACGGAGACGGTCGGCAGGCCGAACTCCTCGTGGTAGGCGTGCGTCATGTGCTCGCCGGCGAGCTTCGAGACGGCGTACGTCCACCGCGCCTCCCCGACCGACCCCTGCGTGGTCGCGCTCTGCTCGTCGACGCGGAAGGCGTAGGTGCCGAACACCTCGCTGGTCGAGAACTCGATCAGGCGCTCCAGCGTGTCCTTCGTCGCGAGCGCCGCCTCGAGCACGTTGTACGTACCGATCAGGTTCACCCGCATCGTGCGCACCGGGCTCTCGAGCACGGTGTCGACCCCGGCGATCGCCGCCGCATGGACGACGTGGGTCACCCCTCGGGCCGCCGCCGCGATCAGCTCGGCGTCGAGGACGTCCCCCTCGACGAAGCGGAAGTTCGGGTGGTCGGCGAGCGCGGTCCCGCCGAGCGCGTCGCGGTGCAGGTTGTCGACCGCGACGATCTCGTTCGCGTCGACGAGCCGGGTCGCGAGGGTGGTGCCGATGAAGCCCGCCCCGCCCGTGATCAGGATCTTCTTGCCCGTCAGCGCCATGCCGGATTCGAGTGTAGTCGAGGCCTGTTCGGCATCCGGCTGTAGCATCGCCGCGGAGTGAAGAGCGTCCTCTTCGTCGGCGCGGGTCGCCACCAACGTCGAGCGATCCTGCGCGCCGGGGAGCTCGGGCTCAGGGTGGTGGCGGTCGACCGCAACCCCGACGCGGTCGGGCTCTCGGTGGCCGACGAGGGGCACGTGGTCGATTTCGCCGACGTCGAGTCGGTGATCGCGGTCGCGCGGGAGCGCTCGGTCGACGGGGTGCTGACGGTCTCGGCCGACCGCGCGGTGCCGGTCGTCGCCGCGGTCGCCGAGGAGCTCGGCCTGCCCGGGATCGGGACAGCAGACCGCCCACCTGATGACCCACAAGGTGGCGATGCGGCGCCGGCTGGCCGAGGGCGGCGTGCCCCAGCCACGGTTCGCGGCGGTGCGGGCGCGGCGCGAGGCGGGCCCGGCCGCGGAGACGGTCGGCTTTCCCGCGGTGCTGAAGCCCGCCGACTCCGGCGGCCAGCGCGGGCTGTTCCTGCTCGACTCGTTCGACGACCTCGACCGGCACCTGCACGCGGCCCTGGCGGAGTCGCCGACCGGCGAGGCGATCGTCGAGGCCTACGCCGAGGGGCTCGAGCTGAACGGCCTGGTCGTCGCGCGGGCCGGCGAGCCGTACGTGCTGCTCCTGTCCGACCGGCTGCGTCCGAAGGGCGAGGGCTTCGGCGTCGGCTGGATCCATTCGTACCCGTCGAGGCTGTTCGGAGACGAGCTCGAGGAGGCGGAGCGGGTCGCCCTCCGCGCAGTGCGCACGCTCGGCCTTCGGGACGGGATCGCGTTCCCGCAGCTGATCGTCGCCGACGGGGAGGCTCGGATCGTGGAGGTGGCCGCGCGGATCCCGGGCGGCCAGATGGCCGATCTCGCCTTCCACGCTCTCGGCGTCGACCTGGTCGAGATCGCGCTCCGCCAGGCGCTCGGAGAGGAGGTGCCGGACGAGCTCGTCGTGCCTCGGCTGTCACGGCCGACGGCGATCCGCTTCCTGACCGCACACCCGGGCCCGCTGCCGCTCGGCAAGGTGAAGAAGGTGGGCGACCTGGACCGAATGCTGAAGGCGCCCGGGGTCGTCCAGGCGGACGTCTTCCTGCAGGAGGGCGAGACGATTCGCCCCGTTCGCCTCGACGGCGACCGCCGCGGCTACGTGATCGCGGTCGGGCAGACGAACGTGCAGGCGCTGGAGCTCGCGGAGTCGGCGGCGCGGCTCCTGTACGTGGAGACCGAGCAGTCGTGAGCTGCGCCTTCACGCTCGACCACTACCGCGAGCTGCTGCAGGCGGCCCGGGCGGGCGGCTACCGGTTCGCGTTCTTCGACCGCACGCCCGAGCCGGGCGACGATTCTCCTCCGGCACGACGTCGACCTCTCGCTCGCCGCCGCGCTGCGGATGGCGGAGGCCGAGGCCGAGGCCGGCGCCGCCGCCACCTACTTCCTGATGACGAGGAGCGAGTTCTACAACCTCGATTCGCCCTCGGGCGAGGCCGCGGTCGAGCGCCTGCGCTCGCTGGGTCACCGGGTCGGCCTGCACGCTCCGTGGCCGCACGTCGACCGCGACGCGCGCTTCGACCCCGTGCTCGCCTGGCACAACCCGGAGCCCGAGTACATGCGCGAGCCCGTCGAGGGCCTCGTGAACGTGATGCAGGCGCCGTGGGCGGACGTCTATCGCTCCGACTCGAACCAGCACTGGCGTCAGGGCTGCCCGCACGACGAGCTCGGGGCGCGGGCGTTCGAGCGGCTCCAGCTGCTCACCCACCCGGAGATCTGGGTCTATCCGGGCTCGACGATGCGAGAGACGATGCTGGCGATGCTCGACGCGGACCGCGCCGCGCGCCTCGAGCAACTCGGACACGACCGCATCGACCTCTCGTGAAGCCGATCACCGTCCTCCTCTCCGCCTGCGGGTCCCCCGGAACCGCGGCGCTCGTCCGCGCGCTCCGGGAGAACGGCGAGCGGCCGAGTACGGCTCGTCGGCACCGACATGGACGAGCGCGTGATCGGGCGCCACCTCTGCGACGCGTTCCGTCGGGTCCCGGCGGGCACCGATCCGGGTTTCGCCGACGCGATGCTCGAGGCCTGCCGGGAGGAGCGCGTCGACGCGCTGCTGCCGCAGTCGTCCTTCGACCTGCTCGGACTGGCCGAGGCGAAGGGCCGCTTCGAGGGGATCGCGGTGCTCGTCTCCTCGCCGGAGGCGATCCGCAGCTCGAACGACAAGGCGGAGACCTACGCGCTGCTCGACCGGATCGGGGTTCGCGGCCCCGCCTGGCGGCGGGTGCGAGGCGGCGAGGCCGTCGCCGAGGCCGCGCGGGAGCTCGGCTACCCGGGCGTGGACGTGTGCCTGAAGCCCGTCTTCTCGTCCGGCTCGCGCGGGTTCCGGATCCTCTCCGCCTCCGCCGACCGGCACGAGCAGCTGCTCTCGAACCGGCCCGGGCGTCGCGGAGGCACTCAGGCTCGAGGACCTGCTCGAGCTGCTCGGCGACGACGAGACCGAGCTCCTCGTCATGGAGCTCGCGGCCGGCAAGGAACGGACGATCGACGGGATCGCGGCCGGCGGGCAGATCGCCCTCGGGCATCCGAAGACCCGGGAGGCGATGCGCGCCGGACTGGCGATGTACTTCGAGACCCTCGACGACCCCGGCCTGATGGAGACTGCGCGCCGGATCGTCGCCGAGCTCCGGCTCGACCACTTCTTCAACATCCAGCTCGTCGGCGAGCAGGTGATCGAGATCAACCCGCGGATCTCGACGATCGTCTACCAGGAGGACCTGAACCTCGCCTACCTCGGGGTCAAGCACGCCCTCGGCGAGATCTCCGAGGCCGGAGCTGGCCGCGCTGGCGGCCCGGGTGCGTCCGACCCGGCGGGCGCTGCGCTTCTTCGACCAGGTCGAGTGGGACGACTGACGGGAACGACGCCCTGCTCGTTCGCCGTCAGGTGAGCGGGTTTACCCAGTCGATCTCGCGGAAGCGCGCGAAGTCGGTGTCGGCGGAACAGACGGTGAGGCCGTGCTCGACCGCGAGCGCGGCGAGCTGAGCGTCGGAGATCAGATTCCCCCGGAGCTGGTAGGCGAGGACGAGCGACCGGAGGACCTCCTGGTGGCGGTCCGTCGGCACCGGGATCCAGGCCACGTCGGCCGTGAGCCAGTCCTCGACCCGAGCCCAGGCCTGATCAGGCGTCAGCGGCCGCCGGCTGACGCGAGGGTTCGTGGCGAGCCGGAGAAACGCGCCGAGCACCTCCCACGGAAGCCCGACACGGCGCGGACCGTTGAGCCGATCGGTCAGCCATTCCACGGCCGTCTCGTGGAAGTGGCTCGACTCGTCGGTGGCGAACAGCAGGATGTTCGCATCGACGAGCATCAGCGTGCGGTCGGGCCCTCGGCGATCTCCAGCGCGTCGGCGACATCGGTGACGTCGACGAGCAGGCCGAGCGGATGGGTCCGTTGCCTGAACCGCTTGCGGGGCCGGCGTCGTGCCGAGTCCACTGCGGATCAGCTCGTTCACCGCCTCGCTCAGGCCCAGCGAACGCGTGCGGCGGAGCTCGTCGACCGCCGCTGCGACGTCGTCGTCGAGATTGACCGTCGTTCGCATGGCCTCAGCGTAGCATCACGATGCTCATACTGACGCATCATGATGTCCACGCGCTACAGATCAGGGACAGTCCTAGGACTGTCCCTGATCTCACAACGGCTTGAATTCACGAAATGCCGCTTCGAGTCACCCACTGCCCCGTGAACACCGCCGGCGTCCCGTGGCAGAACGTCCGGGCGCTCAGGCGGAGGGGCGTCGACGCACGGCTCGTGGTGTTCGAGCGCTACCGGCTGCACCCGGAGGCGGACACGTCGCTCGACCGGCGCGGGGGCTTCGCCCGCCGCCAGCTGACCCAGTGGCGCGCGCTGGCCGGGCTCCTCCCCCGAACCGACGTCTTCCACTTCTACTTCGGGCTCACGCTCGTCCCCAAGTCGCTCCAGTTCCCGATCCTGCGCGCGCTCGGGAAGCGCTCGGTGATGCACTTCCTCGGCTCGGACATCCGCGGGAAACCTCCCGCCGAGCTCGCCTGGGCCGCGCGCGCCGGCGCGCGGATCGTCGGCTCGTACGACGCGATCCGCTGGGTGCCCGACGCGGAGGTCGTCCCGCCCGGCGATCGACCTTCGCGACTACACGCCGACCCCGCCCGCCGACCGTCCCCGGCCCCTCGTCGTCCATGCGCCCTCGAGCCGCCGGCGCAAGGGCACCGAGCACGTGATCGCCGCGTGCGAGCGCCTCCCGGTGGAGCTCGAGATCGTCGAGGGGCTCCACCACGACGAGGCGCGGCGCCGATACGAGCGTGCCGACATCGTCGTCGACCAGCTCAACGCGGGCTGGTACGGCCTGTTCGCGATCGAGGCGATGGCGCTCGGCAAGCCGGTCGTCACCTTCCTCCACGACGAGGCGGTCGCCCGCACCGAAGCCGCATTCGGAACCCGCGTTCCGATCGTCTCCGCGACCGCCGACACCCTGGTCGACCGGCTCCGCCCGCTCGTCGAGTCGGCGGAGGAACGCCGCCGGGTCGGCACCGAGAGCCGGGCGTACGTCGAGCGGGTGCACGACATCGAGCGCGTCGCCGACCGCCTGCTCGACATCTACGCTCGTCTGCAGTGATCGCCGCCCAGATCAAGCGGCTCGGCAAGCACTCGGTGATCTACGGCCTCGGAGGCCTCGTCTCCCGGATCCTCGCCGTCCTCCTCCTGCCCCTCTACACGAGCTACCTCGGGCCGAGCGGCTTCGGCAAGATCGAGACGGTCGTCGCCCTGACGACGGTGCTCGTGATCGTCCTCCGGATGGGGATCTCGAGCGCCTTCTTCCGCTTCTACTTCGACACGAAGGACGAGGCGCGGCGGACGCTGGTCGTCCGCACCTCGTTCTGGTTCACGATGACGATGGCGACCGCCGGGCTCGTCGCCGGCTTCGTGCTCGCGTCGCCGATCGCCCACTGGCTGAGGCTCGGCGACGACCCGTGGCTCGTCCGCGCCGCCTTCGTCGGGCTCTGGGCGCAGATGAACTACGAGCAGCTGACCTCGCTGTTCCGGGTCGAGGAGCGCTCGACCCAGTTCGTGATCGCGAGCGTGGCGAACGTGCTGATCACCGTCGGGGTGACCGTGCTGCTCGTCGTCGGCCTGCACAAGGGCCCCACCGGAGCGGTGATCGGCAACTTCGTCGGCACGCTCTGCGTCTACCTCGTCCTGCTCGCGTCCCGCCGCTACCAGCTCGGGCTCCAGTTCTCGCGCGACCTGCTCCGACAGATGAACCGCTTCGGCATGCCGCTCGTGCCGTCGGCGCTCGCCCTCTGGGCGATCAACTTCATCGACCGGATCTTCATCGCCCAGTACAAGGGCCAGGCGGAGGTCGGCGTCTACTCGGTCGCGGTCCGGATCTCGTCGGCGATCGTCTTCCTGATGATCGCGTTCAGGCTCGCCTGGCCCGCGTTCGCGTACTCGATCGAGGACGACCGGGTGGCGAGGCGGACGTACTCGTACGTGCTCACCTACCTGCTCTTCGTCTGCTCCTGGGTGTCGCTCGCGCTCGGCGTGCTCGCCCCCTGGCTCGTCCAGGTGCTGGCGCCGAAGCACTCGTTCCACCGCGCCGCCGACGCGGTCGCGCTTCTCGCCTTCGCCGCCACCGCCTACGCCGGCTACACCGTGGTCGCGATCGGGATCGGCCGGGCGCGGCAGACGCAGTTCAACTGGATCGTCTCGGGGATCGCCGCGGCGGTGAACGTCGGCCTCAACGTCGCCCTGATCCCGCCGTACGGGATGATCGGCGCGGCGATCTCGACCGCCGCCGCGTACCTCGTGCTCTTCCTGGGGATGGTGCTGAACTCGCACCGCGTCTACCCGGTCGAGTACCAGTGGCGCCGGGTGCTGACGCTGACCGGCGCGGCGATCGCCCTGACGGTGCTCGGGAGCGTGCTCGACGTCCCGCTCGGGGTCGCGATCCTGATCGTGCTCTCGTACCCGCTCGCGCTCCTACCGCTGGGCTTCTACCTGCCCGCCGAGCGCCGCCGGTTCCGCGGCCTCTTCGGGATGCCC
Source organism: uncultured Actinomycetes bacterium (assembly GCA_963836685.1). Lineage (GTDB taxonomy): Bacteria > Actinomycetota > Thermoleophilia > Gaiellales > Gaiellaceae > DATBLE01. Next base: position 10,042 of record CAWIKS010000022.1, read on the forward strand.
GCCTGAGCGGCGGACGACGAAGTTGCCGAGCACGAGCAGGTCCATGCGCGTCTTCCGGAACGTCTCCACCGCCTGCTCCGGCGTCATCACGATCGGCTCGTTCTCGTTGAACGAGGTGTTGAGGAGGATCGGAACGCCGGTCTGCCGCGCGAACTCCTCGATCAGCCGGTAGTAGCGGGGGTTGGCGGCCTCGGTGACCGTCTGCAGGCGGCCGGTGTCGTCGACGTGGTTGACCGCGGGGACGAGCTCGCGCTTCTCCGCCCGCGTCTTGTAGACGAGCACCATGTACGGAGACGGGATAGTCCTGCTCGAACCACTCGCCGGTCGCCCCGGCGAGGATCGAGGGGGCGAACGGCCGGAAGGGCTCGCGGTGCTTGATCCGCGCGTTGAGGACGTCCTTCATGTCCGGCCGGCGCGGGTCGGCGACGATCGAGCGGTTCCCGAGCGCGCGCGGCCCGAACTCCATCCGCCCCTGGAACCAGCCGACGACGTCGCCCGCCGCGATCCGCCCGGCGACGAGCGGGTAGAGCTCGTCGTCGGCGAGGCGGGCCGCCTCGAGACCGGCGGCGGCGAGCGCGCGCGAGCAGTCCGCCTCCGAGTAGGCGGGGCCGGTGTAGGCGTGGTCCATCACGAACCCGCGCGGGCGCCCGAGCTGCCGGTGCCAGACGTGGTAGGCGGCGCCGACCGCGATCCCGGAGTCGCCCGCGGCCGGCTGGACGAAGACGTCCTCGAACGGTGTCTCGGAGCGGATGCGCCCGTTCGCGACCGCGTTCAGCGCCACCCCGCCCGCGAGGCAGATCCGCGGGATCCGCGTGCGCTCCCAGAGGGCGCCGACGAGGTGGAGGTACGCCTCCTCCAGCATCGCCTGGAGGGAGGCGGCGACGTCCTCGTGCGCCGCAGTCAGCTCGCTGTTCGGCTCCCGCGCCGGCCCGAACGTCTCCTCGAGCTGCTCCGAGTAGAGACGGCCGATCGACGGCGTCCCCTCGTCCCAGGTCATGTCGACGCCCTCCTTGTCGTGCAGGAAGTAGTCGAGCCCCAGCTCGAAGAGGTCGCCTTTCGGGCGGACGACCCGGCGCATCTCGTCGAGGAGGCGAGGGGTGCCGTACGGGGCCAGGCCCATCACCTTGCCCTCGTCGCCGTACTTGGGGAAGCCGAGCCACTGGGTGACCGCGGTGTAGAAGATCCCGAGCGAGTGCGGGAAGAGCACTCGCTCGAGGACCCGGAACGACGATCCACGGCCCTCGGCCAGCATCGTGCTGGCGAAGTCACCGAAGCCGTCCACGGAGAGGATCGCCGCGTCCTCGAACGGCGAGACGAAGAAGGCGCTCGCCACGTGCGCCTGGTGGTGCTCGACGTGGTGCAGCTCGGCGCCGACCTCGCGCGCCGAGAGCCGCCGCCAGCTCGGCGCGAACGTCGCGGACACGCGCGACGTTCTCGAGCCGGGCCTTCACGTACCGCGGGCTCGCGCCGTGCAGCAGGGTGCGGAGCACCTTGTGGCCGAGGTTCGCCTTCGGGTCGCGGCCGATCGCGACGTGGTCGAGATCGCCCGCGGCGAGACCGGCGTCGGCGAGGCACCAGGCCGCGGCCTGCGCCGGGAAGCCCGCGCAGTGCTTGATCCGGTTGAAGCGCTCCTCCTCGGCGGCGCAGACGAGCTCGCCGTCGACGACGAGCGCCGCCGCCGCGTCGCCGTGGTAGGCGTTCAGGCCCAGAATCGCGGTCACGGAGCCGATTGTATGGACTCTTAGCCGGCTCTCAGGATCCTCTCAGAGACGTCTCAGGCCCTGCTGATCGGATGTGCCTGTCACCAGCAGGAAAGGAGACGTCATGTCCCGCATCTTCGCCTTCACCGCCGCCCTCCTCGCCGCCGTCGCGGTCGGCGTCGCCTCCTACGCCGCGTTCGGCACCGGCGGCACGAAGACGGTCGTGCGCCAGGTCACCGTCTCCGGCGCCCAGCCGGCGGCCGAGACGAGCCCGCTCTCCGTCACCGGCGTCTACGACGCCGCCTCGAAGGGCGTGGTGAAGATCACCACCTCCGCGACCTCGTCCGGCTACTCCCCCTTCGGCGGGTCGCAGAGCCGGCAGGCGCAGGGCTCGGGCTTCGTCTACGACACTGCCGGCCACGTCGTCACCAACGAGCACGTCGTCGACGGGGCCCAGTCGATCACCGTCAAGCTCTCGAACGGCGCCACCTACAAGGCGACGCTGGTCGGCACCGATCCGTCCACCGACCTCGCGGTGCTCAAGATCAGCGCCCCGGCGTCGGTTCTCCATCCGCTCGCGCTCGGCGACTCGAGCGCCGTTCGGGTCGGCCAGGCCGTGGTCGCGATCGGAAGCCCGTTCGGGCTCGACGAGAGCGTCACCGCGGGCATCGTCAGCGCGCTCCACCGGGAGATCACGGCGCCGAACAACTTCACGATCGCGGACTCGATCCAGACCGACGCCGCGATCAACCACGGCAACTCGGGCGGGCCGCTCCTCGACCTGACCGGGAAGGTGATCGGCGTCACCTCCCAGATCGAGAGCGACTCCGGCGGCAACGACGGCGTCGGCTTCGCGATCCCCTCGAACACCGTCCGCTCGATCGTCACGCAGCTGATCGCCGGCGGCGACGTCCAGCATGCCTACCTCGGCGTCGGCATCGCGACCGCCTCGAACGGGGTCCGGCTGACCGACGTGCGCAGCGGCACTCCCGCCGCAAAGGCCGGGCTCCAGGTCGGGGACGTGATCACCGCGCTCGACGGCAAGCGGATCGGGGACGCGACCGAGCTCGGCAGCGCGATCGACGCGAAGCGGCCGGGAGACACGGTCGCGCTGACGTACCTGCGGAACGGCCAGACGAAGACGGCGACCGTGACGCTGGCGCAGCGCCCGTCCTAGCCTCGAGCCCGCGCCGGGGGAAGCTCGGAGGGTCGAGGCTGACCGTGCGTGAAACGGGAGGGGGCTCAGCAGTCGGCGAGGGCTTGGAGCGCGGCCCAAATCTGCTGCCGGCGCGGGCCGAGGCCGCCGATACGTTCGGTGAGGGCGGAGCGCCGGATCCGTTGCAGGTTGTCGAAGGAGGCTACGCAGTCGACCGGTAGGCCTTCTGCCTCGCCGAGGGGCACCTCGGTCGGGATCTCACGAATCGTGCGGCTGACCGGGGCGACGACAAGCCCGGTCAGCACAGGGACGGCTTCCGTGCGGGTGACGACAAGGACAGGCCGCCGTTTCTCCTCCGTCTCTGCCCACCAGATCTCGGCCTGGCGGGGACCGCTCACCACGGCTCTTCGTTGACCAAGGCGCGGGTGGCCGCGTCCAACCCGGCGAGCTCGTCGTCGGTCTGGGGGTGGCGCGTGTAGGCCTCGACGATCGTCGCTCCGACCTGCTGCCGCCGATGCTGGTCGACCAGCCGCTCCAATCCAAGCCGCACCGCCTCGGAGCGACTGCCCACCACCCCTTCGGCGACGAGAGCGTCGACCTCCGCCATCAACCGATCGTCGAGACGCGTAACGAGTTGTGGCATGCAATGAGCATACCAAAGTGACATGCACCGAGCAGGAGGCTCGGCAGATCGGTGCCAGGTCTTGCAATCGCGCAGCGCCCCGACATCCGTGTCAGGTCTTGCGGTCGTGCGTTCACAGCGAAGACGTGTCGGGTGTGTGACTTCTGGCTTGGTTCCGCGTTGGTAGCGCGATCGGGCTCTACGGTGGCGGGGATGTCGCGGCCGTTACGCTTGAACGTTCCGGGTGCCTGCTATCACCTGATCGCGCGCGGCAACGCGCGCGAACTCGTGTTCATCGACGATCTCGACCGGCGGGTGTTCCTGGAGTTGCTCGCGAAGGTGGCTGAGCGGTTCGGCTGGGTCGTCTACGCCTACTGCCTGATGGGGAACCACTACCACCTGGCAGTGGAGACCCCCTCGGGGAACCTCTCGAGGGGGATGGCCCAGCTGAACGGCCGGTACGCGCGCTACTTCAACCGTCGCTACCAGCGCTGCGGGCACGTCTTCCAAGCGCGGTTCCGCTCGATCCTGATCGAGCGGGAGACGCAGCTTCTGGTCGTCTGCCGGTACGTGGTTCTCAACCCGATGCGGGCGTGGTTGTCTCAGGAGCCGGAGGGCTGGTTGTGGTCGAGCTACCGGCAGACGGCAGGGATCGACCCGGTCCAGTTCCCGCCCGGCGCAGATCTCCTCCTCGCTCGTTTCGCCCCCGAGCGCAGTCGGGCGCAGGCGCTGTACCGACAGTTCGTCGCCGACGGGGTCGGCGAGCGGCTCGGCAAGCAGGTGGTCGGCGAGCGGCTAGGCAGCGAGGAGTTCCTCCGCGAACGGATCCCGGCCGCGGACGAGATCCCGCACGTGCAGGTGGAACCGCTGCCGCCGTCGCTCGAGGAGCTGTTCACGAACGGGGATCCGGCGCCGATCCTGACCGCCTACCGCCGGCACGGCTACACCCTCCGCGACATCGCCGAGCACCTCGGCTGCCACTACTCCACGATCAGCCGCAAACTCCGCAAAGCCGAAGCAGCTGCGAATGCGTGAATGCAAGACCTGGCACCGGAGCTCCCGGGAGCTCCCGAGCGCCTTTCTCCAACTCCCTTCTCGCCTCCTGGTCGCGGCCGAGCCAGATCAGGCAGTGGGCGCGAGCCTCGCGCATTATGCAATCGCTCGTCGCCCACGGCTTCCTCGCCAGCTCTACGTTGGCAGCCAGAGCTTCACAGTCGGAGACCATCGCCAAATAGGGGCGGCCCTGCGTCTCCGCCTGCTCCGCCGCGGCCAGAAAGGCGGCCTCCTCGCCTGCGGGCTGCGTGCGAAAGTGGCCGAGCTCCCGCGACAGGCCGAGGCCAATAAAATCGTCAGGGACGCTTAGCACCTGCAGGAACGCGTGCAGGGTGAAGCCGAACTTGTCCGACTGTCGCCCAAAAAGGAAGCCGCGCAGCAACGGCCCGCTCCGAGCGACGAGCAGATGGCCAAGCGGGTGAAGATGCGGGAAGCGGCCCGCCACGTACCGCTCCACCGCCCGCTGAACCTGACGCTTCGTCACCGCGGCCGCACCTCTCTGATCGGGATGTTCTTCGGGTCGAACTCTTTCGGCAACTCGTCCCGGATCTGGGCGATGCGAGTCGGGGTCAGCTTGGCCGACCCCGTCTTCAGGTCGAAGATCGCGATCGGTTTGCCGTTGCGGTACGCCACCACGTCGACCCTCACTGAACCCTTGGTCCCATAGTCGACCTCCCGTTTGGAGACTCGGTGCCAGGTCTTGCAATAGCGGACCGCTCCCCGGCCGGGGCCCGTTCTGCGCCCACGACTGCGATGGGCGTGCGTGAATGCAAGACCTGGCACCTGGCTCAGACGCCGTACCTGATTAGTCACTCCGAGACTCGCTCTCTCTCTCTCAGGCCACGACCCGGTAGACCTGGAACACCTCGGCGTATTCGCGATTCACGTTCACTCCGTGCGTGCGGGCGACGTTCCAGATGTACTCCGGGTCGGCGTAGCGGCGATGCTGCTGCGACGCGTATTTCGCGAGCGCCGCCGCCTTTCGCTCGACGTGGCGTCGCTCCAGCGCCGAGTACCACTGGTAGGCGAAGTCGAAGTTGTTCCAGGGGATCTCGTAGCCGAGGATCGTCGTCCGCTTGAACGCGCGCAGGCCCTCGGCGGCGATCACCTGGTGGTCCTGATGGATGTCGTGGAGGCTGGGCTGGAAGACGACCTCGGGCCGCCAGTCCTCCCAGAGCGCGATCAAGAGCTCGAGGATGTCCTGCCGGCGGTCCGGAAACGTCCGCACCTCGAAGTCGTGCACGGTCAGCTGCGTCTCGGGGATGCCGAGCTCCGCGGTCGCCTCGCGGACCTCTCCGGCCAGGGTGTCCGGCGCGAAGCCGGCCGGGAGCGACTTGGTCGCGATCGAGAAGGCGACGTAGCGGACCTCCGCGCCGGTCTCGACGAGCCGCGCCATCGTCCCGCCGCAGCCGAACTCGCCGTCGTCCGTGTGCGGCGCGAGCACGAGCACCCGCTTCCAGGCCTCGATCATGCCGTCACCTTCTCCTTCGGCTCGGACGGCTCGGCGGCGGCCGACACGCCCGCGGCTGCGGCCGGACGGCGGAGCGGCAGCGTCGAGCAGACCGCGGTCAGCCCGAGCAGCCCCCAGAACACCGGATCCTCGAACAGCGCGTTGTAGAACAGCGCGTGCAGGCAGATCGCAGCCAGGCCGGCGGCGATCACGAGCGAGGCCCGGCCCTTGAAGGAGCTCGTCGCGCGGCGCAACGTCGTGATCAGCGCCGCGGCGACCAGCCACACGAGCAGCCCCAGCCCGGGCACGCCGGTCTCGGCGGCGACCGTGACCGCGGTGTTGTGGGACGCGGCCTTCTTCGGCTCGGCCCCCTTCAGGTGGACGCGCTTGGCGTACGCGTGCTTGAAGCCGCCGATTCCGACCCCGCCGACCGGGTGGTGGAGCGCGATCTTGATCCCGTTCGTGACCAGCTTGGCGCGGCCGCTGGAGGCCTTGTTCAGGCCGCTGCCCGACTCGCGCAGCAGCGAGTGGCGGATGTGCGGCGTGCCCAGGGCGACGGCGGCGATCACGACCGACACGATGCCGAGGGCCAGCGCCGCCCGCCACCGCCAGCGGAAGGCGGCGACCACCGCCGTCCCGACGATCAGCGCCGCGAAGCTCGACTGCGAGAACGAGAACAGGAGACCGATCCAGATCGCGGGGATCGCCGCGCCCGCCGCGTACGCCGCCCGGCGGTCGCGGTCGTACAGGGCGATCACGAGCGCGGCGAGGATCGCGACGACGAGGAACCGGCCGTAGACCGACGGGTCGTAGAAGACGGAGTTGACCCGGTAGAACGGCGCGTACGCGTTGCCGACGATCACCTTCGGGTTCCAGAACACGTCGCGCGTCGCGTACTGGTAGACGCCCACCGCCGAGAACGCGACCGCCATCAGCACGAGCTGCGCGCAGAGGAAGGTCAGCCACCGGCGGCTCCAGGCGAGCCGCGCCAGCGAGAGCGCCAGCACCCCGAACGGCAGCCAGAAGAAGAGCAGCGAGACGGAGCCCTCGTGCAGGTCCTCGGTCCACGCGAGGCTCAGTCCCGTCCAGGCGACGAGCGCGGCCAGCGGCCACGTCAGCGGGCCGAGCTCGCGCGTGCGTGCGTCCCCGCGGGCGAGCTCCCACGCGATCAGGACGGCCGCCGCCGCGATCACCGCGTAGAGCGGGATCAGCAGGTTCGCGTCGGTGGTGCCGACGTGAACCGGGATCCGCGCGGGCGCGCATGCCAGCGCGGACACGGCGATCAGCCACGGCCAGCGGCGGAAGAGCCCGGCGATCGCCACCGCCCCGAGAGCGCCGACGACCACGGCCGCGGCGTAGACCTTCGTGTGCCCGGTGGGAGCGAGGTAGGCGGCGAGGAACGCGCAGCCGACGGCCCAGGCGACCAGGCCGGCAAGCCGGAGATCGCGGCGGGCCCCGGCGAGGAGCAGCGCGAGCCCCGCGGCGGCGAGCGGGCCGCCGACGCGGGCGAGATCCGCCGTCATCGCCGCGGCTCCACGACGACCAGGGCCTGGGCCCGATGCTCTCCGACCGAGACGACGAGCGTCGCCCGGCCCGGCTTCGACGGGGCGCGCAGGACGAGCAGCCCGGGCTTCGCCGTCCCGCTCCTCGCCCCCAGCCGCCAGCGAACGGGGGCGTCGGCCGACACCCGCACACCGAAGCGCGTCCCCGCCCGGACGGGGATCCGTCGGCGGGCCAGCGCGACGTAGCGGATGAGGACGTCGAACGGTCTCCCGGGGCCGGAGACGTTCCCGGCCCGGTCCTCGGCGGCGAGCCGGAGGCGGTGCACGCCCGGTCGGAGCACCTTCCCCTGCACGCGCCCGTTCCAGTCCAGGCTCGAGCGCTCCAGCTGCCTCCGGGTGAAGACGACCCGGGTGCCGTCGACGGTCAGGATGCCGTGCGCGGGCTCGTTCGTCCGGTAGGAGATGATCGCCCGGTCGGCATGTCCGTCGCCGTCCGGCGAGATGATCGCGGGCTTCACCGACACCGGCGCGATCTCGGGCGCGGTCGTGTCGACCCGCATCTCGTTCGGAAGGTCGATCGTCCGGTGCTGGTCGGTCAGGTGCACGCGCGGCTGGTAGACCCCCTGGGGAACGAACCGGCCCCGGTCGTCGCGGCCGTTCCACGTGTACCTGACCTCCCCACGCCGCAGGCGCAGGCCCGGGACGAGCGTCCGGACGACGGTGCCGCCGCCGTCGACGATCTCCAGCCGAACGCGGTCGGGCTTCCTGAGCTTGAACCGGATCGAGGCCACCCGGGTGGTGCAGTCGCAGACCGGGGAGAAGACTTTGTCGATCCGCGGCGCCAGGATCGGGCTGGGCTCGATCTTCAGGCCCTGCGTGACCGCGAACGCGGCCGCCGTTCCGCCCAGCAGCGCGACGACGAGGACGGTCGAGAGCAGGCGCGGCAAGGCGCCGCGAGTTTAGACCGCGGCGTTCGGAGCCCGCTCAGCCGACCGCGACCTTCTCGGCCGCGATCCGCCGCCGTTCCCGCCACCGTCTCCGCTCGCGCAGCAGGGTCGCGATCGCCGCAAGGACCGAGAGGCCGAGCGCGACGACCAGGTACACGTTCGGGACGTTCACCAGCTTCAACCCGCTGAGCGCGAGCACGTTCGCGAGCGTCAGCCGCAGGACCTCCTCCGGCAGCCGCACCGAGTAGTGGCTGCCGATCAGGACGCCGGGGACCGAGCCGATCAGGAGCCAGCCGACCGCGTGCAGGTCGACGTTGCCGGCGACGAGGTGGCCGAAGCCCGCGACCCAGAGCAGCGCGGCCGCGTGGAGGATGTCGGTGCCGACCACCTTGTGCGCGCGCAGCGGGAAGACGAACAGCATCGTCAGCCCGAAGAACGTCCCGCTCCCGACCGAGGTGAGGCCGACGATGAAGCCGCCGAACAGGCCGATCGCGAGCGCGGCGAACCGGTCGCGCCAGACCATGTCGAAGCGGTCGTCGTCGCCCAGGACCTTCGCCCGCATCAGGCTCTTCGCCGCCAGCCCGAGGGCGCCGAACAGCAACGCGCCGCCGAGGACGTAGCCCATCACCGTCTGGGCACGGTCCCCGTATTCGTGCTTCAGGTGGGTGGCGAGCGCGACCCCCGCCAGCGAGGCAGGCGCGCTGCCCAGCAGCATCCAGCCGGACAGCTGGGCGTGCACCGTGCCGAGCCGGCGATGACGGATCGCCCCGACGGTCTTGAAGATCGCCCCGTGCAGGATGTCCGTCCCGACCGCCAGCGTCGGCTTGAAGCCGAAGACGATCACCAGGATCGGCGTCATCAGCGAGCCGCCGCCCATCCCGGTCATCCCGACGAGGGCACCGATCAGGAGGCCGGCGAGGACGAACTGCCAGGTCACGCTTCCGACCTCCGGTCGGAACCGTGACCCAGAGAGGCACGGCGGACCGGCCCCATTCTCCTAGCCGCCGGCGACGCCGCGGTAGTAGTCGATCAACACGTCGGCGACCTCCCTGCGGGTGAACTCGGGCGGCGGCTCCTCGCCGGCGGCGAGCAGCTCGCGCACCTTCGTTCCCGAGAGGAAGACGTGGTCGTCGCCGCCGTGCGGACACGTCTTCGGCGTCGCCATCTGGCCGCAGACCTTGCACCAGAAGGCGTGCTCGAAGAACATCGGCTCGATGTCGAGCTCGTGCGGCTCGAACTCGTCGAAGATCAGCTGCGCCTCGTAGGTGCCGTAGTAGCTGCCGACCCCGGCGTGGTCGCGGCCGACGATGAAGTGCGAGCAGCCGTAGTTCTTGCGGCAGATCGCGTGCCAGATCGCCTCCCGCGGGCCTGCGTAGCGCATCGCGGCCGGGAAGGCGGAGACGACGACGCGGTCGGCGGGGTAGTAGTTCTCGACCAGGATCCGGTAGCAGTCGACCCTGGTCGCCGCCGGGACGTCGTCCGACTTCGTCTCGCCGACGAGCGGGTGGATCAGCAGGCCGTCGACCGTCTCGAGCGCGCCCTTCGTCAGGTACTCGTGCGCGCGGTGGATCGGGTTGCGCGTCTGGAAGCCGACGACCCGCTTCCAGCCGCGCTCGGCGAAGGCAGCGCGGGTCGCGGCCGGGTCCATCGCCAGCTCCGGGAAGGCGGGCGGCACCCGGTCGAAGGCCCTGACCCGGCCGGAGAGGTACACCGGCTCCTGCGCGTAGAGCCGCGCGACCCCCGGATGCTCCGCGTCGGTCGTCCGGAAGCAGAGCTCGGCCTCGCGCTCCCGGTCGTACGCGTACGTCTCGTCGACGTCGAGCACGGCGAGCAGCCGGCCCGACTCGTCGGCGAGCGCGACCCGGTCGCCCTGCGGCGCGGAGGCGACCGCGAGGCACACGGGCAGCGACCACGGCAGGTCGTTCGCGAGGCGCATCTCGTCGACGACGCGCTCGTAGTCGTCGCGGCCCATGAAGCCCTCCAGCGGCGACAGCGCGCCGCTCGCGATCATCTCCAGGTCCGACACCTCGCGCGACGTGAGCGTCAGGCGCTCCAGCTTCTCGACTCCGTCCGGACGCGCCTCGAACCGGTCGACGAGGCGGCCGCCGTGCGGCCGGATCAGGCGCTGCTCGGCGGCGACCGCGCTCACGCCGTGACCTGGGCCGGGACGAGCCCCAGCTCCTCGAGCTTGGCGATGATCAGCGCGGCCGACTCCTCCGGCTCGTGCGCCTCGGTGTCGATCACCAGCTCCGGGCGCGACGGCGCCTCGTACGGGTCGTCGACGCCGGTGAAGCCCGTGATCTCGCCCGCGAACGCCTTCTGGTACAGCCCCTTCACGTCGCGGCGCGCGCACTCCTCCACCGAGGCCTGCACGTACACCTCGACGAAGGCGCCGAACTCCTCGACCATCTCGCGCGCCTTCCGCCGCGTCTCCTCGTACGGGGAGATGGCCGCCGTGATCACCGCGCCGCCCTGCCGCGTCAGGCGCGAGGCGACCCACCCGATCCGCTCGATGTTCGTGTCGCGGTCCTCCTTCGAGAAGCCGAGCCCCTTCGAGAGGCGGGTGCGGACGGTGTCGCCGTCCAGGTACTCGACGACGAGCCCGCGGCGGTCGAGCTCGGGGCCGACCAGGTGGGCGATCGTCGTCTTGCCCGACCCCGAGAGGCCGGTGAACCAGAGCGTGAACCCTCCCCCGCGGACGCGGTCGGACTCCGGATGCTCGTGCGCGTAGATGTGACGGCCAATCTCCTGCGGAGATTGGTTGGCAGACTGACTCAACGGAATCGGTCCTCCTTTCGATTTCCAACCTTCATTCGGGCGCGTGAGCGTCCGAATGAAGGCCGCATTCGAGCTTGTCGGAGCCGGCCCAGCGGCCTGCGCGCTCCTCCTCCTCCGGTGCGGTCGGGCGGGTGCACGGGATGCACCCGATCGAGCGGTAGCCGGTCTCGTGCAGCGGGTTGTAGGGAATCTCGTTGACCTCGATGTACGCCCAGACGCGCTTCTCGTCCCAGTCGGCCAGCGGGTGCAGCTTCCAGACACCGTAGCGCTCGGACCACTGCACCTTCGGCGTCGATGCACGGCTGGGCGACTGGTCGCGGCGGATGCCGGACGCCCAGGACTCGTAGGGCTCGAGCGCCTCGAGCAGCGGCTCCACCTTGCGGATGTGGCAGCAGCGGTCGGGATCGCGCTCCCACAGGTTCGGCCCCTCGCGGCGGTGCTGCTCGGCGACGGTGATCACCTGCGGCCGGATCAGGTTGAGCCCGTAGCGCTCGACGAGCAGCTCGCGCGTGTCGTAGCTCTCGCGGAAGAAGAGCTGCGTGTCGAGCTCGATCACGTCGATCGGCAACCCGAGCTCGGAGACCATGTGCACGAGCACGGACGACTGCTTCTGCCACGAGCAGGTCAGGCACAGCCGGTCGTCGAACTGCTCGTAGGCCCAGACGAGCAGATCCTCCGCCGCGATCGTGTCCCTAGGAAGCTGCAGGCTCGGGGTCGCCAAGCAGGACCTCCTTCAGCGTGTCGCCGCGGAGGCCGAGCCTGAGCGTCTCCAGGGGAATGACCTCCTCGGGCGAGATGTTGCCGAGGTTGACCTCGGGCCCGAAGTGCTTGATGAACCACGCCTGCGACGCCTTGGTCGGCGCCTCCCAGACGAGGTCGTGGAAGTCGACCGAGTGGGCGATCTCGTCGACGAGGCCGGTGCGCATCTCGCCGCTGGGGCGAAAGATCCCCGCCGTGCCGCCCTCGCGCGACTCGGTGACCACCTTCCAGGCGCCGGCCTCGAGCTCCTCCTTGATCCACTGCACCCACTCGTACGGGGCGAAGACGACCTCGGAGTCCTTCGAGCCGACCTCCGAGAGGACGGTGAAGTCGCGTGCGAACTCGGCGATCAGCTCGAGCTTGCGATCGCGCGGGATCTCGACCGTGCCGTCGGAGATCTCGACGTGGGCGATCCCGTGCCTGGTCAGCCAGCGCTTGTAGTCCTCGAGCTTGTCGCGCGCGTAGACGACCTCGAAGAAGGTGCCGCCGATGACGACCGGCTTCTCCCGCAGCACCTCGAGCTTCCGCTCCAGGTTCCCCGTCACCCACGCGGTCCCCCAGCCGAGCTTGACGATGTCGATGTACTCGCCGGCGGTCTCGAGGACGTCCTCCCAGGCGCGCGGGCCGAGGCCCTTGTCGAGGACGTGCGTGAGACCACCGTCGCGCTTCGATGCCGATGTCGAACAGGTCAGAGGCGGGCATAGAGCTCCTTCAGCTTCTCCTGGGCGGCTGTCTGGACGTCGTGGTAGAGCGAGTTGCCGTGGGCGTCGATCCCGACCGTCAGCGGGCCGAAGTCCTTGACCCGGAACTTCCAGAGGCACTCGGGCATCAGCTCCTCCCAGGCGACCTCCTCGATCTCCTCGATCTGCGTCGTCTCCAGCGCCGCGGCGCCGCCGACGATCGCGAAGTAGACCATCCCGTGCTCTCGCATCGGCGGGATCGCCTCGTCCGGGAAGCCGCCCTTGCCGCAGATCGCGCGGACGCCGTACCTGCGCGCCGAGCGGCGCGGTGAAGCGGACCATGCGGGCCGAGGTCGTCGTGCCGATGCAGACCTTCTCGTAGCGGCCGGGGCCGAGCTTGCGGACGCCGGGAGCGGTGTGGAGGAGGAACGCGCCGCGCAGGTCCATCGGCGGCTCGATCCCCTCGTCGAAGATGCGGATCTGCGTCCGGTCGCGGATGCCGATGATGTGCCCCTGGACGACGACCTCGTCGCCGGCGCGGAGCTTGAGGATCTCCTGCGGGTCGGTGACCGGGAACGTGACCTCGTGCGTGGCCATCATGCGGCCCCCGGCCGCGGTTTTCCACAGCCAGTGCCTGGCACTGCGGCTGAGACAATTGCGTGACGATTCGTCCACACGGCCACGTCAGGCCTCCCGGTCGTACTCGACGGCGCCGTCGGCGGCGACGTGCGCGGTCGCGCGGCGTGCCGCCCAGCACTGGTAGTTGACGGCGACCGGGTTGAGGGTCATGTGCGTGTCCGCGTGCTCGACGTGGCAGTTGAGGACGGTGACGTCGCCGCCGAGGCCCATCGGCCCGATCCCGGTCTCGTTCAGGAGCTCGAACAGCTCCTGCTCGAGGGCGGCGACGTGCGGGTCGGGGTTGCGCGTGCCGATCGGGCGGGCGATCGCCTCCTTCGCCAGGTACATCGCGTAGTCGGCCGAGCCGCCGATGCCGACCCCGACGATTCCGGGCGGGCAGGGCTTCCCCCCGGCGCCGACGATCGACTCGAGCACGAATTGCTTGATCCCCTTCACGCCGTCGGCGGGGACGCACATCTTCAGGAAGCTCATGTTCTCGGAGCCGGAGCCCTTCGGCACGCACTTGACGTCGAGCCCGTCCCAGTCGGGGACGAACTCCCAGTGGACGATCGGCAGCCGGTACCCGGTGTTCGGACCCGTGTTCTCGCGCGTGATCGTGTGCACCGCGTTCGAGCGCAGCGGATGCTCGACGGTGGCGCGCTCGGTCCCGGCCTTGAGCGCCCGGTAGATCCGCGCCGGGTGGAGCGGGAAGTGCTCGCCGACGCGGCACGTGTACACGGCGATGCCGGTGTCCTGGCAGACCAGGTTCGCCTGCGAGTCGGCGACCTGGACGTTCCGGAGAATCGTCTGCAGGACTCGCTGCCCCGGGCACGGACGTCTCCTTGCGGGCCGCGTCCGCGAGCGCGTCACGCAGGTCCTGCGGGATGTCCTTCAACGCCCACACGTACAGGTACGCCGCCGCGTCCTCGACGACGCCGTACAGATCGGTCTCGATCGTCGTGCTCAGCTCGTGCTCCTTTCGGCCGCCGCCGCCCCGGCCCTGCGCCCGAACACGCAGCACTCCAGCAGCGAGTTGCCCATCATCCGGTTTCGCCCGTGCGTGCCGCCGGCGATCTCGCCGCAGGCGAGCAGACCGTCGAGCGTCGTCTCGCCCTCGCTGCCGATGACGAGGCCGCCGTTCTGGTAGTGGAGGACGGGATAGGTGTAGATCGGCTCGGAGAGCGGATCGATCCCGGCGGCCCGGTAGCGGCGCAGCATGTACGGGAGCGACACCGCCGCGTCGGCCTCCGGGATCCTGGTCGTGTCGAGCAGGACGGCGGGCCGGCCGTCCGGCGTCTCGACGCCGTTGCCCTTCGCGACCTCGTCGACGATCGCCTGCGAGACCGCGTCGCGCGGGCCGAGCGAGTCGGTGAACTCCTCGCCGTCCCTGTTCAGGAGGACGGCGCCGTAGGCCCGGGTCGTCTCGGGGATCGAGTAGCCCTGCATGTTCGGCGGCCAGGCGCCCCCGTTCGGGTGGTACTGGAGCGCGTCCAGGTCGCGCGCCTCGGCACCGAGGTCGAGCGCGATCCGGGTCACCTCGCCGGTGGCGCCGGGATGGTTGGTCGAGAGCTCGCCCCGCTCCTCCGCCTCGCGAAAGCAGCGCCCGCCGGCGGCGAGGACGACCGCGCCGGCGTCGATCTCGTGCTCGCCGCAGCGCGCCCGCCAGCCGTTCCCGGCCGGCTCGAGGCCGGTGAGCGGGCTCTTCGGATAGCGACGTCCCGTCACCCGCCTCCCAGGCCGTCCGCAGGGCGGTCGTGATCGCGTGCCCGGTGCGGTCGCCGACCTGGAGCAGGCGCTTCCGGCTCGCTCCGCCGCAGCGCGCCAGCCGGTAGCCGCCGTTCTCCTTCGCGAACTCGACTCCGAGCTCCTCCAGCCAGTGGATCGCCGACCTCGCCTCGGAGGTCAGCACCTCGACCAGCGCCCGGTCGGCCGTCTCGTGCGAGCTCTTCCAGATGTCCTCCGCGTGCTGCTCCGGCGAGTCGTCGTCGCCGAACGAGGCCTGGATCCCGCCCTGCGCCTTGGCCGAGTTGCAGGACTGCAACGGGACCCTTGGAGGCGAGCGCGACCCGCGCTCCGGCCCGCTCCGCCGAGACGGCGGCGGCGAGCCCGGAAGCGCCGCTGCCGATCACGAGCACGTCGCAGGCAACCTTCTCGGCCACGCGGGGAAGATACCAGATCTAATAAGACGGATTAGATAGCGAAATAGATCGCCGCGGCGACACCGGCGCAGACGCAGTACACCGCGAACGGCGTGAGCCTGTTCGTGTGGAAGAACCGCATCAGGAACCGGACCGCCAGGTAGGCGGTCACCGCCGAGCAGATCGCGCCGACGAGCGTCTGCCCGCGCACACCGTTGCCGGTCGAGCCGAGGAGATCGGGCAGCTTGAGGACGGCCGCCGCGCCGATGATCGGAGTGGCGAGCAGGAACGCGAACCGCGCCGCGTCGACGTTCGAGAGCCCGACGAGCAGCCCGCCGCCCATCGTCGCGCCCGACCGCGAGAAGCCCGGAATCAGCGCCAGCGCCTGCGCGGCGCCGACGCCGAACGACTCCTTCCAGCCGACCCGCTCGGCGATCCGGACGTCGGCGTCGCCCGTCTCGTCGGCCGGCGCACGCCGGCGGAGGAGCTCGGCACCGTAGAGCAGGAAGCCGTTGGCGATCAGGAAGATCGACGCCGACTCGGCGGAGGTGAAGACGGCGCGCAGCTTGTGCTCGAGCGTGATCCCGAGGAGGCCGGCCGGGATCGTCCCGACGATCAGCAGCCACGCCAGCCTGGCGTCCGGGTCGGCGATCTCGCGGTCGCGGAGGCTACGGCCGAGGCCCTTCAGGATCCGGACCCAGTCGCGCCAGAAGAACCCGAGCAGCACGAGCGCGGTCGCCGAGTGCGTGCCGACGAGGAACGTGATGAAGAAGTTGTCGTTCTGCTTGATGTGCCAGCCGACCAGCTTGGCGACGATCACGCTGTGCCCCAGGCTCGAGATCGGGAACAGCTCGGAGAAGCCCTGGAGCAGCCCGAGGACGATCGCTTGCCAGTAGGAGATCAAGCGGCGGGCTTCGTCTTCTTCGGCGCGCTCTGGAACCAGGCGAAGGCGAGCACCGCGAGGCCGACGAGGAACGCCGCGATCCCGTGCTTCGTGTGATGGTGACCGGAGCCGGACGTATGGCCCGGGAAGAAGCCCGGAAGCGACCTGGCCGGCTCGACCCAGTAGATCACCGCGACGACGATCAGCGCGACCCCGACCACCACAGCGGCCGCTGTCAGCAAACGACTCCTTGGCATCGAAATCCTCCCCGGTCGACAGGCCCGCCGCGCGCGAACCCTACCGCCCCGGACGGCTACCAGACCGAGCGAAAGAGCCCGGCGACCTGCGCGGCGTCCGCCGGGCGCGGGTTGGCCCGAGCTCCGGGCCGCGCGGCCGCGGCGGCGCCGAGCTCGTCGAGGTCGGCCTCGGGGACGCCGAAGTCGCGCAGCCGATCGAAGCCCGCGAGCCGTGCCAGCTCCTCGACCCGCCCGACCGGCACGGCCGTCAGCGCACTCGGCGCGACCTCGGCGTTGAAGCGCATCGCCGCCGGCAGGCAGAGCGCGTTCATCGCCCCGTGCGGGAGCCCGTAGCGGCCGCCGACCGCCTGCGCCATCGCGTGGCCGAGGTAGAGCCCGTGCGCGGCGAGCGCCTGACCCGCGTCGCTCGCCGCCTCGAGCAGGTGGGTGCGGGCGTCGAGGTCGGCGCCGTCGGCGAGCACTCGCGGCAGCCACTCGTCGATCCCGGCCGCCCCGCGCCGGGCGATCTCGAGCTCGCCGGGATAGAGCGCCTCGACGCAGTGTGCGAGCGCGTTCATCGCCGTCCCCCCGCTCACCTCCCGGGGAAGGTCGAGGGTCAGCTCCGGGTCGTAGACGATGCCGGCGAGCCGCGCGCCCGAGCCGCCGCCCACCTGCCTGCGGTCGGCCGTGCGGATGCCGAAGAATCCGGTCCACTCGGCACCGGAGTACGTCGTCGGCACCGAGACGAGCGGGAGCGCCGACGCCGCCGACGCCGCCTTCGCGGTGTCGATCGCGCTGCCGCCGCCGACGGCGAGGATGCCGTCGACGCCGCGCGGAACGGCGACCCGATCCGAGGGGATCTCCGCCCAGCGGGCGGCGGCGGGGATCGCCAGCGCATCCCAGCGGGCGCCGGCGACCAGGAACGGGCGCTCGATCCCGAGCTCGTCCAGGACGCCCGGCAGCTCCGGCAGCCCCCAGCGGACGATCATCGGTCGAGCTTCTCGCGCGCAAAGGAGACGAACGCCTGGGCCGCGCTCGACCCGGCGCGGCCGGCGGCCCGGGCGATCCAGATGTCCCGGGCGAGGTCGAGCCCGCGAACGCGCGCCTCGGCGAGCGTGCCCGCGGCGAGGTCGCCCTCGACCGCACGCCGCGAGATGAATCCCACCCCGAAGCCCGCCTGGACCGCGCTCCGCACCGACTCCTGGAGGCCGAGCTCGAGCGGCGCCTCCAGGTCGCGCAGTCGCGTGCCGCCTCGGCGGAGCTCGTCCTCGATCATCTGCCGAACGCCGGCGCCGTGCTGCATCAGGATCAGCGGCCCCTCGCGAAGGTCGGCGAGCGTGACCGTGCGGCCCGCGAACGGGTGGCCCGGCGGGCAGGCGAGGATCACCTCGTCCCGGAAGAACGGCTCGAACGCGACCGAGCGGTGCCGCCGCGCGGCGCCGACGATCCCGAGCTCGAGCCGCCGGTCGGCGACGAGCTCGACCACCGACTGCGTGTCGAACACGGACAGCTCGACCTTGAGCTCCCGGTTGCCGCGCTGGAACTCGCACAGCAAGAGCGGCAGGACGATCGCCGCCGGGCCGGTGGAGGCGCCGATCTCGAGCGTCCCGCGCAGCGGCGCGTCGGGCTCGGCGACGTCGTCGAAGAGCTGCTCCTCGAGCGCGAGCAGCTTCCGCGCGCCCGTGTAGAGGCGGAGACCGGCCTCGGTCGGCTCGACGCGGCGGCCGGACCGGTCGAGCAGCTGCGTCCCGACCCGCTGCTCGAGCGCACGCACCTGCTGGCTGACCGCCGGCTGCGTGACGCCCAGCCGCGCCGCCGCCTCGGAGAAGCTCCGGCGCTCGACGACCTCGCAGAACGTGGTCAGCTGACGCGTGTCCATATAAGCCGATCTTATCCCTGCACACCGTTAGAGTGACCTGCGATGCGCGTCTGGGTCGACCTCACGAACTCCCCGCACGTGCTCGTGTTCCGGCCGCTGATCCGGTTGCTGCGGGAGCGGGGCGCGGAGGTCGAGGTCACCGCCCGCGAGTACGCGCAGACGATGCAGCTGCTCGAGCTGCACGGGATCGAGGCGACGCCGGTCGGGCGCCACGGCGGTGCCTCCACGCTCGGCAAGGCGCGGGTCGAGCTGACGCGGCTGGCCTCGCTCCGCCGCTGGGCACGGGGACGCCGGTTCGATCTCGCCCTCGCGCACGGTTCCCACGACCTGACGCTGGCCGCCCGGTCGCTGCGGATTCCCAGCGCGACCACCTTCGACTACGAGTTCGCCTGGCTCCAGCACCAGCTCGGCTGCCGCGCCGCGACGAGGGTCGTCGTCCCCGACGCGATCCCGGCCGAGCGCCTCGCCCGCTACGGCGCGCGGCCGCCGAAGCTCCGCCGCTACCCGGGCCTGAAGGAGGAGTACTACCTCGCCGACTTCGAGCCGGATCCTGCGGTGCGAGAGCAGGTCGGAGTCGACCGAGCACGGCGCCTCGTCGTCGTCCGCACCCCGCCCGAGGTCTCCCTCTACCACCGCCACGACAACCCGCTCTTCCTCCGGAGTCCTGGAGCGGCTCGGTCACGACCGCGGCGTCCACGCGGTCGTCCTGCCCCGCACCGACGAGCAGCGCGGGCGGATCCGCGCCCTCGCGCTCCCGTCGCTGCTCGTCCCCGACCGGGCGGTCGACGCCCAGAGCCTGATCGCCGCCGCCGACGCGGTCGTCTCCGCGGGCGGGACGATGAACCGCGAGGCGGTCGCGCTCGGCGTCCCGGTCTACACGGTGTTCGGCGGCCGGCTCGGCGCCGTCGACGAGCAGCTGATCCGCGAGGGCCGTCTGGCGCGCCTGACCGGCGCGGCCGAGCTCGACCTCGAGCGGCTCCCGCCACGCCGCGACCGGCTACGGCGCGACCCGAACCTGCTGCTCGACCTGCTCCTCGGAGAGGGCGGCGAGGACCTCCTCGCCGTACCGCGCGAGCTTCGCCGGGCCGACGCCGGGGACGGCGCCGAGCTCGGCGAGGCTCCGCGGACGGCGCGCGGCGATCTCCTCGAGCGCGGAGTTGTGGAAGACGAGGTACGCCGGCACCTCGTCGGCGCGCGCACGGCGGAGCCGCCACGCCTTCAGCGCCTCGAAGCCCTCCGGAGGCGACGCAGCCTCCGCCGCAGGAGAGCCGAGCTCGGCAAGGAAACGGCTCGGCGTGCGCACCCACGTGATCGCCAGCACGCGCTTCGCCCGCGTCATCCCGACGTAGAGCAGCCGGCGCTCCTCGGCCAGCTCCGCCTGGGTGCGCGCCTGCTTGTGGGGCAGCTCCTTCTCCTCGACGCGCGGCAGGAGCACGACCTCGAACTCGAGGCCCTTCGCACCGTGGTAGGTGAGCAGGTTGACGCCGCGGCGGCCCTCGCCGCCGTCTCCGAAGCGACGCTCGAGCTCGGCCCGGAAGTCGGCGCCGCTGCCGCCGATCTCGTCCGCCAGCCGCACGAGCCTCGCGAGGTCGCTCTGCCGGGTCTGCTCCCGCTCGCCCAGCTTCTCGGGCGGATCCGGGAGCCAGCCGAGGTCGAGCGCGATCGCCCGCACCTGGGCCGCCGCGCCGGCGGGGTCGAGCGCGCGCAGGACGCGGCGGGCAGCCTCGCGCGACAGCAGCGCCGCACCCTGCGACGGGATCCCGGCCGCCGAGAGCACCTCCTCGACGTCGGCGAGGCGCGCGTTCGTCCGGCAGAGGACGGCGATCTGCTCGAGCCCGCAGCCGGCCCCCCGGACCCGCTCGACGAGGAACGCGGCCTCCGCCTCGGCGGTGGCGAAGGGACGCACCTCCGGCTCCGGGCCCGCGGGCCGCACGGCCCGGAGCACCTTCCCGGCGCCGCCGAGGCCCGGCACCAGCCGGTTCGCGAGCTCGAGCACCTGCGGGGTGGAGCGGTAGTTCTCCTCCAGCCGGATCAGCTCCGCGTGCGGGAAGCGCCCGGCCAGGCCGAGCAGGTACGAAGGCGTCGCGCCGGTGAAGCCGTAGATCGACTGGTAGTCGTCGCCGACGACGCAGAGGTCGTCCCGCTCTCCGAGCCAGCGGTCGAGCAGCGTCTGCTGCAGCAGGTTCACGTCCTGGTACTCGTCGACGGTGAAGGCGGCGTAGCGGTCGCGGAACTCCGCCGCCGCCCGCCCGTCGTCGAAGAGCTCGACCGTCCGCTCGAGCAGGTCCTCGAAGTCCATCAGCCCCTGATCGCGCTTGCGGCTCTCGTAGCGCTCGTACACGCGCTTCATCAGGTCGGCGGGGACGGGAGGGGCGTGACCGTCGAGCGAGTCGAGATAGCGCGACGGCGGGATCCGCCGGTTCCGCGCCCACTCGATCTCGGTCGCGAAGTCACCGGCGGCCCTGAACTTGAACGGGGGCGGCAGCGACCTGACGAGGTGGTGGAGGACGAGCGCCTTCGAGGCGATGATCTTCCCGACCGCCTCGGGGCGGAAGTAGCGGAGCTGGGAGAGCGCGGCCGAGTGGAAGGTGCTCGCGCGCACGCCCGGCACGCCCAGCCGCTCCAGGCGCGACCGCAGCTCGCCCGCGGCCTTGTCGGTGAACGTGACCGCGAGCAGCTGCGAGGCGGCGAAGGCGCCGGACGCGACCTGGTTCGCGATCCGGTGCGTGATCGTCGTCGTCTTGCCCGAGCCGGCGCCGGCGAGGATGCAGACGGGCCCGCGGACGGCCTCGACCGCACGCCGCTGCTCGGCGTTCAGCTCCATCCGCCCATCGTAGAAGGGCGCCTGGCCGGCGGCTGTTACGAGACTGTCTCGGTTTGCACGCCGACGTCGCGACCGCGGCGCGGCTCCTTGATCATCGCGCCGAGGCGGGACACGAGCTCGAGGGTCTCGCCCTCGTCGACCAGCCGCCGCAGCTCGCCCAGCTCGTCCTCCAGCCAGGCGGCGTCGATCGCCGGCCTGGTGACGGCGAGGATCTTCGGATGGAGCGTCGAGCCGACCGACTCGCCGTCCCCCCACAGCTCCTCGTGCAGCTTCTCGCCTGGACGGACGCCGACGAACTCGATCGGGATGTCGCGGTCGGGCTCCTTGCCGGAGAGCCGGACCATGTTCCGTGCCAGCTCGAGGATCGACACCGGCTCGCCCATGTCGAGCACGAACACCTGCCCCGAGCGTCCGATCGAGCCGGCCTGGACGACCAGTGACACCGCCTCCGGGATCGTCATGAAGTAGCGCGTCATCTCCGGGTGGGTGACGCCGACCGGGCCGCCACGCTCGATCTGCCGGCGGAAGATCGGGATCACGCTGCCGGACGAGCCGAGCACGTTGCCGAAGCGCACGGCCACGAACCGCGTCAGCACGTCCGTCCTCGCCCCGTACGCCTCGACGATCCACTCGCACAGCGCCTTCGACTGCCCCATCACCGTCTTCGGGTTGACCGCCTTGTCGGTCGAGACGAGCACGAAGCGCTCGACGCCGAACTCGGCGGCGACCTCGGCGATCGCCTTCGTCGCCAGCGTGTTGTTCCGCACCGACTCCAGCGGGTTCGCCTCCATCAGCGGCACGTGCTTGTACGCGGCCGCGTGGAAGACGACCGACGGCGTGTAGCGCTCGAAGACGCGGCGCATCCGCTCGCGGCTGCCGGCGTCGGCGAGCACCGGCACGCTCGGTGCGAAGCCCCGCTCGGAGACGAGCTCCCGCTCGATCTCGAACAGCGCCGTCTCGCCCCGCTCGACGAGGATCAGCCGCCTGCAGCCGATCCTCGCGATCTGGCGGCAGAGCTCCGAGCCGATCGACCCGCCGGCGCCCGTGACCAGCACGGTCGCGTCGGCCAGGTACTCGGCGACCGCGTGCAGGTCGACCTCGACCGGCTCGCGTCCGAGCACGTCCTCGACCTGGACCGGGCGGATCTGCCCGGCGAGGTCGACGTCGCCGGAGATCAGCTCGTAGATCCCGGGGAGGGTCTTCACCGGCACCGCCGCCTCGCGGGTGATGTCGACCACGCGCTGGCGGACCTCGCCGGACGCGGACGGAATCGCGATCAGCACCTCGTCGGGCCGGTTCTCGCCGAGGATCCTGGGCAGATCGGCGGTCGTGCCGAGCACGCGGACGTTGTGGAGGCGGAGGTTCTTCTTCTTCGGGTCGTCGTCGACCAGCCCGATCGGCGTGTAGCCGAGAGACGGGCTGCGCAGCATCTCCTTGACGATCAGCTGCGCCGCGTCGCCGGCGCCGACCACGATCACCTCCTTGCCCCGCGCGACGAGGCCGCGCGCGGTCGGCCGCTCCATCAACGTGCGCGCGAGCATCCGCGCGCCGGCGACGAACGCGAGCAGGAGCAGCCAGTCCATGATCGCCACCGAGCGCGGAAGGCGGATCTGCTGGACGGGCGAGGCGAAGTAGACGACGACGCTCGAGACGAGGCAGGCGACGGTGACGCCGCGCGCCGCCCCCCACATGTCGCGCGTCGAGACGTAGCGCCACCAGCGGTTGTAGAAGCCGAAGAGGACGAAGACGGCGACCTGGATCAGGATCACGATCCAGATCGTCCGGGTGAGGAGCGTGTGGTAGTACGGCGGGATCCGCGGGTCGAAGCGGAGCCGGAACGCCAGGTACCAGGCAGCCGCGACCAGGCTGGTGTCGACCGCGAGCTGCCAGATCCGATGCCGGTTGATCGGGAAGGTCACGTCGCGCTCCTGGCCGGCGCCGCCGCCCGGATCGCCGAGACCACCCGCTCCTGCGTCTCCGGGTCGATTCCCGCCCACATCGGCAGCGCGAGGTTCTCGCGAGCGGCCCGCTCGGTCTCCGGAAGCGATCCCTGCTCCC
Organism: uncultured Actinomycetes bacterium; assembly: GCA_963836685.1. Classification (GTDB taxonomy): domain Bacteria; phylum Actinomycetota; class Thermoleophilia; order Gaiellales; family Gaiellaceae; genus DATBLE01. The sequence goes on from CAWIKS010000022.1 coordinate 33,325, forward strand.
AGCCGAGAAAGCGCAGGGCCGGCTGGAGGTGAAGCGGGGTCACGTAGTAGGAGGCGCAGGCGATCTCCGCCGCGGCCAGCGCCGACGCGAGGCGCTCCCGCTCCTGGGTCCGGACGACGTACATGTGGTAGACGTGCGCCGGCGTCGTCGGGCGGGAGCTCGCAGGCCTCCCCGAGACCCAGCTCGGCGTAGAGTGCCGCCGCCTCGCGGCGCGCGCGGTTCCAGCCGTCGAGCTGGGGCAGGAACAGCCGCAGGGCGGCCGCCTGGAGCTCGTCGAGGCGCGAGTTGTAGCCGATCAGGTCGAAGTCGACCTTGTCCCGCGAGCCGTGGAAGCGCAGCCGCCGAACGCGGTCCGCGAGCTCCTCGTCGGTGGCGGCGACGAGGCCGCCGTCCCCGAGCGCGAACAGGTTCTTGGTCGGGAAGAAGCTGAACGTCGACGCGACCCCGGTGGTGGCGATCCCCGTCGCACCGAAGGCCTGGGCGGCGTCCTCGACCACGGGTACGCCGAGCGCGGCCAGCTCCGAGAGCGGTGCGGGCCGGCCGAACAGGTGGACCGGCATGATCGCCTTCGTCCGGGGCGTGATCCGCGCGGCGACGTCGTCCGGATCGAGGTTCAGCGTCGCCGGGTCGATGTCGGCGAAGACCGGGGTGGCGCCGCTCTGCACGATCGCCTCGGCGGTCGCGTAGAAGGTGAAGGCGGGACAGATCACCTCGTCGCCGCCGCCGACCCCGAGCGCGTCGAGAACCAGGACGATCGCGTCGGTGCCGTTCGCGACGCCGATCGTCTCCGGCACCCCCAGGTAGGCGGCCGCCTCGCGCTCGAACGCGCTCACGTTCGGGCCGAGGATGAACCGGCCCGACTCGAGCACCTCGGCGAAGCGCTCCTGAAGCTCGGGAATCAGCGGCGCGTACTGCGCCTTGACGTCAACGAGCGGAATCATCGGCACGGCGGGCAGGTCTCATGGCGCGTCGGCGGAGCAGCAGCAACGCCGCGGAGAGACACACCACGGCGACCACAGCGTAGTCGACCCAACGGAAATCTTCGTGTACCCGCCGGTAACCGGTTCCGACACCCCAGCCCGCCCCGGCGAAGGCGAAGCACCAGATCGCCGAGCCGAGAAGCGTCAGCACCGTGTAACGCGGGAGCGGCGAGCGGAAGATACCGGCCGGAATCGAGATGAAGGACCGCACGATCGGCGTGATGCGGCCGAGGAACACGGCCCAGTCGCCCCGCCGGTCGAACCAGGCTTCGGCCCGGTCGAGCGTGGCCCCCGAGAGGTGGAACCACCGCCCCCGCCGCTCGAGCAGCGGCCGGCCGCCGTACGCGCCGATCCCCCAGCCGAGCAGCGAGCCGATCAGGTAGCCGATCGTGCCGGCGAGCGACACGGCGACGAACCCCCAGGCGGCGGTGTCGATCCGGCTGCCGAACAGGACGACGTGCCCCCCGGTCAGCGCGCCGGCGGCGAGCGCGCCGCCGTAGATCATCACCAGCTCGCTCGCCGCCGGGAACACGGCGTCGATCAGCATCAGGACGAAGACCGCGTAGAGCCCGTGGTTCCCGACGAACGAGGTGACGCTGTGCGTGATCGACGCGACGGGCACCAGGGCGCGAGACTACTTCTTCTTCTTTCCGGCAGGAGGCGGCTTCGGCGGAGGCGGCGGCGGAAGCCGGCGGACGGCGAAGGTCGCGCCGAGCGTCACCGATCCGAGCTCGTTCGTCGCCGTCACCTCGGCGACGTAGCTGCCGGAGTAGACGGCTGCACCGTCGTCGGTGCGCCCGTCCCAGGCGACCTCGAGGTCGCCGGCCCCACCCGCTGCCTCGGCAGGGCGCGCAGGAGGACACCCGAGGTGGTCTCGATCCTGGTGCTGACCGTCGCCGCGGAAGCGAGCTTGAACGTGGCCACCGCACGCGCCGACGCCCGCGGGACGGCGAGCGCCGGCGCGACCGGCGTCGCGAAGCCGAGCGTGCGGTCGAGCAGGAACGTGCGCTCGGCGGAGGACGCCCGGCCCGTGTCGTCGGTGACGCCGACGTTCCAGCGCCAGCGACCCTCGAGCTCCGGCGAGCCGTCCGGTTTCGTGCCCGGCCAGTCGAGCGGATAGGTGCCGGGCGCCTGCTCGCCGGCGAACGTGTAGCGGGGGACGCCGTCGGGCCCGATCAGGTTGACGGTCACGTTCGACGGCCGGACGAGGCGGTACGAGAGGAGCTGGCGATCGGAGACACCGTCGCCGTTCGGGGAGAGCACCTGCTCCGACGGCTGCGGCACGTAGACGCCTCCGTAGAGGACGAGCAGCGCGTCGGCGATCGGTCGCTCGCGCCCGACCGGCCTGCTGAGCAGCCGCCCGTCGAAGGCCATCTCGGCCGAGGCGCCGCCGTCGAGCGCGGCGGCGGTGACGGCACCGAGCTTGACCATCAGCAGCGCGAGCTCGAAGTTCGTCACTCCGGCGCTGTAGCCCGGCTGGGCGCCGTCCACGGTGACGAGCAGGAAGCGGCCGTCCGCGCGCTGTCCGACCGCGGTGCGGGCGGTTCGGGGCAGAAGCTGGTCGGCGGCGAAGTCCTCGTTCGCCCGGAAGACCGGCTTGCCGCCGCGGACGAGGACCGGCCCGCCGCCGAGCGCGTCGACGACGCCGCTCCAGGCCGGCTTCAGGATCAACCGGATTCTCACCGTCCCGCCCGGCTGGGCCTCGGCCTGCAGGCGGGCGGCGGCGGTGCCGCGGGCGACGAGCACCGCCCCGCCGGCGGGGATCTGCGTCCCGCCGCCTCCGGAGACGGCCGCAACGGGGGCGGCGAGCTCGACGTTCGGGGCCGCCGCGGGGAAGGGCGCGAGCGTGACCTCGACCGTACCGGGAGAGCTGGGCGTCGCCGGGCCCCACGCCGGGGTGAACAGCGAGACCCTGTTCGCGGTCACGGGGGCGTTGATCGCGTTCAGCGCCCGCCGGGGCCCCGTCCCCTGCCAGGTCGCGAGCATGGTCACGCGACCGACGGAGAGTGCCCCCGTCGAGTCGATCCCGATGCTGGAGCGGCCCGGGAGCGGCGCCTGGTCGAGGCCGCCGCCGCGCATCAACATCCCGCTCGGAGCGCCGGTCGACGGCTTGAAGAGGTCGCCGTCGACGCCGGCGACCGTCGCCGTCGCCGAGACGCGCTGCTCGATCGCGGTCAGACGCTCGGTGCCCTGGATCGCCTCGTTCGAGAGCACCGGCTTCAGCTGCCAGAGACCGCCCGGCCGCGGAACGGTGAGCACGTTCGCCACCACCGGCCCGTGGGTGGTGAACTGGAGCTGCCGGTCGTAGGTGAGGCCCGGGATCAGCTCCTGCGGAGCCGACGCCGCCGGCCCGGCCAGGACCAGCGCGAGCAGAGCGGAGCTGACGAAGACGGCGCAGCACGACCCTCGGGTCAGGTTAGCCGGCGCCGGCGAGGTTCCTTCCGCCTTCCGCCCGCCCTCTCCCTGTGTCCCTTTGGGACATGGCAGGGGTCAGACCCCTGCCATGTCCGATTCGGCTACGCCGTCGCGAGCGCCGGCGGCCGCTCCGCCCGCCGGTACTCGACCGTGTAGCCGAGCCGGCGCGGGACCTCGAGCAGCCGGTCGAGGTCGAGCTCGATGCGCGCGCCCGCCTTCTGCGTGACCTCGTCCTCGATCGGAAGATCGAAGTCGTCGGCCCCGTAGTCGAGCGCGCGGAACGCGTCCTCGTTCTGGGTGAGCACCGACGTGCGGACGTGCTTGACGTTGTCGAGGAAGATCCGGCTCAGCGCGATGTGCCGCCGGTACTCGTCCGGCCCGATCTCGGTGCCGCCGAGCGCGGTCCCGTACGGCTTGTACGTCCAGCAGAGGAAGGAGAAGAGGCCGTCGTAGCCGTCGCGGCGGCAGCCGTCCTGGAAGTCGCGGGTGCGCTGCAGGTGCTCGAGCCGCTCGTCGAGGGTCTCGTCGAAGCCGATCACCATCGTCGCGGTCGTCCGCATGCCGCTCTCGACGATCGCGCGCTGCGCCTCGAAGTAGTCCTCGACCGTGTACTTCCACCTGGCGTGACGCGAGCGGAAGTCCTCGGTGAGGATCTCGCTGCCGCCCCCGGTCACCCAGTGCACTCCGGCGTCGCGCAGGCGGGCCGCCGCCTCCGCGTAGCCGAGCCTCGCGCGGTCGGCGAGGAAGACGAACTCGGCGATCGTCAACGCGTAGAACTCGACGCGGTCGCCGTACCGTTCGCGCACCGCACCGAACAGATCGCAGTAGTAGTCGAGCGGCAGCCGGGGGTTGAAGCCCCCGTTGAAGCCGACGAGATCGCCGCCCGCCTCCAGCAGGTCGTCGATCTTCGCGAACACCTCGTCTCGCGAGAGGACGTAGCCGCCCTTCTGGTTCGGCAGCACGTAGAAGGCACAGTAGTCGCACTGGGCGACGCAGACGTTCGTGTAGTTGACGATCCGCATCACCATGTAGGTGGCGCGGCCGGGGTCGTGGTAGCGGGCACGAACGTCCTGGGCGAGCCGTTGCAGCTCCCCGTCCGACGCCTCGTTCCAGAGCGTCCTCGCGTCGTCGACCGTGATCCGCCTCACGCCGGCACCGCCTCCTCCACCGCCGTCTCCTCGGGGGCGAGCACGTCCATGAAGGAGCTGACCGAGAACACGGCGTTGCCGGCACCGGCCGCGCCGTAGCCGGGCGGCGGCCTCAGGCCGTGCTTCTCGAGCGTCGCGCGGTACGCCTGCAGGAGGCGGACGTGGTACTCGAGCGGCGCGCCGCCCGGGTTGTCGCGGCCGAGCGGGGTGGTCGGCTCGGGGCACCAGGTGGTGAAGCGCGGGGTGATCCCGCGGCCCATGAAGTAGTCGAGCCCCTCGGTCGTCGACGCGATCGCCTCGTCCACCGTCCGGAAGCCGAACGGCTTCGCCAGCTCGACGCCGGCGACGAAGTTCGGGATCACGTAGCGGGGGCCGAACACCTCCGCCGCGTCGAAGATCCGCCTGTGCCACTCCTCGCGGCCGACGTAGCGCTCCTTGCCGGGGGAGACGATCGAGAACAGGCGCTTGTCCCAGACCTCGTAGTTCGGGTGGTAGATGCGAATCCCGTAGTCCTTGTAGCGCTGCACGTCCCGCTTCGGCAGCGCCTGCGCGACCACCTTGCCGGTCCAGCGGTTCGGGAAACGCTCCTCGATCGCCTGCGCGTAGCGGCCGTAGAAGTCCGCCTCGGCCAGCCCGTCGACCGTGCTCGTCACCGAGCCGCCGGTCAGCGTGTACGCCCTGCTCGCCCTCGCGGTGTCGTAGCGATCGACGATCTCGAGCGCCTCGAGCACGTCCGCGACCGGCTTCACCCCGGTGTAGGGGCGGCCTTCCCGCTTGTGCTGCCGCCAGTTGTGATTGATGTCGCAGAAGCCGCACTCCTCCTTCGCGCCGAAGTACTGGCAGAGGCGCAGCACGGTCAGGTAGATCAGGTAGCCCCACTGGATCGTCGGCGCCGTCTCCATCACCGTCTTGCCGTTGGCGAGGGGGTGCCGGTAGTACTCGGGCATCGGCGGCAGCTCGACCTTCGCGACCTCGCGGCCGTCGAGCGAGAGCCGCAGGCCCGCGGCCTCGCCGGCCGTCACCCGGTACGGCGAATCGGGATTGACCCGGACCGAGACGACCGTGCGCCGCAGCCCGTACGGCCCGCCCGTGAGCGCGATCTCCTCCGGCGGCCGGCGCTTCGCCGCCTCGCCGAGCTGCGCGAGCGGCTTCTGGTCGAACGAGAAGATGAAGTACGACTTCGGCTTGACCGCGCCGTCGAGATTGTCGGTCAGGGCGGCCCGGTCGAAGGCGATTCCCGAACGGAGCAGGTCCTCCTTCAGCACCGCCTCGGGGGGGACGTCCGGAAAACGCGCGATCAGCGACTCGACGAGCTCGGTGCGGGAGCTCACGCCGTCACCGCCTCGTGGACGAACCGGAGCTCGGGCACGTCGCCGAGCTCCCCGGCGTCGCGGGCCAGCTCGAGGAACGTGTACAGGCCCGCGCGCTCACGCGGGCCGAAGCGGTACCGCAGCTTCTCGAAGTAGCGGGCGAGGAACCCGGCCGGGTAGCCGTACCGCTCGCTCGCCTCGTAGGCGAGCTGCTCGGGCTCGGCGCGGGCGCGGCGCACGGAGGCGACGAGCGCGTCCTCCAGCGCCGGCAGGCCGGGCGCGACGGGCTCCGGAGCGGCGAAGAGCGCGAACACCATCGGCAGGCCCGTGCGCTCGAGCCAGAGGCGGCCGAGGTCGTAGTGGGGCGTCGGATCCTCGAAGGCGCTCCTCAGCGCGGCGTCGCCGATCAGAAGCGTCGCGTCGGCCTCGTCTCCGAGCGGCACGTGGTCCGCCTCCGGCAGCAGGATCCTGATCAGCACCACAGACGTCGCGCTCTCGGGCGTGACCGCGACGCGTCGGACCTGCTCGAGCGGGCGCCGGGAGACGAGCTGGATCGAATCGACCGCGCCCTCGGAGCCGACGCACAGGCGCGGCAGGATCCGCAGCCGGTCGGCGCTGCGAGCCCACTCGATCGAGGAGATCGGGGCCAGGTCGAGCTCGCCCTCGATCAGCCGCCGGTTCAGGTCGGTCGGCACGCCGCTCACCTCGTCGACCTCGTGGTCGAGCCGGTAGAAGACCGGCGCCATGTTCACGTAGCTGATGCGGCCGAGGCGGATCACCGGACGGGTCCCTAGCTCTCCCTGTGCACGACGAGGTGGGTGAGGGTCTCCAGCTCCTCGCGGTACAGCTCGCCGTTCAGGCACCCACGCGCGCGCCGCGCGTAGTCGAGGGCGACCTCACGGGCCCGGTCGAGCGCGCCCGACGCCGCCACGCGGACGAGCGCGCCCTCGAGGGGGCCGCCGCCGAGCGCCCGGCGGACGACGTCGTCCTCGCGGGCGGCGAGGATCAGCGGCAGCGTCGGCGTTCCTTCGCGCAGATCGACGCCGGCGATCTTGCCGGTCTCGACCGACTCGCCCGCGCAGTCGAGGATGTCGTCGGTGATCTGAAATGCGATCCCGAGCGCGAGCCCGAACGCGCCGAGGTCGGCCCGACCCGCGCCGCCGCCGAGCAGGCAGGCGGCCTCGAACAGCTTCCCCGTCTTCAGGCCGCAGCGCTCCAGGTAGGCGTCAACGGTCGTCTCCGGGTCGTGCGCCTGCCGCCGCTGCATCGCCTCTCCGCGGGCCAGGCACAGCGAGGCCCGGGCGAGCAGGAAGACCGCCCGCTCGTCGCCGGTTCCCGCCAGCTCGGCGAAGGCACGGGCGAAGAGGTAGTCCCCGGTCGCCCGTGCGGCGGCGGGGCCGTACGCCGACCAGGCGGACGCGCGGCCACGACGGAACTCGGCGCCGTCGATCAGGTCGTCGTGGACGAGCGTCGCCATGTGCACGAGCTCGACCGCGACCCCGGCCGCGACCGACGGCGACTCGTCCGGAGGCGTGGCGAAGAAGACGAGCAGCGGCCGGAGCCGCTTGCCGCCGGCGTTCAGCGCGTCCCAGGAGACCGAGGAGACGAGCCCGGGGTGGGTGCTGACCGTCTCCTCGAGCCGCTCCTCGAGCTCTTCGAGGTAGCGGTCGAGCCCGGGGGTCTCGCGGATCGTCGCGAGCGCGCTCATCCTGCAAGCCCCGTGTGCAGGGCGACGATCCCACCGGCGAAGGTCCGGTAGGAGACGTCGACGAATCCCGAGCCCCGCATCAGCCCGGCGAGCTCGTCCGGACCGGGGAAGCGGCGAACGCTCGCCGGCAGGTAGGAGTAGGCGGCGCCGCCTTTCAGCACCTTCCCGAGCAGCGGCACGATCCGGTCGAACCAGAGCCGGTAGAACGGCGCGAGCGGCCCCCTCGGCGTGGTGATCTCGAGGACGCCGAGCCGGCCGCCGCCGGCGAGCACGCGCCGTAGCTCGGTCAGCGCGCGGGGGAGGTCGGCGACGTTACGAACGCCGAAGCCCACCGTCGCGGCGTCGAACGACGCGTCCTCGAACGGAACCTCGAGCAGGTCGGCCTCCACCCAGGTCGCCGACGGCAGCTTCCGCCGGGCGCGCTCGAGCATGCGCGGCGAGAAGTCGAGCCCGGTCACCTGGCCGCCCGCCCGCATGGCGGCGACGGCGAGATCACCCGTTCCGCAGCATGCGTCCAGGACCCGGTCGCCTGGTCGGACGACCGCCTCGGCGGTGATCCGCCGCCAGCGCAGGTCGAGGCCCGCGGTCATCACGCGGTTCATCACGTCGTAGACCGGCGCGATCCGGTCGAACATCGACCGTACCTCGGCGGCGGGGAGGGTTCCGGCACTCACCGATCGCCCCAGCGCTTGATCAGCTCGTTGTCGAGCCCGAGCTGGTCGAGCGCCCGGGCAGCGACGAAGTCGACCAGGTCGTCGACCGTCTCCGCACCGTGGTAGAAGCCTGGAGCGAGGAAGAGGATCGTCGCGCCGGCCCGCCGCAGCGTGAGCATGTTCTCGAGGTGGATCGCCGAGAGCGGCGTCTCGCGGGGCATCACGACGAGCCTCCGCCCCTCCTTCAGCGCAACCGAGGCGGCCCGGTGGATCAGGTTCGACATCGCGCCCGACGCGATCGTCCCCAGCGTCCCCATCGAGCACGGGCAGATCACGTACGCGTCCACTTTGGCCGAGCCGCTCGCGTACGGAGCCTTCCAGTCGTTCGGCTCGTAGACGGTCACGTCGCCTCCGCCACGGACATGCTCGAGCAGGCGCGAGAGGGTCTCGTCGCGGGAGAGCCGGGCGTTCCCGTACAGCTCGGTGGCGAGCACCTCGACTCCCGCGCTCGACGCGCAGACACCGACCTCGCACTCGGCTTCCGTCAAGGCCTCGAGGATGCGGGCTGCGTAGGGGGCGCCGGAGGCGCCGGTTATGCCGAGGAAGACGCGCACGCGCGCTCCATGCTCACTTCGGGCCTTTCGAGGCCTCGAGGAAGATGGCGAGCTTCCGGAGGTTGTCCTCGCCGAGCGAGGCGAACGAGGGCATCGGCGAGCCGGGGGTCACGCGACGTCGGGACACTTGAGATGATTGATCTGGAACTGGATGCCGACGTCCCTTGCTCCCGCTCGACTCGAGAGTCGGGCGCACCCAGGTTGCACGACCCCGTGCCGAGGTAGGTGTGGCAGGTCAGGCAGCCCGACTGGGCGAACAGCTTCGCGCCGGGAACCGCGTTCGCCGGCAAGTTCTCCTTCTTCACCCACCCGGGGACGGCACCGACCACCTCGCTCGCGAGCGCCTCCTTCGCGGTCGCGCCCTTGTAGGTGAGGACGCCCATCGAGATCACGGTCAGGATCGTGATCACGACCGCCACCGGCCGCCGCGACAGACGCCGCTCCCGCCGCGTATCGAGAAACGGCAGCGCCAGCATCAGCGTGATGATCACGGTGACGATCCCGACCGTTCCCAGGATCACCGAGTCCGGCCACTTGAAGATCCGGAGCAGGTAGAAGAGGAAGTAGAAGTACCAGTCCGGGCGCGGAACGAAGCTCGTCGTCCCGGGATCGGCCTTGTCCGAGTACAGCGGGCCGAGCCAGCCGGCGCCGGTGCCGGTGTGGTCGCCGGGCGTGGTCCACTTCCAGATCACCGCGAGGACGACGATCACGCAGACGACGACGACACTCATCACCGTGTCGTGGAACATCGCGTACGGGTAGAACGGCTTCCCCCGCTTCTGGACGTCCTGCTTGTACTTCGCGAACTGGGCGCGGCGCGCCTGCAGGCTCGCGCTCGGCTTGGTGATCACGGCTGGGGCCTGCCCCGAGCGGTCGGGGAGACGAGCCCGGCACGCGCCGGCGGCGGCGGCTCGTCCTCGAGGTGGTCGGCGCCCGCCGCCTCCTTCGACCACGGCGGCGAGCTGACGCCGAGGCGGATGACGAGGTAGAGGTGGAGCCCGATCAGCGCAAAGATCAGTCCCGGCGCGACGAGCATGTGCAGCGAGTAGAACCGGGCCAGGGTGTCCGACCCGATCGCGGGCCCGCCCTGCATGATCTGCGCGAGCAACCCCCCGACGAACGGCCCATTCGCGGTGATGTTCATCCCGACGACGGTCGCCCAGTAGGCGGTCTGGTCGTACGGCAGCAGGTAGCCGGTGAAGCCCTCGAACATGCCGAGGATGAGCAGGATCACGCCGATGATCCAGTTCAGCTCGCGGGGGTACTTGTAGGCGCCGTACAGGAAGACCCGCGCCATGTGGAAGAAGAGCAGGATGATGAAGACGCTGGCGCCCCAGCGGTGCATCCCGCGCACGAGCCAGCCGAAGTCGACGTCGTTCGTGATGTGCTGGATCGAGGAGTACGCCTCGTCCGGGGACGGCTTGTAGAACATCGCCAGGATCACGCCGGTGATCGCCTGGACGAGGAAGGCGGTCAGGGTGGCCGAGCCGAGGGTGTGCGCCCAGCCGCTGTCGCCCGGCACCTTGCGGAAGAGGAAGTACTTGGTCGCGCCGACGAGGCCGGATCGCTCCTCGAGCCAGTCCAGCGGGTACAGCACCATCGCCTCGATCTGCTTGCGGCGCTCGGACTTCGGCATTACGCGCGGATCTCCGGGATCGGCCAGAGCCAGAACTCGGGCCCGGCGACGTGCTGGCCGGGGGCGTGCAGCGGGTACTTCTTGATCCGCGCGTCCTTGCCCGTCCCGTGGACGTAGTCGACGCTGTAGGCGCTGCCGAGGACGAGCCGGCCGTTCCTGATCGAGTACCGGTAGCGGTCGAGCGCGCGGACCGGCGGGCCGGCGGTGCGGTTGCCCTCCGTGTCGTACTGGCCGCCGTGGCACGGGCAGCCGAACCCGGCGGGCTGGGCGGGCGTCAGCTTCAGGGTCTCGTTGCCGGCCCGGTCGGTGACCACCTTCGCCGGCTTCTGGTCGACGGGGCCGTTCGGCTGCACCGGGCAGCCGAGATGCGCGCACCGGTTCGAGAGGATCGTGAAGCTCGGCTGACCCTGGAGGAGGCCGTTGTACCGGATGTAGGCGGTGCGCCTGGAGACCTCGCCGGCCGCCGGGTCCTCGACGAAGGTCGTGATGATGAACTTGCCGTTCGGGAACTCGGACAGGGCGCCGAGGTCGACGTCCTTGAACTTCGACCCCTCGAAGGCCGAGGCGACGAGCAGCCCGACCGGCGGCACGGTGACGACCCCGCCGATCAGCGCGCCGAGGCCGAGCGTCGCGCCCTCGAGGAAGCGGTTGCGCGGGAAGCGCTCGGCGGCCGACGCTTCCGCCGCCGCGGGCGCGGCGGCGGCCGCGGCCGGGGCGACCGCCGCCGGCGGCGGGGGCGGCTCCGCGCCGCGCATCCCCGACGAGAGGTCGCGCACCCAGAGGAAGCCGAACACGAGCGCGATCGCGCCGCCGACCGCGACCGCGGGCCAGCTGACCACGAGGCCGACGAGCAGGCACGCGATCCCGACGGCGAAGCCGACCGGCCACAGGGTCGGAGGCGGAAGGTGAGGCCTATCCTCGCCCGGCCGGGGCTCCAACTCCGTGACGCCTCCTTCTCGCTTGCCGAACGGGATTCAAACGGTCGCCGCCGCGCCGTGTCAACGACGTAACACTTGACGCAACGAGGCCGAACTATGACGCATCGGGTCGGCGGGCGCGTCGATGCCGTACTCGTGCCAGCGCGAGTCGACCAGCGCCCTGACCTCGTCGCTCATCGCGATCTCCGGCGGCCACTCGCGCGTCCCCTCGTCCGGGCCCTTGTGCGTGGCGTCGATCCCGATCTTGCCGCCCACGAACTGCAGGGTCGGCGCGTGGTCGAGATGGTCGAGCGGCCCCTCCGAGAGCAGCACGTCGCGCTTCGGGTCGACGTTCGCGGTGACGCGGAAGAAGACCTCCTCGTAGTCGTGCACGTCCACCCACTCGTCGACGACGACGACGCACTTGGTCAGGCTGAGCAGGCCGAGCCCCCAGATCGCGTGCATCACCTTCGCCGCGTGACCGGGAAACGCCTTGCGGATCGAGACGATCGCGCAGTTGTGGAACGCGCCGGCGACCGGCAGGTCGTAGTCGACGATCTCGGGCACCGACATCCGGACCGCGGGCAGGAAGATCCGCTCGGTCGCCTTCCCGAGCCACGCGTCCTCGGCCGGGGGCCTGCCGACGACGATCGAGGGGTAGATCGCGTCGCGCCGCATCGTCAGCGCAGTCAGGTGGAAGACCGGGAACGGCTCCGGCGGCGAGTAGTAGCCGGTGTGGTCGCCGAACGGGCCCTCGATCCCCTCGTCGCCCGCCTCCACGTAGCCCTCGAGGACGATCTCCGCCTGCGCGGGCACGTCGAGGTCGACGGTCTTGCCGCGGACGAGCTCGACCGGCTCGCCGCGCAGGAAGCCGGCGAGCATCAGCTCGTCCACGTGCTTCGGCAGCGGCGCGGACGCTGCGTACGCGGTGATCGGGTCGAGGCCGAGGGCGACCGCGACCTCGAGCCGGCCGTCGGTCGCGAGGTAGTCCATCCGCCCGTCCTTGTGGATCTGCCAGTGCATGAAGGTCGAGCGCCGGTCGATCTTCTGCATCCGGTACATGCCGACGTTCCGGCCGCCCGTCGCGCGGGTCGCGCGTGATCACCGCCGGCAGCGTGATGAACGGCGCCGCGTCGCCGGGCCAGCAGGTCTGGATCGGGAGCAGGTCGAGGTCGACGTCGTCGCCGGTGAGGACGACCTCCTGGCACGGCCCGCCGCGGACGGTCTTCGGCATCGAGTCGGCGATCGACTTCAGCTTCATCAGCCCCTTGGCCTTCTCGACCAGGCCCTGCGGGCGGCTGCATCTCGAGCACGTCCTCGAGCCTGGCGCCGACGTCGTCGAGCCGCTCGACGCCGAAGGCGAGGCACATCCGCCGCTCGGTGCCGAACTGGTTGATCAGGAGCGGCCGCTCGGAGCCCTTCGGGTGCTCGAACAGGAGAGCCGGCCCGCCGGCCTTCACCGTCCGGTCGACGATCTCGGTGATCTCGAGCTTCGGGTCGACCTCGGCGGCGACGCGGGTCAGCTCTCCCTCGCGCTCGAGGAGCGCGATCCAGTCGCGGAGGTCGGCCGGGCTGGACATCAGGGCCGAGTCTAGGGAGAGCGCGCAGTCGACCGCCTGCGTCGAGCGACAGGCGCCGCCCATCCACTCGGGCCGCCTCGAGCTCCGACCCGGTGTGGACCAGGATCGCTTCGGCAAACTGCGCACGCTCGTGCTCCCACCCTGCGACGGGGCCGCGCGCCTCTTCGGCCTCGAGCGCGCCCCACAGCCGGCCCGCTCGGCCGACGTCGCCCTCCGCACTCGCGAATCTGGCCAGCAATGCGAGCGCGTACACGATCTGGCGCCGGTCGCACGAGCTCGTGGGAAAGCCGAAGACCCTCGCGTGCCCACTCCTCCGCAGCGGCGGCGCGGCCGAGCTCGTGCGAGAGGTCGGCGACATCGAGGACGTTGCCCGCCTGCATCCACGTGAAGCCCACCTGCTCGCAGAGCTAAGCGCTCTGCTCGAAGAGCTCGAGAGCCCGCTCAGGGTTTCCCTCCCAGCCCTCGACCCACCCGAGCTTTCCACCGCGTCGGCCTCGAGCTTCGGGTTCGGTTTGCTCCGACACATCGCCAGGCTTTCCTCGAGCAGCTGCCTCGCACGCGGGAGATCCTTCGCCACGAGCGCACCGACGCCGATGCGGTGAATCACCACCGCGACCGCACGTTCGTCTCCCAGCCGCTCGAACTCGGCCAGGCTCTCCTCCATCAACCCGGCTGCCTGCTCGAAGTCGCCCGAGACGAAGATCGATTCCGCATAGGTGCGCAGGGCTCGCGCTCGCAGCTCCCGCGGAACGTCCCCGCTCAGGCCGAGCACCGCGGCGAGCCGGTGCATCCCCTCGAATGGGTCGTTCATCACCCAGATGCTGCTCGAGGCTGATCGCCAGGCGAAAGGCAAGCTCGGAATCGTGGTCGAGCGCCCATTCGATCGCGCCGCGAAGGTTGTCCAAGCCTCGGGACGGACGAGCTCGGGGCGCTCCGGCCCTTCGCTTTCCGCCGAGAGGTTGGCCGACTCGCCGAGCTCGAGGAATAGCGCGGCATGGCGATGCCTGAGTCTCGTCCGCCCCGGCCTGCGGTCCAGTCTTCTCGACGGCGTACTCGCGGATCGTCTCGAGCATCCAGAAGCGCTCGTCCGTGTGCCGAAGGAGGCTCTTCTCGACCAGGGACTGGAGCGTCTCGAGGTCGGCGCCGCAGACCTGCTGGCCGCGTCGAGCGTGCAGCCGGCGGCGAAGACGGCGAGCCGGCGAACAGCTGTTGCTCCTCCCCGAAAGCAGTTCGTAGGACCACTCAATCGTCGCGCGCAAGCGTCTGCTGGCGCGGATCGGCGTCCCGTCCTCCCTTGAGCAGGTCGAGACGCTGACAGAGCCGGTCGAGGATCTGCTCCGGGCTGAAGCACCTTCATGCGTGCGGCGGCGAGCTCAAGCGCGAGCGGCATGTCGTCCAGCCGGCGGCAGAGCTCCTCGATTGCGGGCGAGGTCGGCACGCGAGCTGCGCCTGCGCAGAAGAGCTGCGACCGCATCCGGGTCGGCGAGAGGGAGCACCTCGTACTCCGACCTCCCCGCGAACTCGCAGCAGCTCGCGCGACGTGACCAGCAGCGTGAGGTTCGGGCAGGCCTCGACTAGCGCAGCAAGCTCGGGCGCTACTTCGACCACCTGCTCGAGGTTGTCCAGGAGCAGGAGGAGCACCTCGCGGTCGCGGATGTGCGCCGCGAGGCCGCTCCCGTGCGCCGATCGTCGCGGCGACCGTCGGCATGACAGACCTCCGGGTCGCGGACCGTCGCCAGCCCCACCCAGAAGACGCCGTTCCGGAACTCGCCGACGAGCTCGGAGGCAGCCTCGATCGCCAGGCGCGTCTTCCCCGAGCCGCCGGGGCCGGTCAGGCTCACCAGCCGCGCCTTCCGGAGCAACGCAGCCACCTCGCGTACTTCCTGTGCGCGCCCGACGAAGCTCGACGCCGGACGAGGGAGGTTCGTGTTCGAGATCGTCTTCAGCGGCGGGAACGACTCCCCGCCGAGCTGGTAGATCCAGACCGGCTCGTCGAAGTCCTTCACCCGATGCTCGCCGAGATCGCGAACCTCGCCGTCGATCGCATCGCGGGTCGCCGTGGTGAGCAGCACCTGGCCGCCGTGGCCGGCGGCGGCGACCCGTGCGCCGAGGTGGACGTCGAGACCGAAGTACCCGTCCTCGGTTCGCGTCGGCGTCCCCGTGTGCAAGCCCATCCGGACCCGGATCGGGCCCTCCGCGAGCGCCGCCTGCGCCGAGGCTGCGGCGGCCACCGCGCTCGGCGCGCTCGAAAAGGCGTAGAGGAACGCGTCGCCCTGGGTGTCGACCTCGACTCCGCCGTGGGCGTCGAACGCCTCGCGAACCAGCCGACGATGCACACCGAGTGCCTCACCGTAGGCGTGCCCGAGCTCGTGCAGCAGCCGGGTCGAGCCCTCGATATCGGTGAACAGGAGCGTGACCGTGCCCGGCGGGAAGCTTCCTCACAGCGCAATCATGCGGCCGGATGCGCGCCTACGTCACCGGGGCGAGCGGATTCGTCGGCGGGCACGTCGTCCGGGAGCTGCGCGAGCGCGGCTTCGACGTCAGCGACGACTGGGTCGACCTGCTCGACCCCGACCGGCTCCGGCGCGCAGTCGCGGGCTGCGAGGCCGTCTTCCACGTCGCCGCCCTCTACAGCTTCGCCGCGTCTGCACGCGAGCTCGAGCTCGTCAACGTCCAGGGGACGCGGAACGTGCTCGATGCCTGCGCCCGCGAGGGCGTGACGCGGATCGTCCACACGAGCACGTGCGCGACCTGCGGGCCGGTTCCCGGCCGGCAGGCGACCGAGGAGGACGAGCCGCCGGCGTGGGAGCTGGCCGTCCCGTACAAGCGGACGAAGCTGGAGGCGGAGCGCCTGGCGCTCGCGGCCGGCGCCGTCTGCGTCAACCCGACGACGCCGGTCGGCGAGGGCGACCGGGCGCCGACGCCGACCGGCGCGATGATCCGCGGCGTCGCCACCGGCCGCTACCGCGCCTACCCGCGGATCGGCGTCAATCTCGTCGACGTGCGCGGCGTCGCCCGCGGGCACGTGCTCGCGCTCGAGCACGGACGCCCCGGCGAGCGGTACCTGCTCGGCGGCGTCGACCTGCCGCTTCGGGACGTCTTTGCCGCCGTCGCCGATCTGGCCGGCGTGCCGAGACCGCGCCTCGCCGTACCGCACGCGGCCGTCCGGGCGGGGGCGGCCCTGGGCCTGGTCAACCGGAACGAGGCGATCCTGGCGCGGACGCCGGCGTACTTCTCGTCCGCGAAGGCCGAGCGGGAGCTCGGCTACCGCCCCGGCCCCGTCGGGCCGGCCCTCGCCCGCGCGGTGCGTGAGGCCATCGGCAAACCAGGGTGTAATTGCGAACTCGACGGGGAAGTGGGAAGATCCTGGGCGGATGATGTGTCTAGTGGAACAAACCGCAGACTGCGGGATCAAATCGGAAGGAGGCATGACCGTGGCGGACGACGAGACCAGAGACCAGCGCGTACCGGAGCCCGGCGACGAGGACGTCGAGGCCCATCAGCGCGTCCCGGGGCAGCGCGTCCCAGGCCAGCGCGTGCCAGGCCAGCGGGTGCCGGGCGAGGACGACGAGGGCGACGACGTCGAGGCGCACATGCGGATGCCGGGACAGCGTGTCCCGGGTCAGCGCGTGCCCGGCGCCACGACGAGGGCGACGAGCAGCGCGTTCCGTAGGTCCTCCGTTCTCCTGAAGAGCCGAACGAGCCCGGGCACCCGGGCTCGTTCCGGTTTCTAGACGCGAAGAACTTCCCAGAGCGCGCGAGCAGGCGCAGTCCGGCCGGCCTCGAATCCTCGCCGAGGGCGATCGAGATCGGCTGCCACTCGGGCGACGACTGCGAGCTCGCCGGAGCCCGACAGCGCGGCCTCGGCACGTCCGGACACGCTGGAGCAGGTCGAGCGCGATCGCCGCCTGCGAGGCGAACAGGCCGAGGAGCTCCATCTCCTCGAGCGTGAACCGGGACTGCCGGTCGAGCACCTCGAGCACCCCGAGCGCGCGCTCGTCGTGGAGCAGCGGCACCGCCATCAACCCCTGCGGCACGTACCCGGTGTCCTGCGCCACGTCCTTGGCGAACCGCGGGTCGCCCGCGACATCCTCGAGCACGAGCGGCGTCCGGGTCGCGAGCACCCAGCCGGCGACGCCCGTGCCCGCCGGAAATCGCTTGCCGAGCAGGTCTTCCTCGCCGCCGACGACGGCCTCGAAGACGAGCTCGCCCGCCTCCTCGTCGAGCAGCAGGATCGACGCGGCCTTCGCGGCCAGGATCGCCCGCGCGACCTCGACCACCGAGCGGAGCAGCTCGCGAAAGCGCTCCTCCGAGCCGAGCACGCCGGCCGCCACCGCGGCGTGCAGACGGTCCTCGGTCATTGCCCGCCCCGCACGTTCGACGCGGTCAGGTGCAGCACGCTCTTGAGCTGGAACGGGGTCAGCTCGGGATGCTTGGAGCGGACGAGCGCGCAGATCCCGGCGACGTGGGGAGTGGCGAAGCTGTTGCCGGAGGAGCGGAGCGTCTGGCCGCCGAGCCACGCCACCTCGACGTTCACGCCGCGGGCGAAGAACTCGACCGGCGGGTTCGGGTTGTAGTAGAAGGCCAATGGATCCTCCTCCTCGTGGCTGCCGACGGAGATCACCGACGAGAAGCGCCACGGGTAGCTCTCGACGGGCATGTTGTGCGCGGCGGCGACGAGCACCGTCCGCTGGAAGTACGCCGAGTCGGCGAGCTCGTGCAGAACGGCGGCGTAGTCTCTTCTTCGTCGTCGAGAGGCTCATGTTGACGACGTCGAAGCCCTGTTCGACGGCGTAGCGGAGCCCGGCGAGCAGGGTCTCGCCTCCGCCCGTGAAGCCGGCTCCCAGCACCCGCACGCTGTGCAGCTCGCAGCTCGGGGGCGATCGAGCGCACGATCCCGGCGCAGGCCGTCCCGTGGCCGCAGAGGTCGCCCTCGGTGTCCGCGCTCACGACCGGCTTGCCGTCCCCGTCGACGGCCGCGGCGACTGCGCTGTCCAGCTGCCGATCAGCGGGTGGCCGGTCTCGACTCCGCTGTCGAGGATGCAGACCCGCACCCCCCGGCCGGTGGATCCGCCCCAGGCCCACTCCCGGGTGATCTCGGCCGGCCAGTCGGCGGCGAGCCCGATCCGCTCTGCCGCGTCTGCAGGCAGGCTCCAGGCCGGGAGCTCGGACTCGGACACTCAGGCGATGCTACTGCGGCGCGAGGCGCGTGCGGAGCTCGGCGAGGAGGGCGGAGCTGGGCTCGATCCCTGCGGCGGCGACCGCCGCCTCGAGATCGGCGAGGATACGCCGTCGCAGCTCCGCGTCCGCCTCTGCGCGCGCGACGAGGTCGTCGAGCGTCGCGCGGGCGAGCGGAAGCTCCTGCGCCGCCCGCACCCACCCGTCGGGCGCCGGCGGAAGCCGCCGGAGCAGCTCGCCGAGTCTCTCCTCGTCGTAGCTCATGTCCTCACCTCACCAGACTGTCGCACACCCTCTGCCTCGAGTGCGATTCTTCCCGCTTCGAGTCCGCCTCACGGGTCACGATGCGTGAGGATGCCTCGAAGCGCTCGCCAACTCCGCTGCGGCCCGCCCACTCCTGCGGTGCGAGGACGGCAAACGCCGCATGTAACGCTGTCCCGACCGAGCTGCGCTGCGTCGAGCCCTCGATAGCGTCGGTGAACTTCCAGCCGCCTCGTCGTCGCCCCGTTCTTACGATCCAGCGCTCCGCAGCTTCGCCAGGCAGCGCGAGATGCGGCTCGCGATCGTTCCCGCGGGTAGGCCGAGCGCCTCGCCGATCGTCCGGTAGCTCTCGTCGCGGCAGAAGAAGCGGTCGAGCACCTCGCGGCAGTCCTCGGAGAGCGCGGCCAGCGCCTCCCGGACGGAGAACGCCTCGTCGACGTCCTCCAGGGCGGCTTCGGCCTCCGCAGGCTCGAGCTCGCTCGGCTCCTCCCGTCCGAGCACGGAGAGCCGGTCGAGACAGACCCGCCGCGTCAGCTGCGCGATCCAGGGGCGGAAGGCCTCCGGGTTGCGTAGAGAGCCGAGGCGGTCGTACACGCGGAGGAAGACCTCCTGGAACGCGTCCTCGGCGTCCGGGCCGCGCAGCCGGTACCCCTGGACGACGATCGCGTACACGTACCGCGAGTACTTCTCGACGAGCTCGTTCCAGGCACGTTCGTCCCCGGCCCGGCAGCGCCCGACGAGCTCGGCGTCCTGCTGCGGCCCGGCCATCCTCGACGCATCAAATCACGGCCCCGACTCGAGCGCACGGCGCAGAGCGGCCGTCGACAGTCTCGGCGAGCTGCCTCGCCCGCCGCAGCCGCTCGTCCTCTCCCGTCACGGTCAGGTTGCCCGCGACGAGCACGGCGACGCAGGACGCCGCCGCCTCGGCGAGCAGAGCGGCGCAGACCGCGTCGCCGCGAAACGATGCCGTCGCACTGTTCAGCCGTCCGCGCCGCGAGCTCGGCGATGTCCGTCGCAGTCTCCGCCAGGGCCAGCAGCACGTCGACGCTCTCGGGCGAGGCGCAGCTCGATGTCCGCCCGGTCCTGCAGCGCCCGGAGAGCAGCGGCGAAGGCACGCGCGTCCGACTCCGCGAGCTCGACGCAGCGCTCCCCGAGCGCGGCCGCCTGGGCAGCGACGCCTCGCGCGTCGGTCCACGTCTCGATCGGTCGACGAGCGGCCTTGGCAACAAGGCCCGCGGCCATCCCGGCCGCGACTGCGGCTGCGGCTCCTCCACCCGGCGGGGCGGCCGGGTCGGCGAGACGCTCCCAGAGACTGCCGAAGACCGGCCCGGGAAACGCGCGAGTGTCCTCCCCCTCCGGCGTCACGAGGTCACGGTGTCGCGATCGACGGACGAAGCGAGCCAAGCCGGTTCGCGATCGCCGCTTCTGCCGCAGCGGCGCTCTCCGCGATGGCCCGTGACCACAGCGACGAACTCGTCCCGGTCGAGCGCGAGCAGGCTGACGTCCGACCTCGCGGTCACCGACGCAGTGCGAGGGACGTCGCGCAGGAGAGCGATCTCTCCGAAGAAGTCGCCGCCGACCAGATCGCGCAGGTGCCGACCGTCTCGCGTGGCTTCCAGGCGCCCGAGTCGACGATGTAGAACCGGTCGCCGGTCTCGCCTTCCCGAACGACGGTTGCTCCGGCACCGAACGTGAGCGGGATCAGATTGGCCGCGATGGTCTCCAGGCTCGCGCCGGAGAGGGGGGCGAAGAGAGGGATCGCCTCCAGCAGCTCCAGCTCTCGGCGAGGCTCGTGGGCGGCGGCGTCGAGCGCCCGCAGTCGCGGCCAGACGAGGGCCGTCACCGCCGGCAGGAACGCGCCGGTGACGATGAGCGCGCCCCGCAGGCCGGCGACGTGGATCAGCAGAGGAGTGACTGCAGAACCGAGTGCGATCGTGAGGAGGATCGCGGACTCCATCGCGCCGAAAACGCGGGCCAGCACCTCGTCCGGAGCGGAACGCTGGAGGAGCGTGAACGCCGGCACGTCGACCAGGCTATTCCCGATCCCGACGACGCCGAGCAGCAGCAGTGCGGCGATCTTGTTCGGCCAGACGGCGATCAAGACGATCGGCCCTCCCCAGAGCAGGACGCCGATTCCCAGCGTCAGCCCGAGCTTTCGAACCTGGGCGAGCAGCGCAAGCGCCCCGAGCAGCCCTCCGACTCCGATCGCGGCGTTCAGAAAGCCGACGCCACTCGTTCCCAGGTCGAGCAAGTTGAGCGCGATCGCCACGATCAGGACGTTCAATGCGCCGCTGACGACGGTCTGCGCGGAAACCAGCCCGACCACCAGACGGACACGCGAGTCCCTGAATATCGTCTCGAAGCCGGCGGCGACCCCGCGAAGGACTCCCCGCTCGGTCTCCACCCGCGGTGGGTGCGACCGGCCCCCGCGGCGATGCGCAGGACGAGCAGAGCCGGATAACGCCAACACGCCGGCCGTGGCGACGAAGACCGTCGCGACTCCACTGACCGCGAGCAGGAGCCCGCCAAGGGCCGGCCCGACGAAGATCCCGACGCTCTCGATCGTGCTGCCGGCGACATTCGCGGCCGTCAGATCCTCCGGGCGCTCGGCCAGAGACGGCACGAGCGCGGCCTGCGCCGGGCGGAACACGCTCGTGGCCGCGGTCACGACGACGGTCAGGGCGTACACGAGCGACACTCGGCGCGGACGCCCAACCGCGACCGCCGCGCCTCCCAGCGCCCCGGCCCGAACGACGCTCGAGCCGGTCATGACCGCTTTGCGCGGAAGGCGGTCGGCCAGGAGCGACAGAAACGGGGCGGTCGCCGCCGTCGTTGCCACCCGGATCGCCGACACCACGCCGACCGCGGTCGCCCCTCCCGCCTGGTAGGCGTAGACCGCCGCGGCGACGCCGTAGGCCCAGTTGCCGACGTTCGAGGCGGCCCACGCTCCCTCGACCCGGCGCAGATCCGCATTCCGAAAGACCGCGGAGAGCGCGGCAGCCGAGTCGGTCAACCGCCGATGGAGCTTCGCGCGTATCAGGCCCACGAGCATACGGCGGTTCGGCGAGCCGATCGATGCGATGCGTCTCCCTGCTAGTGCTTCTTGCGGAGCTTGCGCGAGAGGGTTCCGAGCGCGATCACGCCCAGGAACACCAGGCCGACGATCAGCATGGCGGTGACCACGTCCCGGCCTTCCTTCGCTGCGTCGGCGATCAGCGCGAGCACGGCGCGAGTCTAACCGACACGCAGCCGGTGAAGGGCAAGCGCCCCGGCGACCGCCTGGGAGCCGGCCGCCTCGGTTGCAACCGCCGCGAGCGCGCTCGGGTCGTGCGTGTCGAACAGCGCTCCGCGGCCGAGGAGGGCGGCGGTCGCCGCCCAGGCCTCTCCGTCCCCGTCCGAGCCCTCGGCCCGGAGCTGGGCGCAGAGGGAGATCAGCGCGGCGAGGTCGGCGACGGTCTCGACCTCCCGGAGCTCGGCGATCCTGACCAGCCCGTGGGCGTAGAGGTAGTCCCCGAGCAGGAGCGAGGTGTGCCGGTCGTCAGGGCGGAACAGCCGCGGCCGGCCGTAGTGGAGGAGGTATCCCTCGTAGATGGTCTCCAGGCCGAGCGCGAAGCGCGCGTCGCCGAGCGGCGAGAACACCGCCTCGAGCTGGCGGTCGCGGGCCGGCAGGAGGGCCTCCCCCCAGAGAGGGCTCTCCCCCGCGGCCTCGCCGGCGATCGTGTCCCACACGTCCATCTAGGACGCGGCTTCGAAGAAGCTGCGGACCGCCTCGACCGTCCCGTCGACCTCGTCCTCGCCGTGGGCGGTGGAGATGAACCAGGCCTCGAACTGCGACGGTGCCGTGTAGACGCCTCGCGCGAGCAGGTGCCGGAACAGCTCGCCGTAGCGGTCGGTGTCGCACGCCTGCGCGTCCTCGAAGCTCCGCACCGCTTCCTCGCGCATGAACAGGGTCAGCATCGCGCCGACCCGCTGGACACGTCCGAAGGGCGCGAGACCCGCCTCCAGCCGCGCCCCGATCGCCTCGAGCCGTTCGTAGACGCCCGTGTCCCGCAGCCGCCGCAGGACGGACAGGCCCGCCGCGGTCGCAAGCGGATTTCCGGAGAGCGTCCCGGCCTGGTAGACGCTCCCCGGCGGGCGCGAGCCGCTCCATCACGTCCGCGCGGCCGCCGAACGCGGCCAGCGGGCAGCCCGCCGCCGACGATCTTCCCGAGGACGGTCAGGTCGGGCAGGACGCCGAACCGCTCCTGCGCTCCGCCGCGCGCGACCCGGAAGCCGGTGATCACCTCGTCGAAGACGAGCAACGCCCCGGAGGCGTCGCAGAGCGCGCGCAGGGCCTCGAGGAAGCCCGGCTCGGGGGGAACGACGCCCATGTTCCCGGCCACCGGCTCGACGATCACGCAGGCCAGACCCTCGCCCCACCGGGCGACGGCGTCCGCGGCCGCATCGACGTCGTTGTAGGGACAGAGGATGGTGTCCGCCGCCGCGCCGGTCGGCACGCCCGGAGACGACGGGATCCCGAGCGTCGCCAACCCCGAGCCGCCGCCGGCGAGCAGCGCGTCCGCATGGCCGTGGTAGCAGCCGGCGAACCTGAGGATGCGATCGCGATGGGTCACGCCCCTCGCCAGCCGGATCGCGCTCATCGCCGCCTCGGTGCCCGAGGAGACGAGCCGCACCTGCTCGATCGAGGGGACGGCGTCTGCGATCTCGGCGGCCAGCTCGACCTCGGCCTCGGTCGGCGCGCCGAACGACGTCCCGCGGTGCGCCGCCTGGACCACCGCGCTCAGCGTCTCGTCGTCCGCGTGACCGAAGATCAACGGCCCCCACGACATCACCCAGTCGACGTAGCGGCGGCCGTCGACGTCCTCGATCTCGGCGCCGGCTCCACGACGCATGAACACCGGCTCGTCCAGACCGACCGCACGCATCGCCCGCACCGGCGAGTTGACCCCACCCGGGATCAGGTCGAGCGCGCGCCGGTACAGCTCGGAGCGCTGGACTACACCCACCCGGCGAGGTCCTTCGTCCAGTAGGAGATGACGATGTCGGCGCCGGCCCGCTTGATCGCGGTCAGCGACTCGAGCGCCGCCTGGCGCTCGTCGAGCCACCCCCGGTCTGCGGCCGCCTTCACCATCGCGTACTCGCCGGAGACGTTGTAGGCGGCGAGCGGCAGGTCGAAGCGCTCGCGCGCGGCGCGGATCACGTCCAGGTAGGGCAGCGCGGGCTTGACCATGATCACGTCCGCACCCTCGGCGACGTCCAGCTCGCACTCGCGGAGCGCCTCGCGCACGTTCGCCGGGTCCATCTGGTAGCCGAGCCTGTCGCCGAACGAGGGTGCCGAACCGGCCGCCTCACGGAACGGACCGTAGAAGGACGACGCGTACTTGGCCGAGTAGGCGAGGATCGGCGTCTCGGGCAGCGCCTCGCGGATCGCGCCGACGCGTCCGTCCATCATGTCGCTCGGGCAGACGGCGTCCGCGCCGGCCTCGACGTGGCTGACCGCAGTCCGGACGAGAAGCTCCAGGGTGGCGTCGTTGTCGACCTCGCCGGCTTCGCCCGCGACCCTTCCGGCCCCGATCACGCCGCAGTGGCCGTGCGTCGTGTACTCGCACAGGCACACGTCGGTGAGCAGCACGAGCTCGGGGAACCGCGGCCGGAGCGCGCGCACCGCCCGCTGGACGACGCCGTCGTCGTCCCAGGCCCCCGAGCCCTCGTCGTCCTTCTCGTCGGGGATCCCGAACAGGAGCACGGCGCGGACGCCGGTCGCGACGAGGCGCTCGACCTCCTCCCCCAGCTCCGCGACCGACCAGCGGCCCATTGCCGGCAGCGCCTCGTCCGGCTCGGTTGCCGGCCCGACGAACAGGGGCATGACGAAGTCCTCCAGGTCGAGCCGCGTCTCGCGTACGAGCGAGCGCAGCGCACCCGTCCGGCGAAGCCGGCGGAGCCGCGTGACGGGAAACGTGCTCATCGGCGGAAAGAGTACGCCTCAGGCGGCCAGGCGCCGCACCGAGAGCCGCGCGAGCGCGCCGAAGGCGGCACCCAGCCCGGCGAGCCACGCGGCCTCGCGCCCGACCACGCTCCAGGGCGAGCGGTCGTACAGGGCGGAGGCGAAGAAGCGGACCGCGTGGACGAACGGAAACGCGTCGCTGATCCAGGCGGCGGCGGGGACGATCTCCCGCGGGACGAGCCCGAGGAAGACGACGGGCAGCACGACCAGGATCCCGACCAGCGAGGCCGTTCTCGACTCGCGGGCGAGCGCACCGACGAGCGCCCCGACCGCCCCGACCGCCGCGCCCGCCAGCGCGACGCCGACGAGGACGAGCGGAAGTCGCTGCCAGGGCTGCCCGCCGGAGACGTTGCCCGCCTCGACCGCGATCCCGAAGCCGAGCAGGATCGCCAGCCCGAGCCCGAGAGCGATCGTGACCGCGAGCGCGACCTTGGCGGCGACGAGCTGGCCGAGCCCGACGAGACCGCGGACCAGGCGGCCGATCGCGTTCTCGTCTCGCTCGGCGGCGAGCGCCCCGGCGGCGAGCAGCAGCCCGAGGAAGCTGACGGTGATCGCCAGCCCGTACGCCTGCGCCTGGGCCGACAGTGCCGACGTGCGGCCGCGGCCGCGCTCCTCGTCGAGCACGATCGGAGCGGCGGTCGCCCGGATCGCATTGCCCGTCAGCGCGAGCGCGAGCCGGGCGTCGTGGACGAAGTCGGCGATCTGCGTGCGCTCCGGGGACGGCGGCAGCCGGACGAGGAGCCGCTGGGTCCCGTCCAGCCCGATGATCGAGAAGGAGTGGCCGAGCACACGACCCTTGCCTCCGTGGAGGAGCAGCTGGACGTACCGGATGTCGGCCTCGATGAACGCCTTCTGCACGTGGAGGTTGAGGTTGTAGACGAGCGCCTGCATCTGCTGACGGACCCGCGGCGTGATCCCGCCCGTGCCGGTGGCGAGCGTCAGGTGGGGGCTCGCCACCAACCCTTTCAGCTGGGCGACGAAGCCCGCGGGGATGGTGATCACCGCCGCCACCCGCCCGGCGGCGAGCTGGCTCGCCGCCTGGCCCTCGGACATCCGGACGAGCTCGACGTTCTTGGCCACCTGGTCGATCAGCGCGCCGACGTCGAACGTGTTCCCGGCGACGGTGACGCGAGGCGGGACCTGGTCGAGGTCGACGAGCGCGACGCGAGGCTTCGCGTTCGCGTAGGCGGCGGTCAGTCCGATCAGGAGCGCGATCACGAGCGGATACGCGATCAGCACGCCGAGCAGAAGCGGCGAGCGCCGCAGGACCAGCAGGTCCTTGCGCAGGATCAGCCAGGGCGCTCTCACATCAGCGCTCCCGCCGCCTCCGACCGGAGGTACTCGGGAACCGGTCCGTCGAAGACGACGCGGCCCTCGAGCAGCGCGACGACGCGGTCGGCGACGTGCTCCAGGTCCTCCGGGTTCTGGGTCACGAGCACGACCGCGCCTCCCTCGTCGCGAACCGAAGCCGCCGTTTGCCACAGACGCCGGCGCTGGCGCGGATCGAGCGCCGCCGTGGGCTCGTCGAGCAGGAGCACCTGGGGGCCGCCGAGCAGCGAGATCGCCAGGTCGAGCCGCTGCCGGTTGCCGACCGAGAGCGCGCTCGAGGAGCGCCCGTCGTCGGGCAGCTCGAAGCGGGCGAGCAGCGCATCCGGGTCGCCGACCCCCTCGAGCCGGGCGAAGAGCTCGAGGTTCTGCCGGGGAGAGAGTCGGCCGTAGTGCGCCGGCCGCTGGGGCATCCAGCCGATGCGAATCCCCGGGCTGCGGACGACCGAGCCTGAGCTCGGGGACAGCGCCCCCGCGAGGATCGCGAGCAGCGTCGACTTGCCCGCGCCGTTCGGGCCGACGAGCGCGAGCACCTCGCCGGGCCGCGCCTCGGCGTCGGTCGGCTCGAGCGCGACGTGGTCGCCGAAGCGGCGCGAGACTCCCCCGGCCGATAGGAGCGGCGTCAACTCAGCGCTGCGACCGGCGGACGCGGGGCTGCGGCTTGTCCGCCTCGGAGTCGGGCACCGGGACGACCGGCGCCGGCGCGTGCGGCGGCTCGACCTCCACCTCCACCGGTACCGGCCCGGCGTCCGTCCACGGCTCGAGCTGGACCCGCTCGGAGAAGAACTCGTAGACGGCGCGGGCCGCCGCCAGGAGCGGCAACGCGACGAGGATCCCGGCCAGCCCGTAGATCTCGCCGCCGGCGAGCAGACCGAAGATGATGAGCAGGGGGTGCAGGCGCAGCGCGCTGCCCATCACGTTCGGGACGACGACGTGTCCTTCGATCTGGTGGATGATCAGGAAAAGGATCGTCACCCAGAGCAGCGAGATCGGGTGGACGACGACCGCGTAGATCCCGGCCGGGATCGCGCCGAGCCACGGGCCGAGGTACGGGATCAGCTCGGTCACGCCCACCCAGGCGCCGAAGAGGAGCGCGAACTTGTCGGCCCCCGGCACCCAGCCGAGCGCCCCGAGCAGCCACATCCCCAGGCCTGCGCTCGTGCCGATGATCAACGAGACCAGCGCCTGCCCCTTCACGTAGCCCGCCACCGCGTGCTCGACCCGCACCAGCAGAGGCTGGGAGCCCGGATGCGGTGGGAACCTCCGGTCGATCGCCCTCGCCAGCCTCGAGAAGTCGAGCAGCATGTAGATCGAGGCGACCAGGACCACGATCGCGGCGAAGAGCAGCTTGCCGATGGAGATCGCCGCCCCCTCGACGAAATTGACGATCCGGTTGGTGTACTTCCCGACGTCCTTCTCCCGGATCTGCTTGACCCAGCGGTGACCGCGCTCCTGGATCTTGATCGAGCCGAGGCCGTGGGTGTTCAACCAGTGCTGCAGCCGATCGACGTCGCGGTCGGCGTCCGTCTGGTCGGTCCGTCCATGGGGCTGCGTAAAGTAGGTGTCGAACCGGTTTGCGGCCGTCTTCGTCTGATCGACGACGACGGTGGCGAGAGCCCAGATGCTGACGATCAGCACCGCCGCCAGGCTGAGGTACACGAGCGCGACCGAGATGCCGCGGGGGATCTGGAACCGTCCGATCGCGATCGACCCGATCGCCTTGACGATCGGGTCGAGGAGCAGCGCGAGCAGGGTCGCGACCAGGAACAGGAAGACGACGTGAAAGACGCGTCCCGCGACCACCCACGCCAGGATCAGCAGCACCGGAAGCCCGACCAGCTGGATCCAGCGCGGGATCTGGATCTTCGGCGCCGCGCCGGGGGCCATCGCCGCCATCGTACCGCGCGTGCCGTACGCCCTCGGCCCGCGGTCTGGGACTGGGCGGCGCAGACGGACGGCGCGCTGGCACTCGATCGGGACGAAATCTGGCTCGATCTCGGCTCGCACTCCGCGCGGGAGTCGTCACGAACCCGGTTGCCTGCCGGTCGAAGCTCGGTTACGGTGGCGCCGATGCAACCCGCCACCGCCTACCGGCGGCCGCAGCGGCGTCCCTCCTCGGCGGTCCGACGTGCGCGCCGCCGCGCGCTGCTCACGCTGCTCGGCCTGACCGTCCTCGTGATCCTGCTCGTCTCCGCCTTCCGGGGCGGGGCGACCCCGGTGCTCGGCGTCGGGGTGCCCGCAAGCGCCTCGCGGTTGCTCCCGGCGGGCCCGCCCGACCCGCTCGTGATCGCGGTGCACGAGGGCTTGCGGGTCCAGCTGCCGGTGAACGCCCGCAACGTCACCGCGATCGGCTACCACGCCGCCGGCGGCGACGCGCTTCCTTTCGATCCTCTCGGGCGGCAGGCGAACGAGGGGCTGTTCGCGCGCACGTTCCACCGCATCTTCGGCGGAGGCGGAGGGGGGCTCTCGTACTATCAGCTGGGCGGCGGCCAGGGCCCCTCGACCGGGTCGCTGGACGTCGGGGCGGCGGCCCGCACAGCGGTCTACTCCCCGGTCGACGGCACGGTCGTCGGCCTCCGGGCGGACGTGATCGACGGGAAGGCCTACGGGTCGGTGATCGACATCCAGCCGACGGCCGACCCCTCGGTGGTCGTCTCGATCACGCACCTGGAGCCAGATCCGGCGCTGACGGTGGGCTCCCAGCTCGCCGCCGCCACGTCGAAGATCGGAGTCCTGCTCGACTTCGCCCGCGTCGAGAAGCTCGCTCTCGCGCGCTACACGCAGGACGCGGGCAACTACGTCGCGATCGAGCTCCACTCCGCCGCAGCGCTGCCCTAGAAGCTCGCCACGTGCGGATCCTCTTTCTCGCCGACGTTTTCGGCTCGGCCGGCCGTCGAGCCGTCGAGGCGCGGCTGCCGTCGCTGCGTGAGGAGCTCGGTGCCGGCTTCTGCGTCGTCAACGGCGAGAACGCCGCCGACGGGCGGGGGTTGACGCCGAAGCTCGCCGACCGGCTGCTCGCCGCCGGCGCGGACGTCGTCACGCTCGGCAACCACGTCTGGGCCCGCGACGAGCTCCGCCCGTACCTGGCCGGGTCCGAGCGCGTGATCCGGCCGGCCAACGTCGCGTCGGGCTCGCCGGGGCGTGCGCTCGCGGTCGCGGCGGCGGCCGACGGGACGCCGGTCGCGGTGGTCAATCTCATGGGCTGGCTCTTTCTCGACGTGGCCTGCTCGCCCTTCGAGGTGCTGGACGAGCTCGTCGAGGAGGCGCGGAGGCGGGCAAAGGTGGTGATCGTCGACTTCCACGCGGAGGCGACCAGCGAGAAGGTCGCGGTCTCCCGCTGGCTCGACGGGCGCGTCACCGCCGTGATCGGCACGCACACGCACGTGCAGACGAGCGACGCGCGGATCCAGCCGGGTGGGACCGCCGCGATCACCGACGCCGGCATGACGGGGCCGCACGACTCGGTGATCGGGGTCGAGGCCGAGCTCGCGATCCGGCGGATGCGGACGGGGATGCCGGTCCGCTTCAGGCCGGCCGAGACCGGCGTCCGGATCGAGGGCGTCGTCGTCGACTGCGAGCCGGACGGCCGCGCGACCGCGATCGAGGCACTGCGACTCGAAGTCGCGTAGAAAGTCGGTCTCCGCCGAACGCCGCTACGCGTGACCGGAAGCACGTCGCCGTTCCTCCGCACGACGCCTGAGCGCATCGTTGATCTCGATCAGTGCGTCGAGGATAGCGCTGCCCGGATCGGCATCGAACGACTCCCACGACACGCGGGTCATGATCTCCTCGCGGCCCGGAATCGCGCAATTCGCCTTTCGGCCAGACCAGGACGGCGAGGAGCGCGACCAGGACGAGGTCGCGCACGAGCACGAGCCAGGACGGGAACGCCGCGAAAGTGGAGCGCGAGGCTCCAGTAGCGATAGGGGAACCAGAGCTGGGTGAGCACCAGCGCGAGCGCGAGCACGCCGCCGGCTGCGAGCCCCCGCCTGCCCCGCACGAGCGGCACCAGCGGGACCAGCCAGATCAGGAACTGCGGCGAGAGCACCTTGCCGAGCGCGACGAACGCGCATACGGCGGCCGCCGAGGCCCGGACCAGGCGCTCGCGGTCGACGGGGCCGCGGGCGAACCAGATCCAGACCGCCACGATCGCCCCCAGCTGGACGGCGGTCTGGGCAGCGGCGATCGCATCCGGCCCGGCGCCGGCGAGGTTCTGCGAGCCGTGACCGGGCCGCATCGTCAGCCCGACGTCCGCGACCTGGTGGGCGACGAGCAGGACCCCGGCCCCGAGCGACTCGATCTGGAGCGGGCGGTTCGTCTGGCGCGTGATCGCCTCCCAGACACCGTGCGGGGCGAGCACGACGAAAGGGAGAAAGCAGGCGGCGGCAACGAGCGTGAACAGCCCGAGGCAGATCGCGGCCTCGCGGCCGCCGCGACGTCGCCACACCCTGGTGAGCGCGAGCGGCAGCAGCACCGCCGGGAACAGCTTGGTCGCGAAGGCGAGCCCGAGCACCCCCGAGCCGAGCCGGCCCCGGCCGGCGACAAGCGCGGCGAGCGCACCGACGGTCAGGGCCGCCGGCCAGAGGTCGAACCGCGAGAGCACCACCGACCCGAGCAGGAGCGGTGCGACCGCGGCCGAGCCGAGCGCCAGGCCGAGGCGGACGGGCCCGGCCTCCAGCCGGAGGAGGATCGAGAGCATGAAGGCGATCATCAGGCCGCCGCAGACGAGCATCTCCGCCTCGAAGCCGTTGCGGTAGCCGGTGAGATCGCCGGCATTCGATCGGAAGAGGGAGGGCACCGCGAACACCGGCAGCGCTCCCGGCGGGTACTCGAGGGCGAAGTCGCGGTAGGGCACCTTGCCCTTCGCGACCTGCGTCGCCGTAGCGCTGGTAGATCGGCGTGTCGAGGATCTGGCTGTGGCGGTAGAAGCCCAGGTGGATGCCTGCCCAGGCGGCGACGAAGACGGCGATCGCGACCCCCGCGGCGACGACCGCCCGCCGAGGGTCAACCAGCTGCGACCAGCTCGCGAGAGGCTCGCTCATGTGTCTCCGTCGCGGTGGCTTCCGCGCTCGCCGGCTCCGCGGACAGCACTGCGTACGCGACGAAGGCGAAGAACCACGGCAGGTAGAGGTAGAACCAGTGCGTCAGCACGAGCTCGAAGCCGATCAGGAGGGCGCCGGTCAACGCTGCCAGCTGGAGCGGCGACTTCCGTCGCGGGAGGAAGGCGACGACCGCCGCGCCGATCACGAGCAGCGTCTGGAGGGCCCTCTGCAACCAGTGGAGGTCGGGCAGGCCGGCGTGGTACTGCCGCCAGTCCCAGATCGAGAACGGCGACTGCCGGTTCACCTGCGGCGGGATCGTCCGGTCCCAGAACACCCGGGCCGCGTGCAGCGGGCTCGGCTCGAGCAGGAGGATCCAGAAGGAAGCCGCCGTGGCGAGCGCGAAGCCTCCGGCGAACAGCAGCGCCGTCCGCCGGCTGCGCCGGAACTCCGGGTAGGTCGCCCAGAGCGGCGCGAGGAGCAACGCCCCGAACTTGGTCCAGGCCGCCAGCGCGGCGAGCACCCCGCGAGCCCACGGCGACGTGCACAGCCAGAGCCCCCAGATCAGGAAGGCGGGCATGATCGCGTCGTTCGTGTTCGAGTTGGAGACGTACTGGGTGAACGGATAGGCGGCCCAGGCGAAGGCGAGCGTCACCCCGAGCCGGTTGCCGCCGAAGCGCCGCCCGACCAGGCCCAGCCCGACCAGGCAGAGCAGGTCGAAGGCGATCGCAGTGAAGTGCGAGGCGGGCAGGTCGTTCCATTTGCCTCCCCAGCCGAAGAACCAGTACCCGGGAAGATAGGTCAGGTACGC
The DNA here is from genome assembly GCA_963836685.1 of uncultured Actinomycetes bacterium. Taxonomy (GTDB): domain Bacteria; phylum Actinomycetota; class Thermoleophilia; order Gaiellales; family Gaiellaceae; genus DATBLE01. The sequence continues at coordinate 64,905 of CAWIKS010000022.1, forward strand.
CACCGGCCCGTAGGTGTCGCCGCGGTCGTTGGCCGACTCACAGCGCCCGTTCGCCTGGATCCGCTCGCGAATCTCGCCGTTTCGGTCGGCCGGCCCGCAGGACTTCAGCGAGTCCTCGACCGGGAAGTGGCCGTAGGGCGACTGACCGTGCGCGATTCGCTCGGCGCCGATCACCCCGGCGTAGCCGACGTCGATCACGTTCGAGTCCCGCACGTTCAGGCCGACCTTGAAGCCGGCGATGAAGATGGTCGCGGCCGCCAGCACCCAGATCGGCCAGAGCGGCCGGGAGCGTCCGGGGTGGGCGGTTCCGCGCCCCGATCCAGATCGTGCGCCCGAGGAGATAGAAGAGCCCGGGGTAGACGAGCGGCACGCTCGTGAAGATCCGGCCGTGGTTGAAGTACCACAGCGAGACCGAGAACGAGAGCAGCGCGAGCAGGTCGAGGTTGCGCACGCTGAGCGGCCGCCGCAGGTCGGCGAGCCCGAGCAGGAACACGGCGCAGAGGCTCAGCCAGAGCGGCAGGCTGTTGATCTTCTTGCCGCCGAACGCGCCGGGCCCGCCGCGGGCCATCGTCCACGCCACCTGGGGCCCGGTCCAGGCCTCGGTGACGACACCGGTGAAATCGTCGACGCGGCCCTTGGCGATCTCGCCGGCCGGGTCGTAGCGGATCTCGACGTTCCAGTCGCGGTACGTGGGGTCGTAGGTCGCGTCCTTGACGAGGGCATCGGCCGGGTAGCGGCCGAGCCAGTCCCTCACCTTGGGCACGGCGACGAAGAGCGCCACTGCCTTCGCCTCGGTCAGCGTCTGCTGCGGGGCGAGGGGGGCGAACGGCGTCTGGACGAGCCGTCCCTGCCCGTCGTAGACCGGCGCCGTCGGCGTGTCGGCCGCCGCTGCCGGCGCGAGCACGAGGAGCAGGAACGCGGCGGCTGCGAGCGTCCTGCGCACTACCGCCGGAACGACCAGAGCTTGTTCGCGGTGAAGCTGAACGGCGTCACGAGCACGATCGCGATCGCCTGCGCGACGATCTTGCCCGCGCCGAGCTCGACGAGTAGCCGCAGCAGGCCGAGGTTGAGCCCGAGGGCCGCGAGCGAGACGGCGAGGAACCGCACGCCCTGGTAGTAGAGATGGCCCCGGCTGTGCCGGAAGGTCCAGTGCCGGTTCCAGACGTAGTTGTTCGAGACCGCCACCACGAACGAGCACGCGGCCGCGGGAACGTAGTGCAGGTCGGCACCGTCCAGCAGAATGACGTAGACGGCGAGGTTGACGGCGTAGCCGCTGACGCCGACGACGGAGAACTTGAGGAGCTCCACCCAGTTCTGGGGGCGTCTCAACGCCCGGCCGGCGCGCGTGGCCGCGATCACCGCTGCCGTCGGTCGCGCCACGTGGCGAGCGTAGCGGAAGTCGCCGCGAGGCTCAGCGGATGTCGAAGCGGTGCCCGCCGACCGGATCTCCCCACTCGACGCGCACGTCGTCCACCTCCGCGCCGTACGGGCCTTGCCCGAACCAGCGGACCAGCGACTCCACCCGCTCGGAGGAACCCTCGAGCTCGGCTTCGACCGTACCGTCGGGATTGTTCCGCACCCAGCCCGAGATCCCGAGCGACCGCGCCCGCGACGACGCGTTCGCCCGGAACCCGACCGCCTGCACGCGTCCACGGTACGACCACGCGAGCCCGTCGCCGCTCAGCCACGCCCGAAGCCCTCGCGGCCGACGAGGGGGACGAACCTGCAGGGCACGAGGCGGAGGACGGCGGGGCCCTCCGGGCTGCGAACGACAAGCTCGAGCTCTTGACCTTCGCGGCGCCCGACCGGGAGCACGAGCCGGCCGCCAGGCTCGAGCTGGGAGTACAGCGAGGTGGGAATCCGCGGGGCAGCCGCCGCGACCGCGACCGCGCCGAACGGCCCGTGCTCCGGCAGGCCGAGCGTGCCGTCCCCGACGTGGACGTGCACCCGCTCGTAGCCCGCCGCGGCAAGGGATGCCCGTGCCTGCTCGGCCAGCGAGGCCAGGCGCTCGATCGTGTGCACCTCCCCGCGAGCTCGGCGAGCACGGCCGCCTGGTACCCGGAGCCCGTGCCGACGTCGAGCACCCGCTCTCCGCCCCGCAGGCCGAGCGCCTCGCAGATCCTGGCGACCATGTACGGCTGCGAGATCGTCTGCCCTTCGCCGATCGGCAGGGCGGCGTCGGCATAGGCGCGGCTCCGCTCCTCCTCGGGGACGAACAGCTCGCGCGGCACGCGCTCCATCGCCGCCAGCACGCGCTCGTCGGCGATCTCGCGGGCGCGCAGCTGCTCCTCGACCATGCGCCTTCGCGCCTCGGTGAAGTCAGGCACGGGAGGCGACGCCACGTCGAGACCGCACGTAGGGCGGGGGCTCGACGCCGAGCTGCGCGAGCACCGCCGGCGCAACCTCGGTGATGTCGGCCGGGAGCGAGCCGACGCCGACCGCCAGCATCGGCACCTCCGAGTCTCCTGCGACGAGCGACCCGTGACTGCCGCCGCCGGCGTGATGGCGGCCCCCGAGGTCGGTGAACTCGAGCCCCTCCGCCGCCGAGACGAGCACGTCGCCGGCATTCGGGTTCTGCAGCGCCGCCCACGCCCGCTCGAGCCCGCCGGGGTGATCGAGCGCGGCCGGCTCTCCGTCGGTGATCCAGCCGTGCTCACCGGGCCGGAACCGCAGTTCCTCCCGCCCCCGGCGGGCGACCGCGTCGCCGTCCTCGAGGAAGAGCGCGACGTCGACCGCCTCGTGACCGTCGAGCCGCTCCGCCAGCGCCCGCACGGGCTCGGGGCACAGCGGCAGGCGGTAGACCTGACCGGCCCGGTTGGAGGCGGTGACGGCGACGTCGGGCCGGTCGAGTCCGCCGCGGCGGAAGAGGCGCAGGTCGGAGTACGCCGACTCGAGCGGAAGGGCGCACGCGACGGAGGTCTGACCGTGGTCGGAGCAGAGGAGCACGTCGTACCGCTCGAGGAACTCGTCCCAGCCTCCGCAGGCGTCGAGGAGCGAGGCGACCGCCGCGTCGGCGTCGGCGAGCTTTCCGGCGGCGCCCTCGGGGCCGAGCGCGTGCGACGCGTAGTCGTAGTCGGAGAGGTAGTAGAGGAGGAAGTCGAAGCCGTCGCGGGTGACGAGCCAGCGACCGACCGCGGCGGCGTAGGTGTCGACGGTTCCGGCCGAGCGCCTCCGGACCGAGAGCGGTGCACCGGTCACGTCGGACTCGAAGAGGTTGTAGTAGAAGAAGCGCTTCGGCCCGCGTGCGGTTCGCGCCACCCCGGGCAACGTCGTGCGATGCTCGGTGCGGCCGCGGTAGCACGTGAAGTTGACCGCGGCGGTGCGCAGCCCCGCGTCGTCGAGCGCTTCGAACACGGTGACCGCGTTCTCGCCGAGATGACGGCCGTTCATGTTGAAGATCGTGTCGACGATCGAGCGGCGCGTTCCGGCGGCGACCAGCGCTCCGAACGACGAGCCGTACTCGACGAGCCGCCGCTCGCTGCGGTCGTACCAGACGAGGTGGGGGATCCGGTGGACGTCGGGATGCGCGCCGGTCGCGATCGAGGACGCGCAGACCGGTGTCAGCGAAGGAAACGTGGAGAGAGCGCGCCGGTAGCTTCCCTGACCGGCGAGAAAGGCGAGGGCGGGGGCGGCACCTCCCTCGACCGCATCCTCGAACACCGACGGCGTCAGGCCGTCGATCACGATCAGCACGAGCTTCTTGGCCACGTCACGCGCCGAAGGAGAGGGAGCGTGGGGGAACATCGGTTCGCCCACGCTACTTGGCGAGGATGCGAAGACCGGCGTATCGTCGCCCGCTGCGACGGCGAAGGCGGAGCGCGAGCGCCGGCGCCGCCACCGCTTCGAGGTAACCGAGGCCGGGCACGAAGGCGAGAGCCGCCGCAGCCGCTCCGACGAGCGCCACGATCGCCGCAACGCCGAGCCGGGTTCCACCGCCGCGGAGCGCACCGGCGACGATCGGCACCGAGGAGACCGCACCGAGCAGGCCGCCCGATCCACCCCCGGCCGCTTCGGCCCAGCTCCCGACGAGGTGGCCGACGCCGACGCCGGCCGCGACGGCGATCAGCGCGGCGATGCCCGCGGAGAGCCCGCGGCCTGCCCTCCGGAAGCAGCGCGCCGACCGCGATCCCGATCCCGACGCCGACCCCCGCCGCCACTCCGATCCAGTACCAGCCTCCCACCTTCCGGCCAGTGTAGTGCTAGACGGGTGGACTCTCGAGGCGACCGATGACGGCCAGGCCGAACTCCGCCGCACGGGCTCCGTCGATCACGCGGTGGTCGAAGGTGACTGCCACCGTTCCGACCCGGCGGACGACGATCTCGCCGTCCCTGACGACGGCGCGGGGCGCTATTCGCCCGATCCCGAGGATCGCCACCTCCGGGTGGTTGACGATCGGCGTGTGGAAGAGACCCGCGAGCTTGCCGGCGCTCGTGACCGTGAACGTCGAGCCGCGCAGCTCCTCGGGCCGGAGCCGCCCCGCCCGGGCCGCCTCCGAGAGGCGAGCCAGGTCGCCGGCGAGCTCGTCGATCGGGCGCGTGTCGCAGCCGCGTACGACCGGGACGACGAGACCCTGCTCCGTCTGGACGGCGACGCCGAGGTCGTACCGGTCGAGATAGACGATCTCGTCGCCCTCCAACCGGGCGTTCAGCTCGGGAAACTCGCGCAGCGAGAGCGCGCACGCCCTCAGCACGGTGGGGACGAGCAGCTTCAGGTCGACCTGCTCGAAGTCGCACTCCTCGACCCACGTCACCGGCGGCACCTCCCGGTGAGCGCGGGTCATGTGCTCGGCGATCAGACGGCGGACGCCCCGCAGCTTTTCACGTCGTCCCTCTCGGCCGTTGTCAGGGGTCTGACCCCTGACAGGGCCGGAAGCGGCGGCGCGGACGTCCGCCTCGGTGACCTGACCGTGCGGGCCCGTTCCGGCAATGTCTTCGAGGGAAACACCCAGCTCGCGCGCAATTCTCCGCACGAGCGGCGTCGCGCGGACACGTCCCGTCGAGACATGTCCGGGGTCTGACCCCTGCGGTGTCCCTTTCGGCCGGACCCTGCTCTGCTCGGCCTCGCCCGGGGCGGCTCCCCCGTCACCGATCACGACCAGCACCGTCCCGACCGGCACCACCTCGCCCTCCTCGACGAGGATCCGCACGACCGTCCCCGCCGCCGGCGAGGGGATCTCGACCGTCGTCTTGTCCGTCTGGATCTCGACGAGCGGGTCGTCCTCGGCGACCTCCTGGCCCTCCCGGACGAGCCAGCGGGCGATCTCGCCCTCCGTCAGCCCCTCGCCGAGGTCGGGAAGCTTGAGCTCGTAGGCCACTAGAACTCCGACAGGAGCCGCCGCCCGGCCGCGGCCACACGCTCGACCGACGGCATGTAGGCGCCCTCGAGCTGCCAGAAGGGATACGGCACGTCGTAGCCGGTCACGCGCAGAACCGGGCCGCGCAGGTCGAGGATCGCCTTCTCGGCGATCACGGCCGCGAGCTCGGCACCGAAGCCGGCGACCCGGGGCGCCTCCTGGACGATCACGACCCGCCCCGTCTTCGCGACCGAGGCGAGCAGCGTCTCCTCGTCGAGCGGCTTCAGGGTCCTCACGTCGAGCACCTCGACCGATGCGTCGAGCGCGTCCGCCGCCTGCTCGGCGACCGGCACCATCGCCCCGTAGGCGACGATCGTCAGATCGTTCCCCTCGCGCGCCACCCGCATCTCCCCGAGCGGCACGACGTGCTCGCCGTCGGGCACCTCGCCGCGGGCGGTGCGGTAGACGAGCTTCGGCTCGAACACGACGACCGGATCGGGGTCGCGAATCGCGGCGGCGAGCAGGCCCTTGGCGTCGGCTGGCGTCGAGGGGATCGCCACCTTCACGCCGGGGGTGTGCACGTAGTGGGCCTCGGGCGAGTCGTCGTGCAGCTCGGGGGCACGGACGCCGCCGCCGTACGGCATCCGCACGACGAGGGGGAACTCCATCGCGCCCCGCGTACGCCACCGGTAGCGGCCGACGTGGTTGATCAGCTGGTCGAGGCACGGGTAGCTGAACGCGTCGTACTGCATCTCGCAGACGGGTCGCCAGCCGGCCATGCAGAGCCCGACCGCTGTTCCCAGGATGCCGGCCTCGGCGAGAGGCGTGTCGACGCAGCGGTCGGGCCCGAACCGGTCGCGGAGCCCCGCGGTCGCCCTGAAGACGCCGCCCGCGCGTCCGACGTCCTCGCCCATCACGAGCACCGAGTCGTCGCGGCCGAGCTCGACGTGCAGGCAGTCGTTGACCGCCTCGAGCAGGGTGAGCTCAGCCACCGATGACCCGTCGCAGCTCGGCAAGGTCGTCCGCGAGGCCCGCCGGGGGCGCGGCGTACGCGTACTCGAAGACGAGTGCCTCGTCGGCGGCCGGCTCCGCCTCCGCGGCCGCGATCCCCGCGCGCATGGCGTCCGCCGCCTCGGCCTGCACCCGCTCCGCGCGCTCGTCGTCGAGGACGCCTCTGCCGGCGCAGGTAGCCCTCGAACCGTCCGACGCACTCGTGCCTGCGCTCGTCGGCGACCCGCTCCTGATCGATGTAGGGGCTCGGGTCGTCGGCGGTCGCGTGCGGCGCCGTGCGGTAGGTGACCGCCTCGACGAACGTCGGCCCGTCCCCGGCCCGTGCGCGCGTGACCGCGTCACGCGTCGCCTCGTAGACGGCGAGGACGTCGGCTCCGTCCACACGGGCGGCCGGCATTCCGTAGCCGATCGCCTTGTCGGCCAGCGTCGCAGCCGCCGTCTGCGCCTCGAGCGGCGTCGAGATCGCCCACTGGTTGTTGTTGCAGAGCAGGACCAGCGGCGCGCGCATCACGGCGGCGAAGTTCGCGCCCTCGTGGAACGCGCCTTCTGAGGTGGCGCCGTCCCCGAAGTAGACGATCGCAACCGTTCGCTCCCCGCGCAGCTTCTTGCCCCAGGCCAGCCCGGCCGCGTGGGGGACGTGCGTCGCGATCGGCACGCAGATCGAGGCGACGTTGTAGTCGAGTGGGTTCCACCAGCCGGAGGGATGGCCGCGCCACCACGACAGCACCGTCTCCGGGCGGCATTCCACGGAGGAGGCCGATCGCCGACTCGCGGTAGCTCGGAAAGATCCAGTCCTCGCGCTCCAGCGCGTACGCCGAGCCGACCTGCATCGCCTCGTGGTTCCAGAAGATCGCGTACGTGCCGATCCGGCCCTGCCGGTGGTAGACGACGGAGCGCTCGTCGTAGGTTCGGAGCAGGACGAGCTGCCGGTACAGCTCCAGAAGGTCGCTCTCGTCGAGGCCCTCGACCTCGCCGTCGGGAACGTTCTTGCCGTCTCCGATCACGCGGCGCAGGCCGCGCTCGGCAGGAAGCACCTGGGTCATGCGGCCGCGATGGTATCTGTCAGGCGACGAGCACCGAGACGGCGTCACGCTCGGCTTCGAAGACCGCCTCGGTCACGTCGCCGAGGTCCTCTCCGTCGGCCTGCAGGGGGAGCAGACCGTCGCAGACGACGCGGAGCCGGTCGACGTCGTGCCGGGCGAGCACCCCGCGCGCTCCGGCGAGGCCGCGACCGGCGACGAGCCTGGTGGCGAGGGCCGCGGCCGTCAGCGGGCCGACCCGCTTCGGCGCGCAGACGTCGAGGCCGAGGTCGAACCGGGCTTCGGGCGAGAACCGGAGCGGGAGCGGCCCGGCATAGGTGTAGACGGCGTCGTTCGAGACGAAGACGATCGCCGCGCGCCCAAGACCCTCGATCTCGAGCCGGGGCGCGTAGCCGCGCAGGAGGCGCCCGGCGATCACGCGGGCGTACACGAGGTCGCCCGGCCGCCGGCCGTCACGGCCGCGGGCGTGGGTCTCCAGCTCCCGGACGGTCTCGGAGTCGACGCCGATCCCGGCCGCGAAGCCGAACCGGCGTCCGTTGACCCGTCCGAGCGAGATCCGGCGGGGACGGACGGCAGAGGCTGGGGTCGGACGGGACTCCGAGCGCCCGGGCGAGGACGTTCGTGTGCCCGCCGGGGACGATCCCGAGCGGCGTGCCCGCGGCGAGACCGTTCAGGACCTCGTTGACGACGCCGTCACCGCCGAAGACGAAGACCGCGTCGCCGGTCGCACGGGCGGCCAGCTCGGTCGCGTGACCGCTGCGCTCGGTCAGCAGCGTCTCGACGACGTCGAGGCGCCGCTCGAGCTCCCGTACGCGCTCCTCGGTGACGCGGCTCGCGTACGGATTGACGATCAGCGTCGGACGCATGGGGCGCCTAGGCCGGGGTCGAGTAGCCACGCATCCCGTCGACGAGGAGCGCGAAGAAGCGGTCGGCAAGCTCGTCGGTGTCGCGGCCGGGGCGGAGCCACGTGTACGCCCAGTTCGCGGCCGAGAGCAGCAGCAGCGCCGCGGCCGCCTTCGTCGAGGTCGGAGCGAAGCTCGGAGAGCTCGCGGCCCTCGCGGAACAGCGCGCGAATCCGTTCCTCGTACCGCCGGCGCTCGGCGACGATCTCGTCGCGCCGCGGCCCGTGCAGGTAGCGCCACTCCTGGACGAAGACGGTCGCCACGTCGAGCTGCTCGGCGACGACGCGGAGATGAGCCGCGCAGCGCGAGCCGGATCTTCTCGGTCGCGGGCAGATCGTCGGGGATCGTGTCGAGCGCTCCGTGGAACGCGGCCGCGCCGTCCCGCATGGTCTCGTACAGGAGATCCTCCTTCGACGCGATGTGCGCGTAGAGCGAGCCCTTCTGGACGCCGAGCGCCTCGGCGATGTCGCCGATCGAGGTGCCGTGATAGCCCTTCTCCGCGAACAGACGTGCCGCCTGGCGGGTCAGCTCGGTGCGCCGCTCGCTCACTCCGACAGCCGCTCCCGCACCTGGCCGGCCCGGACGAGGTTGCCCTTCCGCTCGTAGCGCTCGAGCGCCGCCCGCAACTCGCTCGCCGCCTCGTCGTCGCGACCCGCTGCTGCGAGGACGTCGCCGAGCGCGAGATGGGCATCGCCGCCAAGGTCGATGTAGTCGGTCGCGTCCACGATCGCGACCGCTTCCCGGGCAAGCCGTTCGGCCTCGGCGAGCTCACCCCGCTTGGCCAGCAGGCGGGCCCGAAGCATGCGCAGGCGGATCTGGGGGTCGATGTCGTCAGCCTGCGCCAGGCGGCTGACCTGATCGAGGATCGCCTCTGCTTGCTCGTCCTCACCTGTTGCCGCGAGCGCCTCCGCGAGGATCCCGCCCGTCGTCGAGCGAAAGCCGGTCTCGCCGATCGCGCCGAGGCGATCCCAGGCGAGACGCGCCGTCTCGGCGGCCGCCCGGGCATCGCCCGCGAGCAACTCGACCAGCGCCCCTTCCTGCTTGGCCGACAGCTCGGGGACGATTCCCATGTTCGCCGCCATCGATCCTCCCTCGGTGACCAGCATCCGTGCCTCGGCAAACCGGCCCTGCATCGCGGTCGCCGATGCGCTCATCACCTGCGCACTGCTCACCAGTCGAGGCTCGTTCACATTTGCCTCGATCACCTCCCCCATGTACTCCAGTAGCGCCGTCGCCGGGGTCGGCCCGAACCGCTTCGCCCCGAGCAGCCAATCCAGGGCCTCACGCTCGCGGCGCCGGTCGCCGAGGCGCCGCGCCAGCTCGACCGCCCGCGCGTAGCCCGCCTCGGCCTCCGCGCACCGACCGCTATAGAACCACAGCCGGGCGAGGACGCACAACGCGTCTGCGAGGCCTTCGTCGTCGCGAAGGCGCTCGAAGATGTCGACGAGCTCACCGACTTCTTCCAGGTCGAACCTCCCAGTTGACGTCGGCTCCGTCAGCGTCGACAGGACCCGCCGCCCGAGTCGCGCTCGAGCCCGGATCTTCTCGTCACCGTCCGCCGCCGCCTCCCCGAGCAGGTCGCCGGCGCGCGCGAAGTCGCCGAAATCCAGCAAGACCGCCGCGAGCTCGGGCAGCAGCTCGAGACGCAGGGAGTCCCCGGCGCGAAGCAGCTCGAGACCACGACCCAGCAAGGAGGCGGCGGCACCGACGTCGCCCCGTTCCCGCGCCGAGCGCCCGCCCGCGAGCAGCCGCCCGGCAGCGCGACCCGCCAGCTCCTCTCCCGCCCCGTCCACCGGGCCCAGCTCCGCCCGGTAGCGGTACGCCTGCTCCAGGTGGTAGCCGACGATCTCGTCCTGCTCGACGAGATCCGCATGGCCGTCGAGCCAGGCCGCGAAGCGCTCGTGCAGCTCCGCCCTTGTCGCCTTGGGGAGCGCGTCGTAGGCCGCGTCGCGGATCAGGATGTGTCGGAAACGGTAGGCGTCGTCCCCGGCGAGGGTCGGTGTCTCCGGCCGGACAAGCTCCTTGCGGACGAGGGCGGTCAGCCTCGGCGTCAGCTCGGCTACCGGCGCTCCCAGGGCCTGGACCGCGCCGCGGTGGAACACCTGACCCTCGACCGAGCCGCATTCGAGCACCCCTCGCTCGCCGGCATCGAGCTGGTCGAGGCGCGCCGCGAGCAGCGCCTGCACCGTCGGCGGCACGGCCACTTCGCCGTCGCCGCCTTCCTCGACCAGTGCCAGCATCTCCTCCACGAAGAGCGGGTTTCCCTCGGCCGCCACGCGGATTCTCGCGGCCAGGTCGGCGTCCAGGCCGCCTCCGAGCGAGCCGATCAGCTCATCCGTCTCCTCCGCCGAGAGCGGCTCGAGCAGCACGGTCGTCGCGTTCAAGAGACCTCCGCTCCAGCTGGGTCGGCGGTCGAGCAGCTCCGGCCTGGCGACGCAGAGAAGAAGAATCGGCGCGTTCCGGCTCATCGTCGCGACGTGCTCGGCAAGATCGAGAAAGGTCGACTCGCCCCAGTGGACGTCGTCGAAGACGAGCAGCACCGGCCGTTCCGCAGTGGCCAGCTCGAGCAGCTGCCGGAATCCCCAGGCGATCTCCTCGGGCGAGGTCGCCGCGTCGCCCTCGCCCAGGAGGGTCGCAACTGGGCCCGTCGCCTCGAAACCGAGCGACTGGAGCTGCTTGACGACCTCGGTCACCGCCCAGTAGGTAATCCCCTCACCGTAGGAGAGGCAGCGCCCACGGAGCACGCTCGCATCGAGACCGTCGAGGAACTCGTGGATCAGTCGCGACTTCCCGACGCCCGCGACGCCGAGAAGCGTGAAGAGCACGCACGAGCGCTCGGACACCGCACGCTCCCAGGCGTCTTCGAGCAGACGCAGCTCACGGCGGCGACCCACCATCCGGACGTCGAGGCGGCGCGCCGGGGCATCGGCTTCGACGGATCGCAGCCGGTAGGCGACCACCCCCGCCGCCTTGCCCTTCAGCTCCAGCGGCCCGAGCTCGTCGGCGCGCACCACCTGCCGGACGAGACCAAGCGTCCCGCGGCCGACGAGGATCTCCCCTGGCTGCGCCGCCTGCTCCAGCCGCGCGGCGACGTTGACCGCGTCGCCGGTGGCAAGCCGCTCCTCGGTACCTGTGACGACCTCGCCGGTGTTGACGCCAATCCGCAGCTCGAGCCGCGTGCCGTAGTCGCGCTCGAACTCCTCGTTCAGCGCCGCCAACCGCTCCCGCATCTCCGCCGCCGCGCGGACGGCGCGCAGCGCGTCGTCCTCGTGGACGACCGGCACGCCGAAGACCGCCATCACGGCGTCGCCGATGAACTTCTCGACGGCGCCGCCGTGGCGCTCGATCGCCTCGCGCATCACGTCGAAGTACCGCGCCATCACGCGGCGCAGGCTCTCGGGATCGAGGCGCTCGCCGAGCGCGGTCGAGCCGGTGACGTCGCAGAAGACGACAGTGACGGTCTTGCGGGCCTCGCGCGCGGGCGCGGCCGTCGGCTGGAGCGGCGCCGCGCAGCCGCCGCAGAAGCGCGCCTGATCGACGTTCTCGAATCCGCAGGCGGGGCAGACGATCACCGATCGAGTCTAGACTGACCGAACGATCGTTAGGCAACGGGAGGCACCGTGGAGAGTCCCCGCACAGAAGCAGCGTTCCTCGAGTACGTGCAGGGCGGCGGCCAGGTCGAGGTCGACGACTGGATGCCGGACGACTACCGGACGAAGCTGATCAAGTTCATCGAGATGCACGGTAACTCCGAGCTCATGGGCGTCCTGCCCGAGCGCGAGTGGATCCTCCGCGCTCCGACGCTCCAGCGCAAGCTGGCCCTGACCGCGAAGGTGCAGGACGAGGTCGGCCACTCGCAGCTGATCTACCGGGTGGTCGAGGACCTCGGCAAGCCCCGCGATCAGTGCCTCGCCGACCTGGTCTCCGGCAAGTCCAAGTTCCACAACGTCTTCCACTACCCGACGAAGACGTGGGGCGACGTCGGCGTGATCGCGTGGCTCGTCGACGCGGCCGCGATCATCTCCCAGAAGGCGCTCCTCAAGTGCTCGTACGCCCCGTACGCCCGGATCATGAAGAAGATCTGCTGGGAGGAGTCGTTCCACATCCTCCACGGCCGCGACGTGATCCTGACGATGATGAACGGGACCGACGAGCAGCGGGAGCTGGTGCAGGAGGCGCTCGACCGCTGGTGGCCGCCGCTGATGATGTTCCACGGCAACCCGATCGACGCGAAGGACGACCCGGTCGTCCGGTGGCGGATCAAGACGCAGGGAAACGAGGAGGCCCGGCAGCAGTTCCTCGACGGCTACGTCCCGCAGATCCGGGAGCTCGGCCTGACCGTCCCCGACCCGACGCTGCGCAGGCGGGACGACGGCGTCTGGGAGTACACGGAGCCGGACTGGGACGAGCTGAAGCGCGTCGTCACCGGGCACGGGCCGAAGACGGCCGAACGGCTCGAGTTCCGGCGGCTGACGCGCGCCGAGACCGAATGGGTGCGCGGCGTAATGCTCGCCGAAGCGGCCTGAAGTGATCTACGAGGTCTTCCGGCAGGAGCGGAAAGGGGCCGCATTCGAGCACGCCGGCTCGGTCGCGGCGCCGGACGAGGCGTTCGCGCGCGCCTACGCACACGAGCAGTACGGGCGTCGAGGCGAGTCGGTCGCACTCTGGGTGGTGCCGCGCGCGTCGATCCTGGAGGTCGAGGACTTCGTCGACGAGCTCGGCCGGAACTACCACCGCGTCGACGGCTACTCGCTGAAGGCGAAGCTGAAGGAGGCCCGTGAGCGAGCGGGAACGGCTGCTGCAGGTAGCTGACGACGAGCTCGTGCTCGGCTGGCGCGACTCGGAGTGGACGGGGATCGCGCCCGTGCTCGAGGAGGACGTCGCCTTCTCCTCGATCGCCCAGAACGAGATCGGGCACGCGCGCGCGATCTACCAGCTGCTACCACCCGCTCTGGCCGGCGAAAGGCACCGCCGACGCGCTGGCGTTCGACCGGGTGCCGGAGGAGTACCGCTGCTCGCCCCTCGCCGAGCTGCGGTTCGTCCCGGACTGGGCCCGGACGATCGCGCGTCGCGTGCTCTACGAGGCCGCCGACGAGCTCCGCCTCGCCCGGCTGAAGGCCTCGTCCGACGAGGCGGTCGCAGGCCTGGCGGCGAAGATCGACCGCGAGGAGGCCTACCACCGCATGCACGCGGAGATGTGGTACGAGCGCCTGCAGGGGGAAAGCCGGTTCGCCGCGGCCGTCGACGAGCTCTGGCCGTACGCGATCGCCATGGCCGATCCAGACGACCGCGAGCGCCTGAGCACCCGGTTCGAGCGGAAAATCCCAAGTAACACCGTGTTCCAAGGGCTGGAGCGGGGCTCGCACGCGGACGGGTGGCCGGAGCTCTGGGAGGAGATGACGAGCGTGAGGCGCTCGGTGCCGGGGGCGGCGTGGTAACGGTCGAGCGCGTCTGGTCGGCGCTGGCCGAGGTCGAGGACCCGGAGATCCCGGTGATCTCGATCGTCGACCTCGGCGTCGTCCGCGACGTCCGGGTCGAGGGCGAGCGCGTCCACGTCGAGTTCACGCCGACCTTCCTGGGCTGCCCTGCGCTCGAGGTGATGCGCGACCGGATGGCCGAGGCGATCGAGGGGATCGGCGCCGAGCCGGACGTCGAGGTCGTCCTCGACGACTCGTGGTCGACCGACAGGATCACCCCCGAGGGCCGCGAGAAGCTCCGCGAGGCCGGGTTCGCCCCGCCGGCACCGCGGGAGGAGCAGACGACGAAGCTCGTCCAGCTCCGGAGCGGCGGTCTTTCGCTGTCCCTACTGCGGCTCGACCGAGACGAGGCTGGAGAACATCTTCGGCCCGACTCCGTGCCGTTCGATCCGGTACTGCGCGTCCTGCCGCCAGCCGTTCGAGCAGTTCAAGACGATCTAGCCTGCGAACGCCCGCGCCCGGCGAACAGCGGTCTCGGTGGTTAGCGATCGCTTGCCCGGGGGTAGGCTCGACGGGATCGACGACTCGAAGGGAGGTTCCGTATGACGGATGCAAAGCAGGTCGCCGCCAGGTTCGTCGAGGCCTTCAACGCCCACGACGAGAACCGGGTTCGCGAGCTGAACGCCGAGCAGGGTGTGTTCGAGGCGCCGGGCGACGTGCGTCTCGAGGGAGGCGAAGCGGCGACGCAGTATGCGATGGCCTGGCTGCGAGCGTTCCCGGATGCGCGCCTGACGGTCAACAACGAGCTGGTGGCCGGCGACTGGGTCGTGCAGGAGTTCACGTTCGAGGGCACCCACGAAGAGACGCTCTCCTCGCCGACCGGGAACATTCCGGCCACCCACAAGCACCTGACCGGCCGCGCGGTGCAGCTCTTCCGCATTGAGGGCGGCACGATCGCCGACACGCGTCTGTACTTCGATCAGGTTCAGGTGATGACCCAGCTCGGCCTGATGCCCGAGCCGGCGGTCACCACCACCGGCTGACCCGTTCGGATGGGGAGTGCGACCGCGCGGTCGCCTCCCCAGAGTCAGGCGAACAGCTCGACGAGGCGCGCGGCGTACCAGTCCTCCCACGGCTCGTCCGGCTGCTCGGCGGTGTAGTCCCGGTCGAGCTGGACGAGCGTATGGACGAGGTGGCTGCGCACGGGGGCCGTCCCCAGCTCCTGCGGCAGCTCCGAGTGGTTCAGCAGCCAGTCCGCATACCAGGACGCCCAGTCGGGGTCGTCGCCGTCGGTGATCCGGTACACGACGTGGTGGGTCTCGCCGGCTTCGTGCAGCAGCGCGCTGATCTTGTCTACGCCCACGTCGCGACGATACTCCTGCCGCGGGAGATCCGCGTCGTCGTCCCAGCCAGGACGACTCTCAGCGGAGCAGGAAGCCCTCGCCGAGCTCGTCGTCGGGCTCGAGCACGAACTCGTGGCGGCCCGTCAGGTGGGCGCTGCCCTCGACCTCGGTGACGAGGCCGTCCGGAACTACCTCGACCACGCTTCCCCGGAACTCGCTGCCGACGATGCTCCGGTGGAGGAGCGCCTCGCCCGGTCCGAGCCGGCCCTCGTCGTGAAGCAGGGCCAGCCGCGCCGAGGTCCCGCTTCCGCACGGCGAGCGGTCGACCTCGCCGTCGGCGAAGACGGCGACGTTGCGCTGGGTGAGCGGATCCTCGCCCTCCTCCTGCCAGAAGATCACGCCGTAGACGTCCCGCAGCTCGGGCTCCCGCGGATGCACGATCTCGTGCGCCGACTCGAGCTCGGCCTTCACCTGCCGCCCGAGGGCGATCAGCCGCGGTAGCTCGGCCGGCTCGACCCGCTCCTCCAGGGAGGCGTAGAAGGCGCCGCCGAACGCCACGTCGACCGAGCGGCCGGCCGCCTCCAGCCCGCGCGCGTGCACGAAGGCGGGGACGTTCCGGAAGCGCACCGAGACGACGCTGCCGCCCCGCACCCGCGCGACCGTCGCCAGGCGGCCCGACGGGACGTCGACGACGACCTCCACCTCGTCGCCGGCCGCCTCGATGCGCCCGCTCTCGATCGCCCAGGTGACGAGCGCGATCGTCCCGTGCCCGCACGCGGTCGAGTAGCCGGCGTTGTGGAAGAAGACGACGCCGAGGTCGGCACCCTCGTCCTCGGGCTCGGTGAGGAAGCAGCCGTACATGTCGGCGTGACCGCGCGGCTCGAACACGAGCAGCCGGCGGAGGTGGTCGACGTGCGCGGCCGCCCAGCGCCGCCTGTCGAGGATCGTGCGTCCCTCGAGCGCGGGCGCTCCGCCGGTGACGATCCGGAACGGCTCGCCGCCGGTGTGGTAGTCGACGGTCGAGATCAACGACCGGTGAAGCGCGGCGGCCGCTTCTCCAGGAAGGCGGCGACGCCCTCCCTGAAGTCCTCGCTCGTCGTCGCCTCGGTCTGCAGCTCCGCCTCGAGGGCGAGCTGCTCGTCGAGCGTCGCCGTCAGCGCGTGGTCGAACAACCGCTTCGACAGGCCGATCCCGCGCGTCGGCGCCGCCGCGTAGGTCGCGGCGAGCTCGGCCGCGCGTGCCGGCAGCGCTTGCGCCTCGACCACCTCGTCGACGAGGCCCCAGGCATGAGCCTCTGCCGCGGTCAGCTTCCGGTTCGAGCTCATCCACGTGAACGCACGCGAGGGACCGAGCAGCCGCGCGAGGAAGTACGAGCCGCCGGAGTCGGGGACGAGCCCGATCCCGACGAACCCCGGCACGAAGCCGGCCGAGTCGGCGGCGATCCGATAGTCGCACGCACAGGCGAGTGAGAGGCCCGCGCCCGCCGCCGCGCCGTTGACCGCCGCGATCACGGGCTTCTCGAGCGCACGGATCGCGCGCACGTTCGGGTGGTACGTCGCCTCGAGGTGGGCGGCGATGTCGTGATCGACCTCGCGGAACTCGGTCAGGTCCTGGCCGGCGCAGAAACCGCGCCCTGCGCCGGTCAGCACGACGGCGCGGACGTCGTCCCCTGCCGCCCGGTCGAGCGCCGCAGCGGAGCGCCGCGTGCATCGACGTCGTGAGCGCGTTGTACGAGTCGGGGCGGTTGAGCGTGATCGTCAGGACAGAGCCGACGAGGGAGGTCTCGACCTCGGCCACCGGCGCAGCCTATCTCGCGGCTGGTATCACTGGGCCATGGCAGCCCTCAGGCTCGTCTCCCTCTCCGAGGAGCCCCTCGACGCCTATTCGCGCGTCGTCACCGAGGTCGCGAGCAGGCTCTCGCCCTCGGTCGCGAACCTGCGCGTGTCCCGCCGGCTGGGGCGCGGCCGACGGGTCGACGGCGGCGGCAGCGGGGTCGTGATCACGCCGGACGGCTTCGTGCTCACCTCGGCCCACGTCGTCGCCGGCACGAGCCGGGGCGTCGCGTCCTTCGTCGACGGCCGCGAGCTCACGGTCGAGGTCGTCGGCTCGGACCCGCTCTCCGACCTAGCCGTCCTGCGCGCCGAGTCGAGCGACCTGACCGCCGGCGAGCTGGGGGACGCCGAGACGCTGCAGGTCGGGCAGCTCGTCGTCGCGATCGGGAACCCGAACGGGTTCGCTGGCTCGGTCACCGCCGGCGTCGTCTCCGCGCTCGGCCGCTCGCTGCCGACCCGGTCCGGGTCGGCGACGCGCATCGTCGAGAACGTGATCCAGACCGACGCGGCGCTGAACCCCGGCAATTCCGGGGGCGCGCTCGCCGACGGCACCGGCCGCGTGGTCGGGATCAACACCGCGGTCGCCGGCGTCGGGCTCGGCCTCGCCGTCCCGATCAACGAGACGACGCGCAAGATCGTCGGTGCGCTGATGACCGAAGGCCGCTTCCGGCGCGCCTACATCGGGATCGCCGGCGGCTCCCGACCGCTGCCGCCGCGGCTCGCCTCCGCACTCGGCCGCCGCACCGGGATCGAGGTCGTGCAGGTGGTCGAGGGCAGCCCGGCCGACCGCGCCGGCCTCCGCGCGGAGGACCTGATCGTCGAGGTCGACGGCTCGCCGGTCGCAGGCGTCGACGACCTCCAGCGGCTGATGGCCGGCGAGGTGATCGGGCGCACGCTCGGCACCCGCCTGCTACGGCGCGGACAGGAGCTCGCCGTCGAGCTCGTTCCGGACGAGCTCGACGATTAGCCGCCCGGCATCGCGACACGGCGGCGAAGAAACGCGAGAATGCAGGGAGTTGGCCCCTGGTTCGCGTCGGCTGGAGTCGTGGTTTCGGTCTCAACGGCCGACGACGCTCCTCGTCATCCGCCTCCTCCTGCTGGCGAATGCCTCCGTGCTCGCCGTGATCGGTGGTCTCTACTTCGCGTTCGCCGCTCGGCCCGGTGGTCTCGTCGTCGCCGGCTTCGTCTGGCTGCTCGCGGTCGTGCTGCTCGCGCTCGTGCCGTACACGAACCCGCGCTACGAGAACAGCCGCTGGTAGATCCAGGACCAGGTCGACGGCTAGCGCGGCGGGCGAACCGCCAGAAGCCGAGCGCGAAGATCGCGGCCGCGATCTGCCAGCCGAGCGTCAGCCGGAACGGGTCGAGCGCCGGCTTCCAGGTCACGTCGCCGTCTTTGATCACGTACGCGCCGACCGGCCGAGCGCGCAAGCCGAAGCCGCCGCCGCCGTTGTGCTCGCTGTCCCCTCCGCCCCCGCCGCCGCCGCCGACCGCAGCCGCAGGAATGACGACGACGCCGTCCTGCTCGATCGGATCGCCGAAGACACGGCGAACCGAGATCGCGTCGCGCGCACCGCTGAGGAGCTCCTGGACGTTCATGTTTCCCCCTTCTTTCGCTCCAGGAATCCTCGCACACCTTCGCCGGCTTCCTCGCTCAGCATCGAGAGCGCGAGCCAGTCGCGCGCGTGGCCGATCGTCCCGTGCCACGCGAGGTCGCGCCAGAAGTCGAGCTGCTGCTTCGCGTACCGCGTGATCAGCGGCAGCCGGTCGGCCAGCTTGCCGACGAGCTCGTCCACGGCCGCGTCGAGCTCGGCGGCCGGAACCGCCCGGTTGACGAGCCCCCACTCGACCGCCTTCGCCGCCGGAATCTCCTCGCAGAGCAGGATGATCTCCCGCGCGCGCCGGTCGCCGACCAGGACCGGCAGCCACTGGGTCGCGCCGGCGGCCGGCACCGACCCGTGCTGCAGGCCGACGTGGCGGATGAAGGCGTCGTCGACCATCACCGCCAGGTCGCACGCCATCTGCAGCTCGTTGCCGCCGCCGACGCAGATCCCGTTGATCCGGGCCACGGTCGGCTTCCCGATCCGCCGGAGCGCGGTCACGCCGGCGTCCATCGCGCCGAACCATTTCCAGTACTCGCGCTCGTTCCCGACGTAGCCCTCCTCCGCCCAGGAGCGGAGGTTGGCGCCGACGCAGAAGGCCCGCCCCGCGCCGGTGAGGACGACGACCCGCACCTCGTCGTCCCAGGAGGCGTCCTCGCAGGCACGAGCGAGCTCGCGCAGCATCCGGAAGTCGAACGCGTTCAGCACCTCGGGCCGGTTCAGCGTGATCGTCGCCCGGGGCGGAGTCTTCTCGTACAGGATCGTCTCGAAGCCCAGCTCGCCGGGCGAGCTCGGGGTGGGACGCTCCGGCTCGGTCACTCGATCTCGGCGAAGTGCACGCTGAACGGAATCCCCATCTCGGCGGCATCCTTGCCGGACGCGGCGAACTCGGGCGACGCGGTCACCTTCCGGAACGAGTCCAGGTCGGGAAACTCGAACTCGGCGACGTAGGCGAACTTGGGGTCGCCCATCGCCGCGCCGAAGACCTTGCCGTGGCGGAAGGTCGCAGGGATCGGACGGACGAACTCCTCGACGTGCCGCCGGTAGCGGTCGGGGTCGGGCTCTCCTTCGTACAGGACGATCGCGCGGACCATCGCGGCTCCTTTGCTCGGGGACGGCCGGAGCCTAAACCTCAGACCCCGACGACGTCGTCGGGCCGCACGGGCACGCGGGTCAGGTCCCGCCCGGTCGCGTCCCGCAGCGCCGAGACGATCGCCGCGGTCGAGACGACCGTCGGCGGCTCGCCGACCCCCTTGACGCCGTAGGGAGCGTCCGGCTCGGGATCCTCGACCAGCTCCGCGACGACCGGCGGCATGTCGAGCGCGGTCGGGATCAGGTAGTCGGTGAAGCTGGCGTTCGTGATCAGCCCGTCCCGGGTCTGGATCTCCTCCATCAGCGCGAGGCCCAGCCCCTGCGCGGTTCCGCCCTCGATCTGGCCCTGCACGGCCTGCGGGTTGACCGCCCTGCCGACGTCCTGGGCGGTGCCGATCCAGACCACGCGAGTCAGGCCGAGCTCGACGTCGACCTCGGCCACCACCCGCATCGCCGCGACCGCAAGCGCGACGTGCGAGCGCTCGCCCGTCGTCCGGCCCGTCTCCGGGTCGAGCGGCCAGGTGCGCGGGTGGTGGTAGACGCGCTCGACGTCGACCTCGCCGCCGGCTGCGCTCCCGCTCCTCGAGCGCGGCGCGGCAGGCGAGCTGGACCGCGCCCGCGGCCATGTAGGTCAACCGCGATGCGGACGAGGAGCCGGCCGAGTCGACCATCGCCGTCCCCGCGTCGGCGAGCACGACGTCGTCGAGGCCGAGCTCGGTGCGGGCGACCTGGAGGATCACGCCCGAGACCCCCTGGCCGACCTCGGCCGCCGCGCAATGGATCTCCGCCGAGGCGTCACGGAGGACGACGCGCGCGGCGCACGAGTCGTCGAAGCCCTCCGAGTAGCAGATGTTCTTGAACCCGACGGCGAATCCGGTTCCGCGGCGCACGCCCTCGCCGCGCGTCGTGTTCCCGGCACCGCCCGGGAGCCGGATCGGGTCGCGCGGCAGCTCCTCCGCCTCGGGCGGTTGCAGCGCCGCCGCCCGCCGGATCACCTCCGCGACGGGCAGCGAGCCGCGGATCACCTGCCCGGTGGGCAGCGTGTCGCCCGGTGCGAGCGCGTTCAGCAGCCGGAGCTCGACCGGGTCGATCCCGAGCGCCGCGGCCAGCTTGTCCATCTGGGCCTCGGCCGCGAAGCAGGTCTGGACGGCTCCGAACCCGCGCATCGCGCCGCACGGCGGGTTGTTGGTGTAGACGGAGGTCGACTCGATCAGCGCGTTCGGCACGTCGTAGGGACCGCAGGCGAACGAGGCCGCGTTCGACGTCACCGCCGTCGACGAGGAGGCGTAGGCGCCGCCGTCGAGCAGGATCTGCATCCGCACGCAGACGAGCGCGCCCGTCCCGGGTGGCGCGGTGCTCGGCGCGGATCTTCGCCGGATGCCGGTGCACGTGCCCGACGAACGACTCCTCGCGGCCGTAGACGAGCTTCACCGGCCGCCCGGTGTGCAACGCGAGCATCGCGCCGTGGATCTGCATCGAGAGGTCCTCGCGGCCGCCGAACGCGCCGCCGACCCCGGCGAGGTGGATGCGCACCTGCTCGGGCGCCAGGCCGAGGCACGGCGCGACCTGGTCGCGGTCGACGTGCAGCCACTGGGTGGCGACGTAGATGTCCACCCCGCCCTCGCCGTCCGGAACGGCCAGCCCCGACTCCGGGCCGAGGAACGCCTGGTCCTGGATCCCGACCTCGTAGACGCCCTCGACGGTCACGTCCGCCCGGGCGTCCGGGTCGCCGTGGCGGATGACCAGGTGCCGGACGACGTTCGGGCGCGGGTCGTCGCGGTAGCCGCGACCCATCGTCGGGCGATCGGGATGCAGCGGCTCCTGCTCGGTCGCCCGCTCCGGGTCGACGACCGGCTCGAGCGGCTCGTACTCGACCCGGACCCGCTCGGCCGCCCGGCGCGCCTGCTCGGGATGCTCGGCGGCGACGAGGGCGACCGGCTCGCCGAAGTAGCGGACCCGGTCGATCGCGAGCACCGGCTGGTCCGGGAACTCCAGGCCGTAGCGCTTCGCGCCCGGCACGTCCTCGTGCGTGAGCACGGCGTGGACGCCCGGCATCGCCAGCGCCGCCGAGATGTCGATCGCGACGATCCGTGCGTGCGGCGTGCGGGCTGCGGACCGTGTGACCCCAGAGCATCCCCGCCGCCCAGAGGTCGCTCGAGTACGCGAACCTGCCGGTCGTCTTCGGGATCCCGTCCGCGCGGGGAACGACCTCGCCGATCCGGCCCACCTCGAGCTTGCGGACGGTGGTGCTCATCCCGCCGCCAGCCGCACGGCGTCGAAGATCTTCTGGTAGCCGGTGCAGCGGCAGAGGTTGCCGGAGAGCGCCTCCCGGATCTCGTCCTCGCTCGGGTCGGGGCGGCGGGAGAGCAGGTCGGCGGTCGCGACGACGAGCCCCGGCGTGCAGAAGCCGCACTGCACGGCGCCGGCGTCGACGAACGCCTCCTGCACCCGGTGCAGCCGGTCGCCGTCCGCGAGCCCCTCGACCGTCACGACCTCGTGTCCGTCCGCCTGCGCCGCGAGCACGAGGCAGGCGCAGACGAGGACGCCGTCGAGCAGCACCGAGCACGAGCCGCACTCGCCCTGCTCGCAGGCGTTCTTCGAGCCCGGCAGGCCCAGGCGCTCGCGCAGCGCGAACAGCAGGCTCTCGCCCGGCCAGACGTCGGCCTCGCGCTCGTCGCCGTTCACCGTCAGCTCGATCCTCATGCCAGGCACCGCTCGACCGCCCGGCCGGCGAGCACCCCGAGCGCGTGCCGCCGGTAGGCGGCCGTCCCGCGAACGTCGTCGATCGGGCTCGCCGCCGCGGCGACGAGGTCGGGCAGCGACCCGGCCTCGTCGAGGGGGCACGCGACCAGACCCGCCACCGGCCCGGCCGACCCGAACGACGCCCGGATCTCCCCGCGATCGGCGTCGGCCACGACGGCGAGCGAGCAGACGGCGATCACCATCGCGTTCCGCGGCCCGACCTTCATGAACGTCTGCGGCGCTCCGGACGGCTCGACCAGGACCGCGGTGATCAGCTCGTCGGGCTCGGCCGCGTTCCGCTTCGGGCCGACGAGGAACTCCCGGAGCGGCACGCTCCGCGCCCCGCGGCTGCTCGCGAGCTCGACCCGGGCACCCTCGACGAGCAGCGGCGGCAGCGCGTCCCCGGCGGGCGATGCCGTCCCGAGGTTGCCGCCGATCGTCCCGCGGTTGCGGATCTGCGGCGAGCCGACCGTCCGGGAGGCCTCCGCGAGCGCGGGGAGCAGCTCGGCGAGCGGCGCCTCCATCGCCTCCGTGTACGTGAGCCCCGAGCCGAGGCGCAGCGTGCCCGTTCTCGCGCGACCAGCCGCGGAGCTCCGCGACCTCGGTCGAGGTTCAGCAGGACCTCCGGCCGTCGCCGGTCGAAGTTGAGCTCGACCATCACGTCCGTGCCGCCCTGGATCGGCACCGCGTCCGGGTGCTCGGCCTTGACGCGGAGGGCCTCCGCGAGGCTGGTGGGACTGACGACCTCCATCAGCGTTCCTCGCGCACATAGGGTACGCCGAGGGCGGCCGGCGCGCCCAGCCGCCGCCTCGCCAGCCCGGTCGAGACCGCGACGAGCACGACGACCGTCATCACGTACGGCAACGCGTTCAGGAACTCCGGCTTGATCTTGTAGGCGTGGGCCTGCAGCGCCGAGGGCAGGCCGCCCGACAGCCCGCCGAACAGGTACGCGCCGACGAGGCACAGCTCCGCGCGCCAGAACGAGAAGATGACGAGCGCGATCGCGATCCAGCCGGCGCCGCCGACCAGCGAGTCGCCGGCGGTCCAGCCGGGCGTGATCGCGAGGCTGTAGCAGGCGCCGCCGACCCCCGCGAACGCGCCGCCGGCGAGGACGTGCGCGTACCGGTAGCGGCGACGTTGATCCCCATCGCGTCCGCCGCGCCCGGCGACTCGCCGACCGCGCGCACGTTGAGCCCGAACCGCGTCCGCACCAGGTAGAGCGCGACGAGGACGACCAGCGCCCAGGACGCGTACACGAGCGCCGACTGATGGAAGAGGACGGGGCCGACCACGGGGACGTCCTTGAGCCCGAAGACGTCGATGTCGCCGAACTGGTGCCTGGGCGGCACGTCGGCGAGTCCGAGGTCGTTGCCGAGGTAGGACGACAGCCCGAGCCCGCCCGCGAAGATCGTCAGCGCGAGCCCGGAGACGATCTGGCTCGCGCGCAGCGTGATGACGAGGAAGGCGTGGATCGGCGACATGACGAGCCCGGCGAACGCCGCCGTCAGCGCGGCGAGCAGCAGCACGAGCCCCGTCGGCCCCGGCGCCCGCTGCATCGCCCAGAAGCCCATCACCGCCCCGACGAGCATCATCCCCTCGACGCCGAGGTTGAGCACCCCGAGCGCTCCGCGAGCAGCTCCCCGAGCGCCGCGAAGAGGATCGGCGTGCCGTAGACGACCGCCTGGGCGAGCACCGGACGACCAGGGAGTGGTTGACGCTCACGCGCCCGTCTCCGGGGTCGGATCGGCCTCGACGGGAGCGGGCGCCGCGCGCCGGCCGAGGCGAAGGCGGTAGCGGATCAGCAGCTCGCCGCCGAGCGCGCAGAAGAGGATGATCCCCTGCATCACGCCGACGAGGCCGGACGGGAAGTCGGGGCCCTGCAGGTACAGGCCCGCGTTCTGCAGCCCGCCGAGGAGGACGCCGACGAGGCAGACGGCGAACGGGTTGTAGCGGCCGAGCGCGGCGACGACGATCCCCGTGTAGCCGAAGTTCGCGCCCTGCAGGCCCTGCGGGCTGGCGTCGAGCACGTGCGAGAAGTCGCCGACCTGGCTTGCGCCGCCGAGCCCTGCGATCGCGCCCGAGATCGCCATCACCGCCAGGATCTTCCGCCGCGTCCGCATCCCCGAGTAGCGCGCGGCGCGCTGCGAGTCGCCGATCACGCTCATCTCGAAGCCGAAGCGGGTGGCGCGGAAGAGGCCGTAGAGCGCGGCCGCGACACCGAGCGCGAGCAGGAATCCCAGCGGCACGACCACGTCGAACGGGGACAGCGTCGGCCAGAACTGGCTCGGCTGGAGTGCCACCGACTGCGGGAACGACCGCGTCTGGACCGTCGACACGTCACGCCACGGCGAGGCGCTGTCGAAGATCAGGTACGTCAGCAGCTGCCCCGCGACGTAGTTGAGCATCAGCGAGGTGATGATCTCGTTCGTCCGCGCGAACGCTCTCAGCACGCCGGGGATCAGCGCCCACAGCGCGGCGCCGGCGGCCGCCGCACACGCACATCGCCAGGATCGTCAGTGCAGTAGCGTGGTCAGGGCCGAGCCAGATCGCGATGCCCGCGCCGCAGATCGCCCCGAGGTAGAGCTGGCCCTCGGCGCCGATGTTGAAGAGCTGCATCCGGAAGGCGACCGCCGCCGCGAGGCCGGTGAACAGGAGCGGCGTCGCGGACATCAGCGTGGCCGTCCACGCCGCACTGCCGACGAAGGCGGCGTCGAAGAGACGGCGGTAGGTGCGGATCGGGTCGTGGCCGGTCGCGCCCAGCACGACCGCCATCAGGAGGAACGACACGCCGACGGATCCGATCGGCACGGCGAACCCCAGCCAGCGCGGCTGGGCAAGCCGGCGCTCGATCCTGATCACGCGCGTTCGCCGCCCGCCATCGCGAGGCCGATCTCCTCGACGGTCGCCGTCTCCGGGTCGAACTCGCCGGTCAGCTCGCCCTCGTAGACGACCACGATCCGGTCGGCGAGCGCGAGGATCTCGTCGAGGTCCTCGCTGATCAGCAGCACCGCCACGCCGTCCGCGGCCGCCTGGCGCAGGTAGGCGTGCACGGTCTCGATCGCGCCGACGTCGAGCCCGCGGGTCGGCGACGCGGCGATCAGCACCTTCGGCTGCCCGGAGAACTCGCGACCGAGCACGAGCTTCTGGAGGTTCCCGCCGGAGAGGTCGCGGGCCGGCAGGTGGGGCCCCGGCGTGTGGACGCCGTAGCGGTCGATCAGGTCGAGCGCGTGGTCGCGGATCGCGCGCCAGCGGAGAATCGGGCCACGGGAGATCGGCCCCGCCCGGTACGACTTCAGCACCGAGTTGTCGGAGATGCTCAGGCTCGGGGCGACCCCCGTGCCCGAGGCGGTCCTCGGGGACGTGAGCGACGCCGGCGGCGATCGCAGAGCGGGGGTCGCCGGCCCGCAGCTTCCGGCCGGCGACCCGGACGTGGCCGTGGCCGGGAGGCCGGATGCCGGTGATCGCCTCGGCGAGCTCGCGCTGGCCGTTTCCGGCGACCCCGGCGACACCGACGATCTCGCCGGTTCGCACGGAGAGCGACACGTCTTTCAAGGCCTGCTCGCCACGATCGCCGCGCACGCTCAGACCCTCGATCTCGAGCGCGGCTGCGCTGCCGGGCGGGGCCGGCCGCTCGACCCTGCGGGCGAGCTCGACCTGCCGCCCGACCATCAGCGCCGCGAGCTCGCGCGGGCCGGCGCGGCCGCGACCACGTCGCGACCGATCGTCCACCTCGCAGCACCGTGACGCGGTCGGCGACCGCCTTCACCTCGTGCAGCTTGTGCGAGATGAAGATCACCGTCCGGCCCTCGGCCGCCATCGTCCGCAGCGTCCGGAAGAGCGCCTCCGACTCCTGCGGCGTCAGCACCGCGGTCGGCTCGTCGAGGATCAGGATCCGCGCCTCGCGGTAGAGCGCCTTCAGGATCTCGACCCGCTGCTGCTCGCCGACCGAGAGCTGCCAGACGCGCGCCCGCGGGTCGACGGCGATGCCGTACCGCTCGCCGAGCTCGGCGACGTGACGCTCGATCTTGCGGGGTTGCACGACGAACCGGCGCGCCTCCTCACGGTGCTCGCCGAGGATGATGTTCTCGGCGACCGTGAACGGCGGGACGAGGCGGAAGTGCTGGTGAACCATCCCGATCCCGGCCTCGATCGCGTCGCTCGGGGAGTGGAAGCGCACGGGCTCGCCGTAGAGCCGGATCTCGCCCTCGTCCGGCTGGTAGAGGCCGGTGAGGATGTTCGAGAGCGTGCTCTTGCCGGCGCCGTTCTCGCCGAGCAGCGCGTGCACCTCGCCCGCCGCGGCCTCGAAGTCGACCGCGTCGTTCGCCAGCACGCCCGGGAAACGCTTCGTGATCCCCCGCATCGCCACTGCCGCCCCTGACGGGGCGGCAGTGGTTCCACCATCCTTCGAGGTCACCGCGTCGACCCGGCGACGAGGCGACGGTTAGCCCGGCGGTGGGACGTGGGAGACGGAGCCGATCACGCCCTTGACGAGCCACTGCATCGAGTACAGATCCGGGAGCACCTTCAGGCGCTTGCCCTTCGGAACCATCAGCTTGCCGCTCTGGTCGTAGAGCGGGCCCTGGAAGACGTTGAACTTCCCGGACTTGAGCGCCGCCAGCTTCGCCGCGATCGCCGCCTTCGTCTTCGCCGAGACGTTCGGCCCGTACGGCGCGAGGCTCGTGAAGCCGTCGTTGATCGAGCCGTAGTAGAAGCCGGGCTTCCACGTGCCGTTCATCGCCGCCTTGATGCGGCGGAGGTAGTACGGGCCCCAGTTGTAGACCGACGCGGTCAGCCACTGCTTCGGCGCGAACTTCTTCGCGTCGGAGTCGTAGCCGACCCAGGGGATGCCCTGCTTCTCGGCGTAGACGCCGGCGGCGGGGCTGTCGACGTTCTGTCCGAGCACGTCGGCGCCGGCCGCGACGAGCGCCTTGGCGGCCGCCGTCTCCTTCGGCGGCGAGAACCACTCGTTCGTCCAGACGAGCTTCACCTTCGCGCCCGGGTGCGTCGCCTGCGCGCCGAGCGTGAACGCGTTGATGTGGCGGACGACCTCGGGAATGCCGAACGGGACGACGTAGCCGATCACGCCCTTCTTCGTCGCCGCGCCGGCGGCCATCCCCGAGAGGTAGATCGTGTCCTCGGCCGCGCCGAAGTACTCGGACTGGTTCTTCTCGATCTGCGTCCCCGTCGCCTGCTCGAAGAGGACGTTCGGGTACTTCTTCCAGAGCTGGCCGTTGACGCCGAGCTCGAACTTGCCGAACGAGGTTCCGAAGATCATCTGGTAGCCGTCGCGGACGAGGCCGGCGACGATCTGCGGCACCTGCGCGTTCGAGAACGCTTGTCCTTGTAGGTCGTCTGGACCTTGTCCGCCGAGCACCTTCTGGGCGTAGAGCCGGCCGGCGTCGTGCGCCTGCGACCAGCCGCCGTCGTTGTGCGGGCCCCGGATAGATCCAGGCGACCTTGAACGCCTTCTGCGTCTTGCCCGGCTTCGCCGCCGCCAGCCCGGCGAGCGACGCAGCCGCGATCACCAGGCACGCGAGCAGCGCGCCCAGGACGAACTTCCGCTCCTTCATTGAACCCTCCCGATGCGTGGAACGCCCGAGGGCCGACTATATGAAGTCGCGGCTCGGGCGTGAAGGGTGGATCGGGATAAGGTCGTATCGGCGATGGCCCTGCTGCTCGAGAACGGCTGGATCTGCACGATGGACGAGCGCGGTACGGAGCTGCCGGCCGGGTGGGTCCTGGTGCGGGACGGACTCGTCGAGGCCGTCGGCGACGGGCCCGCGCCGGAGGTGAGCGGAGGAGCGGATCGACCTCGGCGGCGCGGTCGTCACGCCCGGCCTCGTCAACACCCACCACCACCTGTACCAGACGCTGACCCGCGCGCGGGCGCAGGAGGCGACGCTGTTCGAGTGGCTCCGTGAGCTCTACCCGGTCTGGGCGAGGCATCGACGCCGAGGCCGAGTACGCGGCGGCGCGCACGGGCCTCGCCGAGCTCGCGCTCTCCGGCTGCACGACCGTCTTCGACCACCACTACGTCTTCCCGCGCGGGCGCGAGGGGCTGATCGAGGCGGAGGTGCAGGCCGCGCGGGAGCTCGGCGTCCGGATCGTCGCCTCGCGGGGCTCGATGGACCTCGGCGAGTCGGACGGCGGGCTGCCGCCCGACGATCTGGTCGAAGAGCTCGACCACGTGCTCGCCGAGACCGAGCGGCTCGCCGGGCTGCAGGACGACCGGGTGCAGATCGCCGCCGCTCCGTGCTCGCCCTTCTCGGTGACGAAGGAGCTGATGGTCGAGTCGGCCGAGCTGGCCCGCCGGCTCGGGTTGCGCCTCCACACGCACCTCGCCGAGACGGTCGAGGAGGAGGAGTACTGCCTGGAGCTCCACGGCTGCCGGCCGGTCGAGTACCTCGAGCAGCTCGGCTGGGTCGCGGGGGACGTCTGGTGCGCGCACTGCGTTCACCTCTCGGACGCCGACGTCGGCCGGTTCGGGCGCGCCGGGGTCGGGGTGGCGCACTGCCCGACGTCGAACCTGAGGCTGGGCGCGGGCGTCGCCCCGGTCCGGTCGATGCTCGACGCCGGCGTGCCGGTGGGGCTGGGCGTCGACGGCTCCGCCTCGAACGAGCGCAGCGATCTCCTCTTCGAGGTCAAGCAGGCGCTGCTCGTCGCGCGCGGCCGGGGCGGACCGGCGGCGCTGACGGCCCGGGACGCGCTGCGGCTCGGAACGCGGGGCGGGGCCGCCGTGCTCGGCCGGGACGACATCGGTCAGCTGGCGCCCGGACGGCGCGCCGACCTGGCCGTGTGGCGCACGGACGGGCTCGAGCTCGGCGGCGCCGAGCCCGATCCGGTCGCCGGCCTCGTCTTCTCGGCGCCGCACCGCGTCCACCGGCTCTTCGTCGGCGGCGAGGAGATCGTCCGCGACGGGCACCTGCGGCGCGCCGACGAGGACGAGATCGCCCGCGCGCATCGCCTCCAGGCGCGGCGCTTCTCGTGACGTTTGCCACCCAGTGTCTGACACCGGGTGGCAACGAGAGCGTGACAATCTGTCCGCCGGCAGGTCAAGATCCGTTCCGTGATCTCGACGCACGTTCTCGACACCGAGCGCGGCGAGCCGGGCCCCGGCGTCCGCGTCCAGCTCTTCCGGGGGGACGAGCTGGTCTCCGAGCGGGAGACCGACGACGATGGCCGGATCCGCGACCTCGCCGAAGGCGCAGCCGGGCGACATACCGGCTCGTCTTCCACGCGGACTCGCCGTTCTTCCGCGCATCGAGATCGAGGTCGAGATCGAGGCCGGCCGCGACCACCACGTGCCGCTGCTGCTCTCGCCGTACGCGTGCACGATCTACCGCGGCAGCTAGACCGGGCGCGGCTCGCCGAGCTGTTCGAGGGCGACACCGAGCTCGTCCGCCGGCTGGCGGAGCGACCGGATCCCCTGGGCGAGGCCCGTGACGTCCTCGCCTCGCTCTCCGAGGAGGAGAAGCTCGAGGCGCTGAACGCCCACCCGGCGATCGGCGCCGGCGCCGGGCTCTCCGCACGCTCGGCCGCCGAGCAGGGCGACGACGCCGACCACGGAGGTGCTCGCGGAGCTCGCCAGGCTGAACCGCGAGTACGAGGAGCGCTTCGGCTTCCGCTTCGTGGTCTTCGTCGACCGCCGGCCGAAGACGGAGGTCCTCGATGTCCTGCGCGCCCGCATCCTCCGGACGCGCGAGGAGGAGCTGGGCACGGCGCTCGAGGAGCTGGTCTCGATCGCGGAGGACCGGTGGCGCAGGTCGTAGCGAGCTACACGACCGACTGGCTCGACCTCGTCTTCCGCTGGTTCCACGTCACCGCGGCGATCGTCTGGATCGGAACATCGTTCTACTTCGTCGCGCTCGACAACCACCTGCGCGAGCCCGAACGCGAATCCGACCGCGAGGAGGGCGTCGGCGGCGAATCGTGGGAGATCCACGGCGGCGGCTTCTACGTCATCCGCAAGTTCCGCGTCGCCCCGCCCAGGCTGCCGAAGCCGCTGCACTGGTACAAGTGGGAGGCCTACTGGACCTGGCTCTCCGGGTTCGCCCTCTTCTGCGTCCTCTACTACGCGGACGCGCGCCTGCGGCTGATCGACCCGTCGGTCGCCGATCTGAAGCCGTGGCAGGCGATCCTGATCTCCGTCGCGCTGCTCGCCGCCGGCTGGCTGGTCTACGACGCGACCTGCCGGCTGCTCGCGTCGCGCCCGCTCCTGCTCGCGCTCTGCATCCTCGGGCTCGTCACCGCAACCGCGTACGGCGTCGGCCAGCTGTATCAGTCGCGGGCCGCCTACCTCCAGGTCGGGTCGATGCTCGGGACGATCATGGCCGCGAACGTCTTCTTCGTGATCATCCCCGGGCACCGGGAGCTGGTGGAGGCGCTGAAAGCGGGCCGGGAGCCGGACCCGCGGGCCGGGATCGCCGGCAAGCAGCGCTCCGTGCACAACAACTACCTGACGCTGCCCGTGCTGTTCACGATGCTGGCCGGCCACTTCACCGTTCACCTACAGCCACGACCACGCCTGGGCGGTGCTCGTCGCGCTGATGGCGGTCGGAGCCGCGATCCGCCACTACTTCAACAGACGCCACGCCGGCGAGACGCTCTGGTGGATCCCCGTCGGCTGCGCGCTGGCGATCGCCGCGATCGCCGTCTGGCTGCGCCCGCCGGGCTCGGCGCCCGCCCAGCCGGGAGCGGCCCCGGTGCCGTTCGCACGCGTGCAGCAGGTGGTCGCCGCCCGCTGCCAGCCGTGCCACTCGCAGCACCCGACCTACCCGGGGATCACGGCGCCGCCGCTCGGGGTCGCGTTCGACACGCCCGGACGAGATCCGGGCCAGGGCCGCGAAGATCGAGGAGCTCGCCGTCTCGTCGACCGTGATGCCGATCGGCAACGCGACGAAGATGACGAAGGCCGAGCGCACCCTGCTCGGGCAGTGGATCGCACAGGGTGCGAGGATCAGGCCGTGATCCGCATCTCCGTCGCCGGCTTCGAGCTCGCCGCGCGCCTCGAGGAGGGCCTCGCGCCCCGCACGGTCGCGCTCTTCCGGACCATGCTTCCGTACGAGAGCAGGCTGGTGCAGGCCCGGTGGAGCGGGCAGGCGGCCTGGATCCCGATGGGCGACTTCGACGTCGGCGACCTCGGCCTCGAGGATCCGACGAGCTACCCGGCGCCGGGCGAGCTGCTGCTGTACCCGGGCGGCCTCAGCGAGGTCGAGATCCTGTTTCCGTACGGCGACACCTGCTTCGCGAGCAAGGCCGGGCAGCTGGCGGGGAACCACTTCGCCACCGTCGTCGACGGCCTCGAGCACCTGCCCGCGATCGGCGAGCTCGTCCTCTGGCGGGGCGCGCAGGACATCCGCTTCGCCGAGAGCTGATCCGGCGTTTCGAGCGCTCGTAGCCCGTCGGGCTCAGACGGCGCTCAGGCGGCGGAGCGCGCCGGCGAGCACGTCGACCGCGAGCGCCACGTCCGCGGCGCTCGAGAGCTCGTCCGGAGAGTGGCTGACGCCGCCGTTCAGGCTGCGCACGAAGAGCATCCCGCTCGCCACCGAGGCCTGCGCGAGCACGCCCGCATCGTGACCCGCGCCGGAGGCGAGCTCGACGACCTCGAGGCCGCGCTCCTCGAGCTCCGCCCTGAGCGCCTCGATCACGACCGGGCTCATCTCGACGG
The DNA here is from genome assembly GCA_963836685.1 of uncultured Actinomycetes bacterium. Classification (GTDB taxonomy): domain Bacteria; phylum Actinomycetota; class Thermoleophilia; order Gaiellales; family Gaiellaceae; genus DATBLE01. The sequence continues at coordinate 96,843 of CAWIKS010000022.1, forward strand.
GAGGAGTCGCATGGGACCGGTCGATCCCGGCGAGCTCGATCAGCTCGCTCAGCCTCTCCTCGTCCGGTGCCCGGACGTCGACGCTGTAGCGGACCCGGCCCGGGATGACGTTGGTGCCGCCGGGCTCGGCTTCGATGCGCCCGACCGTGGCCACCGCCCCGGGGACGCCGGCGGCGGCCTCCGCGAGGCCGACGATCTCACGCGCCGCCTTGACGAGCGCGTCGTCCCGGGCGTCCATCGGCGTCGTCCCCGCATGTCCGGCCGACCCGTCGACGACGACCTCTCCGCGTGCGTAGCCGACGATTCCGGTGACTATGCCGAGCGGCGCATCCAGGGCGGCGAGCCGCGGGCCCTGCTCGATGTGCAGCTCGAGAAAGGCGTCGGGAAGGTCGCCGTGCGCGACACATGCCCGGCTACCCAGGCAGCCGACCTCCTCTCCGCGGAAGACGGCGACGGTGCCGCTGCCGGTGCGCTCGACCGCCTCGATCGCGGCAACGACGCCGAGAGCGCCGTCGAACTTGCCGCCACGCGGAACCGTGTCCAGGTGCGACCCGGTCCACACGTCGGGGACGGACGCGGAAGCGGTCTACCCCCGGGGCACGTCCGAACGTGTTCCCGACCGCATCCACCTCCACCTCCAGCCCGGCCTCCTCGAACCAGCCGCGCGCGAGCTCGTGTGCCTCGTCCTCCTCACGGGAGCCCGAGAGACGGCTTGCACCCGGCCCGTCGCCGATCGCGTACAGCTGCTCCAGGCGATCGAGAACCCGGCCGGCGCTGATAGCTCTACCTCCTCTCCGGTCGAGGGGTGAGCGGGTGTTGATCTTGTTCTTCTTCGTCGAAGGGGTCTGTCGCAAGCGGTCAGTACGGTCGGGCGCTGTGACCGCTTCCCGGCTACGGCTGTCGGCGCTTGCCCGTGAGGGCTGAGATGAGACTGCCGGCCCGGGAGGCGCTCAGGGCGCCCGGTCGCTCGTAGGGTGCTGCGCTGCGAGCGCTGGTCTATCAGCACGGCGCGGGGTGCCCGCTGCTCTGTCCGCTTCGACTTGGAGGTGCGCATGCTTCTGGTAGGGATCGACTGGGCCGAGTCCGAGCACGCGGCCTGCCTGCTCTCGAGCAGGGGCAGGTGCTGCGGCGGCTGCGGGTCGGCCACGACGTCGCCGGCGTCGACCGTTTGATCGACACGATCGGCGAGCTCGAGCCGGAGCGGGCCGGGTGCTGGTCGCGATCGAGACCGCGCACGGGCTGCTCGTCTCGGCGCTGCTCGAGGCCGGCTTCACGGTCTACGCGATCAACCCGAAGTCGGTCGAGCGCTACCGAACGCGCACGCGTGTCTCGCGGGCGAAGACCGACCCGGCCGACGCCGAGCTGCTCGCCCGGATCCTGCTCACCGACCGCGAGCGGCACCGCCCGCTCTCTCCGAGCTCGGCCGAGCGGGATGAGATCCGCGCGCTCGCCCGCGACGACGAGCGCGCCGCCCGCGACCAGCGGCGGCTTCTGAACCGGCTGCGCCAGGACCTGCTCTTGGTCTTCCCGCAGGCGCTGGAGGCCTTCGACGAGCTCGGATCGGCAAGCTGCCTCGCCCTCCTCGCCCGCTGGCCGAGCGCCGCCGAGGCGGCCGCGGTCGAGGAAGCGACGCTGGAGGCGTTCTTCCGCGCCCAGCGCCACGGCTGGCCCGAGCGCACCGCCAAGCGGGTGCGGGCGGCGCTGAGCGCGCCCGCGCTCCTGGCCCCGGCGCACCTGGCGGCCGCGAAGACCGGCGCGATCCAGCTCGCGGCCGAGCAGCTCCTGCTGATCCACCGCCAGCGCCGCGCCTGGGAGAAGCGGCTCGGCGAGCTGCTGCGAGCAGCGCACCCTGACGGCGAGATCTACCTGAGCCTTCCCGGACTCGACGTTCGCCTCGCCGCCAGGGTACTCGCTGAAGTCGGAGACGGCGCACTCGACTTCGCCGTCGCCAACGAGCTCCAATGCTACGGCGGCACCGCGCCGGTGACCAGACGCTCCGGCAAGCAGCTGACGGTCGCCTGCCGGCTCGCCTGCAACCGCCACCTGCGCCAGGCCGCGATGCAATGGGCCTTCTGCAGCCTCACCCGCAGCGACTGGGCGCGCGACTTCTACGACCGCCAACGCGCCGCCGGCAAGACCCATTACAAGGCCCTGCGCGCACTCGCCAACCGCTGGCTTGAGCTGCTCTGGCACCTGCTCCACAAGCGCGTCCTCTACGACGAAGCGACCCATCAACGCAACCGCTCCAACACCGAGGTGACCGCGTGCGCGGCGTAGAAGGTTGGCAAAGGGTGTCGATCGCGGCAACGACCCCGAGGGCGCCGTCGAACTTGCCGCCGTGCGGAACCGTGTCCAGGTGCGACCCGGTCCACACCTCGGGGACGGACGCGGAGCGGTCTGTCCCCGGGGTGCGTCCGAACATGTTCCCGGCCGCGTCCACCTCCACCCCCAGCCCGGCCTCCTCGAGCCAGCCGCGCGCGAGCTCGTGCGCCTCGTCCTCCTCGCGGGAGCCCGAGACACGGCTTGCACCCGGCCCGTCGCCGATCGCGTACAGCTGCTCCAGGCGATCGAGAACCCGGTCGGCGCTCATCGCAGAACGCTACTATCCTCGGCCCGTGGAGGCGAAGCTGACGACGACGGACATGGGCCTCGTGCCGGAAGGTGACGGCTGGTACATCCTCAACGCCAAGGAGGCCCGCTGGTTCCACAGTGACGACTTCGGCTCCGCGTGCACCTTCGAGGGGGACGTTCGGTTTCCCGAGTTCGGGATCAACATCGGCGTCCTCGAGCCCGGCCAGCCCGCCTGCCTCTACCACTCGGAGACGGCGCAGGAGGACTTCCTCGTCCTCGCCGGCGAATGTCTGCTGCTCGTGGACGGCGAGGAGCGCACCCTCCGGCAGTGGGACTTCTTCCACTGCCCTGCCGGCACCGAGCACGTGATCGTCGGCGCCGGCACGGGCCCTGCACTCGTCCTCGCCGCGGGCGCGCGAGGCCCGGGCAAGAGCATCCTCTACCCGGTCTCGGAGCTCGCCCGCCGCTACGGCGCGAGCGCCGAGGAGGAGACGGACGACCCGCGCGAGGCCTACGCCCGCTTCCCGCAGCCGGGCCACGGCCCGGCACCCGAGCTTCCCTAGAGGCCGAAGGGATTGACCGGCTTCGACCCGGTGTTGACGACGACGCTCTTCGTCTCCAGGTAGAGGTCGAGCGTCTCGAGGGCGAGCTCGCGGCCGAACCCGGATTGCTTGTAGCCGCCGAACGGGATGCCGGGGAACGCGGTGTAGGGCATGTTGATCCCGACCGTGCCGGCCTCGATGCGCGCGGCGATCCGGTGCCCGCGCGCCGGGTCCCCGGTCCACACGGTCGCGAACAGGCCGTAGCGGACGTCGTTCGCGATCCGGACGGCGTCGCCCTCGTCCTCGAACGGGATCACGGTCACGACGGGGCCGAAGATCTCCTCCTGCGCGACCGTCATCGCGTTCTCCACGTTCGCGAGCACGGTCGGCGGGTAGAAGGCACCCTTGCCGTCGGCGGGCTCCCCGCCGAGCACGACCTCCGCGCCCTCGCCGCGGCCCTGCTCGACGAAGCCGTGGACGCGCTCGCGGTGCGCCTCCGAGATCAGCGAGCCCATCTGCGTCTCCGGGTCGAGCGGGTCGCCGACTTTCAGCGAGCCGGCCTTCGCCGCGAACTCGGAGACGAACTCGTCGTAGATCGACTTCTCGACCAGCACGCGCGACCGGGCCTCGCAGCTCTGGCCGGCCGAGTAGTAGATCGACCAGACGGCGCTCGGGATCGCGCTCGCGAGGTCGGCGTCGGCGAAGACGAGATTCGGGCTCTTGCCGCCGAGCTCGAGGGTGACCCGCTTGATCGGGTCGGAGACGAGGCGCATGATCTCACCGCCCGTCCTCGTCGAGCCCGTGAACGCGACCTTGTCCACGCCCGGGTGCCGCACGAGATAGGCGCCGGTGGTCGGGCCGTCGGCCGGGACGATGTTGATCGCGCCGGCCGGGAATCCGACCTGGCCCGCGAGCTCGGCGATGCGCAGCACGGAGAGCGGCGTCTGCGGGTCGGGCTTGAGCACGACGGAGCAGCCGGCGGCGAGCGCGGGCGCAAGCTTCCAGGTCGCCATCAGCAGCGGGTAGTTCCACGGGACGATCTGGGCGCAGACCCCGACCGGCTCCTTCAGCGAGTAGAAGAGCAGCGATCCCCCGACCGGGTTGGAGCGCCCGGCGATCGTCGCGATCCCCGACGCGTAGAACCGGAAGTTCTCGGCGCCGCCGAGGAGCTCGGCCTTGGCCGACGAGATCGCCTTGCCGACGTTGCGCGACTCGAGCTCGGCGAGGTCCTTCCGGTCGGCGACGATCGCGTCGGCGAGCGCGTGCAGGAGCCGGGCCCGCTCGGTCGGCCGCGTCTTGCCCCAGTCACCGTCGAGAGCCTCCCGGGCGGCCCGGACTGCCCGGTCGACCTCCGGCTCGCCGGCCAGCTGGACGCGCGCCAGCGGCTCCCCGGTCGCGGGCTCGAGCAGGTCGCGCGTCTCGGAGCCCTCGACCTGGTCGCCGCCGATGAAGAGGCCGGCCTCGCGCTGGGCGGTGGCGCTCACGCTGTGGACGATACCGGCGCCGGACGGCGTTCGAAGAGGGCCGCCTGCCCCTGGCCGACGCCGACGCACAGGGTTGCGAGCCCGTACCGCCCGTCGCGCCGGCGGAGCTCGTGGAGGAGGGAGACGACAAGCCGCGCGCCGCTCATCCCCAGCGGGTGGCCGAGCGCGATCGCGCCGCCGTTCACGTTCACCTTCGCCCGATCGAGCCCCAGCTCGCGGATCACGACCAGGCTCTGCGAGGCGAAGGCCTCGTTCAGCTCGACCAGGTCGAGGTCGGCGACCGCGATCCCGCTGCGCTCGAGGAGCCTCTGCACCGCCGGGATCGGCCCGATCCCCATCACCCTGGGATCGACGCCCGCCACCGCCGAGCCGGCGAAGGCCGCAAGCGGCTCGGCGCCGAGCGCCCGCGCCCTCTCCTCGCTCGCGACCACGAGCGCGGCGGCGCCGTCGTTGATCCCGCTCGAGTTGCCGGCGGTGACCGTCCCGCGCTCCCGAAAGGCCGGCGTCAGCGCGGCGAGCTTGTCCGCGTCCGTGTCCGGCCGCGGGTGCTCGTCGCGCTCGAGCCCGCCCACCGGGACGAGCTCGCCGGCGAACCGGCCCTCCGCCTCGGCCGCCGCCCAGCGCCTCTGCGACTCGAGCGCGAACTCGTCCTGCTCGGCGCGCGAGACGCCCCAGCGCTCGGCGACGTTCTCGCCGGTCTCCCCCATCGACTCGAGCGGGAACATCGCCTCCAGGCGAGGATTCGGGAAGCGCCAGCCCAGGGTCGTGTCCCAGACGGTCTGGTTACCGCGCGGGAACGCGCGCTCGGGCTTCGCCATCACGAGCGGCGCGCGGCTCATCGACTCGACGCCCCCCGCGACGAACAGGTCGCCGTCACCGGCGGCAACCGCATGGCAGGCGCCGACGACCGCCGAGAGGCCCGAGGCGCAGAGCCGGTTCACGGTCACGCCGGCGACCGACTCGGGAAGCCCGGCGAGCAGCGCGGCCATCCTCGCCACGTTGCGGTTGTCCTCGCCCGCCTGGTTGGCGCAGCCGAACCAGACGTCCTCGATCTCCTCCGCGGGCACGCCCGCGCGCTCGACCGCGGCGGCGATCGCCGTCGCGGCGAGGTCGTCCGGCCGCACCTCCGCGAGCCCGCCGCCGTAGCGGCCGACCGGGGTGCGGACGGCGGAGAGGATCACCGCCCGGGCCATTGCTCCAGTCTAGATTTCGGCGCCGGTAGCCCCGCTGCGCCCTACGTGACGAAGTCGACGTGGACCGGCGACTCGAACGCTCCGATCTGCCTCGCCGCGGCGAAGCAGCTCCCGGACGGCCTGACGGCCCTCCTCGCCGTAGTCCTGCGTGAGGTCGTTCACGTACATGCCGACGAACCGGTCGCCGAGCGCAGGGTCGAGACCGCGCCCGAACCTGAGCGCGTAGCGCATCGCTTCGCCGCGGTTCTCGAGCCCGGTCGCGATCGACTCGGCCAGGACCGCGGAGAGGTCGCGCAGCACGGCCTCGCCCAGGTCGCGCCGGGCGACGTTCGCGCCGAGCGGGAGCGGGAGCCCGGTCTCGAGCAGCCACCATTCGCCCAGATCGACCACCTTCTGCAGCCCCTCGGCCTCGTAGGTCAGCTGGCCCTCGTGGATGACCAGCCCCGCCTCGGCCTCCTCGGACTTGACCCGGTCGAGGATCTCGTCGAACGGCACCACCCGATACCGGAAGTCGCCGAGGTACATGCGCAGGACGAGGAACGCCGTGGTCATCTTCCCCGGCACCGCGATCTCGGCTCCGCGCAGCTCCTCTTTCGTCATCGGTTCGCGCGAGACGAGGACCGGGCCGTAACCGGAGCCCATGCTCGCGCCGTGCGGCAGCAGCACGTACCGGTCCTGGACGAAGGGGTAGGCGTGCAGCGAGATCGCCGTCACCTCGAGCCGCCCTTCCAGCGCCCACTCGTTCAGGGTCTGGATGTCGCGGAGGACGTGCTCGAACTCGAAGCCGCGAGCGTCGACGCGACGCTCGGCGAGCGCCCAGAACATGAACGCGTCGTCGGCGTCGGGGCTGTGGCCGAGGCGAATCAGCATGGACGCGGCAGGCTAGCCGCTCTCCCTCACCGCCGCCCGAAGAACCAGCGCTCGAGCGGGCCGAGGATCTCGGCCCGCCGGAACGGCCGCATCGCCTCGTGGCGACCGTCGAGCTCCGAGACGCTGAGGTCGTCCTCGAGGGTCTCGTTCGCGGCGGCGAGCGCATCCTGCAGCTCGTAGCCCTCGAAGACGTAGTCCCCGGGCCGTGGGTCGTCGGTCGACCGGTGCTGCGGGTTGACCGCACGCCCGACCGCCCAGACCCCGCCCTCCAGCCTCTCGATCCAGACCACGATGCGCTCGGACGCCCCTGCGTCGTCGACACCCTCGAGGACGCGTTCGGCGAAGCGGCCTGCCTGCTTTCTGGGGCGCACCTGAAGAGCAAGGATACAATCGCATCCGTGGGGGCAATCGGGAGGTTCTTCCGCGGGCTCTTCTCCTTCCTCGGTGCTCGTTCCACCCAGGAGGAGCGCATCGCTGCCTACGTGATCCGGGAGCACGACCGCGGCCGTGCGCTGACCGACATTCTCGAGGACCCGTACGTCCGGAACCGCTGCTCCGCCGCTCAGATCGCACGGCTGCTCGACCGGCCCGACGTCATGAAGGCGATCGGCGACGACATGGCCGAGGCGGCCAGAGCCGGGCTATCCGGCTAGCTCGACGACCCGCGCCGCAACGGCGAGATCCCAGGCAGCGAGCCCGTTCGACTTGAAGACGACGATGTCGTCTTCGGCCTGCCGTCCGGGCAGCTCGCCGGCAACCACCTGCTGCAGCTCGTGCACCTCCAGCCAGTCGAGCACCCCCTGCTCGACCGGCTCGATCAGGTCGCCCGACTCGATCTTCGCGTCGGCGAGCGAGTCGCAGCAGACGAACGCGGCCCGCTCGAGCACCGCGTTGTCGAGCTCGCGGGCCCGAGGCCGGTTCGCGCCGGCCGCGCAGACGAGCGCGCCCGGACGGAGCCACTCCCCGCGCAGCACCGGGTCGGGCGAGGTCGTGATCGTGACCACGACGTCGGCTGCGGCCGGATCCCGGTGGCTCTCACCCGCCTCGGCGCCGACCTCGGCGCAGAACTCGGCACGCCGCTCCTCGTTCCGGCAATACGCGACGACCTGCTCGATTCCGGGCAGCGCCTCCCGGATGCAGGCGACCTGAGTCCGTGCCTGGAGGCCGCACCCGATCACGCCGAGCGTGCGTGCGTCCGGCCGGGCGAGGTACTTCGCCGCCACCGCGCTCGCCGCGCCGGTGCGCAGCTGGCCGAGCCGGTCGGCCTCGATCACCGCCCGCGTCTCGTGGCCCTCGAAGAGCACGACCACGAACGACGCGCCGTCGCCGGTCGCCGCGTACGTCTTCACGCAGGCAAGCCCGCGGTCGCGGTCGACCGCGTACATGACCGCGAGCGCCCCGCCGTCCAGTCGAACGCGGTTGCGCGGCACGTTCTCGACCGTCCCCTCGGCGAGCCGGCGAAACGAGTCCTCGACCGCGGCGATCGCGTCCGCAGGCGTGAGCGACCGAGCGACCTCGGCCTCCGTGAGGTGCAGCGCCAAGCCGTGAGTCTAGGGCCCTACGGCTTGGGGATGACGCTGACCTTGCCGCTCGTCTCCAGCACCGCCCAGGCGATCTCCTCGATCGAGGCGACCTGTTGCAGGCGTGCCTCGACCAACACCTCCTCGATCGTCAGCCGCTCCCGCCTCAGATTCCGCTCGATCGGCTTGCCGTCCCGCACGACGACGATCGGCTCGCCGTCGAGCATCGACCGCAGCGGACGAAAGCGATAGCTGAGGAACGAGACGGTCACCTGGAGGACGGCGAACGTGCCGACGACGATCAGCGCGCCGGTGACCGAGTAGTCGTCCTGGGTCAGGCCCTGCTGGATCGCGTCGCCGATCACGATCAGGAGGATCAGGTCGAACGGCTCCAGCGAGGACAGCTCGCGACGGCCCATGATCCGCGTGAGCAGGAACACGAAGGAGAACAGGAAGAAGGCTCTGATCGCGAGATCCATCGGCTACGGAAAGACGGTCACGCGCCGGTGCAGGGTCGCGAGCAGGCGCGCGCCGTCGTACAGGCGAACGTCCTGTCCTCGCCGACCGACGTTGGTCGGATTGACCTGGAACTGCAGGTAGAGGACGGACCGATCGCCCGCAGGCACGTGCCCGAGATCGAGCACGAGCCGGTCGCCGTGCGAGCCCTCGCCGATCGGCGACGGCTCGATCGTGTTGATCGTCATTCCCTCCCGCCACCCGCGGTCGAGCTCGAGGACGGCGTCCTTGAGCTCACGATGGGCGGCGACCGTCAGCCGGGCCTCCCAGAGCAGGCCGCCGCGGACGTGCGCCGGCGCGTAGAGCTCGAGCCCGGCGGCGGCGGACTGCACGGTCTCGACGTGCGGCCGCTGGCCGAACACGTTGAACAGCGCGAGCAGCGGCACGGCAGCGACGAGAGCGAGCAGCGCTCGTCGCACCCAGACGTCGCCCTTTCGACCTTCGAGGTCGCAATGCCGGGCAACGACGAGCGAGTCGGGGATCTTCGACATCCCGCTGTCTGAACGGGTGCGGTGGCGCTTCGGTTACGGGGCTGCGGAGCGGGCGCGGATCCACGCGAGGATCAGCGCCCGCTCCTTCGCGGCGTAGGCGCCGTCCTCGACGAGCCCCCGTCCGTGCCGGCCGCCAGGGTGGAAGGCGGTGCGCTTGACCCAGGAGAAGACCATGCGCCCGGCAAGATTCGAACTTGCGGCCTCTGCCTCCGCAGGGCAGCGCTCTATCCCCTGAGCTACGGGCGCGAAGAAGACGTCAGTGTAGCCGCGCGTCCGCGCCCCCGACGCTGAGCTCCGCGCCGTCCGGCACCTCGGTGCGCACGTAGCCGAGGGCAAGCCCGGGCACCGCGCTCGTCACCCGGCCGACCGGCTTTCCGTCGTGGGCGATCTCGTCTCCGGGCCGCGCGGACGCGACCTCCAGCACCCGCAGGCGGCGGTTGACGTGACCGCGGTGCCGCAGCCGCGCGATCGGCTCCTGCCCCGGATAGCACCCCTTGGTGAACGAGACGTGCGTCTCGTCGAGCCCGGCCTCCGCGGGCAGGATCGCGTCGTCGAGCTCCTTGCCCCAGGCCGGAACTCCGGCCTCGATGCGGGCCCGCTCGAGCTCGTCCGCCTCGACGGTGGGAACGAGGTTCGCATCCAGCACCTCGACGGTCCCCGGCAGCTCGCCCGGTAGCCCCTCGACCTCCCCGAAGACCAGTGCCGAGGTGTGCACCTCGAGCTCGATCTCGCACTTCGCCGCGAACCGCGAGCGCACGAGCTGCGCGCGTACCACCTCGCCGAGCTCCGGCTCGGTCAGGAGCAGGAAGTCCTCGGGGCCCCGGCGCCAGACCCTGAGCGGCGCGATCAGCCGGCTCTTCGGCGTCAAGCAGCAGCGCGTCGACCACCTCGCCCCCGGCGACGTCGTTCGAGAGCATGCGCTGGAGGTAGTCCTCGGCGGCGGGCCCGGAGACCCGGACGAACGCGCGCGGCCGCCGTGCGACCCCCTGGACCGAAACGCCGAGCACGCCGGTTAGTCTAGGCAGCATGCCCCTGTTCAGATCGAAGGCCGAGGCCAAGGTGGTCGAGGCCGGTTACGACCCGGCCCGCCTTCCGCCCGGCCAGTACCTGACGGAGAAGTGGCCCGTGCTCCACGCCGGCCTGGTGCCGAAGGTCGACCTGGCGACCTGGGACCTGACGATCTCGGGAGAGGTCGAACGGCCGCTCGCGCTGACCTGGGAGCAGCTGACCGGGCTGCCGAGCCGGGAGGTGACGGTCGACATCCACTGCGTCACCCGGTGGAGCCGCTTCGACACGACGTTCAAGGGCGTGCACTGGAACGAGCTCGCCGAGCTCGTCTCGCCGAAGCCGAGCGCCCGGTTCGTGGTCGCCCACGCGGAGCAGGGCTTCACCGCGAACGTCCCGCTGACGGCGGTCGAGGACGAGCAGGCGCTGGTCGCCTACGAGGCCGACGGCGAGCCGCTGACCCCGGACCACGGCTGGCCCGTCCGCCTGGTCGTCCCCTCCCGGTACTTCTGGAAGAGCGCGAAGTGGCTGCGCGGGCTCGAGCTGCTCGACCACGACCAGCCGGGGTTCTGGGAGCGGTACGGCTACAGCAACGACGCGGACTTCCGCAAGGAAGAGCGCTACTCGTTCTAGGAGCTAGGAGCTAAAGCCGGCGGGCCTCCCGGCCGATACCTGAAGGCGTTCCACCTCTTCCCACCCCTCCCAGCAGAAAGGGCCGCGTGAGCGGCCCTTTCTGCGTCCGGCGCGAACGCCGAAGACGTTCGCTTACATCATCCCTTCCATCCCACCCGGCATGCCGGCCGGCATCCTGTCCTTCTCGGGAGCCTCGGCGACGATCGCCTCGGTGGTGAGGATGTTCTTCGCGATCGACGCGGCGTTCTGCAGCGCCGAGCGGGTGACCATCGTCGGGTCGATGATCCCGGACTTGACGAGATCCTCGACCTCGCCCGACTCGACGTTCAGGCCGTGGCCGGCCGCAGCCGTGCGCACCTGCTGCACGACGACCGAGCCCTCGAGGCCGGCGTTGAAGGAGAGCTGGCGGAGCGGCTCCTCGAGCGCGCGGAGGATGATCGCCGCCCCCGTCTTCTCGTCGCCGTCGAACTTGCCGAGCGGAGCACGAACAGCATCCGCCGCGTTCAGGAGCGCGACGCCGCCGCCCGGAACGATCCCCTCCTCGAGGGCCGCCCGCGTGGCCTGCAGCGCGTCCTCGACGCGGTGCTTCTTCTCCTTCATCTCGGTCTCGGTGGCCGCACCGACCTTGACCACCGCGACGCCGCCGGCCAGCTTCGCCAGCCGCTCCTGCAGCTTCTCGCGGTCGAAGTCGGAGTCGGTGTTCTCGATCTCGGCCTTCAGCTGCTTGATGCGGGCCTTGATCGCGTCGGAGTCGCCGGCACCGTCGATGATCGTCGTCGAGTCCTTGTCGATCACGACCTTCCGGGCCTTGCCGAGCTGCGAGATCTTCGTGTTCTCGAGCTTGAGGCCCATCTCCTCGGTGATCACCTCGGCGCCGGTGAGGATCGCGATGTCCTCGAGCATCCGCTTGCGGCGATCGCCGAAGCCCGGCGCCTTGACGGCGACGGCGGTGAACGTCCCGCGCAGCTTGTTGACGACGACCGTCGCGAGCGACTCGCCCTCGACGTCCTCCGCCACGATCAGCAGCGGGCGGCCGGCCTGGATCACCTGCTCGAGCACGGGCAGCAGGTCCTTGACGGCCCCGATCTTCTGGTTCGCGACCAGGATGTACGGGTCGTCGAGCACCGCCTCCATGCGCTCGGCGTCGGTGATCATGTAGGGCGACAGGTAGCCCTTGTCGAACTGCATGCCCTCGGTGAACTCGAGCTCGAGGCCGAAGGTCTGGCCCTCCTCGACGTTCACGACACCGTCCTTCCCGACCTTCTCGATCGCGTCGGCGATCACGTCGCCGATCTCCCGCTCGCGCGACGAGATGCTGGCGACCCGGGCGATGTCCTCCTTGCCCGAGATCTCCTTGGACTGCGTCTTCAGGTTCTCGACCACCGCGTCGACGGCCTGCTCGATGCCGCGCTTGAGCGCCATCGGGTTCGCGCCCGCGGCGACGTTCTTCAGGCCCTCGCGGACGATCGCCTGGGCGAGCACGGTCGCCGTCGTGGTGCCGTCGCCGGCGACGTCGTTGGTCGCCGTTGCGACCTCACGCACCAGCTGGGCACCCTGGTTCTCGAACGCGTCCTCGACCTCGATCTCACGCGCGATCGTGACGCCGTCGTTCGTGATCGTCGGAGCGCCGAACTTCTTGTCGAGCACGACGTAGCGCCCCTTCGGGCCAAGGGTGACCTTGACCGCGTCGGCGAGGATGTTCACGCCCCGCTCGAGCGCGCGGCGCGCATCCTCGTTGAACTTCAGCTCCTTGTGAGCCATCTCTGCATTCCTCCGTTGACTGACTAGGCCTTGGCGCCGGCAAGCTCGCGCTTGCCCTTGCCCTTGGCACTCTTGGACACGACCTTCGCGAGCACATCGGACTCGCGGAGGATGAGAAGCTCGTCGGCGCCGACCTTGATCTCGGTGCCGCCGTACTTCGAGAAGACCACCTCGTCGCCCTCGGCGACGTCGAGCGGGATCAGCTCCCCGGTCGACTCGGCCCGAGAGCCCGGGCCGACCGCGAGCACGCGACCGCGCTGCGGCTTCTCCTTGGCCGTGTCCGGCAGGACGATCCCGCTGAACGTCTGCTCCTCCTCTTCGAGGACCTCGACGATGAGCCGATCGCCAAGCGGCTGTAGATCCATTCCACGACCTCCGTAGTTGAGTTTGTGACTCTTGGTAGCACTCTCACGTGGAGAGTGCCAGGCGATCATACCGAGTCCGAGGCGGTTTGTGCAAGGAACCGGCCCTGGGGGCCCGAGCCGGTCACAAGCTAGGGTGGCGCCGTGAGGCGCGAGTTCTCTGCCGGCGGGGTGCTCGTGCGGCGGTTGCGCGGCCGCTGGGTGGTGGCGGTGATCCGGCCGGGCGGAAAGCGGGAAGGTGTGTGGGCACTCCCCAAGGGGCTGGTCGGCCCGGGAGAGGAGCCCGCGCCCGCGGCGCTCCGAGAGGTCGAGGAGGAGACGGGCAGCGCGCGGGAGACTCGTCCGCAAGCTGGGCGACGTCCGGTACGTCTACACGTGGGCCGGGGAGCGCGTCTTCAAGATCGTCAGCTTCTACCTGGTGCGGTACTCAGGCGGCCGGCTCGGCGACATTCCGGCCGAGCACGCGCACGAGGTCGCCGAGGCGCGCTGGGTGCCGCTGGAGGAGGCGCCGAGGCTGCTCGCGTACAGTGGCGAGCGCGAGATGGCGGAAAGAGCGCTCGCGGCGCTGGCGGACGAGGCTCTATGATGGCCGCGCCGCACGGCAGGCAATGAACCCGATGTACGCCCTGAACTTCTACTCGCCGATCGTCGAGGGTCAGCTCCGCAGCGGGCGGAAGTCGGCGACGATCCGGCTCGGAGACAAGTCGGGGAAGTACAAGAAGGGGATGATCGTCGCGGTCCTGGCCGGCTCCCGCTTCGGGCCGCGCACGAAGGTCTTCGACGCGGTGATCGACAAGGTCGAGGTGAAGGCGCTCGGCGAGCTCTCCCCGAACGAGATCGAGCACGACAACCCCGAGATCCGGAGGGTCGAGGACATGGCCCAGTTCCTCGGGTCGCTGTACAACCGCGAGGTCGCCGAGACCGACCTCGTCACCCTGATCCGGTTCAGCGAGATTCGGGGCTAGCCGCCGCGCCGGATCGGCACGCCGAACAGCTCGCCCGGGCGCAACGACCCGCCGCAGGCCTCGCACTCGACCGCGAACGCGGACGAGAAGCGCGCTTCGCAGGCCGGGCAGCGGGAGCGCAGATCGCCGCCGCACTGCGGGCAGGCCGCCGGTAGCTCGTTCTCCCACTCCTCGAAGTAGCGCTGGGCGAAGCCGCAGCCGAGGCAGACGGCGACCCAGTCGCCGAGCACCTTCCGCCGCTCCTCCCGCAGCCAGTCCGAGGCCTTGCCCACGGGCCCAAGGCTACTGCAGGGACAGACCCCGGGGTCCGTCCCTGTCGTTGCGCCGCCCGATAGAGTTTCAGCCCGATGGCGATCGCCCGCGAAGCCGAGCCGGTCGGGTCGCTGAGCGAGGTCCGGGAGGCGGGCCTCGATCGCGACGACCTCCTCACCGTCTACCGCAACATGCTGGTCACCCGGGGCATCGAGGAGCGCGGCCACATCCTCTACAAGCAGGGCAAGATCCCGGGTTCCTTCTACACGGGCCGGGGGAACGAGGGCGCGGCCGTGGGGATCGCGACCGCGATGGGCCCCGACGACGTCGGCACCCCGCTCCACCGCGACCTGGGCGTGCACATCACCCGCGGCGTCGAGCCCTGGCGCATCTTCGCCCAGTACATGGGCCGCGTGGACGGGCCCACGCACGGCAGGGACGGCAACGTGCACATGGCCGACGCCCGCCTCGGGCTGATCGCGATGGTCAGCCACCTGCCCGCAATGCTTCCGGTCGCGGTCGGCGCCGGGCTCGCCTTCCGGATCCGGGAGGAGCGGCGCGTCGCGGTCGCCTGGTTCGGCGAGGGCTCCTCCGCCCGGGGCGACACCCACGAGGGGATGAACCTCGCGGGTGTGCGCCGCCTGCCGGTGGTGTTCGTCTGCGACAACAACCAGTGGGCGTACTCGACCCCTACTCACCTCGAGTATGCGACCGAGCACGTCGCCGATCGTGCGCAGGCCTACGGGTTCGAGGGCGTCGTCGTCGACGGCACGGACGTGCTCGCCGTGTACCGCGAGGCGAAGCGGGCGATCGAGAAGGCGCGCGAGGGCGGCGGGCCGACGCTGATCGAGTGCCTGACTCTCCGCATGGAGGGGCACGCCGTGCACGACGACGCGTTCTACGTCCCCAAGGACCTGTTCGAGGAGTGGGCGAAGAGTGATCCGATCGAGCGCTTCCGGACGTGGTTGCAGGAGCACGCCGAGCTCTCCCACACCGAGGAGGACGAGATCGCCGCCGAGATCAAGAAGCTGCTCGGCGACGCGATCAAGCGCGCGGAAGAGTCCCCGCTGCCGGACCCGTCCACCGTCACCCAGGGCGTGTACGCCGCCCCCGAGGACCTCGACACCCCGCACCACAAGTGACGCTCGCCGAGCGGACATACCTGCAGGCGATCTCCGACGGGCTCCGCCAGGAGATGCGGCGTGACCGGCGGGTCTTCGTGATCGGCGAGGACGTCGGCGTGTACGGCGGCGCGTTCAAGGTCACGCTCGGCTTCCAGGAGGAGTTCGGCCCCTGGCGCGTGATCGACGCCCCGCTGTCGGAGACCGCGATCATCGGCGGCTGCACCGGCGCGGCGCTGATGGGCATGCGCCCGGTCGCCGAGATGCAGTTCGCCGACTTCATCTCCTGTGGCTGGGACCAGCTGGTCACGGTCGCCGCCAAGCAGTTCTACCGCGCCGGAACGCCGGTTCCGATGGTCGTGCGCCTCCCCTCCGGCGGGGGCTTCTCGGGCGGTCCCTTCCACTCGCAGAACCCGGAGAGCTCGTTCGCGCACATCCCGGGACTGAAGTGCGTCTGCCCGGCCACCCCCGAGGACGCGAAAGGGCTGCTGGCCAGCGCGATCGAGGATCCCAACCCGGTGCTGTACTTCGAGCACAAGCATCTCTACCGGCGAATCAAGGCCGAGGTGCCCGAGGAGCGGTACACCACGCCGATCGGGGAGGCGCGCATCCACCGCGAGGGCGAGGACGTCACCGTCGTCACGTGGGGGGCGATGGTCTACACCGCCGACGAGGCCGCGGAGGAGCTGGCGAAGGAGGACGTCTCCGTCGAGGTGATCGATCTGCGGACGGTGCTGCCGTGGGACCGGCAGGCGGTGCTGGAGAGCGTCGCGAAGACCTCGAAGGTGCTCGTCCTGCACGAGGACACGCGCACCGGCGGCTTCGGCGCCGAGATCGCGGCGACGATCGCGGAGGAGGCGTTCGAGTCGCTGGACGCCCCGGTGAGACGGATCGCCGCGCCGGACGCGCCCGTTCCCTTCTCGCCGCCGCTCGAGAGCGCGTACATCCCGCAGATCGAGACCGTCGCCGCCGGCCTCAGGGAGCTCGCAGCCTACTGATGGCGACGGAGACCGCGATCGACGTCGTGATGCCTCAGATGGGCGTCTCCGTCTCGGAGGGGACGATCGTCAAGTGGCTGAAGGACGAGGGCGAGGCGGTCGAGGCCGACGAGGCGCTGCTCGAGATCTCCACCGACAAGGTCGACACCGAGGTGCCGAGCCCGGGTACCGGCGTCGTCCGGCAGATTCTCGTCCAGGAAGGCGAGACCGTCGAGGTCGGGACGAAGCTCGCCGTGATCGCCCCCGACGGCGCGGCGCCCGCGGGGGAGCCGGAGCCCGTGCCGGAGCCTGCCCCGGCTGAGGCGGGCGAGGCGGCCGGAGCAGCCACCGAGCCGGAACCCCCGACCCCGCCCGCTGCGCCTCCTCCTCCCGCCCCTGTACCCGCTCCCGTTCCGGCAGACGTGACCGGCAACGGGAAGACGTTCGTCTCGCCGGTCGTCGCGCGGATCGCCGCCGAGCACGGCGTCGACGTCGCCTCGGTCGAGGGAACCGGCCGCGGCGGGCGCGTCACCAAGAAGGACATCCTGGGCTTCATCGAGGCGGGCGCCCCGATGGAGCCCGCTGCGCCGGCTCAGGCACCGGCACCCCCCCAACCGCCGGCAGCTCCCGCAGCACCCGCCGGCCCGCAGCCGCAGGCTGCGGGCGAGGAGCTCGAGCCGATGAGCCCGATGCGGAAGGGCATCGCGGAGCACATGCGGCGCTCCCTCGACACCGCCGCGCACGTCACGAGCGCGATCGAGGTCGACATGTCCAAGGTGGTCTCGATTCGCGAGCGTCTGAAGACCGAGTACCAGCAGAGCTACGGGGTCAACCCCACCTATCTGATCTTCGTCGCGCGGGCGGCGGCAGACACGCTCCTCCAGTACCCCTGGGTGAACGGCGAGCTCCGGGGAGACCAGATCGTCACGCGCAACTACGTGAACCTCGGCTTCGCGGTCGAGCTGGCCGACGGCAAGGGCCTGATCGTGCCGGTGGTCAAGAACGCCGAGGGCCTGAACCTGCTCGGGATGGCCCGGGCCGTGACCGACATCGCCGAGCGCGCCCGCACCAAGCAGCTGCTGCCGGACGAGGTGCAGGGTGGCACTTTCACCATCACCAATCCCGGCGGATACGGCACCTTCCACGGGACGCCGATCATCAGCCAGCCCCAGGCCGCGATCCTCGGCACGTACGCCGTCGTCAAACGGCCGTGGGTCGTCCAGGACGAGCTCGGAGACGACGTGCTCGCGATCCGGCCGATCATGAACCTCACGCTCACCTACGACCACCGCCTGGTCGACGGCGCGCTCGCCGGGCGCTTCCTCCGCGACCTGCGCGAGCGTCTCCAGACCTGGGGCGAGGACCGGTACTGACCTACTGGGTCGTCCGCCGCCGGCGGGGCGGTCCGTGGGACTGGTCGCGGGACCTGCGCGAGCAGGACGGCTGGGACGAGCATGCGCGATTCATGGACTCGCTGGTCGAGGACGGCTTCATCCTCCTCGGGGGACCCCTCGAGGGGGACCGCGAGGTGCTCCACATCGTCGATTCGCCCTCGGAGGAGGCGATCCACGAGCGGCTCGCGGAGGACAACTGGGAGCAGAACGGGATGCTGGAGACGATCCGCGTCGAGCGCTGGACGGTCCTGCTCGACGGCCGACGCTAGAGTCAGACCGTGCGCACCGGCCACCTCGTCAACCTCGGCCAGACGCCGTATCTGGACGCCTGGGAGCTGCAGCGCGCGCTCGCGGCCGCGGTGGCGGCGGGCGGCCCGGACACCGTGCTCCTGCTCGAGCACCCGCCCGTGGTCACGCTCGGCCGGCGGGCGACCGCGGGCGAGCTGCACGTGCCCGCGGACGCCGAGATCGACCTGGTCGAGACCGACCGCGGCGGCAAGTCCACCTTTCACGGCCCGGGTCAGCTCGTCTGCTACCCGATCCTCGACCTCAACCGCCACGGCCGTGACGTGCGCAAGTACTGCCGCGACCTCGAGGAGTCGTTGATCCGGACGCTGGCCGCGTTCGGCGTCGAGGCGACGCGCATCGACGGCCTGACCGGCGTGTGGCTGGAGCGGCCGCCCAGGAAGATCGCCTCGATCGGCGTCCACATCTCGCGCTGGGTGACCACCCACGGCTACGCCCTGAACGTCGATCTCGACCCGGCGCCCTTCACCGAGTGGATCACCGCCTGCGGGCTCGAGGACGCGGCGTTCACGACGATGGCGCTCGAGCTCGGCCGGCCGCTCGCGGTGGACGACGTACGCCCCGCCGCCGCCGCCGCGATCGGGGAGGTGTTCGGCCTCGAGCTCCGGGAGCAGCAGGTGCCGGCCGCGCTCCCCGCGTGAGCCGCTCGCAAACGACGGCGATTACCGATCAACCATCTAGACTCAGCGCATGGAGCGCTCGCTTCCGGTGGCCGAGAGGCCCCGCCGGCCGGAGTGGATGAAGGTGCGCGCGCCGAGCCAGGACTCGCGCTACTTCGACGTCCGCAGGCTGATCCACGGAGCGAGCCTGCACACGATCTGCGAGGAGGCGCGCTGCCCGAACATCGGCGAGTGCTGGGGCCGCGGCACCGCCACGTTCCAGATCCTCGGCGACACCTGCACACGAGCCTGCCGCTACTGCTACGTCCATTCGGGCAGGCCGGACGGGCCGCCCGACCCGCTGGAGCCGTTCCGGCTCGCGCAGGCCGCGGCGCAGATGCAGCTGAAGCACGTCGTCGTCACCTCGGTCGACCGCGACGACCTCTCCGACCGCGGCGCCGGCCACTACGCGGCCACGATCCGGGCCCTGAAGAGGAAGGTCCCGGAGGCATCGGTCGAGGTGCTCACCCCCGACTTCCTCGGCGTGGAGGAGAAGGCGCTGCGGACGGTGCTCGCCGAGCGCCCGGAGGTCTTCAACCACAACATCGAGACCGTCCGGCGGCTGCATCCCCGGATGCGCGGCGCGAAGGCCTCGTACGACACCGCCCTCCGGCTCTTACAGCGGGCGAAGGAGCTCGCCGACTACCCGGTGCTGACGAAGAGCGGGATCATCGTCGGCCTCGGCGAGAGGAACGACGAGGTGGTGGAGACGATGCGCGACCTGCGCGACCACGGCGTCGACGTCGTCACCATCGGCCAGTACCTCCAACCCTCCCCCGGGCACGCGCGGATCGACCGCTGGGTGCATCCGGACGAGTTCCGCTGGTTCCGCGAGCAGGGCGAGGCTCTCGGCTTCGGCTCCGTGTTCGCAGGCCCGCTCGTGCGCTCGTCCTACCGCGCAGACGAGCAACGCCACGCCGCCCAGTCGGGTCGGGGCGCGGTAGCGTACTGAGCGATGGCGGGGCTCTGGCACCGATTGCACGCGTGGTGGAACCGGGACGCGCTCGAGCAAGCTTCGGAGGCGACGCGCGGCACGCAGGCGGCGCGCGACGCCGCCCAGGAGGATTACGAGGGCCGCAAGGACGACGAGTACGTCTCCCGGGACCTGCTCGCAGGTGCGAGCGCCGACTACGAGCGCGACTCGGAGCCGCCGCGCGACGAGACGCCCTGAACCTCCTCGTACCGGAAGCAGCGCGTCGTGTGGTCGTTGACGAGGCCGCAGGCCTGCATCAATGCGTAGCAGATCGTCGGGCCGACGAAGCGGAATCCGCGCCGCTTCAGCTCCTTCGACATCGCCCGTGACTCCGCCGTCTCTGCCGGGACCTCGGCGAGCGTCCGCCGCCCGCCGACGAGCGGCTCGCCGCCGACGAACGACCAGAGCAGCTCGTCCAGGCCACCCGCCTCGATCGTCGCCCGGGCGTTGGCGATCGCCGACTCGACCTTCAGCCGGTTGCGGACGATCCCCGGATCGCCGAGCAGCCGCTCGACGTCGCGAGCCCCGAACCGAGCCACTCGCTCGACGTCGAAGCCGGCGAACGCGCGCCGGTAGCCCTCGCGCTTGTGCAGGATCGTCGACCAGGAGAGGCCCGCCTGCGCGCCCTCGAGGACGAGCAGCTCGAGCAGGTGGCGCTCGTCGTGCGACGGGACGCCCCACTCCTCGTCGTGGTAGGCGACGTAGAGCGGATCCCCCTCGGGTACCCACGCGCAGCGGTGGAGCACAGCCGCGATCCTCGCAGAAAGGGGAAGGGCCGCCCGAGAGCGGCCCATCCCGCGTCTTCCTGGCTGTCGAGAGTTGTCCTTGCCGATCTTCCCGGGTCCGGTCTTGGCCTTGCCGTCCGGCAGGTTGACCTTGTCGGTGAAGACGTCCTCGTCGTTGACGACTCCGTTCAGGGCGAACGGGCCGAATTCGGCTTCGCCATCCGGCGATAGTCGAGCACCCGGTCGAGGATCTCCTCCGAGATCCCTGCCTCCCGGGCGACCTCGCGCAGCGGCCGGCCTGACGCCGCCGCCTCCTTGACGATCTCGCTCCCTTTGTCGTACCCGATGTACGGGTTGAGCGCCGCCGCCGCCGCCAGCGTCAGCTCGGCGTACCGCTCGCAGGTCGCGCGGTTCGCCTCGATCCCGTCGACGCACTTCTCCGCGAGCAGCCGCGAGGCGGCCGCCAGCAGCTTGATCGAGTCGAGCAGGTTGCGGGCGATCACCGGGACGAACACGTTCAGCTCGAAATGGCCCTGCATGCCCCCGATCGCGATCGCGGTGTCGTTGCCGATCACCTGCGCCGCCACCTGGGTGACGACCTCGGGGATCACCGGGTTGACCTTCCCGGGCATGATCGAGCTGCCCTTCTGGAGCTCGGGCAGGAAGATCTCGGCGAGACCGGCACGCGGACCGGAGCCCATGAAGCGGAGATCGTTGGCGATCTTCGTCAGCGAGACGGCAACCGTCTTGAGCGCGCCGGAGGCCTCGACGAGGGCGTCGCGGGCAGCCTGAGCCTCGAAGGGGTCCGCCGGGGGCAGGATCCGAAGCCCGGTCTCGGCGGAGAGCTGCTCGCGGACGCGGGCGGCGAACTCCGGATGCGTGTTCAGGCCGGTGCCGACCGCGGTTCCGCCGAGCGGGATCCGGCCGACGCGCTCGAGGGTCGACTCGACCCGCGCAATCCCCTGCCGGACCTGGGCGGCGTAGCCGCCGAACTCCTGCCCGAGGGTGACCGGCACCGCGTCCATCCAGTGCGTCCGCCCCGCCTTGACGACGTCGTCGAACTCATCCGACTTCGCCGCCAGCGAGTCGCCGAGGCGCGCGAGCGCAGGCAGAAGGTCGCGGACGAGCTCGTCCAGGGCGGCCAGGTGGACCGCCGAGGGAAAGACGTCGTTCGACGACTGGCCCATGTTCACGTCGTCGTTCGCGTGCACGTCCTCGCCGGCGAGCGCGGCGATCACCTCGTTCGCGTTCATGTTCGACGACGTCCCGGAGCCGGTCTGGAAGACGTCGATCGGGAACTGGTCGTCGAGCTCGCCGGCCGCGATCCGCTCACCCGCTGCCGCGATCCGCCCGGCCTTGTCCGGGTCGAGCAGGCCGAGCTCGGCGTTCGCCCGCGCGGCGGCCGCCTTGATGCGCCCCAGCCAGCGGGCGACGGGCACCGGGATCGGCTGGCCGGAAACCGGGAAGTTGGCGATCGCCTTCCTGGTCTCGCCGCCCCAGAGCTCGGTGCCTTCCTCGATACTGGCCACGCCCCGAGTGTAGCCCCGGAGCGGCTTCTACACGGCGCGCAGCCGGCGGTGGCCCGGCGGCCGCTCGCGCAGCAGCCGGCGGGTCTGCTCGGACAGCTCTGCGCTCGCAGCCCAGCCGACGTACGTGCACCGGGGGCACTCGTCCAGCGCGGAGCCGGGCTCGCCGGCACGAACCGATCGCCGGTAGCCGCAGCCGAGGCACTCCACCTGCCGGAGACGGATCGCCATGGCTTCGACATCGGCGTTCCCGGCCCGGTGACGACCCCCGATCGAGTGAGGGGCTACCGTGCGCCCACCTTGCGGGCGGCCGAGACCAGCTCGTCCCAGCTGCAGAGCTTGACCCGCGGCCGGCCCCGAGGCTCGCCACGCGCGCGCTCCTCGAGGTCGATCGCCTCCCAGCCCGCATAGCTGACGTACTCGACTCCCCGCGCCGAGAGCAGGTCGTCGACGGTCTCGGCGGTCGCCGCCGGATCGCCCCGACGAAGAAGGCCGGCGCGCGCGTCCTCGATCAGCAGCTCGACCGTCTCGCTCGCGTCCTTCTTGTTCGTGCCGATCACGCCGGTCGGGCCGCGCTTGATCCAGCCGGCGCAGTACAGGCCGGGCAGCGGGTCCCCGCCGGTGCCCGCGATCCGCCCCTCGCGATTCGGAATCGTCGCCCGCTCGTCGTCGAACGGCAGGCCAGGGAGCGGGATCCCGAGGTACCCGATGCTGCGGAACACGATCCCGCACGGGATCGTCTCGTGCTCCTCGGTCGGTACCGCACGGACGCGTCCTGCCTCGTCGGAGACCAGCTCGTTGCGGACGACCTCGACTCCCTCGACCCGCTCCTCGCCGAGAATCTCCACCGGCGAGACCGCGAACCGGAGGCGAATCGCGCGCCTCTTCGCCGCGGGTTGCCGGGCCGCGTACTCGCGCAGCACCTCGACGTTGCGCCGCGCATTCGTGTCCCGTTCCAGGGCGGCTTCGCTCGCGGGATCGAGCTCGAGCTCGGCGGGATCGACGACGACGTCGGCGTCGGCCAGCTCGCCCAGCTCCTTCAGCTCCGGCGTCGTGAACGCCGCCTGGGCCGGGCCTCGCCTGGCAAGCAGGACGATCTCCTTCAACCCTGAGCCGAGGATCGACTCGATCGCCCGGTCGGTCGTGTCGGTCGGCTCGATCTCCTCCGGGGAGAGCGCGAGCATGCGGACGACGTCGAGCGCGACGTTTCCGGCACCGACGACGACCGCGCGTTCCCCGGACAGGTCGAACTCGAGCCCCTGGTAGTCGGGGTGGCCGTTGTACCAGGCGACGAACTCGGTCGCCGCCCACGAGCCCGGGAGGTCTTCGCCCGGGATTCCCATCCGGCGGTCGGTCTGCGCGCCGACGGCATAGACGACGGCGTCGTAGAGCCGTTCGAGGTCGTCGTGTGTCAGGTCGCGGCCAACCGCGACGTTGCCGAGGAACCGGAAGCCCGGCTGCGCGGCGATGCGCTCGAAGGCGCGCGAGACCGCCTTGATCTTCGGGTGGTCGGGCGCGACCCCCAGCCGGACGAGCCCCCACGGCGTGGGCAGCCGCTCGATCATGTCGACCTCGACCGGCAGGTCGGCGTCCAGGAGGTGGCCGGCGGCGTAGAACCCGGCCGGGCCCGAGCCGACCACGGCGACGCGCAGCGGTTCGCTCATGCGGTGATCCTAGATTCGGGAGGCGACGCCTAGAGCGTTGCCGTGCGCCATGCCCGGTGCGCGATCAGTCCCGAGAGCACGAAGATCACCAGGGCGTTCAGCGGGTGAAGAAAGCCGGCCTTCGCATGGTCCTCGCCCAGATAGGCGAGGAACATCTGGACGATGCCCGCGACGGCCAGTCCGAGCGC
Organism: uncultured Actinomycetes bacterium; assembly: GCA_963836685.1. Lineage (GTDB taxonomy): Bacteria > Actinomycetota > Thermoleophilia > Gaiellales > Gaiellaceae > DATBLE01. The sequence goes on from CAWIKS010000022.1 coordinate 120,541, forward strand.
GAGCCAGATGCGCGGACGGCCGATCCGGGCGAGCAGCCCGAGCAGAAAGAGGATCACGGTCGCGTAGACGACGATGTATCCCCAGCCGACGTGGAAGCGCCAGGCGTGGTTGAACGCATCGTGGCCGAGGTGTCGCCCTTGTGCTTGAGCGCGGTCGACGCGAAGAAGGCCCCGTACCCCGCGAAGCCGATCTGCACGAGCACGCCGACGAAGAGCAGGGCCGCCCAGTACCTGTAGATCGCCCGCAGCACGTTCATGCCGCGCGACTCTACGAAGCCGGGCGGACGTTGTCTAGGAAGGTCGAAGGCGTCAGTGCGAGCAGCCGGAGCCGCAACCGGCGGCGCCCTCGGGAGCCTCGCCGTCCTCGACCTGGAACGAGTGGCCGCAGCCGCACGCCGAGACGACGTTCGGGTTCTCGATCTTGAACCCGGACTCCTGGAGGCCGTCGAGGAAGTCGACCTGGGCGCCGCGCAGATAGGGGGCGCTGAACGGGTCGACGACGACGCGGACGCCGTGGGCGTCGAGCTCGTGGTCGCCCTCCTGGGCGCCGCGGTCGAAGCCGAGCGCGTACTCGAAGCCCGAGCACCCGCCGCCCTGCACGGCGATGCGGAGAACCGTCGCCTCGCCCTCCGGCTCCTCGGCCTGGAGCTCTCTGATCTTGGCCGCGGCGCGCTCGGTGAGGTCGACCAGCGTGGTGGGATCTTCGACGGTCGCCATCGCTGCGACCCATCGTAGCATCCGGTCCGGCGTCGCCAATGCCGGCCGCGAGAGGTCGACTTTGTGACACACGCCGCACGCATCGTTGAGCGGTTTGGCTGTCGCTTCGTGCGCCCGGTCCCTGCTTGCTAAGGTCCGCCGCTGGAGGGCGACGGAGGAGGACGTAGGGCGTGCTCGACAGCTGGCTGCCGTTCCTGATCTACGGGCTGTTCGCGTTCGCGATTCCGACGTCGATGATCGTCTTCTCCTTCGTCTTCTCGACGAGGCCGCGGCGTCGCACCCGCGCGCGGGTGGTGCCGTTCGAGTCGGGGGTCTCGACGGGCGCCCTGCCGCCGCAGCGCTTCACGGTCAGCTTCTACCTGACGGCGATGCTCTTCATCGTCTTCGACATCGAGATCGTCTTCCTCTACCCGCTCGCCGTCATCCTCCATGCGCTCGCCTGGTTCGGGTTCGTCGAGCTGCTCTTCTTCATCGTCATCCTCGCGCTGGCGTACGTCTACATCTGGCGGAAGGGGGCGCTCGATTGGCGGTGAAGCGCCTGCGCGACTACGGCCTGAAGTCGGAGCGGCTGCTCTGGCCGGACAAGGGACCGAGCGTGTTCGAGCGCGAGCTCGGCGTGGACGAGCTCGAGCAGAAGCTGATGCTGACCACGCTCGACCGGGCGGTCGCCTGGGCGCAGACGAAGTCGATGTGGCCGGACCAGTTCGGCCTCTCCTGCTGCGCCATGGAGATGATCGCGATCGTCGGCTCGCGTTACGACATCGCCCGGTTCGGGATGGAGGCGTTCCGGGCCTCGCCGCGCCAGGCCGACCTGCTGATCGTCTCCGGCCGGGTCGCGCACAAGATGGCGGCGCCGCTGCGTCAGATCTACGACCAGATGCTCGAGCCGAAGTGGGTGATCGCGATGGGCGCCTGCGCGAGCTCGGGCGGAATGTTCAACAACTACGCCGTGCTCCAGGGCGTCGACAAGATCGTCGCGGTCGACATCCACGTCCCCGGTTGCCCGCCCCGGCCGGAAGCGCTCCTCGAGGGCATCGTCCGCCTGCACGAGAAGGTACTGGCGGGCGTGCCGCCGGCCTACGAGATCCGGGGCGTCGCCGAATGAGGCTCGAGGGCGTACCGGGCCTCGTCGAGACGAACGAGGCGTACGGCGAGACGACGCTCGTCGTCGACCCGGCACGCCTCCTCGAGGCGTGCCGCCACCTCCGCGACGAGCTCGGCTTCAACTTCCTCGCCGACATCACGGCGACGGACTACCTCGGCTGGGGCGCTCGCGGCGCGGCCGGCTACTACGGCACCGCCTCCGGCCGGGACATCAACGCGCCCGGCTCGGCGGCGCTCGCGCGGGTGCCCGCCCCGAAGCCCAAGCGCTTCGCGATGAACTACCACCTGCTCGCGCTCGTCTCCGGGACGACCGGGGCGCAGCGCGTGCGGGTGCAAGTGTGGCTCGACGACGGGGAGCCCGTGCCCAGCGTGATCGAGATCTGGCCGACGGCCGACTGGCACGAGCGCGAGGCCTGGGACATGATGGGGATCCCGATCACCGGCCATCCCAACCTCGTCCGGATCCTGATGGAGGACGACTGGGACGGGCATCCGCTCCGGAAGGACTATCCGATCGGCGGCGAGCCGGTGCGCTTCTCCGGAGACGAGTAGCCGGTGGCGATCGTCGAGCGGAGAAACGGGGTCAGGGACAGGCCGAAGCCGCCCCCGGACCCGACCATCTACGAGGGCTCTCGGATCCCGTCGCCGATCCCGACCGTCCTGCAGGTCTCCCCCGAGCTGCTGGAGACGGGCGACATCCTCCGCGTCAACTTCGGCCCGAACCATCCGTCCACGCACGGCGTTCTGCGCCTCGTCGTCGACCTGAACGGCGAGGACGTCGTCGGGCTCGTCGCGCTGGTCGGCTACCTCCACACCGGCTTCGAGAAGAACATGGAGCAGAAGACCTGGTGGAAGGGGATCACGTACCCGGAACGGATCGACTACCTCGCATTCCAGGCGAACGAGTACGCCTTCGTGGCCGCGATCGAGAAGCTGCTCGAGATCGAGACGCCGCCGAAGGCGGTCTGGATGCGCACGCTCCTGCTCGAGCTGAACCGGATCCACTCCCACCTGATCTGGCTCGGCACCGGGGCGCTCGAGCTGGGCGCGATCTCACTGCTGTTCTACTGCTTCAACGCGCGCGACGTCGTCCTCGACCTCTACGAGCTGGTCGCGGGGGCGCGAATGCACACGCGCTACTTCCAGGCCGGCGGACTCGCCGAGGACATTCCGCGTGGATTCTTCCCCGAGTGCCGCAAGTTCGTCGAGTGGATGCCGCAGGCGATCGACCAGTACGAGACGCTGCTCACCAACCAGAAGATCTGGCTCGAGCGCACGAAGGGGATCGGCCTGCTCTCGGCCGAGGACGCGATCGCGCTCGGCCAGTCGGGGCCGGTGCTGCGCGCGTCGGGAGTCGACTGGGACCTGCGGAGGGCAGAGCCGTACCTGGCGTACCCGGAGCTCGACTTCGACGTTCCCGTCTTCCAGAACGGCGACGTCTACGACCGCTACCGGATCCGCGTCGCCGAGATGCGGGAGTCGGTGCGGATCATCGCCCAGTGCCTGGAGGGAATGCCGGACGGGCCGTGGATCGCCGACGACCGCAAGGTCGTGCTGCCGCCGCGCACCGAGCTGCACACGTCGATGGAGTCGCTGATCCACCACTTCAAGATCGTCACCGAGGGTTACCGCGTGCCCGAAGGCGAGGTCTACGTCGCAACGGAGTCGGCGCGCGGCGAGTTCGGCTGCTACGTCGCCTCCGACGGCGGCCCGAAGCCGTGGCGGGTCAAGTTCCGCGCGCCGTCGTTCGTCGCCCTCGAGGCGACCGCGACCTGCATGAACGACGCGCTGGTCGCGGACATGATCGCGATCGTCGGCTCGCTCGACACCGTGATGGGCGAGGTCGATCGATGACGCAGCTGCAGGAGGAGATCCGGCGCGTCGCCGAGGAGTATCCGCAGTCGCGCTCGGCGATCATGGCCGCCCTCCGGCTCGCCCAGGAGCAGTACGGCTGGCTCTCCCCCGACGCGCTGCGCGAAGTGGGCGAGGCGCTCGACCTGACCCCGGCGTACTGCGAGGCGATCGCGTCCTTCTACGACATGTACCACCTCGCCCCGGTCGGCCGGCATCTCGTCGAGGTCTGCACCAACGTCTCGTGTGCCCTGGTGGGGGCGCAGCAGGTCCTGGACGGCTTCGAGTCGGAGCTGGGCTGCGAGGCGGGCGAGACGACCGAGGACGGCGAGGTGACGCTGCGGACGGTCGAGTGCCTCGGGGGGTGCGGGTGGGCGACCGTCGTCGCCCTCGACCACCACTATCGCCTGCACGTGAAGCCGGGCGACGTGCCCGCGATCGTCGAGGAGCTGCGCGGTGGCGGATAGCCGGCAGATCGTCTTCGCGGACGCCGACGCGCACGATCTGACGAGGCTCGCCGAGTACGAGGGGGTGGGCGGATACGGCGCGCTCGCGAAGGCGCGCGCGATGGACCCGGACGCGCTGATCGAGGACCTGAAGGCGTCCAAGCTCCGCGGGCGCGGCGGGGCGTTCTTCGCAACGGGGATGAAGTGGGGCTTCGTCCCGAAGCCCGGCCAGCTGCCGAAGCCCCACTACCTCGTCGTCAACGCGGACGAGTCGGAGCCGGGGTCGTTCAAGGACAACGAGATCCTGAGCCGCGTCCCTCACCGCTTCATCGAGGGCTGCCTGATCACCGCGCACGCGGTCGAGTCGAAGGCGATCTTCGTGTACATCCGCGGCGAGTACACCGGGCCGTACGAGGTGCTCGTCGCCGCGCTCGAGGAGCTGAAGGGGCGACCGGACATTCTGGGCGACGTCTCGATCCTCGTCCATCGAGGGGCCGGCGCGTACATCTGCGGCGAGGAGACCGCGCTGCTCGAGTCGCTCGAGGGCAAGCGCGGCCAGCCGCGGACGAAGCCGCCCTTTCCCGCCGTGCAGGGTCTCTACGACTCGCCGACCGTCGTCAACAACGTCGAGACGATGGCGACGATCGCGCCGATCGTCGCGCTGGGCGGCGAGGAGTATGCGAAGCTCGGCGTCGAGAGCTCGACCGGCACACGCGATCGTCTCGGTGTCCGGCAACGTCGTCAACGGCGGCAACTACGAGATCGAGAACGGAATGTCGCTGCGCGAGATCATCTACGGCCTCGGCGGCGGCGTCCCGGAGGGACGGCGGCTGAAGGCGGTGATCCCGGGCGGCTCCTCGACGGTCGTCCTGAAGGGCGACGAGATCGACGTCGGCTACGACTTCGACTCGCTCGCGGCGGTCGGGACGGCGATGGGCTCCGCGGGGATCATCTGCATCGACGAGCGCTCCTGCATGGTCCAGCTCGGAATCCGCGTCTCCGAGTTCTACGAGCACGAGTCGTGCGGCAAGTGCACCCCGTGCCGCGAGGGGACGCGATGGATGACGGCGATCCTGCGCAGGCTCGAGGCCGGTGGTGCCTCCCAGGCCGAGCTCGACCTGCTGGTCAGCGTGTGCGACCGGATCAACACCAAGTGCCTGTGCCCGCTCGGCGACACGGCCGCGATGGCGGTCGCCTCCTACGTCGACAAGTTCCCCGACGAGTTCCAGGCGCACGTCGACCGCGGGGGCTGCCCGTTCGGCGACTCGTCGCCGCTGCACGGCGTGCTGGCGCCTGTTGCGCAGCACGCCCATTCAGGGTCGGGCACCGCGGTGCCTGTCCCTGCCCTCGAAGGGGCCCGATGAGCGCGCCCGAGCTCGTCACGCTGACGATCGACGGCGTCGAGGCCCGGGTGCCGAAGGGCACCGGCCTCGTCGAGGCGGCGCTCTCCGCCGGGATCGAGATCCCCGTCTTCTGCTACGAGCCCAGGCTCGGCCCGCCGGTCGGCGCCTGCCGCATGTGCCTGTGCGAGGTGTCGCCCGGGCCCCCGAAGCCGCAGGCGGCGTGCACCCTGACCGCCGCCGACGGCATGGTGGTGAAGACCGCGGCCACGTCCGAGCTCGCACGCGAGGCGCAGGACGCCACCCTCGAGTTCATCCTGGTCAACCATCCGCTCGACTGCCCGGTCTGCGACAAGGGGGGCGAGTGCCCGCTGCAGGACCTGACCTTCCGCTTCGGCCCGGGGAACACGCGGATGACCTTCGAGAAGCGGACGATGGAGAAGCCGATCCCGATCTCGCCGGCGATCGCCCTCGACCGCGAGCGCTGCATCCTCTGCTACCGGTGCACCCGCTTCTCGGAGCTGGTCGCCGAGGACGGCCAGCTGATCGCGCGCAACCGCGGAGCCAGCTCCGTGATCGCCACCTTCGAGGACGAGCCCTACCGCGCGCCCTTCTCCGGCAACGTGATCGAGCTCTGCCCGGTCGGCGCGCTGACGTCGACCCAGTACCGGTTCGAGGCCCGGCCGTGGGAGATCCAGAACGTGCCGACCGTGTGCGGGCTCTGTTCGGTCGGCTGCAACGTCAGCGCGACGACGCGCGAGGGGAAGGTCAAGCGCATCCTGTCGCGCAACCATCCCGAGATCGACGGGGGCTGGCTCTGCGACAAGGGCCGTTTCGGCTTCACGCAGCTGTACGCGCGCGACCGCGTGCACGACCCGCTCCGCCGTGTCGGCAAGCGCCGGTTCGAGGAGCTCTCCTGGGACGACGCGCTCGACGAGGCCGAGCGGCTCCTGCGCGCCGGCCCGGTGCTGCTCGCACTCTCCGGCTCCGAGACGGTCGAACAGGCGGGCGCGCTCTCGCGGCTCGTCCGGCAGGGGCTGGGCTCGAGCGCGGTCGTCCTCCCCGAGCAGACGAGTCCCATGCTCGACGCCTTCCGCGCGCCGCTCTCGTCCCTCGTCGACGCCGATCTCGTCGTCGTCGTCGGCGACGACCCGGTCGAGGAGCGCGCGCCGGTGGTCGGCCTCTGGCTGCGGGCGGCCCGGCGCCGGGGCGTCGAGGTCGTCACCGTCGGCGCGGCCGGCTCTTTGCAGAGCCGCTCCGGGTGCGGCCGCCGGCGCCGTCCGCGAGCAGCTCGGCACGAGGATCCAGGCGGCGGAGCGGGCGATTCTCGTCTGGTCCGGCCCCGGCGGAGCGGGGGGCGGGAACGTCGCCCGACTCGCACGCGAGCTCGGCGCCTTCGCCGCCTTCTACCTGCCGGCGACGCCGAACGGCCGTGCGGTCGTCGAGGCCTGGAACGCCGCCGGCAAGGGGGAGCCCGCCCAGCCGGGGCAGGTCGGGGTGCTGCTGATCTCCGGTGAGGAGGCGGCCGCCGACCCGCGCATCCGCGAGCTCGCGGCGAGCGCGGAGGCGGTGATCGCGATCACGGCGTTCGCCGATCCGGTTCGCGGCTGGGTCGACCTGGTTCTCCCCGGGACGAGCTACCTGGAGCGCGACGGGACGATGGTCAACCTCGAAGGCCGGCCCCAGCGGCTCCGCCGCGCCGTGATCCCGCCCGCGCCCGACGAGATCGCGTGGATCGCGAAGCTGGCCGAGCGCTTCGGCGTCGAGATCGACCCGCACGCGCGCGCGGTCCCGGCCGACGAACGCGCGGCCCTGCCGCCACGAGCCGAGCCGGGCGGGCCCGAGCCCGCCCTGACGGCCGCGCCCTCCGTACCGCCGACGGCGAAAGGCGGGCCGCTGCGCCTGCTCCGCTACCGCCCGCTCTTCTCCGGCCCGGCGGTCGAACGGGTCGAGGAGCTCCAGTTCCAGCGGCCGGCGCCGGCGATCGAGCTCTCCGCCCACGACGCCGAGGTCCGCCACATCACCGCCGGCGACGAGGTCGTCGTCCGCTCCAACGGCACCTCGGTCCGGCTCACGGCCCACGTCAGCAGGCAGCTCGTCGACGGGGTCGTCCGCGCCGCCGAGGAGCACGTCCGCGAGCTCGACGCAGCCGTGGAAGTGACCACCTCGTGACCGATCCCTGGTGGATCAGCCTGATCAAGGCACTCCTGGTCGTCAACCTGCTGATGGGCGCGTTCGCCTACCTGACCTGGCTCGAGCGCAAGCTGCTCGGCCGGATGCAGCTTCGCTACGGTCCGAACCGGGCCGGCCGGTACGGCCTGCTCCAGCCGATCGCCGACCTGATCAAGCTCGTCCGCAAGGAGGCGTTCGCGCCGGTCGCGGCGATCGACGTCCTCTACATCGCCGCGCCCGCGCTGTCCGCATTCACCGCCCTCGTCGCCTTCAGCGTGATCCCGTTCGGCGCCGGCTGGCACATCTGGAAATGGCAGGTGAGCGGGGTGGTCGCGAACGTGCCGATCTCGCTGATCCTGCTCTTCGCGCTCGGCTCGATCGGGATCTACGGCTTCATCGTCGGCGGGTGGGCGTCCGAGTCGAAGTACTCGCTCCTCGGCTCGATGCGCACCTGCGCGCAGCTCGTCTCCTACGAGGTGTCGCTCGCGCTGTCGGTGCTCGGGGTCGTGATCATGGGGCAGTCGCTCTCGCTCGTCGACATCGTCCACAAGCAGATCGACACCGTCTGGTTCGCCGGCCCGCAGATCGTCGGGCTCGCGATCTTCTTCGTCGCCGGGGTCGCCGAGACCAACCGGGCGCCGTTCGACCTGCCCGAGGCCGAGACCGAGCTCGTCGCCGGCTACCACACCGAGTACAGCGGCATGCGCTGGGGCCTGTTCCAGACCGCCGAGTACATCAACATGCTCACGCTCTCGGCCCTCGCGGTCACGCTGTTCTTCGGCGGCTGGGAAGGACCGTGGGCGCCGCTCGGACCGCTCTGGTTCCTGATCAAGCTGGGGATCGCCGTGTTCGTCTTCATCTGGCTGCGAGCGACGCTGCCGCGCCTGCGCTACGACCAGCTGATGCGTTTCGGCTGGAAGATCCTGCTGCCCGCGGCCACGGTGAACGCCCTCGTCACCGCCGCGATCGTGGTGGCGGTGAAATGACCCCGAGCCCCCTCGACAGCTTCAAGGGCTTCGGGGTCACCTTCCGGCAGATCTTCAACAAGCCGCTCACCCAGCAGTACCCGGAGTACAAGCGGCCGGTGTACCCGCGCTTCCGCGGCCGGCACCGCCTGCACCGGCACCAGAACGGCCTCGAGAAGTGCGTCGGCTGCTCGCTCTGCGCCGCCGCCTGCCCGGCCGACTGCATCCGCGTGGTCGCCGCCGAGAACACGCCCGGCAACCGCGTCTCCGCCGGCGAGCGCTACGCGCGGATCTACGAGATCAACCTCAGCCGCTGCATCTTCTGCGGCTACTGCGAGCTCGCCTGCCCGTTCGACGCGATCACCCTCGGCAACGAGTTCGAGATCTCCGAGTACTCGCGCGACGACCTGATCTACACGAAGGACATGCTCCTCGCGGAGCCGATCAAGAAGATCCCGGTCGCCGACCCCTCCGAGTTCGACACCCCGATTCCCTACTACCAGACGAATTCCTAGGGTCAGGTCTTGCATTCACGCACGCGCCGACACGACCGACCCGATGTTGGAACGCAAGACCTGACCCCATGATTCTGCTCGCCTCGGCAGGCAACGTGCTCGTCTGGATCGTCTGGGTGGTCGCGGCGTTCGCCTGCCTCGGCTCCGGAGTCGCCGTGGTCAGCTTCTCGAACCCGTTCTACTCGGCGCTCGCGCTGATCGGAAATCTCGGCTCGCTCGCCGTCCTCTACCTGCTGCTCTCGGCCGAGTTCGTCGCCGCCGCCCAGGTGCTCGTCTACGCCGGCGCGGTGATGGTGATGTTCCTGTTCGTGATCGCCTACCTGGGCGGCCGCGCCGACGCTCCCTGGGCGGGCGGGCCCAGCTGGCAGCAAGGCGCAGCGGTCGTCACGGCGGGGGCGCTCCTCGTCGAGATCGTGGTCGTGATCGTCTCGAAGGCGGGCGGGCGGCTCTCGACGCTCGGCCGAGATCGAGCGCTCGTTCGGCAGCCCGGCCGAGATCGGCCGGCTGTTCCTGACCGACCACCTGCTCGCGTTCGAGATCACCTCCGTGGTTCTGCTCGTCGCCGCCGTCGGCGGCGTCATCCTCGGCAGTCACGCGCGGACGGAAGCCCCCGTGGGAGAAGGCGATGCTCGGGCCTGACGTCGCCGGCTACCTGATCGTCGCCGCGTTCCTGTTCTGCACCGGGGCGCTCGGAGTGCTGATCCGGCGCAGCCCGCTGATCGTGCTGCTCTCGCTCGAGATCATGCTCAACGGCGCCAACCTCGCCCTGATCGCCTTCTCGCGCCACTTCGGGCGTGGAGACGGACAGATCTTCGCGCTCGCGGTGATGGCGGTCGCCGCCTCGGAGGTCGTCGTCGGGCTCGGCCTGATCGTGGCGATGGCCCGGCGCCGCCTCGACCTCGACGTCGACAAGCTCTCCACCCTGCGCGGATGACCGCGGCGGCCTGGGTGTGTCTGTTCCTGCCGCTCGGCTCCACCGGGCTGATCACCCTGCTCGGGACGACGATCTCGCGCCGCCGCGCCGCCTGGATCGCGACCCTCACGTGCGCCGGCTCGTTCGCTGCGGCCGTGGTCGCCTTCGCCTCGATGCTCGGGCGCGACCCCGGAGACCGGGCCGAGACCTCGACCGCCTGGACCTGGCTTGCAGCCGGCAACTTCCGCGTCGGCCTCTCGATCCTCACCGACCCGCTCTCGGTGATGATGATGCTGATCGTCGCCGGCGTCGGCTCGCTGATCGTCGCCTACTCGATCGGCTACATGGACGGCGACGACGAGGAGCGCCGCTACTTCGCGTACATGTCGCTCTTCGTCTTCTCGATGCTGATGCTCGTGCAGGGCGGGAACCTGCTGCTCCTGCTCGTCGGCTGGGGGCTGGTCGGCCTCTCCTCCTACCTGCTGATCGGGTTCTGGCACGACCGGCCGAGCGCCGTCGCCGCCGCGAAGAAGGCGTTCATCATGAACGCGTTCGGCGACGCGACGATGGCGCTCGCCTTCTTCGTCCTGATCCAGAAGACCGGCACCCTCGACTACGGGCTCGCGTTCCAGAAGGCCCACGGGCTCAGCTCGCTGACGCTCAACCTGGTCGCGCTCGGCCTGCTCGGCGGGGCGGTGGCGAAGTCGGCGCAGCTGCCGCTGCAGACCTGGCTTCCGGACGCGATGGAGGGCCCGACGCCGGTCAGCGCGCTGATCCACGCGGCGACGATGGTCACCGCCGGCGTCTACCTGATCGTCCGCACCCACGTCCTCTTCGAGCTGGCGCCGAGGATCGAGGATCTCGCCGCCGGACTGGGGGCGGCGACGCTGCTCCTCGCCGGCCTGATCGCCCTCGTCCAGACCGACATCAAGCGCGTGATCGCCTACTCGACGATGTCGCAGATCGGCTACATGTTCCTCGGGGCCGGGATCGGGGCGTACGCCGACTCGATGTTCCACCTGATGACGCATGCCTTCTTCAAGGCGCTGCTCTTCCTCGGCGCCGGGCTGGTCATCCACGCGCTCTCGGACGAGCAGGACATCCGCAAGATGGGCGGCCTCAGGCGGCTGATGCCGAGGACCTGGTCGGCGATGCTCGTCGGCGGCCTGGCGCTCGCCGGGATCCCGCCCTTCTCGGGGTTCTTCTCGAAGGACTCGATCCTGGCGGCGGCGCTCGACCGCGGCTGGTACGGAGACATCCTGTTCGCGGCCGGCATCGCGGGAGCGTTCCTGACCGGGCTGTACACGTTCCGGATGCTGTTCGTCGTCTTCGGCGGCGACCCCTCTCCCTACGTGCAGGAGCATCCGCCGCACGCGCACGGCGACCGGGTCGCGCAGCGGTCGATGTACCTCACCGTCGGGGCTCTGACCGTGCTCGCCGCGTTCGGCGGGTGGCTCCAGTTCGCCGACGTGTGGACGCCGCTGTCCGACTGGCTGCGGCCGGTCGCGCGGCCGCTGGTCGAGGCGAGCTCGACGCAGGAGGCGGTCGCGAGCGTGCTGGCCGTCGTCGCTGGGCGGCGGCGGGAATCGCGGTCGCGTGGTGGATCTACTCGGCGCACCGCGCCGAGGCGCCGCGGCCGTGGCGCGTGCTGGAGCGAAAGTTCTACTTCGACGAGCTCTACAACGGCCTCTTCTACTGGCCGGCGGTGGGGATCTCGCGGGCTCTCTACGTGGTCGTCGAGGGGCCGCTGGTCGGCGGCTCGATCGCCGGCGTCACCGAGCTCGCGCGCTGGTTGGGCGGGCGCGCTCGCGGGCTGCAGACCGGGCTCGTCCGCTCGTACGTCCTCGCGCTGGCCGCCGGGGTCGCCGTCCTCGTCCTCGTCTTCGTGGTGGTCCGATGAGGTCATCTTGCTGCGCAGAGATGGTCAGGACTTCCTAACCGTTTCCCGACCAAGGGGAGGGAAACGGCATGAGCGCGCACGGCTGGATCACGACCACGCTGATCCTGCTCCCGTTCGGCGGGGCGCTGCTGCTCTGGCTCGTGCCGATGCCGCGGGTCTGGATCGCGCCCACCGCGCTCCTGCTCGCGCTGTTCGAGGTCGGCTTCTGGGTCGAGGCGCTCGTCCGCTACGACTTCGACCGCGGCGGTCTCCAGGAGTCGAGCCGGCTGACCTGGTTCAAGGACCTGGGCGTCTCGTACCACGTCGGGATGTTCGAGGGCTTCTCGGTCTGGCTGACCGGGCTCGCGACCGTGGTGATGGCGGCGGCGATCGCCTACGGGATCTGGGCCGGGCGTGACCGGCCGCGCGCCTACCACGGGCTGATGCTCTTCCTGACCGGCGCGATCGTCGGCGTGTTCACCGCCCAGGACCTGCTCCTCTTCTACGTCTTCTGGGAGGCGATGCTGGTCCCGCTGTACATCCTGATCGGAGTCTGGGGTGGGCCCGGCCGCCTCGGCGCGACGATCAAGTTCGTCATCTACACGATGGTCGGCTCGCTGCTGATGCTGGCGGCGGTGATCGTCTACGGGCTCCAGGCCGGGACCTTCTCGATGGTCTCCGGCGGGACGAACGCGAGCGACTGGATCTTTCTCGGCTTCGCGGCCGCGTTCATCGTCAAGGCGCCGCTCTTCCCGTTCCACGGCTGGCTGCCGGACGCGTACCGCGAGTCGCCGGCCGAGGTCTCGGCCGTCCTCTCCGGCCTGGTCTCGAAGGCGGCCGCGTTCGGGTTCCTGCGCATCTGCTTCTCGCTCTTCCCGGTCGGCGTGCACGACTTCCGGACGCCGATCCTCGTCCTGGCCGCGATCGGGCTCGTGTACGGGTCGCTGCTCGCGTTCCGCGCGCCGGACATCCGCGGCGTCGTCGCCTACTCGTCGATGGCGCAGCTCGGGCTGATCACCCTCGGGCTGTTCGCGACGAACGACCTCGGGATCGACGGCGCCGTGCTGCAGATGGTCAACCACGGGCTGATCTCGGCGGTGCTGTTCATGCTCGCGGGCGGGATCGAGCGCCGGGCGGCGACCGGCCAGTTCGACCTGCTCGGCGGCTTCGCCCGCGGCCGGCCGGCGCTGGCGACGCTGCTGATGACGACCGGGATCTTCGCCCTGGCGGTACCCGGTTCGACGGCCTTCGCGGGCGAGTTCTCGATCCTCGCCGGCGTCTTCCGGCAGGGCTGGCTGTACGCGGTGGTCGGCGCAGTCGCGATCGTGCTCGCGGCGATGTACGTCCTGCGGATGATCTCCGCAGTGCTGCACGGCCAGCCCGGGCCCTCGGTGTCGGAGGCGGCGCTCGACCTGCGGCCCGGCGAGCTGACGATCCTCGTCCCGCTGGTCGGGATCCTGCTGTTTCTGTCCGCCTGGCCGGCCGCGATCAGCGACCGCGCGACGGCGAGCGTCAGTCAGGCATCGGCCTCCGATCGACCGATCGTCCAGGCAGCCTTCATCTCCGAACGGTGCGGGAAGATGATCGCGGCGATCGCCCGCCCGCCGGTCGACTGGTTCGCGCTCTCGCCGTCGCTGACCCTGCTCGCGGTCGCCGGCGCCTGCCTGATGGTCGCCGTGCTGGTTCCGGAGGCGGCGCGGAAGGCGGTCGCGGCGACCCTCGCCGCCGGCGGGTTCGCCGGTGCCTTCGTCGCCGCCGCGCTCCTCTACGACCGGAGCCCGACCGGCACGAGCGTGGTCGCAGACGCGATCCGGCGCGACCGGTTCGCCGCGCTCGCGGCGATCATCGTCGCCGGCGCCGGCCTCGTCACCGTCGCCGTCTCCTACTCCGAGCGCCACCGGGGCCACGTCGCCGAGTACTACGCCCTGCTGGCCGCCGCCGGCGGCGGGAATGATCTTCCTCGCCGCGGCGAACAACCTGATGACGCTGTTCCTCGGGCTGGAGTGGTTCTCGATCTCGCTGTACATCCTCTGCGCGATCGACGCCGAGAAGGAGCGCTCGCTGGAGGCGGGGCTCAAGTACCTGATCGTCGGCGGGTTCGGCTCGGCCGTGCTTCTCTTCGGCTCCGCGCTCGTCTACGGCGCCACCGGCGAGCTCGAGTTCAGCAGGATCGCCGCCGCTGTGACCGTGAACGACCTCTCGCACGACACGCTGCTCCTGATCGGCCTGGCGATGATCATCGCCGGCCTCGCCTTCAAGGCGTCGGCGGCACCGTTCCACATGTGGACGCCGGACGTCTACGAGGGCGCGCCGACCTCGGTGACCGCCTTCATGTCCGCGGCGACGAAGACCGCCGCGCTCGTCCTCTCGATCCGCGTCCTCTACACCGCGTTCCCGCAGGAGGCACGGCTCTGGACGATCGCGGTCGCCGTGATCGCCTGCGCCTCGCTCGCGGTCGGGAACCTCGCCGCCCTCGTCCAGCGCAACGTCAAGCGCCTCCTGGCCTACTCGTCGATCTCGCACGCCGGCTTCATCCTGATCGGCGTCTCAGCGCACAGCGCGCTCGGCGCCCGGGCGGTCCTCTACTACCTGATCCCGTACTCGGCGATGTCGATCGGCGCGTTCGCGGTCGTCGCCGCCCGCGAGCGCGAGCTGGGGCAGGCGGTGACGCTCGACAACCTCGCCGGGATGGGCTGGGAGCGACCGCTGCTCGGCGCGGCGATGTGGACGTTCATGCTCGGCTTCGCCGGCCTGCCACCGACCGGCGGCTTCCTCGGCAAGTTCTACGTCTTCTCCGCCGCGTACGACCACGGCTGGCTCTGGCTCGTGATCGTCGGCATCGGCGCAACCGCGGTCAGCCTCTACTACTACCTCGCGGTGATCCGCGCGCTCTACATGCGCCCGGCCGCCGAGCTCCAGTTCGCCGCGGGCGGACAGCCGCCGCGCGACCTGCTCCTGCAGCTCGGGGTGCTCGCCTGCCTCGCGGTCACGTTCGGCTCGTTCTTCGGCGTGCAGCCGCTGATCGACCTCGCGCGGCACGCAGTGCAGACGCTCTAGCGGGAGAGCAGCTCGCCCGGCTCGGGCCGGACCCCGAGCGTGCGCCTGATCGCCGGCATCCAGCCGACCAGCGCCTGGATCGCGAACACGACGAGACAGGCGATCACGGCGGACACGGCCGCCTGCGGTAGCGCTCCCTCCGCGCGTACGGGTGCCCGGAGCGCCGCCGACACCAGCACGAGCAGCAACGTGACGACGTGCAGCATCCCGACCGCACGCCGGTTCGGAAGCGCGCCCGGCTGAACCAGCTCCTCGAGCGAGGCGAGGCCGGCGACGACGATCGCCGGCACGGCGGCGAGCAGGAGGTAGAAGGAGAGCGTCGCGGCGCCGGTCGCGTCACCGGCGCCGACGAGCAGCACGAGCCCTACCGGAAGCAGCTCACGACGCGTCACGAACGCTAGCTTCGCCGCCGGATCGGACGTTCCTTCGTCTAGATTTCGGCTTCGATGGGCGTACCGCTGACCTGGCTCGGACACGCGAGCTTCCGCCTCGACAGCCCCGGGGGCAAGCGGATCTACGTCGACCCGTGGCTGACCGAGAACCCCCGGTGCCCCGATTCCGAGAAGCAGCCGGAGCGGGTCGACCTGATCGCGGTCACCCACGGCCACACCGACCACATCGGGGACGTGGTCGCGCTCTGGAAGCGCTTCGAGCCGCCTGTGATCGCGCTCGTCGAGCTTCGCCGCTGGCTGAGCGAGCAGGGGCTGCCCGCCGAGACCGCGCAGGGGCCGAACAAGGGCGGCACCGCACACGTCGACGGGATCAAGGTCACGCTTACCGACGCGAACCACTCGTCGAGCAGCCCGGACGGGCAGTACGCCGGCGAGCCGGCCGGGATCGTCCTCGAGCTCGAGGACGGCTACACGATCTACTTCGCCGGCGACACGAACGTCTTCGCGAGCATGCAGCTGATCGGACGGATCTACGAGCCGGACGTGGCCGTGCTCCCGATCGGCGACCACTTCACGATGGGCCCGCGCGAGGCCGCGGTCGCGCTCGAGCTGCTCGGTGTGAAGCGGTGCGTGCCGTGCCACTACGGCACCTTCCCGATCCTGACGGGGACGCCCGACGAGCTGCGGCGCCTCGCGCCCGGCGTGGAGATCCTCACCCCCGAGCCGGGCGAGACCCTCGAGCTGTGAGGGAGCGCTGGCTCGGCGCGACCGGCATCCGGGTGCCGGAGATCGCGGTCGAAGGCGAGCTGGAGCTTCCGGACGACGTGCTCTGGGCCGACCAGGCGACCGCCGAGGAGGTCAAGGCCGCGCATGCGGCGGGCCTGCCGGTCGCCGCGCACGCGTCGACGCCGGACGAGGTGAAGGCCGCGCTCGCCCGCCCCGAGGTCGCCTGCGTCCTGGTGCCGCCGGACCGGCGCGCGCTGGTCGAGCTCGACCTCACACGACTGACGTACGGCTGACGTCGGCGAGGGAAGGGAGCACGAGTTGAGCAAGGGATACGAGGTCGCGCACGTCGACGAGCTCGAAGAGCTCCCGGTCAACCAGGGCGAGCTCGTCTGGAGGCCGGTGCGGCGTCGGTTCGGGATCAGCGCGTTCGGCACCAACGCCTACACGGCGCGGGCGGGCCAGCGGGTGCTCGAGGAGCACACCGAGCAGGACGGTCACGAGGAGATGTACATCGTGCTCCGCGGGCGCGCGACGTTCACGCTCGGCGACGACGAGCTCGACGCGCCGGCGGGGACGCTCGTCTTCGTCCGCCCGGGCACGAGGCGCGGCGCGATCGCCGCCGAGGACGGAACCGCCCTGCTGGCGGTCGGCGCCAAGCCCGGCGTCGTCTTCGAGCCCTCGCCCTGGGAGGACATCTTCGCCGCCTTCTCCCACGCGGAGAAGGGCGAGGTGGACAGGGCCCGGGAGCTGATCGGCGGCGCGGTCGAGCGGCGGCCGAACGAATGGCAGGGCCATTACAACGCGGCCTGCTTCGAGGTGCTCTACGGCGACCGGGAGACGGGGATCGCCCATCTCCAGCGGGCGCACGAGCTCGATCCCGAGCGGGTCGCGGAGGTGGCCGCGAAGGACAGCGACTTCGACGCCGTGCGCGACGACGCGCGCGTCTCAGCGATCGCCGGGCAGGCGGACGCCGGCGGCGACGGAGCGTAGGCGCGGCACCGGGTCGAACTCCGGTCGCGCGACGACGAGGAAGGCGCCGGGCTCGCCGCCCGCGAGCGCCTCGACCAGCATCTGCACGCCGACCGCGAGCGCGAAGGCCTTGTGGGCGCGGTCGCCCCCGAACGGGACGATCTCCTCCGGCGCCGCCGTCCCCGCGAGCACGTCACCGTGGGTGACCCGCCCCATCGAGACGTCGGCGACAAGTGGCGCCCGTCCGAGCTCGGGACGGCGATCGCGATCGGGTTCGTCCCGGCGAGGGGCGGCCCGCCCGCGGGCGGGCGCAGGCGGGCGGGCGAGGTCGCAGTCAGCACGGCGGTGAGCCCGCCGTCCGCCAGGCGGCGCACCCAGTAGCCGAGCGTGCCCGTCGGGAAGCAGCGTGAGGCGACCACGACGCGGGCGGGGGAGGGAGGCTCGGCGAGCTGGGCGTCGCAGATCGCCGCGAGCGTCAGGTAGCCGACGGCGCCGCGGCCGTCCCAGCGCTCGTACCCGGGCTCGGCCGCGACGCGCTCCGGGCGGGCCGAGGGGTCGAGGCCCGGAAGCTCCGCCAGCCAGTCGATGCGCGACAGCCCGTGGTTCTGCTTGCCCCGCCGCTCGGCGTCGAGAAACTGGTCGGCGAGAACCGCCGCATCGGCCGTGGAGAACCCGAGCCGTTCCAGACGAAGGATCGCCTCCTCCACCGCCGAATCCTCACACAATCCTCACCGATTCCGGTTGCAGGTCGGGCCGGAGCGGGCATGAGTGGAAGAGCCTGCAGACGGGGTCACCACCTCGGGGGGAGCGCCCGGCGATCAGGCGCTCCCGCCGACCCGGCCCGCTACGTCAGGACCGGCAGCGGCTTGAAGGCCTGCCGGGTGGCGTGGATCGACTCGGCGATCGCCACGATCGTCCGGGCGGTGGCCGACTCCGGCTCCGCCCAGACGAGCGGCTCACCCTCGTCGCCGCACTCGCGCAGTCGCGCGTCGAGCGGTACCCGGCCGAGCAGCGGCACGCCGATCTGCTGCGCGAGCCGCTCGCCGCCGCCCGAGCCGAACACCTCCGAGGTCATGTTCTCGACCACGCCGATCAGGCGCATGTCCGTCTTCTGCGCCATGATCGCCGCGCGCGCCGCGACCTCCTGAGCGAGAGGCTGCGGCGTGGTCACGATCACCGCCTCGGCGCGTGGAAGCAGCTGGCCGAGCGAGATCGACACGTCCCCCGTCCCGGGCGGCATGTCCACGAGCAGTACGTCCAGCTCGCCCCAGTGCACGTCGGACAGGAACTGCTCGAGGGCGCGGTGGAGCATCGGCCCGCGCCACATCACCGGCGAGTTGTCCTCGAGGAAGAAGCCGATCGACATCAGCTTGAGGTCGTTCCTGACCGGCGGCACGATCATCCTGTCGACGACGACCGGGCGCTGCGTGATTCCGAGCAGGTGGGGGATCGAGTGGCCGTAGACGTCGGCGTCGAGGACGCCCACGCGGTGCCCGAGACGGGCGAACGCGGCGGCCAGGTTCACGGTCAGAGACGACTTGCCGACGCCGCCCTTACCGCTCGCGATCGCGAGCACGCGCGTCGAGCGGTCGACCGAGATGCCCTTGCTGCGCTCGGCGACGCCGCCGCGAAGCCTGGTCGAGAGCGCCGCCTTCTCCTCCGGCGTCATCACGTCGAACCCGAGCCGGACGCGCTCGACGCCCGGAACCTTCCCCACGTGCTCGACGACCTGATCCTGGAAGCTGGCGCGGAGCGGGCAGCCCGCGACCGTGAGCGCGATCGTGACCGACACGTCGCCGCCCTCGATCAGGACGTCGCGGACCATGTCGAGCTCGGTCACCGGGCGTCGCAGCTCGGGGTCGATCACGTTCTCGAGCGCCTTCAGGACGGCGTCGCGCGCGGGCTCCATGCCGCTGAGGGTACCTGGGCAGGCGCGCGAGGACAGGCGGAGCCGGGCAGGCTGGCAGATGCCTGGTCAAGGCCCGGGCCTGAGAAGAGCCGGCTACATCCGCCTCGAAACGCCCACGAAGAGGCCGACTCGCACCGGGCAGCTCTTGTCGGCGACAACGTGAAGCGTGAGGAGCCTGCCGGACGACTTCCAGCGGTTCACGCCCGCCAAGGCACACCAGAGCAAGGGATTTGATCGTCAGGCGTGCGCCGACCACGGACAGGCCGGTCGTGAAGTCGGGCGAGCCGCCGCACGTCGTGCCGGGCACGAAGACGGGAAGGATCCCGCGCTTCGTGATGCTCAGTTCCCGCGATCGAAGCGTGGTTGCGCGCCAGCCGCGCATCCGTCGGCAGAGAGAGGGCGTCTCTCGAGCGTCCGCTGACGATTGAGCGCAGAACCCGCCGGCTCGTCGTTCGACGGTCGAAGAACGGGGCGAACGCCTTGATCCTCGTCGAGGCGCGCCGAGCACCCGCGGGCGCCGGAGTGCTCACGCCGCGGGAGCGCGAGATCATGACGCAGGTGGGAGAAGGGAGGTCGAACGCCGAGATCGCAGCCCGGCTCTGGCTCTCGCCGGCGACGGTGCGCACGCACCTCCAGAACGTCTACGCCAAAGCTCGAAGTACGGAGCAGGACGGAAGCGCTCGCCCACCTCCGTCGGCTGAGAGCCCCCCGGAGCGGGGAGAGGCCGAGGCGCTGCGATCCGTAGATTGGCGCGGTGACCTGGGCCGGACTCGTGCTGAAGAACCTGCTCCGCCGCAAGGTGCGAACCGGGCTCACGGTCGCGGGCGTCGCGATCGGAGTCGGGCTCATCGTCGCCCTGCTTTCGATCACGAACGGGGTGAAGAACACCGCCAACGAGCTGATCCACGTCGGCCGCTCCGACTTCGGGCTCTTCCAGACCGGCGCGTCCGATCTCACCCTGTCGCTCCTGCCCGAGCGTCTCGCCGCCGACGTCCGCTCGACGAGCGGCGTGGCGCGGGTCGCCCGCATCTTCCTGCTCGTCGGCGCCGTCGAGCACAGCGACTCGTCCCTCCTCTTCGGGTACGTTCCCGGCGAGTTCCCGGAGCAGCGGCTGGTGATCGTGTCCGGGCGGCGGCCGGCCGGGGACGAGGCGCTCGTCGGCGACGGCGCGGCCAGGATCTACCACCTGCACGTCGGCGGCGCCGTCCACGTGCGAGGCCGCGTCTTCCGCGTCGCCGGCGTCTACCACAGCGGCAACCTCTTCGTCGACCGTGGCGTGATCCTGCCGCTCAGGGTCGTCCAGGCGATCGCGCAGCGCCCCGACGAGGTGACGACGTTCGGGGTGATCGTCAAGGTCGGCGAGACGCCGAAGGCGGTGGCGCGGCGCCTGGAGGATCGCTTCCCGGGGGTGACCGCCGTGGTCGAGCCCGGCCAGGCGGTCAAGATCGACACCTCGAGCCGGCTGATCGTCGAGGCCGGCTGGATCTTCTCGCTGCTCGCGCTGATCATCGGCGGCATCGGGGTGACGAACACGATGGCGATGGCGGTCTTCGAGCGGATCCGCGAGATCGGGATCATGCGCGCGGTCGGCTGGACGTCGACCCGTATCGCCGCGCTGATCGTCGGCGAGGCGATCGGCATCGGGCTGATCGCCCTCGGGATCGGTCTCCTCGGCGGCTGGGGCGCCGCCGTCCTCTTCACCGAGCACAGCTCGCTGTCGAGCCTGACCCAGGCCGACTTCACCGGCGGCGTCTTCGCCTGGGGGCTGGCGTTCGCGCTCGGCGTCGCCCTGCTCGGCGCGCTCTACCCCGCGTGGCGCGCGGTCAGCCTGACGCCGATCGAGGCGCTTCGGCGCGAGTAGCGCCCTCGATCCGGCCGTCCCGGATCCGCAGGATGCGGTCGGCCGACTCGGCGACGTCCGGGTCGTTCGTGACCAGGACGATCGTCGTTCCCCGCTGCCGGCGAACACCCTGCAGGAGCTCGACGATCTGATCGCCCGTCGCCGAGTCCAAGGACCCGGTCGGCTCGTCGGCGAGCAACAGCCGGGGCTCGTTCGCCAGCGCCCGGGCGATCGCCACCCGCTGACGCTCCCCGCCGGAGAGCGTCGGCGGATACGCCGCCCGCCGGTGCGACAGGCCGACCTCGTCGAGCAGCCGGCTCGCCCGTTCGGCACGCGCGCCCCGCGCCAGCCCGCGGCCGAGCATCGGCAGCTGGACGTTCTCGGCCGCGGTCAGCGTCGGGATCAGGTTGTGGAACTGGAACACGAAGCCGACCACGGTGCCGCGATAACGGGCCGGGTCGGTCAGGCGCTCGACGTGCTCGCCGGCCACGACGATCGAGCCGGAGTCGATCCGGTCGAGCGCGCCGATCAGGTTGAGCAAAGTGCTCTTGCCACAGCCGGACGGCCCGGTGACGCCGACGAACTCGCCCGCCTCGACCCGAAAGGACACGTCGACCAGCGCGGCGATCCGTCCGTCTTCGAACGCGCGGGAAACGTGGTCGACGACCACCTCGGCGCCGCCGTCAGGCGGGGTCATCGCGGCGTGACCCGGTAGGTCAGCACACGCCTTCCGCCGAGCGCCTTGACGGTCACGCGGAAGGTCAGCTCGACGCCTCTCGCCTCCGGCGGAAACTGCACGACGTCCCCGAAGACGCCGGTGAACGCGTGGTTGACGACGTTGATCTTGCAGCAGCCGAACTCCACCGGATGCGCGGACCCGATCGGATCGACGATCTGCGTGGTGACCGTCGCCCGGACCAGGTGCCCGCGCCGGTCTGTGACGCTGACGACGTAGAACCAGTAGGCATTCGCCTTCGGCGTGTGGGTGGACGCCATCAGCGTCGCCTTGAACGCCGGCGCCGCCCCGGCCGGGACCGGTAACGCGAGCGCGACGGCACACAGCGCGGCGAGCCGGAGCCTCACGCGGCCAATGCTAGTCCTCCGGCGAGGACGCAGACAGGGCGGCGGCGAGCTCCTCGCACCGCTCGGCGCTTGCCGCCGCGACGACGCGCGAGCGCCCCTCGAGATCGAGGGGTGCGGCCCCGAACGGCGCGTCCTCGGGCAGGTCGATCACGAGCCCCCGCTCCCGCACGAGCAGCTGCGCGGCGGCGATGTCCACCGCGCGGGCGGGCTTCAGCGAGCAGACCGCGTCCACCCGGCCGTCGGCGAGCTGGCAGAGCGAGATCGCGAGCGAGCCGAAGATGCGCAGCCGGTAGGCGAGGCCGACCAGCGGCGGCGCATGTTCCGCGACCAGGTCGGTGCGCGTCGCCTCCAGCGCGAGGATCTCGATCGCCTCCTTCGGAGCCTCGCCGTCGAGCGCGGAGCCGTTCAGGCACGCGCCGCCGCCCCGCTCGGCCGTCCACTCCTCTCCCGTCCCGAAGTCGTAGACGTACGCGAAGACCACGTCGTCCATCGTCCCGCCCTCGGCGACCGCGACCGAGAGCGAGCAGAACGGCAGGCCCCGCTTGGCGTTGACCGAGCCGTCGATCGGGTCGAGCACGACCCACGTCCCGTCGCCGCCGCCGCGGTGCCCGAGCTCCTCGGAGACGAGCGTGAAGTCGCCGCCTGCCTCGTCGAAGCGCGCGATCACGGCCCGCTCCACCGCCGCGTCGATCGCGGTCGTCTCGTCGCCGCCCATCCCGGTGCCGACGACGCGCTCTCGCTCGCCGCGCGTGGGGAGCTGGGCGAACGCTCGGCGGGCGTCCGCGGCCGCAGCCCGGCAGATCGCCGCCCAGTCAGTCAAGCGGGAGCATCAGCAGCCCGGAGGTGAGCTTCGGGTAGAAGTAGGTGCTCTTCTGCGGCATCGTCCGGCCGGAGGTGGCCACCGCCGCGACCTGGCCGACCGTCGGCGGCCTGAGCAGGAACGCCGCCTCGGCCTCTCCCGAGTCGACGGCGGCGCGCGCCTCCTCGGCGGACGGCGTGTACCGCACCTCTTCGGCGTAGCGGTCGACGAGGTCGGCGTCCAGCTCCCCCTCCTCGCCGAGCAGGTACCCGGAGCCGGCGCGCGTGTACACCTCGGCCTGTGCACGCCCGTTCGCCGGTTGGGGCTCGAGCGGCGGCAGCGGCCGGATGCGCAGGCCGACGCGGTGCGTCGGGAAGATCGTCAGGCCGTCCTGCTCGGTCGGCACCAGCACCGCGAGCAGCCAGGCGCTCGCCTCGGTGCCGTCCTCCTCGTGGAAGGCGAGCGCGGTCTCGTAGCGGTGGTGGCCGTCGGCGATCAGCAACCGCGCCCCGCCGAGATCGGAGACGGGTCCCTCGGTGCCTGTCCCTGCCCGGAGGCGCCACAGCCGGCTGCGGACGCCCTCCAGCTCCACCTCGATCGCGGGGTCGCCGTCCGCTCCCGCGAGCGACCCCTCGTAGAGGAGGAAGATCGGCTCGACGTGCGTGCGGGTCGCGCGCAGCAGCCGCAGGCGTCCCTCCTTCGGCCCCGCGTGCGTGCGCTCGTGCGGAAGGATCACACCGGCGGAGTACGGCTCGACCCGCAGCGCACAGACCAGGCCGTCGCGGCGACGAGCGACGCCGTCCGGCCCGGTGTAGTCCTGCGCGAGCCACCACAGCGCCGGCTGCTCGTCGCGAACGAGCACGCCCTCGCGCCGCCACCCGGCCAGGTCGCGGGCGGCTTCCTCCTCGTCATCGGCCAGGGTCAGGCGGACGACGTTGTACGGGCTCCGGGCGAGGTAGCGCTCCCGTTCCCCGGGTGAGATCACGTCGTACGGAGGGGCGACGAGCTCCGCCAGCGGCCCGGCCCGGCGCTCGTCGTAGCGCAGCGCCCGGAACGGCTTCACAGCGGCCACGCGGCTGAGCCTAGACGATCGATCGGGAAAACCGCCGATCGATTGTCTGCCTTTCGGCCTAGACTCCGGCCTGTGAGCTCGATCGCCGAGCTGGCCGAGGACCGCGTCGTCGAGGGCGTCTACGCGGTCGCGCGCAAGCGCCGCCTGCGGACGAAGGCAGGCTCGGCGTACCTCGCGCTCGAGCTCGTCGACCCGAGCGGCCGGATCGAGGGACGGGTCTGGAACGACGTCGACCTGCTCGACGCCCGGTTCGGGGAAGGCGACGCGGTCCGCGTCCTGGGGCGAGTCGAGCGCTACCGCGACCGCCTGCAGCTCGACGTCCGATCGATCGAAGCGGAGCCGGACGCCGACCCCGCCGGGTTCGCACCGGCGCTGCGGCGGGACCCGGAGGAGCTGGACGGCTTTCTCGAGTTCCTGGCCGCCGAGATCTCCCACGCCGGGCTGCGGGCGACCGTCGGGCGCTTCACGGAGGACGCGGAGGTCCGCCGGCGCCTGCGCGCGCTCCCGGGCGCACCCGACCTCCATCACGACTACGCCGGCGGCCTGCTCGAGCACACGGTCGGGGTCGCGACCATCTGCCGGGAGCTCTGCCAGCTGCACCCCCGGCTCCGCTCCGACCTCGTGCTCGCCGCCGCGCTCCTCCACGACGTCGGCCGCACGGTCGAGCTCCAGCCCGGCCCCGGGTTCCGGCAGACCGCGGAGGGGCGGCTCCTCGGCCACGTGCACCTCGGCGCCCGGCTGATCGAGGAGCGCGGGGATGCGCTCGACCCCGACGCGCGTGCCGAGCTGCTCCATGCCGTCCTCTCGCACCACGACGCACGGGCGGCGAAGACCGCGGAGGCGGCCGTTCTCTACCACGCGAACCAGCTCGACGCGGTCGCCGCCACGCGGCCCGTAGAGGGCACCTAGCTCTCCTCGCTTGGCCGCGGTTCTCCTCGCGCTCGCCGCGAGCGCGTCCTGGGGAGTCTCCGACTTCCTCGGCGGCCTGAAGGCGCGCAGCGTCCCGGTGCTGGCCGTGCTCGCGGTCTCTCAGCCGGCCGGGCTCGTCCTGCTCGGCGCGATCGTCGCGGGCCGCGGGCACCCCCCGCCCGGCGGGCTCTGGCCGCTCTGGGCGGTGCTCGCAGGCCTCGGCGGCGCGATCGGCATCGGGGCCCTCTACCGGGGGCTCGCGGTCGGAGCGATGGGCATCGTCGCGCCGATCACCTCCGCGTCGCCGCTGATCCCGCTCACCGTCGGCCTCGCCCGCGGGGAGCGGCCGAGCGCGATCCAGCTGGCCGGGATCGGCCTGGCGCTGAGCGGGGTCGCCCTCGCCGGCTGGGAGCGGGGTGCGACCGGCCTGCGCGGACGCGCGAGCGTCGGCGCCGGGCTGGCGCTGCTCGCCGCGGCCAGCTTCGGCGGCTCGCAGGTCGGGCTCCAGTCCGCGAGCAGCCACGATCCGTACTGGGCGACATTCGTCCTGCGCCTCGCCTCGTGCGCGCTCGTCGGCGCTGCGCTCCTCCGGCGACGGCCCGGCCGGCCGGGCGCCGTTCTCCCCGCGCTGGCGCTCATCGGCCTGCTCGACAGCGGCGCGACCGTCCTCTTTGCGGTCGCGACCACGAAGGGCCTGTTCAGCGTCGTCGCCGTGCTCGCCGCGCTCTACCCGGTGCTGGTCGCGATCCTCGCGCGCGCCTTGCTCCACGAGCGACTCGAACGGACGCAGCTCGCGGGCGCGACAGCGGCGATTGCCGGCGCCGCCTGCATCTCGGCCGGGTAGAGCACCTGTGGAGAAGAAGTCACGGAATCGTGACACGTGAGCGCCAGCCACCAGCTGTGGACAACGTGGGTGTCGAGACGCCCACGATCGCAGGGCGCCGCGAGGTCTCGAGGCGAGTCAGACGTTGAAGCGGATGTTGAGCACGTCGCCGTCCTCGACCACGTACTCCTTGCCCTCCAGCCTCTGCAGCCCCCGCTTCGCAGCCTCGGCCCGCGAGCCGCACTCGACAAGATCACTCCACCGGATCACCTCGCAGCGGATGAAACCGCGCGCGATGTCCGTGTGGATCGTCGCAGCCGCGTCCAGCGCGTTCCGGCCGCGGCGAAGCGTCCAGGCTCGCGCCTCGGTGTCGCCCGCGGTGAAGAAGGTGACGAGGTCGAGCGCCTCCTTCAGCCTGAGGGCGACGTCGTCCAGCGCCGACCGCGCACCGTCGCGGAACGCGGCAGCCTCGGCCTCGTCGAGCTCCACCAGCTCGGCTTCGAGCTGGAGGTCGATGCCGCCCGGCCCGTTCTCGACCACGACGACCGGCTTGGTGGTCAGCGTCTCGAGGTCGGACGGCAGCGGGCCCTCGTAGTCGGCGACCGTGCCGCCGGCCTCCACGTGGGCCAGGAGGAGCTCGACCTCGCCGACCTCCTTCCGAAGCCGGGGGTCGCCGGACTTCGCCTGGGTTCGGAGGCGTTCGAGACGGCGCTCGATCAGGTCCCGGTCGGCAACGAGGAGCTCGAGCCGGAGCTCCTCGACCTCACCGGGGCCGCGGACGACCATCAAGAGCGCATCGACCTGACGGAGGTTCCCGAGCAGCTGCGGACCGGTGCCGGGGACGTCGACCACCCGGATCGCCGCCGGGGTGATCTTTCGCGACTTCTCGATCGCCGCCACCTGCGGCAGACGCTCGTCGTCGATCGGCGCCATCCCGACGTGCTCCCTGCGCTCGTGCGCCTGCGCCCCCGCCCGGGTGAGCGCGTTGAACAGCGACGTCTTGCCCGCGCCGGGCAGGCCGACGATCCCGACCTCGAGAGCCATCGCGTGAAGCTAGCTCTTTGCGACGTGCTTCTGCAGCGAGGCGAGTGCCCGGTGCTGGAGGGACTTGATCGCCCCTTCGGTCTTGTCGAGGACGGTCGCCGCTTCGGCGTTCGAGAAGTCGAAGACGAATTTCAGGATCAGGACGTCGCGCTGGTCGTCGGAGAGCCCTTCGATCAGGTCGAGCATGCTCTCGCCGGACATCGCCCTCAACGCCTCGTCCTCCGCGGACGACGCAACCGCGCCCCGCGGCTCCGGCACGTCCTCCTCCGGCTGCAGGCGCCGGCGCGCCCGGAAGTGGTCGATCGCGAGGTTGTGGGCGATCCGGAAGAGCCACGCCGAGAACGGCGCGGTTCCCCAACGGAACCGGTCGATCGACTCGAGCATCCGCACGAAGGTCTGCGTGGTCAGGTCCTCGGCGTCCGGCCGGTTGCCGACGGTCATGTGCAGGTAGCTGTAGATACGGTCGAAGTGCTGCAGGTACAGCTCCTCGAGCGCATCCCTGTCACCCGCCTGTGCACGGGCGACCAGATCCTCCATGCTCCCTCGCTCGACCGCCATCGTCACCTCCGGAGAATGCCCAGCCCTGCAGCGCGCGTAACTCGGAGACCGGCTAGGCGCCGAAGCCGACGCGGCCCTCGCGGGCGAAGCGCTTGACGTAGACGATGCGCTGGAGCGAGACCGTGTAGCGCCCGTCCTCGACGTCGAGCGTCAGCGAGCCGTCGTCTCCCGAGCCGAGCGCCCGCTCCAGACGGTCGACCGCATCGCCGTCGACGAGCGCGCCCATGATCTGCCCGCCCTCGAAGCCGATCTCGATCCGGATCCGCTCAGCCACGGGTCACGATCTCCGAGAGGACGCCGTGGACGGACTCGGGATGGACGAACGCGACCTGCATGCCGAACAGCCCCGGCCGCGGGCTGGTGTCGATCAGCCGCGCCCCCTCCCCCTCGAGCCGGTCGAGCTCGGCCCGGAGATCCTCGACCTCGTAGGCGAGGTGGTGCATCCCGGGCCCGCGAGCGGCGAGGAACCTGCCGACTGCGGTTTCGGGGCCGAGAGCCGCGAGCAGCTCGACGTGCCCGTCGCCGACCCGAAGCGACACCGCCTCGACTCCCTGCTCGTCCTGGGTCGCACGGCCTTCGAGCTCCGCCCCGAACAGCCGCCGGTAGCTCGAGATCGCCTGGTCGAGATCCTCGACCGCGAGCCCGACATGGTGAATGCCCTTCATCAGGACGACTCTAGCCGTCCGAGACCTCCGCCGGCTCGGCCCGCCGGCCGGCTACGGCAGCGCCTTGACCGTGCCGATCGTCTCCGCGGAGCGGGACTCGGGCTCGAGGTCGGCCAGGAGGCCGTCGAGCTCGTCCCGGTTCAGCGTCTCCTTCTCGAGCAGCGCGGCGGCGAGCCGGTCGAGGTGCCCGCGGTACTTCTCGATCAGCCGGATCGCCTCCTGAAACGCCCCGTCGGTGAGACGGGCCTGCTCGGCATCGCGCAGGCGCTTCGTCTCCTCGGAGAGCCCGTAGTTGTCCGCGCGCATCGTCCGGGACGAGACGAACTCGCCCATCCCGTACTCGAAGATCATCGAGCGGGCGAGCGAGGTCGCCTTCTCGAGGTCGTTGGCGGCGCCGTTCGTGACGCGGCCGAAGACGACCTGCTCCGCGGCCCGACCGGCGAGGAAGACCTTCATCATGTCGACCAGCTCTTCCTTCGTGTGCAGGTACCGGTCCTCGACCGGCAGGTTGAGCGTGTAGCCGAGCGCCTGACCCCGGGAGACGATCGTCGCCTTGTGCACGGGTAGCGCGTCTCCCATCAGATACGACATCAGGGCATGCCCGGACTCGTGGTAGGCGAGGATGCGCTTCTCCTTCTCGCTGACGACGCGGCGCTGCTGGAGGCCGGCTACGACCCGCTCCATCGCCGCCTCGAACTCCGCGTGCCCGATCCGACCGAGGTTGCGACGGCCGGCGAAGATCGCCGCCTCGTTGCAGATGTTCGCGAGGTCGGCGCCCGCGAGCCCCGCCGTCTGCCGTGCGATCGAGTGCAGGTCGACGTCCTCTGCCAGCGGCTTGCCGCGGGTGTGGACCTCGAGGATCTTCTCGCGGCCGGCGAGGTCCGGCGGCGCGACGAGGAGCTGCCGGTCGAAGCGGCCCGGCCGGAGCAGCGCCGGATCGAGATCCTGGATGCGATTCGAGGCGCCCATGACGACCACCTGGTCGCCCCCGTTCGCGAAACCGTCGAGCTCGACGAGCAGCTGATTGAGCGTCTGGTCCTGCTCGCGGTTGAAGCCGTGGCCGGTGCGGGCGGCGCCGACGGCGTCGAGCTCGTCGATGAAGATGATCGAGGGTGCGTTCTTGCGAGCGGTGGCGAAGAGCTTGCGGATCCGCGAGGCTCCGAGACCGGCGAACATCTCGACGAACGCGGAAGCGCTCTGCGAGTAGAAGCTCGCTCCCGACTCGTGCGCGACGGCCTTGGCGAGCAGGGTCTTGCCGGTGCCGGGAGGGCCGTAGAGGAGAAGCCCCTTCGGGCACGCGCGCGCCCAACCGGGCGAACCGCTGCGGGTCGCGGAGGAAGTCGACAACCTCCTCCAGCTCGGCCTTCGCCTCCTCCACTCCGGCGACGTCGGCGAAAGTGACCGACGTGGCCGAGTTGGGCTCGACCATGTTCGGCTTCACCCGCGGCATCAGCTGGATCGTCCGCCAGATCAGGAAGACGAGTACCGCGAAGAAGAAGATCGGCAGCCAGGTCAGAGCACCCTGGCCGACGTCGTGCATCAGCGAGGCGAGAGGCATCCGCTGTTGCATCGGCAGCCGGTCGGCGTTGCATTAGTACGCTGGACGCGTGGAGCTGCCGCTGCCGCCGCACTGGGAGCCGGGGCGCGTCGAGGAGGTGTGGCGCGTCCCCTACGACCGGCGAGCAGCCGAGGCGGAGGAGTGGGCGCGGGAGCACGATCTCCCGGCCGCGCGCGACGACCCGCAACGCATCGGCCTCGTCCTCGTCGACGTCCAGAACACGTTCTGCACGCCCGGCTTCGAGCTGTTCGTCCCCGGTGCGCCCGACGACAACCGGCGCCTCTGCGAGTTCGTGTACCGGAACCTCGGTTCGATCACGCAGATCGTGGCGACGCTGGACACGCACCGCACCGCGCAGATCTTCCACCCGTCCTGGCTCGTCGATGCGGAGGGCCGGCATCCGGCCCCGTACACGCTCGTCTCCGACCCGGGAGGTCGAGGCCGGCGTCTGGCGGGCGGCCGACCCGGCGTTCCAGGCGCAGCTCGTCCACTACGTACGGGCGCTCGAAGCCGGCGGACGTTTTCGCCTGACCGTCTGGCCGTACCACGCGCTGCTCGGCGGGATCGGCCACGCGCTGGTCTCGGTGGTCGAGGAGGCGGTCTTCTTCCACGGGCTCGCACGCGAGAGCCCACCGGCGTTCGAGCTGAAGGGCGACAACCCGCTCACCGAGCACTACTCCGCTCTCGCGCCGGAGGTGAGGCGGGGCGCGGCGGGCGAGGAGATCGGCAGGCGGAACATCCCGCTGATCGAGCACCTGCTCGGCTTCGACACGGTCGTGGTCGCCGGCCAGGCGAAGAGCCACTGCGTCGCGTGGACGATCGCCGACCTGCTCGACGTCCCCGCGCTGGCGGAGCGGCTCTACCTGCTCGAGGACTGCACGTCGCCCGTGGTCGTGCCCGGCGTGGTCGACTACACGGCCGAGGCGGACGCAGCGGTCGAGCGCTTCGTCGGGGCAGGGCTGACCGCCGTCCGCTCGACCGACCCGATCGACACCTGGCCCCGCCGCGGCTGACCGCCGCCCCGGAGGGGTCTGTCCCTACGCTACGTGACGAGGGCGAGGCGATCGTTGGGGCGGAACGCGCGGCCGACCTTTGCGGCCGGGCGGCCGTCGGCGAGGACGATGTCGCCGGTGAAGTCGTTCTCTCCGCGAATCAGCGACGAGCCCACGCCGTACGCGTCGACGGGAACGCCGGCCTGCTCGAACGCCCGGATCCGGTCGACCGTGAAGCCGCCCGAGGCGACGATCTTCACCCGCTCGAATCCGTCGCGGTCGAGCGCTTCCCGCACCTTGCGAACGAGCCGCTCGTTCACCCCGCGCGGGTCGAAGTCGCCCATCTCGTTCCAGAGCGAGCGGTCGACGAGCTGCCCGGAGGTGTCGAGGCGCACGCCCCAGAGCCGGTCCTTCAATGCCCGGGCGACCTCCAGCGCCGTCCGCACCGAGTCGTTCTCGTAGTCGACGAGGACGACGATGTTGAAGTCATCGGGTGCCCATTCGGCGAACTTCGTCGCGGCGAGGACCGTGTTGCCGCCGTACGCGGCGATCAGCGCGTGCGGAACGGTGCCGATCCCGCGGCCGCCCCACCACGACGACTGCGCGTCGGTGGTGACGCCGATCTCGGCGCCGACCAGCGCCCCCGCCACGTACGCCGCGTAGCCGTCGCCCGTCTGGACACGATGATGGTCGTGGCGGGCGGGCATGAAGATGATCGGCTTGCCGGCCGCCGCGTCGATGACGGACGTGACGTTGGTCGAGATCAGCGTCCGCCGGGCGAGCACGCCGAGGTAGACGGTCTCGAGGTGGGCGAACAGCGTGTAGTCGCCCTCGATCGTCATCACCGTCTCCCAGGGCAACAGGCGGTCGCCGTCGTAGAGCGCGTGGACGGTGAGCGCCTCCCAGTCGTACGAGCAGAGCTTCAGGACCGCGATCGCCTCGTCCATCCCCCCGAGCACTGCGTCGTGCTTCTGGAAGACCTGCATCACCACCCGCGGATGCCGCCGGTCGGCGAGCAGCGCGGAGCGCGTGTGGTTGAAGTAGGCGTCGGTGTAGTAGCCCTCCCGCATCTTCTCGACGGGGAGGTCGAAGATCTCCGGCGGCAGCCGCCTACCCTCGGTCCGGGTGTTGAGCGCCACGGTTCTCGAGCTCGAGACACGCCTCGAGCGCAGCCTGGGCAACCTCGAGCTGGGCCTCATCGGGGTCGGCGGTGGCAAGCCGGTGCTGAAGCTCGTGGCCGGGGCGGGCGAGTGCGCGGGCGACCGGGTGGTCCGGGTTCCGCACCATCCAGGAGAAGAGCTCGGTCGCGGCCGCGAGCGCTGCGATCGCGGCGGCGGCGCGGGCGACGCCGCGCAGCGCCTCCGGTGCACGGGCGGCCAGCGCGCCGGCGACGGCCGAGGTCAGGATCAGGGGGCCGATCAGGTGGGAACCGCAGCGCTCGTGCTCCTTGCCGCGCGGCTCCCCGTGCTCGTACGTGCCGATCGAGATGTGCTCGGCGCCGTGGTAGGCGGCGAGGCTCGACCCTCTCAGCGCCAGCGTGGCCGGAACGAGGGAGAGCATCCCGCCGATCAGCTCCTTCGCGGCCGGACCGAGCCGCGGTGAGCCGCGCAGCAGCCGCACGGTGAGAGCGCTGGCGACCATCGAGCCGAGGACGACCGGCCGCTCGAACGGGAGCCGCGCCTCGGGGCGCGCCCGCCGGATCCGGGGCAGGAGCAGGAACGCATCGAGCAGGCGGGCCGGGCCGCGGAGCAGCGGGCTGGTCACCTCGGCGCCGCGGACGCGCTTCCGGCCGGAAGCGACCTTCAGCTCGCCGTCGTCCGTCCGCACGGCGACCGCCCAGGCGGTCGGACCGTGCACCAGCACCCCGTTCTGCAGGGCCATCCCGCCCAACCGGATCTTCTCGTCGGCCATGTCCAGAGCCTAGCGGCCGATCGCCAGCGCGGCGTGGCGGAGGAACTCGACTCCGAGCTCCAGGTCCGCGACCGGCACCCGCTCATCCGCAGAGTGGATCAGGCGTGCCGCCAGCTCTGCGCTGATCGCCTTCAGCGGGAAGAAGCCGTACGCGACGGTGCCGAAGGTCTCCCGCAGCCAGTGCGAGTCGGTAAACCCGGAGACGCAGATCGGAGCCAGCAGCGCTCCCGGCTCGACGCCGGCGACGAACTCCTCGATCGCCGACCACAGCGGCGACTCCAGCTCCGAGCGGGTGCCGCCCTGCCCGCCGGGCCACTCGACGTCGTAGTCGCCGGCGCCGAGCCACGCGCGCACCACGGCGTCGGCCTCCTCCTCCGTCTGGCCGGGGAGGAGCCGGCAGTCGACGGTCACCTCGCACCGCCCCGGGATCACGTTGCGCTTCTGCGACGCCTCGATCATCGTCGGCGCGACCGTGATCCCGAGCAGCGGCTCGATCAGCTCGGCCGCGGACGGGTCGATCGAGCGGGCATACGCGAGTGCCTCCGCCGCCGGCGGGATCCGGTCGCCGATCGCTGCCAGGAAGCCCTCGATCTCGGGCGTCAGCCGCGGCTCCGCGACGAAGTCGCCCAGCCGCTCGATCAGCCGCGCAGCCTTGACCAGGGCGTTGTCGGCGATCCCCGGCATCGAGCCGTGGCCGCTCCGGCCGCGGACGCGCAGCAGGAAGGGCGAGCTCCGCTTCTCGGCCGACGAGCAGAGGTAGATGACCCGCCCGCCGATCTCCACGCGGTCGCCCGCGCCCTCGTTGACCGCGTACTCGCAGCGCACGGACATCGGGATGCTCACGGCACAGCCAGGAGAGCCCGTAGTCGGTTCCCTCGCCGAGCTCCTCGTCGGCGGTGGCGGCGAAGATCAGGTCGCCCTCGGGCTCGAACCCGTCGCGTGCGAGCGACGCGATCGCGACCGCGCTCGCGGCCACCTGTCCCTTCATGTCGAGCGCGCCGCGTCCCCAGACCTGGCCGTCCCGCACCTCGCCCGACCACGGGTCGACCGACCACTCCGAGGGGTCGGCGAGCACGGTGTCGGTGTGCGACAGGAGGAGCAGGCGCGGCCCGCCTCGGCGTCCGGGGATACGGGCGACCAGGTTCGCCCGTTCCGGCACGCGGGCGTAGAGCTCGCACGGGACGCCGAACTGCGCCAGGTAGTCGCGGAGGAGCTCCGCCGCCGCCGTCTCGTTGCCCGGCGGGTTGACCGTGTCGAGCCTGATCAGGTCCTGGAGCAGGCCCACGACCTCGTCGCGGAGCGACGCGACCGACACGGGCTACCTCTCGTTCGCGAGGTTGGTGAGCTCGGTGCGCACCTTCCAGAGCTCCGGATACAGTCGGCTCTGGATCAGCTTCCCGAGCAGCTCGACCGGCGTGCCCTGGGTCCCGACGACCTCGCCGCCGATGATGCGCTCCACGACCATGAAGTGCCGGACGCGCCACGTGGTCGTCCATTCGTCGAGGTCGGTCAGGGCCTCGGCCAGCCGGTACAGATCCTCCCGCTCTCGGCCGTGCGTGTACACCTCGGCCAGCGAAAGCCCCTCGCGACGCCGGAGCTCGTGGAAGGCCCGGCCGAGGTCGGGCGCGGCGTGCCGCAGGCGGCTCCACCCGGGCGAGTCGAAGCCGCTGCCGTGCCCCAGCGCCGGCCGGACCTCCGAGGTGTACTCCCACGGGGACATGAGCTCGAGCATGTCGAGCGCGTGCGTGACGAGCTTGAGGCAGAGCACCGCCCGCGCGAGCAGCCGCAGCGCCGGAGCAAGCTCGCCGCGCTCGACGTGCGCGGTCGCAACCTCGACCTCCTCGGCGGCCAGCTTCAGCCAGAGCTCGGAGGACTGGTGTGTGGTCTGGAAGAGGAGCTCGTCGTGGTGCGCGCGCTCCCCCGGGGCCTTCTGGAGCGCGAGCAGCTCGTCCGTCCGCAGGTAGCGCTCGTAGTCGCTCGCGCCGAGCCCGGGCAGGACCGGCTCGAACTCGTCGGCGAGCCCGGTCTGCTCGTGCCTGGACATGGGGTGAGCATACTTCGCGCTGTGAGCGACCTGTTCGCGGACGCGGCCGCGCAGCGCCTGCCCGACGGCGCACCGCTCGCCATGCGCCTGCGCCCGGGGACGCTCGACGAGTTCGTCGGCCAGGAGCACGTGCTCGGGGAGGGATCCGCGCTCCGGCTCGCGATCGAGGAGGACCGGGTCGGCTCGGCGATCTTCTTCGGGCCGCCGGGAAGCGGCAAGACGACGCTCGCCCGTATCGTCGCGGCGGCGACCGGCGCCGCGTTCGAGGAGCTCT
This sequence comes from uncultured Actinomycetes bacterium, assembly GCA_963836685.1. Classification (GTDB taxonomy): domain Bacteria; phylum Actinomycetota; class Thermoleophilia; order Gaiellales; family Gaiellaceae; genus DATBLE01. The sequence goes on from CAWIKS010000022.1 coordinate 155,068, forward strand.
CGGCGGTCTCCGCCTCGGTCGCCGACGTCCGCGCCGTCCTCGCCGCCGCCCGCGAGCGGCTCGGAGGCCAGGGTCGGCGCACGATCCTGTTCCTCGACGAGATCCACCGTTTCAACAAGGCCCAGCAGGACGCGCTCCTGCCGGCGGTGGAAGAGGGGCTCGTGACGCTGATCGGCGCGACCACGGAGAACCCGTACTTCGAGGTCAACTCCGCCCTGCTCTCGCGCGTGCAGCTGTTCGAGCTGCAGCCGCTGAGCCAGGACCGAGCTCGAGTCCGTCGTCCGGCGGGGGGAGAACGCGCTAGGTGTCGAGCTACCCGGCGACCTGCGCACCCTGATCGCCCGGCGCGCAGGCGGCGACGCACGGTCGGCCCTGAGCATCCTCGAGGTCGCGGCGCAGACCGCCGCGGGCGAGGAGGTGACCGGGGAGCACGTCGAGGACGCGGCGCGGAAGCGGCCGCTCCTCTACGACAAGGGCGGCGACGCCCACTACGACTTCGTCTCCGCGTTCATCAAGTCGATGAGGGGGTCGGACCCGCAGGCGGCGGTCTACTACCTGGCGGCCATGCTCGAGGGCGGCGAGGACGCCCGGTTCATCGCCCGCCGGATGATCGTGCTCGCCTCCGAGGACATCGGGAACGCCGACCCGCGGGCGCTGCTCGTGGCGGTCGCAGCTGCGCAGGCGGTCGAGCACGTCGGCCTGCCGGAGGCCCGCCTGAACCTCTCGCAGGCCGCGATCTACCTCGCCCGCGCCCCGAAGTCGAACGCGAGCTGCGTCGCCCTGCAGGAGGCGACGCGCGACGTCCGGGAGCACGGCACCGTGCGGCCGCCGAAGCCGCTCCGCGACGCGCACTACGCCGGCGCGAAGAAGCTCGGCCACGGGACGGGGTACGTCTACCCGCACGACGACCCGTCCGGCTTCGAGGTAGACCATCTGCCCGACGAGCTGAAGGGTCGTACCTACTACCGGCCGTCCGGGAACGGAGAGGAGACCGGATGACCGCACGGCGCGCTCCGGTGAGGCTGCACGTCCACGAGTGGGGCGACGCGAGCCTGCCGGCGCTCGTCTGCCTGCACGGCGTCACCTCCTACGGCGGGCGGTTTCGCGACCTGGCCGAGCGCCTGACCGACCGCTACCACGTGGTCGCACCCGACCTGCGCGGTCACGGCAGCTCGGCCTGGGAGCCGCCGTGGGACGTCGACGCCCACCTGCAGGACGTCCTCGAGATCGCGCCGGACGATGCGCGGCTGTGGCTCGGCCACAGCTTCGGGGGACGGCTCGTCGCCGAGCTGGCGGCGCGCGATCCGACCCGGATCGACCGACTCGTCCTCCTCGACCCGGCACTCCAGGTCCTCCCTCACGTCGCGCTCGACATGGCCGAGCTGGAGCGGGCCGACACCTCTTTCGCGACCGTCGAGGAGGCGGTTCAGGCGCGGTACGACTCCGGCCGGGTGTTGCGCGCGCCGCGCGAGCTTCTGCTCGACTCGGAACGAGGGCACCTCGAGCCGGGCCCCGACGGCCGCCTCCGCTACCGCTACTGCAAGAGCGCGGTGATCACGGCCTGGAGCGTGATGGCCTCCCCGCCGCCGCCTCCCGCCGCGGTGCCGACGCTGCTTCTCCTCGGAGCGCAGTCCTGGCTGACCGTCGACGAGCAGGCTGCCGCCTACGAGACCGCGCTCGGCAATCAGCTCGAGACCGTCACCGTCCCGGGCGGCCACACCGTCTACTGGGACGCCCTGGACGAGACCGCCTCCGC
>CAWIKS010000023.1:0-112669 GCA_963836685.1 uncultured Actinomycetes bacterium
CGCTCTACGTTCCCGCAGGCGAGCTCCTCGTCGACCAGCAGCCCGAGGTGGGTCAGCTTGAGCGCGATGTTCGTCCGCAGGCGCTCGGCGGCGATCCGCGCGAGCAGCTGCTCGTAGGCCTCGACCACCCGTTCCGCCTCTCCCCGGTCGGGGACCCCTTCGCCGAGGAGGGTCGTGTTCGTCAACAGGCCCTCCTCGTTCAGCCGGCGCAGGGTGACCACCGCCTCGTCGAGGGTCTCGCCGGCGACGAAGCGGGCGGCGCCGAGGCGCATCCCGTACGTGCGGACGAAACGCCGGATGCGAGGGCTGTCCGCTGCGGCGAGGATCGCCCGGCGCAGCACCTCAGGCCGCCCTCAGCCAGGGCGTGAGCCCGGCGTCGAGCTCGTCCCGCTCGGCGGGCGTGAGCCCTCTGAGGGGTGCCCGGACGTCCTCGCGGACCGGCACCCCCCGGCGGGCGAGGACGTGCTTGAAGGCTGCGTGGCGGGGAAAGCGGCCGTCGATCTGCTCCCGTAACCCGCCCACGTCGATCGGCTCACCGCGGACGGCCGCGGCGACGAGCTCGGGGAACGCGGCGGCCAGAGCCGAGACCGCGCCGGCCGCGCCTCCCTGCATCCCCTGCGCGATCAGCGACTCGGGCCCGACGAACACGTCCAGGCCCTCGATCAGGTACGGAGCGAACTTCTCCCAGGGCCGATCCGACACCTTCAGGCCCGCGAGATTCGGCGCCCGGTCGCGCAGGCGCTCGAGCACGGGCAAGGGAACGGCGTAGCCGCTCGTCCGCTCGAACTCGTAGACGTAGAAGGGGAGGGGCGCGCACGCCGCGGCCGCCGCCGCGAAGTGCTCGACCAGCGAGACGTCGTCGAGCACGAAGTACGGGGGCGCGATCACGGCGACCGCGTGGGCGTCCACGCTCGCGGCGTGGGCGGCGAGGGCAACCGTGTCCGCGGTCGTCTGGGCGCCGCAGTGGACGGCGACCTGCAGCCGTCCTGCCGACGCCTCGACGAACAGCTCGGCCGCCCGCCGGCGCTCGTCGACCGAGAGCAGGATCCCCTCGCCGTTCGTCCCCATGGCCAGCAGGCCGTCGAGCCCTCCGGCCGCGAGGAAGTCGACGACGGGGCCGAACGCCTCGTCGTCGAGCGCGGCCCCGCCGTCCCGGAGCGGCGTGATCGAGGCGGCAAGCGCTCCCCGCAGCATGCGTACGAGCCTATCTCCCGGTCGAGGAGAAGTGCTGGTAATCCTTGACCGCCCCCGTCCAGCTCCCGCCCCACCCCCAGCCGGCCGCCCGGAACGCCCCGACGAGCACGCCGCCGCCGTAGGCCATGCCCGGCCGGTGGCGCGACCGGTCGAGGTACGGCGCACTGGCGCGATGCGAGCTCCTGCCGCCGCTGACGTAGGGATTCTCGATCGGGTTGACGTCGATCGCGCGCCCGTACGCGTGCTGCGACCAGTGGGTCGAGCCGGTCGCCGGACGGCAGTTGAACGCCGACGTGTTGTCGGCCTCGATCGAGCGGAAGTCGTCGCCGCCGTAGCGATCGACCGGCTCCATCCGCCGAATCGGGAAGCGCGCGGCGTACAGGCGCCTGAAGACCGCGACGAGCGTGGCGGCGGCGTCCCTGTTCGCGATCAGGTGTCCGGTGCGATCGTGGCCGTCGAAGCCGCGGTAGGTGAGAGTGATCAGCCGAAGGTCGGCGAGGCCGACGGGGCATCCCGGACGCCAGGAGACACCGGTCATCTGTGCACGCATGGCGGTCGGGATCTGCTGGACGCGCGCGTGAAAGCCGGTCACGAGCATCGCGGCGACGGCGAAGACGGCGAGGCCCACAGTCGGGGCGGCCGGATCTGAACCGGCGACCTCCTGGTCCCAAACCAGGCGCTCTACCAGGCTGAGCTACGCCCCGTTGCCCGTCAGTGTAGGCGGATAGCCTGCGCGACTCGTGAGCGATGTCGCCATCCTCCCCGCCGAAAGCGTCGCCGTGGAGCGCCGGCCGGGGATCGGCTACGCGATGGCGCTCTCCGCCGGCACGCTGTTCGCGGTCAACGGGACGGTCTCGAAGGTGATCCTCGAATCCGGGCTCTCGTCCCTCCGCCTGACCGAGGTGCGGTGCGCCGGCGGCCTCGTCGGGCTCGCCCTGATCCTGCTGGCGACGAGACCCCAGAGCCTGCGGATCGGCCGGCGCGAGCTCCTGTTCGTCGCCGCCTTCGGCGTCTTCGGGGTCGCGCTCGTCCAGCTCTTCTACTTCCTCGCCATCCACCGGCTCCAGATCAGCGTCTCGCTGCTGATCCAGTACCTCGGGCCGCTGCTCGTCGCCCTCTTCGCCCACTTCGTGCTGAAGGAGCCGGTACGCCGGCGGCTGTGGATCGCGCTGGCGCTGGCGCTGAGCGGGCTCACGCTCGTGGTCGACGTCTGGAGCGGGGTCTCGCTCGACGGGCTCGGCGTGCTCTTCTCGCTCTGCTCGGCGGTGACCTTCGCCGGCTACCTGCTCTTCGCCGAGCGCGCGGTGGGCCGGCGGGATCCAGTCTCACTGCTCTGCTACGGGTTCCTGTTCGCCAGCGTCTTCTGGGCGATCGTGCAGCCCTGGTGGAGCTTTCCCTTCGACGTCCCCGGACGCTCGGTCTCGCTGCTCGGGAACCTCTCGCACCTGCACCTCCCGATCTGGGCGCTGCTGGCCTGGATGATCGCCCTCGGCACGATCGCACCGTTCTTCCTCATCGTCGGCTCGATGCGCCACATCACGGCCACGCGAGCGGGGATCCTGGCGATGGTCGAGCCGGTGGTCGCGAGCATGGTCGCCTACGGCTGGCTCGACGAGACCCTCGGCGCGACGCAGCTGGTCGGCGGAGCGATCGTGCTCGCCGGGATCGCGCTCGCCCAGTCGGCGCGCTAGCGATCTTCGATCAGCGTTCGGAGCTCGGCGAGCTTCGCCAGCCGCAGCTCCTCGCGCTCGCCGCCCTCGACGCGCGTGATCACGTCCCGGATCAGCGGCGCGAGCTCGACGGGATTGAAGGGCTTCGTCACGTAGTCGAGACCGCCGAGATCGAGCCCGCGCGCCCGGTCACGGAGCTCGGCCCGCGCGGTCAGGAAGATGATCGGGATGCTGCTCGTCTCCCGGTCCTCGAGCAGCTGCTCGGCGACTCGCCACCCGTCGAGGCCGGGCATCATCACGTCGAGGAGCACGACGTCCGGCCGCTCCCGTCGTGCCGCCTCGAGGCCCGACGGGCCGTCCGCCGCCTCGATGACATCCATTCCCTCGGCCTCGAGGTTCACCCGGCAGAGCAGCCGGATCGGGGCCTCGTCGTCGACGACCAGCACCCGCGCGGTCGTCACCGCCGGGCTCCTTCGCCTTCGCGGGAGGGCAGCTCGACGACGAAGCTGGAGCCACGGCCTTCCGCCGAGCGCACGGTGATCCGACCCCCGAGCGCGCTGACCAGGCCCTGGGCGATGAACAACCCGACGCCCGTGCCGCCGGTCTGAGCGTCGCCGACGCGGTAGAACTTCGTGAAGATCCGATCCTGCTCGAGGTCGGGGATCCCGACGCCCTGGTCGACGACGCTGAGGACGATCGTCTCGCCCCGCCTCGACGCGCCGACCGTCACGCGTCCGCCGTTCGGCGAGAAGCGGATCGCATTGTCGACGAGGTTCGCAAGCACCTGCCTGAGCTTGTCGGGGTCCGTGCGCACCGCGAGCGGGCTCTCGGGCAGTTCGACGACGAAGTCGTGGCCGTTGAGCCGCGCCTCGGACCGGGCGCTCTCGACCACTTCCGAGACGAGCGACCGCACGTCCACCGGCGCGATCTCGAGCTGCAGGTCGCCGGCGTCCAGGCGCGCCACGCTCAGGAGCCGGTCGACGATCGACGTCAGCCGCTGGGCCTCGGACTCGATGTACGTGAGGAACGTCCGCCGCTCCTGCTCTCCGAACTCGACGTCCTCGCGCATCAGGGTGGCGGCGAATCCGTAGATGGAGGTCAGCGGGGCGCGCAGCTCGTGCGACACGGTCGAGACGAAGTCCGAGCGCATCTGCTCGACGCCGCGCTCGGCGGAGATGTCGCGGAACGCGAAGATCCGCCCGGCCGTCTCCCCCGCCGGGTCGCGCATCACCGCCTCCGTGAGGGACAGCCAGATCTCCTGGTCGCCCCGGCGGATCGGGACGAGCCGATCCCCCGAGCCGGACCCGGTCTCCGAACGGAGCTCCCGCTGGAGGACGTCGAACACGCCCCGACCGACGGCCTCCTCCGAGGGGACACCCGTGATCCTCTCGGCGGCGGCGTTCCACAGCACGATCCGCTCATCACGGTCGACGGCGACGATTCCGTCGGCGACGTTCGCCAGGATCGCGACGCTCCGTTCCCGCTCCAGCTCGACCTGCTGGTACAGCTCCGCCTTCGAGAAGGCCACGGAGGCATTGGCCGCCAATGCGCTGAGGGCCTCGATCTCCTCTTCTTGCCACGGTCTCGGCCGGCGCCCGAAGACGGCGAGGACGCCCTGAAGATCGCCCTCGGCCCCGAGCAGCGGCACACCGAGGTAGGAGGCGTAGCCGTGCCCGAGCAGAGGCTCGCCCTCGAGCAGCGCCTGGTTCCCGCCGACGTCGTCGATCGCGACCGGTGCCCGCGACTGGACGATGACTCCGGGCGGACGCGCGTCGGCCGGCACGCGCGACCCCTGGGTCTCGTCGAGTGCCGGCCCGACCACCGCTGCGACGACGAGCTCATCACCTTGGAGCAGCCGGATCGACGAGGCGTCCGCCCGGAGCAGCGCCGGCGCCTGCTCCGCCACCTCGTCGAGGACCGCGCCGGGCTCCAGCTCTCCGGAGAAGAGGCTGCCCGTATCCGCGAGCTGCTGTGCGAGCAGCCTGGAGCGGCGCTCGACCTCGAACAGCTCGCTGCGCTCGAGAGCCGCCTTCGACCTCGCGGCGAGCTGCGCCCCGAGATCGAGGTCGTCCTCGGTGAACACCCGGGGCTCCAGGAAGAGCACGACGGCGAGGGTGTGGCGGTCGGAGCGGGGCGCCAGGATCGGAACCGCCAGCAACGACGCCGCTTCGGCCCGGGCCGCGAAGTCGTCCCCGAACCGCTCGTCCTCGACGAGAGCAGAGGCGGCGATCGTCCTGCCCTCGCGAGCTGCATGCTCGAGCACCTCGGCGCCAGGCGGCAGCCCCTTCGCGAAGAGCTCGCGCAGGTGCTCGGGCAGCGCATGCCCGCCGGCGAGGCGATAACCCTCCGCTGCGGACGAGAACACGGCCGCACGGTCGCCGCCGAAGGCCTCGGCCGCCGCCTGCGCGACCGTGTCCAGGGTCGCAGTCAGCGAAACCGGCTCGCCGAGCAGGCTCACGATCCGCGAGAAGCTCCGCTCCGCCCGGGCCTGCCGCTCGCGCTGTCGGAAGCTTTCGGCGTTCCGGAGGGCAACCGAGGCCAGCGTCGCGAAGCTGGCGAGCGCGTCCAGGTCGTGGTCTCCGAACACCCGCGCCGGGTCGTGCGTCCCGATGCCGAGGACGCCTCGGGTCTCCCCGGCCCATGTCATCGGGGCGACCACGGCGGCGGCGAAACCGTCGTACGCGGGATGGGGCACCCGCTCGACGATCCGCCCGTAGCTCTGCTCGGTCGCCGGCACGCCCTCGGCGATCGCCCGTCCGGCGAGACCATGCCTGGCCGGAAACTCGAAGCCGACCACGCCGGCGTCGAGCCCGTGCACGGCCGCGCAGCGCAACCTCGTACCGTCGGCGCTGAACAGGTAGCAGTCTGCGGCATCGGCGTCTACCACCTCCCTCACCTGATCGACGAGCAGCTGGAGGACGCTCTCGACGTCGAGCTCCCCGGTCACGACCTCGGCGGCCTTCAGGAGTGCGGTCTGCTGGCCGAGTCGGAGCTCGTTCTCGCGCAGCAGCCGCGCGGTGTGGATCCCGAAGCCCAGCTCGCGGGCGACCGCCTCGGCCAGCTCACGCTCCGAATCGGTCCAGAGGTGAGGCTCCGCGCGGTGCAGCCCGAGCACGCCGATCGCGCGGTCGAAGACGACGATCGGCGCGACGAGCACGGACCGGGAACCGAGCTCGAGCAGTAGCTCCCGACCGGGGCCGTCGACCTCGGTCGAGACGTCGGTGACGGCGACCGTCCTCCTCGTCCTGAGCGCCTTGTTCGAGACGGGAAGGCGGTCCGCGAGGTCGGCCGCGAGGGGCCCCACCTCACCCCCCGTCGATGCCTCGATCGCGAGCGGGCCGTTGTCCGGGCCGATCCTGACGAAGCAGCGGGCCAGGCCCAGCGCGCGCGCAACCTCGTCGACGGCGACGCGCAGCAACGCGTCGAGATCGAGCTCCGAACGCACCTTGCGGGCGATCGCCGAGACGAGACGCTCCCGCTTCAGCACGTCCTCGAGCGCGGACGCTGAGCGGGCGCGCTCGAGCGCCAGCGCCGCTTCCGCGGCCACGGTGCGCAGCGGGCCGAGCTCCTCGGTGGAGAACGCGCGGCGCTCGTGCGTGGTCGCGATCGCGAGGACGGCGATCACCCGCTCCCCGGAAACCAGCGGAACGAAGGCGGCGCTCTGGGCGCCGATCGCCTCGGCCACGCTCTTGTTGATCAGAGGCGAGGTGTCCGGTGTCGTAGACGGTGACGGGGGCGACCTCGAACGCGGCGCTCGCGATTCCGGACGGCTCGCGGCCGAGGTCGAAGCGCAGGTTCCGCCAGTAGTCGAAGTCCTTCCCGTCGCGACGCGCGAGCAGGCCGTGCGCCTCGCTCAGCTCGTCGTCGACCAGCGCAAGGCCGGCGAACTCGACGGAGAAGAGCGAGGCGATCTCGTCCAGGAGCACACGCGCGACTGCCTCCGCGTCGCCCGCTCCGGCGAGCGCGCTCGAGATCCCCTCGATCGACTGCAGCTCACGCTCCCGTAGCGACGCGCGCTCCGCCGCCTCGTGCACCAGTCGCCGGCGGCGGCGCAGGAAGGGCGGAAGGAGCGCCGCGCCGACGCCGCGGTACGGCACGGCCGATGCGGCCCGCCGTACCGCTCTGAACACGACGGCCTGGAAATCTTCCGTCACTGGGCCTCCTGATGATATGGACGCGGGCGGAAACCCGTCGAGTCCGTTTCCCTGGTTACAAAGATGGGCCGTATGGCCTATTGGCGTGAAGTCGGCTCGCCGCTAGCGTGGACTTCCTGGGCGATGCGAACCGCGGTCGCTCGTGGACATCTGTGCCGCGGTGAGCAATCTGGAAGGGCCCGCCGCACCGACCCCCCGAGCGGCGGGCCTTTTCCGTCATCTCGGCCCGGATCTTCGTTTGGTCACCGGGTGTCCCGGGCGCGAGGCTACGATGGGTCGAGTGGTCAGGCGGCTGCTACTCGCCTCGCCTCGCGGGTACTGCGCCGGCGTCGAGCGGGCGGTGGAGACCGTCGAGCGGGCCCTCGAGCTGCACGGGCCGCCCGTGTACGTCCGCCGGCAGATCGTTCACAACCTGCACGTCGTCGGCCAGCTCGAGGCGCAGGGCGCGATCTTCGTCCACAGCGAGCAGGAGGCACCGGTCGGCGCCCCGCTCGTTCTCTCCGCGCACGGGGTCGCCCCGTCGGTGCGCCGGGGCGCGGCGCACAGGCGCCTGCGGACGATCGACGCCACCTGCCCGCTCGTCGCCAAGGTGCACGCGGAGGCGCGGCGATACGCCCAGGCCGGATACACGATCCTGCTGGTCGGTCACGCGGGTCACGAGGAGGTGGAGGGAACCCTCGGCGAGGCGCCCGACTCGACCCTCCTCGTCCAGACCATCGCGGATGCCGAGCGGGTCAGGGTCCCCGATCCCTCCCGCGTCGCCTACGTCACGCAGACAACGCTGTCGGTCGACGAGACCGACCAGATCGTCGCCGCCCTGCGCCGCCGCTTTCCCGCGATCGAGGGGCCGCAAGCGGGCGACATCTGCTACGCAACCACGAACCGGCAGCGGGCGGTGAAGGAGCTCGCGGTCGAGGTCGACCTCCTCCTCGTGATCGGATCACGCAACAGCTCCAACTCGAACCGCCTCGTCGAGACCGGTCCGGGCGGCAGGCGTCGAGGCGCATCTGATCGAGGACGAGACCGCGATCGAGGAGCGGTGGCTGGAGGAGGCGGAGACGGTCGGCCTGACCTCCGGCGCGTCGGCGCCGGAGGAGCTCGTCGTGCGCGTCTGCGACTGGTTTCGCGCCCGCGGGGTCGAGGTCGTGCGCGGGGCCGGCTCCGTCGTCGAAGACGTCGTCTTCCGGCTTCCGGCAGAGGTGCGCCGGGCCTGTTCCGCCGCGTAGACGCTAGACCTTCTCGATCTCGAGCGAGCCGCCGTCGGCCGCGATCCGGACGGCGAGCGTCTCCTGCTTGATCCAGTCGGCGTGGTCGGCGAGGAGGTCCGCCTCCGAGTCCGGGACGGTGACGGCGATGCGGTCGGTCAGCTCGAGTCCCCGCTCCCGGCGCAGCGTGTTCAACGCGTGGATGAGGTCCAGCACCCGGCCCTCTGCCTCGAGCGTCGCGTCGAGCTCGAGGTCCAGGCCGACGGAGAAGCGGTCGGAGTGCGCCCAGCCGCGCTCCTTGACGCGCTCGACGATCACGTCGTCGGGCGCGAGCTCGTGGCCCGCGACACGGAGCCGCGCCTCGCCCAGCTCTTCGAACTCGCCCGCTTCGAGCGCCGCGCGCACGAAGGGCAGATCCTTGCCCAGCCGCGGCCCGAGCACCGGCAGGTTGGGCTTGTACCGGAACCGGACCGGAGCCCGGTCGAGCAGGTCGACCTCCTTGACCCGGAGCTCCTGCCGGATCTCGTCGCGATGGACCGCGGCCGCGGCCGAGCCGTACACCGACGCACGCCGCAGGGGCTGCCGGAGCTTGACGTTCTCCTCGGCCCGGACCTGACGGCCGAGCTCGACCAGCTCGCGGACCTCGGCGATCTCGTCCAGCAGGCGCCGGTCGGGCTCGACCGTCTCAGGCCAGCCGGCAAGATGGACGGAGTCGGGCGCGCCCTCGCAGACGTCCGCGACCAGGCACCGCCACAGCTCGTCGGCGAGAAACGGCATCACCGGGGCGATCAGCCGCAGCGTCTGCACGAGCGCGTGCCACAGTGTCCGGAACGCCGTCTCGTCGTCCTGCCAGAACCGCTGCCGCGAGCGGCGGATGTACCAGTTCGAGAGATCGTCGAGGAAGGCGTCGAAGGCGCGCACGACCGCCGGCGTCCAGTAGCGCTCGAATGCGTCCGTGACCTCGACGACGAGCTCCTGGGTGCGGGCGACGAGCCAGGCGTCGAGCGGCTGCCCGGGCTGCGGCGGCTTCTCCAGGTCGGCGTAGACCGGCTGGAACTCGCCGATGTTCCCGTAGAGAACGAGGAACTTCGCCGACTCCCACAGCTTGAGCAGCCGCCGTTTGACCTCGTTCGCGGGGCCGTACCCGAACTTGAGGTTCTGGGCCGGCGGAATCTCGCAGAACAACCGCCGCATCACGTCCGCGCCCATCCGGTCGAACGCCTCGTTCGCGTCGATCGCGTTCCCCCACGAGCGGTGCATCTCGCGCCCGGTCTCGTCGAGCAGCTTCTCGTAGGTGAGGACGCGCCGGTACGGTGACGTGCCGACGAGCGTCATCGACATGAAGAACTGGGAGTAGAACCAGAGGCGGATCTGCTCCCGCATCTCCGACACCCAGTCGGCGGGAAACCAGCGCTCCCAGTACGCGTGGTCGGGCAGGTCGGCCCCGGTCAGCCCCTCCGCGGCCCCGGTCGCGTAGCCGTGCTCGACCCACCGCTCGTTCTGCCACCCCAGGGTCGAGAGCGGGACGATCCCGGCGTCGAGCCAGGCGTCGCCGACCTCCGGGATCCGCGCCACCTCGACTCCGCACGACTCGCACCGGATCGTCACCTGGTCGATCCAGGGACGATGGAGCTCCTGCAGCTGGTCGAGGCCGCGCACGGCACGCTCCTCCAGCTCCGCCCGCGAGCCGACCACGTTCAGCATCCCGCACGAGCAGGGATAGAAGGGCAGCGGGAGCCCGAAGTACCGCTTCCGGGAGATGTTCCAGTCGCCCATGTTGCGGAGCCAGTCGTCCATTCGCTTCTGGTACTGCGGCGGCGTCCACTCGACGGTCGCGTTCTCGGCGAGCAGCGCCTCCCGGATCGAGTCGACGCCGATGAACCAGTCGTCGACGACCCGAAAGAGGAGCGGCGTGCGGCAGCGCCAGCAGACCGGGTAGCGGTGCGTGATCCGGCCCGCGTCGACGAGCAACCCCCGGTCGCGGAGCGACGCGACGACGGGCTCCTCGACCTCGCCCGTCGACAGGCCCTCGAGCGCGCCGAAGCCCGGATAGAAGCGGCCGCCGTCGTCGATCGGGACGATCACCGGCAGGTCGTGGACGCGTGAGAGCTCGAAGTCCTCGGTGCCCGCGCCGGGCGCAATGTGGACGATTCCGGTGCCCTCGCCGAGCGCGACGTCGTCCCAGGGGATCACCCGGTGGACGATGCCCTGCTGCGCCGGCAGGTCGTCGAACGGTCCGGCGTAGGCCAGACCCACGAGCTCGGCGCCGTCGAGCACACGCGACGGGGTGTCGTCCGGCCGGCGCTCGACCGCCCACCATTCGTCCCCGTACAGCCCGTATCGGGCCTCGGGCCGGACGGCGGCGGCGACGTTCGCCGGCAGGGTCCACGGCGTCGTCGTCCAGACGACGAGCGCCTCTCCGTCACCGGACTGCAGCGGGAAGCGCACGTAGAGCGACGGGTGGTCGAGCTCCTCGTAGTTCCCCTCGCCGGCCTGCTCGTGCTGGGAGAGGGACGTCCCGCAGCGCGGGCACCACTGCGTCGAGCGATGGCCCATGAACAGCCACCCCCGGCGGTTGACCTCCTTCAGGAACCGCCAGATGTACTCGATGTTGGTGTCCGAGAACGTGTAGTAGTCGTTGTCCCAGTCCATCCACATCCCGAGCCGGCGCGACTGCGCCGTGATCACCTCGGCGAACTCGGCGACACGCTCGCGGCAGCGGGCTGCGAATTCGGCCAGGCCGTACTCCTCGATCTCCCGCTTCGAGTTCAGGCCGAGCGACTTCTCGACCTCGACCTCGACCCACAGCCCCTGGCAGTCGAACCCGTTCTGATAGCGGAGCTCGTGGCCGCGGAGCGCCTTGTAGCGCTGGAAGACGTCCTTGAGCGTCCGTCCCCAGGCATGGTGGACACCCATCGCGTTGTTGGCCGTGATCGGTCCGTCAACGAAGCTGAAGCGAGGCCCGTCCTCGTTCAGCTCGCGCAGCCGCTCGAAGGTTCGCTCCGCTTCCCAGCGCTCGAGCACGGCGCGCTCGAGCGCAGGGTGATCGGGGACCGCCGGAAGGGAGCGCGAACTTGCGTGCCATGCTTCGATTGTATTGACGCCCGGGAAGGGTTCAGCCGCCGGCTTCGTTATCAATAAGGCCCCCAAGACCGAAAGGAAATTTCCCCATGTCGAGCGCAGTGACGACAGCGACCTTCGAGCAGGAGGTCCTCCAGAGCGACAAGCCCGTGATCGTCGACTTCTGGGCAGAGTGGTGCGGCCCGTGCCACGCCGTCTCGCCCGTCCTCGACCGGATCGCGGAGGAGCGCGCCGAAGAGGTCCGGCTCGTGAAGGTCAACGTCGACGAGGAGCAGGAGCTGATGATCCGTTACGGGATCCAGTCGATCCCGACGATCGTCCTGTTCAAGGACGGCGCTCCGGCGGCCGCCGTGATCGGGGCCCAGCCGAAAGGCGCGATCGAGAAGGGCCTCGGCCTGAGCGTCGAAGCCGCGGCCTAGACGAGCGCCCGCTCCAGCCAGGCGCGCAGCGCCTCCGGCATCGCGATCTCGTCGAGCGGGGGCAGTTCGGCCCGGGAGAACCAGCGCAGCTCCGAGACGTCGTCCGCGGCCTGCTCTTCACCGCCGATCACTCGGGCTCGCCACACGAGATTGAGCACCGTTCGAGCTCCCGGCCCGTCGCCGTAGGGAACGAGGAAGGCGCCGAACCACTCCGTCGGCTCGACGTCGAGGCCGGTCTCCTCGGCCAGCTCGCGGCGAAGCGCCTCGATCGGGTGCTCGTTCTCGTCGAGGAACCCACCGGGGAGATCCCAAAGCCCCGCATAGGGATCCCGGGCGCGCCGGCCGAGCAGGATCCGTCCCGCGTCGTCGACGCAGAGCGCGCACGCGGCCGGGACCGGATTCGCGTAGGTGACGTAGCCGCAGGCCCGGCACTCCGCGCGGCCCCCGGCCGGCTCGATCCCGGCGCCGCAGCGCGGGCAGTGCCGCCACTGGTCGAGGACGCTCACAGACAGGCAGTATGTGCCGATGCCGATCCGCGAGCACGAGTTCAGTCGCATCGGCCTACTCGCCGAGCTCCCGGGCGAGCAGCTGCACAAGCTCTCCCGGCGCATGCGGCGGGAGCAGGTGCCGGCCGGTTCCGCGGTCGTGCGCGAGGGAGACGACGGCGAGCGCTTCTACGTCCTCCTCTCCGGGGTGCTCGCGGTCAGCCAGGAGGCGCTCGGCGCCCGGCGCGTCCTGCGACCCGGGGACTACTTCGGCGAGGTCGCTCTCGCCATGGACGTCCCGCGCACGGCCTCGGTCCGCGCGATGACACCGGCGGTGGTCGCCAGCTGCGACCGCGAGACGTTCGACGAGCTGATCCGCCCGCTCTTCAGCGACTGACCGCCGCCAGGATCCGATCCCGGAGGCCCCGGTCGAAGCCCGCGGCGGAGACGAGCTCGACGAGCACGAGCGTACGCCCGCGGCGGACGGCGTAGATCTCGACCGTGTCCCGACCCGGCTCGGCGGGACGGCCCACGCCGAGCCGGTAGCCGGCGCCGTTTCCGCTCTCGAGGCGGGTTATCCGGCCGTGCAGCTCCCGGAAGAGCAGCACCTCGTACTGGTCCGCGCTGACGCGGGTGAGCGCCTCCGCTGCCTCGGCGCGGGTCGCGAAGACGATCGTCGACGCCCGGATCGCGTCACCGGCTCGAACGAGCGCCGCCGAGTCGGTCCGCCGCGTCGGATGCAGGCCCCCCAGATCCGGCGCCAGCTCGCCGATTCCGGGCGGGTCGGCCACCGCCCGCCACCCGGGTAGCGTCAGCAGCGGCCCCGTCCCGGTCGACGTCTCCGTGGAACCGCACCCGGCCGCGACCACGCAGGCCGCCACGAGCAGGGTCAGACCCCGGACATGTCCGGGGTCTGACCCCGTGGCTCGTGCCGCGCGCCGCCTCACCTCGCGAGCTCCGCGAGCACCGCGTCCGAGAGGCGCGGCCACGCCTCCGCCGCCCAGCTGCCGAACTCCAGGTCGGTGAGGCAGGCGAGCGCGATCCGCGCGTCCGGATCGACCCAGAGGAACGTGCCGCTGCGACCGAAGTGGCCGAACGTCCGCTCGGAGTTGCGGGCGCCGGTCCAGTGCGGCGATTTGCGGTCGCGAAGCTCGAAACCGAGCCCCCAGTCGTTCGGGTCCTGACGGCCGAAGCCGGGCAACACCCCGACGAGGCCCGGAAAGGCGACCGACGGTCGCCTCCGCGAGCGTCTCTCCGGAGACGAGCGTCGGCGCAAGCAGCTCGCCGCCGATCGCGAGCAGGTCGTCGAGCGAGCCGTGCAGACCCGAGCCGGGACGACCCGTGAAGCGGGTGCCCGACCGGAGCGGACCGGAGGACGGCTCCGCGCAGGTAGTCGCCGAAGTCCATCTCCGCGTGCTCGGCGAGCGCGGCGCCGAGGACGTCGAACCCGTGATCGGAGTAGATCCGGCGCTCGCCCGGACGCGCAATCGGGCTCGCCCCCTCGAGCGGAAGGCCGGACGCGTGGGCGAGCAGATGGCGGAAGGTCGAGCCGGGAGGGCCCGCGGGCTCGTCGAGGTCGATCGTCCCTTCCTCGGCCGCGACCAGGCACGCGAGCGCCGTGACCGGCTTCGTCACCGACGCCCACCGGTACTCGCGGCGCAGGTCTCCGAACGTCGCCACCTGGCCGTCCGCCGAGACGACGCCGACGGACACGTGCTCGGCCGGCCAGTCGGCGACGGCTTGCAGAGCGTCCACTTCATTGGATACTAGGTCGATGGAGCGGCGGCTCATCGCCTCCGGATCGCCGTACGAGGCGGTGATGGGCTTCTCGCGGGCGGTCCGCGTCGGCCCCCACGTCTACGTCGCCGGGACGGCGCCGGTGATGCCGGACGGCGGCGACCCTCCGCCGGACGCCTACGGCCAGACGAAGCGGTGCCTCGAGATCATCGTCGCCGCGCTCGGCGAGGCCGGCGCGGGACCGGAGCACGTCGTCCGCACCCGAATCTTCGCGACGAACGCCGACGTCTTCGACGAGGTCGCACGCGCCCACGGGGCGGTGTTCGGAGACGTGCGGCCGGCGTGCACCTACGTGGTCACGCAGCTGCTCGATCCGCGCTGGCACGTCGAGATCGAGGCGGAGGCGGTCGTCGCGTGAGGCAGGTCATGCCGCCCTCGATCACCGGCAAGGGCGCGGGTTTCGGAGAGGGCGGCAGCGTGCTCGAGCACCGCTTCGGCCAGGGGGACGCGTACACGCTCGGGGTGGAGGAGGAGTACATGCTCCTCGACTCGGAGACCTTCGACCTCGTCCAGCACATCGACACGGTGCTGGCGGCGGTCGCCGGGCACGAGCTCGAGGAGAGGATCAACGCCGAGCTGATGCAGTCGGTGATCGAGATCACGACGCCGGTCTGCCGCACCGCAGCCGACATCGAGCGCGAGCTCGCCGGGCTCCGTTCGTACGTGACCGAAGTCGCGCGCAGCAAGAGCCTGCGCGTGGGCTCGGCCGGGACGCACCCGTTCAGCCTCTTCGAGCGCCAGCGGATCACGGCCCGCGACCGGTACCACAGCCTGGTCGACCAGCTCCAGTACGTGGCGCGCCGGGAGCTGATCTTCGGGATGCACGTCCACGTCGCCGTCGACGGGCCGGAGAAGGCGATCCAGGTCGTGAACGGCCTCCTCGCCCATCTCTCGCAGCTGCTCGCGCTGACCGCGAGCTCCCCGTTCTGGCGGGGCGAGCCGACCGGGCTCGCTTCCAGCCGGCAGATGGTCTTCGCCGCGTTTCCACGCTCCGGGCTGCCCCCGCGCTTCCGCGACTACTCCGACTACGCCGACGTCGTCGGCCAGCTGGAGCGCACCGGCTGCATCCCCGACTACACGCACATCTGGTGGGACGTCCGCCTGCACCCGCGCCTCGGCACCGTCGAGGTGCGCGTCTGCGACGCGGTCACCCGACTCGAGGACGCGGTCGCAGTCGCGGCGTTCTGCCAGTCCCTGGTGAAGCACTACTCCGAGCAGTTCGACCGGGGCGAGCAGATCCCGTCGTACCACCGCATCCTCACCGCCGAGAACAAGTGGCTCGCCGCGCGCTACGGGCTCGAGGCGCCCGTGATCGACCTCGCCACCGGCCGCCGCAACCGCGTGCCGGTCGCCCAGCTGGTGCGGCGCACGCTCCGGGACATCGAGCCCCACGCGCGGGAGCTCGGTTGCGAACGTGAGCTCGAGGGGATCCGCGAGATCCTCGCCCGCGGGAACGGCGCCGACCGGCAGCTGCGGATCCACAACGCGAACCGGGACATCGTCGAGGTCGTCCGCGAGATCGCCGACGCCACCGAGGCCGTCCATGCAGACGCGTAGGGTGCGCGGCGTGAGACGGCGGGTGATGGGCACCTGATGCTGGCGGTCGGCGACCGGATCCCGCAGGCGACGGTCTGGGTGGGGCCCCGCGAGCAGCACACGATCGAGGAGATCGTCGAGGACGGGCCGGTCCTGCTCCTCTTCTACCTCTTCGACTGGTCCTCGACGTGAACGAACGAGATGGAGCTCCTGCGTGACAGGAGCGACGAGTTCGAGGAGGCGGGCGTCCGCCTGCTCGGGATCTCCCGAGACTCTCCCTGGACGCACATCGCCTGGATGCAGGCCCTGGATCTCGACTTCGGCCTCCTCTCCGACTGGAACGGCGAGACGATCCGCGGCTTCGGCATCGCCCAGGAGTTTCGCGGGATGCGGGACGTCGCGGAGCGGACCGCATTCCTGATCGACCGGGAAGGGAGCGTGCGAGGCGCGTGGAGCTACGGGAACGAGCTCGTGCCGGACTTCGACGAGCTGCTGGCCGCCGCCCAGGCCTTGTAATCCTCGCCCTCTACGCCGTCGCGGCCGTGGTCGCGACGGAGCCCGCGGTCGTCCACATCCGGTCGAGCTTCATGGCCACGGGCGCCCCGAGCCACGGAGAGGCGGCGCCGGGCGATCATCTGCAGAGCGGCTACCGCCTGTGGCTGGCCGGGCACCAGCTCGAGCACGGGCGACCGCCGTGGGAGGATCCGTACACCTTCCGTCCGGAGTCGGGGGTGCAACCCAACCCGGCGTGGTGGCCGTTCGGGCTGCCGTACTGGCCGCTCGTCCGGGCCTTCGGGCCGGTGCTCGCCTGGAACCTGTTCACGCTGCTCTGCCTCGTCGTCGCGGGCGGGTTGACGCTGCTCTGGCTCCGCGAGCTCGGCCTGTCGCGGCTCGCGGCCGGCGCGGGCGGGCTCGCCTTCGAGATCGCCCCGTATCGCATCGAGCAGAGCCGAGGCCACCTGCTCGGGCCGATCTCGCTGCTGCTCCCGCTTGCCCTGTGGACGTTCGAGCGGGCCCGCCGGACCGGCGACCAGCGGTGGTGGTGGGCCTCCCGGGCGGCGCTCGTGTCGATCCCCCTCTCCGGACAGGTCCACCTCGCGCTCGGCGCGATCCCGTTCTACGCGCTCTACGCCGTCTGCCGGTCCCGCGAGCGTCGTGTGGTGATCGAGACCGGCGTGGGCGTGGTCGCAGCGGTCCTCGCGGGCGTCCTGATCAGGCTCACCGTGATCTCCGGCTCGATCGACGAGGGCGGCCGGTCGCTCCGCGAGGTGCGCGTCTACTCGGCGACCGGGGTCGACTTCCTGTCCCGGAACGTCCGTCACGGCGCCGAGGCGTTCGTGTTCCTCGGCTGGCTGACGCCGCTGGTCGCGATCGTCGGGTTCGCGGTCCTCCTCGGGGCACGGCGGCGAGGCCTGGCGGCGGCGCTCGCGATCGGAACGATCGTCCCGCTGCTGCTCGCGCTGGGCACGCATCTGCCGCTCTACTCGGCGCTCTGGCATGCGTTCCCGCCCTTCCGGTACCCGCGCGTCCCCGAGCGGCTGATGCCGATCGCGTGCCTGGCCCTGGCGGCGCTCGCCGCCTTCGGCGTCGAGGCGGGAGTGCGCAGGCGGGGGGCACGGCGTGTGCCGAGGGCGGTGCTCGCGGCGCTGGTCGCGGTCGCGCTCCTCGCCGACCTGCACGTTCGCGCGTTCCGGGCCTCCGCCGCCGACCGGCACAACCTCGCCTACGAGGCGGTCCGCTCGGCGCCGCCGGGGTCGCTGCTCGAGCTGCCGGTCTTCCTCCCGGACATCCACTACGGCAGCGTGTACCTCTACTACGACCAGCGGGCCGGGCGCAGGCGGCCGGGAGGCTACTCGACCACTGCTCCCCGGAAGGCGGACGAGGTCGCGCGGACGCTCCAACCGCTCGGTTGCGGCGACTGGACTGCCGGCGGCGCCGCGCTCCTCCGGCGGCTCGACGTGACGACGATCGTGCTCCACCACGGCCTGTACGTCGACAATCCCACCATCTCCGACACGGCCTGGATGGCGTGGAACGGGCTCGTGGGACACGGCTGGCGCCCGCTGGTCACCGACGGGGCGATCACGGCGTTCGAGCGGGGCACCTCGCCCGCGAGGCCGCCGTTCGCGGAGCCACCGCGGGGCGACGCCCTCTTCTGCACGGGCTGGTACCTGCCCGACACGCGCGGCCGGCAGATGAGCTCGAGCCACGCGGCGCTGTGGGTCTACGGCGCCGGAATTCTCCGGCTGTTCCTTGCCTCGCCCGAGCCCCTCCCGGTGCGGCTCTCCGTCGACGGGCGTGCGCACTCGCACCTGACCGCGCACCGGCTCGTCGAGACCCGGATCGGGCTGAGCAAGGAGGGCTGGCACCTGATCGCGCTCGACGCCGGTCGCCTGCCCGAGATCGGGGGACGGCCGCGCGGTGTGCGCATCGTTGCGTACGCATTGCCACGAAGTTGAGCGCTGCTCGAGTGTCTCGCTAGGACGATTGACCCTCGAGCCGCTCCTTCAGTCGCTGCTGGTCGGCGGGAAGCTCCCTGCGCGCCTGGCTGCGGACGAGCGGCAGGAGCAGCTTGCCGAGCCCGCGCCCGACGAACTCGAGCTCGACGGCCACCCGCGAGCCTCCGTCCGCCGGCGTCACCGTCGCGGTCCCGATCACCCGCACCGGTCCGTCGACGCCGCGGAAGCTGACGCTGCGGGGCGGATCGTGCGCGGTGATCTCGTAGGTGATCGGCCGGGCGCCACCGGGGACCTGCCGCGTGTCGCGGGCGCGCGATCCGACCCGGGTGGGGCCCTCCGTCAGCACCTGCGTCTCGCGGATCGACGCCTGCCACTCGCCGTGGCGGGAGAGGTCGTCGAGGTAGGCGAAAACGTCTTCCGGTGGGCGGGCGATGTCGATCGATGCGGTGATCGGAGCCATTGCGGGCCTCCTTTCGGGGATCGCTACATCCCCATCGAGTGATAGCCGGAATCCACGTACAGCGTGGTCGCGGTCACGTTGCGTGCGTCGTCGGAGAGGAGATAGGCGGCGGCCGCACCGACGTCGTCGGCGCCGACGTGACGGTGGAGCGGCGCACGCTCCTCGACGATCGCCTCCATCGTCGGGAAGCCCGCGATCGAGCGCGCGGCCAGCGTGCGCACCGGGCCGGCCGAGATCGCGTTCACGCGGATGTTCTTCGGCCCGAGATCCCACGCGAGGTACCTGACGGAGGCGTCGAGCGTCGCCTTCGCCACGCCCATCACGTTGTAGTGCGGCACGGCGCGTTCCCCGCCGAGGTAGGTCATCGTCAGGATCGAGCCGCCGGCCGCGGCCCCCATCAGCGGCTCGGCCGCGCGCGCACACGCAACCAGCGAATAGGCGCTGACGTCCACCGCGAGCCAGAACCGGTCCCGCGGCGTGTCCGTGAATCTGCCCTCGAGATCCTCGGCGGCGGCGAACGCGACGGAGTGCACCAGGATGTCGAGGCCGCCGTCGAAGGCGTCGGCGACCTCGGAGAAGACGCGGGCGACGTCCTCGTCCGAGCGCACGTCGCAGGCGGTGACGAGCGGGCTCGACACGCTCTCCGCCAGCTCGCGGACGCTCGCCTCGATCCGTTCGCCCTGGAAGGTGAACGCGATCTGCGCGCCGCCCTCGGCGAGCCGCCGGGCGATGCCCCAGGCGATCGAGCGCTTGTTGGCCACTCCCAGGACGAGCGCGCGCTTGCCGGAGAAGTGGGCTGACACGGTGTGCGAGTCTAAACGGCTTGAGATACCCTGGCCGCCTTGCGCCGCTTCCTCGCTCCGATCGTGCTCGCGGCGCCGCTCGTCTTCTCCGCGGCCGCGTCCGCTGCTCTCCAACCCGTCCGCCGTGACTTCGGCGAGCTGCAGATCCCGCGCGTCCGGACCGCGCGAATCGCCGTGCCCGCGCGGCACGCGGCCGGCCGGGTGACGATGCTGGTCACGCTCGACGCTCCGCCGCTCGCGGCCCACTTCGGCCGCAGCCTGGCGGCGGAGAGAGGTGCCACCAGGCTGAACGTGCACACGGCCGGGTCACGCGAGTATCTGGCGCAGCTGGGCCGGCGGCAGGCCCGCGCCGTCGCGGATCTGAAGCGGGCGATCCCGCAGGCCACGGTCTCGCGGCGGCTCCGGATCGTCCTCGACGC
Source organism: uncultured Actinomycetes bacterium (assembly GCA_963836685.1). Classification (GTDB taxonomy): domain Bacteria; phylum Actinomycetota; class Thermoleophilia; order Gaiellales; family Gaiellaceae; genus DATBLE01. The sequence goes on from CAWIKS010000023.1 coordinate 19,683, forward strand.
CCTGACGGTCGAGCTGCCGGTCGAGCAGCTCCCGAGGCTGTACCGGCTCGGATTCGTGAACAGGGTCTATCCGAGCATGCGGTTCACCCAGAACCTGGACAACAGCCCGTCGCTGATCGGCGCCACGGCCTTCTCGGCCGCGACCGGCGATACCGGCAGCGGGATCAAGATCGCGATCGTCGACGACGGGATCGATCAGACGAACCCCTTCTTCGACCCGTCCGGCTACACCTATCCGGCGGGCTTCCCGCGGGGTCAGCTCCCCTACACGACGCCGAAGGTGATCGTCGCGCGCGCCTATCCCGGCCCGGGCTCGGGCGCAGCCGGGCGGCTGCCTCTGGACCGGAAGGCTTCCTTCCACGGTACGCACGTCGCCGGCATCGCCGCAGGCGACGCCGGGACGACCGCGCCGGCCGGTTCCGACCATCCTGAGGTGAAGGGGCTGTCCGGCGTCGCGCCGGGTGCCTGGCTCGGCAGCTACCGGGTGTTCAACGTGCCGACGCCGGCCGGAAACAGCGCCTTCACGCCCCAGATCGTCGCCGCGTTCGAGGACGCGGTCGCCGACGGGATGGACGTGATCAACTTCTCCGGCGGCGGGCCGATGAACGACCCCGAAAACGACGCGCTCGTCGAGGCCGTCCACAACGTCGCCGCGGCGGGAGTCGTCCCGGTGATCTCGGCCGGCAACGACCGGGACGACTTCGGGCTCGGCAGTGTCGGCTCTCCGGGCACAGCGCCGGACGCGATCAGCGTCGCCGCGGTCTCGAACTCGCACGTGTTCCTGCCCGCGATGACCGTGTCCTCGCCGGCGGGCGTCGGGCCGATTCCGATCAACGAGGGCGCAAGCGCGACGCCTCCCACCTGGGGCACGACCGACCAGAAGCTCGTCGACATCGGCTCCATCACCGGAACGGACGGCAAGCCCGTGGATCCCGCGCTGTGCGGCCCGCCCGGCGGCGTCGAGAGTCCGAGCACGACGCTGCCGGCGGGCTCGTTGGCCGGTGCGATCGCGGTTGTCTCTCGCGGCAACTGCACGTTCTACTCGAAGTCGCAGCGCGCGAAGGCGGCCGGGGCCGAGGGGATCGTGCTGGTCGACAACCGCGCGGGCGAGGCGAACGGGGTCCCGATCCAGCTCGCGATCCCGGCGGCGATGATCGCCGACGTCGACGGCGCCCGGCTGCGGGCCGCCCTGGGCGCGACGGGAGGCCGTGCCACCGTGCGTCTCGGCCGCGACCCGGTCGAGATCGAGACCGGACGGGGCGGCACTCCGACGAGCTTCTCGTCCGCGGGACTGACCCCGTTCAGCCACGACCTGAAGCCCGACCTCGCCGCCCCCGGCGGCAGCATCCTCTCGTCCACCCTGAAAGAGACGATCGGCGAGCCGTTCGCCGTGTTCGACGGCACCAGCATGTCCGCGCCGCACGTGGCCGGCGCGGCGGCCCTCCTCCTGCAGCGTCATCCCCAGTGGGGCGCGCAGCAGGTGAAATCGGCGCTGATGTCGACGGCGGGGCCGGCCTGGGGCGACACCGGCCGGACGAGCGAGGCGCCGGTGCTGATCGAGGGAGCGGGGTTGATCGACGTCGGGCGCGCCGACCGGCCGCTGATCTTCACCGAGCCTGCGTCGCTGTCCTTCCATTACCTGAACGTCAACCGAGGCTCGGCGTCGAGACCGCTCCTCTCGACGATCTCGGACGCCGGCGACGGCTTCGGCACCTGGGCGATCGAGCTCCAGCCCCAGTCGGCGACTGCCGGGGCGATGCTGGACCTCCCCGCCTCGATCGCCGTCCCGCCGGGCGGCGACGCCCAGCTGGTCGCGGTCGCCCGCGCCTCGGCGGCCGCCGCCGCGGGAGACGACTACGGCTTCATCGTTCTCCGCAAGGGCGACGTCACGAGGCGCATCCCGTACGAGTTCACGGTCGAGCGGCCCGGGCTCGCGTCGGTGACCCCGGCGAAGCTCCAGGCGTTCCAGGTCGGGGACAGCCGGACCGGCACGAGCAGGGTCGGCGCCTACCGGTGGCCCGCCGCCCCCTTCGGCCCGCCGCCGAGCTACGTCGGCGCGCCGATGAACGAGGACGGGACGGAGCAGCTGTACGTCACCGATCTCGCCCAGCCGGCCGTGAACCTGGGCGTCGCCGTCGTCCTCCAGACCGCAGGCTCGCTGATCGACCCGTTCTTCCTCGCCTCGCGCGACGAGAACGACGTCACCGGCTACACCGGCACGCCGGTGAACGTGAACGGCTACCTCTACCACTACCGGGCCGACGTCCAGGCCGCCGGCATCCAGTACCCGCGCCAGGGCCAGTACTACATCGCGGTCGACTCGGGCCGTGACGAGTTCACGGGCTCATCGCTGGCCGGGCGCTACCTTCTGCACGCGTGGCTGAACGACGTCACGCCGCCGTCCGCGACGCTGATCACGACCACGGTGGCAGCCGGGAGGCCGACGATCGTCGCGCGCACGTCAGACCTCCAGTCCGGTGTCGACCCGCTCTCCCTGACGATCGGGTACGGCCGGGTGGCGGTCGGCGCCGCCGCCTACGACCCCGCGTCCGGGATCGCGATCTTTCCGCTGCCCGCCGCCGCGCCGGCCCTGAAACGCGGCACGACGCCGCTGATCCTCGTCAGCGGCGACTTCCAGGAGGACAAGAACGTCGACCAGGCCGGGGAGATCTCGTCGATCCTCCCGAACACGGCCTTCGTGGCCGCGAAGCTGAAGATCGTCAGAGGCCCCGCCGCCACCTGGCTGGCTCCGGACGGCAACCAGTGCGCCGCCTCCCCCACGCGGCTGCTCGTGGCCGCGAGCGACACGAGCAGGATTCGAAACGTCCGGTTCCTCGTCGACGGCAAGAAGGTCGCGACCGTGAGCCGGAGCGCCGCCGGGCTCTACGGGGCGGACTGGCGGCCGCGAGGTCTGGCCCGAGGCGACCACACGCTTCGGGCGCTGGTCACCGACGCACGTGGTCGGACGGCGGGCGCCGGCCGCCGGACGGTGAAGGTCTGCGGCCCGAAGAAGTAGCGTCCCCGATCGTGGACGAGCGCGTTGCCGTGATCACGGGCGGCTCCAGCGGGATCGGCGCCGCGGTGGCGCGCGAGCTGACCCGGCTCGGATGGCGCTGCGTGCTCGTCGCCCGTAGCGAGGAGCGGCTGCGCGAGACGGCGGGCGAGCTCGGCGCCGAGGCGGAGGTCTGCGACGTCGGCGACCGCGCCGCGGTGGAGGCGCTCGCCGCACGGGTAACCGCCCGGCATCCGCGGATCAAGCTGCTGGTCAACAACGCGGGTGTGCCCGGACGCGCCGACTTCATCAGCGGCGACGCCGAGCGCATCGAGGCGGTGATGCGGATCAACTATCTGGGCGGAGTGTGGTGCCTGCGGGCGTTCCTGCCGGCGCTCGAGGCGGCGGCCCCCGCTGACGTCGTCAACGTCGTCTCCGTCGCCGGAACCGTCGTGATGCCGCCCTCGGGACCGTACGCGGCCTCGAAGCACGCGCAGCTCGCCTTCTCGCGCGCGGCCGGGGCCCAGCTGCGCGCCCACGGTGTCCGCGTCCACGCCGTCCTGCCCGGCTTCGCCGAGACGCCCGGCTTCCCCCAGCGCGGGGTGATCCCGAAGCACCTCGAGTGGACGATCATCGGCCCGGACCGCATCGCGCGCTCGATCCTGGCCTCCGTCCGGCGCGACCGCCGCGAGAGCTACGTGCCGTGGTGGTACCGCCCGGTCGCGATCCTGCAGGCGGTCGTGCCGTCCCTGGTCGCCCGCGTGCTGGCGCGCGGCCGCTACGGCGGCCCCGGGGCGGTCTGAGTTCTAGAGTCGCCAGGAACCGTCGCGCAGGACGGGAATCCGCTCGCCTTCCCCGGTCAGGCCGGTGACCTCGATCTCGTTGCCGCCGATCATGAAGTCGATGTGGATCGAGCTGCGGTTCCGTCGCGCGCGGTCCTCGTCGGTCAGCCCCTCCTCCGAGCCGTCGCCGAGCGCGATGTGGCTGGCCGCGTTCTCGTCGAGCAGCGTGTCGTAGAACACCGTTTCCAGGCGCCCGATGCGGCCTTCACGATCGACCAGGGCAACCTCGCCGAGCCGGGCGGCGCCCTCGTCGAAGGCAGCCCGGCCCTGCATCACGCGTGCGCCGCGCCCGGCGGCCTCGAACTCGACCGCACGACCGCCCTCGAACCGAACCGCCAGCTCCCGGATGATCGTGCCGTCCGCGAGCACCAGCGGCTTGGTCGAGCGCACGTGCCCGTCGGCGCGCCTCGGGTCCGGCGTGGCGTAGACCTCCTCGGTGGGCAGGTTCGCGAGGTGGACGATCCCGTCGACGGTCCGGTCCCGCGCCGCGTGGAAGGTCGAGCTCGCGAGCAGGCCGATCGTCAGGTCGGTTCCGGGCCCCTCGAAGTGGAGCGCGTCGAAGCGGCGCTCGTTGAGGCGATCGGCGGCCGCCGCCAGCGCGTCCGCGCGCTCGTTCCAGGCGGCGGCGGGATCCGGCTCGTCGAGGCGGCAGACGTGCGCGACCTCCTCCCAGAGCCTGTCCAGCGCCTCCCCGGGCGGCAGGTCGGGGTGAACGAGCTCCGCCCACGGCTCGGTCGGGCACGGCACCACCGTCCAGTTCGTCGTCCGGTCGGCGATCACGGTCAGGATCTCCTCCACGAACGGAAGCTGGTCTCGCCCGGCCCGATCCGGATCGAGGTCGTCGAGCAGCCCGGTTGCCGTCGGCCCGGCGAGCGAGATACGCGCCGCCCGCCGCTCGCCGAGGGCGAGCATCCGGCTGCCGTACCAGGGGGGCACGAACGCGAGCGAGCCGTCCGGGGCGAGCGCGATCCGCGCCCGCTTGACATAGGGGTCGAAGTACGTGACGTCGACGAACAGCGCGCCGCGCTCGTACGCTCTCGCCGCGATCGCCCGGGCGAGCTCGTACTGGCCGTGGTCGGCGCCGACGCTGACGATCTGCCCCGGCTGCACGTTCGCACCGAGGACGACGGCGAGGTCGGCGAGACGCTCGAGAAGATCGGCCCGGCTCACCGGCGTGAGCTTACGCGCGCGGTAACGGCCTGGCCGCGAGATACCAGCCGACCAGCGCGGAGTAGCGAGGCGGGACGAGCGAGAGCGCGCGCTCACGCCCTTCTCCCTCGCAGCCGGCGAGATCGAGGTAGCGATCGAGATCCCGCTGCTCCTCGTCGAACTCGGTGCGGGTGACCACGAGCCCGTTCGCCTCCAGCAGCGCCCGTACGTCCACGTCGGGCAGCAAGCGCTCGTGGGAGGCGTCGCGCGCCCGCTCGAAGCGGTCGATCTCCAGGGCCTGCAGCGGGTCGGCGGGCGCAAGCTGGTCGATCACGAGCACGTGGCCGCCGAGTCTCGTCGCCCGCGCGAGCTCGGCGATGACGAGCTCGGGCCGGTGGACGTGATGCAGCGTCCGGGCGCAGCCGGCGAGGTCGAAGGAGTCGCTCTCGAGATCGAGTTTCGTCGCGTCGCCCTCGACGAACGTGACGTTGGGGAAGGCATCCGCGCGGCGGCGCGCCTCGGCGAGAAGCTCGGGCGACCGGTCGACTCCGATCACCTCACGAACGTGCGGCGCGAGCGCGAAGGCGAGCGCGCCCGTCCCCGTGCCGACGTCGAGGGCGCGCTCGTCGCCGGCAGGCTGGACGAACCGGCGGACGTGCTCGGTCAGATCGGCACGCCGGCTCTCCTCGAGCGCAGCCAGCTGCTCTGCCGTTCTACCCCAGCGATCGTCTGACAAGCTCCAGCGCCTCCTCCCGGGTCGCGATCGTGCCGGCTGCGCGCTCCTCGGCGATCACCTCGAGCAGACGGCCCACCTCCGGGCCGGGGGGCAGGCCCAGCTCGTCGCCGCGCAGCAGGGGCTCGGAGGGATCCTGCTCCCGCGCCCGCAGCACCGCGTCGCCGTACCCGGACGCGCCCGTGAAGGCGAGCGCCTCCAGCGCCCAGGGCTCGGTCGCGCGTCTGAAGCGGTGAATTGCGCGCGCCGACCCGTCGGGCGGGGGCTCCGCGCGGAGCAGCGTGTCGACGAACCGCCGCACCTCGTTCGAGACCGGCAGCCGTTTCGTGTTCGACCCGAACGTGACCGCGAGGCGAAACCAGGGCGAGTCGAACGCCCGCAGGCGCGGATCGAGAGCGCCGCCGAGCGGCTCGAGCAACCCCAGCTCGGCCAGACGCTCGTAGCCGGCGGCCGAGAGCCGGAGCAACTCGTCGAGGATCCGCTCGCCCGCGGAACGCGCCGCGAGCGGCGCCTGGTCCCGCACGAGGCGCTCGGTTTCCGGCTCGAGCCGGAAACCGAGCTCGTCCTCGAGGCGCACCGCTCGAAGCAGCCGCAGCGGGTCGTCCTCGAACACACTCGGCCGGACCGCGCGAAGGGCGCCACGCTCCAGGTCGCCGCGGCCGCCGTGGGGGTCGACCGGGTCGCCGCCGGCAAGCGGCTCGGCGATCGCGTTGATCGTGAAGTCACGCGACGCGAGATCCGACTCGATCGAGCCGTTCTGCAGCGGCGTGAAGTCGACCGTCCGCCCGCCGTCGACCGCCACCCGCCAGCCGCCGTGCTCGGCCGAGAGCGGAAAGACCGCGCCGCGGCTGCGACCCGCAAACGAGCGGGCGGCCCGCTCGGGGTTCCGGCAGGCGATGTCGAGGTCGACGACGGGCCGCCCGAGCAGCTCGTCCCGCACCGCACCGCCGACGACCCAGGCCTCCTCGCCGGCGAGGATCTCGGTCGCGAGCTCACGCATCGATCACCGTGCGGCGGGCGCGCTCCGGCCCGGAGACGATGCCGCACACCAGCTCGTAGGTGATCGTGCCGGCGATCCGCGCGTGCTCCTCGGCCGGCACACCGGGGCCGATCAGCGTCACCGGCGTCCCGACCGGTCGCTCGCCCCCGAGCTCGACGGCGAACGAATCCATCGACACCGTCCCCACGACGCGCCCGCGCTCGCCCCCGACGTCGACGAGCGTGCCCGTCAGGTTCCTTCGGAACCCGTCGCCGTAGCCGACCGGAACGATCCCGATCCACGTCGGCCGCTCGGCGACGAAACCGCGCCCGTAGCCGGTGCTCTGGCCGGGCTGGAGCTGCTTCACCTGCGCGAGCTCGCTGCGCCAGACGAGGGCCGGCTCGCAGGCCGTCGTCGGCCGGGTCGGTGCCGAACGGGGACAGGCCGTAGAGCGCGATGCCGCAGCGCGAGGCGTCGAACCGGGCGGAGGGAAGGCGCAGTGCGGCGGCGCTGTTCGCGATGTGCCGGACGTAGCCCGGATACGGGGCGGTCGCCTCCCGGAATCGCGCCACCTGCTGCTCGGCGAAGAGGGGGTCGGAGTCGGCGGTGGCGAGATGCGACATGAGCCCGACCACCTGTGCCGGCGGCGCGGGCAGCTCCGAGAGGCCGTAGCGGCCCATGCCCGTGTCGAGCTTCAGGTGCACCGGGATTCCCTCCGGGAGCGACCTGCCGTCGGCGACGACCAGCTCCAGCCGCGCTTCCCGCGCCTGTGCGAGCTCGCCGCTCCCGGCCGGGCTCAGCACGAGGATGCGCGTCGACGGGAACTCCGGCCTGAGCGCAAGCGCCTCCGCGACCGTCGCCGTGCACAGCGAGGTGGCGCCCGCGTCCAGCGCGGCCCGGGCGACGTCCGCCGCCCCGTGGCCGTAACCATCCGCCTTCACCACCGCCCACAGCTCGGCGCCGTCGAGAGCGGCCAGGAGCGCCTTCGTGTTGCGGCGCACGGCGCCCAGGTCGATCGTCAGCTCAGAGCGGGCCATGGTCAGTGTCCTCGCCGAGCGCGCGCGGCAGGAGCTCGACGACGTCCGAGGCGATCAACCCGCGGCCCGGCCCGAGCGCCGCGGCGGCGTCGCAGGCGACCGCGGCGGCGGCGGCGGCGAGCCGAGCCTCGACCCCCTTCGACAGGAATGCTCCGACCACTCCGGTGAGCACGTCGCCGCTGCCGGCGGTGGCGAGGCCCGGGTGCCGGAGCGCACAGACGAGCACGTCCGCACCGGGAGCGGCGACCAGCGTGTCGGCGCCCTTCAGCAGACACGTGCACGCGAAGCGCTCGCAGGCGAGCCGGACGGCTTCCAGCCGGTGCTCGTCGACCCAGCTGGAGTCGAGGCCGAGCAGCCGGCCCAGCTCCCCGGAGTGCGGGGTCAGCACGGTCGGCGCCGAACGACGGAACGGCTCGAGGCCGAAGAGCGCATCCGCGTCCACCACCGCCGGCAGATCGGTCTCCTGGAGCAGCCGGCGAACGAGCTCCTGCCGGTCGGGGCTTCGACCCAGACCGGGCCCCAGCGCCAGGGCACCGTGTCGGGACACCGCCTCGAACACCTCCTCGAGCGGCCTCTTCACCGGCTCGAGCAGACGCGTCTCGATCACGGGCAGCGCCTCGCGCGGGGCGCAGACGGTCACGTACCCGGCATCAGCACGAAAGGCCGCGCTCGCGGTCAGGCAGACCGCCCCGGTCGTCCCCGGCGAGCCGCCGACGACGAGGACCGCGCCCGCCGAGTACTTGTTGTCCCGGGCGCCCTTGCGCGGTACCAGGTCGAGGATCGACCGGGTGACCAGGCTGTGCGCCGTCTCGAGCGGGTCGAGGCCGATGTCGGCAACGACGACGTCGCCGGCGTGGAACCGGCCGGGGGCGACCTCGAGGCCGACCTTGCGGCCGTGCATCGTCACCGTCACCGCCGCCCGCACCGCGGCACCCTCGATCTCGCCGGTGTCGGCGTTCACGCCGGAAGGAAGATCGACGGCGAGGACGGGCACGCCGGAGTCGTTCATCTGGTCGATCAGGCGCGCCGCCTCGGGTCGCGGCTCGCCGTGGAAGCCGGTGCCGAACAGCGCGTCGATGAGGACGTCCCCCTGCGCTCCCTCCTCCGCGGCTCGGCCGGCCGCTCGCAGCACCTCCAGGGCGATCCGGCCGTCGCCCCCGTTTGCGCCCCCACCGCAGATCGCCCCGAAGGATCGGGCGTCCGGAAAGCGGCCGAGCGCCTCCTCGGCCACCGCCCGCCCCGCCCGCTCCATCAAGGTCGGAACGTCGTGGCCGGCCTCGGCCGCCTTCATCTCCTCGGCGGTGTACAGAGGCTCAAACATCCGCGACGCACACCGCCGCCGCGAGGTCGCGCGAGTGGGTCAGCGAGAGATCGAGCCGCCCGGCCCCGACGCGATCCGCCCACGTCCGTGCGCGCCCGGAGAGGCGCACGTCCGGCTTCGGACGCCCGGCGATCTCGACGTCACGCCACGCGAAGGCTCGCGCCACGCCGAATCCGAGCGCCTTGCCGACCGCCTCCTTCCCGGCGAAACGGGCGGCGTAATGCTGCGCCGGGTTCGGACGAGAGTCGCAGTACCGGCGCTCCTCCTCGGTGAAGCACCGCTCGCGAAACGACGGATAGCGCTCCAGCGCGCGCCGCACCCGGGCGATCTCGATCAGGTCGACGCCGACCGTCACAGGGCCCGCTCCAGCCACTCCGGCAGGTACGCGATCGAGCTCAGCACCGCGTCCGGTACGACCGTCGAGCGCTCGAGGTCGTCCGGACGGAACTTTCCCGTCCGGACGAGCACGGTCTTCAAGCCGACACGCTGCGCCCCGGCGACGTCCGAGTCGAGGTCGTCGCCGACCATCCAGGTCAGCTCCGGCTCGGCGTCGAGCGCGGCGACGGCCGCCTCGAAGTACGCGCGGCTCGGCTTCCCGAGCACGGTCGCCTCCAGGTCGGCGGCGTACTCCAGCCCGGCGACGAACGCGCCGGAATCGAGCAGGGGCCCGCGCGACGTCTGCCACCAGCGGTTCTTGTGCAGACAGTAGAGGTCCGCTCCCAGCTCGAGCTCGGCGAACGCCCGGGCCAGGTTCATGTAGCTGAACACCCGTCCCGTCTCGTCGGTCTCGTCGGCGCCGCCGAGCAGCACCGCATCCGCCCCGTCGCCCACCAGCTCGATCCCTTCGAGGTCGTCGACGAGCGCCGCCATCACCAGCGCGAGCACACGCTTGCCCTCCAGCGCCCGGGCGGCTGCGGCGGCCGTCGTCTGCAGCTCCGAGTCGTCCAGCTCGATCCCGAAGGTACGGAGCTCGGCGGCAAGCGCCTCCCGTGACCGGGTCGTGCTGTTCGTCACGAAGCGAAGCCTGTGACCCCGGGCGCGCAGCTCGGCGACGGCTTCCGCGGCGCCCGGGATGGGCTGACCGGAGACGTGCAGGACACCGTCGACGTCGACGAGAATTGCCGCCATGCCCGCCGAGTCTATTCGCGTCACCCGCTCGGTGACTCTGCCCCTCGACGAGATCGAGCTGCGCTTCTCGCGCTCGAGCGGCCCGGGCGGACAGCACGCCCAGCGCTCGGAAACGAGGGTGGAGGCGATCCTCGACGTGGAGGCGTCGTCCGCCCTCACGCCGACCCAGAAGAAGCGGGTCGCGGCCCGCGCCGGACCGGTTCTGCGGGCGGTCGCCCAGGACGAGCGGAGCCAGTGGAGAAACCGCGAGCTTGCCGTCGAACGGCTGGTGGACGTGCTGCGCGAAGCGCTCAGGGTGGAACGTCCCCGCCGCCCGACGGCGCCGACCCAGGCCTCCCGCGAGCGTCGGCTCGCCGGGAAGCGGCGGCGCGCCGAGGTCAAGCGGATGCGGCGACCCCCCTCGTAAGGGGTGTGTAAGAACCGGTCGATCGTGGGAACGAGGTCGCTAGTCTGTCGGTCGAGCCGTTCCCCACGCCCAAGGAGCCTCATCGAATGCGTATTCGCCTGATTCGCCTGACCGTGGTCTGCGCTCTCGCGGCCGTCGCCTTTCCGCTCGCAGCTTCCGCCTACCCGCGGATGCTCATCGGCTTCCAGGACGACCCGAGCCTCCGGTGGCGGGACGACCGCCAGGCCGTGTTCGACGCAGCGCAGCAGGCGAACGCCGGCATCGTCCGGACGACCGTCTACTGGTCGAGGATCGCGGAGTCGAAGCCCGCGAACGCGATCAATCCCTTCGACCCCGCGTACCGCTTCGACGACCTCGACGAGTTCGTCCGCAGTGCCGGCCTCCACGGGATGGAGGTCATGCTGACGATCTGGGGTACGCCCTCCTGGGCCAACGGGGGCAAGGGGCAGAACTTCGCTCCCACGAACCCGGGTGCGCTCCAGAACTTCGCTCGCGCGCTCGCGAGCCGCTACTCGGGCCGCTACGCCGGCTACCCCTTCGTGCGCTACTTCACGGTGTGGAACGAGTCGAACCTCGGGCTCTTCCTCTCGCCGCAGTACGACTCTCACGGCAAGCCGGCCGCGCCGCGAATCTACGCGAGGATGTACCGGGCCGCCTACGCCGGGATCAAGGCGGGCAACCGCCGCGCGCTGGTCGGCGTCGGCGAGACGTCCGCGCGCGGACGGGATCACTTCCTCGGCAAGCAGGGCACGCAGGAGACGGAGTCGCCGGGCAAGTTCGCGGAGCTGCTCTCCCAGCAGAAGCCCGCCCTGCGGTTCGACGCCTGGTCACATCATCCCTATCCGACCTCGTTGACCCAGAAGCCGACGGCGATCGTCCGCTGGCCGAACGTCACCCTCTCGCAGCTGCCGCGCTTCGAGCGCTCGCTCGATACGTGGTTCAAGCGCAAGGGAACTCCGATCTGGATCACCGAGTACGGGTACCAGACGAAGCCGGGCGAGCCGAAGGGCGTCACCCCTGCGAAGCAGGCCGCGTACCTCAGGCAGGCCCTGAACATCGCCGCCGGGGACCCGAACGTGAAGATGTTCATCTGGTTCATCTTCCGCGACGACCCGACGAGCGCCTGGCAGAGCGGCCTCCTCGACCGGAGTGGAGCGAAGAAGCCCGCGTACGCGACCTTCACGGCGCTGGCGAGGAACTACGACGGGCGGAGCCCCCAGATCAAGGTGCGGGCCGGCGTGACCAACCCGGTCGTGCGGTTCGGCGCGCTCGAGCTCTGGTCGCGCTCGGGAACCGGCGCCAGGGTAGGCATGACGATCGCCGTCTACGACGGGCGGAGGGTGCTCAGGACCGCCCAGCCGGTCTCGACGATCGGCTCCGACGGCTGGGTGGCGTTCCGGGCGCCGCTGAAGACGGTCAAAGGGCACACGTACTACGTCACGATCGCGGCCAACGACGCGAACGGGAACGCGGTCAACCGCTCGGTGACGATCCGTGTCCCCTCGGGCGCGAAGAAGTGACGAAGGAGGCGCGGGCTACTCGACGGTGACCGTCTTCGCCAGGTTGCGCGGCTGGTCGACGTTCAGGCCGCGCAACCGGGCGATCCGGTAGGCGAGCAGCTGCAGCGGAACGACCGCGAGCGCCGCCTGCAGGAACGGGTGCGTGCGAGGGACGTAGATCACGTCGTCCGCGTGGTGCTGGATGTCCTCGTTGCCGTCGGTCGCGATCGCGATCACCTTGGCGCCCCGGGCGCGCGTCTCCTGGATGTTCGACACCACCTTCTCGTAGACGTGTGAGTCGGTGGCGATGCAGACCACCGGCGTCTGCTCGTCGAGCAGAGCGATCGGACCGTGCTTCATCTCTCCCGCCGAATAGGCCTCGGTCGGGATGTACGAGATCTCCTTCAGCTTGAGCGCGCCCTCGAGGCACACCGGTAGCCCGATGTGCCGGCCGAGGTAGAGGAAGAACGGCTTGTCGTAGTGGTGCCGGGCGATTTCCTCGATCGGGTGGTCGCCGTCGAGAAACGCGGTGATCTTCTCCGGCAAAGAGTCGACCTCGGCGAGCAGGCTCGCGATCTCGTCCTCGGGCAGGGTCTTCCGCACCTGGGCGAGCCTGAGCGCGATCAGGTAGAAGAGCGCGACCTGGGCGGTGAACGTCTTCGAGGCGGCGACGCCCATCTCCAACCCCGCCCGGGTGTACAGGACCGACTCGACCTCGCGGGTGATCTGGGTGCCCATCATGTTCGTGATCGCCACCGTCCGGGCACCGGAATCGCGCGCGAGCCGCATCGCCGCGAGCGTGTCGGCCGTCTCGCCCGACTGCGAGATCCCGATCACGAGCGTGTCCTTCGAGAGCACCGGGTTGCGGTAGCGCCACTCGCTCGCGATGTCGTGCTCGACGGGGATGCGGGCCCACTCCTCGATCACGTAGCGGCCGACGACGCCTGCGTGGTAGGCGGTGCCGCAGGCGAGCACGACAATCCGGCGCAGGTTCTGCAGCTCGAGGTCGGTCAGGCCGAAGTCCTCGAGCTCCAGCCGGCCGTGGCGGATGCGATCGCCGATCGTCTCCCGCACCGACTCGGGCTGCTCGTAGATCTCCTTGAGCATGAACGTCTCGAAACCCTGCTTCTCGGCGCCCTCGTCGTCCCAGTCGACCTCCATCTCCTCCCGGTCGATCGCGCCGTTGTCGACCGTCGTGAACAGCGCACCCTCGGGGGTGAGGACGACGATCTCGTCGTCCTCGATCAGCTGGACCCGCTTCGTCTCGCGCAGGAACGCGGCGATCGAGGAGGCGAGGAACATCTCACCCTCGCCGACTCCGACCACGAGGGGGCACTGGCGACGGGCGCCGACCAGCTCGTTCGGATGGTCGTGGTGGATGACCACGAACGCGAAGTGGCCCTCCAGCTGCGCGTACGCTTCGCGGACCGCGGTCGGAAGGTCGCCGGTGTAGGCGCGCTCGACGAGGTGGACGACGACCTCGGCGTCCGTCTCCGAGCTGAAGACGTGGCCGTCGGCGAGCAGCGACTCCTTCAGCTCTCGGTAGTTCTCGATGATCCCGTTCAGGACGATCGCGAGCTTGTCGCCGTTGCAGCCGGTGAGCGGGTGGGCGTTCTCTTCGGACACGCGCCCGTGCGTCGCCCACCGCGTGTGGCCGAGCCCGGTGGACGAGAGCGATCCGTTCTCTCCCGCCGCCGCTTCAGGAACTGGAGATTGCCGACCGCGCGGACGTAGTCGAGCCCGCCGTCCTCGAGAAGGGCGAGCCCGGCGGAGTCGTAGCCGCGGTACTCGAGGCGCTCGAGCCCCTGGAGGAGAAGCGGCTTGCAGGCGCGCTGCCCGACGTATCCGATGATCCCGCACACAAGGAGCTCCTGCTCGGATTATCGACAGTTTTGTCCGAAAAGCACGACGAGCCCGGCTTCCTTGCCCGCCCCGGCGTCGGAGCGGTCAGCCGAGCTCTCTCGTTACGAGCGCGGTGATGCTAGCACAGAGCTCGGCCGCCTCCCGCTCGCTCTCGGCTTCGGCCAGGACGCGGATCACCGGCTCGGTGCCCGAAGGCCTGACCAGCACCCGACCCCGGCCGTCGAGCTCGCGGTTGACCCGGTCGACCTCGTGGCGCAGATCGTCACTCAGCTCGCGGCGGGCGACGCGGACGTTCTCCTTTGCCTGTGGATAACGCTCGAGCACCGAGGCGGCCCGGGACAGCGAACGGCCGTGGAGCGCCCCGCAGAGGAGCAGCGCCCCCGCGAGACCGTCGCCGGTGACGTGGCCGTCGAGGTAGATGATGTGACCGGACTGCTCCCCCCCGAGGACGCCGCCCTCGCGCTGCAGCGCCTCCAGCACGTAGCGGTCGCCGACGTCGGTGGTGACCACCCGGACGCCCCGCTCGCCCATCAGACGGTGGAAGCCGAGATTCGTCATCGAGGTGACGACGACCAGGTCGACCCCCCGGTCGAGCGCGAGGATCGCGAGGATCTGGTCGCCGTCGAGTGCGTCGCCGGCTTCGTCCACGGCCAGCATCCGGTCGCCGTCGCCGTCGAAGGCGACGCCGAGGTCGAGCTTCTCGTCGCGCACGAGCTGTTGGAGCGCACGCAGGTCGGTCGCCCCGCAGCCGACGTTGATGTTGGCTCCGTTCGGCTCGACGCCGATCGTCCTCACGTCGGCACCGAGCTGCTCGAAGGCGCGCGGCGCGATCCGGGAGTACGCGCCGTTGGCGCAGTCGACGCCGATCCGGAGCCCGACGAGGTCGGCTCCGAACCGATCGAGCACGTGATCGAGGTAGCTCTCCACGGCCACCTCGAGGTCGTCGATCCGACCGCGGTCCGGATCGCGCGGCGGCGTGTCGAGCAGCGCTTCGATCGCCTCCTCGTCGGCGTCGGTGAGCTTCCGACCGTGATGGTCGAAGAGCTTCACGCCGTTGTACTCGGGCGGGTTGTGTGAGGCGGAGATCACCGCCGCGAGGTCGAGGGCGAGGAGCGCGACCGCGGGAGTCGGCAGCACGCCGGCGAGGACGGCGTTGCCGCCGGCGGAGGCGACGCCGCTGGCGAAGGCTCGCTCGAACTCACGTCCCGAGGCACGCGTGTCGCGGCCGATGAAGACCCCGCCTCCGCCGGCCCAGATCGTCGCCGCGCGGCCCAGCCGTTCGACGAGCTGCGGAGTCAGGTCCTCGCCGACGACTCCTCTGACACCGTCGGTGCCGAAGTAGCGGCGCGCCATGGCGGCGCCGCTAGCGCTTGGAGAACTGGGGCGCTTTGCGGGCCTTGTGCAGGCCGGCCTTCTTGCGCTCGACGATCCGCGAGTCGCGGGCGAGGAAGCCCTCGCGCTTCAGTACGGTGCGCAGCTCCGGGTCGGCCTCGACGAGCGCGCGGGCGATCCCGTGGCGAACGGCTCCGGCCTGCCCGCTCGGGCCTCCCCCGTGGACGCGGACGCGAATGTCGTACGTGCCCTCGAGCCCGGCGACGCGCAGGGGGGCGAGCACCTGGGTGCGATGGGTCAGGCGCGGAAAGTAGTCGTCGAGCGTTCGCCCGTTGAACCACGTGGCGCCGTCACCGGGGCGGAGGATCACCCGGGCGACCGACGTCTTCCGCTTGCCGGTGCCGCGGTACGCGGCGAGCTCGGCGCTCACGTGCGCTCCAGCTTCAACGGCTCGGGGCTCTGGGCCGCGTGCGGATGCTCCGGACCGGCGTAGATCTTCAGCTTGCCGATCTGCGCCCGGCCGAGCCGGTTCCGGGGAAGCATCCCCTTCACCGCTTTCCGCAGGACCTCGGTCGGCCGGCGCTCGAGCTGCTCGCGCAGCGGCCGGCTGCGCAGGCCGCCGGGGTAGCCGGAGTGGCGGTAGTAGAGCTTCTCGTCGAGCTTCTTGCCGGTGACCTGGATCTTCTCGGCGTTGACGACCACGACGAAGTCGCCCGTGTCGACGTGCGGGGTGTAGGTCGGCTTGCCCTTGCCGCGCAGCGTGTCGGCGATGCGCGTCGCAAGGCGCCCGAGCGTCTGTCCCTCGGCGTCGACGAGGTACCAGCGGCGGGTGACTTCGCCGGGCTTTGCGTTCCAGGTCTTTTGCACTTCAGGCGCTCTGCATGCTCACGTAAAAGCGGCGCACAGGCGTGCGCCGAAGCGGAATCGTAGCAGCAATCCGTCCCGGGTCAGGCGCCGTGAGAGGAGGGCGGCCAGCCCGTCCCGGAACGCGGCCGCCCCACCGTAGGACGGGTGACGGACGTACCGCGCGCCCGTCACCTCCTGGGCGAGCCGGCCGACCGCGACCACCCGGCGTCCGCGCGCGACCAGATCGAGGAACCCGGCCGAGCAGGCGACCTCGGCGCGGGTCGGCCGGCGGTTGGTCTGCGGGCGGCCGGGCACATGCGGATGGGTGGGCACGACGTTCCAGAGCAGGACGTCCTCCTCGATCCCGAGCTCGGCGAGGACGGCCTGGACGATCGTCGCGGTCGCCTCGGCCGGCCCCCGGCCGGTCAGCTGCCGCTCGGAGGTGAACGGAATGCCGCTGACGCGCGCGCCGCGGTAGCCGGCCGCCTCGCCGACGAGCAGGATCGACGCATCGCGCCGCGCCTGGAGATAGGCCTCTAACCGTTCCCGGCGCAGCCGGGAACGGCGGTACTGGTTGAACGTCCCGCCGATCCGCGCGGACGCCAGCCGTGCTACCAGCGGTCCCAGCGCACGACCTCCTCCAGCGGCTTCCAGCCCCGCTTCCGCGAACCGCTCCGGGACTCGGGGGCCGCGTGCCCGATCGTGACCACGCCGACGACGGCGACGTCCCCGGGAATCCCGAGCAGCCGGCGGAGCGCCTCGTTGCCGGGCGGGTCGAGGCCGAACAGCCCGGCGCCGAGCCCTTCGTCGATCGCCGCGAGCAGGAGCAGCATGGTCGCCTTCCCCGCGTCGACGTACCACCACGGCACCGGCCACTCGATCTCCGTGCCGTCATCCCGCAGCTTGTCCGGCTCCCGGTAACGGTCGTGGTAGTCGTCCTCGCGCGTTGCGACGACGACGTGCACCGGCGCCCGCGAGATCCACGGCTCGAAGCCGAGCGCGACGTACTCCTCTTCTCCGGCGAGCCCGGCGACCCGCCGGCGGGTCTCCGCATCGGTGACGACGACGAGCCGCAGCCCCTGGCTGAACCCTCCGCTCGGCGCCTTCCGTCCGCGGGCGACGATCCGCTCGATCGTCTCGCGCGGGACGGGCTCGTCCGTGTAGTTGCGGACCATCTTGCGCGCGCGGAGAACCTCGGCGAAGTCCATGATCGGATCAATCATGAACGTCACGACGCTGACGGACGGCGGCCAGCGGCAGGTCGAGATCGCGGAGGCACTCCACGACTGGGTGGCACTTGTCGCGTTCGACGCTCGACATCGCGCTCTACGACCTCAACCTCGAGGGCGATACCGAGACCCTCGTGATCGGCGCGATCGAGGACGCCGGGCGCCGCGGTGTGACGGTCCGCCTTGCGTTCAACGCCGACCACCGCGCGCCGATCCCCGTTCCGCCGCCGCCCGCGTGCAGGCCCGAGGACGTCGACGGGTTGAGCGTCCCGACGAAAGCGATCGCGGGCATCCCGGACCTGATGCACCACAAGTACGCCGTCCGCGACGGCGTCTCGGTCTGGACCGGCTCGACCAACTGGACCGACGACTCGTGGTCGCGGGAGGAGAACGTGATCGCGATCGTCGACTCCCCCGAGCTCGCCCACGCCTTCACGCTCGACTTCGGGCAGCTCTGGGCGAGCGGGAACGTCGAGGACACCGGCATGGTCGAGCCGCGCCCGGTGCAGGTCGACGGCGTCGAAATCCGTCCCTGGTTCTGCCCGGGATACGGAGACGCCCTCTCGCACCGGATCGCGAAGGCGATCGGCCGGGCGAAACGGCGCGTCCGGATCTGCTCGCCGGTGATCACCGCCGCGCCCGTCCTCGCCACGCTGGCACAGGCGATCGCCGACGGCAAGCTGGACGTCGCCGGTGCGGTCGACCAGACGCAGATCGAGGAGGTGCGGGACCAGTGGGGGCCGACCGGCGTCGCGTCGTGGAAGCTGCCGCTGCTGCAGCAGGTGATCGGCTCGGGCAGCTTCGCGGGCAAGCGCTCGACGCCGTGGGGCCCGGGCACCGTCCACGACTACATGCACGCGAAGATCACGGTCGCCGACGACGTGGTCTTCCTCGGCAGCTTCAACCTCTCCCACTCCGGAGAGCAGAACGCCGAGAACATGCTGGAGATCCACGACCCGGCGCTCGCGGAACGCCTGGCGGCGTTTGTGGACGGCGTCCGCGCCCGGTACCCGGCCGCGAGCCTCGGCGCCTGACGATAGAGAGCATGGCGGGCGCGGCACGCTGCAGCGTCAAAGGTGCGCGCTCATAGAGACGGGGGCTCGAGCCGCTGATTCGGATCGAGGGGCAATGACCACAAGGCGTACTACCCGGGCGCGTGCACGATCGCGATTCAGCTCGGCGGCGGCCGCGGCTCGGGCGCCCTCCTCGGTGACCAGCTCGTCGGCCGCCTCGATGGGCCGGTGCCGAAGCGGATCGACATCGTCGCCACCGCGCTCCGCCACGGCATGGCCATGTCCGTCATCATGCTCGCGCATGAACAAGCCGCGCATCTTTCTCGGGTCGTCGGGCAAGCAGGCCAAGCTGCTCCAGGCGATCACGCGCGGGCTCGAGGACGTCGCCGACGTCGAGCCCTGGACGACCACGTTCAACCCGGGGCGGTCCACCCTCGACCGGCTCGTCGAGCTCTCCCAGGAGGTCGATTTCGCTGCGTTCGTGTTCGCTCAGGACGACTGGACCGCGACGCATGCGTCCCAGCCCGGCCAGGCGTCGCCGCGCGACAACGTGGTGTTCGAGGCCGGGCTGTTCGGCGGCGCGCTGGGCATCCGACGCACGTTCATCCTCCACGCGCACGGTTCGAAGCTGCCGAGTGACCTGCTCGGGCTGACCTCCGTCCGCTACGACCCGGCCACCAGCCCGGCGGAGGTTCGCGCGATCAACCAGAAGCTCCGCAAGGCGATCGAGACCGAGGGTCGCCGCGGCCTGGTCGAGGGGCTGTGGTGGCAGCTCTCCCTTACTGCGCGGAGCGAGAGCGAACCGTCGGCGGTGGGCCTTCTGCGTATCTCGCGGGACCGCGACAGTGACCTGAACGTGAACGGCCGGGCCTGGCAGGAGGACGGCACCCTTTCGGCCCGTTACTGGAGCGAGGCTGCAAAGGAGCGTAGGGACCCGGCCGGCATCTTCTACTTCTGGAAGGGCGAGCGCCCTCGGGCCCCGGATGCCCCGCAGCTCGAGGGCACCGGCGAGATCAGGGTGGAGACCGCCGACCGCGCCACCGGGTACTGGACGACACGGTCGGATCGCGACCCCGGGCTGAATGCCCGAACCGCCGGCGTCTACCTTCGAGCCGACCCCTCGGAGCTCCAGGTGCTCGACGGCGCGAGCGAGGAAGAGCGGGCCGAGCTCATAGCGCAGCGCCTCCGGGAGTGGAAGTCGGCCGCGAACGTATTCTGAGCACCGACCGCATTAGCGTGAGCGATCGGATCACCCTCGATCGCCCGTCACGAGATCGATCATCTAAACGTGCTGTCCGGGCGACGCTACCTGCGCTCTCCCTCTGATGGCTCGGAGATCGCCTCGACGAGCTCACCGGTCTTCTTCTCGTTCTCCCTCAGGGCGATGTCGGCCTGGGCAACGATGCCGACGAGCCTGCCGTTCTCGACAACGGGCAGCCGCCGAACTTGGTGGCGGGCCATGAGTAGGAGGGCCTCTTCGAGGGCTTGGTCGGGCTCAACACTGATGAGGTCCCGAGAGTAGACGTCCCGGACCGACATCGTCTTGGGGTCTGCGGCCTCGGCGACCACTCTCGTCGCGATGTCTCGGTCGGTGATCATCCCGACAAGCTTCTCGTCGTCGATTATCGGCAACGAGCCGATGTGCTCCGCTCGCATCAGTCGCGCGGCCTCGACCACCGACGCCGATGCGCCGATCGAGCGGGGATCCTCGGTCATCGCGTCTCGAACGCTCTTCGCCATCCTGCCTCCTTTACTGTCATGTGCGATCTTAGCCTTGCTGCTCTCGGATCGTGACGGTGGAGGACGAGGCGGTGCGCAAGCACCCTCTCCAGTTCCGCAACGAGAGGAGAGGCCGTCAGCGGAATGGGCGACAAAGTGGGTCGCCGCCCACGACCGGCGGGGCGTTACCTGCCGGTGGGGTCCTAGCGAGTAGGGCACCTGAACGTGGACAGCATGGCGTCCTTCGTGATTCCGGTTCCCCCGTGCTCTATTCCCATTCGATCGTCGCCGGCGGCTTCGAGGAGAGGTCGAGCGCGACGCGGTTGACTGCCGGGATCTCGTTCACGATCCGGCTCGAGATCGTCTCGAGGAGATCGTAGGGAAGACGCGCCCAGTCGGCGGTCATCGCATCCTCGGAGGTGACCGCACGGATGACGATCGGGTATCCGTACGTGCGCTCGTCACCCTGGACTCCGACCGAGCGGATCGCGGGCAGGACGGCGAAGCACTGCCACAGCTCGCGGTAGAGGCCGGCCCGGCGCACCTCGTCGAGCAGGATCGCGTCTGCGTCGCGGAGGATCTCGAGCCGTTCGCGGGTGACCTCGCCGATGATCCTGATCGCGAGCCCCGGCCCGGGAAACGGGTGGCGCCAGACCATCGCCTCCGGCAGCCCGAGCTCCTCACCCACCCGCCGAACCTCGTCCTTGAACAGCGAGCGGAGCGGTTCCACGAGCTCCATGGTCATGTCCTCGGGCAGGCCGCCGACGTTGTGGTGCGACTTGATCTTCGCCGCGACCCCCTCCGTGCCCCCCGACTCGATCACGTCCGAGTACAGCGTCCCCTGGACGAGGAACGGCGTTCGGCCGAGCCGCTCGGCTTCCTCCTCGAAGACCCGGATGAACTCCTCCCCGACCCGGCGTCGCTTCTCCTCCGGGTCGGTGACGCCCTCGAGCCGGGCGAGGAAACGCTCGGACGCGTCGACGTGGATCAGCGGCACGTGGAAGTGTCCCCGGAACGTCTCCACCACCTGGGCGGCCTCGTCCTTGCGCAGCAGGCCGTGGTCGACGAACACGCAGGTCAGCTGATCGCCGACCGCCTTGTGAACGAGCAGCGCCGCGACTGCGGAGTCGACCCCGCCCGACAGCGCGCAGAGCACCCGCCGGCGACCGACCTGGGCGCGGATCCGCTCGACCTGCTCCTCGATCACCGCGGCGGCCGTCCAGGTCGGGCGTGCTCCGGCAACCGCGTAGAGGAAGTTCTTCAGCAGGTCCTGCCCGTGCGGCGTGTGCACGACCTCGGGGTGGAACTGGACGCCGAACAGCCCTCGCTCCGGCGCCTCGAAGCCGGCGATCGGCGTCGACGGCGAGTCGGCGGTGACGACGGCTCCGTCCGGAGGTGCGGTCACCGCGTCGCGGTGGCTCATCCACACCGTCTGCTCCTCGGGCAGGCCCTCGCCCAGCGCCCCGCGCAGGCGGAGCGCTGCCTTTCCGAACTCCGACGAGCCGGTGCGCTCGACCCGGCCGCCGAGACCCTGGGCCATCAGCTGCATCCCGTAGCAGATGCCGAGCACGGGAACGCCGAGCTCGAAGATTCCCGGATCGACCTGCGGCGCGCCCTCGGCGTACACCGAGGCGGGCCCCCCGCTGAGGATCAACGCGGCCGGATTTCGGGCGCGGATCGACGCCGCCGAGGCCCGGTGCCCGACGAGCTCGGAGTAGACGCGCGCCTCGCGGACGCGCCGGGCGATGAGCTGCGAGTACTGGCCGCCGAGGTCGACGACGAGCACGGGCCGTTCCTCCGGCGCCGCGTCCAAAACCGGGAACGGCAGGATCTCAGCGCCGATAGTTCGGCGCCTCCTTCGTGATCGTCATGTCGTGTGGATGGCTCTCCTGGAGGCCGGCGGCCGAGATCCGGACGAAGCGGGTGCGCTCCTTCATGTCCTCGATCGTCGGCGCACCGCAGTAACCCATCGACTGCCGGAGCCCGCCGACGAGCTGGTGGAGGACGGCCTGCACCGGGCCCTTGTAGGGAACGCGGCCCTCGATCCCCTCGGGGACGAGCTTGTCGACGTCCTCGACGTCACCCTGGAAGTAGCGGTCCTTCGAGAAGGAGCGCGCCTTCATCGCGCCGAGCGAGCCCATCCCCCGGTACTCCTTGTACCGCTCCCCCTGCACGAGGATCACGTCACCCGGCGCCTCGTCGGTACCGGCGAGCACGGAGCCGAGCATCACGCAGTCGGCGCCGGCAGCGATCGCCTTGGCGATGTCGCCCGAGTTGCGGATACCGCCGTCCGCGATCAGCGGCACGCCCTCGACGGCGCAGGCGCGGGCGCAGTCGTAGACCGCGGTCACCTGAGGCACGCCGACGCCGGCGACGACACGCGTCGTGCACGCGGCACCGGGCCCCTGTCCGACCTTGACCCCGTCGACACCGGCGCGCACCAGCGCCTCCGCGCCCTCGGCCGTCGAGATGTTCCCGGCGACGAGCTGGACCTCGAACCGCGACTTCAGCCTCGCGGCCATCTCGACCACCGCGCGCGAGTGGCCGTGAGCGGTGTCGAGGACGAGCACGTCGACGCCGGCGGCGACAAGCCCCTCCGCGCGCTCGGGGGCGTCCGAGCCGACGCCGACCGCCGCGCCGACCCGGAGCCGGCCCTGAGCGTCCTTCGTCGCGTCGGGATACTCCAGCCGCTTGGAGATGTCCTTGACCGTGATCAAGCCCTTCAGCCGGCCCTCGGCGTCGACCACCGGCAGCTTCTCGATCTTGTGGCGGTGGAGAATCCGTTCCGCCTCGGCCAGCGTCGTCCCGGTCGGGGCGGTGATCAGGTTCCGGCCGGTCATCAGCGCGCTGACCGGCTGCGCGGTGTCGCCCTCGAAGCGCAGGTCGCGGTTGGTCAGGATTCCGACGAGCGTGCCGTCCTCGTCGGTGATCGGCACCCCGGAGATGCGGTAATGCGCCATCAGCTCCAGCGCCTCGGCGACGGGCGCGTCAGGAGGGAGCGTAACCGGCTCGACGATCATCCCGGCCTCGGAGCGCTTGACCTTGTCCACCTCCGCCACCTGGTCGTCGATCGAGAGGTTGCGGTGGATGATGCCGATCCCGCCCACCCTGGCGATCGCGATCGCGAGGCGCGCCTCGGTGACGGTGTCCATCGCCGCGGAGACGACCGGGATCGCGAGCTCGATCTCACGGGTCAGCCTCGTCCGGGTGGAGACGTCGTTCGGTAGCACCTCGGACTCGGCGGGAACGAGCAGGACGTCGTCGAACGCGAGCCCTTCCCTGGCGAACTTCTGATCGAGCGCGAGGAGCCGCTCGACCTCGATCCGTCCTAGCTCCAGCCCTTCCAAGGAGGACAGCTTAGCGGTCGACCCCGACGGTCTCGAGGTCGCCGAGCTCGACGTCGGGGCTCAGCCGCCCGGCCTCACGAGGATCGAAGCGGCCCGCTCCGAGCTCCAGGGTCGCGGCGGCGCCGGCGGCGACCGCCTCGCGCAGTGCCTCCTCCGGAGGCTTCCCGTCGAGCTGGGCGGCGATCAGGCCGGCGAGCAGGACGTCGCCCGAGCCGACCGCGGAGACCGGCTCGACCTGCGGGGCGAAAGCGCGAAAGCGGCGGGTCTTCCTTCCCTCCCGCAGCCGGGCGAAGCAGCCGTTCTCGTTGGTCACGACCACGTTCCGCGCGCCGAGCTCGGCGATGTGCTCGAGCGCGATCGCGAAATCCTGGAGCTCGTAGAACTCCTGGCCGACCAGCGCCTCCGCCTCGCGCTGGTTCGGGGAGACAAGGTGAGGCTCGGCCTCCAGCCCGAGCCGCAGCGGTTCGCCCTCCGAGTCGAGCACCGTCAGCACCTGCCTCCGGTTGAGATCGCGGATCAGCTCCGCGTAGAAGCTCGGATCGACGCCCCGCGGCAGCGAGCCGGCGAGCACGACCAGATCGGCGCCGCGCGAGAGGTAGTGAACCTTCTCGAGCAGCATCTCCAGCTCCTCGCCTTCGACGTGCGGTCCCCACTCGTTGATCTCGGTGTAGCCGACGAGGGTCGGGTCGACGACCGCGGTGGACGTGCGCGACTCGTCCGCGATCCGGACGAAGTCGTTGAGGATCGCCTCACCGGTCAGCTCCTCGACGATGCGGGTTCCGGTCCGGCCGCCGGCCAGCCCGGTGGCGACGACGGGGACGCCGATCCGCTTCAGCGCCCTGGCGACGTTGATCCCCTTCCCGCCGGCGAGGGTCAGGCCGGCGCTCGCACGGTGCCGCTGTCCGAGCTGGAAGTTCGGCACGGTCAGCGTGCGATCGATCGCGGCGTTGAGGGTGAGGGTGACGATCACGTGAACCAGCTCCCGACGTGGTGGAACGTTCGTCCCATGTACCACTCGGCGCGTCCGACGAATCCCGGGCGCGCGATCGAGCGGGTGGCGATGAGTGGGCGACCTGCGAGCAGCCTGGAACCAGAGTAGACGCGCACCTCACCCAGCCGCTGTCCCTTCCGTACCGGCAGCGAGATCACCGTCGGCGCGACCACCCGCTCGACGAGCGGACGATCGATCCGGACGATGCGGGTCACCCGGCCGGCCGCGACCAGCTCCAGCCTTCGGCGGCCGTACGGCGCGGTCGCGGTCGCGTAGACCCGATCCGTGGAGATCAGGGTCGCGGTGCGGTACTGCGCCAGCCCCCAGGCGAGCAGCGCGGCGAGGTCGGCGTTCCTGCCCTCCCGCGTCCGTCCGCCGAGGAGGGTCGCGTAGATCGTCACCCCGCGCCTGCGCGCGGCCGCGACCTCCGACCAGCCGGCTGCGGTCGTATGACCCGTCTTGACGCCGAAAACGCCCGGGAACGTGCTCAGGAGGTCGTTCCAGGTCGTCAGCGTCCGCCCGCCCGAGATCGTCGCCGTCGAGCGATCGACGACCTGGCGGATCACCGGGTTCTTCATCGCGATGCGCGCGAGCCTGGTGACGTCGTGCGCGCTCGAGTAGTGGCCGGCCGCGTCGAGGCCGTCCGGGTTGGCGAAGTGGGTGTCGCGCAGGCCGAGCTTCACGGCCTCGGCGTTCATCATCGCGACGAAGCCCGCCTGGCTGCCGCCGACGTACTCGGCGAGCGCGACCGCGGCGTCGTTCGCGCTCTGGATCAGAGCGGCCTCGACGAGCTCGCGGACGGTCAGCCGCTCGCCCCTCTGCAGGTAGATCGAGGACTCACCCACCGCCGCCGCGCTCCGGCTGACCGTGACCACGTCGTCGAGCCGGACGTGCTGAAGGGCGACCAGCACAGTCATCAGCTTCGTGATGCTCGCGATCGGAAGCGGCTCGCGGTCGTTGCTCGCGGCGAGCACTTCGCCGCTGACGCCGTTCTCGACGAGGTACGCGCGGCCGGTGACCTGCGGCGCGCCTGCGAGTGCCGCCGGGGCGGAGAGCAGGAGAGCCGTCGCGAGAAGCGCCAGCCGACGGTTCACGGAGGCGAAGCTTAGCGGCGCCTACTTCACCCGTAGGTCATCGCCCGGATGCAGCGCGGTCGGCTCGATCCCCGGGTTGAGCCGCAGCAGCGCGTCGACCGTCGTCCCGAACCTCTGCGCGATCCCGCCGAGCGTGTCGCCGCTCGCGATCACGTAGTAGCGCTTCGGTGCGGTCTGTGCCGGCCGCGCGCGTCCGGGCCCGGTGCGGGTGACGACCGTCGTCGTTCGCGCGGCCGGGGCGTCGGACCGCAAGGCCGATCGGACGGCCAGGACGACCCCGGTGACGGCGAGCAGGAACGCCGCCGGCGCCGCGTACCGGGCGAGCCTGCCGGCAGCGCCCCCTGGACGGGCCCGCCGGCGCGCCACGAGGGCGGGCACCTTCCGGCTTACCAGCCTGAGACGGCCCACACCTCGTGGTTCAGACGCGCCGCCTCTGCCGATGCGGCCGCGCGCCAATCCTCGTCGGAGTCACGGAAGGCATAGATCACGGAGCGGGAGGCGTTGACGAGGGCGCTCGCCGGCCCGCTCGTGAAGGCGCGCGCGATGTCCCCGGGCGTCGCGCCCTGGGCACCGACCCCGGGAAGGAGGAGGATCGCCTGCGGCAGCAGCCGCCGCGCCTCTCCGATCGCGCGGGGATGCGTCGCGCCGACGACCGCGCCGACGCTGGAGAGCCCGCACTGGCCGACCAGCTCCTCGCCGAGCTCCCGCACGAGCAGCGCCACCTGCTGCCAGAGCGGACGGCCGTCGGAGAGCGCGAGGTCCTGCACGTCGATGCTGCCCGCGTTCGAGGTCTTGACGAGGCAGAAGAGCCCGCCGCCCCCGCGGCGGCACGCGGCCACGAACGGCTCGAGCGAATCCCGGCCCAGGTAGGTGTTGACGGTCAGCGCGTCGGCGAGCGGGGGACGCCCCTCGCCCGGCTCCAGGTACGCGTCGGCGTAGGCGCGCGCAGTCGAGCCGATGTCTCCGCGCTTGCCGTCGACGACGACGAGCAGGCCGGCCGCGCGGGCGTAGCCGACCACCCGCTCGAACGCCGCGATCCCGTCGCTGCCGAGGACCTCGAAGAAGGCGAGTCCCGGCTTGACCGCGACCGCGTGCGGCGCGACCGCGTCGATGATCCCGCAACAGAACCTGGCGACAGCCTCCGCGGCCGCGGGGCGCCCGATCTGCGCGTCGCCGCGCAGCTCGAGCGGGAGGAGGTCGAGGACCGGATCGAGCCCGACGACGAGCTGGCTCCGCCTTTGCCCGACCGCCTCGGCGAGGCGGTCGGCGAAGAGCGTGGTCGAGACGGTCGCTCCCGCTTCCATCGGCGACAGGGTAGCCGGGCTCCCTTGCACCGAAGCCGAGGGCCGCTCGCGCGGCCCTCGGCTTCGGATCGGAGGAGAGGCTCCTCGCCTAGCCGCGGACCGCCTGCTTGAGCGAGCTCCCCGCGGTGAACTTGGGCACAGTGGCCGCCGGGATGTGCACCTTCTGGCTCGGGTTGCGCGGATTCACACCCATGCGCGCCTTGCGATCGGACGTGCCGAACTTGCCGAATCCGGTGAAGTTGACGGAATCGCGCCGCCTGAGCGCGTCCGTGATCGTGTCGAGAACGGCGTCGACGGCTTGGCCGGCCTCGCGGCGATTGAGCCCGCTCTTCTGGGCAACCGCATCGACGAACTCTTGCTTCGTCACCTAGCTCCTCCTCCTCTGGACGTGATGGGTCACGGGGCGGAACTTAACAGCCGCGGTCTTTCCGCTCAACCATGCGGCTTCATTGCAGCCTATCGCCCCTCGATGACGTCGGCCGCACGGAACAGTGGGTGAAGGCGCACGCCGAGACGCGCGAGGGCGTCCACACCGCCCTCCTCCCGGTCGACGACGCACACGGCCGTGCGGCATTGGAGACCAGCTTGGCGCAGGGCTCGGACGGCATCGGCCGCCGCGCCGCCGGACGTGACCACGTCCTCGACCAGGACGACCAGCTCGCCGGCGTCGAACGCCCCCTCCAGCCGGTTGGCGGTCCCGTACGCCTTGGCCTCGCTGCGGACGATCAGGAACGGGCGCCGTGAGGCCAGCGAGGCGGCGGCCGCGAGAGCGACCGCACCGAGCTCGGGGCCGGCGAGACGGACGGCGTCCGGCTCGACCTCGGCGACCATGGCCGAGAGCCGTGCGCCGAGGGCCTCGAGCAGGTCGGGGACGGTCTCGAAGCGGTACTTGTCGAGGTAGTAGCGGGAGCGCTTGCCCGAGCGAAGGACGAAGTCGCCCTCCAGGTAGGCATGCGTCCGCAGGGCGGCGAGCAGCGCCGCGTCGTCCACTAGATGGTTGATCGGTAATTGCCGTCGTCGCGGGGAGGGCATGCACCAAGCAGTGGGGTCGACTCGATCGGTGGCAAGGCCGGTGGGCCTTGGCGCCGGGCGAGGCGGCCGCAATGCGCCGTGTGCAGGCCCCCAGCCGCGGCGGCGTTGAATTGCCGATCAACCATCTAGCTTCTGGCGGTGTCGAGGATCCGGCGGGCGAGGGGGAGCACGGTTGCCGCCTCGGGCGAGCCCTCGGTCAACGAGACCATCGAGCCGTCCTCGAAGTACACGTCCACGTGCTCGCGGCGGCGGACGGCGTGGCGGCGGTAGAAGATCGTGCCGGCGAGCGAGCCCGCGGCGAGCGCGAGGCCGGTGAGCAGCTTACGCCGTCGCATCGCCCTCGCTGCGCCCGTCGGCTGTGCGAGTCCTCCGCCGCGGCTTGGGCTTCTCCTCGGCGGCCACGCTCCGCAGGCAGCTCTTCAGGTCGTAGAAGACGAGCCCGACGGTCGGCTCGGGCCCGGTCGTCGCCGCGATCGTCCGCTGCTCGTCGCGGACGACGAACACGCTGCCTTCGGTGGTGGCGACCTCGAGCTGTGCGGGCTCCCGGCCGCGTCGCCGGAGATGCGTCGCGCCGCAGCGAGCAGCTCCTGGGCGCTGCGGGCGAGCTCGGCGGAACGCTCGCCGTCCAGGGTCGAGGCCAGCGTCGAGCCGTCCGCGTCGAGGACGACGGCGGCCTGGATCTGCGAGGAGATCTCGGTCAGATCCGACAGCGCTTGCGCTGCGTCCATCGGCGCGAAACGCTAACACAGTGAATCTTCGCGAGACCTTCTCCAAGTTCTTCGCCGACCGGGGCACGCACCTGGCGGCGATGATCGCCTACTTCGCCCTGCTCTCCTTCATGCCGCTCCTCTTCCTGGCGCTCGCGCTGCTCGGCCTCTCGGGCCGGGCGAACGAGTCCAGCTACTTCGTCACGGAGCTCCAGCGGATCTTCCCGGGCGCCTCGATCTCGAGCATCGTCGCCGTGATCCGGACGATCCAGCAGAACGCGACGTCGCTCGGGCTCATCGGGGGCGCGATTCCTGCTGTGGTCCTCGCTGTCGCTCTTCAGCGTCCTCGAGTCGGCGTTCAACATCGTCTACGGGCGACCGAATCGCCCCTTCCTGCGCGGGAAGGCGCTCGCGGTCGTGTTCATGCTCGGCTCGCTCGTGACGCTGTTCGCGGGGCTGCTGATCGGCGGGATCGGCGCGCACCTGCTCAACCGCTTCGCCCCGGGCTTCCTCGGCAACACGGTGGTCGCCCACGTCGTCTCGGTGCTCGTCTCGACGCTCGCCGTCTTCGTCTTCCTCGTCTCCTCGTACCGCTACCTGACGAACGCGGAGCTAGCAGCTGCGCGAGGTGCTGCCGGGCGCGATCGTCGCGACGGTGGCGCTGGAGGCGAGCTTCCAGGTGCTGCCGGTCTACATCGGCCTCTCGAAGAACGTGCCGGCCGCCCAGGCCTTCGGCGGCCCGGCGCTGCTCCTGATCTGGCTCTACGTGATGTCGAACGTGATCGTGTTCGGTGCGGAGGTCAACTGGCGGCGAGCGCAGCCCTGAGCGCCGCCGCGGCGCGCGCGCGGTGCGAGTTGTCGCCGCTTCCACGCGTCGCCGAGCTCCGCCACCGTCCGCTGCTCCCCCGCGGGAACGAAGATCGGGTCGTAGCCGAAGCCCTCCGAGCCGCGTGGCTCGCGCGCGAGGCTTCCCTCGAGGCGGCCCTCGACGACGATCTCGCTCCCGTCCGGAGCGAGCGCGACGATCACGCTCCGGTAACGGGCGCCGCGGTCGTCCACATCCCGGACCTCGGCCAGCAGCTCGCGGATCGGGTCACTCGACCAGCGCGCGGAGTGGACACCGGGACGGCCGCCGAGCGCGTCGACCTCGATGCCGGCATCCTCGCCCAGCACCCACGAGGTCGCGGGCGCCCGCGACCGCCCGAACGCCGCCTTCAGCCGTGCGTTCTCCTCGTAGGTCTCGCCGGTCTCGTCGGGATAGCCGGCGACGTCGAGAGCGTCGAGCTCGAAGTCGGGAAGGACGGCGCGGAGCTCGCGAAGCTTGTGGGGGTTCTGCGAGCCGAGGACGAGCTTCAGCTCTGCCAGCGGGCCTCCTCGACCTGCGGCAACGCCGACACGAGGTCGAGCGCCTGGGCCCGCCGGTTGCGGTCGATCCGCAGCTCGAGATCCAGGCGGCGCCCGTCCCGGCGGAGGGCGAGCAGGTCGCCCACCCGTTCGAGCGCGTCGAGAATCTCACCGGTCGTCGCTCCGTCCGCCAGCTCGACCGTCATCCGGCTCGCCGCCCGGTACGGGATCATGCGCTCCTTCACCCACTCGAACGGCCGCAGGCCGACGAGGCCCGCACCGGTGGCGATCAGGGCTCCCTTCCAGAAGCCGGCGCCCGCGGCGATCCCGATCGCGGCGACGAGCCAGAGGCTGGCCGCCGTGGTCAGGCCGCGAACCGTGAAGCCCTGCCGGAAGATCACGCCGGCCCCGAGGAAGCCGATCCCGGTCACGACCTGGGCGGCGATCCGCGACGGATCGACGCTGCTGCGCGGAAACTCGCTGAACCCGTACGCGCCGACGAGCGTGAACAGCGCCGAGCCGATCGAGACGAGCATGTGCGTCCGCAGCCCCGCGGCCTTCTCGTCGAGCTCACGCTCGAGGCCGATCGCGCCGCCGAGCGCGGCGGCGACCGCGATGCGGGCGAGCGTGTCGCCCCAGCCGAGCGAGATGTCAGCGAGGAGGCGTATTCGCCGCCTCCTCCTGCGCGGCGGCGATCCGCTCGATGCCCTTCGTCGCCAGATCGAGCAGGTCGTCGAGCTGGTCGCGGCCGAAGGGGACCCGCTCGGCGGTCGCCTGCACCTCGACCAGCCGGCCGTCGCCGGTCATCACCACGTTCAGGTCGACGTCGGCGGTCGAGTCCTCGGAGTAGTCCAGGTCGAGGAGCAGCTCGCCGCCGACGATGCCCAGCGAGACGGCCGCCACCGACCGCGGCAGCGCCTTCGAGAGCCCGAAGCGGTCGAGGGCCCGCCGGGCGGCGATCCAGGCGCCGGAGATCGCCGCGCACCGCGTCCCCCCGTCCGCCTGGAGCACGTCGCAGTCGAGCCAGAGCGTCCGCTCGCCGAGCGCCCGGAAGTCCGTCGCCGCTCTCACGGCCCGGCCGATCAGCCGCTGGATCTCCACCGTCCGGCCCTTCTGCCGGCCGGAGGAGGCCTCACGCTGCGTGCGCTGCCCGGTCGACGCCGGCAGCAGCGAGTACTCGGCGGTGATCCAGCCCTTCCCCTGACCGGACATCCAGCGCGGCACGCTCTCCTCGATCGACGCCGTGCAGAGCACGCGGGTCTTCCCCTGCGCGAAGAGGACGGAGCCGTGCGGCTGCTCGAGGTAGTCGGGGAGGATCTCCAGCGGCCGGAGCTGGTCCGGCCGGCGCCCGTCCGCCCTGCTCACGCCGCGTCCCTCACCAGCTCGGCGAGCTCGACCCGCTCGACCTCGTCGATCGGCAGCTGGAGGAAGCGCGCGCCCGTGACGCGGAAGACCTCCGCGTCGCCCGTCGTCACGAACCGGTATGCCCCCTCGCGGCCCGGCTCGTTCTCGATCCGCTTCCGCGCCAGCGTCTCCGCCACCTCACGCGCCGTCTCCTCGGCCGAGAAGACGAGGGTCACGCCCCGGCCGAAGACGCGCTGGAAGATCGGCCGGATCAGGGGGTAGTGGGTGCAGCCGAGGATGACCGTGTCCACGTCGGCCTCCTTCAGCGGCCGGACATACTCGCGGACCGCCGCCAGCGTCTCGGGCCCGAACGGGTCGTCGCTCTCGATCAGGGGGACGAGTCGCGGGCACGCGACCGAGGTCATCCGCACTCCGGCGTCGAGCGTGCGCACGAGCTGCTCGTACCGGCCGGATCCGACGGTCGCCTTCGTCGCGAGCAGGCCGATCCGGCGGTTGCGCGTCGCCTGCACGGCCGTGTGCGCCTCGGGCGTGATCACGCCGACGACCGGCACCGCCAGAGACTCCTGGAGCTCGGGCAGAGCGGCCGACGTCGCGGTGTTGCAGGCGACGAGGATCAGCTTCACGCCCTGGCCCTCCAGGAAGGTGCCGATCTCGTGCGCGAACCGCGCCACCTCCGGCAACGGTCGCGGCCCGTAGGGAAGGCGCGCACCGTCGCCGAGGTAGACGAAGTCCTCGTGCGGCATCGTCACGAGGCACTCGTGCAGGACGGTCAGGCCGCCCATGCCCGAGTCGAAGACGCCGACGGGGCGCGAGTCCACCGCGCAGAGACTACTTCGACCGCCGGCTCGGGGATTCGATTCATGCGGTCTCCGACCGTGCGTTCCCTATGCTCGCTCCGATGGCGACGATCCGGCTCGGGACCTGCAGCTGGGCGGACGAGGGGCTCGTCAAGCGCTGGTATCCGCGCGGGGTGTCGTCGCCTGCGGCCCGGCTCGCGTACTACGCGGAGCGCTTCGACACGGTCGAGGTCGACTCGCCCTTCTACCACCTCCCCTCGCCGGAGACGGCGGCGAAATGGGCCGAGCGAACGCCGGAGGGGTTCGTCTTCCACGTCAAGGCGAGCGGAGAGATGACCGGCCACCGCGAGGCCGACCGGGAGCGGGCCTTCGCCGACTTTCGCGAGGCGCTCGCGCCGCTCGAGCGGGCCGGGAAGCTTCGCGGCGTCCTGCTCCAGTACCCGCCCCGGTTCGTCAAGTCGCCCGAGGCGCTCGAGGAGCTGTCCGCGGTCGCGCCGCTCCTCGAGCCGCTCGTCCCGCTGGTCGAGTTTCGTCACCGCTCGTGGGTGGACGAGGACGAGCGTGCCGACACGTTCTCGTTCCTGGAGCGCCACGGCCTCGCCTACGTCTCGGTCGACTCGCCGCGTACGCGCGCGAGCAACGTCCTGCCGCGGATCGCCGCCGCCACCCACCCGCTCGCCTACGTCCGCTTCCACGGCCGCAACTGGCGCACCTGGAACCTCAAGGGCAAGACGTCCGCCGAGCGCTTCGACTGGATGTACGACCGCCCGGAGCTCGAGGAGTGGGTCGAGCCGCTGGCCGGGCTCGCGGCGCAGGCGGAGGAGGTATACGCGCTGTTCAACAACAACCGCTACGACTACGCACCGCGGAGCGCGCAGATCCTGCGCGGGCTGCTCGACGAGCGCGAGCTCCCGGCCACCGGCGCGCTCGATCCCCCCTCGACAGGCCAGTTAAAGTTCGGCGTGTGAAGGTCCTCGCCGTCATCCACGGCACGAACGCGCGATCGGGTGTGTTCGGCGAGGCGGTCAGAGAAGGGGGGCACCGGCTCGACGAGTGGAGTCTCGCCTGGGGGACGCCGCCGCCGCGGCCGATCGACGACTACGGCGCCGTGCTGGTCTTCGGCGGCTCGATGCACGCCGACCAGGACGACCGGCACCCGTGGTTGCGAGAGGAGAACCTGTTCATCCAGCGGCTGCTCGACCGGCACGTGCCGATGCTCGGGGTCTGCCTGGGCATCCAGCTGATCGCGAAGGCGGGCGGAGCGGCCGTCTACCCGCTCCCGGACGGGCCCGAGATCGGCTGGTCCGAGGTGAACCTGACCGAGGCGGGCCTGTCGGACCCGCTCCTCTCGTGCCTGCCGCCCAGCTTCGACGCCTTCGGTTGGCACTACTACACCTACGACCTCCCGGCCTGCGCCGTGGAGCTCGCCCGCAGCGCGCGCTGCAACCAGGCGTTCCGGCTCGGCGACGCGGCCTGGGGGATCCAGTTCCACGCCGAGGTGACGCTCGACACCGTCCGCGGCTGGCTGGCAGACAAGGAGGATTTCCCACTCGACCTCGACCGCGACGCGCTCCACGCCGAAACCGAGCACGGGATCGAGGAGTGGAACCGCCTCGGTCGCGAGCTGTGCGGCGGCTTCGTCGAGCTCGCCGGGCACGCGGCCGCCGTCTCCGCGTAGCCCACGTCGAGGTTGGGTCAGCGCTCGAGCCGCAGCTCGTCGTGGCGCGACCACTCGTGCCACGAGCCCGGGTAGTTCCTCGCGCGGTAGCCGGCCCAGCGAAGCGCCATCGCCGCGAGCGCGGAGCGCGAGCCCGAATGGCAGTACACGACGATCTCGGCACCCTCCGCGAGGGCGACGAGCGCGCGAATCTCCTCCGCGGGAAGCGGCGTGCCCGGACGGGCGAACAGCAGCCCGACCTCGAGGTGGCGTGCGCCGGGAATGTGCCCCTGACGCGGGTCGCACGGGTAGCCGGCGCGACCGGTGAACTCGTCCCCGCGCCGCACGTCGAGGATCGTCAGGGTCGGATCGTCCAGCCGACCGTGCAGCTCGGCAAGCGTCGGCACGGCCTCGAACCGCGGATCCAGCTCGATCCGGTTCTTGTCCAGCTCCACCACCCCCTGTTCGAGCTCGCCTTTCCAGCCGGCGAGGCCGCCGGCCATCACCGCCACCGCCGGGTGCCCGGCAAGCTCGGCCAGCTGCGCCGAGGCGGACGCGCCGATGCCGTCGCCGCCGTCGTAGAGCACGAGCCGCTCCTCGCCGGTCACGCCGTGGCGGCGCAGCCGGAGCCCCACCTCCGCCGCGAGCGAGGCGAGGACGTCGCGGTCGGTAACCGGGGCCGGCGAGCCGAGCACGAGCGGGATCGAGCCGGGGATATGCGCCCGCGTGTGCGCGTTCGGCCCCCGAACGTCCGCGAGCAAGAGGCCGGGCTCGTCGAGCCGCTCGGCGACCCAGGCCGCGTCGACGACCGGCGGAAGGTCGCTCACAGGCGCTCCAGGAAGGCGGCGAGAATGCGGTTGAACTCCTCCGGTCGCTCGATGCTCGGCATGTGCCCGCAGCCCTCGAGCACCTCGGCCCGCCCGCCCGGCGCCGCGGCCGCCAGCGCGATCCCGACCTCCGTCGGGATCAGCGGGTCCCGCTCGCCGGCGACGACGAGCAACGGGATGCCGCTCGCCACGGCCTCGGTCGAGTCCGGCCGGTCGCGGATCGCCTCGACCGCGCGGACGAGCCCCTCCGGATCCTGCTCGGCGGCGATCCGGTGCGCCCGCTCGATCAACGCCGGGTCGGTCCCGTCGGGGAAGAAGTTCCGGGCGGCCGCCTCCCAGAGGCCTTCACCCCCCTGCGCCCGTGCGATCTCGATCCACTGTTCGCGGAGCGGACGCCGCTCCGGCGGATCGGCATCGGCACGTGAGCCGACCAGGACGATTCCCGCGAGCCGCTCGGGGGCGAGCCTGGCGATCGCGGCCGCGCAGTAGCCGCCCATCGACGCTCCGACCGCGAGCAGCCGCCCAGGGACCCGCTGCAGCACGCCGAGTGCCCACTCGTCCGTGCTCGCGCCGAGGTCGTACAGCCTGGGCGCGTGCACGTCGTGGCCGGCGAGCGCAGGCAGTTGCGGCTCCCACATCCGCTCGTCGAACGGCAGCGCATGCAGAAGGGCGATCTTCATCGGGCGAGCGCGGCGACGACGGCGATCTCGGCCGCGACTGAGGGACGCTCGGACAGCTCCTCCAGCCACTCGTCGAGCCGCGCCGGCAGCTCGACGCCGAGCAGGGCGCGGGCGCGGACGACCCAGGGCAGGTAGGCGAGGTCGGAGAACAGGCCGTGCCCGACCTCGAGGGAGGCGAGCCGCTCCTGGAGGCGGTTCGGCTCGCCCCGGCGGGCGGCGTAGTAGTCGTCGCCGAGCAGGTCGTCGAAGCGGAAGACCTGCAACCGTGCGAGCGCGCGCTGGGCCGGGTCGACCGGAAGCAGGGCCGGGTTCGGGTAGCGCTCCTCGAGGTACTCCATGATCACGGCCGACTCGGGCAGGGCGAACCCGTCGTCCTCGAGCACCGGCACCTTCCCGAGCGGGTTCTTCTCGTAGAGCCACGCCGGCCGGTTCGAGAGGTCGACCATCACCGGCTCGTACTCGACGTCCTTCTCCGCGAGCACCATCCGCACGCGGGCGCAGTACGGGCAGCGGTCGGCGTCGTAGAGGGTGATCACCCGGAGGAGACTACCCCGAGGACCCCGGCCAGCTGTGCGCACAGCTCCTCGGGCGCAGGCAGTTCGGCGACCGAGCCTGCCGTCCGCGCGACCGCGCGTACGCGAGCCGGGTCGGCGCCGGTCAGGCGCTGCGCCACGGTCGGGTTGGCGGCGAGCGCGATCACGTCGCCCGGCGGCAGCGGCCCGTAATGCTCCGGAACCGAGGCGTACTCGTCGGCGATCCCGCCTCGATCCCAGAGGATGTACCGGACGACCGAACCCTCCTCGATCCCGAGCGTGAGCACGATCGCACCGAGGGCGAGCGAGAGCTCCCGGCCAAGGCGGCGGAGCGCCTTCGGGTCGCGACTGCAGAGCTCGTCGTCGACCCGGATCCAGCCGTTCTGGGGCGGCGACACGGTCGTCGACTCGGAGCGGCCGATCCTCGGCAGGTACTTGGCCACCGCCCGCTCGACCACGCCCTCGTCGTCGGTCTGCACGTAGGTCGCGCCGCTCGAGGGTGGACGTTCACCACCCAGCCGTGCGGCGACGGCGT
The DNA here is from genome assembly GCA_963836685.1 of uncultured Actinomycetes bacterium. GTDB lineage: Bacteria > Actinomycetota > Thermoleophilia > Gaiellales > Gaiellaceae > DATBLE01. Next base: position 55,984 of record CAWIKS010000023.1, read on the forward strand.
CGAGGCGGGCGGACATGTAGCAGCTTCTCGGGCTCGAAGCCGAGCCGGCGCCACGCGGCGACGCCGACCTCGTTCGCGACGAGCACGTCGAGCGTCACTCGCGTCGATCCTCGCTTCCGGCCGGCTTCGAGCGCCTCGCGCATCAACAGCTTCAGCACCCCCTGCCGGCGCGCGCGCGGGCGGACGTGCGCGAAGACGACGTGCCAGACGTCCGCCTTCGATCATCTTCGCGCGCACCGCGCCTGTCACGCCGTCCTCGTCCTCGGCGAGGTAGACGGCGCCGCGGCGGCCGATGTCCGCGGCCACGTCGTTCCACTCCTCTCCCCAGGTCTCGACGAACTCCGGCAGGTCGGGGATCTCCGCCTGGAACTCCTCCCAGAGCTCGCGCAGCACCGGCTGGTCGGCCTCGGTGGCGAGACGGACGTTCACTCTCCGGCGACCCTCAGGCCCGTGAGCAGGTAGTGGGCCGCGAGGTTCTGGAAGGGATCGAAGCGGTCGCCGAACGCACGGACATCCACCTCACCATAGAAGGCGGCGACCGCCTTGCGCAGGCCGAGGTCGCCGGCGGGCCACGCGCGCGGCCGGGCAAGGTGGCGGGCGAGGAACCAGTCCGCGGTCCACTCGCCGAAGCCCCGTTGCGCGGTCAGCCTCGCCTTCACCTCGTCGTCGGGCAGCGCGGCAAGCTCGCGCAGGTCGAGGTCGGAGCGGGCGAGCCCGACGACGTACTCCGCCTTCCGGCGAGAGAAGCCGACGGCGACGATCTCCTCCTCGTCCGCCTGCGCGAGCCGCTCGCGCGCCGGGAACGAGAAGGCGTGGCCGGCGCGGTCGCCGAAGCGCTCGATCAGCCGGTTGCGGATCGCGAACGCGGCGAACAGCGACACCTGCTGCGCGGTGATCGATCCGACGAGGGCCTCGAAGGGATCGGGTGCGAGCGGCGGACGGAAGCCCGCGAGCTGCGCCGCGAGCCGGCGGAGAACCGGGTCGGCGGTCCTCGCCCAGGCTGCGAAGGCGGCGAGGTCGAACGGCGCCCCGAGCAGCGTCCGGATCTCGGACTCGATCTCCGCGTCGAGCGGCTCGACGTCGACGCCGCCCGGTGCGGCCTCGATCCGCACCTCGCGGCCGCGAACGACCCGGTGCAGCCCGCCCTCGTGCCAGAGGTTGGCGAGATCCGGCCCGAACGCCCGGAAGCGCTCGGTCGAGAGCTCGAAGTCGTAGGGCTCGGGTAGGGCGACGAGAGCCACGGAGGCCGTCGCTGTGCAGGGACAGACCCTAGGGTCTGTCCCTGCCGTTCGGGCCGGCGAGGCGCGTCGCGACGTCGTGCAGGTCATCGAACCGCTCGTAGGCGACCCCCTGCTCGTCGAGGTAGGCGGCGAGCCCGCGCCGGGCGAAGACCCGGTCGGCGGCCAGTGCCGCGCAGCGGTCGGAGTAGCCGTCGCCGACGTAGACCACCTCGCCGTCCACCGGGAGCGTCGACCGCTTGCAGGGCTGGCCGCACGTCGCGCACACCGCCTCGTCGCGCCAGATCACCCGCCATCCGTCCGCTCGGGCTCGACGCGATTCGCGAGCAGGTCGACCCGGACGCCTTCGCGGGCGAGCACCGGCTCGATCAGCTCGTGGAAGCCGCTCGAGACGACGAGCGGGTGGAACCTCTCGACCAGCTCCTGCAGGCCGGGCCGGACGACCGTCTGCTCGAGCACCCAGTCGACGACCTCGGGCAGGGGAGCGGTCACGGTGGCGAACTGACCGGCGATCTCGTCGTGCAGCGTGATCTCACCGCTGAACAGCTGCTTCGAGAGCCGCTCGGAGACGTCGGCCTCGCCGAAGCGCTCGAGCACCATCACGAGGGTGTCCCGCTCGGTGATCGTCCCGTCCCAGTCGACGACGAGGGTCAGAGCGCTTGACTGCTCTCAGAGGTGCGATGTCACCCCGGCCGGGTCTTCGTCCTGGCTCGCCGCGGCCGGCTCCTCGTACCACGAGTACGCATACGTGCCGTCGTCGAGGTCGCGTGCGAAGGTCGTCAGTCGCAGCGGATGGAACGTGTCGCACATCACCGCCAGCTCGTGCGTCTCGGTCATCCCGATCGACCTCTCCGCGAGCCCGGGGTGCGGCCCGTGGGGGATCCCGGACGGGTGCAGCGTCACCGAGCCGACCTCGACCGCCTTCCGCGAGGAGAAGTTGCCGGAGACGTAATAGATCATCTCCTCCGAGTTCACGTTCGAGTGGTGGTACGGGATCGGGATCGCGAGCGGGTCGAAGTCGAGCTTGCGCGGGCAGAAGGAGCAGATCACGAAGTTCTGCCCCTGGAAGGTCTGGTGCGACGGAGGCGGCATGTGGATCCGGCCCGTGATCGGCTCGAAGTCGTTGATGTTGAACGTCCACGGATAGACGTAGCCGTCCCAGCCGACCACGTCGAAGGGGTGGTAGTCGAGGACGTACGTCTGGTACCCGTCGCGAACGCGGACCTTGACGACGTGCTCGCTCCGGTCGCGGTGGGTCCGCAGCTCGACCGGAGCGTGGATGTCGCGGTGGTAGTACGGCGCGTGCTCGAGCAGCTGCCCGTACTCGTTCCGGTAGCGGCGCGGGATCTCGATCAGCCCCGGCGATTCGAAGACGAGGTGCCGCTGCGGCCCCTCGCCCGAGAACCTGTACGTCGTGCCGCGCGGGACGACGACGTAGTCGCCCTCGCGGTAGGGGAGGTCACCGAAGATCGTCTCGAGCGTCCCGGAGCCCTCGTGGACGAAGATCACCTCGTCGCCCTCGCCGTTCCGGTAGAAGAAATCCATCTACCTCGTCCGGACGGCAGAGCGAGATCTCGACGTCGCCGTTCCACATCAAGAGACGGCGACCGCCGATCGGGTCGCCGTGCTCGGGTACCGCCCACGTGCGCAGGTGACGGTGCGCGTGGGCCTCCGGCACCCATTCCTCGCGCCGGATCGGCTCGAACTCGCCGAGCTCGCGGACGCGGCAGGGCGACTGCAGGTGGTAGAGGATCGACTCGTTCCCGGAGAAGCCCTCGAGACCGAAGACCTCCTCGGTCAGGAGCGTGCCGTTGTCCCGGAACTGGATGTGGCGCTTGCGGGGGACGTCCCCGAGCCGCTGGTACGTCGGCATGGCAGAAGGATAGTTAGACGACGACGTCCCGGCCGGCCCGCGCCAGGGCGTGCGCGGTCGCCAGGCCCGTAACCCCGGCGCCGACCACGGCGACCTCAGCCACGGCGGCCGACGGTGTTTCGCAGGACGCCGAGCCCCTCGACCTCGAGCTCGACGACGTCGCCAGGTTGCAGCCAGCGCCCGTCACCGTGCTCGAGGATGCACCCCGTGCCGACCGTGCCGGAGCCGAGGACGTCTCCGGGCAGCAGGCGCGTGTTCCGCGCGGCCTGGGCGACGATCCGGTCCCAGCCGAAGTACATCTCGGCCAGGCTCCCCCGCGACCGCTCCTCGCCGTTGACCCGCGCGACCATCGTGCCGCCGGAGCCGTCGAACTCGTCCGGCGTCACGACCACCGGGCCGAGGCTGGTCGCGAAGTCCTTGCCCTTGGCAGGCCCGAGCCCGACCTTCATCTCCACGCGCTGGAGGTCCCGCGCCGACCAGTCGTTCATCACCGTGAATCCGCCGATCGCCCCCTGGGCGCCGACGATCGCCGCGACCTCGAGCTCGTAGTCGAGCTCGGCGCTTCCCTCGGGGTACGGGACCACGTCCTCCGGCCCGTAGATCGCCGCCGGGTTGGAGAAGTAGAACACCGGCTGCTCGTACCACTCGGGCGGCACCTCCAGTCCCCGCAGGCCGCGCGCCGTTCGCACGTGCTGCTCGAAGGCGTAGAAGTCGCGGACGGACGGGGGCCGGAGCACCGGCGCGCGCAACACCACCTCGTCGATCGGGTACTCGGCGTGCTCACGTGCCCGCCCGCCGCCGGTGAAGAACGACTGGAGCGTCTGGGCTGCGAGCTGGATCACGCGGTCGCCGTCGATCCGCCCCGGCCAGCCGCGCTCGAGGTCGAGCTCCTTCGGCGTGAACATGCACAGTTTCATCCGTGACCTCGTCTCGCGTTCCCGGGGCGTCGCCGGCAAAGGAGGCCCGCCCTCCGCCGCGGGGACAGTACAAGCAGTACGGCCTCGCGGCGGAGGGCGCCGCATCCTGCCTCCGGCAGCGTCAGGCGCCGCGGGAGGCCCGCTCCGCCGGCCGGGAGGCGGCGCCGGCCGGGGACGCGAGCCAGGTCACGGTTCGGTGTGGATGATGACGTCGGAGATCCCGGGGAGGTCGCTGCGAATCCGCTCCTCGATCTCGCTCGCCCTGGCGTGCGCCTGTGCCAGTCGCGCCTCCGGGTCGAGCCCGAGCGTGAGGAAGACGACCAGGCCGTCGGCGGTCTGCAGGAAGCGGATCTCGCGCGGAGCCCTGCCCGTCTCGGAGGCGACGATTCGCGCCACGGCGTCCGAGTCGCGCGCGGCCTCCGGGCGGGACGGGCTGTGTCCCTCCGCCTCCTCGGCGAGGGGCTCGAGGTGCGTGCGAACCGCGTCGACCGCGGGCAACGCCTGGGCGATCGCACGCTCGACCTCGCTGGCCACCTCGTGCGCCTCGCGCAGCGAGAGGTAGCCGGGGAGCTTCAGGTGCAGGGAGACCTCGGTGCGCCCGTCGACGCGGAGGACGCTGATGTTGTGGATCTCGCGGACGCGGGGAACCTGCATCGCCGCCGCCTGCGCGATCTCGCGGGTGACCGCGTCGCCCTCACCGGGCTCGACGTGGACGACCACGTCGGTCTCCGGCAGTGCCCGCTGGACGGCCGTCTCCACCTCGTCGGCGGCAGCATGCCCCTGGCCGACGGCCTCTCCCGGCGGAACCGCGATCACGACGTCCGCGAAGTGGCGCCCCCCGGCCGAGCGCATCCGCAGTCGGCGGAGCGTGACCGGCGGCTCGATCCCCGCGATCGCGAGCCGCGCCGCCTCCTGCGCGTCGGCCGGCGCGCGGTCCATGAGCACGTCGACGTTGCGGCGCATCAACCGCCCGGCGGCGACGAGCACCAGTGCGGCGACGAAGAGCGCCGCCGCCGAGTCCGCCTTCGGATGACCGGCCCGCGCGCCGATCAGCCCGACCAGCACCGCCGAGGAGCCGAGGAGGTCGCCGCCGAAGTGGACGGCGTTCGCCTGGAGCGCCGGGCTGCGATAGGTCCGCGAGGCCCGCCACGAGATCGTCGCCCGGCTCAGGTCGATCGCGATCACGACGCCGACCACGGCAAAGGCGTACCAGCGCGGGTCGACCCGGCTCGGCGAGCTGCCCGTGAGGTTGGCGACGGCGCGGTAGACGATCACGAACGCGATTCCGACCAGGAGCGCCGCCTCGGCGAGAGCGGTCAGGTGCTCTGCTTTGCCGTGCCCGTATGGGTGTCCACGGTCGGCGGGTCGGATCGCGACGCCGATCCCGAAGAAGGTGAGCAGGGCCGCGACGAGGTCGGTTCCGGAGTGCAGGGCCTCCGAGACGAGACCGAGGCTGTGGGTGAGCAGGCCGGTGGTCAGCTTCAGCGCGATCAGCACGCAGGCGGCCGCGACCGAGACCAGCGCGGTGCGGCGCTGCGGATTCACGCGCACAGGCTAGTGGTACGGGGCCTCAGCTCACAGGTTGCCGCGGAGAGCCTGCTCGCGCTCGATCGCCTCGAAGAGCGCCTTGAAGTTGCCCTCGCCGAACGTGCGCGCCCCGTGGCGCTGGATCACCTCGAAGAAGAGGGTCGGGCGGTCCTGGATCGGCTTCGTGAAGATCTGGAGCAGGTAGCCGTCCTCGTCCCGATCGACGAGGACGCCCAGGCGCCGAAGGTCGGACCACGACTCCTCGATCTCGCCGACCCGGGCGAAGGCGTCCTCGTAGTACGCCTCGGGGGTCCGGAGGAAGGACACGCCTCGGTCCTGCATCGCCTCGACGGTGCGGACGATGTCGTCGGTCTGGATCGCGACGTGCTGGACACCGGGGCCGGCGTTGAACTCGAGGTATTCGGCGATCTGGCTCTTCCGTCGCCCCTCGGCCGGTTCGTTGATCGGAAACTTGATCTTCCCCTCACCGTCCGCCATCACCTTCGACATCAGCGCCGAGTACTCGGTGTGAATCTGCGCGTCGTCGTAGTGGATGATGTTCTCGAAGCCGAGCACGCGTTCGTAGAAGGCGACCCACTCGTCCATCTTCCCGAGCTCGACGTTGCCGACACAGTGGTCGAGCGCCGTGAAGCCGACCCCGGCGCCGCGTCCACCGCCCGTCCGCTCGACGTACCCGGGCAGGTGCGGCCCGGCGTAGTCTGCGCGGGCGACGAACGTGTGGACGACCTCGCCGTAGGTGGCGATCGAGGCGACCTCGACGCGCCCGTACTCGTCCTCCAGCCACTCCGGCTCGCGCACGCCTCGTGCGCCGCGCGCGACCGCGACGCGGTACGCCTCGCCCGCGTTCGGCACCCGGAGCGCGATGTCCCGGACGCCGTCCCCGTGAGCGCAGACGAACCGCGTGACCTCGTGATCGCCCGTCAGCGCGGCGGTGAGGACGAGCCTGACGTCGCCCTGCTGCAGCACGTACGACGCGCGGTCGCGGGCGCCGGTCTCCGGCCCCGCGTACGCGCGGCAGGCGAAACCGAAGGCGTGCTCGTAGAAATAGGCGGACTGCTTGGCGTTCGCGACCAGGAGCTCGACGTGGTCCCAGCCTTCGAGCGGGAACGGGTCTCCGGTCACGCAGGGATGTTAGCGCCGACCCCCTCGCCGACCTGCGCGGCCGGCGCCTCCCGCCACCTGCGCTCGAGCACGATCCCGGCCAGGATCGTGAACCCGCCGACGACCTGCAGCCAGTGCAGGTGCTCGGACAGGATCAGGAACGCGAACACGGCGGCGACGAACGGCTGGACGTTCGCGAACAGCGTGGCCCGCGACGGCCCGACGCGATGGATCGCGGTGAACCAGAGCAGGTTGGTGAGGAAGAGCGGGCCGACGATGGCGAAGGCCAGGCCCAGCCAGACGAGCGCGCCGAGCGAGCCGTAGTCCTGGTGCGCGAGCTGGGGCGAGCTCGCGGCGACGAACGGCACGCACATGACGAGCAGGACGACCGCGCTGATCCGGTAGGGCGAGAAACGGCGCATCAGCGGCGCGATCGTCACCGAGTACAGCGCCCACGAGGCCGAAAGCACGACCGCGAGCAGGTCGCCGCCGAGGTCGGAGGAGAAGCTGCCGCCCGAGCCGAGCGCGACCAGGGCGACGCCGCCGAACCCGATCGCGGTCGCGATCCAGAAGCGGCCGGACAGGTCCTCGAGCCCGATCAGCGACGAGAAGATCGCGGCGAAGATGGGGGTCGTCCCGAGGATCAGCGCGACCGTGGTCGCCGACCCGAGCTTGAGCGCGTAGACGAACGAGAACTGGTTGACGAGCAGGAAGAGCGAGGCGGCCGCGATCAGGACGAAGCTCCGGCGACCGCCGACGGCGAGGGAGCGCTCGAGGGCCAGCGCAACCCCGGCGGCGAGCAGCGCCGCCGCCCCGTAGCGGATCGACCCGTACGCGAGCGGCCTGAAGCCGTGCGTGAGCACGTACTTCGTCACCGTGATGTTGAACGCCCAGATCACGATCGTCGCGATCAACATCAGGTCAACCGTGCCCGGGCGCCGCACCACCATCGGAACCTATCGATCCACTACGCTTCCGCCGTGCCGACGATCGAGGAAATCGACGCCCTCGTCGGGCCGGCGACGCCGCATTTCGCGTATCAGATCCGCGCGCGGATCGAGGAGCTCGTCCTCGATCTCCCGGAGGACAATCCGGTGCGCCGCTACGCCGAGGAGAAGATGGAGCTGCTCGACCGGCTCGGGCACGCCTCGTCGAAGGCGCAGGAAGGCGGCCGCGAGCCGAGGAGCAGGCCGGGCTGGGAGGAGATCCCGAGCGCAGCCCCCGCGGATACGCCGCTGCCCCGCCGGAGGTGAGCCTCGAGACCGTCCTGGTGACGGGCGGGACACGAGGGATCGGCCGGGCGATCGCGCGGCGCTTCGCCGAGCTCGGCACGAGGCGGGTCGCGATCGGCTATCTGCGCAACGACCGCGCCGCCGAGGATGCGGCCGGCGAGCTTCGCGGTCTCGGAGCGGAGCCGGTGCTCGTCCGCGGCAACGTCGCCTCGAGCCGCGTCGCCGAGCAGGTCGCCGCGCTCGGCCCGCTCGACGCCCTCGTCCACAGCGCCGCCACCGGTGTGATCCGGCCGGCGCTCGAGACCTCCGACAAGCACTTCGACTGGACGCTGGCCGCGAATGCGCGCGCGTTCCTCTCCCTCGCTCGTGCGGCCGCGCCGCAGATGCGGCCCGGGTCGTCGATCGTCGGCGTCTCCAGCCTCGGGTCGGAGCGCGTGCTCGAGAACTACGTCCTGGTCGGCACCTCCAAGGCGGCGCTCGAGGCGCTCGTCCGCTACCTGGCGGTCGAGCTCGCTCCTCGCGGGATCCGGGTGAATGCGGTCTCGGGGGGCGTGGTCGACACCGACGCCCTCGACCATTTCCCGAACCGCGAGGAGATGCTCTCGTGGAGCCGGAAGCGAACCCCCGCAGGCCGGCTCGTCGAGCCGGACGAGATCGCCGACGCGGTCGCCTTCCTCTGCTCGGCGCAGGCCGAGATGATCCGCGGACAGACGCTCGTCGTCGACGGCGGCTTCTCGCTCGTGGTCTAGCGCCGTGTGGCCGACCGAGAGCAACCGGCAGGCATGGGACGAGCGCCACCGTGGAGCTCCCGAGCCCGGCGCCCGGCTGCCCGACGCCGTGCGCGAGCGGCTGCCCGATCTCGAGGGCAAGCACGTCCTCCACCTGCCCTGCGGAACCGGCGAGGTGGCGGCCGACCTGATCGCCCTGGGCGCGCTCGTCACGGGCGTCGACCCCGACGAGCAGTCGCTCGCGCTCGCGCGCGAGCGCGCACCGGACGCCGTGTTCTTCCAGGCCGAGCTGCACGAGCTGCCGCTCCAGCTCCGCCGTGGCCGCTTCAACCTCGTCTACGCCGGCGAGGGCACGCTCGCCTCGGTCCGGGAGCTCGACCCGTTCGCGGGCGGGCTCGCCTCAGCGCTGCGAAGCGGAGGGCAACTGCTCCTCTACGACTGGCATCCGGTCGCGCTCTGCATCGATCCGATCGGGTTGCGCTGGCGGGACAGCTACTTCGCGGAGGGGCTCTGGCGGCTCGGCCAGGTCATCGGCGCGATCGCCCGCGCCGGGCTCTGGTTGCAGGAGCTCGAGGAGCTGCCGCCGCCGCCCAGCGAGACCGGCGGACGGCTCGACCCGAGGCTGCCGACCACCGTCCTGCTGCGCGCCGCGAAGACGGAGGCCCCGCCGGCGCGCCGCCGCCGCTGACCCACCGCGGCCCTATGCTCGGAGCGATGGAGACGACGGCCGCCGATCGCAGCCAATCGGTGATCCCCGACATCCGCTACATCCGCCGCCGCGACGGCGGGGAGCAGCGTGCGACCGCATTCGAGCTGTTCTTCGACCTCGTCTACGTCTTCGCGGTCACCCAGCTCTCCCATCATCTGGTCGGGAAGCTGAGCTGGCAGGGCGCGGCGGAGACGACCTTCATGCTGATCGCGGTCTACTGGGCGTGGAACTACACGACCTGGATGGCGAACTGGTTCGACCCGGACACCGTCCCCGTCCGGCTCGTCCTCGTCTTCGTCATGCTGGCGAGCCTCCTGGTGGCAGTCGCGATCCCGAAGGGATTCGGCGACGAGGCCCTGCTGCTGGCATGCGGCTACTCGGCTCTGCAGATCGGCCGCAACGCGTTCGTCGTCCTCGTCACCCCTCCGGGCGACTTCAACCGCAACTTCCGGCACATCCTGGCCTGGAGTCTCCTCTCGGCGCCACTCTGGGTCGCCGGCGGCTTCGCCTCGGACGGGACGCGGTGGCCCTTGTGGCTCGGCGCGCTCGGTCTCGACCTGGCAGCGCCGCTCGCCAGGTTCTGGATCCCCGGCTTCGGCTCGACGCCGACGAGCCAGTGGCAGATCGAGGGCCGGCACTTCGCCGAGCGATTCCAGCTCTTCGTGATCATCGCCCTGGGCGAGAGCATCGTCCTGGCCGGCGTCACCGCGTCCGGCACCGGCCTCGGCGGGGCGCACGTCGTCGCGCTCTGCCTCGCGTTCCTCGGGTCGACCGCCCTCTGGTGGCTCTACTTCGGCCGTGTCGCGCAGGCCGTGGCCGACCGGATCGGCACGAGCGTCCCCACCCAGGCGGGCCGGCTGGGACGGGACGTCTACACGTACCTTCACCTTCCGATCGTCGCCGGAATCGTCATGGCCGCGGTCGGTGACGAGCTCGTGATCGCCCATCCCACGCGCGAGCTGCACACCGCGGGAGCGCTCGTCACCTTCGGCGGGCCGGCCCTCTACCTCGCCGGCGTGATGGCGTGCGCGGCGCGCATCGGCCATGCCCAACGCAGGACGCGAGTCGCCGTGACCCTCCTCCTGCTCGCCCTCGTCCCGTTGGCCGCCAGGACGAGCGGCCTGGCCGCCGCGGCGATCGTGACCGCCCTGCTCGGCTTTCTCGTCGTCGCCGAGCAGCCCCGGCCGGCGAGGCTCAGGCCTCGCGCATGAAGCCCTGGCGAGCGGCGCTGACGAGCGCGACCGCCTCGGGAAACAGAATCCTCATCGCGTCGCGCAGCGCGAGCGCCTGCTCCTCCGGGCCGCCGCTCACGTCCATCCGCCCGAGCGCGGCGCCGGTCAGCTCCACCGCCGTGTTCAGCGTCAGCGTCGCGAACTGCTCCCGCTGCGCCTCGGCGACCGACTCCGCCTGCTGCTCCGCAAACTCGCGCAGGCCGCGCATCAGCTCCTCCGGATCGCCGCCGAACGGAAAGTTGAACCCGCCCTCCATGGTCTCAGGCTACCGGAGCTCGACCTTGTAGCCGCCGAGGACGTCGTGCTCGAGCTCCTCGACGACCACGGTCGCCTGCTTCATCGCCTCGACGAACGGCGAGCGGAGATCCTCGCCGAGTGCCCGCTCCAGCCGGCGGGTCGCGGTACCGATCGCGTCCAGGTAGCCGGGGTTGGCGAGGCGGGGCGAGGCGCCGAGCGTTCGCTCCAGGTCGAGCGCGGCCTCCTCCGCCTCTTCGATCCCCTCCGGGTTCTCGGTCAGCCGCAGCGACACGAGCTGGGCGCGCAGCTCCTCGAGCTTGCCCCCGCCCGCCGATTCTTCGGCGAGCTCGCACAGCGCCGCGATCGAGACCGCCGCACGCACGAGCGCCCGGTCGATCACCGGCTGGGCGCCCTCGTCGAGCGCGATCCACGTCTGCGCCGGCCCCTGGAACGCGCAGAGGTAGACGCGCTGACCGGCCTGCGGTTCGCTTGCGATCACGCCCGCGAGCTCCTCGTGCGGGCCACCCAGCTGTCGAGCCGCACCCGCGATCCGCTCCAGCTCGACGTCCGGCTGCACCCGGCCAAGATAGTCGCCTACGATGAACGGATGCTGTTTCGGAAGCGGCCGACCGACGACCAGCTGCTCGCCGAGGCTCGCGCGCGGATCGGTGCGATGGTCGAGGCGGAGGTCGAACGCCGCGAGACCGAGCTGCAGCGGACGCTGTCCGTTTCCCGCGCGGAGACGAACGCTCTCCTCGCCCAGGAGCATCGCCGGCTCGCCGACGAGCGCCGCGACGAGCTCCTCCGTGCCGAACAGCGCGTCCTGACCGAGCTCACCGGCCGTCTGATCTCCGCGCAGAAGGAGATCGAGGGCAAGCTGACCGCATGGGCGCAGGACCTCGAACGGGTCCGCGAGGGGCTCGCCACCCAGCTCGCCCGCCTCGAGCAGCGCCAGCGCAAGCTGATGTCGGACGCCGAGGCGCGCTTCGCCGCCGAGACCCAGCGACTCGTCTCCGATACCGAGGATCACCGCGCAGCCCTCACCCGCCTGCGGGAGGACATCCAGCGCCAGATCAAGGAGGCGGTCGAGGAGGCGGCGGGCGAGCTGGAGACGCACGGCGCCGAACGGCGCCGGGCACTGCACGAGGTCGCCGACCGGCTGCGCAACCGCGAGCGCAGTCTCGCCGAGCAGATCGAGCGGGAGCAGACCGAGTCGACGCGCAAGGTGAGCGAGGCCTTCGGCGACGTCGAGCGCCGACTCGTCGATCAGGTCGAGCGATCGGTCGCGCGCGAGGCGACGCGGCTCACCGAGGCGGCCGCGGTCGAGTTCAACAACACGATTCGCTCGACCCGCGAGGAGGCAGCGCGTCGCCTGTCGCGGGAGCTCGACCGTGCGATCGAGACGTTCACGCGCCAGGCCGAGCAGCTCCTCGCCGAGCGGCTCACCGAGATCGGTGCGTCCGGCGGCGGCCGCATCGAGCGCCGGGTCCAGAACGTCACCGACATGCTCGAGCGCCGCCAGGAGGAGTTCGTCGACGCTCTGGATCGGCGAATGACCGAGATCGAAACCATGGTGCGCCGGCGGATGGACCGCCTCGCCGGGTCGGTCGGTGGCCGTGGGAGCGACTAGGGGACTCAAACTTTCGCGGAGAGGGATCGTCTAGGAGAGGGCGAACCAGACCCGCGTGAGCGAGATGACCCAGATCATCGAAACCGACCAGACCGAGCGCGCGAAGGTGCAGAGCTGGCGCCTGCACGTCTTGATCGAAGCCGGATATCCACTCCCGCTTGCCGAGAAGCTCGCAGACAGCGAGGCCGATCTCCATCGGGCGGTCGAGCTCGTCGGCGTCGGCTGCGGCCACGAGACTGCCGCCCGCATCCTGCTCTAGAGGCGAAGCCGCGCTAGAGCGGCAGGATCGGGTCGCCCGGACGCAACTCGCCCCCGATCAGGATCTCGGCGTTCAACCCCGCCCGGTGGACCAGACCCTTGGTCACGTCCGGATGGGTCATCGAAGCCAGGTGGGCGCAGGGCTCGCAGAGCTCGATTCCGCGGCATTCGAGCTCGCCGACGAGGAAGCGCCGCCCGACGAGGTCGTTGAGACGGACCCCGCGGGTGAGGACGTTCCGGCGCGAGCTCGCTCCGTCGATCTCGACCCCGTGCTCGCCGCGGAAGGCTTCGAGCGCCTCCGCCTCGATCAACGTCAGCTCGGCCTCGGGACGGCCCTGGTCGAAGTAGCGGTTCCCCTCCAGCCCCTTGCCGGCGACCGCGCGCACCGACTCCACCGCGCGCGGCAGCTCGCCGTGCTCCGCGGAGATGTAGATCGCCTCGACCCGCGCCTCGCTCACGGTTCAATCTTACGATGCGGCGATGAAGATAGAGCCGATCGTCTACGGCGACCGCAAGGTCTACACGGTCACGGGCTTCAACCGTGGGGTCTCGCAGTGGCTGACTCGGCTCCCGACGGTCTGGGTCGAAGGCGAGGTGACGGAGCTGCGACGCCGGGCCGCCTGGCAGACGGTGTTCTTCACGCTCAAGGATCCGGAGGGCGGCGCCTGCCTCTCGGCTGCGATGCCGCGCGGCCAGTTCGACGCGCTCCGCCTCGACCTGGTGGACGGCGAGCGCGTCCACGTCTACGGCCGGCCCAGAGCTCTGGGAGCAGAAGGGCGAGCTACGGCTGCGCGCACTCTCGATCGAGCGCTTCGGACTCGGCGAGCACCTGGCCGCGCTCGAGCGGTTGAAGCAGCAGCTCGCCGCCGAGGGGCTCTTCGCCGAGGAGCGCAAGCGAGAGCTTCCCCGCCTGCCGCGCAAGGTCGGCCTCGTCACCGGCAACGACGCCGCCGCAAAACGCGACGTGCTCACCACGATCCAGACGCGCTTTCCACCCGGCCGAGTGGTCGTCGCCGAGACCTACGTGCAGGGGCCGCGGGCTGCAGCGGCGATCATCGACGCACTGCGTGCGATCTGCGCGGAGCCCGAGGTCGACGTCGTCGTCCTCGCCCGCGGAGGCGGCGGTTTCGAGGACCTGCTCCCGTTCAGCGACGAACGCCTCGTGCGCGCGGTCGCTGCCTGCCCGGTACCGATCGTCACCGCAGTCGGCCACGAGCAGGACACACCGCTCTGCGACCTCGCGGCCGACCGTCGCGCCTCGACGCCGACCGCAGCCGCGCGGCTGGTCGTCCCCGACCTCGAGGAGCTGCTGGCCGCCCTCGGCCGGTCGCGCGAGGCGCTCACCCGAGGCGCCCGCCGGACGCTGGAACGGCACTCCCGGCGGCTCGTCCACATGCACGAACGACTCCGTCGGGCTCCCGCCCTGCTCGTCGAGCGCCGCCGCGCCGCGCTCACACACGCCGGCGGCCGGCTGCGGGCGCTCTCGCCGCGGGCGACGCTCGACCGCGGCTATGCGATCGTCCGCCGCGACGGCGAGCTCGTTCGCTCCACGGCGGCGGTCGCTCCCGGCGACGAGATCGGGGTCGAGGTCGCCGAGGGCTCGTTCCGAGCGCGGGTCGAATGACCTTCGAGGAGGCGCAGAGGGAGCTGGAGCAGATCGTCGAGCGGCTCGAACGCGGAGACGCCGGGCTCGACGAGGCACTCCGGCTCTGGCAGCGAGGTGAGGAGCTGTACCGCTTCTGCGCCGAGCAGCTGGACGCCGCCGAGGGGAGGATCGAAGAGCTTGCGCGGCGGGTCGACGCAGCCCGTCCAGAAGGGTAAGCTCGCGCTCACATGACTGCCCCTGCCGAGCTCCTGCGCCGGGTTCCCCTCTTCTCCGGGCTCTCGAACCGTGACCTGAACCGGATCGCCCAGTCGTTCAAGGAGCGCACGTTCCCGGCCGGCGAGACGATCGCGCAGGAGGGTATGGGCGGGATCGGCTTCTTCGTGATCGGGGACGGCGAGGTCGCCTACAGCATCCGCGGCGAGGAGATCGGCCGCGGTGGCCCAGGCGACTACTTCGGCGAGATCGCGCTGATCGACGACGGCCCTCGGTCTGCGTCGATCACCGCCACCACCGACGTGACCGCGTACGGGATCACCTCCTGGGAGTTCAAGCCGTTCGTCGAGGAGAACGCCTCGATCGCGTGGCAGCTCCTGCAGGTGATGGCGAAGCGGCTACGCGTCGCGCAGGCCAACTCCTAGCTCCCGTCCGAGCGCGACGAGATCTTCCTCCGCCCGCGCGGGGTCGCCGCTGAGGGCAACCGCGTTTCCCTCGACGACGCGACCGCCGAAGACGACGCAACGCACCCTTGCCTCGCGGCAGCGCCCGGCGACGGCGGAAGGCGCCTTGCCCTCCCAGGTGGTCGCGTCCACCGTCCCTTCGCCGGTGACGACGAGCCCGTACGGCAGCGGATCGAAGCCGAGCAGCTCGAGGACGACCTCAGCACCGGGCACGAGCTCCGCGCCGAGCGACGCGAGCGCCGCGCCCAGGCCGCCGGCGGCGCCGGACCCGGGCAGGTCGGCGTAGGGAGCGAGCTCCGGCATCGCCCGCAGCCGTCCCTCCAGCTCGGCGACCTGCTCGGCCGACGCTCCCTTCTGCGGGCCGTAGAGGCGCGGCGCGGCGTAGAGCTTCGTCGCCACGTCGCACAACACGCGGGTCGGCCCCGGCAGCCGGTCGAGCACCTCGAGCAGGCCCGCGCCGCCGTCCATCGTCGCCGTGCCCCCGACCGCCACGACCAGGGGACAGTCCCTCAGCGTTCCTATCCACAGGCCGAGACCGCGACTGGACGCGGCCATCACGTCCAAACGGCCGGGATCGAACGGCACCGCCTGCGCCGCCTCGACCACACGGGCCCCGTCGGGGAGGACGCCGGTGCGAGCCAGGCGCGGACGGCCGAAGGCGTCGACCACGTCGACCGGTTCGGTCACCTCGCAGAGCACGTCGAGAGTCCCCTCTCCCCCGTCCGCCACCGGAAGCGCGTCGGCGTCGACGCCGGCGCCGGCGAAGCCGCGCACCAGCGCTTCCGCGGCCGGGGAGGCGCCGAGCACCCCCTTGAGGCTAGCCGGGCACGCGAGCGCTCGCGGACGGGGCACGCTCGGCGGTCTCCTCCCCGGATTCGTCCTCGGGCATCAGCGTCACCGCGCCGGGCATTTCTCGTAGCCGCGCGAACGAGAGGCCCTCACGTGCGAGGAAGGCCAGGCCGATTCCGACGCCGACCGACGCCTCGATCGCCTGCAGACCGAGCCCGAAGGCGAAGCCGACACCGTAGTCGACGCCGTACTGGAGCGAGAGCGGGGTCGCGACGGCGACCTGCATCAGCCCGACGTTGCCCGGCCAGAGCGGGAGGATCGTCGCGACGTTCATCAGCACCAGGACGAGCCCCGCGGCAGGGAGCGGCTCGTAGATGTGGAACGCCCGCATCGCCGTCCAGACCGCGAACAGCTGGCAGCCCCAGCCGATGCACTGGAACAGGATCGCGAGCGTGGCCGGGCCGGGCTGCCGCATCACGCCGAGCCCGAGCCTGGCCATCACCAGGACTCGCCGCACGGTGCCGAGGCCCTCGAGCCGCGTCCGGTGCTGGTGCCGCGCGATCGCGAAGGAGACGACGAAGAGGACGAACCCGATCGAGAGCAGGATCCAGAGGCTGGTGAACGCCCACCGCGGGATCTTGGCCGTGATCAGCACGTAGACGACGAGGAGGGACACCGGCACGAGATCGAACATCCGGTGCGCGAAGACCGTGCCGACGAGGATCGGCCACGAGCCCGGGCGGCCGCGGCCGTTCAGCTTGCGCGTCAGCACGCCGACGCGCGCCAGCTCCCCGACCCGGCCGGGCAGGACCGCGTTGCCGAGCAGGCCGACGCAGAATGCCGAGAAGACGAGCAGCGGGCCCGGGTGCGGCTCCGGTATTGCCGAGTCGATCACCGTGTTCCAGGCCGCAGCACGCGCGACGATCGAGAGCAGGTTCAGCCCCACGGCCGCCGCCACGAACTCCCACCGGACCGATCCGAACGCGTCGCCGAAGTCGGACCAGTGCGGGCCGTGCCACCAGAGCAGAGCGCCGACACCGCAGAGGAAGAAGGCCGCGATCGCCGCGCGCGTCCACGACGACTGCGGAATGCGCGGCCGGAACGTCACGCAGCCACGTCCTCGTAGATCTGCTCGAGCCGCACGGCGATCGTGTCCCACGAGTAGCGGTCGATCGCGAGACGGCGCGCGCTCTCCCCGAGCGACCGCCGGCGGGGCTCGTCCTCGAGCAGTCCGACGAGTGACTCGGCGAGCACCGTCTCGTCACCGGGGGGCACGAGCACGCCGGTGTCCTCGGTCATCACTGCCCGATATCCGGGGATGTCGGACGCGACGACAGGCACCGCGCACGCAAACGCTCGCGTGAGCACCATCCCGAAGCTCTCCATCCCGATCGAGGGCGCGGCAAGCGCCTTCGCGGCCAGCAGCTCGCGGGTGAGATCCGCCTGCGGGAGGAAGCCGAGAACGTCGATTCCGTCGTTGGGCACGCGGTGCCGGGCGAGCAGCAGCCCGACGGCGAGCGGGTCCGCTCCGACGAGCCGCAACCGCGCGCCGGTGCGCCGATGGACCTCGGGCCAGGCCCGGAGCAGCACCGGCATTCCCTTGCGCGGGTCGTGCCGGCCGATGAAGACGACCGTGTTCTCGCGATTCGCAGGGTCGGCCCTCGGCGGGATCAGGACGCCGTTGGGGACGACCTCGAAGTCCCACTGGGGAAACCAGCGCCGCGCCGACTCCCGCGCTTGCTCGGAGACGGCGATGCGGTGGTCGATCCGGTCGAGCAGGCAGCCCCAGGCGGGCCGGCCGGCCCGCATCCAGCCGAGGGCGCCCGCAGCGTGCCAGGTGGCGACCAGGGCGCACTTGGCGACGGCAAGCGCGGACACGCAGATCGCCGGCGTCATCGGCTCGTGCAGGTGAAGGACGTCGAACCTCTCCTCCGCGAAGACGCGTCTGAGCTTGAACGGCACCTTCGGGTTGAGAACGAGGTTCGGCAGCGAGCCGTTCGCGGGCACGATCACCGTGCGACCGACCGGGATCACGTCCGGCGGCGGGTCGTCGTGGCGGCCGTGACGCGGGTGCAGGGCGCGAGTGAACGCGCCCGGCGGGTCGTTGCCGATGATGATCTTCACGTCGAGGCCGCGGGCGCGCAACGCCTCGGCCTTCAGCTCCGCGTGCTCGAGCACAGCGCCCCAGAAGGACCACGAGAACGGCACCACGACGCCCACCTTCATTCTCACTGGAGCCTAGTGACTGCGGGCGACTACAACCCTGCGTAATCCGGCGGCCGGGGTGACCACGGCGCCGAAGGTTATGCTCGCTCCCATGTACGAAGAGGGTCTCGCCGAGCTCCACACCCACCTCGGCGGGTCGGTTGCGTCCGAGATCCTCTGGAGCATCGCGCACGAGCAGGGGATCGCGTTGCCGGTGAAGGACTACTGGGAGTTCGACCGGCTCGTCACCGTCTCCGACCCGCGGGGCGTCGCCGACCTGAACGCGCTCGACGCGATCTACCACTGGACGGAGCTGATCCAGTCGAGCCCGCTCGCGGTCGAACGCTCGGTGCACGCGGCGATCGGGGGCGCCTACCGATCCCAGCGGATCACGACGTTCGAGCTGCGCTTCAACCCGATGAAGCGAAATCGCGGCGGCGAGCGCGACCTCGACCACATCATCGTGGCCGCGACGCGCGGCCTCGATCGGGCTAGCCTCGAATACCCGCAGGTTCGTGCCGGGCTGATCCTGATGATGGACCGCACATTCGACGAGCGGCAGAACACGATCATCGTCGAGAAGGCGATCCGGTATGCGACACGCGGGATCGTCGGCATCGACATCGCCGGGCCCAGGCCGCGTGGTGAGCGCTACCGGTACGCGCAGCTCGCCCCGCAGGTCGAGGAAGCCCGCGCGGCCGGCCTGGGCGTGACGATCCACGTCGGCGAGGAGGGAGGCGACTTCGGCGTCGAGGAGATCGCCGAGGTGGTCGAGACCCTGCGTCCCGACCGGATCGGCCACGGGATCCTCGCCGCCCGGGAGCCGGCGCTGATGGCGGAGCTCCGCGAGCGTGGGATCGTGCTCGAGATCTGCCCGACCTCGAACCTGCTGACCAGGGCGCTTCCCGACGAGGATGCCGTCCGCGACACGCTCCGCACCTTCGTCGACGCGGGTGTCCGGTTCACGATCGCCACCGACGGGCCCGAGATGATGCGCACGCACCTCCGCGACGAGCTCGACCTTCTCTTCCGCATCGGCGCGCTCGACGACGACGAGCTGCGCGAGGCAAATGTCCGCGGGCACGAGGCCAGCTTCGTGCGTGGCCCGGCAGTCGCGGCGTAAGCAATCGAAATACACCCTTCGGCCGATGGTGGCGGGCCGGCGCTCGCACTAGCCTCGACGACATGTACTCAACGCTGATCGACGCGCCGCCAGGGATCACCGCACGGCAACGCCAGGTCGTCGGCCTGATCGCAGCTGGGTGCTCGAACGAAGAGGTCGCGGAGCGACTGCAGATCTCACCGAGAACAGCCAAAGCGCACTCGGACGCGCTCCGTCACAAGTTGGGCGTGCCGCGGAGGCGGCAGATTCCGGCCGCCTACCGAATGCTCACGGGCGACGATCCGCTCCAGGGTTCCCTGGACGGCAAAACGGTGACCGAGGTCTCCGTGCCCGTGGCCTGGGCCGCGGGCACGGAGGCTTCGTTTGTGGCGGACAACGCAGTAGAGTCGGCCAACCGGGACATGTCCCGGGAGTTGGCGATGGCAGGCATCGAGACGGCGATCGAAGCTGCGCGCCGCTACATCATCAAGCGGCCTCGCCTGACGCGCCTGCTCGACAACGCGAACGCGCAGGTTCTGATGCTCATCGCTCCAGCCGGTTTCGGCAAGACCACGCTCGCACGAGAGTGGGTTTCGGAACGTCCCCACGTCTGGTACGAGGGAACAACCGCAACCGCGGACGTGGCAGCACTCGCAGCCGGCCTCGCGAAGACGATCACAGACCTGGTACCGAGCGCTGGCAGTCGAATGTATGAACCGAATGCGCGCAACTGGCACCCCTGAACAAGATGTCGGATGTTCTCGCCGAGCTATTTGCCGAAGATCTCGATGATGGCCTGCCGGCAGCTGGCTCGTATTCGACGACTACCAGTTCGCGATGGAGGCACACCGCTCCAGAACGTTTCATCGATGTTCTGCTTCGAAATGCGCCGGTTGCAGCTTCTCCTCACAAGCCGTAAAGCGGCCTGGATGGGCTTCCGCCCGAAGACTTCTGTATGGAGAAATCTACGAAGCTTGGTCGCAACGAGTCTCGCAATGAACCATGAGGAAGCTGCAAGCTATCCTTGCCCACCGCAAAGACGCGCTCAGCGGCTGGCCTAGTTGCGCTCGCCGAAGGATGGCCAGCGGTCATAGGGCTGGCCGCATTGGCCGAGGGCTTCGAACCTCCGTGAGGGAAGTCTCCCAGACGCACTCTACGAATTTTTCGCTGAAGAGCTATATCAGGGTGCGTCACCTGCCATCCAAGAGGGTCTCCGCCGGCTTGCACTCGCCCCGTCACTGGGAAGAGGCGTCGCCGAGTTTCTTCTAGGCAACGACGTAGCCCCTATCGTCGCGGAGGGTCTACGGCTCGGCTTCCTCACCGCGCGTTCAACAACCGTCGAGCTGCATCCCCTATTGCGCACGTTTCTGGAATCCAAGTCGCGAGCTGAAGAGCCGTGCAATGACGCAGCGCTCGCAGGACTGAGCGAGCACCTTGCCACGTTGGGACGCTGGGACGACGCATTCACCCTAGTCAACCGATTTTTTTCGGAGGAAGTCTTCGTGAGACTCCTCGAGCGTGGGCTCCCAGCCTTGCTCGAAGCCACGCGCTTGCCAACGATGACCCGTTGGTCCAAGCTTGCTGAAGCGCGACATGTCGATGACCCTATCGTCGATCTAGCGGCTGCAGAGGTTGCATTCTGCGAAGGCGAACACCGCAAATCGGACACCCTCGCGATCCGAGCCGCGCATCGCTTACGTGGCGACCATCCACTTATCTCACGCGCGTATTTTGTCGCGGGCACGAGCGCTCACTTGGCTTTTCGAAATGAATCCGCAAGAGTACGCTTCCAGAAAGCTCTCAGCCATGCAAAGACCGTCACCGACAAACGCCACGCCATTTGGGGTCAGCTGATGATCTCCGTTGATCTCGAAGAACCTGAAGTCGGCCAGTTGATCAACCAGCTCGCCGAACTCGACGACGGAAGTGCAACAAGCGAAGCTCGGCTTACAGTGGCTCGCTTCCTTGTCGCGATTCGCAATGGGAACGAATTACATAGCGTTGCAGAACTGTTCGAGTCGACTGACTATTTGATTTCTCGAGTTGTGGATCCGTTTACAGCCTCCTCATTTTACACGTCACGAGCACTCCTGCTTGCACTTCTTGGTCGCTACAGAGAAGCAGGAACAGCGGCGAAGCATGCAGAGCGCTATGTCCGTGATGTGCGACTGCCTTTTGTGGTGCCCCACGCAAAGAAGGTTGGAGCGATGGCTGAGCTCGGACTTCGCAATTTTTCTCGCTGCAGACAGATGCTGGACTGGCTCCACCGCGAGGCGCTCAAGTCGGGGGACATCTTCTTGGAGCTCGAAGCAAGGCTGATACGGTGCAGATTGCTAATTAGCCAAGGACTCGCTGATCGAGGCGTGAGAGTCTTGACAGAAACGCCTACGCGGTTTCCGTTCGAGGCCGAACGAGGTGAGTACTTGGCCACACTCGCTCTTGCGTTCGCTTGTGCAAGACAAGGATCGGAGGCACTACCGCTCGCAGATGAGGCGGAGAAGGCCTCACACACGGTTGAGGCGCAAACGCTCGTCCCTCTTACACGCGCGATCGTCGCTATGGACAATCACACCTTCAACGAGCCGGCAAAGGCCGTCACTCTCGCGATCGACTTGGGGAATATCGACGGTCTAGTAGTTGCTTACCGCGGGTTTCCGCGACTTCTGGAAGAGATCTCAGGAGACATCGCCATCCGTGAATCGCTCTCGGGCATCATGGAAAATGCGCGCGACACGGCCCTTGCCAAGCGGATCGATTTGGATACGGGCCACGAGTCGAGGCCCAGGCGTCTAACTGAACGAGAGCAAGATGTGCTTGGATTGATCGCTCAGGGCCTCACTAATAAGGAGATCGCTCAAACACTATTTATTAGTGAAGCAACAGTGAAAGTCCATGTGCTTCATATTTTCGAGAAACTCGGCGTGCGATCACGGACGGAAGCAGCAATGCAATCGGCGGCAGAGATCGAAACACATGACGACACAGAGATTTAAGCCGCTTCTTCGACGCTCGTGCTGGAATAGTGATCTTGCGCCTCCAGTGTGAACCTCGTTCCGGTGCCGGTGCGATATTCTTCACTTTCCCCAGCGAGAATCGCCTCAAACGCTGCGACAACGGTCGTGTCGAACTGTCCCTCGACCCCCTGCGCGAGCCGCATCCTCGCCACTCGACTCGGCATCGCATCACGGTAGGGGCGATCGGATGTCATTGCGTTGTAGGCATCGGCGACCGAGATGATCCTCGAAATCAGAGGAATCCGGTCGCCCTGGATCCCATCCGGGTAACCCATGCCGTCCATCCGCTCGTGGTGATGCCGGACGATCGTCGCGATTTCGGCATAGTCCTCCACCTTCGCGAGAATTCTCTCTCCGATCGCAGAGTGCTCCTGCATCTGGCGACGCTCTTCGAGGGTCAGAGCTCCCGGCTTCTCGAGTAGACCCGGCGGAAGACCGATCTTGCCGATGTCATGTACCAGACCCGCAGAGGTGAGCCAGTTGCTGCTCCTCGTCGGTCAGGCCGAGTCGTTCAGCGATATCGCGAGCGTAGATCGCGACAGCAGCTGAGTGCCCCGCGGTGTAGCGGTCGCGGGCGTCCAGTGTCGCAACAAGGGCGGTTGCAAAGGAGATACTTGCTCGCTCAAGCCGCTCGTTGACAACACCCAGGTCCTGAGCCAGACGTCTCTGATCCTGATAGAGGCGAAAGAGGCTCTGAGCTGCCAGAGCGGGAACAAGGAAGAGCGGAAGCGACCATGGCGAGATGCTCTTGTAGGCAAGAGCCAGCAGCCCCACGAGGGGCGCGTATAGCGGAACCGAGAGGACGGTGACGGGGATGAGGAAGCGCGCAAGGGACAGTACGGGCAGGCCACGAACCGCGCCGTAAGGCAAACAGCGCCGAAATCCAACACCTCAAGGGCAAGACCGCCGATGCCAACCGCCACTGCGACGCGCCCAACCTCATTGGTCGTAAGCTGAGACGACTGGATGGCCACCAGTCCGGTGAGAGCCCCGGCTGAGGCTTCTGCGACAGCGTGTAGGCGGCGAGCTTTCAAGTAGGGCCGGCGCGAACGCGCCGAGCATCGAGCCCGCACCGACAAGCATCGCGGGCAACGGCCCAAAAACGACTGCAGCAAACAGTACGGGTAGGTTGGAAATGGAGCTCTCGAGCACCGATCACCTCTGTCCAACTGGACCCGGCCCCGTTCAGCAACGGCCGCCGCCGCGGCCAAGACAACGAGCGCCCACACTGAGCTGAGGCGATAACCAGTTAGCGTCAGCTCAATGACGGCCGCAACAAACGCGAGAGACAGCGCCCCTACGTAAAGGGCCGTCCGCCCTGCGAACGGGTCAGCTTCGGTTCGCGTCGCTAGAGGCTCTAGTTCTTGCATTCGTCACCCAAAAGGGGTATAAGTCGTTCTGCCGTTAGTCCCTCGAGAGAGGAGTTCTCTCATGCGTAAGCTGATTGCGCGTGTTCGCCTCCCGTTGCCGGGCGGCCACACTACCTGGTAGTTCCACAGTCGTAGCTTCTGGTCTCCACAGGTGCGTGGCATCCCCCTGTTGAGGGATATCCACAAGTCGGTGGACACCGCCTAGCGCTAGGTCAGAAGCCCACGCCGGAAGCCGACGGCTACGGCGTGGGCTCGCGACCGCGCCTGCAGCTTTGCGAGCAGGTGTCTCACGTGAGACTTGACCGTCTCCTCGGAGAGGAACAACATCTTGCCGATGTCGCGGTTGACGAGGCCCTCCGAGATCAGCTGAAGGACCTCGATCTCCCGGGCGGTCGGTTCCTGCTCCAACTCCTTGAGCGGCGCCTGGAAAGGGAGGATGTCGGCGCTGCCGTTCGATCGTCTCGCCGCAGCCTTGTCGAAGCGACGGGAGTGATCCATGTAGCGGCTGAGAATTTGCTTGCGCTCGGCAGCATCCATACGAGATTGCGTATCGGCGCCCTTCGGACGCGTCTTTAGGGCGTTGCTCTCCCCCTTTCGAGGGAGGGGCGTACGAAGTCCGGAGCCACCTGAGTGCGGCGCGCGATCGTCCTGCGCCGTCCGTCTACGTCAGGCCCACCCCATGTCGGTGTAACCGCTCGTCGTCGGCGCGGAGACGATCAGAAGGCGGACCGGCGCGTCGCTGTCGTTGCGCACCGTCCGCATCAGCGCCGGCGCCACCCGAACGAAGGTTCCGGCCGGCACCGGATGGTCCTCCCCCTCGATCACCATCACCGCTTCTCCGTCGAGGACGATGAAGACCTCCTCCTGGTCGCGCTCGAGCTCGTTGTGCTCCGGGATCGAAGAGCCCTGTTCGATCTCGACGACGTTCAGCCCGAACGCCTGAACGTCGAGTCCACGACGGACGAGCGACCAGGTGCCGTTCTTCTCGCAGTCGTCGAGATGCTTGATCGTGAAGCCCTCGGCGGTCACAGTGCAGACCATAGAGCAGGGACAGGCACCGCGCGGTGCCTGTCCCTGCCTCTCGTCTGTCAGGCGAGGCCGTTGGCTTTCAGGAAGGCCTTCGCAACGGCCGCCGGCGTCCTCTTGTCGACAGCGACCGCCTTGTTCATGGCGATCATCGCCGCATTCGTCAGCTTCGCGCTGACGGCGTTGACCGCGGAGGTGAATTTCGGACCGAGCGCCGAGACGAGCGCCTTGGAGGTCACGGGCGCCACGTTCTGGAACCCGAAGATGTGCTTGTTGTCGATCAGCGCCTTGTACTTGCCGGTCGCGAACGCCGGCTCGGTGGTGAAGATGTCACCGCCGGTGACCCGTCCCTGATCGATCAGCTTCGTGACCGGGATCGTCCCCAGCTGGACGAACTTGATCTTCGTCAGCCCGTAGATCTTCTTCAGGCCCAGCAGGCAGGTGATGCGCTTGTCGCACTCGGGATATCCGGCGTACGACAGGTTCGGCACCTTCTTCAGGTCCGAGATCGTCTTGAGCCCGTACTTCGCCGCAGTCGTCTTCAGCACCGCGAACGAGTCGGCGTCGAAGAACGGCGTCTGTTTGAGGAGCGTGAAGCCGCGCTTCTGCTCGAACGCCTTCGCCGCCGCATAGGTCGCCGCCGCCGTCTTCGGCGATTTCGCGTGCGCGATGTTGAGAGCGAGTACGCCGGTGTACTCCGGGTAGAAGTTGATCTTCCCGCTCGTCAGCGCCGTGTCGATCAGCTCGGAGCTGCCGATGTTCTCCTTGTAGGCGACTTTGAAGCCCTTCGCCTCGAGTGCCTGCTTGTACAGCTGGCCGAGGACGAAGGCCTCCGTGAAGTTCTTCGTTCCGACCGTGATGGTCGGCGCCGTGCTCTTCGCGTTGGCGGTCCCGCCTAAGACGATCGGGACAGCCAACGCCAGTGCGAAGGCGGCCTTGACGGCACGCCGTGCGTGCTTGCGAACCACGTTTTCGCTCCTTTCCGGGAGGACGGGGGACCGGAGGACCCTACCGGCCTAGTTAGTCCCGCGAAACGAAGCGGGGTGACAGAATCTTCCTCGTCACACCCAGCACGAAAGCGACCGTAAACGCGAGCAGGGAGACGCAGAGGGAGGCGGCGACGACGCCGGCGAGCCGATAGGTCGCCTGGTTGACGATGATGTCGCCGAGCCCGCCTCCGCCGGCGATCGCCGCGATCGTGGCGGTGGCGATCACGAAGACGGCGGCGATACGGATCCCGGCGAAGATGAGCGGCACCGCGAGCGGCAGCTCGACGCGCCAAAGAATCTCCCGGTCCCGCATCCCCATCCCCCGCGCCGCCTCGACGACGTTCCGGTCGATTTCCTCCACCGCGAAGTACGCGTTGGTGAGGATCGGCGGTACGCCCAGCACGACCAGTGCGGCTGCGTTGTTCCAGAAGAAGTCGCCCGAGATCAGCAGGAACAGGGCGATCAGGACGAGGCTCGGCAGCGCCCGGCCGAAGTTGGAGATGCTGATCGCGACGAACGAACCGCGATGGAGGTGGCCGAGGATCACGCCTAGCGGCAGCGCGATCGCGATGGCGATCCCGATCGCGGTCGCAGAGAGACCGAGCTGCTCCAGCGACTTGTCCCAGAGCAGACCCGGGTGATGGCCGATGAAACGGATCGCATCCGGGAACGTCCCCCAGCTGAAGTTGTCGGCGAGGATCACGCCTTCCTCCACGGCGTGATCGCGCGCTGGACGAGGACGAGCAGGGCGTCGGCGGCCAGCGCGAGCATGATCACCAGCGCGCCGGCAGCGATGATCTCGGTCTTGAAGACGTCCTGGGTGATCCCGACGAAGATCGGCCGTCCCAGCCCCTGCGGGAGGATGAACGCGGCGACGGTCGCGATCGAGATCGTCGAGACGGTCGCCAGTCGCAGGCCCGCGAAGATCGCCGGCACGGCGAGAGGCAGGTCGATGCGGAGCAGGACCTGGAGCGGGGTCATCCCCATCCCGCGCGCGGCCTCCCGCGCCTCGGCCGGGACGGCCCGTAGACCCTCGAGGATGTTGCGATAGAGGATCACCAGCGTGTAGCTGACGAGCGCGACCTCGACCGTCGTCACCGTGATCCCCGTAATGGGGACGAGCAACTGAAAGAGAGCGAGGCTCGGGATCGTGTAGAGGAAATCGGAGACGAGGCCGATGGGATGGTCGAGGCGGCGGTAGCGGTAGGCGACGAGCGCTGCTGCCAGAGCGATCGCAAAACCGATCGAAACCGCGATCCCGGTGAACTTCAGGTGCTGGAGGAGCGCCGGCTGCAGCGTGTCGCCCCAGTGAGCGGTCACCCAACTCCAGCAGAATGTGTGGTTCTCGGTGACGCACGTGCTGCCCGTCCC
This sequence comes from uncultured Actinomycetes bacterium, assembly GCA_963836685.1. Classification (GTDB taxonomy): domain Bacteria; phylum Actinomycetota; class Thermoleophilia; order Gaiellales; family Gaiellaceae; genus DATBLE01. The sequence goes on from CAWIKS010000023.1 coordinate 82,836, forward strand.
GAAGTCCGGGATCACGGGACCCTGGGCGAGGAGGCCGGTCACAGCTCGGAAAGCACCCGGCCCACCCGCTCCACGGAGAGCAGCCCGATCGGCGTGCCGGCCTGGTCGACCACGACGAGTGGATCGGCGCCCTCGCTCATCATCAGCGACAGCGCGTCCCGAAGGGTGGTCGAACCGGGTGCGCGCGGCCCGTCGGGCAGCGCACCGGCGACCGGCTCGAGCGAGATCTCCTCCAGGCGCCGCAGCGCGAGGCGCTTCAGCCCGCGGTCGGCGCCGACGAAACGGGCGATGAAATCGTCGGCGGGGTGCGCGAGGATCCGGTCCGGCGTGTCGTACTGGGCAAGAACGCCCCCCTCCCGGAGAATCGCGATCCGGTCGCCCAGCTTGATCGCCTCGTCGATGTCGTGCGTGACGAAGATCACCGTCTTCCGCACCTCGTCGTGGAGGCGTAGGAACTCGAGCTGGAGGCGGTCGCGGGTGATGGGGTCGAGCGCGCCGAACGGCTCGTCCATCAGCATCAGCGGCGGATCGGCCGCGAGCGCACGGGCGAGGCCGACGCGCTGGCGCTGGCCTCCGGAGAGCTGAGCCGGGTAGCGCGTCCCGTACTCCGGCTCCAGGCCCGCGAGCTCGAGCAGCTCCGCCGTGCGTGAGCGGATGCGGGCGCGGGGCCAGCCCAGCAGGCGCGGGACGGTGGCCACGTTCTCGGCCACGGTCATGTGCGGAAAGAGGCCGACCTGCTGGATCACGTAGCCGATCCCGCGACGAAGCTCGGTCGCGTCGTAGTCGCGGATGCTCTTGCCGTCGATCCGGATGTCGCCGTCGTCGCACTCGATCAGGCGGTTGACCATCTTCATCGCGGTCGTCTTGCCCGCGCCGGACGGGCCGACGAGGATGCAGATCTCGCCGGCCGGGATCGTCAGGGAAAGCTCGTTCACGGCGGCCTCGTCGCGGCCGGGATAGCGCTTCGTTGCTCGGTCGAACACGATCTCGGCGGCCGAGGGCCTATCCATGCGTGGAGCCTAGACGGCCGAAGGCGCCAGATACCCGCCGCCTTTCAGGTAACTCTCAGGAAACGGCACTACGGTCGTCGAGCCCGATGCTCGAAACCCGACGTGCGACGCCGCGGTACTGGCCCGGTGGGCTGCCCCGCCCGACCGCTCCGTGGAGGCTCGTCAACCTCGTTCTCTTGCTTGTGGTCGCCGCAGCCGGGGTTGCCGCCTACTTCGTCGTCGGCCGTCAGAGCACGGCGCAAGCCCAGGTCACGACCGGCACCGTTCAACGGGGATCGGTGCTCGCGACCGTGTCGGCGAGCGGCAACGTTCAGCCGGCACAGACGCTCTCGCTCGGCTTCTCGGGCACAGGGAAGCTCGTCGGGCTCTACGTAAAGAACGGCCAGCGGGTCCGTAAGGGCCAGGCACTGGCGAAGCTCGACGACACGAACCAGGTCGCCGCCGTCCGTACCGCCCGGGCGAACCTCGCGTCCGCGCAGGCAAACCTGACCAGCCTTCAGCAGCCGTTGACCCCGGCCACGATCCGTCAGAACCAGGTCGCAGTCGACCAGGCGAAGGCGGGAATCGCGAGTCAGCAGACGTCGCTGCGAGACACGGTTGCCGGCGCCACCGAGGACCGGAAGACACTCGAGAAGGCCGTGACGCAAGCCCGCGTCGCTCTTCAGCAGGCCCAGAAGGCGGCGGCGGCGACCGCCGTCTCGCTTCGGAACTCCGTCGGCGAAGCGAAGGGCGCATGGCTCGAGGCGAAGGCGTCGGCCGCCACCGATCTGACGAACCTGCAGACCGCGCTCGACCAGGCCAACGCCCAGCTGCAGCGTGATCAGGCGCAGCTGGCCTCCGACCAGAACGACGCGACCACGTACACCAATCAGGCGAACGGCACCGGCGTCGGCGACCTCCAGGCCCAGGTGGACGCCGACAAGGCCCGGGTTGCGGACGACCAGAAGAAGGAGCACTCGGACAAGTGCGATCAGATGCCGGCCCCGCAGCCGAAGTGCGCGAACGACGCCTACCGGACCTCGCAGGACCAGGCACGCCTCAGCGACGACCAGGCCAAGCTCTCCGACGCGCAGGCGACCCAGAACACGGCCCAGTCCAAGGCCGACGCGGCGATGTCGGCGGTCGCCGCCGACCAGACCAAGATCGTCAACGACCAGGATGCGATCACGAACGCGACGAACGCGCTCGCCGCCGGTCAGCTGAAGGACGCCCAGTCCGCCACCCAGGCCTACCGGGCCTACGTGAACGCCGAGAACGCCCGTGTCTCTGGGCTCGCCGCCAACCGCCAGTCGGTCCAGAACGCGCAGAACACCCTGAAGGGCGCGACCGCGGCCCTGAAGGCCGGCGCGATCAAGGATCAGCAGTCCGTGCACAGCGCCCGCGCGTCGCTCAAGAGCGCGAAGCAGTCCCTGGACAGCCACGGTCGCGGCGAACGCCGTCAAGGCGGCCCCGGCGACGTCGGGTCAGATCGCGAGCGCGAGCGCGCAGATCACCACGGCCGAGGCGGCGCTCGAGAACGCGCTCACCGCCGAGCAGCAGATGACGCTGGTCGCTCCGGCCGCGGGAACCGTGGCGGCGATCAACGGAGCCGTTGGCGAGACCCCCGGCGGCGGCGCCGCATCGACGAGCTCGACCGCGGCCTCGACCTCGACCTCCTTCATCAGCCTGGTCGACCTCGACCGGCCGGAGGTGCTCGCAAGCTTCAGCGAGACCGACGCCGCGAAGATCAAGCCGGGTCAGGGGGCGACGATCAGCGTCGACGCACTGCCCAACCGGCAGCTCGCGGCGCACGTGATCAGCGTCGACACGACGCAGACCGTGGTCAACAACGTGGTCACGTACGGGGTCACGCTGCTGCTCGACCGCACCGTCCCCGGGCTGAAGCCGGGCATGACGGTGAGCGCGTCGGTGATCGCCTCCAAGCGGGACGGCGTGCTCCACGTCCCCAACGCCGCCGTGCACACGACCGGCGGGTCGAGCTTCGTGACCGTGGTCGGCTCGAACGGAACGCAACACGAGCAGGCCGTCCGGACCGGGCTCGTCGGGGACGACTCGACCGAGATCGCCAGCGGCCTGACCGCGGGTGAGGAGGTCGTCGTCTCGACGATCACCCCGCTCACGAGCACGACCCAGACGGGCGGCGGCCGGGGCGGCGGCTTCGGCGGCGGAGGCGGCCCGGTCTTCCGATTCGGAGGACCGTGAGGATGAACGGCCGCTCGCGCCGGCCCCTGATCGTCTTCCAGCGGGTGACGAAGTCGTACCTGATGGGAACGCAGGTCGTGCATGCCCTCCGAGGAATCACGCTCGGAGTCGCCGAGGGCGACTACGTCGCGATCATGGGCGCTTCGGGAAGCGGCAAGACGACGTTGATGAACATCCTCGGCTGCCTCGACCTGCCGGACGAGGGCCGCTATCTGCTCGACGGCGTCGACGTCCGCTTCCTCGAGGACGACGAGCTGGCGGTGATCCGGAACCGCCGGATCGGGTTCGTGTTCCAGACGTACAACCTCGTGCCGCGCACCAGCGCCCTGCAGAACGTGGAGCTGCCGCTCGTCTACGCCGCCGTCCGGCGCAGGGAGCGCGAGCTGCGCGCGTTCGCCGCGCTCGAGCGGGTCGGGCTCGCCGACCGTGTTCGCCACCTGCCGTCGGAGCTCTCCGGCGGCCAGCAGCAGCGGGTGGCGATCGCGCGGGCCCTCGTCACCGACCCTGCCGTCGTGCTCGCGGACGAGCCGACCGGCAACCTCGACTCCCGGTCGGGCGAGGAGGTGCTTGACATCTTCTCCAGCCTGAACGCGGAAGGCCGGACGATCGTCCTGATCACCCACGAGGACAGCGTCGCCGACCGGGCCCGGCGGGTCGTCCGGCTGCGCGACGGTCTGATCGTCGAGGACGTGCGGCTGCGGCCGCTGGTGGAGGCGGTCGCGTGAATCGCGACCGCGTGGACGAGGGCGAGGGAGGCGGTGGCTTGATCGCCGTCGAGAGCCTGCGGATCGCCGTCCAGGGGATCCTCGCCAACCGCCTGCGGTCGCTCCTGACCATGCTCGGCGTGATGATCGGCGTCGCCGCGGTGATCATCCTTGTCGCGGTCGGAACCGGCTCGTCGGCGGCCGTGCAGAGCCAGCTGCAGGCACTCGGCACGAACGTCCTCACCGTCTTCTCGAGCAGGGGGTTCGGATTCGGGCGCGGCGGCGGAGGCGGCGGACGCTCGACCATCGGCACGCAGAGCCGGGCGGGCGGGTTGACGGCGAAGGATGTCGACGCGCTGCGCAAGGCGCAGAACGCGCCCGACCTGAAGAGCGTCAACCCTGTCGTCAACGCCCAGGTGACCGCCACCTATCAGGGCGCGACCTACCAGCCAGGGCAGTTCGTCGGCACGACACCCGGCTACTTCGAGGCCGAGAACTGGCACATCGCCGCCGGCCGGCTGCTCACCCAGGCCGACGTGCAGAACCACGCGCCGGTCGTCGATCTCGGGCTCACGGTCGTGCAGAACCTGTTCGGAACCTCCAACCCGGTCGGAGAGACGATCGCGATCAACGGCGTCCAGTTCCAGGTCGTCGGTGTCCTCGAGTCCAAGGGCAATCAGGGTCTCCAGAACCAGGACGACGTGGGCATCGCGCCGATCAGCGCCGTTCAGAACTCGATCACGGGCGTGAGCGGAAACCTGAGCCAGATCGTCACCGAGGCGAAGTCGAGCAAGGTGACGACCCAGGCCGAGAGCGAGATCACGAGCACGCTCCTCAGCACGCACAGGATCACCGACGGCCAGCCCGACTTCAACGTGCTCAACCAGGCGAGCTTCATCTCGGCGTCGAACGCCTCCCACCGCACGTTTACCGTCCTGCTCGGCGCGGTCGCGGCGATCTCGCTGCTCGTCGGCGGGATCGGGGTGATGAACATCATGCTCGTCACCGTCACCGAGCGGACGCGCGAGATCGGCATCCGCAAGGCGATCGGCGCGCGGCGCGTGCACATCGTCGGCCAGTTCATGATCGAAGCGGTCCTGCTGTCGATGATCGGCGGGTTGATCGGGGTCGGGGCCGGGCTTGCGGGCAGCCGCTTCACGATCATCGGGATCCACCCCGTCGTGGCGCCGTACTCGGTCGTCCTCGCCTTCTCCGTGTCGGCGGTGGTCGGACTCGTGTTCGGCATCTATCCGGCAGGCCGCGCAGCAGCCCTGCGGCCGATCGAGGCGCTGCGGTACGAATGAGCGACGAGGCCTCCATGGCGGCCGGTGACGAGCCGACGGAGATCCAGCGTCCCCCGGCCGAGCGGGACGACGGCTTCGACTTCGATCTCGAGGGCGAGCTACCCCCGCCGCCGCCCCGCCGGAGGCGGCTGCCGTTCGTCACCGCAGGGCTCGCCCTCTGCGCCGCGATCGGAGCCGGAGTCGTCCTGGGGATCGTGATCCAGAAGCATTGGGGCGGCTCCGGGTCCGCCGGCGGCGCTCGCCGCGCGGCCGGGCTCGCGGCCGCGTTCACGGGCCGCACGGGAACGGGGACGGGCACAGGATCGGAAGGCCGCGCGGGCGGGTTCACGCGGAGCGGCACGACCGGTCAGGTGAAAGCGATCGAGGGCACGACCCTGTACGTGACCGATCTCCAGGGCAACACGATCAAGGTCACCAGCGGGCCCGGCGTTCGGGTGCGCGTGACGAGCGACGGGACTCTGAAGAAGGTGAGTCCCGGGGACTACGTGGTCGTGCAGGGAACGCAGACGAAGACCGGCTACCGCGCGACGTCGATCACCGACAGCGGAACCGAGTCTCCCTTCGCCGGCGGTCTCGGTGGCGGTGGTGTGTTCGGCGGCGGCAGCTCGGGTGGCGGCGGCTCGAGCAGCACACAGCAACCAGGCGGGAACGGCACCGTTCCGGCACTTCCAGGTCTCGGCGGTTAATCCAGAAAGGCTCGATCATGCGACAGCGCTCCAGGCTCGACGTCTTCCTCGGGATCTCCGGCCGCGGCGTGCGGACAGCTGCCGCGGCCAGCGTGATCGCCGTCGTGGCGGCACTCCTCTCCGGCTGCGGCGGAGCCTCGTCGAGCGGGGCGACGAACCAGTCGGCGACGACCTCGACGACGGCGACCTCGCAGACGGTGGCCGAGAGGGCGCTCTTCACCTACGCCGCGTGCATGCGGGGCAAGGGCGTGAACGTCCCCGACCCTGTACGCGGCACGAACGGGCGCTATGCCTTCCCGAAGATCCCCGCGAAGGTCCTCAACGCAGCCGGAGTCCGGGCCAAGGCACAGGCCTGCGCCGCCAAGCTGCCGCGTGGCTCGTTCCGTGGAGGCAATCGCCCGTCGTCCGCTCAGAGTGCCGCCTTCCAGAAATTCACGGCGTGCATGCGGAAGAACGGTGTTCCGTTCGGCCCGCGGCCGGGGCAGCGGGGACAGCCTCCGGCCGGGCAGGCGCCGGCGTCGCCGTACGGCCGCGGCCGGGGCGTTCCGATCGTCCCCGGTCAGGGCTTCCGAGGGCAGGGGCGCGGCGGGCAGGCTGGCTTCTTCAACTCGAATGACCCGAAGGTGAAGGCAGCCCTGGCGAAGTGCCGGAGCCTCCTCCCGGCCGGGTTCGGAGACCGCGGAACGCCTTAGCGGCCGAACCGCGAGGGGCGGCCGGGCGGACCGCGCGCGCAACGTAGACTCCGCCGATGGCCGGCGTGGTCGTGCTCGGTGGAGGCTCGACGGGCGAGCACTTCTGCGGCGCGTTGCGCCGGCTCGATCCGGACGTGCCGATCACGCTCGTCGAGTCGAGGCTGGTCGGCGGCGAGTGCTCGTACTTCGCCTGCATGCCCTCGAAGACCCTGCTGCGCGGGCCCGAGCTGGTCGCCGAAGCAGCGCGCACGCCCGGTCTGGCCGCCTGGCCGCTGAACGTGGAGCAGGTCTTCGCCTGGCGCGACCTGGTCGTCTCAGGCTGGAACGACTCGGGTCAGGTGAAATGGTTGGACGACAACAGGGTCGAGCTCGTCCGCGGCGCGGGTCGCGTCGTCCGGGCGGGCGTGGTCGAGGCCGGCGGCGGCGAGCTGGAGTACGACCAGCTCGTCGTCGCGACCGGATCGAACCCGGCGTCGCCGCCCGTCCACGGTCTCGAGGACGTCGAATCCTGGCAGACCGCGGACGCCACGTCCGCTCACGAGGTGCCGGATAGCCTGATCGTCGTCGGCGGTGGAGTCGCCGGCTGCGAGCTGGCGCAGCTCTACCGCCGGCTCGGCGCAGCGGTGACGATCGTGCAGCGCGGCGACCGGTTGATACCGCGAGTCGACTCCGAGGCAGGCGAGGCACTGGGGGCCGCGTTCGAGGAGGACGGGATCCAGCTTCGGCTCGGGGCACAGGTCGACAGAGTCGAGCACGGAGTAAAGGTCACGCTCGAGGGGGGCGAGACGCTGGAGGCCGAACGGCTGCTCGTCGCGACGGGACGAACGCCGAACGTCGACGGGCTCGGGCTCGAACACCTCGGTGTCGAGTCGACCCGGCGCGGAATCGTGGTCGACGAGCATCTGCAGGCGGCCGAGAACGTCTGGGCGATCGGCGATTGCACCGGCGTGTCGCTCTTCACACACGTCGGCAAGTACCAGGCTCGAGTCGCCGCCGCCCGCGTCGCGGGCCGGGAGGCGAGGGCTGACTACCGCGCGATCCCGGCGGTCGCGTTCACCGACCCGCAGGTGGCGAGCGTCGGCACGACCGAGGGCGGCGGACTCGTCTCTTCGCGCTGGGAGATCGAGGCGACCCCCCGCGCCTCCACGTACGAGCGCCCGAAGCGGCACGGGTTCGTCAAGCTCACCGCCGACCCTGAACGGCGCGTCCTCGTCGGCGCGGTCGCCGTCGGGCCCGAATCGGGAGAGTGGTGCCAGCAGCTGACCCTCGCAATCCGGGCGGAGGTGCCGGTCGACATCCTGCTGGACGTGATCCAGCCCTTTCCCACCTTCTCGGAGGCGGTGTTCTTCGCGCTCCGCGAGCTGCCGCTGTGAGGATCCTCGTCGGCACCGATCGCTCCGAGACGGCGACGCGCGCGGTCGAGTGGGCGATGGAGATGGCGCGCCGCTACGAGGCCGAGCTGGTGGTGCTCGAGGTCGGCGGCGACCCGGCCGAGCTCGAGCGCTACGTCGCGAAGATCGCTCCCGGGGCACGAGCGCTGGCCGTCGAGGGCGAGGAGCCGGCAACGGCGATGGTCGCCGCCGCCGACGCGGAGCGAGTCGACGTGCTCGTTGTCGGCAACCTCGGCATGAGCGGTCGGCGGGAGTTCCTGCTCGGCAACATCCCGAACCGGGTCTCCCACTCCGCCCGCTGCACGGTCGTAATCGTCAACACCTCCGAGGGGCCGCGAAGCCGCCTGCCCTGGAGGAGGACGTGACCGAGCTCGCGGGCGGGCACCTGACCGCCAGGGCAGCGCGGATCGCGACAGTGGTCGCCAAGCACGGCCTGCGCGACCGGCTCGACCGCCGCGGCGATCGGCCGGCCCGGCTGCGGGCGGCCCTCGAGGAGCTCGGCCCGACCTTCGCCAAGCTCGGTCAGATCCTCTCCACCCGGCCGGACCTGATCCCGCCCGAGGTGGCGGCGGAGCTCGCCCAGCTGCAGGACCGCGTCCCGCCGCTGATCGAGTCCCAGGTCGTCCAGGTGATGGAGGAGGAGCTCGGCGTCCCCTGGGAGGACGTCTTCGAGAGCATCGAGACGGAGCCGCTGGCTGCAGGCACGATCGGACAGGTGCACCGCGCTCGGCTCGAGGGCGGACACCGGGTCGTCGTCAAGGTGCAGCGGCCGGATGCGTCCGAGGAGATCGAGCGCGACCTCGGACTGTTCGCGCTGTTCGCGGAGAAGGCCGAGGGGCGCGAGGCCCTGAGCGGTCTGGTCGACATCAAGGGCGTCGTCGAGCATCTCTCTTCCTCGCTTCGCCGAGAGCTCGACTTCCGGGAGGAGGCGGCGAACATCTCGCGGATGAGCGAGGTGCTCGCCCCTTACCCGCGCCTCGCCGTTCCCGAAGTTCACGAACAGCTGACCTCCAGGCGACTGCTGGTGATGGACGAGATCGTGGGCGTGCCGCTGCGGGAGGCCCCGGCCGGCGACGAGCGGCGCGAGGCCGCGCGGCAGCTGCTCGAGGCGTTCTACCGCCAGGTCTTGACCGAGGGCTTCTTCCACGCCGACCCGCATCCCGGCAACCTGCTCTGGGCCGACGGCAGCATCCACCTGCTCGACCTCGGCATGGTCGGGTCGCTCGACGAGGATCCGCGGGAGCTGCTGCTGCTGATGTTGCTCGCGTTCTGGCGCGAGGACCCTGATTTCCTCGCGGACGTGATGCTGATGCTCGGCGAGGGACCTGCGGACGTCGACCTGGACGCGCTCCGGGCCGACCTCCGGGACTACCTTGGCCGCTTCCGCGTCGACTCGTTCGGTGACATCCAGCTCGGGCCGATGCTCGACGGGATGATCGAGATTGCGGCCCGGCACGGCATCAGGCTCCCCGCCTCGCTGGCAATGACGGGCAAGGCGTTCGGGCAGATGCAGCTCGCGGTTGCCGAGCTGGATCCGGAGCTCGACCCGTTCTCGGCCGTGAGCGGGTTCATGTTCCAGGGCCTGCGCGAGCGGCTTCGGCGGGCGGTCGACCCGCAGCGCTACGTGTACGAGTCGCAGAAGCTGAAGCTGCGGGCGGCTCGGCTGATCGAGGGGATCGAGCGGCTGACCGGCGCCCGCCCGGGGGCCGGGCTGCAGATCGAGCTGCGCGGGAGCCGGACGCTCGAGGAAGCGATCAGGCGAGCGGGACGACGGATCGCGCTCGCGTTTGCCGGCGGCGCAGCCCTCCTCGCGGCGGTGCTCGCGGCCGCGGCCGACTCGATCGACGCCTGGGTGGCGATCACGCTCGGCGTCGCGTCGGGCGTCGCCTCGATCGCGCTCGCTCTCGATCTGACGCGCCGCCGCTAGCGGTGCCTGGCACGCAGGCGCCGGTCGAGCACGATCGCCGCCACGGTCATCATGACGCCGAGCGCGAAGCGCTCGATCGGGCGGAAGAGGCGGCGCACGGCTCATCTTGTACGCACGTGAGGAGCGGAGTAAAGTCGCGAGCAGGTTTCCGGAACCTCTCCCAGCTCGTCTGCGCGGCCCCGATTCGGGGCCGCGCAGCTGTCCGGACCTGGGTCCAGAGATGGGATTCCCGATCGGTGCCGGCGAAATCTCGGGGAATGCGCCGCGAGGTCAGGACTCGCAGACGATGCCGACGGTGTTCTCAGCCGTGAGCCGGTCATGCGTCGGCAACACCAGCGAGGTGGAGACGATGTCCCCCCCGAAGCAGGCGTCGACCTTGGTGATCGCGAGCGTCGGGGGGATCGCCGGCGCGCTGATGTCCTTGACGAAGACCGAGAGGAAGCCGGCCCACAACGCGGCCGGCAGTCCAGGGGAGTGCCCGGCCTCCTTCAGCCGCAGCAGGACACGCCTCGCGTCGGCCGAGCCGCTGACTGCGATCTTGACCGTCCTCACCGCGGGATGATTGGTGATCTTCGTGCAGGTGGGCCCGTCGACGAGCTGGGACGTACCCGTTCCCGAGACCGACCCGCTCGGAGACACCGCGAAATGGAGACTCGTGGACCAGCCGTCGTGGCAGGAGCCTGCACCCGGGGGATAGATGCGGTCGGTGGAGCTGTCGATGACGCCGAACCACTTCACCGGCGCCCCGGCCGCGGCCGGCGGCTTCGTCTTGCCGACGACCTCTGAGACGACGACGAGCGCACGCCGCCTACCGTCCACGCGGTACGGATAGCGACCGGTCTTCCGGAAGGCGATCGTACGCGACTTGCCCGGATCGAGCGCGAACGGCGGCCACGTCCGCGTGTCGCTCGTGATCCGGTGGCGCTGCTTTCCGGCGTTCAACCACTTCACGCTCCCGCCCCCACCGACCCTGACGATCACCGGTGAAACCGAGGTCTCCGAAACGGACACGCGCGCGAGCTTCCCCCCCGCGCTCGCCGGCGTCCCAACGAGCACGAGCCCGAAGACGATCATGGCAGCGAAGCTCGCTCGCATTTCCCGGAAAGCTTATGAGCCTCGTGCCGAATTTGCGAGCAAGAAAGTAGACTCGCGGGCAGGCTCTGGAATGCCTTTCAACGAGGGAGACTATGCGCTTCCTGGTCGGAGCGGATGACGGAGGCGAGGCGCTCGACGCTGCCGTCGACGAGCTCCGGCGCCGGGGTCACGAGGTCGAGGTGCTGGAACGTGGCCAGTGGCCGGACGTCGCGGGGCGGGTCGCCCGCGCGGTCGCCGAGGGCGAGGCCGACCAGGGTCTCCTCTTCTGCTGGACGGGCACCGGCACCGCCATGGCCGCGAACAAGGTGCGGGGCGCGCGCGCCGCGCTCGCCTGGGACCCGTGGATCGCCGAGGGTGCGCGACGCTGGAACGACGCGAACGTGCTCGTGATGAGCCTGAAGCGGACGAGCCCGGACACGGCCCGCGAGATCGTCGCCGCCTGGCTCTCGGTCGAGGCTCCGGACGAGGACGAGCTCGCCAACATCGCCAAGCTGGACGAGCCGTGAGGTTGCGCGTCTAGAACAACGCGCTGTACGCATTGAGCGCCGGCTGGCCGCCGAGGTGCGCGTAGAGGACGGTCGCGTCCCCGGGGATCTCGCCTCGCGAGACCAGGTCGATCATTCCGGCCATCGACTTCCCCTCGTAGACGGGGTCGGTGATCATCCCCTCCAGCCGCGCGACAAGGCGGATCGCGTCCAGCGTCCGCTCGTCGGGAATCCCGTACGTCCCCGCGTGGTAGCGGTCGTCGAGGACGATCTCGTCGTCGCGCAGATCGCGGTCGAGCCCGAGCTGCCCGGCGGTCGCGCGGGCGATCCTCGTCACCTGGTCGAGCGTCTCCGCCGGCTTCGCCGAGGCATCGATCCCGATCACCCGCCGGGGTCTCTCCTGGCCGGCGAACCCCGCGACCATGCCCGCCTGGGTGCTGCCGGTCACCGAGCAGACGATCACCGTGTCGAAGAAGACGCCCAGCTCGCGCTCCTGATCCGCCACCTCCTGCGCCCAGCGGGCATAGCCGAGGCCACCGAGCGGATGGTCCGACGCGCCGGCGGGAATCGCGTACGGGTTGCCGCCACGCGCCTCGACGTCGGCGAGCGCCTGATCCCAGCTCTCCTTGAACCCGATGCCGAACTCGGACCGGACGAGGCGCACCTCGGCGCCGAGGATCCGGCTGAGCAGGATGTTGCCCACCCGGTCGTAGACGGCGTCCGGCCAGTCGACCCAGCTCTCCTGGACGAGCACGCAGCCGAGTCCGGTGCGGGCGGCAACCGCGGCCACCTGTCGCGTGTGGTTCGACTGCACGCCGCCGATCGAGACCAGCGTGTCGCAACCCTGCGCGAGGGCGTCGGCGACGAGGTACTCCAGCTTCCGCGTCTTGTTGCCGCCGAAGGCAAGGCCGGAGCCGACGTCGTCGCGCTTGGCCCACACGGCGGCGCCGCCCAGACGCTCGGTGAGCCGCTCGAGCGGATGGACGGGCGAAGGCCCGAACAGGAGCGGGTAGCGGTCGAAGCGGTCGAGAGCGCTCGGCATTACGGACTTTCGACTGCGAGCCGCAGGCCAAGCCCGACAAGCATCGCGCCGGTCAGGGCGTCGAGGCAACGGCGAACGCGCGACCGGTGGAAGACCTCCCCCGCCTTCGCAATCGCGACCGCGTAGCCGGTCAGCCAGATCAACGTCAACGAGCAGAAGACGAGCCCGAGCGCGAGCAGCGCCGGGAGCGAGCCGCCGAACTGCGGCAACAGGCTCGTGAAGAAGACGGCCATCTTCGGGTTGCCGAGGTTGCTGATCATGCCCTGCCGGAATGGGGCCGACCTCTGCCGGTGGCGCGCGCCGCCGCGATCGGGCGCCGGCTGCCGACGAGCGGCAGATCGCAGAGCCTGGGCGCCGAGATAGACGAGATACGCCGCGCCGGCAAGGCGCACGGCGAGAAACGCCGGCTCCGAGGTGCGGAGCAGAGTCGCCACCCCGGCCGCGGCGGCAACCGCCCACATCGCCTGACCCCCCGACACGCCGATCGCGGTCAGGGCGCCTGCACGCCGTCCCCCGGCGAGGGTGTTCCTGATCTCAGGGCCGTGTCCTGGCCCGGTGTGACGATCACGAGCGCCGAGACGGCAGGAACGCGACCACATGGGCCACGCCTGAACTGTCGCAAGCACGGCCGGGCGCGGCAACCCCGCGCGAGTGAGTCTCGTTGTCCTCCTCCAGGACGACGAACAGGTCGTCCCGGCGGACGACGCGATCTCGCCGGTCTCTGGAGTACCTTCAAGACGTGAAGGGGCAGACGCTCGCTGCGCTCGCGCGCCGCTACTGGTTCGACGGGTTGATCCTCGCGGCGGTCGGCGTCGGCCTGGCCGAGGAGACGGTCACCCAGCACGAACGGAACGGGCCGGAGGGCCCGCTCTGGTTCGACCTGCTGACGATTCTCGCGATCACGCTGCCGCTGTTCGCCAGGAGGCGATTCCCCTTCGGCGCGCCGGCCGTCGTCGCGGCCGTCGTCGCAGGAAGCTCGTTCGTCGACGGCAAGATCATCTCCCACGGCCTCATTCCGATCCTCGTCTCGATCGCCGGCTTTGCGCTGATGGGCCTCGTCCCGGTGCGCCGGCAGGCGGTCGCCGGCCTGGCGATCGGGATCGGGGTGGACGCGATCGTCGTCCACAACGACCCCGTCGGGCGAGTCGGCAACTTCGTGTTCACCAGCATCGCCTTCGCGGTTGCCTGGGCGATCGGCTTCGCCCTCAGCCACAAGTTCCGGGAGGCCGAGGAGGCGCGCGAGCGGGCCGCGCAGGCGGAGCGGGAGCGGGAGGAACAGGCGCGCGCGGCGGTCGCCGACGAGCGCGCGCGGATCGCCCGCGAGCTGCACGACGTCGTCGGCCACAGCGTCAGCGTGATGACGGTGCAGGCGTCGGCGGTGCGGATGCGGCTCCGGCCGCACCAGGAGAAGCAGCGCGAGGCACTGCTCGTGGTCGAGCAGACCGGCCGCGAGGCACTCGCAGAGATGCGGCGAATGGTCGGAGTGCTCAAGAGGCCCGAAGAGTCGCCGGCGCTCGCGCCCCAGCCGAGCCTCGAGCACCTCGACAAGCTCGTCAGCCACGCGCGAGAGGCGGGCCTCCCGGTCGAGCTCAGGATCGAAGGGGAGCCGGAGCAGCTGCCGGCCGGGGTCGACCTCACCGCCTACCGGCTGATCCAGGAAGGCCTGACGAACGCGATCAAGCACGCCCGCGCAGAGCGCGCCGAGGTGGTCGTCCGCTACTCCGACGGCCACATCGAGCTGACCGTCAGCGACGACGGGCCCGGCGGGGGCGACGGCGCCAAGGGCGGACACGGCCTCGTCGGCATGCGCGAACGCGTCTCGGTCTACGGAGGAGTGCTGCAGGCAGGCCCGCGGGCGGAGGGCGGCTACCGACTCCGCGCCACGCTGCCGGTGGCGCCGGAGAAGTCATGAGACGGCTCTGGCCGCTGACTCGGGACTACGGGTTCGACGCCCTGATTCTGGCCGGGCTCGGCATCGGGATCGCCGCCGCCGTCGCCGACCGGCACAACCACGACGGGCCGCAGGGGCCGATCTGGTTCGACGTCCTCGTGGTGATCGGATTCACGGCGCCGCTGCTCGCCCGCCGTCGCTTCCCGGTCGGCGCCTTGCTGACGGTCGGCATCGTCATCGCCGCGAGCACGTTCGTCGACCACAGACTCGTCTCCGACGACTTCATCGCCTACCTGGTCGGGCTGACCGTCTCCGTCCTCTTCGGCATGCGGCCGTCTCGAGTCCAGTCCCTCGCCGGCCTGGCGATTCACGATCGGCGCAGCGGCGATCGTCGTCTTCAACGGCCCGGATCATCTGGGGGACTTCGTCTGGGACGTGATCACGTTCTCCGTCGCGTGGACCGTCGGGTTCGCGCTCGGCGGCACGTTTCGTGAGGTCGACAAGGCGAAAGAGCGGGCCGACGAGGCTCAGCGGGAGCGAGAACAGCAGGCCCGTCTCGCGGTCGCCGACGAGCGCGCACGGATCGCCCGCGAGCTGCACGACGTCGTCGGGCACAGCGTCAGCGTGATGACGGTGCAGGCGTCGGCCGTGCGCCGGTTGCTCGAGGGCGACCAGGAGCTGGAGCGGGAAGCGCTGCTCGTCGTCGAGCAGACGGGCAGGGAGGCGCTCGCCGAGATGCGCCGGATGGTCGGCGTGCTCCGCAGCCCGGAGGAGACGCCCGCAGCTGCGCACTTAGGGCAGGCGCGGCCGCCGGCTCCGTGCCAGACTCCCCGTGCGTGACGACCGACGACGCCGGAACAGCCACGCTCACGTTCCTCTTCAGCGACGTCGAGGGCTCGACGGCGCTCCTGCGCAAGCTCCGCGACGGCTACAGCGCGGTGATGGGCGATCACGAGCGGCTCCTGCGGGACGCGTGGGCCCGGACCGGCGGGCGCGAGCTCGACGCCGACGGCGACTCGTTCTTCGTCTCCTTCCACCGCCCGAGGCAGGCGGTCGACGCGGCGATCACCGCTCAGCGTGCCCTCGCGGGGCACGACTGGCCCGACGGGGTCGAGCTGCGGGCCCGGATCGGCATCCACACCGGCGAGGCGTCGGTGTCCGGAGACCAGCCCGTCGGGCTCGCCGTCCACCGGGCCGCCCGGATCTGCGACGCGGGCCACGGCGGACAGATCCTGATCTCGGAGACGACCCGGTCGCTGCTCGAGGACGAGGAGGAAGAGCTCGACGGCGTCGAGTGGCGCGACCTCGGCGCGCAGATGCTCAAGGACTTCGATCGAGCCGTGCGGATCTACCAGCTGGTCGTCCACGGGCTCCCGGCCGACTTTCCCGCCCTCCGCACGGCCGCAGGCCACGGCGCCGCGCATCTCGCCGACCGCCAGACCGAGCTGGCGACCAGCGCGACGACCGAGGCGCAGCCGGTGCGTGTCCTGATCGTCGACGACCAGGTCCTGGTCCGCACCGGCTTCCGCATGATCCTCGAGGCCGAAGGCGACCTCGAGGTCGTCGGCGAGGCCTCGGACGGACGCGAGGCGATCGACCACGCCCGCCGCCTGCAGCCGGACGTCGTCCTCATGGACGTGCGGATGCCGGAGGTCGACGGGATCGAGGCGACCCGTCAGCTCCTGGAAGGGGAGGACGCCACCGCCAAGGTCGTGATGCTGACCACGTTCGACATGGACGAGTACGTCTACGAGGCGCTCAGGGCGGGCGCCAGCGGCTTCCTGCTCAAGGACGTTCCCCCCGAGCAGCTCGTCGCCGGAATCCGGGCGGTCGCGAGCGGGGACGCACTGCTCGCCCCGTCGGTGACGAGACGGGTGATCGAGGAGTTCGTCCGGCGTCCACCCGACTCGGTGCGGACGCCGCCGGCGACGCTCGCCGAGCTGACGGCGCGTGAGCTCGAGGTGCTGAAGCTGATCGCACGGGGCCTCTCGAACGCGGAGATCGCAACCGATCTCTTCGTCAGCGAGACGACCGTGAAGACCCACGTCGCCCACGTGCTGATGAAGCTCCGACTCCGCGACCGCGTGCAGGCGGTCGTGCTCGCATACGAGTCGGGCCTCGTCCAGCCGGGCGACTCGTAGTCCTCCTCGAGGAGGAGAAGGCCGCCCGCAGGATCAGCCCCGCCGCCGAGGCGATTTCGCCCCTGCGGCCGACGAATTTCGTGGGCTGCGGATCGACCATCCGTGGTGTCAACGACGGCACCGAAGGAGGCCAAGATGATCCGCACAGGCGACACCATCCACAACCCGGTCACCGGCGAGCGCATCACCTTCCTCGCCACCTCGGCTGACACCGACGGCGAGGCGGTCGTGATCGAGGTCGCCGTCCAGCCCGACGGGTTCGTCGCCGCCGGGCACGTCCATCCCGCCCAGAGCGAGCGCTTCGCCGTCGCCGCCGGAACGCTCGGCCTGAAGATCGGCGGCAAGAAGCTGACGCTCGGCTCCGGCGAGGTCGTCACCGTCGAGGCCGGGACGCCGCATCGGTTCTGGAACGCGGGCGACGAGCCGGTCCGCTTCGTCTGCGAGATCCGGCCAGCTCTGCAGTTCGAGTCGCTTCTCGAGACGATGTTCGCCCTCGCGGTCGACGGGAAGACGAACCGGAAGGGAATGCCGAACCCGCTCCGGCTCGCGGTGGTCGCGGCCGCGCACTTCGACACCGTCCGCCTGCCGTTCCCGCCCGCGTGGCTGCAGAAGGCCGGCCTCGCGCTCGCTGCGCCGCTCGGCCGTCTTGCCGGCTTCGAGCCGACGTACGCGGCGGAGGGCGGGACTCCGGTGGCCGTCGCCGCCTGAGCGAAGGTGAAGAAACGCCTCTAGAGCCAGGGGATCTCGGGCGCGCGGTAGAACTCCACTCCCATCGCCCGGAGGCGCGGCCCCTGGGCGGCGAGGCGGAGTCGGTACTCGGGCCAGCTGCGACCGCCACGCGGCGACCAGGCGATCTCGGCGATCCCCAGCAGCCGGGGAAAGGCCATGTACTCGAGGTCGGCGAGCGTGGTCAACGTCTCCGTCCACAGCGGCGCCTCGACCCCGAGAACGTCGGCCTCCTTGACCCCGGCCAGCTCCGTCGCCGGGTCCCAGGTATACGAGTCGCGGACGCTCGTGTACCCGGCCCAGTGGAGGCCGAGACGCGTCTTCGGGTCGTACTTCATGTCGAGGTACGACTTGTCCGCCGGAGACATGATCACCTTCGCCCCCTGCTTGACCGCCTGCCCGGAGAGCGCCGACTTCTCGGGCTCCACGTTCCAGTGCTGGACGATGCTCTTCGGGGGGAGCGTCGCCCGGGCGATCTCCTCCCACCCGATCAGCTGCTTTCCGTACTTGCGGACGATCCGCTGGGCGCGCTCGACGAAGCGCACGTAATCGGTGAGCGCGGTTGCGGCAGCTTCGTCTCCGCCGATGTGGAACCAGGGCCCGGGCGTGATCCTCGCGAGCTCGCCGACGACCTGGTCGATGAAGCGGTAGACGACCGGCTTGCTCGTGCACAGCGAGCTGAAGCCGACGTCGATGCCCGTGAACAGCGGCCGCGCCTTGCCGTCGCAGCTCAGCTCCGGGTACGACGAGAGCGCCGCCTCGACGTGACCCGGCATGTCGATCTCGGGGACGATCGTCACGAAACGGCTCTGGGCGTACGCGACCAGCTGCCGGTACTGCCGCTGCGTGTAGTACCCGCCCGGCCCGCCGCCGACCGAAGTCGACCCGCCGTGGAGTGCGAGCTTCGGCCACGAGCGGATCGCGATCCGCCACCCCTGGTCGTCCGACAGGTGCAGGTGGAGGCGGTTGAGCTTGTAGGCGGCCATCGCGTCGATGAGCCGCTCGACGTCGTCGACTCGGAAGAAGTGGCGGGCGACGTCGAGCATCGCCCCGCGCCAGGCGAAGCGGGGCGAGTCGACGATCGTCCCCGCCGGGACCCGCCACGGCGCCTTCGGCGCGAGGAGCTGACGCAAGGTCTGGACTCCGTAGAACACGCCTGCGGCTCCGCCGCCCGCGATCGTCACCCGGTCGGCGCCGACGTTCAGCTCGTAGCCCTCCGCGGGCGTGCCCGCGGCGACCTCGAGCACGATGTCACCGTCTCTCGCGGCGGACGTCGTCACGGGCACCGGGTACCCGGTCTTCCGGCGCAGGAGCGCGGCCAGGTAGCGGCCGACGGAAGCGGGCCCGGAGCGCGTGACGACCCTCGTCTTCTGCCCGACGGTGAAGGTGCCGCTGCCCGGCTTCACCGAGCGAGGCTTGGGAACGATCGCTTCCATGCCGGTCGGGATCCTCTCACCCGCTGCGGCCGCTGCTCCGCAGCAGAGTACGACGGTCAGGGCGCAGGCGACGGCGAGGCAGCGCACTCGGCGCAAACGCTACCGCGGGGGGACGGTCGAGGTGTGTCGGATCGGTCCGTTCGCCGCCCTGTTGCGCGGCCGCTACAGCGGGCGAGGAGACGAAACCGATGCGCGCGGGTTCGGGAGCGGGGTCAGCACCGGCTCGACCTGCTCGCGGAGATGCTCGTAGTCGGGGGGCAGCGAGAGCTTCTCGCCGAGACGATCGAGCGGCTCGTCGACGGTGAATCCCGGGCCGATCGTGGCGATCTCGAAGAGCACGCCGCTCGGCTCCCGGAAGTAGATCGAGCGGAAGTAGAAGCGGTCGATCACCGGTGTCGGTCGTGCGCCGGCGGCGAGCACGCGTTCCCGCCAGGCCTCGTGCTGGTCCATCGGCGACGCCCAGGCGACGTGGTGGACGGTCCCCGATCCGCCCCGCCCCGGCGTGTCGGTGCGGTCGTACGCGTAGAGGGAGCCTCGTTCCTCCCCGCGCGACTGGTAGACGGAGTCGGCGAGAGGATCGAAGAGCATTCCTTCCTCGAGGAAGCGCCGGCTCTCCTCGGGCTCGAAGGCGTACGCCCGGACCGAATCGAAGCCCTGGAGCGCGAGCCCGGCCGGGATCTCCGGGTGGGCGGCGACGAGTGGCCTGTCCTCGGTCTCGACCACCGCCAGCTCGAGCTCGAGGCCCTCCGGGTCCCGGAAGAGCAGGCAGCCGTCCGAGCGCTCGGACGCGACTCCCGCGGAAGAGAGGCGCTCCTCCCAGAAATCGAGCGCGTCGGCGGAGGCGAGGCGCCAGACGACGCGGTACACCATCCCCGCACCGGGCTCGCCGCGCGCGGCGCCAGGGTACTCGAAGAAGGTCAGGTCGGACCCGTACGAGCCCACCTCGTCCGCGTAGAAGAGGTGGTAGACGGTCGGATCGTCCTGGTTGACCGACTTCTTGACGAGCCGGAGGCCGAGCAGCCCGGCGTAGAACTCGACGTTCCCCGGCGCGTCCGCGGTGATCGCCGTGACGTGATGAATGCCTTCGAGCTTCACGGCCGGAGGCTAGCTCGCCGCCCGGGCCTCGTGCGCGGCGGGCAGCTCGAACCAGAAGGTCGAGCCCACGCCTTCGGTGCTCGTGAACCCGATCCGGCCGCCGTGCGCCTCGACGATCTCGCGCGAAACCGCCAGGCCGAGGCCGACCCCGGGAATTCCGCTCGCCTTCGCCTCGCCGCGGAAGAACTTCGTGAAGATGCGGGGCTGGTGCTCGCGGCCGATCCCGAGACCCTCGTCCTCGACCAGCACCCGGACGACCTCGCCGTCGCGCCGCCCGGTGACGGTGACCCGGCCGCCGGCCGGCGAGTACTTGATCGCGTTGACGACGAGGTTGATCACGACCTGGGCAAGGCGCTCGCGGTCGCCGAGCACCCGGAGCCCGATATCCGGAGCACGGACGGCGATCTCGTGGTCGGGCGACTGGTCGGCGATCAGGTCGACTTCCTTGCGCAGCAGCTCGCCGAGGTCGACGACGGTGGAGGCGAGCTGCAGACGACCGCCCTCGGTCTCCTCGGCGGTGAGGAAGCCCTCGACCAGGCCGGCCAGCCGGCGGCCCTGGTCGTGGATGATCTCCACGTACCGCCGCAGGGTTCCCGGCTCGGCGTCGCGGCGCAGGATCAGGCTCGTGTAGCCGAGGATGCTGGAGAGGGGCGTGCGCAGCTCGTGTGAGACGATCGTGATCAGCTCCGACTTCGCCCGCTCGCTCTGCCGCAGCTGCTCGTTCTGGATCTCGAGCGCGCGCCGGCTGTGCTCGACCGACTCGACCATCGTGTTGAACGCGCTCGTCAGCTCCTTGATCTCCGCGGGGCCGCTCTGCGGGATGCGAATCGTCAGGTCGCCGGCGGCGATCCTCGTCGCGCCGCTGGCGACGTCGCGAACGGGTCGCGCCACCGACCGGACGAGGTAGCCGGTGACGAGCAGGAGCAGCAGGCCGGAAGCGGCCAGCGCGAAGCTACCGACCAGGATCGCCCGGCTCGCGCGCCCTCGCGCGGACGAGACGTGGGCGGAGACGAGCCGGTCCTCGTCTGCGAGCAGCCGCGAGAGGCCGTTCCGGATGCTGCCGATGCGCGTCACGCCTTCGCGCGTCGCGGTCGGCGAGAGCGCGTCGGACGGGCTCTCGACCGCGATCTCGATCAGCAGGGTGCCGTAGTCCGAGACGTACGACCGAACCTCGCCGATTATCTCGCGCGCCACCCGCGCCTGGGCCGGCTGCATCGACACGTTCTGCTGCAGATCCGCGATCGCCGTGGTGAGGTCCGCGCGCGCCAGGTTCCACGAGACGCGGATGCGCGCGTTGCGGGTGATCACGAAGCTGCGCAGGCTCTGCTCGAGCTCGTCGACGACACGCTCGAGCCGGAGGGTGGCGGTCGTGACCCTGTTCGCCTGGACCTGCTCGTCGGTCGAGCTGCGCAGGTTCGACATCGCCAGCAGAAGGATCGCGAACGCGGTCGCGACGAGCAGTGCGAGGATTCCGATCGCGCCGAGCACCCGGGCGACGATCGGCGCCTCGTCGCTCTCCGCTCTCACCCGCGCGTATAGCCGCCTGATCCCCATCAGCGCTGTGGGAGCAGCCCGGCGACGACCGCCGCGAGCTCGTCCGGGTCGAACGGCTTGGCCACAAACGCGTCGGCGCCCGCCTCCTGCGCCTCCCGGCGGTCTCCGTCGGAGGCGAACGCGGAGACGACCACGGAGCGCGCCTGGCGCCCCGGGCCCTGCCTGAGGCGCCTGATCACCTCGAGGCCGGAGCCGCCGGGCATCATCACGTCGACGAGGGCGACGTCGGGTTCGAAGCTCCGGGCCGCCTCGATCGCCTCCTCGACGGTCCCGGCCTCCTCGAACTCGTAGTCCCCGACCAGAGCCACCCGCATCAGCTCGCGGAGCAGCGGCTCGTCGTCGCAGATCAGGATCCGGACGGTCTCGGTTACACCACGAGTCGGAATACCAGCAGCTCCTTCGAGGGTTTGCGGTGCAGCGAGGTCACCGTCAGCGTGCCTCGAACGTTGGAATAGAGACCGGTTCCGCCGACGACCGCGAGCGCGTAGATCAGGCGGGAGTTGATCGTTCCCTGGACGGTGATCTCGCCCTGCGGGAGCGTGTAGCTCGCGGTGCAGCTCTGGCGTTTCACGCCCACGCGGGTGCAGACCATCTCGCCGTGACCGATCGACTTCGGCGTGATCCGCTTGTTGAAGAGCGACAGGTTGTAGACATCGAGATCGCCGATGCTCGTGCCGCGCTTGCCGAGGTCGAGGTGCGTGGTCCGGACCTCCGAGTCGGTGATCTGAACCGTCCCCGGCCGCTCGAGCGCGCGAGCCCCCGGCAGGGCGAGCAGGCTCAGGAGCAGGGCACCCGATGCGCTGAGGACGAGCGATCTTCCGCTCATCGAACCTCCTCGATCGCCTGGCGGACGCCGATCGCAGATTCCTCGCCAGAGCGATTGCCGATGCGGTTCATCCGTCCCCCTTCCGCAGCTGAATCACCATTTTGCCGGTTCGGGCGCCTGCGGCACGCCCACGCCTGCAGTCTCAATGGCTTCGCCCGGCCGCGCCGGTGTCCTCCCCCTCGCGAGGCGCCGGGGCCTTCCGCGGTGATGCGAGACTGGCGGAGGTGGACGAGCTCGAGCTCCTCGACTGGAAGCGGCGTGTCTTCGCGGTCTACGCCGAGGTTCGGGCCGCCGCCGAGCCGGAGGCGGCGTGGCGCCGCTGGCGCGACGTGCGCGACGTGCTCTTTCGCGCACATCCGCAGTCGCCGGTTCCGGCGGAGGGGCGCGCCACCTTCGCAGGGCTCCCCTACTTCGAGTACGACCCGACCCTGCGCGTCCTCGCCGAGGCCGAGCCCGCCGACGGCGAGCGGCGCGCGATCGGTTCGAGCGGCGAGGAGCCGATCCTCTTCCGACACTTCGCCACCGCTCGGTTCGAGCTCGCCGGCGCCGCGCAGTCGCTCGCGCTCTACTGGCTCGAGGGTTACGGCGGCGGTGTCTTCCTCCCGCTCGCGGACGCGACGAGCGGCATCGAGACCTACGGCGGCGGGCGCTACCTGCTCGACACGGTCAAGGGAGCCGACCTCGGCGAGGAGGAGGGCCGGCTCGTGCTCGACTTCAACTTCTCCTACAACCCCTCGTGCGCCTACGACCCGAGCTGGGTGTGCCCGCTCACCCCGCCGCAGAACCGGCTCGGCGTCGCCGTCCGCGGCGGCGAGCGAGCCTAGCGTCAGATCGCGGCGAAGGTCCAGCTGCGGTTGGCGAGGAACATCGCCGCGGTCACGGTCGGGAGCGTGACGGCGTATGCGCCGATCCGGTCGAGCCCGGCGCCGGAGACCAGCAGCGAGAGCAGCGCGGTCGTCGCCCCCAGGCCGGCGAGCTGGACGGCGAGGTAGCGGGCGCGGGCGCCGTTCGAGTCGGCGGCCCGGAAGGTCCACCGGCGGTTGAAGACGTAGCCGTTCACGGCGCCGGTCGCGAACCCGATCGCCGCAGCCGCCCAGTACGGCGTCCCCGCGAGGACGAGCGCGGTGTAGACCAGGAAGCTGAGCCCGGTGTTGGTCACGCCGACCGCAGCGAACCGCGCGAGCTGTGCGGCCGCCGGGAGGCTAGCCGGCGGCTGCAATCGCCGCGGCCTTGCCGGCGCAGTCATAGAGGCTTCCGCTCGAGCTGCCGGAGAGGGTGACCTGCGTGCAGACCGAGGTGATCGTGCTCACCGCCTGGTTGTTTCCTGCGAAGCCGCCGAACCCGCCGCCCCCGAGCAGGAAGTAGCGCGCCTCGCCGGAGCGGACGAGCGACGAGAGGTACGAGCTCGTCAGCACCGTCTCCCGACCGGTGAAGCCGCCCATCGCCGCCACCGACTCCCCCCTGATCACGAACGGGGCCGCCGCCTGCTCGCTGGAGACGATCAGCGTCCAGCGCGTTCCCGGGTCGTGTGCCTTCGCATACGCCAGTGCCGCGGCGATCTCGGAGGAGTCGGCTCCGCCGAGGCCGGGGCCGCCGCCCCTGAAGACCCGCGGCCGCGTGCTGCTGCCGCCGCCGCCGTTCAGCCCGGGCAACCGGACGGCCCCACCCCCGCCCGGAGGCAGCCCGCCCCTGAAACCGGCCCGCGGGGGCGGGCCGAAGGGGCGCGTGCCGCGGAAGCCGCCGCCGTTCCCGTTCGCCGTCAAACCGGAGACGAAGTCGGGCCCGGCGCCGGGGAACACGCCGTTCACCGCGGCGGTCAGCGTCGTCGCCGACCAGGCCGTGGGCGCCGCGACCAGGGAGAGGAGCGCGAGCCCGAGCGCGGCCCCGTTGACGAGGCGGCCGGGCAGCCGCTGGATCCGCGCGGCGACGAGGGCGACCGCGGCCGTCGCGCAGCCGGCGATCACGAGCGTCTGGAGCCAGGGCAGGTAGCCGGAGCGGCGCAGGAGGGCGACTTCGAGCCAGGCCGAGAGGCCCAGCGCGACCAGCGGGACGGCGAGCCGAAGCGTGCGGCCGCGGGCGTCGCGCCAGAGCGCCACGAGCCCGAGCCCCACGAGCGCGGAGGTCGCGGGCGCGAGCGCCGAGAGGTAGTACGTGTGGATGATCCCGCTCGAGAAGCTGAAGACGACCGCCGCGGCGGCGAACCAGACCCCGACCACCGTCAGGGCCGCAAGCTCCCGGCGGCGGCGGCGCCGGAGCGCCGCTCCGAGAGCCGACAGGCCACCGACGATCGCGAGCGGCAGCAGCCAGCCGCCCTGGTCGCCGAGCGCGTCGTTGAGCAGGCGCAGCGCACCCGGCGTGCCGGAGAAGGCGCCCCCGAGCCCGCCGCCGAACGAGGTGCCGCCCGTCTGGCCGGTGACCCGGCCGAGGCCGTTGTAGTCGAAGGCGAGGCTGAGCGCGCTGTTGTCGCTCGTGCTGCCGACGTAGGGACGTTGGCTCGCCGGGGTGAGGTCGACGGCGGCGATCCAGGCACCGGAGACCGCGACGAGGACCACCCCGGCGAGAGCGAGGTACGCGAGGCGCCGGCGCCACGGGATGCGCGCGAACGCCGCGTAGGCGAGCGCCAGTCCCGGCACGACGACCATCGCCGCCAGCATCTTCGTGTTGAAGGCGAGCCCGACGAGCGCGGCGGTGAGGAGCAGCGTCCGGAGCCGCCCCGACTCCACCGCCCTGGCGCCGACGTAGGCGGCCGCGACCAGGAGCAGGGCGAGGAGCGCGTCCGGGTTGTTGTCCCGGTTGACGGAGACGGAGACGGGCGAGACGGCGAGCGCGAGCGCCCCGACCAGCCCGGCGACCCGCCCGAAGTACCGCGCGACGAGCAGGTAGAGAAGCCACACGGCGGCGACGCCGGCCACCGCCTCGGGCAGCAGGATCGACCAGCTCGAGAAGCCGAACACCTTCGCGCTCGCCGCCTCGAGCCAGAGCGCGAGCGGCGGCTTGTCGACGGAGACGAGCCCGCCCGGGTCGAAGGACACGAAGAGGAAGTTGTGCCAGCTCGCCAGCATGCTGCGAACGGCGCCCGCGTAGTACTCGTTCGCGTAGCCGTTCCGGTCGAGCCGGAAGACGTCGAGGAACGCGGCGACGGCGAGGATCCCGCCGAGCGCACCCAGGTGCCAGCGCGCGGTCAGACGGCGGGCGGCCGCCCGGGGCGAAGCATGTAGCCGAACCGCCTCGACGCTCACGAGCGAACCACCGCGGGGTCGCCGAGCGGAAGGCGGCCGCGGCCGTACCAGAAGGCACGCCGCATCCGCCACAGCCCGGAGAGATCCCCGACGATCGTCGGAACCAGGTCGACCCGGGAGTCGAGATCCTCGATCCAGTCGACCGGTACCTCGTAGATCCGCAGCCCGTTCCGCTCCGCGAGCAGCAGGAGCTCGGTGTCGAAGAACCAGCCCTCGTCCTCGACCAGCGGCAGCAGCCGCCGGGCGACGTCGACGCGGAGGGCCTTGAATCCGCACTGGGCGTCCGAGAACCCCGCGCGAAAGGCGGCACGGATGAGCAGGTTGTACGCACGCGAGAGCACCTCTCGCTTCAACCGGCGGCGGATGTGGGCGCTGTGCCCGAGGCGCGTCCCGATCGCGACCTCGCTGTGTCCCGTGAGCAGCGGGGCGACCAGCGGGAGGAAGCTCTCGAGGTTGGTCGAGAGGTCGACGTCCATGTAGGAGACGACGTTCGCGTCGCTCTCCAGCCAGGTCGTCTTCAACGCGTGGCCCCGTCCCTTGCGCTCGAGGCGAAGGTACCGCACCTCGTCGTGTTTCCGCGCGAGCTCGGCTCCGATCGCGGGCGTTGTGTCCGTGCTGGCGTTGTCGGCGATCACCACGCGGTACCGGCACGGGAACTCGGCCTCCAGGTAGCGGAGCAGCGCCTCGACGTTCCGGACGAGCGTGCGCTCCTCGTCGAAGACCGGGACGACCACGTCCACCAGCTGCTCCCTCGCGTTCATCGCCCCAGGGTCGCGGCCGTACCTGAGACGAAGCTGAGGGGCGCCTGAGGGCCGGCTAGGAGTTATCCCGCCGCGGCGAGCAGGGTCTCCGCGACCCGATCCTGGAGCAGGTGAGCGGCGGTCCAGTTGACCGGCGAGCCGTTGTTCAGGACGGCGAAGGCGAAGCGCGATCCCACGAACCCGGTCAGCGCCGAGGAATGGTCGGTGGTGCCGGTCTTGCCTCTGACGAGCGCGTGCCCCGGGACGCCGAGCAGGCGGTGGCGCAGCGTCCCGGTCGAGCCGGCGACCGCGAACGTGTCGAGCAGCGGACGCAGGTCCGGCTCGTGCCAGACGGTCTCGAGCATCGCGACCAGCGATCGCGCCGTCAGCCGGTTGAGGCTCGAGAGCCCCGACCCGTCGGCGAGACGGACGCCGGCCAGCGGCACGTCGTCGTCCGACAGCGTCGCCCTGACGACCGCGGCGCCCGCGTCCGTGCCGCCGCCCGCGCCGAGCTGCGCCCCCACCTGCTTGAGCAGCATCTCGGCGATGAAGTTGTCGCTCCAGGTGTCCATGACGGAAAGCAGCGTTGCCAGAGGCGGCGACGCCCGGCGGACGATCTGGGTCGCCGTGCGCGTCGCGCTGCCGATCGTCGGCCGGCCGCGAACCGCCACGCCGGCCTTCTGGAGTGCACGCGTGAACATCGTCGCGGCGGCGAGCGCAGGCTGGTCGGTGGCGGCGCCGTCGAAGACGCCCCGGTCGACCACGAGCGCGGAGAGGAGCGGCGACTCGGCCTTCGCGAACGACGGCTTCCAGCCCGGACACGTGCGCAGGCTGTCGAAGTAGGACTCGTCCCCGATCACGCCGCCGGTGACCGCGCTGATCCCGTGGTTGCGCACCGCACGGGCGAGAGCCGCGAGACCTCCGCTCGAGAGCGTCGGATCGCCGTACCCCTTCAGCACGAGCTGTCCCCGCCAGGTCGATCCGACAAGCGATCCCTGCCCGAGCACGACCGTGTGCGTCCGGAAGCCTCGGCCGAGGCGCTGGAGCGCCGTCACCGCCAGCGGGAGCTTCTCGGTCGAGGCCGGCTCGAGCGCCAGCTCCGGGTGCAGCGCGAAGATCACCCGGCCCGCGTCGAGATCGACGACGACCACGCCGGTGCGCGCACGGGCAACGCCCGGAACCACGAGCGCCCGGGCGAGCGAGGCGGCCAGCGACTGGTCCACGCCTCCCGAGGGCGCCGGCGCGGCGGTCCGTTTCCCGCATCCGGCCGTCGGGATCCGGAGCACGGCTCCCGCAAGGAGGACGCCGTCCGGGTCGAGCGAGTTCGCCTTCGCCAGGGCCGCGACGCTCGTGTGGAACCGCCGCGCGATCGAGGACAGGGTGTCCCCCGCGCGGACCCGGTACCGCGCCGGCGCACATGCCTCGGGCGCGGCACCGGCAGACGCTCGAGCGCGCGGAGAGGAAGCGGCCGGCTGCGCGAGCGCGCCCGGGACGACGACGAGCGCGACGCCGAGGGCGGCGAGGGCCCGACGGAGCCGGCCGTGCTGCGATTCGAACGTCACCCGGTTTTTGTTCGTTGCAATCGTTGCTCGTCCTTTCGGGCCGACCCGGCCGGCGCGATCGGGAGACCCATTGTTACGCCTCGATGAAGGGCGAATCCCCGAACCCCATGTTCCGCGTACCACCGGTCAAGTCCGATCTCTCCAAGGAGGTACTCATGCACAGGGCAGGGAGACTGCGCATCGGAATGCTCTTCTCGGCGGCCGCGCTCGCGGGGCTCGCGGCCGCCGTCTTCGCCGCTGGGGCGCTCGGCTCCGCCACGACAGGTCCCACGCGCCTGGTCTCGACGGCGCACAACGCTGCGATCGGCAAGACGATCCTCGTCACCGGCCGGGGCCTGTCCCTCTACTCGCTCAGCGTCGAGCGGCACGGCCGGTTCATCTGCACGAACTCGGCCTGCCTGTCCTTCTGGACACCCCTGACCGTCTCGAAGGGGAAGAAGCCGACGGGTGTCGCCGGCCTCGGAACCGTCAGGCGCCCAGACGGCAAGATCCAGGTCACCTACCGCGGCGCGCCCCTCTACGTCTTCTACCTCGACCGGAAGCGGGGCGACATCGGCGGCAACGGGTTCAAGGACGTCGGGGTCTGGCACCCGGTCACCTTCGCGACCCGCTCCTAGCCGAGCGGCCCTCCTCGCGCGCCGAGCTCAGCCGGTGATCGGACGGGTCGACAACGCGACCAGTTCGTGGCGGCGGACCGCGACCGCCGCCTTCCCGCTCCCATCGGAGCGAACCCGTCCCTGGCCGTGGATCGAGCCCGGCTTTCGGTCGCCCTGGCGGTTCCAGATCGCGCTGAAGTAGTCGAACCGCGGCTGCAAATCGGACACCTCGAGCTCAACCACGCGGCCGCGATTGAGCGCGACGAGCGAGTGATCCACACCCTCGGACGCCTCGAACCTGCTGACGAGGGCGAGCCTGTCTCTGCTTCGCCAGAGGCCGCCTGCGCTCCAGCCGGCGTCGATCAGGTGGTTGAACAACCACGTGACGAAGTACGTCGGCGACTCCGGCGCGAAGCCGGTCTTCGGCGGACGGATCATCCCCCAGTCCTTGAACTTCCGCTCCGGCCCGTCGGTCCGGTAGAGCGCCCACTTCGAGAAGCCGACACAACCGTACTGCGGCGCCAGCGCGTCGAACCAGGCGTGCTCGAAGCCCGCCTCGACGGTATCCTCGATGTTCTGCCCGCCGAGGCTGCCGGGCTCGGTGTCCCCCGTCGGCGCCCTCACGCCGTACTCGGTCACGTAGATCGGCAGGGAGATCTCCAGCTGCTCGAGCTGGGCCCGCAGCCCGTTCATCCGCCTGTCGACCTTGGCGAAGTCGCCGGGGCAGAAGTAGACGTGGATCGAGTAGCCGTCGAGGAGCGGCGCGCTCATCTCTCGCTGCATGTACGCGAGCCAGTCCCCCTGGTCGGTGCTCTCGACCCCCGCCATCCCGCGGTCGACCAGGTCGCCTCCGACGAAGTCCACGGTGGCGCGCAGGCTCTCCTCGCGGCCGAGCGGATCGGGGCGCGCGCTCAGCTCGTCGTCGAGCAGCGTGTACAGCCGCCTGTAGACGCCCTGGGACTCGGCGACGTCGCAGCTCAGCCCGATGTCGTGGTAGTTGACCTCGTTCTGGATCGTCACGTGCGTGACGCAGTCCAGGCCCGCCCGCCGCGCCTCCTCGATCACGCCGGCAAAGCCGGCCATCCGCTCCGCGCCCGTGAACTCGCCGTGCGCGCGTTTCCGGCACGGCCGGATCTCCGGCGGGACACCCGCGAAGTACGGCCCCTGCCACCAGGTCAGGTTGACGTTCGCGCCGGTGCCCTGTGCCAGCTCGATCGTCCGCAACAGGGCATCCCGCTCCGCCTGCCCCTGCTCGGTCGGGTCGAGCACCTCGTGGGTGACGAAGATGCGGCTGTGACCCGGCTTCAGCCTGGTGATCGCCTGCTTCAGCGCATCCCGCTGAGCCGGGGTGCAGCCCCCCGGCTGGCCACGCTCGGTGAAGAGCCCGCAGTCGAACTGGGCCCCGAACCCACACAGGCCGTGCGTGATCGGAACCGGCCGCTCGAGCGTGACGAGTGCGCGTGCCGTCCCTGGCCTCCTCGCGGGCTCAG
>CAWIKS010000024.1:0-48294 GCA_963836685.1 uncultured Actinomycetes bacterium
ACCTGGACGAGAGCCGGTTCGTGCCCTTCGCGCTCTTCGCCGGGCTGGCGATGACCACGAAGGAGGAGATCGGTCTCGTCGTCGCCGGGTTCGGCATCTGGTACGCGCTGCGGCGGAACCGGCGGGCAGGCACGGCGATCGCCGGCGCCGGCCTGCTCGTCTCCGCGGTCGCGGTCGCGGTGGTGATCCCGCACTTCAACGCCGGCGCCGATTCGGCCTTCTACGGGCGCTACGACGCGATCGGAGGCTCGGCCGGCGGGATCGCGAAGACCGTGGTGACGAGACCGTGGCGGATCGTCGAGCAGGCCTTCCAGGGCGGTGACATCCGCTACCTCCTCCACCTGGTGCTGCCGCTCGGGCTGCTGGTCGCATTCGCTCCGGTCGTCCTCGTCGCCGCCCTTCCGGAGCTCGCTCTGAACGTTCTCTCGGCGACGCCGACGCAGACCTCGATCCACTTCCACTACACGGCCGGTACGATCCCGCCGCTCGTGGTCGGGTCGGTGCTCGGCGCGGCCGCGCTCGCCCGGCGGTTTCCGGCGCGGGCCGGGGCGATCGCCGCCGCCGCGGTCGCAGTCGCCGTCGCGGCGAACTGGAAGCTGGGAGCGATACCCCTCTGGGGCACCGTTCCCGGTGGGGAGGACTACCAGAAGTCCGACTGGCGGGTCACCGCCCACGACCGGATCTCCGATCGCGCGGTCGCGCTCGTCCCGGCACACGTGGTCGTCAGCGCCACGAACGTTCTCGGAGCGCACCTCTCCGCCCGCCGGCGTGTGCTCTCGCTGCCCAACCTGGCCGACGCGACCTGGGTCGCCGTCGACGAGACTCGCTCCAGCTATGCCGACCGCGTTGCGCCGCTGCCGTCTGCCGCCGCGCTCGTCCGGCTGCGCCGCAGCCCCCACTGGCGGCTCGTCTTCGAGCGGGACGGCGTGCTCGTCTTCCAGAGGAGAAGCGCGTAGAGCGCGACGAGCACGAGATTCCGGGCGAGCAGGGTCCAGACCTGGGGGCCGACCGCCCACAGGTCGTGGTAGTGGAAATACCAGCTCTGGGCGAGCGCCAGCGCGATCACGAGGAGCGCCGCCGCGCCGGGGCCGCCGAAGGGAACGAGCGGGATCAGCCAGACGAGGTACTGCGGTGAGAGCACCTTGGTGAACGCGAGGAAGCCGGAGACGCCCGCGGCGAACAGGAGGCCCGGATCGACGCGGCGCCGGAGGACGGCGAGCGCGGGGAGGAGGGCGGCGAGGATCGCCAGGGCGGCGCCGGCCGCGGCGAGCGCGCGCGGCAGCGCCCCCGCCAGGTCCCTGGAGACGGCGGGCGCCGTCTGCACGACGGTCGCGTCGTAGAGGCCGAGTCGGTCGGCGGCGAGGAGGACGCTCGCTCCCAGGCTCTCGGTGTGCAGCCCGCGGCCGACCTGCGAGTGGACGCTGTCCCACACGCCCCCGGGCGAGAGCGCGACCCACGGCACGACGAGGATCGCGGCGGCGGCGGCGAATACGGCGAGTGCGCCGGTGGCGGCACGGGTTCCTCTTTGCCTCCAGAGCCAGACCACGGCGATCGGAGCGAGCAGCGCCGCGTAGAGCTTGGCCGCAGCCGCGCACCCGAGCAGGCCGAGCGCCAACCGCCCGCGGCCGGTGACGAGGGCGGCGACCGCCCCGGTGGTGAGCGCAGCGGGCCACATGTCGTAGGTGTTCAGCGACACCGGGCCCAGAGCGATCGGAACCAGCGCGAGGAACGCGGCTGCGGCGCCGACCTGGAGGCGCCCGGCGCCCTCGTGCGCGAGCACGAACGTGACGCAGAAGATCGCGGCGACGCAGCAGAGCGTCATCAGCGCCTTGAAGAGCGCGTCGTACGCTCCGCCCGGCGCAAGCGACGGCGCCGCGAACAGCGGGATCGCGCCCGGCGGGTACTCGACGAAGACGTCGCGGTACGGGAGCCGTCCGTTCAGCAGCGCGTCACCGTACTGCCGGTAGAGGTGGAGGTCGCGGAACTTCGCGCCGCGGAAGAGGCCCCCGCTCGGAACGGCGAGCGCGCCGAGCAGCACGGGCGTGGCCAGCACGGTCGCACGCAGGGCGATCGACGAGGAACCCCGGGCTCCCCCCCGGGCTCTCTCCTTCGGCGCGCGCGGCGGATTCGCCAGGGCTACGGCGAGGTCTGCACGGTGCCGGTCGTCGCCGGCTCGATCGGCGCCGGCTCCGTCGTCGGCGGGGGCTCGGTGGTCGCTACCGGCGGAGCGGTCGTCACCGGCGGCGGCGGAGCGGTCGTCGCCGGCGCGGTCGTGACCGGTTCGGTCCGAACCGGAATGGTGACCGTCTCGGTCGTCGCCTCCGCGGTCGTCGTGGCCGGTGCCGTGGTCGACTTCGCGCCGGTCGTGGTCGAGCTCGTCGTGTCCGTGGACACGTACTGGATCGCGTACCTCCCGCGCTGGAAGTACTTCCAGGTGGGATAGGTTCGGGGCAGCTGGAAGTCCTGCGGCGGCGAGTAGCGCACCGCCTTCTCCACGAACAGACGCCAGATCTCGGCCGGGAAGCTGCCGCCGGCGACGGCGATGCCGTGCACGTTCTCCATCGGGATCTCAGCCTGCGGATAGCCGACCCAGACCGTCGCCTCGAGGTTCGGCAGGTACCCGCAGAACCAGGCGTCGGCGTGGTCGTCGGTCGTCCCCGTCTTGCCCGCAGCCGGGCGGCCGAAGTTGGCGCGGGTACCGGTGCCGTACTGGACGTTCTGCTCGAGGATCTTCGTCACCGTGTAGGCGACCCCGTCGGAGATCACGCGCCTGCGCACCGGCCGGCCCCAGCCGGCCTGATCGTCCTCCTTGCCGGTGGCGAGGACGACCCGGCGGATCGCCATCGGTTGCGAGTAGATCCCGCCGGCCGCGAGGGTTGCGTACGCCGAGGCCATGTCGAGCGGGGAGACCGCGTTCGAGCCCAGGCCGATCGACGGAACCGGCTCGAGCGGGCTCTGCACGCCGAGCTTATGGGCCATGTCGGCGACGTTCTGGGGGCCGACGTCAAGGGTGAGCTGCGCGTAGACGGTGTTGTCCGACTGGAGCGTCGCCTGCTGGACGGAGATCAGGCCTGAGTACGTATGGCTGTACGTGGACACGTTCCAGGCCGGGACGTTGGGATCCGGCTGGTAGTAGAAGGGGGCGGAGACGTAGGTCGCCGTCGCCGGGTTGATCCCCTGGTCGACCGCCTCGGTCAGGACGAAGGCCTTGAACGTGGAGCCCGCCTGGCGGCGGGCCTGGGCGACGAGGTTGAACTGGTTCTTCGTCCGGCCCGGGTAGACGGCGGTCATCGCCCGGATCGCCCCGTTCGCCGGGTTGATCGAGACGACCGCCGCGGCCGGGTCGTCCTTCAGGTAGAGCGTCTCCCGGATCGCCTCCCGCGCGGCCCGCTGGAACGCGGGATCGATCGTCGTGTAAACGCGGAGACCGCCCGACTGGACGGTCGCGGCGCCGTACTTCGCGATCAGCTGGTCGCGGACGTAGCTGAAGAAGTACGGCTCCCGGATCTCCGTGTAGAGCCGCCCCGGCTTCAGGTGCAGACTCCGGTCGCGGAGGGCGCGCTGGTAGCGGTCGAGCGACAGGTCGCCGCTGTCGTAGAGCGCCTTCAGCACCTCGGCGCGCCGCGCCAGGGCGTCGTCCGGATGGAGAATCGGGTCGTAGAGCGACGGCGCCTGGGGGAGCCCGGCGAGCAGGGCCGCCTGCATCAACGTCAGGTCCTTCGCCGGCTCGGAGAAGTACGACTGCGCGGCCGCCTCGACCCCGTAGGCGTGGTTGCCGAAGTAGACCTGGTTCATCCACGCGGTCAGGATCCGGTCCTTCGACCAGTGCTTCTCGAGCTTGACCGCCAGGCACGCCTCCCTGATCTTCCGCGTCAGCGTCCGCTCGTGGGAGACGTAGAGATTGCGGACGAGCTGCTGCTCGATCGTCGAGCCGCCCTCGACCACGCGTCCCTTGGTCAGATCCCGCCAACCGGCGCGCAGGATGCCACGGACGTCGACGCCGCCGTGCTCGTAGAAGCGGCGGTCCTCGGTCGCGATCACCGCCTTCGCCATCGACGGGCTGATCCGCGAGAGCGGCACCGGCTGGCGGTTGCGCTCCGCCGGAATCGACCCCAGGAGCGAGCCGTCCGCGGCGTAGACGAACGAGTTCTGGCCGATCGAGATCGGCCTGAGCGACGTGAGCGAGCAGCTGTCCTTGAACGCGGAGAACGCTCCCAGGCCGGTGAGCACCAGCACGAGCGGGATCCCGAAGAGGACGACGATGACGACCAGGGCCGCGTTCCGGCGGCCGTGACGGCGGCCGCGCACACGCAGCCGGCGCCGCCGGGCACCGTTCGGCAGGTCGTCGAGTCGCGTGTCCCGTCGCCGGCTCACGGAAAGATCCCGGCGGCCCGCAGCGTTCCGTGGGCGCGCAGGCGCAACTCGTGCTCGAGCAGCTCGGCCTCGGCGGGGTCGGCGGCGCGGGCGCGCAACGTCACGATCGCGTTCGCCTCCAGGGCCTTGACGAACACCTCCACGTCGGGCTCAGCGGCGCACTCCGCCCTGAGCAGGTTGACGACGTCCTCGAGGTCGCTGCTCAATGGAACCTGAACCGTGATCTCCGCTCGTTGCGTGCGGTCGACGATGGTCGCGTTGCGAATGGTATCGGAGGCCAGTTTCTCGTTCGGAACGACGAGCCTGGTGTCGTCGTCGACACGGACGAAGGTGTGCGTCAGCCAGATCTCCTCGACCGTCCCCTCGACTCCGTCCACGTCGATCCGGTCGCCGAGGCGGAGCGGCTGCGTGAACGCGATCAGGATCCCGGCGGCGAAGTTGGCCAGCGGGCGCTGCGCAGCAAAGCCGAAGATCAGCCCGATCACCGCTCCGGAGGCGAGCAGCGCACCCGCCACCGCCCGCACCTCGGGAATCACGAGCAGCCCCGAGAGCACAGACACGAAGACGATCAGGCTGATGATGCTGCGCCGGAGCACGCGGTACCGGGTGACCGTCCCGGCGGCGAGGTGGCCACGGCGCATCCGCACGTCGATCAGCCTCGCGAGGACGAAGCTCGCCAGCACCACTGCGCCGAGCACCGTGAATCGTTGCCAGTACGGCATCTCGGCCTCCTATTCGACGTCAGCGTCCGGTACTCCTCAGAGCGGCTGCCGGCCCGCGAAACCGTCCTCCGGCCCGTGCCAGTACGCGACCTCCTCCTCACCCAGCCGCCAGCAGAGGAGCACCTCCCGGCCGTCCCGCACCGACGGGAAGTCGACGAGCCCGGAATCCAGGTCCTTGACGAGCACGCCGAGCTCGTGGATCTCCTCCAGGATTCCCGCCAGGACCGCCGCCTGCCTCTCCACCTCCTCCAGGAGCTGCGCCAGCCGCTGGGGCGGGATCCCACCGCCGTTTCCGGCGATGCTGCGCGACACCTCGTCCCGCCGCTCCTGGGCTTCGTCCAGCGCCCGCTTCGCGGCGACCATGTGCTCGACCAGCGGCCGGACGTCCGACAGGAGCGCGTTCGCCTCCTCGGGGGTGAAGCCTCGCCGCGGCACCGAAGTATGATCGAGCCCTTGTGGGCGCCGGTCAACGGGTTCGAGAACCCCGCACACGTCTCACGGAGCTGCGGGTCCCGTCGGCGAGGGGGCCGGCGTTCAGCCTGTTCGCCTGGAGCCGCGCTGCGATCTGGGCGGCGGCGCTCTTCGCCTGGCTCGTCTTCGAGCCCAACCGGCACCCGCGGGCCGACCGCTGGGACGACCCCCGGCTGACCCACGATCTCGGCTGGGTGACGGACGTCTGGGCCCGGTGGGACAGCGTCTGGTTCCTCCGGATCGCCGAGCACGGCTACGGAGCGGCGTCCGGAGCCGCGGCCGCGTTCTACCCGCTCTATCCGCTCACCCTCGCCGGGCTCGGCCGGATGCTCGGCGGGCACTACGTGCTCGCGGGCATCCTCGTCTCGCTCGCCGCGACCCTGATGTCGTTTCTGCTCCTGTACCGGCTGGCCGAGGACCGGCTCGGCGCCGAGGGCGCGAGGCGGGCCGTGCTCTATCTGGCCGTGTTCCCGATGAGCCTCTTTCTCCAGGCCGTCTACAGCGAGTCGCTGTTCCTGGCGCTGGCGCTCGCGGCCTTCGTGCTCGGCGAGCGGCGCCGGTGGCCGGCCGCCGGGGTCGCGACCGGGCTGGCCGTGCTGACGAGAATCTCGGGGGTCGCGCTGCTGCCCGCGCTCGCGGTGATGGCCTGGCGCCGTCCCGAGCGGTGGCGTGCACTGACGAGCCTCGCCGTCGCTCCGGCGATCTTCGCCGCGTACCCGCTCTACCTCGGGCTCGCCCGCGGCGACGCGCTCGCCTTTACGAAGGCACAGGGCTTCTGGAACCGGCACGCGTCGGCCGCGGGACCGTTCGGCGGGATCTGGGACGGCCTGCGGGCCGGCTGGGCGGGAGTCCGCCAGCTCGCCTCCGGCTCGCATACTCACTTCTACTGGAGCCCCGTACGGGACACCGATCCGATGCGCGTCGCCGCCGTCAACCTCGAGACGCTCGCCTTTCTCGTCCTCTTCGTCGTGTTGACCGTGATCGCGTGGCGGCGGTTCGGCGCCCCCTACGGGTTGTTCTGCGCGATCAGCCTCGCGATCCCCCTGAGCGTGCCGAGCGAGCGGTGGCCGCTGCTGTCGATGCCCCGGTTCGGGCTCGTCCTCTTCCCGTGCTTCCTCGCGCTTGCCGCCCTCGGCGGCCGGCCTCGGGTGCACACCGGGATCCTCGTGGTCAGCTCGATCATGCTCGGCGTCGCCGTCACCCAGTGGGCACTCTGGCAATGGGTCGCCTGACCCTGGCCGCAGCGGCGGCGGCTCTCCTGGTCGGAGCGACCGCCTGCGGGGAGCGCTCGGAGCCGACCGGGCCGACCGCACGCCTCTACCCCGTGACCGTCCAGGCCGGGGACCGCACGCTCGTCGTCAACCGGCCCGCGACGCGAATCGCGGTGCTCGACCCGTCCAGCGAGTCGATCGTCCGCGGGCTGGGAGCGGGCGGCCGGATCGTCGGGGGGGTGCCCAAGGCTCGGATCGACTTCGCCGCCCTCCGCTCCGCGCACCCCGACCTGATCGTCGCCGCCGACGACACCGACAGCCGTGACCTCTCGAGGGCGATCGCGATCACGCACGTCGACGTCTACAGCGTCGCGGGCGACTCGATCCGCCAGGTCGAGCACGCGATCGCCCAGCTCGGCCTGCTCACCGGTACGCCGATTCGGGCGCGCACGCTCGTCCGCCGGATCGAGGCGCAGCGGCGCGCAGTGGCCGCACGACTCGGGAACGCCGCGAGCGTGAGCGTCTTCGTCGACACGGGCTTCTTCACGACCGTCTCGGACCAGTCCCTGATCGGCCACCTGCTCGGCGAGGCGCATGCCACGAACGTCGCCGGATCGAGCACGCAGGCGGGACCGGTGCCCCTGCCCGATCTGCTCCGGCTCGACCCGGACGTCTACCTCGCGACCTCGGATGCGATGGTCACGCTCGCCGACCTGCGCCGAAACCCGAGGACCCGGAAGCTGCGTGCGGTCCGCGAGGGCCGGTTCAGGATCGTGAACGCGGATCTCCTCCGGCCGGGGCCGCAGATCGGCGAGGGTCTGACCGAGATCGCCCGCCTGCTCCATCCGAATGCGTTTCGCTGACCTCGACGCCGTCACCGTCGACGGTTTCGGAACGCTGGTCGCCCTCGCGGATCCCGTGCCCGCCCTCGAACGCGCCCTCCGGGAGCACGGCGCGAAGCGCTCTCCCGACCGGGTGCGCCACGCCTTCGCCGCCGAGGTCGCCTACTACCGGCCGCGGGCGGCCGCAGGCCGCGACCGCGAGTCTCTCGCGGCGCTCCGGCTCGAGTGCGCGCGCGTGTTCCTCGAGGCGGCCGAGGCCGAGGTGGAGGCTGCGTCGTTCGTGGACGCGTTCATGGCGTCGATCGTGCTGGAGCCGGTGCCGGGTGCGCTCGAGGCCGCGGCGAGCCTCCGCCGGCGTGGGCTCGAGCTCGCCGTCGTCTCGAACTGGGACATCGGGCTCACCGAGCTGCTCGAGCGGATCGGCGCCGCCGACCCGTTCACCGCGATCGTCACCACCGCGGAAGCGGGCGCGCCGAAGCCGGATCCGGCGGTATTCCGGCTCGCCCTCGATCGCCTCCGTGTCGAGGCGGACCGCGCGGTGCACGTCGGCGACGAGCCCGAGGACGAGCAGGGCTCGCTCGCGGCCGGAATGCGGTTCGCGCCGGCGCCGCTGGCGACAGCGTTCGAGGCCTGGTCGTGAGCGCCACCCTCGACCGGGGGCGTCTGACCGCCTGGACCGCGCTCGTCTCCGTGCTCGCATTGCTCGGTTACGCGACACGGGCAGCGGGCGGCAAGCCGCCCAAGGACGCCGCCTACCAGTACTCGACCGCGGCCTCCGGGCTCGTCCAGTACGCGATCATCCTCGCGGTCGTCCTGGCGATCGCCCGCCCGGACTGGGGGCTGCTGGCACTTCGCCGGCCGGCTTCGTATCGCCGCGTCCTGTCGACGGCGCTCCTCGTCTTCGCGGCGGTGTACGCGACCAGCGCAATCGTCTCGGCCTACAGCGACCCCGGCCGCGAGCAGGGCCTGACCCCTCAACACTGGGATGCAGGTCGGGCGGCGCCGTTCGCAGTCAACTTCTTCGTCTTCGTCGCGGTCGCCCCGGCGATCGAGGAGCTGACGTTCCGGGGCCTCGGCTACTCGCTGCTCGCACCGCTCGGCTCGTCGGCGGCGATCCTCTGGGTGGGCCTCGCCTTCGGGCTCGCGCACGGCCTGGTCGAGGGCCTGCCGATCCTGATCGTGTTCGGTGCGGGGCTCGCGCTCCTACGGTCGCGCACCGACAGCGTCTACCCGGGGATGGTCGTCCACGCGGCGTTCAACGCCATCGCCCTGATCGTCTCGGTCACGACCTAGCCGCTGTCTATGCTTGCCTCAGTGCGCCGCGCGTTCTTCGTGCTCGTCCTCCTGATCGCGTGGCCGGCCGGCGCCGGGGCCGGGAGCCCCACGTTGACCCTGAGGGCGCCGGGCGCGACGACCTACCTGCACAAGATCGACTTCGTCGGCCGGCTCAGCCCGCCGGCGAAGGATGCGCGAGTACGACTCATGCGAGGCACGAAGCTGGTCGCCTCCGCCCGGGTACGCGGCGACGGCAGCTTCGTGATCCCGGTGCACCTCGCGAGCCCGGGTCCGTTCCGCGCGGTCTGGCTCGGGGCGGCCTCGCCCGAGGTGACCGTCCGCATCCGCCCGCGCCTGCACGCGCGGCTGGTCGGAAGCAGGGTCGCGGGCGCGTCTCTCCACCTCGTCGCCTCGCTCGACCCCGCCGCAGCGGGCCGCGTCCGGGTCCAGGTGATCCGCGCAGGACGCGTCGGGTTCGACCGGAGCTATCCGGGTCGGGCCCGGATCTCCCTCGGCACGCAGAAGACCGGCACGCTTCGCATTCGGGTGACCGCGGTGCCGAGACCCGGCTACGAACCGCGAGCACGCGAGCTGACGACCACGCTCCGCCCGCCGAACCTGAGCGTCGGGGCGACGAGCGGAGCGGTCACGGAGCTCGCCCGGCGCCTCGGAGCGCTGCACTACGTCGTCCCCTCGCTGTCCCCGACCTTCGGCGACGACTTCGTCCAGAGCGTCTACGCCTTCCAGAAGGTGCAGGGGCTGGAACGGACCGGCTCGGTCGATGCGACGTTCTGGACCAGGCTCGACAATCCGCGCATCCCCCGGCCTCGCTACGCGGAGCCGGCGAGCCACATCGAGATCGACAAGACGCACCAGGTCCTCTACCTCGTCCGCAACGGGGAGATCGCGCTGATCTCGCCGGTGTCGACCGCCGGGATCGCCGGCTACCACACCCCGGAAGGCCGGTTCGCGATCTACCGCAAGGTGGTCGGCTACGACCCCAGCCCGCTGGGCGTGCTGCTCGACCCGATGTACTTCGTCGGCGGCTACGCGATTCACGGGAACCCGTCGGTCCCGCCCTACCCCGCGTCCCACGGCTGCGTGCGCGTCCCGAACTTCGTGATCTACCGGCTGTTCTCGTCCGAGCCGTACGGCGAAACCGTCTACGTCTACTCGTAGGGCCACCGTTGCGCTCTGCACCGCGATCGTGCTCGCGATCTCGGGAGGCGTCGTCTGGACGCAGGTCGTCGAGGCGGGCGGCTCGCGGCCGGTTGCCTGGGTCGACGTCACCTCCCGGCTCGGCCCGGTGCTGTGGCCGAGGTCGGTCACCCGCTCGTTCTGGAAACGGGAGCAGCTCGTCCGGTACCTGGCACGGACGTTCCCGGGCCGCCCTCCTCGCGTTCCGCGCTTCGACTTCGCCCACCGCCGGCTGATCCTGGTCGCCGCCGGGCCGCGCTCCAGCACGAGGTACGGCGTCGAGATCGCCGGCGTCCGGGAACGGCGAGGGGACATCCGGGTGTCGGCCCGCGAGACGACGCCGTCCCTCGGGCAGCCGGTGGACGCGCAGTTGACCTCGCCCTACCGCCTGATCGAGATCCCGGCGACGGGCAAGCGCGTGTACGTATCGTGGCAGGGCAGACCATGAGCGCCCCCCAGAACGACGATCCGGTCATCCGCCAGTTCCGGGAGCAGATCTCGGACACCGACCGCGCGATCGTGGACGCGGTCAACAGGCGCCTGCGGCTGGTCGCGCAGGTGAAGGCCTACAAGGAGTCACGGGGCCTCGGCTTCCTCGACCCGGAGCGGGAGGAGTGGATGCTCCAGTACCTGATGCGGGCAAACGGGGGACCGCTCTCGGCGGAAGGTCTCCGGGAGTTGTTCGCGGCCGTCCTCGACCTCAGCAAGCGGGAGGTCGCGAAGGAAGAAGGCGGTTAGGCCTCTTCCCCCTCGTCGTCCTCGACCGCGAACTCGTCCGGCGTGACCTGGTCGAGGAACTTGCGGAACTCGTCGACGATCTCCTCCTCGTTCACCTCTTCGCCCTCGAACTCGATCGCCGACTCCTCGATCACGCGGTCGTCGGCGAAGATCGGGGCATCCGCGCGCACGGCGAGCGCGATCGCGTCGGACGGGCGGGAGTCGACCTCGATCTCGGACCCGTCCTGCTGGATGGTGATGCTCGCGAAGAAGGTGTTGTCACGAAGCTCCGTGACCGTGATCCGGATCACCTTCGCCTCGAGCTGACCGAGCATCTCGGTGACGAGATCGTGCGTCATCGGCCGCGGCGTGGTCGCGCCCTGCAGCTTCATCAGGATCGCCGCCGCTTCGGGGTGACCGATCCAGATCGGAAGGAACTTGTTCCCCTCCGCGGTCTTCAGCAAGACGATCGGCTGCTTGCCGACGATGTCGAAGCTGACGCCGTAGATGTGCATCTCCTGCATCGACCGGGCCTCGACCTGATCTTAGCCAAGCCCTCCCGAGCGGATCGAGCTCCTCCACGAAAGCTTCGCGGGGCTTTCATGCTCCTTTCAGGACGGTCTTGCACAGTGCCACGCGCGTGACCGAGATCTCCACAGGCGCCCGGCGCTTCCTGGCCGACATCGAGGCGCGGTCGCCGGATCTGGACACGCCGGCCTACGCGACCTTCGCCCGCCTCGGCTTCCGCCGTCCGTACGTCCGGACGCACTGGGCGAGGATCTGATGCACGCCTCGATCTGGCGGTTCTCGGGCGATCCGGAGGACCTCCTGCGACGCTACGACGCGATGGTCGCCGAGATACCGGCGGCGACCATGCGGCTGCAGCTGTGCCTCCGAGCCTCCGACGGCATCGTCCTCGTCGACACGTGCCCCTCCAAGGACGTCTTCGACGAGTTCATCGCCGGCGAGAGCTTCCGGGCCCTGCGCAGGCGCCACGGCCTTCCGGAACCGGCGCGGCTGGAGGATTTTCCCGTCCACGCCGCCTTCGTCGACGGGAAGCGGCGCGAGTGAGGTGGGCGATCGTGGATTCGAACCACGGACCTCCGCCTTATCAGAGCGGCGCTCTAACCGACTGAGCTAATCGCCCGCGGTGGCGGATTGTAGCGAGCGCGCCCGCGTCACGGTCCGTACCGCTCGAGCGCCTCCGCCAGCTCGGCCAGCTCGTGCTCGTCCGCGAACAGGACCTCGAGCCGGCCACGGGCCAGGCGGGTGGGGAGCCCGGTCAGCCGCTCGGCAGCCGCGCGGACCCGCTCTGCCAGCGCCGGGTCGACCTGGACGCCCGCCCTCCTGGGCCTCCGCTTCGCACCCGCCCAGCGCGCCTTCTGCTCGGCTGCCCGCACCGACATCCCCGTCTTGACGATCTCGCGCGCGAGCCGCCTGCGACCCTCCTGGTCCGGGACCGCCAGGACGGCCCGGGCATGCCCTTCGCTGAGCTC
Organism: uncultured Actinomycetes bacterium; assembly: GCA_963836685.1. Classification (GTDB taxonomy): domain Bacteria; phylum Actinomycetota; class Thermoleophilia; order Gaiellales; family Gaiellaceae; genus DATBLE01. The sequence continues at coordinate 12,306 of CAWIKS010000024.1, forward strand.
GCCGCGCTCGAGCAGCGCGAGCACGTCCTCGGGCAGCTCGAGCAGCCGCATCCGGTTCGAGACGGACGGCTTCGAGCGGCCGACCCGCTCCGACACCTCGCCCAGGGAGAGGCCGAACTCGTCGATCAGCAGCGCGTAGGCGCGTGCCTCCTCGGCGGGCGAGAGCTGCTCGCGGGCGACGTTCTCGACGAGCGCGAGCAGGAGCGAGTCCCGGTCGTCCGCTTCCCGGACGAGGGCGGGTACGGTCGCCAGCCCGGCTTCGCGCGCCGCGCGCCAGCGGCGCTCGCCGGCGATCAGCTCCCAGCCGCCGGCGACGCGGCGGCGGACGACGACCGGCTGGATCACGCCCTGGGCGCGCACCGAGTCGGCCAGTCCGAGACCCGCCTCCCGATCACTGCGCGTGCGCGGCTGGCGCGGGTTGGGGTGGATCAGCTCCACCGGCAGCTGCGCCAGCTCCGAGTCGGGCGCGCCGCCCATCAGGACCTCGAGGCCGCGCCCGAGGCCGCGCCTGGCCGACGCGGACGGCCGGTCCTCCCGGCCGGGCCCTGAGCTAGGAACGGTCGACAAGCTCCATCGCCACCTTCCAGTACGCCTCTGCGCCGGCCGAGCGGCGGTCGTAGGCGATCGCAGGGAGGCCGTGGCTCGGCGCCTCGGCGAGCCGCACCGACCGGGGCACGGAGGTCTTGAAGACGAGGTCACCGAGGTGGCGGCGCAGCTCTGCGTCGACGTCGGCGGAGAGGCGCGTCCGCCCATCGACCATCGTCAGCAGGATCCCGGCGATTCCGAGCCTCGGGTTCAGCCGGGCCTTGATGATGTCGACCGAGCGCAGGAGCTGCGAGAGCCCCTCGAGCGCGTAGTACTCGGCCTGCACGGGCACGAGCACCCGGTCGGCGGCCGCCAGCGCATTCACCGTCAGCGGTCCGAGCGACGGCGGGCAGTCGAGGAAGACGAACGAGTAGCCCTCACCCGCTCCCTCGAGAGCGCCCGCGAGGAACCGCTCGCCGTCCTCCCGCCTGGCAAGCTCGACCGCCGCGCCGGCGAGGTCGGGCTTGGAGGGCACGAGCCAGAGATTGTGGAACCGGGTCGGCTGCGCCAGCTCCTCGAGGGGGGCGCCGTCGAGGAGGTCGTAGCTCGACGTGCCGTTCGCCTGCTCGCCGAGCCCCGACGTGGCGTTCGCCTGCGGGTCGAGGTCGACCACCAGCGCCCGCTCGCCCGCCTCCGCCAGGCAGGCGGCGAGATTGACCGCGGTCGTCGTCTTTCCGACCCCGCCCTTCTGGTTCGCGACCGCGTAGACGCGCCCCACCACGGAGCGAGACTACCTAGGCAAGCGGACGCTTCCGGGCAACCCCCGGCCGGCGGGGGAAGCCGGGCGGGGTCGGGCCGAGCTTCGGGACGACGAGCAGTCCGGGAAGCCGCTCCGGCTCGCCGCCGCCCAGCTGCGTCGCGACACGGCGCGCGACCTGCGCGTCCGCGCCCGGCCCGACGAAGAGGATCGCCGCTCCGCCGATCGCGACCAGCGGGAGGCACCACTCGAGCGCGACGGGCGGCGGCGCCAGCGCTTTCGCGACCGCGACACCGAACGCGTCGGCCGCCTGCTCTTCCGCCCGGCCGCACACGACCCGCACGTTCCGGAACTCGACCGAGACCGTCTCGAGAAAGCCGCACTTGCGGCGGCTCGCCTCGAGCAGCACGACCTCGCGGTCCGGCAGCGCGGCGGCGATCGGAAGCCCGGGAGCGCCGCCGCCCGACCCGACGTCGACGATCGGGCCGGGATACCGCTCGACCGGCGGCACCGCCACGAGGCTCTGCTCGAGATGGACGCGTCGAGCTTCCACCGGGTCACGGACGGCGGTCATCCCCGGCGTCTGGATCAACCGCTCGAGCCACCGCCCGAGACGGGGGTCAGTCGGGATCGACGACGACGTAGCGATAGGGCTCCTCGCCCTCGCTGCGCGTGCTCACGCCCGGAAGCTCCTTCAGACACACGTGGACGATCCGCCGTTCGACCGACGTCATCGGCTCGAGCTCGACGGGCTCCCCGCTCGCCTTCGCCCGATCGGCGCTGCGCAGGGCGAGCGACTCGAGCGTTGCCCGGCGCCGCTCCCGGTAGCCGGCGGCGTCCACGACCACGTTCTTGCGATCGTCCCCGTACGCGCGCCACGCGATCACGTTCGCGAGGTACTGGATCGCGTCGATCGTCTGGCCGTGGCGGCCGATCAGGAGCCCGAGATCGTCGCCGACCAACGACCCCGTCACGGCTTCGTCGTCCTCGGCCACCTCGACGCGGCAGCGCACGCCGAGCTCGGCAGTGATCCGCTCGAGCAGGTCGCGGAGGGCGGCGGCGAGGTCGGAGTCGTCGGCAGCGGGGGCGGCGGGGGCTTCCGCGGGTACGGAGGAGGCCTCGACCGTCGCCACCACCCGCGCCGGCGCGTAGCCGACGCCGAGGAGGCCACGCTCGCCTTCCGACAGGACCTCGAACCGGACGGCCGCCTTGTCGAGCCCCGGCGCCTGCTGCTCGAGCTCGCGCAACGCGTGCCACTTCGCCTCCCCGACCGTCTCCCCGGTGGTCTCGACCCGCAAGGCCTCGCTCATCGCCGCGTCCGCTTCTTCTTTCGCTTCACCCGTCGCGGCGGACCGGGCGTTGCCGGAGCGGCCGACGGCTTCTGCGCGGTCGACTCGGTCTGCGCGGGAGCCGCCGTCCTTGGGCGGTGTGCGCGAGCTTCGCTTCTGGGGCGGAGCCGGCTTCGGGGTCATCCGCCTGGTGATGATCCCCTGACCGACCGTCCACAGGTTCGTCGTCACCCAGTACATGAGCAGACCGACCGGGAAGCGCGTGATCACCGGAACGAAGAAGACGGGCAGCACCATCAGCAGGATCCGCTGGCTTCGCTGCGCCGAGGTGGACGCGAAGTAGCCCGACAGGACCTGGCTGACGACGTAGACGAGCAGCAGGACGTAGCCCGACCAGTGCGAGGTGATCTTGTGGGTGATGTTCGGGACGATCAGCCAGCCGAGCTCGTGCGGGGTCGCAGTGACGTGCTTCGTGAAGTGGCGCAGCACGTAGTAGAGGGCGATGAAGATCGGAAACTGGAACAGGAGGGGCAGACACGAGGCGGCCGGGTTGATGTTGTTCTCCCGGTAGAACTTCATCAGCTCCTCGTTCAGGCGCTGGCGGTCGCCCTTGTACTTGGTCTGGATCGCCTTCATCTCCGGCATGTGGCGCTGCATCGCCTGCATCGAATGGATCTGGCGGACCATCAGCGGCACCAGCGCGACCCGGACGATCACGGTCAGCGCGATGATCGACCAGCCCCAGGAGAGGCCGACCGAGTCGTGCAGGTGCTGGAGCAGCCACGCCAGCGCATTCTCGAGCTGGCTGAGAATGGGGACGCGAGCGACGATCACGGCCGCAGGCTCCCCGGATAGTCGACGCCTCCGCGGCTCCACGGGTTGCAGCGCAGGAGCCGCCACGCGGTCTTCATCGTCCCGCGGACGAGCCCGAACTCGCGGTAGGCGAGCGACGAGTACTGCGAGCACGAAGGGTGGTACTTGCAGGTCGGGGCCCCGGCGACTCCCGGCGAGGGAAAGAACGCGCGCAGGATCAACCCGGCGTATCTCACGCCGCCGCCTTGCCGAGCACCTCGTCGACGCGGTCGCCCAGCCAGGACGCGTCTCGGGCCTCGAGCGTCTCGCCGAGTGCGGGCCTCGCGATCAACACGTAGTCCCGGCCACGCGGCACCTTCGAGAGCCGCTCGCGCCACGCCTCCCTGAGCCGGCGCTTGACCCGATTCCGCTCCACGGCCGAGCCGGCCCCCTTCGGTACCGCGATTCCGAGCCGCGGCTCGTCCTCGTCGTCGCGCGGAAACCAGTACAGGACGAGGAAGCGGGTCGAGACCGACCGGCCGTGGCGGTAGACGGCGTCGAAGTCCCGGGAGCGGGAGAGACGGTTACGGCGTTGCACGATGCCCCGTCCCGGGCCGAGGACCCGTCAGGCGGAGAGCCGCTTGCGGCCCTTGGCGCGGCGGCGCTGCAGGATCAAACGGCCGGCGCGAGTCGACATGCGAGCTCGGAAGCCGTGCTTGCGCTTCCGCCGTCTCACGTTTGGCTGATAGGTCCGCTTCACAGGCTCTCCGGGACAAGAAAAGGGCGGCCGGGCGAGCCGCGGATCGCCAGTATAGACGAGGTTGTCCGACCCGGGTTCTCCACAGGGGCGATGTGGACAGAAGCGGCGGGGAAAGGCCGTGCGCAGGGTCGGTTTTCACCTCGCCTCGTACCCCGTTCGAGGGACTCTATCCACACCTGTGGAGAGCCGTGTGGAAGTACGAGGAAGCCCTGCAAAACGGCTGTTTTTGACCCACCCCGTATTGCCGGAAACGGGCGTTGTCGGCCGCGCAAGAGGTTGCTATGCTCGGCCCTCGCTGTCGTCGACAGAGGAGCCGGGGCAGGGCGGGTGGAGCAACCAATTGAGCTGACTGCAGAGAGCCTGTGGACCGAGGTCGCCGGTCGGCTCAAGGGGGCTCTGAACGACTCCACCTACCGAACGTGGTTCGGCGAGGTGCAGGGGATGGAACTGACGGACGATTCGTTCGTCCTCGCCGTCCCGAACGATTTCACGCGCGAGTGGATCGAGGGTCACTTCCTCGAGCTGATCCGGGCCGCGGTGCGCGACGCCACCGGCCACGAGCGACGCGTCCAGCTGACGATCGCCGAGGTCGGGATCGCGCCCGATACCGCGAGCGCCCCGACGCAGCGGATCGGCGAGACCGGCCTGAACACGAAGTACACGTTCGATCTCTTCGTGATCGGCTCGTCGAACCGGTTTGCGCACGCGGCGGCGCTCGCGGTCGCAGAGGCACCGGCGCAGGCGTACAACCCGCTGTTCATCTACGGCGGCACCGGCCTCGGCAAGACACACCTGCTCCAGGCGGTCGCGCAGTACGTAATGGAGCATCCGGGCAACATGTCGGTCCGGTACGTGACGAGCGAGTCGTTCGTGAACGACTTCATCAACTCGCTGCGCGACAAGCGGATCGAGGGCTTCAAGCAGCGCTACCGCAACTACGACGTGCTGCTGATCGACGACGTCCAGTTCTTCGAGGGCAAGGAGCGGATCCAGGAGGAGTTCTTCCACACCTTCAACTCGCTCTACGAATCGGGTAGCCAGATCGTGCTCTCGTCCGACCGGCCGCCCAAGGAGATCGCGACGCTGGAGGCGCGGCTCCGGTCCCGGTTCGAATGGGGCCTGATCACGGACATCCAGCCGCCGGATCTCGAGACACGGATCGCGATCCTCCGGAAGAAGGTGAAGACGGACGGGATCCACGTCGCCGACGCCCAGCTGCTCACGTTCATCGCCGGCCGGATCTCGACCAACATTCGCGAGCTCGAGGGTGCGCTCACACGCGTGGTCGCGTTCGCATCGCTGACCGGCCGGCCGATGACGGCCGAGCTCGCCCAGGACGTGCTCAAGGACGTGTTCCCGCAGGGTGAGGTCGCGCAGGTGTCGATCGAGCGCATCCAGGAGGTCGTCTGCGAGCGGTTCAGCATGTCGCTCGACGAGCTCTGCAGCCACAAGCGGTCACAGAACATCGTGTACCCGCGCCAGGTCGCCATGTACCTCTCACGCGAGCTGACCGACTCGTCGTTGCCGAAGATCGGAAAGCACTTCGGTGAGCGCGACCACACCACCGTGCTTCACGCGAACAAGAAGATCGGCAACATGATCCGGGCCGACCGCTCTGTGTACAACCTTGTGCAAGAGCTGACCGCACGCATCAAACAACTGCGATGAAACTGTGGACGACCGCGAGTACCCCTGTCCGCCGGTGGAGAACCGCGCTCCTTCCCCACCCGCATCCACAGCCGGTTCGTGCTCAACCACGCCGTTCAACACCGTCTCCCACACGGTTCACACTGCCTACGTACTACGACGAGAGGTTTAAATGAACCAAACAGAAACCGTGATCGGAGCCCAGCTGAAGATCGTCTGCTCGCGTGAGGAGCTCGCCCAGAAGCTCGCCGTCGTCGGCCGCGGTGTCTCTGCCCGTACGGCCGTGCAGATCCTCGGAGGGATCCTGGTTCGCGTGGCCGCCGGACGGGTCGAGCTCGCGGCGACCGACATGGAGCTCTCCATCCGAACCTTCCTCGACGCGCAGGCAGAAGGCGACGGTGCAGTCGTCGTACCCGGCCGGCTGCTGGTCGACCTCTCGCGTCTGCTTCCCGAGAGCGACGTGACGATCGAGTACCGCGAGGACGAGAACGTCCTCCACGTTCGCTGCGGACCGGCGGAGTACCGTTTGAACACGTACGGCGCCGAGGACTTTCCGCGGCTGCCCGACACGGAGAACGCTCCGACCTCCACGGTCGACGCGGACGTCGTGCTGGAGACACTGGCGTCCGTCAGCCGCGCGGTATCGCGCGACGAGGCGCGGCCGGTACTGACGGGGATCCTCGTCCGCTTCGGCGACGGGAAGCTGGTCATGGCGGCCACGGACTCGTACCGGCTCTCCTACCGCGAGACGCCGGTCGAGGGCCCCGTACCGGAATTGGAGGCGATCGTGCCTGCACGAGCGCTGGAGGAGCTGAGGCGGCTCGTCGTCGCCGGCAGCACGCTCGAGCTCGGTGTGCAGGAGAACCAGGTCGTCTTCGGGATCGACGGCACCTGGTTGACCACACGGCGGATCGAGGGGCAGTTTCCGAAGTTCGACGAGCTTCGGCCCAAGGAGTTCACGCACGAGGTGACACTTCCGCGCGAGGAATTGCTCGAGGTGGTACGCCGGACGTCGGTGATGGCCCATCGCAACTCGCCGCTCCGCCTGCGGTTCGCCGATGGCGAGGTGACTGTCTGGACGCAGACGCAGGACGTCGGCGAGGCGCGCGAGACCTTGCCCGTGCGGTTCGAAGGGGAACCGCTGGAGATCGGATTCAACGCGGACTTCCTCAGGGACGGGATCGAGTCGACGGCCGGCGACGAGCTCCGGCTGCGGCTGATCGACCCCCTGCGGCCCGGGTTGATCCAGGGGCCGGGCGACGACTTCTGGTACCTGATCATGCCGATCCGCCTGGCCGGCTGATCGTCACCACGGTCTCCCTGGCGAACTTCCGCTCCTATGCGCGCCTGGAGCTCGCGCTCCGGCCGGGGCTCGTCCTCGCCGTCGGGCCGAACGGAGCGGGAAAGACGAATCTGCTCGAGTCGCTGCACGTCGGGACGCAGGGGTTCTCTCCGCGCACCCGCTCGGACGCCGAGCTCATCCGCTTCGGCGAAGGGGTTGCGCGGATCCGGCTGGACGGAATCCGAGATCAGGCCAGGCTGGAGATCACCGTCGCGCTCAGCGCCGCCGAGGGCAAGCGTGCAGAGCTGAACGGTGCGAGATTGCGGGCGGCCGAGCAGCTCCGCAGCGAGACGGCCACCCTCGTCTTCACGCCCGACCGGCTCGCGATCGTCAAGGGCGGGCCGGCCGCGCGCCGCGCCTACTTCGATCGAGCGCTCGGTCGCCTCTTTCCGTCCCGGGCCGGTCTGCCGGCGGGATACTCGGCAGCGCTCGCACAGCGGAACGCGGCGCTGAAACGCGGCGTGCGGGACTCGCTGGGGCCATGGACGGCGCAGGTCGCCGCACTGGGGGCAGAGCTGGTCGAGGCGCGCACCCAGACGGTTGCGGCGCTCGACCCGGTGTTCCGTCGCAGCGCCGGCGAGCTCGGAGTCGCCGGTGCGCGGCTCGTGTACGAGGGCGATCCGCCCACCGCGGAGGCTCTCGAGGCCCGGTTGGAGCGTGACCTCGAGCGAGGAACCACGGGCCTCGGCCCGCACCTACACGACGTCTCGATCGCCGCCGGCGCCCGCGACCTCCGCGCCTTCGGCTCGCAGGGCGAGCAGCGCACGGCCGTGCTGGCGCTTCTGCTCGCAGAGGCATCGCTGCTCGAGGAACGCCGAGGCGACCCGCCGCTGCTCCTGCTCGACGACGTTCTCTCGGAGCTCGATCCCGAGCGTCGCAGGGTGCTGCTCGACCAGGTACGCGGCCGGGGCCAGACCCTGATCACGGCCACGACCGCGGACGCGCTGCCGGGCGAGCCGGCATTGCTGCTTCGCGTCTCTCCGGGGGAGGTGCAGTGGAGCGGCTAGAGCGGGAGATCCGGAAGGAGCTCTCCCGCTTCGGTCCGCAGGGCGGCATGCCGGAGGTCCTGGCCGCCTGGCCGGAGGCGGTCGGGCAGATGGTCGCGGACAATGCCTGGCCGGCGCGGATCGCCCGCGACCGCACGCTGCACGTCAACACCTCGTCGTCAGCCTGGGCGTTCGAGCTCGCCCAGCTGGCCCCGACCATCCTCGACCGGCTACGCGAGCTGCTCGGCGAGGGTGCGCCGAAGGTGTTGCGATTCGCGGTCGGTCACCTGCCCGAGCCGGCGGGCGAGCTCGCCCTCCAGACACCGGGAGAGGGGGTGAAGCCCACTCCGAAGGCCCTGCAAACCGCCCACGATCTGACCGCCGGAATCGACGACGACACTCTCCGTGAGCGGGTCGCACGGGCAGCTGCGCTCGGCCTCTCGAGGCCGTCGTCCGACAGCCCGTTCTGATACACTTACACCGGCCCGCAATAGCGTCCATTTGCAGGGCTTTTTGTTTGATTTTCTCTAGATCCGAGTGATGGCAGAAGCAGCGTACACCGCAAAGGACATCAGTGTCCTCGAAGGGCTCGACCCGGTCCGGAAGCGACCCGGCATGTACATCGGCTCGACGGGCTCCCGGGGCCTTCACCACCTCGCCTTCGAGGTGGTCGACAACTCCGTCGACGAGGCTCTCGCCGGCCGCTGCGACCTGGTCGAGGTGACGATCCACCCCGACGAGTCGATGACGGTCCGCGACAACGGCTCGGGCATCCCGGTGGACGTGATGAAGGACCAGGGGCTCCCCGCCCTGACGGTCGTCCTGACCAAGCTCCACGCCGGCGGCAAGTTCGGACAGGGGGGCTACAAGGTCTCCGGCGGCCTGCACGGCGTCGGGGTATCGGTGGTGAACGCGCTCTCCGAATGGCTCGTCGCCGAGGTGCGGCGCGACGGAAAGACCTGGTGCCAGGAGTTCGCGCGGGGTGAGCCGACCGGGAAGATGAAGCCGATCGGCCCGACGAAGGAGACGGGCACGACGATCAGCTTCAAGCCCGACACGGAGGTCTTCGAGGAGACCGAGTGGGACGCCGAGGTTCTCCAGACACGGCTCCGCGAGACGGCCTTCCTGACGAAGGGCCTGAGGATCGTCCTCGTCGACGAGCGCGCGGAGGGGAAGACCGTCGAGTTCCACTACCAGGACGGGATCAAGGACTTCGTCGCGCACATCAACGAGGCGAAGGACCCGATCCACAAGCGGCTCGTGTACTTCGAGGGCGAGAGCGACCAGGGAGCGGTCGAGGTCGCGATGCAGTGGAACAACTCGTATCAGGAGTCGGTGTTCACGTTCGCGAACAACATCAACACCGGCGAGGGCGGCTCGCACCTGTCCGGGTTCCGCAGCGCGCTGACCAGCACGCTGAACAAGAAGGCGCTCGACCTGAAGCTGCTGAAGAAGGACGAGAGCCTCGACGGCGAGGACGTGCGAGAAGGGCTCGCGGCCGTGATCTCGGTCAAGCTCCACAATCCGCAATTCGAGGGCCAGACGAAGACGAAGCTCGGCAACCCCGGGATCGAGGGCCTCGTCAAGCAGACGGTGAACGCGCGGCTCTCGCAGTTCCTGGAGGAGAACCCGCAGGATGCGCGCGCGATCTGCAACAAGGCGATCGCGGCAATGCGGGCCCGGCTTGCGGCCCGGAAGGCCCGCGAGCTGACGCGGCGCAAGTCGGCGCTCGACAGCTCGTCGTTGCCGGGCAAGCTCGCCGACTGCTCGATTCGCGACCCAGAGTCGGCGGAGCTGTTCATCGTCGAGGGAGACAGCGCCGGCGGCTCGGCGAAGATGGGTCGCGACCGCACCTACCAGGCGATCCTGCCGCTGCGCGGGAAGATCATCAACAGCGAGAAGAACCGGATCAACAAGGTTCTCTCGAACAACGAGATCCAGGCGATGATCACGGCGATCGGCACGGGCATCGGCGACGAGTTCGACATCACCGGCCTGCGCTACCACCGCGTGATCGTGATGACCGACGCCGACGTGGACGGCTCGCACATCCGCACGCTCGTGCTCACGTTCCTCTACCGGCACATGCGGGAGCTCTTCGAGCGTGGCCACATCCACATCGCCGTCCCGCCGCTGTACAAGGTGAAGCTGGGCAACCAGGAGTTCTACTTCGAGAAGGAGACGCAGCTCGAGGATCTGCTCGTCCGCGAGCGGTTCGGCGAGCTCGAGGTTCGCGACCGTAGCGGCGCCGACGTGAAGCTGACCGCGGCGAAGTGGAAGAGGTTCACTGCCGCGCTGACCGAGTTCGAAGGCTGGTACGCCCGTCTGCGCTCCGACTTCGGGCATCACGCGGCCGAGCTGGTCGTCGGCCACCGGCTGGTCGAGCTCGACGCGGTGACGCCCGCCGAGATCGAGAAGACGCTGAAGGCGCTGCCGTCGAACGGTTACACGCTCGCAGTCGTCGATCGCGACGACGCCGGCCTCCGGGTCAAGGTGGTCGAGGACTCGACCTCCGCTGCGGAGACGATCCCACTGTCGGCGGAGCTGCTCGCCTCGCCGATCTACGGCTACCTGCGCAAGTCCTACGCGCGGCTGGTCGAGCTGATCGGCCCTCCGCCGTTCGCGCTCGCGCTGGGAAAGAAGACGGCCGCCGCGCACACCTTCTCCGATCTCCGCGCACAGTCGCTCGACCTCGCGAAGGAGGTGGGGATCCAGCTGTCGCGCTTCAAGGGCCTCGGCGAGATGAACGACACCCAGCTCTGGGAGACGACGATGGATCCGTCGAAGCGTCTGCTCGTGCGGGTCGACGTCGAGGATGCTCACGCCGCCGACCAGCTCTTCTCGATGCTGATGGGCGACCAGGTGGAGCCTCGGCGGGTCTTCATCGAGGAGAACGCACGCGACGTGAAGGTGCTCGATGTCTGAGCTCGAGACCGGAGCGCTCGGCTCGGGTCGCATCGAGTCGCGCGAGCTCGAGCAGGAGATGCGCTCGAGCTTCCTCGACTACGCGATGTCGGTGATCGTCTCGCGCGCCCTCCCGGACGTGCGCGACGGGCTGAAGCCCGTGCACCGCCGTGTCCTGTGGGGGATGCACGAGGCCGGGCTGCAGCCGAACCGGCCGTACAAGAAATCAGCGGCCACGGTCGGCGACGTGATGGGGAAGTACCACCCGCACGGCGACCAGGCGATCTACGACACGCTCGTCCGGATGGCCCAGCACTTCTCGCTGCGCTATCCGCTCGTGGACGGGCAGGGCAACTTCGGCTCGATCGACGACGATCCACCGGCGGCGATGAGATACACCGAGGCGCGGTTGTCGCGGATGGCGACCGAGATGCTTCGCGACATCGAGGCGAACACGGTCGACTTCGGACCGAACTACGACGAGTCGCGTCGGGAGCCTTCGGTGCTGCCGGCGCGCTTCCCGAACCTGCTGGTGAACGGCTCGGCCGGGATCGCGGTCGGCATGGCGACCAACATGCCTCCTCATCACCTCGGCGAGACGGTCGACGCGGTGGTGGCGATGATCGACAACCCGGGTATCGACGCCGACGGCCTGATGAAGCACGTCAAGGGCCCCGACTTCCCGACCGGAGGGTTCATCGTCGGCCGCTCCGGCATCCGGGACGCGTACCGGACGGGCCGAGGCCGCATCGTCATGCGTGCCCGCGCGCACATCGAGGAGCTACGCGGCGGCAAGTCCGCCGTCGTGATCACCGAGCTCCCCTACGGGGTGAAGAAGGGCGGCGACACCGGCGTGATCCGCAAGATCGCAGACCTCGTCCAGGACAAGGTCCTCACGGAGATCTCCGACCTGGCCGACCACTCGGACCGGACCGGGATGCGCATCCAGGTCGAGCTGAAGCGGGAAGCGATCCCGCAGGTCGCGCTGAACAAGCTGTTCAAGCACACCTCGCTCCAGTCCACCTTCGGATACAACGCCGTCGCGCTCGTCGACGGCGTCCCGCGCACGCTCTCGCTGCTCGAGCTCGTCCGGCACTACCTCGACTTCCAGCGCGAGGTCGTCACCCGGCGCTCCAAGGACGAGCTGCACAAGGCGGAGGCCCGCGCGCACGTCCTCGAGGGCTACCTCGTCGCCCTCGACAACATCGACCGGGTGGTCGCGCTGATCCGCGCCGCCTCCGACAGCGACGAGGCCCGCTCGCAGCTGATGGAGGAGTTCGAGCTCTCCGAGATCCAGGCGCAGGCGATCCTCGACCTCCGGCTCGCCCGCCTGACCGGGCTCGCGCGCAAGGAGATCGAGCTCGAGTTCAAGGATCTGCAGGAGCGTATCGGCGAGCTGCGCGCGATCCTCGGCGACCAGGCTCGGATCGACGCGCTGATCCGCGAGGAGTTGCTGGAGATTCGCTCGCTGTACGGGAAGAGCGACGACCGGCGTACCGAGATCGTCGCCGCCGAGGAGGAGCTCGAGCTCGAGGACCTGATCGCGGAGGAGGACATGGTGATCGCGATCACCCGCTCGGGCTACATCAAGCGCCTCCCGGTCAGCAGCTACCGCGAGCAGCGGCGCGGCGGGATCGGCGTGATGGGCATGGAGCTGAAGGACGAGGACTACATCGAGCACCTCTTCGTCGCCTCGACGCACGACTACCTTCTCTTCTTCACCTCGGTCGGGAAGGTCTACCGGCTGAAGGTGCACGAGCTGCCGCTCGGGTCGCGGCAGTCGAAGGGACGGGCGGTGGTCAACCTGCTGCCGTTCCGGCAGGACGAGCAGATCCGCGCCGTGATCCAGACGCGCGACTTCGCCGAATGTGAGTACCTGGTCTTCGCGACGAAGAAGGGAATGGTCAAGAAGACGAGGCTCGAGGAGTACAACACGCCGCTGAAGGCGGACGGGATCATCGCGATCAACCTCCGCGACGGCGACGAGCTCGTCGGGGTCCGGCACTCGACCGGAAACGACGACATCCTCATGGTCTCCCGCAGGGGCCAGGCGATCCGCTTCAACGAGCAGGAGGCACGCCCGATGGGCCGTGCCACGTCGGGTGTGCAGGGCATGCGCCTCCGGTCGGGAGACGAGGTGATCGGCGTGAACATCGTCCGGGACACCGACGACCTGCTCGTCGTCACCGAGCAGGGGTACGGAAAGCGCACGCCGGTCAGCGACTATCCCCGCAAGGGGCGCGGAGGTCTCGGCGTGAAGACCGTCCAGCTCACCGACGCCAAGGGCAAGCTCGCCGGCGCCCGCGTCGTCAGGGACGGCTACCAGGTGATGCTGATCTCGACCGGCGGCACGGTGATCCGGATGTCGGTGGACGAGATCAAGCGGCTCGGGCGGGCGACGCAGGGCGTGATCGTCGTCCGGCTCAGAGAAGGCGAGATCGTCTCCAGCATCGCGCCCGTCGCCGAACCTGCCAACGGCGACGCCGACGAGATCGGGGCGGCCGAGAACTCCGAGCCTCCGGCCGAGTAGCGCTCGCCCGCACCCTTCACAAGGGTCAACGCTGGTGATAGAACCGCACTTGCGGGTTCCAAACGTCGTCGAAGAGGTTGTCCACATGGCGTTCAGCGGGCAGGTTGATTTTCTGGAACCGATCGACCTCGCCGAGCATCTGGACAAGGTCGAGCTGTACCTCGGCCAGGTGTGCCAGATGGCCGGAATCTCGAAGATGCAGCTCGACTACTGGACGAACAAGGCCCAGATCCCGACGAAGGGGAAGAAGCAGCGCATCTACGACATGGACGCGGTCGAGACGGTGATGCTGATCAAGCAGGCGAAGGACAAGGGGCTGAACCTGGGGGCCGCGATCGAGGCTGCCCGCCGGTTCCGTGAGCGGCACGACGGCCGGAGCGAGCGCTCTCAGGCCCGAAGCCGGTCGGCCGCCTCCTCCGGCGCCAAGACGTTGACGTAGATCTTCGCTCCGAGCTCCAGCCCGGCGATCACCGTCAACCGCGGCACCACCTCGATGTGCCAGTGGCCGGCCGCGTGCAGCCAGAGGTTCACGGGTCGAGGGCCCTCGACCGCACGCAGCCGCCGGAGCCCCTCCGCGGCCAGCGCGACCGCCACGGGAAGCTGTCTGCTTGCCCACGGATCCTCGTCGTGCTCCCTCGGGGCGACCAGCATCTCGTAGGGGAGCCGGCCCGCCCAGGAGACCGAGAGCACGACGCCGTCGCGCTCCGCGACCACCAGCCGCTCATCGGGACGGCGGCAGAGCGGGCAATCACCTCCGGCGACAGCCTCCTCCTCGACGACGGCGGGCGGCGGCCCGTCCAGCCAGACGAGCTGGGAGTGCGTGTGCGGCAGGCTGGAGCCGGCGTCCACTCCCTCGTTGACGAGCGCGTGCACGTACTGCGTGCCTCGATCCCGAGCCCGCAGCTGCCAGGCCTCGGCGACGAGCGCGAGCTCCGCGTCCGTCAGCTCGGCCAACGAGCGCGCGTGGCGCGGCACGTGGACGACCACCTCCTGGTGCTCGATTGCGGGATACAGGTTGGGCACCACCCGGACCTGCCAGGGATCGCCGATCCGGAGCACCTCGGGCGGCGTGCGATCCTCGCGTCCGACGCAGAACGGACAGGCGGCCAGCTCTGTTTCGTCAGGCGGCGGGACGATCCGCTGCGAAGTGCCCGGTCGGGTCGCTCTGCCGGGCGCGATCGCAACGAGGCGGCCCGAGAGCGGGTCCCTGCGGAGCTCGGTCAGGTCTCCTTGCTCTTCCGCTCGATGAACGGCGTGATCAGGTCGATCGGTGCCGGAAAGACGATCGTCGTCGCCTGAGAGGAGCCGAGCTCCAGGAGCGTCTGCAGGTAGCGGAGCTGGAGCGCAATCGGGTGCTCCTCGATCACGAGCGCCGCGTCCTTCAGCCGCTCCGACGCCTGGAACTCACCTTCCGCGTTGATCACCTTCGCCCGCCGCTCCCGCTCGGCCTCCGCCTGACGCGCCATCGCCCGCTGCATCCCGGACGGGATCTCGACGTCCTTCACCTCGACGATCGAGACCTTGATCCCCCACGGCGCCGTCGACTCGTCGATGATCGTCTGGAGGATCGCGTTGATCTTGTCGCGCTCCGAGAGGAGCTCGTCGAGCAGGTGCTGGCCGAGGACGGATCGCAGCGTGGTCTGCGCGATCTGCGAGGTCGCGACCATGAAGTTCTCGATCTGGACGATCGCCGCCTTCGGATCGACGATCCGGAAGTACGCGACGGCGTTCACGCGCGCCGGCACGTTGTCCTTCGTGATCACCTCCTGCGGTGGAATGTTCAGCGTGATCGTTCGCAGGTCGACCTTCACCATCCGGTCGACGATCGGAATCAGGATGAAGAGCCCGGGCCCCTTCGGCTCCGGGAGCAGCCGACCGAGCCGGAAGATGATGCCCCGCTCGTACTCGCGCGCGACCTTGATCGCCGCGAGCATGAAGAGCACGACGACCACGACGACGACGACAACGACGACGATGGCGGCGGTCACGGTGGTGACTATACGTGCGCCGGTATTGCGACCCGCCGGACGACGAGCGTCAGGCCCTCGATGCCGACGACCTCGACCTGCTCGTCGGGCTCGAGGGCGAGCCGTCCTCGGCGCGAGCCTGCCAGAGCTCGCCTCGCAGGGAGACGTGGCCGTCACTACGGACGAGCCCTCGGGCGCCCGCGAGGGTCTGCGTGCCGACGGCAACCGGCCGCCTTCGGACCTGGACGACCTTTGCCAGCGCGAACGCGAAGAACAGGGAGAACACGGCGGCGATGCTCAGCGAGACCGAGAGCGAGACCTGGAAGCCGGAGCCGGCCGGCTCGAACAGCAGGAGCGAGCCGAAGATGAAGCACACCGCCCCGGCGACCGTCAGCGCGCCGTGGCTGAACGCGATGAAGAGCTCGGTGATCCAGAAGACGAAGGCGGCGAGCATGAGCAGCAGCCCCGCCCAGTTGATCGGGAGCACGTCGAGCCCGAAGAAGGCGATCGCAAGCGAGAGGACTCCGAACGTCGCCGGGAAGATCAGCCCTGGGTGCCAGAGCTCGACCACGATCCCGAGCACGCCGAGGGATAGGAAGAGCGTGATCAGATTCGGGTCGATCAGCGTGTCGAGGATCCGCTGCCACAGCGACATGTGGACGGTGGTGATCTCGGCGCCGGCGGTGTGCAGCACGAGACCCTTCGGGACGGTCTTGTAGCCGTCGATCTTCTTCAGCAGCGCCGGCAGGCTGGGCGCGACGAAATCGATCACGTTTCTGTTCAGGGCCTGGTACGAAGGGAGGTTCGAAGCGACTCGCACCGCTGACGCCGCCCAGGTGACGTTGCGACCGTGACTCTTGGCGAGCGCCTCGAGCGAGGCGGCCGCGTCGTTGATCACCTTTCGCCGCAGGTCGCTCTGGATGTTCGCTCCGCTCGACGTCGATCGGTGTCGAGGAGCCGATATTCGTCTGCGGCGCCATCGCCAGGACGTCCGCCGCCTGGCTGATCCAGACGCCCGCGGACGCGGCTCTCGCCCCGTCCGGCGAGACGTAGACGATCACCGGCACCTTCGAGGCCAGCTCCCTCTTGTAGATCGTCCGCATCGAGGTGGAGAGGCCGCCGGGGGTGTCGAGGACGATCACGACCGCGGCGTAGCCGCCGTGGTTCGCGCGGTCGATCTCGCGGGTGACGTAACGGGCGGTGACGGGATCGACGTCGCGGTCGAACGTGACGGCGAGTACGCGCGGCACGGCGGCCCCCCGCGCCGACGTCCCGAGAAAGAGCACCGCTGCGGCCACGACCAACGAGGCAAGAAGAGCCCGCAGGAAACCCGCTTTCACAGTCGTAAGGATTCTATCAGCGCATGTCCGGCGGCCCGGCCGCCGAAGCACACTTGCGAGACCTCCGGATGAGAATCCTGCGCGTCGCCCTCCTCCTCGCTCTGGCCTTTCCGGCCACTGCCTGGGCGGGCCGGGCGACGATCGTCTCCCAGGAGATGCCGATCGCAGTGACGCGGACGATTGCCGCTGCGGTCGCGCCGTCGCGGTTCGACCTGGTCGGCCTGCAGTGGCAGGGCGCGGGCCGGGTTCTCTTCAGGACGCGCAGCCAGGTCGGGCGGTGGACCGCCTGGCGACCCGCCGCCCCGGAGGACGACCGGCCCGACCTCGGCACCCGGGAGGCCGGCCGGGGCAGGATCTGGCGGCTCGGCAGCCCGTACTGGGTCGGGCCCTCCGACCGGATCGCGTACCACCTGATCGGCGACGTCCGCCGCCTGCGCGCGTGGTACGTGTGGAGCCCGGTCGAGCACTCGTCGCTCCGGACGGTCTCGATGGCCGGATCCCCCCGGATCGTGCCGAGGTCGGCCTGGCAGGCCGACGAGGAGATCACCCGGGCGCCGCCGCGGTACGCGAAGGGCGTCTACTTCGCGGTCGTCCATCACACCGCCGGCTCCAACACGTACAGCCCGGCCGCCTCCGCGGCCGTCGTCCGCGGCATCGAGCTCTATCACGTTCGGGCGAACGGCTGGAACGACATCGGCTACAACTTCCTGGTCGACAAGTACGGGCACGTGTTCGAGGGTCGTGCCGGTGGGGTCGACCGCAACGTGGTCGGTGCCCATGCCCAGGGCTTCAACACGGGCTCGGTCGGCGTCGCGGTGATCGGCAACTACTCGGCGACCTCGATCAGCCCGGAGGCCGAGCACGCTCTGGCGCGGCTGCTCGCCTGGCGCCTGGACGTGGCTCACGTCGATCCGCTCGGATTCGTCACGTGGATCTCCGGCGGGAATCCGGAGTATCCGCGCGGCGCACCGGTTCTGTTGAGGGCGATCTCCGGGCACCGGGACACGGGTTTCACGACCTGTCCCGGCACGGCGCTCTACCGCAAGCTTCCCGATCTCGCGCACGAGGTCGCGTCGATCGGCCTGCCGAAGCTCTACGCGCCGTCCGTACGAGGCAGCCTCGGCGGCCTCGTGCGGTTCGGTGCCCGCCTCTCCGCGGCCGCGACCTGGACCGTGACCGTGCAGAGCTCCAGCGGACGGCCGGTCGCCCGGGGGACCGGCCGGGGCACGCTCGTCTCGTGGACGTGGGACTCCACCGGCGCCGCTCCGGGCCGGTACGGGTGGACGATCGAAGCCGGCGCGGCCACGCGCCCGGCCCAGGGGGTGATCGGCCGGGCTCTTGCCCCGCCGCCGCCTGCGGCCCTGCTGGCCGGGTTGACGCTCGACCCGGCCGTGCTCTCTCCCGACGGCGACGGCATCGCGGACGCGACGACGATCTCGTACACGCTGACCGCCAGGTCGGCGGTGACCGCGACGGTGACGGATGCCGCCGGCGGGGTGGTCGCCACCCTGTTCGCCGACCAGCTGCAAGGCGCGCGCCGCCAGTCGTTTCCCTACGGAGCCGACGGTCTTCAGGACGGCACGTACCTGCTGACGGTCTCCGCGGTCGCCCAGGACGGTCGGGTTGCACAGCTGACCGCCTCGTTCTCCGTCGACCGCACCGTCTCGGGGCTGTCGCTCACGACCGCGGTCCTCTCGCCGAACGGCGACGGCGCCGACGACACGATCGGGATCGGCTTCACCCTCGCCGCGGCCGCCGACGTCACCGTCCAGATCGAGCAGGCCGGGGTGGTCGCGGCGACGGTCTTCGCCGGCCCGCTGCCGGCCGGGCCGTCGCAGGTCGTCTGGGACGGCACGACGCCGGCGGGCCCGGCTCCGGACGGGGCGTACGAGGCGGCCGTGCTCGCTCGAGGCCCCTTCGGCGAGACGCGACACGTGGCACCGTTCACGATCGCCCACTGATCCGGAGACGCGCTACTAGACTCGGGGGATGCAACCTCCGCGGCGCAGCCGTCGTCAGAAGGTCGAGCTGCCGCCTGCGAGGCCGCTCGACTACGAGAAGCTAAGCGATCCGATCTTGGTGACCAGAGCGAAGGACGGCGACCGCCAGGCCCTGGCCGAGCTGTGCGTTCGGCACGCCCCGAGGGTCGAGCGTCTCGCCACTCGCCTTCTCTCCGATCCCGAGGACGCTCGGGACGCCGCGCAGGACGCGCTCGCCAAGGTCTGTGTCCGGATCCGGCAGTTTCGCGGGGATGCGGAGTTCACCACCTGGTTGCACCGGCTCGTCGTCAACACCTGCCGGGACGTCGCCGAACGCCAGCGCTCGCGGCGTTGCGAGCCTCTCGTCGAGGACCGGCGCGTAGCCGCGGACGGGGATCCCGCCAGGGCGCTCGACCTGTCCGAGCTCCGCTCCGAGCTGTGCGTCGAGCTGGGCGGGATCTCGGAGCAGCAGGCCCGCGTGCTCGTGCTCAAGGACGCGTTCGAGTGGTCGTTCGCCGAGATCGCGTCGGTTGCGGGAATTCCCGTCGGAACCGCGAAGTGCTACGCGCACCGGGCGAGGAGCTCGCTCCGCGACCGGCTGGCGACGGGATGAATGACGCCTGTCGCCCCGTTCGGCCGGGAGGTGATCGAGACGATCATTCCCCATCGAGACCCCTTCCTCTTCCTGGACGAGGTGCTCGAGCTCGAGCCCGGCGCGCGCGTGGTCGCGCGAACGCAGGTGCGCGGCAACGAGTGGTTCTTCCCCGGCCACTTCCCCGATCGCCCGATCATGCCCGGGGTGATCATGGTCGAGGCGCTCGCGCAGGCGGGGGCGGTCGCTGCGCTTTCGCTCGAGGAGAATCGTGGAAAGCTCGCCCTCTTCGCGGGCATCGACGGCGTCCGGTTCAAGCGGATCGTCGAGCCGGGAGACGAGCTGACCCTCGTCTGCGAGCTCGACGCTGTCCGGGGCCCGGTGGGGCGGGGCCGTGCAACGGCGCGGGTCGGCGACGAGCTCGCCGTACGCGGCACGTTGACCTTTGCGACGGCGGCGGCATGATCGGCGCTGCGAACGGAGTCCCGATCTCGATCAGCGGGCTCGGCTCCCACGTGCCCGAGCGGGTGGTGACGAACGACGAGTTCGCCGAGCTGGTGGACACGTCGGACGAGTGGATCCGAACGCGCACGGGGATACGCGAGCGACGCTTCGCCGCCGCCGAGGAGGCGCTCTCGGACATCGCGCTGCCGGCCGCCCGCGTGGCGCTGGAGCGCGCCGGGATCTCGGGTCGCGACCTCGATCTGATCATCGTCGCGACCGTCACCCCGGACATGCTGTTCCCCTCGACCGCGGCGCTGATCGCGGACCAGCTGGGCGCCGCGAACGCGGGCGCCTACGACCTCTCCGCCGGGTGCACCGGGTTCATGTACGGCCTGGCGCAGGCGTTCGGGATGGTCAGCAGCGGGATGAGCAAGCGGTCGCTCGTCGTCGGCGCGGACGTGCTCTCGAAGCTGATGAACTTCGCCGACCGCTCGACCTGCGTGCTGTTCGGCGACGGCGCAGGTGCCGTCGTGGTCGAGCGGGCGGGCGAGAGCGGGTTCCTCGGCTTCGATCTCGGCGCGGACGGGGCGGGCGGGGTCGACCTGCATCTGCCCGCCGGCGGGTCACGGAGACCGACGACCGCCGACACCGTCGCCCGGGGCGAGCACTATGTCCGGATGAACGGCCGGCAGGTCTTCAAGTTCGCGACCCGGGTGCTGGTCAGCTCCGCCGAAAGCGTGCTCGACGAGTGTGGTCTCACTCCCGCCGACGTGGACGTCTATGTTCCCCACCAGGCAAATGTCAGGATCATCGATCATGCGGTTGCCAGGCTCGGAATCCCGGAGGACCGCGTGGTGATCAACGTCGATCGGTACGGCAACACGTCGTCGGCGTCGATCCCGCTCGCGCTGGCGGAGGCGCTCGAGCAGGGACGGTTGCACAGGGGCGACACGGTGCTGATGACCGGGATGGGAGCAGGGCTTACCTGGGGCTCTGCGGTGATGCGGTGGACGGGCGATTCGTGACCGTCGCGTTCTGCTTCCCCGGTCAAGGCTCGCTCGAGCGCGGAATGGGTCGAGACATCGCCGAGACGGTGCCGGAGGCGATGGCGGTGTTCGAGCGCGGCAGCGAAGCCAGCGGGCTCGACCTCAGGCGCCTCTGCTTCGAGTCGGCCCTGGAGGACATGGTCGAGACCGAGGTGCAGCAGCCTGCGCTCGTCGCCACCAGCCTGGCGGTGCTGGCAGCGCTTCGCTCGCGGGGAATCGAGCCCGACTACGTGATCGGCCACTCGGTCGGCGAGTTCGCCGCGCTCGCGGCGGCCGAGTCGGTCGGTGTCCAGGAGACGATCGCGCTCGTTCGCGAGCGCGGTCTGGCGATGGCGGCGGCGGCGAAGGAGCGCCCCGGCTCGATGGCGGCGATCCTCGGGCTCGAGGACGAGGTCGTCGAGCGGCTGTGCCGGAAGATCTTCGGCGTCTGGCCGGCGAACTACAACTGCCCGGGCCAGATCGTCATCTCGGGCGAGCACGAAGCCGTGGACGAGTGCTGTGCCCAGGCCGAGGTGGAGGGGGCGCGGCGGACGGTCAAGCTGAAGGTCTCCGGCGCGTTCCACTCGCCGCTGGTCGCGCGGGCGGCCGAGCGGTTGCGGCCCGCGATCGAGTCGGTCAAGTTCGGCGAGCCGCAGGCCGCCTTCATGTCCACTGTGACGGCTCGCTTCGAGGAGGCGCAGCGGATGGGTGCGCTGCTGGTCGACCAGCTGACCGCGCCGGTGCGATTCACGCAGGCCGCGTCCGAGCTGATCCGGGAGGGGGTTCGCACCTTCGTCGAGGTCGGCCCCGGCAGCGTGCTCTCCGGTCTCGTCAAGCGCATCGATCGGAGCGTGAAGACGATCTCGGTCAACGATCTCGCCTCGCTGGAGAAGCTCAAGGAGCTCCTCTCCACCGCGTGACGACGTTCTGCTCGCTGGACGGGAAGCTCGCGCTCGTCACCGGTGCCTCACGGGGAATCGGGTGTGCGATCGCCGTCGAGCTGGCCCGGGCGGGGGCCGAGGTCGTGGTCGGCTACCGGAGCGGTGCCGGAGAGGCGGAGGCGCTCGCGGCCGAGATCGACGGACGCGCCCTGCAGGCGGACGTCTCCGACCCCGAGCAAGCCGCCCGGCTGGTCGAAGAGGCCGGCGACCTCGACATCCTCGTCAACAACGCCGGCCTGACCCGGGACGGGCTGATCGTCAGGATGCCCGACGAGGACTGGCGGACGGTGCTGGACACGAACCTGGGCGGGGTGTTCCACACCTGCCGCGCTGCCACCCGCGGGATGATGCGCCGCCGGGCCGGGTCGATCGTCAACCTGACGAGCGTGGTCGGGATCCACGGCAACCCCGGACAGACGAACTACGCGGCGTCCAAGGCCGGGATCATCGGTTTCACCAAGTCGCTCGCCCGCGAGCTCGGCCCGCGCGGCGTGCGCGCGAACGCGGTGGCGCCGGGTTACATCCGGACCGCTCTCACCGACGTGCTCCCCGACGAGGTGCAGCAGGCGATTCTCGCGAGCACGCCGCTCGATCGCCTGGGCACGCCGGAGGACGTGGCCGGGGCGGTACGCTTCCTCTGCTCGGAAGAGGCCTCGTTCGTGACCGGAGAGGTGCTGCTCGTCGACGGAGGGCTGGGGATGTGATGAGCGCCAACGGGCGTCGCAGAGTCGTGATCACGGGGATGGGTGCGGTCACCCCTCTCGGCAACGATGCGCAGACGTCGTGGCAGAACCTCGTCTCCGGTGTGTCCGGCGCGGCGCCGATCACCCAGTTCGACTCGAGCGGCTACTTCGTCAACTTCGCGTGCGAGCTGAAGGATTTCGACCCGACCGAGTGGATCGAGTACAAGACCGCACGCCGGATGGACCGCTTTGCGCAGATGATCGTCGCGGCCGCGCGTCAGGCCGAGGCCGACGCGGGGATGGACATCGCCGCCGAGGCCGACCGCATCGGCGCCTCGATCGCGACCGGAATCGGCGGCCTCCAGTCGTTCCAGGACTGCCACACGCAGCTCCGCGAGCGCGGCCCGGACCGGGTGAACCCGTTCTCGATCCCGGCGATCATCCCCAACCTTGGCGCCGGCTGGGTCTCGATCGAGCTCGGCACCCGCGGCCCGCTCAGCGCCCAGTGCACCGCCTGCGCGGCCTCGAACATGGCGATCGGCGAGGGTGCCGACGCAATCAGGCTCGGTCGAGCCGACGTGATGTTCTGCGGCGGTACCGAGGCTCCTGTGACGGAGGTGGGGATCGCCGGCTTCGGCGCGATGCGCGCGCTCTCGCGCCGGAACGACGACCCGGAGCACGCGAGCCGCCCGTTCGACAGCGGCCGCGACGGGTTCGTGATGGGCGAGGCGGGCGCGGTGGTCGTGCTCGAGGACCTGGAGCGGGCGAAGGCGCGCGGGGCGAAGATCTACGCCGAGCTCGCCGGCTACGGCGTCTCCTCTGACGCGCAGCACATCACCGAGCCCGACCCGACGGGTGTGAACCCGGCCCGGGCAATGCAGATGGCGCTGGCCGACGCCGGCGTCGGCGCCGACGAGATCGACTACGTGAACGCCCACGGGACCTCGACACCGCTCGGGGATGCGAGCGAGACGCGCGTGATCAAGCTGGCGCTCGGCGAGGAGAACGCGCGGGCGACACCGACCTCGTCGACGAAAGGCTCGACCGGCCACTGCCTCGGCGCCGCCGGCGCCGTCGAGGCGATCTTCTCGACGCTGGCGATCGCGAACGGCGTGCTGCCGCCGACGATCAACTACGAGGAGCCGGATCCCGAGTGCGACCTCGACTACGTCCCGAACGAGGCGCGCCCGGCCGACGTCCGCGTCGCGATGTCGAACTCGTTCGGCTTCGGCGGCCACAACGCCTCGATCGTCCTCAGACGGTACGAGGAGTAGCGCCTTGGCCGTAGACGAGGGGGCTCGTGGGGGAACCCCGGGTTCCCCAACGCCCAGGTGGGCGACCTTCGACTGCTACGGGACGCTGATCGACTGGAACGGCGGGATCGGCCGCGAGCTCGCCCGGCTGTTCGGGGAGGACGCTGCCCCCCGGCTGCTCGAGCGCTACCACGAAGTCGAGCCGAACGTCCAGGCCGAGGATCCCGAGCGAACCTACCGCACGGTGCTCGCGCTCACCCTCGAGCGCCTTGCCGGGGAGGAAGGGTTGGCGCTCTCGGAGATCGAGGCGGACGCGCTTGCCCGCTCGCTGCCGTCTTGGCCCCCGTTCGGCGAGGTGCCGGCTGCGCTGGAGGAGCTGCGCGCCCGCGGGTGGCGCCTCGCGATTCTCTCCAACACCGACCGTGACCTGATCGCGGCGTCCAAGGTGCAGCTCGGCGTTCCGTTCGACGAGACGATCGTCGCCTCGGAGATCGGCTCCTACAAGCCGGGTCACCGCCACTGGCAGGAGTTCTTCGCGCGCACCGGCGCCGCCCGGGGGCGCAACATCCACGTCGGCGCGAGCCTCTTTCACGACATCGTCCCGGCGGGTGAGCTCGGCCTGCACTCGGTCTGGGTCAACC
Source organism: uncultured Actinomycetes bacterium (assembly GCA_963836685.1). Classification (GTDB taxonomy): domain Bacteria; phylum Actinomycetota; class Thermoleophilia; order Gaiellales; family Gaiellaceae; genus DATBLE01. The sequence continues at coordinate 36,703 of CAWIKS010000024.1, forward strand.
GGCTCGGCGAGCCGCCCGGTCCCGGGCCGACGCGCGAGATCGCCGACCTGACGTCTCTGCCGGACGTGCTGGACGAGCTCGTCCACGCGTGAAGCCCCCTCCTCCGTTCGCCGCCCGCAGCGCGACCAGCGCGGATATCGAAGCGATCGCATCCGTGTTCAACGCGTGCGAGAAGGCGTACTCGCCGGAGCCGGCCACCATCGGCGCACGCGAGATCGCCACGTGGCTCGAGCGCTCGGCCGGCTCGGTCGTGGTCGTGGACGAGCCGGACCTGGTCGTCGCCGCCGGCGCCTCCTTCCTTCGTGGCGGACCTGTTTCCGCCGAGTGCGCCGTGCTGCCCGCGGCGGCGGGCCGCGGGATCGGGTCGTTCCTGGTCGACTGGTCGGAGCAGCAGGCCGACGACCTGCGCGCCGACGCTCTTCGTGTGACGGTGATCAGCGAAGACGCCGCCGCTGCCCGGCTGGTCGCCGCCCGCGGATTCACGTACATCCGCAGCTTCTACCGAATGCTGATCGATCTAGCGGAGCCGCCGCCCGGCCCGCGGTGGCCGGAGGGAATCGCCGTGGCCGAGCTCAGGCCGGACGAGGAGCGGCTCCTCCACCAGGCGACCGAGGACGCGTTCGCGGAGCACTGGGGCCACGTGCCGCGTGGGTTCGAGGAGTGGCGGCGGGCGCTGATCATCGAGCACGATCTGACCTTCCTGGCCCGGGACGGCGCCGAGATCGCCGGTGCCGTCGTGTGCAACGAAGACCTGTTCGGCGCCGCGCTGGTCGGGATCCTCGGCGTCCGCAAGCCCTGGCGTGGTCGGGGCCTCGGTCGGGCGCTGCTGTTGCAGGGCTTCGGCGCCCTCTACGATCGGGGGAAGCGGCTGATCGGCCTAGGAGTCGACGCGGGCAACGAGACCGGGGCGCTCGAGCTGTACGAAAGCGTGGGCATGCGGATCGGCGGCCGGGAGGATGTGTACGAGAGGCGCAGGTAACCTCACGGAGTGTCGCGCCTCCGCGCGAAGTGCCCTCGTTGCAAGACGTTCACGGCGGTCGCTCTCGGGCCCGAGTATCAGTGCCACACCTGCGGCGGCGAGTTCGGGGCCGGCCTTGTCCGCGTGCCGCGGGCCTGGGGAGCGGGTGGCGAGGCGATGGCCGAGGCCGCTGCGCTCGACGTTCCCTACCCGGAGGCGGCGGTCGTCGCCGAAGACTCGCTGGGCGACCAGACGCTGGTGCTCGCCACCGAGCTGCCCGAACGGCCGCTCGTGGTCGGCGGGTGCTGCTGCTCCCACGTCGGCGCGGTCGAGGGACTGGCGGCACGGCACGGCCGGCTTGCGGTGATCTGGGTCGATGCTCACGGCGACCTGAACACGCCGGAGACCTCGCCTTCCGGGAACGAATGGGGGATGCCGCTGCGAATGATCATCGACTCGGGCGCGGTCGATCCGACCGACGTGGCCCTGGTCGGGGCGCGGGATCTCGACCCACCGGAGCGGCACTTCATCGACGAGAGCGGGCTGAACATCGGCAAGCATGCGGTCGAGCGGGCGTTGAACGGCGCCGACGGCATCTACGTTGCGATCGACGCGGACGGTCTCGACGAGCACGAGGTGCTCTCGTTCATGCCGGTGCCCGGCGGGCTCTCGGTGGCCGAGGCGGAGGAGCTGTTGGGCAGGGTGGCGCGCAGCGCGACCGTGGTCGGGGCCGGCCTGACCGGCTTCCTTCTCGAGCCGGCAAACCTCGAGCCGGCGGCGCGACTGTGCGCGGCCCTGGGGCTGTAACCGTCCGGCTGCCGGCCCCGGTCTAAGATCACGACTCATGACCCAGTCGCGCATCGACGTGTCGATCGAGCACAAGGCAGCCCCCGCCGGGGGGGAGGACGGCAAGAAGCATCCGAACACCTGCCCGTCGTGCGGCTCCCACTACCGGGACGACGAGCTCGAGCGGCATCTCGGCGTCTGCCCGCAATGTGGCCACCACTTCCCGCTGTCCGCGCGCGACCGGATCGACCAGCTGGCCGACCGGAGCTCGTTCGAGGAGGAGGAGGCTCACCTGCGCTCCGCCGACCCGCTCGGGTTCTTCGATCTACGCCCGTACACCGAGCGACTCGCCGAGGCCGAGCTGAAGACCGGTCAGGGCGACGCGATCGTGATCGGCCGCGCGGAGATCGAGGGCGAGCCCTGCCAGCTCTCGGTGATGGATTTCGCCTTCATGGGCGGCTCGATGGGGAGCGTCGTCGGAGAGAAGTTCGTCCGCGCGTGCGAGCGGGCAGCCGACCGGCAGGTGCCGCTGGTGTCCGTGACCGCGTCCGGCGGTGCCCGGATGCAGGAGGGCATCCTCTCGCTGATGCAGCTGCCGAAGACCGTCTGCGCGGTCGAGGACCTGCACGACGCCCGCTGCGCCCTGATCAACGTCTTCGCCCATCCGACGACGGCCGGTGTGCTGGCGAGCTTCGCCAGCCTGGGCGACGTCACCGTCGCCGAGCCGGGCGCCCTGATCTCGTTCACCGGCCCCCGGGTCGTCCAGCAGACGACCCGCGAGAAGCTGCCGGACGACTTCGGCCTGGCCGAGTCCAACTTCCGCTTCGGCCACCTGGACGCGATCGTCCCGCGCGGCGAGCTGCGCCCGTACGTCGGCTCGGGTCTTGCGCCTCTTCGGCAATGGCCGGTGAGGCCGAACGCCGCCTGCGGGAGCGGCTGAGCAACCTCCGGCAGCTCTCGCTCCTCGGCGGCGCAAAGCTCTCCGGGGAGCTCGAGCGCCTGCAGCGCCAGCTCGAGCGGCTACAGAGCGAACCCACCGACGAGGAGATCTGGCGCTCGGTCGAGCTCGCACGCCATCCCCAGCGGCCCTACACGCTCGACTACGTCAAGCGGATCCTCGAAGACTGGGTCGAGCTGCACGGGGACCGGGGCCGCGCGGACGACGGGGCGCTGGTCGCGGGCATCGGCAGGCTCGACGGCAGAACGGTGGTGCTCGTCGGGCAGCAGAAGGGCCGGGACCTCCAGGAGCGAACGAGGCGCCAGTTCGGGATGCCGTACCCGGAGGGTTACCGGAAGGCGATGCGGGCGATGGGGATCGCCGACCGCCACGGCTTCCCGGTGATCAGCCTCGTCGACACGCCCGGCGCCTATCCCGGGGTGGCGGCCGAGCAGCACGGCCAGGGCGGAGCGATCGCGCGGTCACAGGCGGTGATGGCCCGGTTGTCGGTGCCGACCGTGGCGTGCGTGATCGGGGAGGGGGGGTCGGGGGGTGCGATCGCGCTCGCGCTCGCCGACCGCGTGCTCATGCAGGAGAACGCGATCTACTCGGTGATCTCGCCCGAGGGGTGCGCCGCGATTCTCTGGCGCGACGCGGGGGAGGCCCGGAAGGCGGCCGCCGCGTTCAAGCCGGACGCGACCCACTGCCTCGAGCTCGGCGTGATCGACGCGATCGTGGCCGAGCCCGGCGGAGGTGCGCAGAACGACTGGAACGAGGCCTCGCGGCTGCTCAAGGAGTCGCTCCAGGAGGCTCTCGACGAGCTGGATGGTTCCTCCGGCGAGGATCTGAGGCGCTCACGGCGCGCGAAGTACCGGTCGATGGGCGTATACGCCTGAAAGTGGCCCTGTTATCCCGGTTTTCCGGGGACATTCCACACTCTCCACAGGCTTTTCCCCGGTGGGAAACCCCGATTCTTCACCGTCTGGACACCGTCCGGGAGCATCAACGGCCTCATTTTCGGCCCGTATCGGCCTTTTCCACAGGCGTCGGTGAGGCAAGCTAGGGCCGTGGCCCGCGAGCAGGTCGCCGAATACCGGAGAAAACGCGACCCGAAGCGGACGCCCGAGCCCTTCGGCGGCCGGAAGCGCGGCAGGCAGCCGATCTTCGTCGTGCAGCGGCACGCCGCCCGCAGCCTGCACTACGACTTCCGTCTCGAGCGGGGCGGCGCGCTCGCGAGCTGGGCGGTTCCGAAAGGCGTGCCGCTCGAGGTCGGCCGGCGGGCACTCGCGGTGCAGGTCGAGGATCACCCGCTCGACTACGCCGATTTCGAGGGTGAGATCCCGAAGGGTCAGTACGGCGCCGGGACGGTCGAGATCTGGGATCGCGGCACCTACGAGCTCGTCGAGGAGAAGAAGGACGGCGGTCTCACCGTCCGGCTGAACGGGAAGCGCCTGCGCGGGCTGTGGACGCTGGTGCCTGCGAAGCTGGACGGCAACCCGAAGAACTGGCTGCTTCTCCGCAAGCGCGACGAGGCGGCTTCGGGCGATCAGGGTTCCGCCCCGTGGCGTCGGCCGGCGCCTATCGGCCGATGCTGGCCACGCTCGCGACCGAGGTCCCGACCGGCCCGGACTGGCTCTTCGAGGTCAAGTGGGACGGGTATCGAGCGCTGGCGTACGTCGGCCACGGCGAGGTGAGGCTGGTCAGCCGGACCGGGAACGACCTCACCAAGCGCTTTCCGAACGTCGCGGGCGAGCTGGCGCGCGCGACGAAGTCACCGGCGCTGGTCCTGGACGGGGAGGTCTGCGCGCTCGACGAGCAGGGCCGCCCCAGCTTTTCCGCGATGCAACAGGCGAGGCCGGGAACACCGATCGTCTACGAGGTCTTCGACCTGCTCGAGGTCGAAGGCGAGGTGCTCGTCGACCGCCAGCTGCGCGATCGGCGGCGGCGGTTGCAGGGCCTGCTCGACGGGCGCAACCGCACCGTGCGCCTGTCCGAGACCTTCGAGGACGGGGAGGCGCTCTACCGGGCGGCCAGGGAGCAGGGGCTCGAGGGGATCGTCGCCAAACGAGCCGACTCGCCGTACCGCCAGGGCAAGCGCACGCGTGACTGGCTGAAGATCAAGACACACGGCCGCCAGGAGTTCGTGATCGTCGGCTACACCAGGGGCCAGGGGCGTCGCGCCGGCCGCTTCGGGTCGCTCGTCCTGGGCGTCTGGCGGGCGAACGAGCTCGTCTACGTGGGCAATTGCGGCACCGGCTTCACCGACAAGGACATCGACGAGCTCCTGGCGAAGCTGCGCCCGCTCGAGCAGAACGGAGTCCGCGTTCGCGGTCGTCCCGAAGATGCCCAAGGTGCGGAGGGCGGACGTGGTCTGGGTGAAGCCGGAGCTCGTCTGCGAGGTCGAGTTCGTCGAATGGACGCACGACGGGCGGTTGCGCGCGCCCTCCTTCCAGGGCCTGCGGGAGGACAAGCCGGCGCGGCAGGTCCACCGCGAGGAGCCGCTGAAAGACGAGATCAGGCGGGGCTCACGGGTGCTCAAGCTCTCCAATCTGGACAAGGTCTTCTGGCCCGTGGACGAGGATCACGAAGGGCGATCTGCTCGCCTACTACCGAGCGGTCGCGCCGGTGTTGATCCCCCACCTGCACAATCGCCCGTTCACGCTCAAGCGCTACCCGGACGGGATCGAGGGCGGGCATTTCTTCCAGAAGGACGCGCCCGTGCACATGCCGGACTGGATCCCGACGGTCGCCGTGGAGGCGACGACCCGGGAGAAGCCGCGCCGGACGAGGACGATCAGGGCCCCGCTCGTGAACGACGAGCTTGCCCTGCTCTGGATGGTGAACATGGGTTGCGTCGATCTGAACACCTGGTACTCGCGGGTGGACAAGCCCGACCGGCCCGACTTCGTCCTCTTCGACCTCGACCCCTCGGCGGACGCCGGCTTCCCGGAGGTCGTCCAGGTCGCCCTCCTGGTCAAGGAGGTGCTCGACACGCTCACGCTCGCCGGCTTCGCGAAGACGAGCGGCAGCGACGGAATGCACGTGCTCGTTCCCGTGCAGCGGCGCTACACGTATGCCCAGACGCGCGAGTTCGCCGAGATCGTCGCCCGCACGCTGGCCCGCACGCACCGAGGGCTCGTCACCACCGAGTGGACGAAGGCGAAGAGGCGCGGGGTTCTGATCGACGCGAACCAGAACGGCGAGGGAAAGACGATCGCGTCCGCCTACTCGGTGCGCCCGCATCCGGGGGCGCCGGTCTCGACCCCGCTCCGCTGGGACGAGGTCCGCGAGGGGCTCGATCCGCACGCGTTCACCATGGACGCCGTCCTCGGCCGGATCGAGCGGCACGGTGACCTGTTCGAAGGCGTGCTCGAAGGCAAGCAGTCGATCAAGAAGGCGCTCGACTCGATTCGCTGATCAACCGGGCAGCGCCAGTATCCTGGACGACAGTGGCCTTTAACTCAAACCGCATTCACGTGCAGAACCGCGCGGCCCATCACTCGGTGCAGGTGCACCGTCGAGCACACCGGGCCGCGATCATTCTTCGCGCTCCTACAGGTACAGCCCTGGCAACCGAACCGACGAACGTGTGGCTTCTCGGTGCTAACAAGCCTGAAACGACCGATGCGGCTGAGGCGACCGTTCCCGAGATTCCTGGTCTTGAGACTGTCTCGGCGGACAGCCTTGCGCGGCTCGATGCGCTCCACGTGCAGGTTGCCTGCATCCCGGAGCCGAACGGGAGCATCACGTGGTACTTGCTCTCTTCCGCGAACGAGGTTCTCCAACGAGGCAATGAGCCCACGCTGGACGACGCGAAGTTGGCCGCGATCATGGATGCCTACCTGCCGAGCAACGAGGACGCCAGTCCCCCAAACCGCCTTTGGGACGAGCACTAGGGGTTCGCCCCGCTGAGCGCCGCGCAACGTCCGACGCTGCCTGCCGGGCATGACCTCCGATCGATGTGATTGATTGAGCCTGCACCCGCGCTTTGTCCTTCGCGGTGGCTGGTAGGTAGCGGTAGGTAGGGCGGGGCTGTTCGTGAGGGCGAACGGCCCCGCGCACATCCTCCATCCGGGCCGCCCTTTACCGTGGTTGTACTTACCAACCCGGCTCCGGGGTGCCCTTACATCTCGCAGCCACGGACGAAGGATGGCGCGATGAAAGTCAATCTTCTTCTCGCTGACCACGCAGATGCCGTGGGCGGCAAGCTGTACATCAACGGCGGGGGCTGGAACGTGACGGGGCCGCAACCCGTTCCATCGGGCGTCGCCATGCTGATCGAAGTCCCGTGGGATCAGACGAACACGAAGCACCAAGTCCTCCTCGAACTGCTCGACGTAGACGGCAACGCCGTCGAGGTTCCCGGAGGCGACGAGCCAAAGCCCCTCAAGATCGAGTCGGTGCTCGAAGTCGGTCGGCCTGTGGGCGTGAAGCCGGGGACACCGCTCGCGGTGCCCTTCGCAGTGAACTTCGGGCCGATTCCGCTCGAACCGGGTGCTCAGTACCTCTGGCGTCTGAGCATCGACGGCCACTCCGAGGAGGACTGGAATCTCACCTTCTCCACCCGGCCAAACCCGCCGCAGTCGCTCGCGGCCTAAGTCCGAGCACGGGGCCGAGTAAGGGATCGGCCCCATGCCGCGCTAAAGGGGCCGGGTGCGGATCGAACGCTCAGCGCTGCAAATGCGACCCGGCCCGACGCACGGGCGGCGGCTTTGCATTGACTCTGGTAGACACGGTTCTTCAACCGCGTTAGTCTCGGAGTCATGGTCAGGGGTCGTCTTGACCATCGCTATCGTCGTCCTAGGTCGGTTCGGGTCAGATAGTCCGTGAGACTGTTCCGTCTGCTCTCCTACGCCGCGATTCTTCTTACAGGAGTCCTCTTGGCCTGGCACTACGCCGCGCCGTCGGCAGCTTCCCCGGACGCTAGCGACCGCACCTCTTGCGGAGTCGAGCGCTGGAGCGTCAAGACCCTGACGGACAAGGACGCAGCTGCTGTGAAGACGAAGGCGAAGACGACGAGCGTACGCACGCTGCGGCGGCTGCGACCACCTCCTGACCTGCGGCATCGGGGTCGGATCCCAGGTGTCGAGACGACGACGTATCGCGTTCGCGCGGTTCTTGTCGAGATGAAGATCGAGGACGACGGCGACGTTCATCTCGTGATCGCCCAGCCGGGTGCGACCGGCCTGACGCTGATCGTCGAGTTTCCCGCTTACTCCTGCACTCAGGGAGCCGCAGCCTCGGCCCGCAAGAGGATGCGCTCCGCGAGGACGGCATTGGTAAAGGCGTGCGGCGCTCCGAGCACGTCTTCTTTCACACACCTCCGGGGTGCCGCGACGATCACCGGGGTCGGCTTCTTCGACGTGATCCACGGACAGACCGGGGTCGCGCCGAACGGGATCGAGCTTCACCCCGTTCTTGGTGCAACGCGAATCACCTGCCATCGGGCGATACCAACGCCACCTCCGCCCTCGACGACGACCACTCCGCCCGCTACCACCACTGCGCCCGCCACGACGACAGTGCCGCCGCCGCCGCCACCGCCGCCACCACCCACTACGACCACGGCGGCGAACTGCGCCCCGAGCTACCCGGACGTGTGCATCCCGCCGCCGCCGCCCGACCTCGACTGCAAGGACATCCCGTACAGGAACTTCCGCGTCATCTACAACGTGCCCGACCCCGACCCGCATCACTTCGACGGCGACCACGACGGGATCGGATGCGAAAGCTAGTCACCCACCGTGAGAGCCGAGAAGGACATGGCGAAAGGAACGTCTAGAACTTTGTTCGCCGCAGGCGTACGCTCTCTTTCCGGGCCAGGCCGCGTTGCAGCGCAGAGGCGTTCGGCTCGCCGCCTGGCCCCTCTCGTCGCAGCCGTAGCGGTCGTCGTTCCGCTCAGTGGCTGCGGCGCCACAAATAGCGCTCGCTCTCCAGCGAACGTCACGGTCACCGTCACGCAAACAGGCGGAGGAGTAGTCAATCCCTCCCCCACCGTGACGAAACGCCCTAAGAGGCCGCCGTCGATTGCCGAGCCTGCGTCGTTCAAGACATTTACAGGTAGCTACTTTTCGGTCGATTACTCAGGCTCTTGGTACGTCGAGACGTCAGAGGCAGACAAGGGCAGTTACCTCGACACGACCATCCGCAACAGCGTCAACCCTCAGGTGATGCTGAGAGTCGATGTTGCCCCGGGTGGCGCCAAGGGCAACGTCGTCTCGTCAGCGCGTCAACTCGAAATCCAATTGCGCAGTCAGCCTGAGTACCGCCGGTTGGACTTCCGACGCATCCGCTTCGACGGCTACCCGGCCCTGCGCTGGGAGTTCGAGGTCAATGAGCGCGGAACACTCCTTCGCAAAGTTGACGTCTTCTTCGACACAGAGACGGGCGACAGCTTCGGTGTCCTCACGCAAGCACCAGCCTCGACCTACACGCTCTGGCGAAAGCTCTTCCACCAGCTTCGCACCTCACTCCAGGTCAACGCCCCCAGCACCGACAAAAGCACGGTCACCGCTGGGCCGGGCGCAACCGGCACGAGCCCGTCGATTCCGGAAACAGCATTCTGCGACACACATCCCTACATCACCAACTTCGACAACGGGACAGGCTCCATCGTCCAGTGTGCAGATGGGATGTGGAGTCACTCCGGCGGCCACCAAGGCGCATGCTCCTACCACGGAGGCGTTGCAGGCGAATCGTCTGGTGACTCCGGCAGCTATGCGCCCAGCGATTCTGGCAGCGGCGGTTACACGGAGAATTACGGCAACGGCAATGGCTACACGGTCGTCTGCGCGGATGGGACGGTCAGCGACTCGGGCGGGATCCAGGGCGCCTGCTCGCACCATGGTGGCGTCGGTTGACCTGGCCCTCGTGACCGGCATGACAGGAGCGGCGGTGTCCGACGCGGCGCAGGCGTACCACAGGTTGCCGCTGTCCTCCTTGCTCGGGGAGCCTCAGGTCGTGGGCGTGACCGGCGCCACCGCAGTCATGCCTCCGCCGACCCCGGTGAAGATGAGCGCAAGACCGGAGTCCGGCTTCCACTTGCCGGTGAAGGCCGATTCCCAGGCTTACGTCGGGACGACTCAGGCGCCGCCTTCGATGCCGGAGCCGATCACTCACGGGAACGCGCCGGAGGTGTTTGGGCTCCTGCTCGGGGTCGTGTGCGCACTTGGAAAGGAGCGCATCGCGGTGTACCTCGTGTGGTTACTGGACGCGCTTGACAAGCTGCTCATTCGGGCGCGGCTCCTGCTGAGCAGCTGAGTCCCCATACCGGTGTCTTGTACGCAAACCACGACATGCTTTGCTGTGTCGTCTTCTGGTGGAAGGGCGACACCTCCGCCCAAGTGTTAGGCCGTTGGGTGCGACGTTAGGTGACGCGTTCAGCATCCATCGTGACCCGTACCGACGCGATGAGCTTTCGCGAAATGATGTTGAACGCGTTGACCTCGAACAGCGCCGCCCGCCCTTCGGCAAGTCCGCATCCAAGTAGCCATTGGCACGCCGAGACCTTCCCTTCGCATCGAAGAAGACGACGTTGATGGGCGCGATCTGCGAAAGGGTGAATCCGACGTTGTTGGTCACCCGACCGCTAACAAGCGTGTTGTAGCCGTCACTGCGAAGCTTCACCTTCCCGACGAGGGGCAGCTTCGCTCCCGTGCCGGAGAAGTCAGCCGACTTCACGGTGACTTCGAATCGAGTCGCCCGCGTCCCCTTCTCGTGCGGCACCGTCGCCCAGTAGTACGTTGCTCCCGCCGGAATCACAGGGATGATCGGAGTGACGCCAGAGATGATCGTGCGGGATGAGTCCACGAGGCTTCCGATCAGCGAGACATCTCGTGCATCTTGCTTGGAGGTGTTCTTGAGAACGGCTCCATAAGCATCGAGATCCTTGGAAGGTGCGGCACCGGATTTCAGAACGTGTCGCGGGTTGGACTTTGCAGTCGGACTCGGCGTCACCTTTCCGCCTCCGAGTGCCGTGAGGTACTGCTTGGCCTGGGTGGGCGTCAGGTCGTGTGAGACTCGCACCAGGGTGACACCTCGGAGGTAGTCGTACTCCGCGAACAGCGGCGACTTCGCGAGCGCGACGACGAACTTGTATCGGTTCTTGGCGTCCTGCTCGTTCGCAAGACCTCGACCGCTCCGCCACCATCGACGGCGTAGTCTGATTTGAAGGCAAGGCGACTATCGTTGAAGTTCACCTTGCTCGTGTACTGACCAGGCCGTCCGAGAAGCTTGTTGGGATCGGTCGATGCTGTGTAGACGCGGTACTTGCCAATCGGTAGTCCGGCCCGCTTGAGCTGTCCCACGATCTGCTCCGCCGTCGGGCCACCGCCGGTTGCCGTCGCCGTGAGGCTCGCGACGACGACGAGCGCGGCTCCAAATGCTGTGAAAGTTCTGCACACCTCGCGGATGGTAGAGCTGTGTGCAGCGTGTCGCTCTTTGCGAATGGCGACAAGTCGTCGCCATGTTGATTGGAGGCTGAGGGGTGTGGTAGGTTCGGCGCTCCCTGTGAATCGTTGGAGTCGCGTGTTGGCGCTCGCGGTCGTCGTGGCTTTGTGTTCGAGCGTCGCCGCGGTCGCTGCTCCCCGGCAGGCAGGAACCGTTAACCCGAAGTTCGTCGCCAAGACCGGCAGGCTGTGCGCCGCGATCGACGCGCGCTTCATACTAGCGTTCTCGGCGACTTCCCCTACCGAAACTTCGATGCGACCAAGCCCGATCCGAAGACGCTGCCCCTGGTCGGGAAGCACTTTGCCAAGGCGCTGCCGATCCGCCGCGTGATTCCTCGCCAGCTGCGCGGCCTCGGTGAGCCCACCACCGGCAAGCAGGCGTGGGACGCGATTAGGGCGCTCTTGCTGCGGGACAACGCGGTGGCGATCAAGCAGGTGTCAGCCGCGCTCGCGTCGGACTCGAA
>CAWIKS010000025.1:0-65885 GCA_963836685.1 uncultured Actinomycetes bacterium
GGTCGCGGTAGGCGAACTCGGAGCTCTCGTCGTCCCAGACGACCTCGAGCAGGCTCTCCTTGACCCGGTGGTCGAGCCAGGCGCCGCGGAAGATCAGCTTGCGCAGCCAGTAGACGAGCGACTCGCCCTCGACGAGGGAGATCCGCTCCCAGTGTCGAACGAGGTAGCGGCCGAGCGGGCTCCGCGGTTCGTCGATGCGGCCCTCCGCGGCCAGCTCGACCAAGTCGGCCGTCTCGTCGTCGTCGAGCTCGTTCGCTTCCAGGAGCCCGAGCTTGACGGCGGCTGCCGTCACGCGCTGCTCGAAGTCGGAGCCGTTGAAGCTGAACCGGTAACCGAGGAACTCGACCACGTAGTCGTCCCCGGATGAGTAGTTCGCGCCGTTCATCCGGCGTCGGTCTCCACCGAATCAGGATAACAGCGAGCCGGACAGACCCTAGATTGGCCCTGATGCGGATTCGAGCCGGAGTGTTCGTGGTCGCCGCCTGCGCGGGGCTGACCGCTTTCGCCGCCTGGGTGCTCGACTGGTCGTTCGAGCGGGCGGCGATCCTCTCGCCGATCGTGGTCGCGGTCGCCGGCGCAGTCGCGTTTCTCGTCGTGCTCTGGACGCGGATCGCCTGGGACTCTCTCCGGGGCCGCCGGCGCCGCTGACCTTCGATCGCGGCGATCGTCTCCGTCCGGTGCCGTGCGTACCGTCGCTTGTCCATGCACGAGCCCACGTGGACGATCCGGCCCTGCGATCCCGGCGAGGCGGCGGTGGTCGCGCGGGAGCTCGGGGTGACCGAGACGACCGCGAGCGTCCTCGTTCGGCGCGGGTACGCCGACCCCGAGGAGGCGGCCAGGTTCCTGGCCGGGGAGCCGCCGGGACACGACCCGTTCCTGCTCGGCAACATGCACGAGGCCGGCGAGCGCATCCGGGCTGCGGCGGCCGCGGGCACCCGGATCTGCGTCCACGGCGACTACGACGTCGACGGCATCTGCGCGACCGCGCTCGCCGTCCTCGTCCTCCGCGAGCTCGGCACGAGCGTCGACTGGCATCTGCCGAGCCGGTTCGAGGAGGGCTACGGAGTCTCGACCGAGACGCTTTCGCGCCTTGCGCGGGACGGCTTCGGGCTCGTCCTGACCGTCGACTGCGGGATCACGGCCGTCGACGAGGTTCGCGAGGCAAGAGCCGCCGGCCTGGAGGTGATCGTCACCGACCACCACCGCCCGGGCGAGGCCCTGCCCGACTGCCCCGTCGTCGCGACGCGGCCCTCCGACTACCCGTTCCCGGAGCTCTGCGGCACCGGCGTCGTCTACAAGCTGGCCGAGGCGCTGCTCGGCCCCGGTGACGAGCGTCTCGCCCATCACCTCGACCTCGTCGCTCTGGCGACGATCGCGGACGTCGTTCCGCTCGTCGACGAGAACCGGGCGCTCGCGATCGCGGGCCTGCGCCGTCTGGCCACCACCGCCCGCCCCGGACTCCGAGCGCTGATGCGCGCCGCCCGCGTCGACCCGGCGGTGGTCGACGAGGGCGCGGTCGGGTTTCGTCTCGGCCCGCGGATCAACGCCGCCGGCCGCCTCGGCCGCCCGACCGCCGCGCTCGAGCTCCTCCTGACCGAGGACGACGACGAGGCCGCGCGGCTCGCCTCCGAGCTCGAGGAGCTGAACCGGGAGCGCCAGGCGGTCGAGGAGCGGATTCTGCGCGAGGCGAGCGCCGCCATCGACGCCTGGCCGGACACGCGCCGGCGCCGGCGGGGCTACGTCGTCGCCGGCGAGAGCTGGCACGAGGGAGTGATCGGGATCGTCGCCTCGCGGCTGGTCGAGCGCTACCACCGCCCGGTCGTCCTGATCGCCGGGACGGAGGGCGACTGGAAGGGGTCAGGACGCTCGATCCCGGCGTTCGACCTCCACGCGGGCCTGGCCGCCTGCTCCGCCCAGCTGGAGCGGTTCGGCGGCCATCGCGCAGCGGCCGGGCTGTCGATCGACCCGGCCGCCGTCGACGCCTTCGCGGACGCGTTCGCCGACCACGCGGACGGACACCTGACCGACGACGACCTGCGCTCGGTGACGGCCGTCGACGCGATCGTGCCGGGCAGCGCGCTGACGCTCGACCTCTGCGCCGAGCTGCGGCGGCTCGCGCCGTTCGGGCTCGGGAACCCGGGCGTCACGTTGCTGGTCGCGGGCTGCGAGCTCGGCGAGCTCGCAGCGGTCGGGGAGGGGAAGCATCTCCGTTTCCGCGTCAGCGACCGCGGCCGTCCGGCGGGAAGCGCGATCGCCTTCGGTCTCGGATCGCAGCTCGATCGCTACCGGCGGGTCGCGCACTACGACCTCGCCTTTCGCCTGCAGGAGAACACCTGGAACGGAATCAGCTCGCCGCAGCTCGTCGTCCGGCGGATCTTCGACACGCCCGACCGCTACCTCGAGCTGCGCGAGCGGTTCGCCGACGAGTGGAGGGCCGGCAGGCCGAGCCCGGACGGGGAGGCGATCTTCGCGGAGCTGGGGCTCGTCGAGGGCGGCGCATGGCGCAGCCTGCTCGAGTCCGAGACGTTCCGGGCGCTGCTGGCGGAGCCGGCAGAGCTACGCCGGGCGGCCTAGAAGCTCCATCAGGAGCGTCGCGAGCACGTCGGCCCGCTTGCGTCTATGTCGACGTCTACGCAAGAACGGCATCTTCGTCATCTGAACGGCTCTTCCTCCGACACGGTTGCGCCGCGGCCGAGACGCTCGAGCGCTCGAGCTGTGTCCCGAGAGGGCCGAAGTACACTGTGAACATGGCTGTCCTCGAGGTTGCAGAGCGTCATCAGGAGCTCGTCGATGAGCTGATCGAGGCGGTCGAGGCCTACAAGCCGGACGTCGACCGCGACCTTCTCGCGCGCGCGTTCTCGTTCGCCGCCAAGGCGCACGACGGTCAGCAGCGCCGGTCGGGCGAGGAGTTCATCAACCACCCGTTCGGGGTCGCGAAGATCCTCACCGAGCTGCATCTCGACGAGCAGACGATCGCCGCGGCGCTCCTCCACGACGTCGTCGAGGACACGGAGGCCGACCTGAAGGCGGTGCGGGACGAGTTCGGCGACGAGGTCGCCCAGCTGGTCGACGGCGTCACCAAGCTGACCCGGATCCAGTTTCAGAGCCGTGAGCATGCGGAGGCGGAGAACTACCGCAAGCTGATCGTGGCAATGGCGCAGGACGTCAGGGTGATCCTGATCAAGCTCGCCGACCGGCTGCACAACCTGCGGACGATCGAGTACCTCGGCAAGCAGAAGCAGGTGCAGAAGGCGCGTGAGGCGCTGGAGATCTACGCCCCCCTTGCGCACCGGCTCGGCATCCACGCGCTGAAGTGGGAGCTCGAGGACCTCTCCTTCGAGACCCTGCATCCGCGCAAGTACGCCGAGATCAAGACGATGGTCGCCGAACGCCGGGCCGACCGCGAGGAGCACGTCCGCGAGGCGAGCGTGACCCTCCAGCGGGAGCTCGAGAAGGCGGGGATCCCGGCGCTGATCTCCGGGCGGGCGAAGCACTTCTACTCCATCTACGACAAGATGGTGAAGAAGGGTCGCGAGTTCAACGAGATCTACGACCTGACCGCGATGCGCGTGCTGGTCGAGCGGACCGGGGAGGAGGGGACGCGCGACTGCTACGGCGCGCTCGGCCTGATCCATTCCCTCTGGAAGCCGCTGCCCGGCCGGTTCAAGGACTACGTCGCGATGCCCAAGCTGAACCGCTACCGCGCGCTGCACACCACGGTGATCGGGCCCCAGGGGAGGCCGCTCGAGATCCAGGTCCGGACGCTCGACATGCACGAGACCGCGGAGTACGGGATCGCCGCGCACTGGGCGTACAAGTCGAGCGGCAAGCGGAAGAGGAGCGAGGACGCGGACTGGATCGCCTGGATGAAGCAGCTGATGGACTGGCAGCAGAACGAGGCCGACCCGCGCGAGTTCATCAAGACGCTGCGTACCGACCTGTTCGACGACGAGGTGTACGTCTTCACGCCCAAGGGCGAGGTGAAGACGCTGCCCGCGGGCTCGACGCCGATCGACTTCGCATACTCGGTCCACACCGACGTCGGCCACCGCACCGTCGGGGCGAAGGCGAACGGCCGGATCGTCCCGCTCCACTACCGCCTGCGGAGCGGCGACATCGTCGAGATCATGACCTCGAAGTCCGGGCGCGGACCCTCGCGCGACTGGATGGCCGTCGCCGCCTCGTCGCGGGCCCGGAACAAGATCAGGCAGTGGTTCTCCCGCGAGACGCGCGCGGACGCCGAGTCGAAGGGGCGCGAGACGCTCGAGCAGGCCCTGAAGGCGCAGAACCTCCCGTACCGCAAGATCGCCGGCTCGGCGGTGCTCGCCCAGGTGATCCGCGAGACCGGGTTCAAGAAGGCCGAGGACTTCTACGTCGCCCTCGGGTCGGGGAAGCTGCCCGCCAGCCAGATCGTCAACAAGGTGATCCAGCGGCTGAAGACGGCGGAGGTGGTCGAGGAGGAGGCGGTCACCCTCAAGCCGCCGAGGGAGAAGGACACCGCCGGCAGCCAGAGCTTCGGGATCAACGTCGCCGGGATCGAGGACGTGCTCGTCCGCCTGGCGAAGTGCTGCACGCCGGTGCCCGGCGATCCGATCGTCGGCTACATCTCGCTCGGCAAGGGGATCACGATCCACCGCGAGGACTGTCCCAACGTCCGGGCGCTGCGAAAGAACGCCGAGCGCTTCACGCCGGTCGAGTGGGAGGGGGGCGGCTCGCAGAGCTTCCGCGTGCAGATCGCCGTCGACGCGTGGGACCGGGCGCGACTGCTCGAGGACGTCGCCCGGACGTTCGCCGAGCACGGTGCCAACATCGTCGCCTACGGAGGCGGAGTGCAGGACCAGCTCGCGAAGAACTGGTACACGGCCGAGATCGGCGACATCGGCTCGCTGCGCGCGCTGCTGACCGCGCTCCGGAACATCGAGGCCGTCTTCGACGCCTACCGGGTGACGCCGAACTAGGCGTCGACGTCTGCGCCCTCGAAGGCCCGGATCTTCTCGCGCCACCAGTCCGGGACCGGGCAGGGGCGCCGGTCGGCGGCCAGGTCGACGAGCACCAGCGTCTGCGTCGCCGTCACCGCGAGAACGCCCTCCAGGCGTGCGGCGAGCTCGTAGGTCGCGCTCGAGGTGCCGATCTTCGCGACCCGCACGTCCACCTCGATCAGGTCGTCGAAGCGGGCGGGCGCGTGGTACTCGACCGTCATCGCGCGCATGACGAACTGCCGGTCGTGCGGCTCGGAGCGGAGCATGTCCAGATGCCGGTGGTACTCGACCCGGGCGAGGTCGAAGTAGGGCATGTAGCGGCCGTAGTAGACGACGCCCTGGGCGTCGGTGTCGGAGAAGCCGACGCGGGTGCGGGCCGAGAACTTGAAGGGCGGCTCAGGCACGGATCAGCCCCAACACCTCGTCCCGCTTGCGCTCCATCCGCTCGCGCGACCGCGCCTCCAGGTTGAGTCGGAGCAGGGGCTCGGTGTTCGACGGTCGGACGTTGAAGTGCCAGTCGTCCGCCTCGACCGAGAGCCCGTCCAGGTGGGAAACGGTTCCCTCCGGACCGAAGCGCTCCTCCAGCTCCCGGAGCTTGGCTCCCACGTCCGCGACCGGCGTGTTCAGCTCGCCGGTGATGAAGTAGCGCTCCCGGTAGGGCCGGAGCAGCTCGGACAGCCTGGCATCGCCCTTCGAGATGCGCTCGAGCATGAGCAGGAACGGGATCACCCCCGAGTCGGCCTGGGAGAAGTCGCGAAAGTAGTAGTGGCCCGAGACCTCGCCCGCGAAGGCCGCCCCTTCCTCGCGCATCCGGTGCTTGATGAACGCGTGGCCGACGCGGTTGACGAGTGGGATCCCCCCGGCGCGCTCGATCGTCTCCGGGACCGCCCAGCTCGCACGGACGTCGTAGATGATCTTCGCGCCCGGCTCCTTCTCGAGCACTCCCTTCGCGAAGAGCGCGGTCGCGAAGTCGCCCGGGACGAACTCGCCGGTGTCGTCGACGAAGAAGCAGCGGTCGGCGTCACCGTCGAAGGCGACCCCGAGGTCGGCGTTCTCCTCGATCGTCCTGCGGACGATCAGCTCGCGGTTCTCGGGCAGCAGCGGGTTCGGCTCGTGGTTCGGGAAGCTGCCGTCCGGCTCGAAGAAGCAGCGGACGGCGTCGATCGGGAGCCGGTCGAGGACCGGCGGAAGCATCGCGCCGGCCATCCCGTTCGCGGCGTCGATCACGACGCGCAGCGGCCGGAGCCGGTCCACGTCGACGAACGAGAGCACCCGCTCGACGTACATGGGCCAGACGTTCTCCGCGCGCACCTCGCCCTTCCTGGACATGTCAGGGGTCTGACCCCTGACATGTCCCAAAGCGCGCTCGCGGATCTCGAGGAGCCCGGAGTCGCCGCCGACCGGAAGCGCGCCCGCGCGTACGATCTTCATTCCGGTGTACTCCTTCGGGTTGTGGGAGGCGGTGATGGTGATCCCGCCGTCGAGCCCGAGCTCCCCGACCGCGAAATACAGCATCTCCGTGCCCACCATCCCGATGTCGACCACGTCGGCACCGGCGTCCGTCGCGCCCTCGATCACGGCTCTCGCCATCGACGGCCCCGACAGCCGCATGTCGTGGCCGACCGCGATCGCCCGCGGTCGGAACTGGTCGACGTAGGCGCGTCCGATCGCCCGCCCGCCGACCTCGTCCAGCTCGGTCGGATAGATCCCGCGCACGTCGTACGCCTTGAACACCTTCGGATCGACCACGAGCCGGATGGTATCCGGGCGGTCGTTCGTTTCTACACTTAGGGAATGGAGCGAAAGCTCGCCACAGTGCTGTTCGTCGATCTCGTCGGATCGACGGAGCTCGTTTCCGCGGCCGATCCCGAGGTCGTGCGGCGCCGCGTGACCGGATTCTTCGACCTGGTCTCGCACTGCGTGACCACACACGGCGGGATCGTCGAGAAGTTCGCCGGCGACGCCGTCCTGGCCGCGTTCGGGGTGGCGCAGGCCCACGAGGACGACGCCGAGCGCGCCGTCAGGGCCGCGATCGGGATCCTCGAGGGGGTCAAGAAGCTCGAGCTCGAGGCGCGGATCGGGATCGAGTCCGGCGAGGTCGTCGTCGACACCACCGACTCGACGTTCGCGACCGGCGAGGCGGTCAACCTCGCCGCGCGCCTGCAGCAGGCCGCGGCCGAGGGAGAGATCCTGATCGGCCCGGCCGCCCGCAGGCTCGCATCCGACAGCGTCGAGGTCGAGGAGATCGAGCCGATCGAGGTCCGCGGCCGGGCCGAGGCGCTGACCCCCTGGCGGGTCGTCTGCGCCGCCGACCGTGCGCAGCCCGTGCGCTCGGGCTTCGTCGCGCCCCTGATCGGCCGCGAGGCCGAGCTCGAGCTGCTCGCGAACACGTTCGACCGTGCCGACCGCGACCGTCGCACGCACCTGGTCACGATCTACGGCGAGCCGGGCGTGGGGAAGAGCCGCCTCGCCCGCGAGTTCGTCGCCGCGCTCGAGGGCGCGACCGTCCTCGCCGGCCGCTGCCTCCCGTACGGGGAGGGGATCACGTACTGGCCGCTGGCGGAGATGGTCAAGTCGGCGGCCGGAATTGCCGACACCGACCCCGTCCACGAGGCGGTGGAGAAGCTGCGCGCCTGCTGCGAGGACGAGGCGGTCGCCGACCTGCTCGGCCTCGCCTCCGGCGTGCTGGAGGCGGTCGAGTCCGAGCGGAGCGCGCAGGAGATCGCCTGGGCTGCCCGCGAATGGGCCGACCAGCTGGCCGACGTCCAGCCCCTCGTGCTCGTCTTCGAGGACATCCACTGGGCGGAGGACCCGCTGCTCGAACTGATCGAGCACCTCGCGACCTGGGTGCGCGAGGCGCCGCTCCTGATCATCGGGCTGGCGCGACCGGAGCTGCTCGACGTGCGGCCCGGCTGGGGCGGAGGCCGGATGCGGGCGACGGCGATCGAGCTCGACCCGTTGCAGGCGCTCGAAAGCGAGCAGCTGGTCGACTCGCTCCTTCCCGGCGACGGCCTCGATCCGGAGACCCGGATGGCGCTGCTCGCGAAGACGGAAGGCAACCCACTCTTCGTCGAGGAGACGGTGCGGATGCTCTCCGAGAGCGGCGACGGCTACCTGCCCGAGCGAATCCCCGACACCCTGCAGGCGCTGATCGCCGCCCGCATCGACCACCTACCGCCGGCGGAGAAGTCCCTGCTGCACCGCGCGGCGGTGATCGGCCGTGTCTTCTGGCACGGAGCGCTCACGTACCTGTCCCCGGACGAGAAGGTCGACGAGCCGCTCGACGCACTGCTGCTCCGCGACTTCGTCCTCGGCGAGCCGCGCTCGACGATCGTCGGCGAGCGCGCGTACCGGTTCAAGCACGTGCTGATCCGCGAGGTCGCGTACAGCGGACTGACGAAGGCCGAGCGGGCGAGGCTCCACGCCGGGTTCGCGGAATGGCTTCGCGAGCGGGTCGGGGACGAGCTGCTGGAGATCCGTGCGTACCATCTCGACCACGCGGCGAAGCTCCACCTGGAGCTCGACGGGGCGGTGCCGCCGGAGCTCGCCCGCGACGCGGCCGCCGCGCTGGAAGAGGCGGGCCGGCGTGCACTGGCGCGCGAGGCGAACCGCTCGGGGCGCCACCTCCTGCTGCGGGCGGTCGAGATCGAGCCGACGCTGGAGCGTCGCTACCACGCCGCCAGGGCCGCGTGGCGGATGAGCGACCTGCCGGCGGTCTCGGTCGAGATGCGGCGCGTCCTCGAGGAGGCGCGCGCCGCGGGCGACGCCAACGTCGAGGGCAGGGCGCTGACGGCGCTCGCCGAGGTCGCCCTGCTCCGTGAGGGGGATTTGCCGAAGGCCACGGAGCTGATCGACGCAGCGCTCGAGGCGCTCCCGGCCGACGGCCGGTTCTCCGCCCTCGAGGTCCGCGGGCGCATCGCCTACTGGGTCGGCGACTTCGAGACGCAGGAGCGCGTCGGAGAGGAGGCGCTCGAGATCGCCCACCGGCTCGACCGCAAGGACCTGGAGGCGCACGCACTCAACGATCTCGCCGAGACCTACAAGCACCAGCAGCGCCTGGCGGAGGCGGAGGAGATGACACGGCGCGCGTTCGAGCTGGCGGAAGAGAGCGGCAGCATCGTCGGCAAGGCTCAGGCGCGGCACTCGCTCGGGCTGCTGCACGTCACCCGCGGCGAGGTGGTCGACGGGGAGCGCCTGCTCGAGGAGGCGCTCGCGCTGTTCGCCGAGATCGGTGACACGTGGTGGCAGGGCCGGACGATGAACGGGCTGGCCTGGGCGGCCGAGAAGAGGGGAGACGACGGGACCGCCGAGCGCCGCCTGCGGGAGGCGATCCGCCTGCTGAAGCCGCTCGAGGACCGCGGCGCGCTGTGCGAGAGCCAGCGGGCTCTGGCCGAGGTGTTGATCCGGCGCAACCGCATCGACGAGGCGGAGCGCATCGCCCTGGAGGCCGTCGAGACCGTCGGAGAGCACGATCTCAGCTCCCAGGCGACGACGACGATGACGCTCGGGCTGGTCCGCGCCGCCCAGGGCCGTGACGCCGAGGCGGAGGAGCTGTTGCGCGACGCGCTCGGGATCGTCGAGGCGAGCGGCTTCCTGGGGCTCGAGACCTGGGCCCTGTCCAGACTCGAGGACTTCCTGCGCGAGCGCGGACGCGACCAAGAGGCTGCGGTCTACCGGGTGCGCCTGGCCGAGCTCGCGCCCGTGACCGGTATCGCCGCCGCCTTCTCGAGCAGGATGGAACGAATCGTCTGAGGTCCCACTACGCGGAGGTGGGCTCGGCGCTCCGCAGGATTGAACGAATCGTCTGGGACGAGGCTTCGTCCGGTGACTCGGAGATCACCGTCGCCGGGCGATCGAACCGGGCGAGCGCCTCGGCGAGCGGCTCTGCGCGGAGCGTCCCCTCCCCGTACGGGAGGTGTTTCGTCTCGTTGCGGTTGGCGTACTGGATGTCGCTGAAGTGGACGTGGAACGGGGCGCCCGGCTCCAGCAGCAAGTCCGCCCGGTCGAGCACCCCGGCGAACGTCCCCGCGTCGGTGAACCCCCCGTCGGTGACCGCGTGCAGGTGGGCGAAGTCGAGCACGGGCCGCACCCAGGAGAGCTCGGCCGCGATCGCGAAGACGTCCTCCGCGGTTCCCAGCTCGCGCACGCGACCCATCACCTCGACCCCGAACGGCACCGCCCGCCCCTTCGCCTCCAGCCGATCGCGCAGCTCCGCGAGCTGCTCGACGACCGCGGCCAGCGCGACCCGGTGCGTCCGTCCGAGCAGAAAACCGGGGTGGACGACGACGAGCGCCGCCCCGCAGGCGACGGCGACACCGGCCGAGTGGTCGAGCATGCCGATCGCCATCCGGTGCTTCCTGTCGCGCTCGACGTGGCCGAGGAAGCCCGCGAGCGGAGCGTGGACGGAGAGGACGATCCCGGCCTCTCCCGCGACCTCGCCGAGGCGCTCGGCCCACGGGTAGCCCATCCAGAAGCCGCTCTCGAAGTCGATCTCGCAGGCGTCGTAGCCGCGCTCGAGGAGGAGCCCGACCGCCGCCTCGGGGCTCTCCCGCGACGGAACTCGAGCCGGCCCGAACCGGATCTCGCTCATCGGCAGCACCCTAGCCCATGCCGTCCGGAGGGGTCCGTAATCTGACCTGCATGCCACGCCGACCGTCACGGATCGACCTGCTCGAGCTCGACATCGACCTGCGCCTCGCCGATCTCTGGCGGGAGGCGAACGAGATCTCCGACTGGAACGTGGAGGTCGTCGGCGCGTTCATCCGAGCCGCCTACGGCAAGGGCTACTGCGACGCTCTGACCGAGGACTCCCCCGGCGAGCTGTGCGTCGAGCACGGCTACCGCGTGCCGGAGCGACGCGACCGCACGCCCGTCGAAGACCGGTAGAAGCGCCTACACTTCAGCCGTGGCTCGCGATGCCGGTGAGGCGAGGCGTTCAGGTCGTGGGCGCAGCCCTGCGCGCCTGATCGTCGCCCTGTCCGTCGCGGCCGTGCTCGCGGTCTTCCTCCTCTACACGTCGATCGCGGGCGGCGGCACCCCCTCGTTGCGACCCAGCTCGCTCGCCGGCCACAACGGCCGCGTCAACCTCTCGGGCCGCGTGCTGAAGCCGGTCACCGGCGACGCGCACGGAGCCGGCCTCCGCTTCCGGTTGCGGGACGTCCAGGGAACCGCCACCGTGCCGGTCGTCTACACGGGCTCCGTCCCCGATCTCTTCCGCCCCGGACGCGACGTCGTCGTCGAGGGCAGGCTGCAGCACGGCGTTTTCGTCGCCGTCCCGGGCACGCTCGTGACCAGGTGCCCGTCGAAATACAGCCCTTCCCGCCAAGGCGGGAAGGGCTAGCAAGCAGCGGTGACCGAGTGCGCATTGCTCGAGCGATTCGAAACATGGACGGAGCCCGCTAGCCTTTTCGGCCGGAGGGCGCAAAGGCATGCCCGAGCTCGGTAGAGCAGCTCTCGTCGTCTGCTTCGGGCTCGCCGTCTACGCGGTGATCGCGGGGTTCTGGGGAGCGCACACCCGCCGCCGGCGGCTCGCCCTGTCGGCCCAGAACGCCCTGCTCGCAGCCTTCGTCGCCGCGCTCGTCGCCGCCGGCGTCCTCCTGGCCGCGCTCGCGCGGAGCGACTTCAGCTTCACGTACGTGGCGCAGCACACGAGCCGCGAGCTGCCGACCCCGTACAAGCTGGCCTCGTTCTGGGGAGGCCAGGAGGGCTCGCTGCTGCTCTGGCTGGTGGTGCTGACCGGGTACGGCGCCGCCGCGGTGCTGCTCGACCGCAAGGCGGGGCGCGAGCTCGTCGCCTGGGTGGTGCCGGTGCTCGGCGTCGTCGCGGCGTTCTTCGCGATGCTGGTCGTCTTCGTCGCCAGCCCGTTCCACACCCAGCTCGCCGGCGCCGACGGGGCCGGGCTGAACACGAGCCTCCAGAGCCCGTACTTCCAGATCCACCCGCCGTTGCTCTATCTCGGCTACGTCGGCCTGACCGTGCCGTTCGCGTTCGCGATGGGAGCGCTGCTCTCCGGACGGACGGACGAGCGCTGGATCGTCGCCACGCGCCGCTGGACGCTCGCCGCCTGGATGTTCCTGGGAATCGGGCAGCTGCTCGGAGCAAAGTGGGCGTACGAGGAGGTCGGCTGGGGCGGGTACTTCGCCTGGGACCCGGTCGAGAACGCGGCGCTGATGCCGTGGCTGGCCTCGACCGCATTCCTGCACTCGGTGATGGTCCAGGAGAAGAAAGGGATGCTGAAGGTCTGGAACATGCTGCTCGTGATCCTGGCCTTCTCGCTCTCGCTGTTCGGCACCTTCCTGACGCGATCGGGCGTGCTGAACTCGATCCACTCGTTCACCGAGAGCTCGATCGGCCCCTGGTTCCTGGGCTTCATCTGCTTCATCGTCGCCTCGTCGCTCCTCCTCCTCTTCCGGCGGCTGCCGCTGCTCCGCGCGAAGACGAAGCTCGAGTCGCTCGTCTCCCGCGAGGCCACGTTCCTCTACAACAACCTGCTCCTGGTCGCGCTCTGCCTGACGATTCTCTGGGGAGTGACCTTTCCGATCCTGTCCGAGGCCGTGCGCGGCGAGTCGGTGACCGTCGGCCGTCCGTACTACGACTTCTTCCTGCGCGCGTTCGGCCTCCCGCTGCTGCTCTTGATGGGGATCGGGCCGCTGGTCGCCTGGCGGCGCGCGTCGCTGCGGTCGCTGGGCAGGACGTTCCTGTGGCCGCTCGCCGCCGCCGTCGTCGGCGGGATCGGGCTCCTCGCCGCCGGTGCCGGCTCGTCGATCCCGGGCCTGATCGCGTACACGTTCTCGATCTTCGTCGCCGCGACGATCGTGCTCGAGTTCGCGCGCGGAACGCAGGCAAGGCGGGCGCTGGCCGGCGAGCCGGTGCCGCGCGCGTTCGCGTCGCTCGTCGCCCGCAACCGCCGCCGCTACGGCGGGTACGTCGTTCATGCCGCGATCGTCCTGCTCGCGATCGGGATCGCCGGCTCGAGCGCCTACGACACCTCGCACAGCGCGCGGCTGGCCCGGGGACAGTCCCTGAAGATCCGCGACTACACGCTCGTCTACCGGGGCGTGAAGAGCAAGCGGAGCCAGAACGCGGTCGAGACCAGGGCGACGATCGACGTCTACCGCGGCGGCAACCGGATCGCGGTCATGCACCCGGGGAAGAACGACTACCCCGTCGAGCAGCAGATCTCGAACGAGGTCTCGATTCGCTCCGACTGGCTGACCGGCGAGGACCTCTTCCTGATCACGGAGCAGGTGAACCCGAACGGGACGATCGACTTCAAGGCGATCATCAACCCGCTCGTCAACCTGATCTGGCTGGCCGGGCTGGTGTTCCTGCTCGGCTCGGTCGTCACGCTCTGGCCGGACGCCAGGGAGGAGCGCAGGCTCGCCGTGCGCTACGGGCGGCTGGCTCCCGAGACCTAGGATGCTCGCCGCCGCGCTCGCGCTGGGCGCGCTGCTCGCCGTCGCGGCCGTCTGGTTCGTCGCGCGGCCGTTCCTCCTCGGCCCTGCCGGCGGTGAGCGTCTCGAACGAGCCGGACTCCGAGCGACTCGCGCTCGAGGAGCAGCGGGATCGCGCTCTGGCCGCGCTCAAGGAGCTGGAGTTCGACCATCGGACCGGCAAGGTCTCGGACGTCGACTACCGGCGCCTCGTCGGCGAGCTGAGACGGGCGGCGGCGGATGCTTTACGTGCGCTCGATCGGGGAACAGGGCGGAGCGATGTCCACACCGACGGATAGCGGCCGGAGTCGGCCGGGCGCAGAGGGACCGGTCGCGGTCGAGCTGCCGCCGCAGATTCCCGAGCCCGGCCCGGTTCCCCACGAGCCTCCGGGCCCGGTGATCGTCCCCGAGCCGGAGCCGGTGCCGCACGAGCCTCCCGGGCCCGTGATCGTGCCCGAGCCGACTCCGCCGGGCGAGCCCTAGACGTTCCGGACCACGTGGAGGTCAGGAAGGTTCCGGTACCGCTCGTCGACGTCGAAGCCGTAGCCGACGAAGAACTCGTCCGGAACGGTGAAGCCGACGTACTGCACCGGCAGGTCCTGGACGAGCCGCCGGTACGGACGATCGAGCAGCGTGACCGCGGCCAGCGACCGGGGGTTTCGCAGCCGGAAGCTGCGGACCAGATAGTGGAGCGTCAGGCCCGTGTCGACCACGTCCTCGACGATCAGCACGTCGCGACCGGCGAGCGGAGCGTCGAGATCCTTCAGGAACCTGATCGCGGGCGTGCCGCCGGTCTGGTCGGAGCCGTACCCGGCGAGCTCGACGAAGTCGACCTGGTGGAGGATCGGAAGCGCCCGGGTGAGGTCGGCGAGGAAGACGATGCTCGCCTTCAGAGAGGCGATCAGCAGCGGGTCGCGGCCGACGTAGTCTTCGGCGATCTCGGCCCCCAGCTCGGCGACGCGGGCCGCGATGTCCTCCGCCGAGAGGTAGACCTCCCCGACGCGGTCGTCGATCGGGTCGCCGCCGCGGCCGGCTACGAAGCGAGCTTCAGTCCGTATCGCTGGCCCAGGCGCTCGATGTCGCGCTTGTAGAAGAGCTTGATTTTGACGTCCGGATATCGCTCGCGCAGCTTCCGAAGCTTGCGGTTCTTCCTGGTCACGAGCGACTGCTTCATCACCGTGATCTCGAGGTAGAGATCCTGCTCGGGGAGGTAGAAGTCGGGCGAGAAGGCCTCGAGCACCCGGCCGTCCTCGTCCTCCTCGAGCACGAACGTCCTCGGCTCGTACAGCCAGGGAAGGCCGTAGTAGTCGAGAAGCTTCGCGCACTCCAACTCGGCCTCGTTCGCGAACTGGGGGGCCTCGACGCCGCGATATGCCTGGAAATCGGGTAGGTCCGACTTCAACGCGGTCAGGATAGCGACCGGTCCGGACACCCCGGTCTGGCCCTCGTCGCCGCCGGCCAAATCTAGACTGCTCCCATGGCCGCCGAGGATCGCTTCACGATCGCGCACATCTCCGATCTCCACTGCGGGGGCCCGTACTTCGTCCCGAACCTGATGGAGCGCGCGATCTCGGAGGTAAACGACCTCTCTCCCGACCTCGTCGTCTGCTCGGGCGATCTGACCACCTTCGGCTTCAAGCCCGAGTACATGCAGGCGAAGGAGTACCTGAGCCGGCTCGAATGCGAGTCGCTCGTCGTCATCCCCGGGAACCACGACGCCCGGAACGTGGGGTACGTGCACTTCGAGGAGCTGTTCGGCGAGCGGAGCTCGGTACTTCGCCTGGGAGGCGTGACGGTGGTCGCGGTCGACTCGACCGAGCCCGACCTCGACCACGGGCAGATCGGGCGGGGGCGGTACCCCTGGATCGAGGAGCAGTTCGCCGACGACTCCTCTCTGCGCATCTTCGTCCTTCACCACCATCTGCTGCCGGTGCCCGGTACCGGCCGCGAGCGAAACGTCGTCTACGACGCCGGGGACGCCCTGGAGTGTCTGCAGCGGGCGGGTGTGCAGATCGTCCTCTCCGGGCACAAGCACGTCCCGTATGCCTGGCGGCTCGAGAACATGTTCATCCTCAACGCCGGGACGGTCTCGTCGCTCCGTCTGAGAGGGAATACCCGCCCCTGCTACAACGTGATCGAGGTCGAGGGCGCGCACGTCTCGGTCTGGCGCCGCTATCCGTTTCACGGCCAGGAGCGCATCATCCAGTTCTCGACCGAGACACTCGAGTTCGAGAAGTACACGGCCCGAATCGAGGGAGAGCTCTCGTCGCGAGGCTGATCCGCGCGGTGGCCGTGATCGACGGGGAGCACTACCCGCCCGTCGTCCGTGACGCGCTGGCCGAGTTGCCGTACGAGTTCGTCGCGGTGCTGCTCGCCGGCGGGGGAGAGAAGCTGCGCGGGGGCGAGGAGTACGAGCTTCCCTCCGCGGCGAGCCTCGAGGAGGCGATCGCGCTCTACGCGCCCGAGGTCGTCGTCGATCTCTCCGACGAGCCGGTGCTCGGACCGCGCGAGCGGCTTCTGCTCGCCGGCCGTGCGCTGGCAGCCGGCGTTCCGTACGTCGGTGCCGACTTCCGCTTCGACCCGCCGCCGTTCGAGCCGTTCCCGCTCCCCTCGCTGGCGGTGATCGGCACGGGGAAGCGCGTCGGCAAGACGGCGGTCACCGGACACGCGGCTCGGCTCCTCTCGCGCGCCCGGGAGGTGGTCGTGGTCTCGATGGGGCGGGGCGGGCCGGCCGAGCCGGAGGTGGTCGAGGTCGTTCCGACGGTCGCCGGGCTGCTCGAGCTTTCGCGAAGCGGCCGGCACGCGGCGTCGGACCATCTCGAGACCGCCGCGCTCGCGGGCGTACCGACGATCGGCTGCCGGCGCTGCGGGGGCGGGCTGGCCGGCGCGACGTTCGTCTCGAACGTGCTCGAGGGCGCGCGGCTCGCCGCCGCCAGGTCTCCGGACCTGGTCGTCTTCGACGGCAGCGGGGCAGCGATCCCGCCCATCGCGACCGGAGCGCGGATCCTCGTCGCCCACGACCTCGCATGGGGGTTGAACCCCTACCGGGCGCTCATCAGCGACCTCGTTCTGACGATGGACGGCACCGTCGCCGCCGCCGCCGCCGCGCTCGGGCGCCGGGCGATCACCTTCGACCTGCGGCTCCGGCCGGCCGAGCCGCTGGCCGGGCGGCGCGCCGCGGTCTTCACCACGGGGCCCGCCCCTGTCGACCACCTCGACGGCGTCGTCTTCGTGTCGCGGAACCTCGCCGACCGCGGCCTGCTCGGGGGCGATCTCGAAGGCCTGGACGCCGAGGTCTACGTCGTCGAGCTGAAGGCGGCGGCGGTCGACCTCGTCGCCGAAGCCGCCGTCGCGCGCGGCGTCGAGATCGTGCTCGCCGACAACGAGGTCGTCGCCCCCGGCCTGGACGAGGCGCTCCTCGAGCTGGCAGAGGTGGCGGCGGAGGCCCCGGCCCGCGAGAATCTCAACCGATGACCGAGCCGCGCCGCCCCTCAGGTCCGCTTCCCGTCGGAGGCTCGGACGGGCTGCCGTACTCGCGCGGCCTGATGGCCCGCGCGCTGATGGCCGCGGGAGTTCCGGCGGTTCGCGCCTACGAGCTCGCCCAACGGGTGCAGACCGACCTCACCGCGAGGGGCGACGAGACGGTCGACCTCGACCGCCTGGACGAGCTTGCCCGCGAGGTGCTCGGCGAGAACGAGGGTGCCCAGGCGGTCGGGCGGCTGCGGAGGTACGAGTCGCTGAACGAGCTGGAGCTGCCGATCATCCTGCTGATCGGCGGCGCAACCGGCACGGGCAAGTCGACCGTCGCCACCGAGGTCGCCTACCGCCTCGGGATCAACCGCGTCACGTCCACCGACTTCGTGCGCCAGACCATGCGT
The DNA here is from genome assembly GCA_963836685.1 of uncultured Actinomycetes bacterium. Classification (GTDB taxonomy): domain Bacteria; phylum Actinomycetota; class Thermoleophilia; order Gaiellales; family Gaiellaceae; genus DATBLE01. The sequence continues at coordinate 17,290 of CAWIKS010000025.1, forward strand.
GCGTTCCTCTCCCGCGACTTCATGCCCTCGATCCACTATTCGAGCTTCGAGGTTCCGTCGGAGAGCGACCTCGGCTCGGTCGTCGGCGGGTTCGTCGACCAGACCGCGAACGTGCTGGTCGGTGTGCGCGCGCTGGCGGAGCGCGCGCTCCAGGAGGGATGGTCGCTCGTGCTCGAGGGTGTCCACCTCGTCCCGGGGATGCTCCCCCCGATCGAGGGCGCGATGGTGGTGCACTGCGTGCTCTCGATCGAGGACGTCGAGCTGCACGAGTCCCACTTCTGGGTCCGCGACTCCCACTCCGCCGGCCTCCGGCCGGTGCAGAAGTACCTCGACGCGCTCGGGGACATCAGGCTCCTCCAGGACTTCATCGTCGAGCGCGCCCGCGTCTCCGGCGTGCCCGTGGTCGAGAACGCGAACATCGAGCTGACGATCGGAACGGTAATGGAGCTCGTCCTGACCGGCGCCGAGCGCTTCGTGAGGGTCTGATGGCGACGGGGGAGGCTCTCGGTCCCGAGCGGCAGGCGGAGGCTCAGGGAGGTGACGGCTCGCTCTGCCTCTGCGTCACCTACCTCCGCGCGACCGAGCGGGCCGCCCTGGCCGGCGCCCGCTGGCTCGGCCGGGCCGACCAGGAGAGCGCCGAGGAGGCGGCCTTCTCAGGGATGGAGGCGGCGCTCGGACGGCTGCCGATCACGGGGCGGGTGGTGATCGGGGGCGGCGACGCCGACGGCGGCCCGTCGCTCGGTGGAACAGTCGGCGCGGGCGGGGAGGAAGTCGACCTCGCGCTCGACCCGCTCGAGGGTCGTGGGGTGGTCGCCCGCGGGGGGAACGGCGCGATCTCGATGATCGTCGCCGGAGAGCCCGGGCGCCTGCGCCGGCTCCCCGACATGTACATGCGCACGATTGCGGTCGGGCCCCGCGCGAGGGGGAAGATCAGCCTTCTCCGGCCCGTCGGCGAGAACATCTCCGCGATCGCCGACGCTTTCGGCCGCAACGCGGGCGACGTGACCACGATCGTGCTCGACCGCCCCCGGCACCACGACCTGATCGAGGAGATCAGAGCTGCCGGCGCCCGCATCAAGCTGATCCAGGACGGAACCGTCACCGCTGCGATCTCCGCCGCGATCCGCGGCACGAACGACCACCTCGCGATCGGGATCGGCGGCACCCGGCAGGCCGTGCTAACCGCCGGCGCCCTGCGCTGCCTGGGCGGCGAGCTGCAGGCGCAGCTATGGCCGACCTCGCGACGCGAGATCGAGGCTGCACGCGAACACGGCGTCGAGGACGTCGAGCAGGTCTTCACGACCGAGGACCTCGCCGCCGGAGAGGTCATCGTCGCTGCAACCGGCGTCTCGAACGGAGACCTCCTTCGCGGTGTCCGCTTCCTCGCGGACAGCGCAAGGACGCACTCGCTCGTCATGTGCACCCGCTGCAACTGGGTCCGCTTCGACGACGGGATCCACTTCTTCGCGCGCGACCGGCGCGAGGAAGTCCGCCTCCTCGGCTACTAGAGCACGGGGGAACCCAGGCCACCCGTGAAACCCCTCCTTCGGCACGCGTGGTGAGTCGGTCTTGCGCTCCGGCGAGAGCGCGGTCTCGCCTCCGCGCGCGTCGGCAGCTACCCAGGGCCGGTCCGGGCCCATCGCGGAACGCCGAGCGGGCCTGAGGCCCCCCGGTAGACTGGATCCGTGCCCACCAAGGACGACGTGATCGAGGCTCTGCACCAGGTCGAGGATCCCGAGCTGGGGATGGACATCGTCGAGCTCGGGCTGCTCTACGACGTCGAGATCGAGGGGCCGAAGGTGAAGGTGATCCACAGCCTCACTTCGATGGGCTGCCCCGCGGGGCCGATGATCCAGGAGGACATCCACCGTGTCGCGTCGGAGGTTCCCGGCGTCGAGGACGTGGAGATCGAGCTGACGTGGGATCCGCCGTGGACGCCCGACCTGATGTCCGACGACGCGAAGTTCATCCTCGGCTTCGGCTAGGACGAAAGGGGGAACCGAGGTTCCCCCGTTTTCAAGTCGCGCGCCCGGCTAGGGCGCAGTCGTCGTCGCCGTCGTGCCGGTCGTCGTCGGCGTCGTGCAGGTGCCGTCGACGCCGGGCAGCGTGTCGCCGTGACGCAGGTGCGCAGGCACCGCGCTCCGGCTCACCGTGATCTTGTGGAACCGGTGCTTCCAGGAGCCGGTTCGGTGACAGAGCGTCACCTTCTTCGACTCGGTCGTCGTTGTGGGGCCCGTCGTGCCGGTCGTTCCGGTGGTCCCGGTCGTGCCGGTCGTTATCTCGTCGCCGTGCTTAGCGTGCAGAATCCCGTTCTCGTTTCCGTTGCCGTGCCCCTTGCCGTTGCCGTGCCCCGGCGGCGGCGTGGCGAACGCGGCCGCGGCCCCGAGTGCGAGCAGGGTGGCAAACAGAACCGCCAGGCCGATTCTTGCCTTCACCGGACCCCCCTTCGTCGTCGTTCGTCGGGCCTGGAGAGACCTTCGGCGGCGTCAGCCCGGGTGCTTGAGGCCAATCCCCCTTTTGGGGGATCAGGCGGGCGGTTCGTCCGTGATCCGCAGGAGGATCTTCCCGAACTGCTCGCCGGCCTCGAGGCGCTCGTGCGCCGCACGAGCCTCGGCGAGCGGAAACACCGAGTCGATCACCGGCTTCGCGCCAGCGGCGACCAGCTCGTAGGCTCCCTCGAAGTCCGCCCGCGTGCCCATCGTCGAGCCGAGCACGTCGAGCTGCTTCCACCACATGCGGTGGAGAGCGGCGGGCGGGTTCGGCCCCGACGTGGCTCCGCAGACGACGACCCGCCCGGCGGGGCGGGCGGCGTCCAGCGAGCGCTTCCAGGTCGCCTCGCCGACGGTCTCGACCACCACGTCGGCGCCCCTGCCGGTCGCGTCCTTTACCGCCGCGACGACGTCGTCGCTTGTGTGGTTGACCGCAACGTCGGCGCCGAGTGCCCGTGCCCCGGCGAGCTTCTCGTCGCTGGAGGAGGTGACGATCGTCCGTGCGCCGAGCGCCTGGGCGATCCGGAAGGCGGCGGTGGCGACCCCGCCGCCGATTCCCCAGACGAGCACCCACTCGTCCTCACGCAGCCCGGCGCGGGTGACCAGCATCCGGTAGGCGGTCTCGTAGACGAGTGGAAATGCGGCCGCCTCCTCGAACGAGACCCCGTTGCGCAGCGGGTAGACGTTTGTCGCGGGGACCGCGGCGAGCTCGGCGTGGACGCCCTGGGTGTGCTCGCCGATCACCTCGATCGTCCCGTCGCGCTCGATCCCGGGGTTGATCACCACAGGTTGACCCGGCTCGAGCCTCTCGACTCCCCGTCCGAGCGCCTCCACGACTCCCGCCCCGTCCGCGCCGAGGATGCGCGGCTTCGGCACCGACGGCAGGCCCTTCCGCGTCCAGATGTCCAGGTGGTTCAGCGACGCGACGCGCATGCGGACGAGGACCTCGCCTGGCCCCGGCTCCGGATCGGGCACGTCCTCGTAGCGCAGGACCTCGGGGCCGCCGTCCTCGTGGATCCGGATCGCGCGCACCGGACGATCGTATAGTCGAGAGATGGGCAGGCAATCGCTCGCGCTCGTCGTGGTCGGCCTCGTCCTCGCCGGCTGTGGAGGCGCAAGGCAGGACGCGGTTGCCCAGCCGCCGGCTGCATTCGTCGCCCAGGCGAATTCGGTCTGTGCCCGGTCGACGACACGCACCGAGCGTCTCGGCCGGTTGCGTGCGCTCCGGCCACCGAGGGGCGGGGAGAATCTCTACAACCATTGGCTGAGGGCCGAAGCGGACGCGCTCGCCGCAGCCAGGTCGATTGCAGACCGGACAGAGACGCCCGAGAGCGACCCGCTCGTGCGGCTGACGATCGCCGAGGGGAAGATCACCGGCTATGCGCGGCGCCTGGGCGCGGAGGCGTGCGCACGGCAAGGAACGGGCACAATGCCGCCGTGACAACGGCTGAGCTCGCCAGCCTCGGGGAAGAGCTCGGACTCGACGCCGTCGGCGCCTCCGCCGCCGTCCCCTACGATCGCACCGAGCGCCACATCCGGGATCGGCGTGCGCGCGGCCTGTTCGCGGACATGCGGTTCACGATGGCCCAGCCGGAGGTCTCGTGTCATCCGGAGTCGCTCCTGCCGGAGGCCCGCACGGTCGTCTCCGCAGCGCTCTGCTACTACGCGCCGGGACCGCCGGCGGCGGCGGGAGAAGGGCGTCTGCCGCGGTATGCCTGGGACGACGCCTACGCCCGGCTCCGCGAGAAGCTGGACGCCCTCGGCCGGCGGCTGGGAGGAGCCTACCGCGTCCTCGTCGACGCCAACCAGCACGTCGATCGGGAAGGCGCGGCTCGTGCGGGCCTGGGCTTCTACGGGAAGAACACGATGCTGATCACGCGGCGGCACGGCTCGTGGGTCGTGCTGGGAACGCTCGTGACGGACGTGGAGATCGATCGGAGCCCGCAGCTGGACCTCGACTGCGGCGACTGCCGCCTGTGCATCGACGCGTGCCCGACGGGTGCGTTGGACGACCCGGGCACGCTCGACGCGACCCGCTGCCTCTCGTACTGGACCCAGGCGGCCGGGCCGATCCCGGAGGAGTACCGCGAGCCCCTCGGCACGATGGTCTACGGTTGTGACGTCTGCCAGGACGTCTGTCCGTGGAACCGCGGGGTCGAGAAGCGTCGCGCCGGTACCGAGCCGCCTGCATACGCGGAGCCGACCGTGTCGCTCGTCGACTGGCTCGTCGGAGACGGGGAGGAGCTTCGCCGCCGCTACGACCGGCTGTACGTCCCGCGCAACGATCCGCGCTACCTGCGCCGAAACGCGCTCGTCGTTCTCGGCAACACCGGACGGCCCGGCGACGCCCACCTCGCCGAGCCCTATGCGGAGGGCGCCGACGAGCTGCTCAGCGAGCACGCGGAGTGGGCCCTGGCGAGACTCGGGACGGCCGGATGAACCACGAGCAGCGGCTCCGAGCGGAACGCTGGCTCGCCTGGGTGAGGGTCGGGGCGGTGCCCTTCGCCGTCTTCCAGGCTGCGATCACGACGTCGTACCCGCCCGGCCATGCCGCCTGGACGTGGGGAACGACGGCGGCGCTCGGCGTCGGAGCGGTGATTCTCTTCCGCCTCGCGAACGTGAACCTCTCGGCCGGTGCGCTGTCGCGTCTGGGCCTCGCCGCCCTCGTCTTCGACTCCGCCGTCGTCTCCTCGTACGTTCTCGCCCTCAGCTTCGTCCGGGCGACCCCGATCCGCCAGGTGCTGGCCCTCGTGCTGCTCGAGGCGACGTTCCGGTGGGGGATCACGGGCGGTCTGGCCTTCGTCCTTGCGAACGCGCCGGTGCTGGTCGCGTACGAGTGGCTGCGCTCGGATCGATTCGGTGAGCGGTTCCACTACGAGAACGTCAGCCTGCAGATCGGGATCGAGGTGATCATGGCCCTGGTCGTCGGCTGGCTCGTCCAGCGGCTGCGAAGCGAGACCGCGCTGGCAAACGAGCGCGTCCTCGAGGCCGAGCGCTTCCGGGACGAGGTCGGGCGTCGCGCCGACCTGCTCGAGGCGGCGAACCGCTGCGCCCGCGCACTCGGCTCGTCGCTCGACCTCGACGAGGCGTTCGGCGCGTTCATCCGCGAGCTACGCGGGCTGATCCCTTTCGACCGGACCGCGATCATCCTCTCGGAGGAAGGGCGTGTTCGCGTGATGGCGACAGCAGGCCACGCGCACGACCGAGGTCCTGAGGCCGGGCGAGGCGCTGCCGGCCGGCGCGCTGATCGAGGAGGTGCTGCGCACCGGCGAGATCGTCTACCGGCGCGACATGTCCGACCATCTCTACCCCGAGGAGGTGACGCTGACCGGCCTCGGGCTGCGCTCTCGAGTCGCCGCGCCGCTCCTGCTCGGCGCCCGGCCGATCGGGATGGTCGCGATCCTCCGCTTCGAGCCGGACGCGTTCGAGCCCGACGAGATCGAGCTCGCCGCGCTGCTGGGGCGCCTGCTCGCGACCGGGGTGCAGAACATCCGCGCCTACGAAGCCGAGCGCGACACGGTCGAGGAGCTGCGCCGTCTCTCCCAGCTCCGGGCCGACTTCGTCTCGCTCGTCTCTCACGAGCTGCGCAGTCCGATGGCGGCGGTGATCGGTGCCGCGCGAACGCTCCAGGAGCGATGGCGCGAGCTCTCGCCCGACCAGCGTGGCTCGTTCCTCGCCCTGATCGGGGACGAGACGAGCAGGCTCGCGACCCTGATCGGAGACGTGCTGGACACCTCGCGGATCGAGGCGGGGACGTTCTCCTATTCCTTCTCCGACGTCGACCTCGCCGAGCTCGTCCGCGACACCGTCGCGACCGCCAGCGTCGGCCAGGACGAGGTGGAGGTGGTCGCGAGGACCCCGGGCCCGATCCCCCGCGTCCGCGGCGACCGGGAGCGGCTCAGGCAGGTCCTCGTCAACCTCGTCGACAACGCGGTCAAGTACTCGCCGCCCGGCGACGAGGTCGAGGTCACCGCCTGGGCGGACAACGGCATCGTGTGCGTCGCCGTCAGCGACCACGGGCCGGGGATCCCCCGCGACCAGCAGGTGCTGATCTTCGAGAAGTTCGGCCGCGCGAACGTCGGCGGCGGCAAGCCGGGCACGGGCCTGGGCCTGTTCATCGCCCGCTCGATCGCGGAGGCGCACGGCGGCTCGCTCGCCGTCCGCTCGGCACCCGGTCAGGGCACCGCGTTCACGCTGGAGCTGCCCCTCTCCTAGACGGTTGATGCGGGCGCCCGGAGCCGGGTGACGCCCAGCTCGCGGGCGAGCGCCTTCGCCCGCTCGGCGATCCGCGTCGCAGCTCGGGCGGCTCGAGGAGCTCGGCCTCGCCCCGGTAGCGGAGGATCTCGCCGACGAGCCACTCCGAGCTGCCGATCTTCTGCTCGTTGATCGCCGAGCCGTCCGCGAGCGGCCTGGCGCCTCGCTCGATCTCCCAGCGGGCGACCGCGGGCGAGTAGAGCACGCGTGCGACCAGCGCGCCGCTGAGCACGCCCGGCTCGAAGCCCGGCCGCGGCTCGAACTCGTCGTCGGCCAGGCTGGCGCTGCGCATCCGGTCGAGGCGGAAGCTCCGCTCGTCGTCGCGAGTTCGGTCCCACGTGTGGACGTACCAGTGGGGAAGGCGCCGCTCGATCGTGTACGGCTCGACCAGGTGGGTCGTCGGCGTGCCCTCCTCCTCCTTCAGGTACTCGATCTCGACCAGGCGGCGGCGGCGGATCGCGTCGGTCAGCGTCGCGACGAGCCCCTCCTCGGGCCCGCCGACGTCCGGCGCCGGCGTCTGCGCGAGCTCGAACTCGCCGAACGTCTCCTCGAGCTTCTTGCGCACGCGGTCGAGGGGCCGGTGCGCCTCGGCGGCGATCAGAGGCCCGACGAACTCCAGCGCGAGCCTGATCGCCCGCGCCTCGAGCGGAGTCAGACGGGGCGCGGAGCGGAACGTGTCGCCGAAGAGCTCCTTGTCGACGTGCACCTCGTCGCCGTGGAGCTCCGCGTAGACGGCGTAGCAGCCGCCGCCGAAGTTGACCAGGTTGAGCAGCGAGAGGTGCTCCTCGAGCTCCTCGTAGGGGATCTGGAAGCGCTCGACGAGCTCGGCGGCCGGGATCACGGCCTCGCGCTCGTCGCCGCAGGCGGCCAGCAGGTAGGCGAGCAGCGCCTGGAGCAGGCCGAAGCGCTCGGGCGTGACCGGCCCCGACGAGCGCTCGGCGGTCTGGTCCGGCTCTCGAACGGGCGCCTCGCGCGCCGGCTCGCTCGGCGGCCCCTCGTGCGCCGCCCGCACCCGCCGCAGGCTGTCCGCAACCTCTCGCCGGAGATCGGGCGGCGAGGCGGGCACTGCGCGTCCGTCCTGGCGGAGCACCCAGGAGGCGAGCAGCGCCAGGTTGGAGTACCCGGTGACGAAGACGCCGTCCTCGAGGCGGCCGCTGCGTCCGAACGCGCGCTCGACCCACCAGGCCGTCTCCGGACGCACCTCGATCCGGGCCTCGCCCGCCGGCTCGCCGAACTGCCAGGCGGCGCGGCCGCGGAACGCGTCGATGTCGAAGTCGGGCGGAATCCGGAAGTCGCGCTCGCGCCGCGTGGCGAAACGGATGTCGCCGCGGATCCTGGAGACCCGGAACGTCCGCATCGCGCTCCGGTCGAGATCGTCGCCGACCACGTACCAGACGCCGCGATCGTGCAGGAGGCCGTAGGGGTTCAGCGTCCGCTCCGCCTCCTTGCCGCTCGTCATCGCCCGGTACGAGAACTTGACCGTCCGCTGCTTCGAGATCGCCGTCTCCAGCTTCGCGAGCCGTCCCGGCATCTCGGCCGAGTAGTCGGGGTCGCGCATCTCGACGCGCACGGCCGTGCCGGACGGAGCCTCGTCCGTCAGGCCCGGGCGGCCGAGGGCCAGGTTCTGCAGCGCGAGCCGGAGCGGCTCGGCGTAGGCGAACTTGCCCTCGAGCAGGTAGAAGCAGGTCTGCAGCGCTGCCAGCTCGTCGTCGGTCAGCTCGAGCGCCGGCAGGAAGTACCGCTCCGACCGCAAGCGTGTAGAGCTCCTCGCCCGTGAACTCGTCGCGCTGGGACTGCAGCGGGACGCCGAGATCGCGGAGCTCGGCCCGATCGGAGTAGAACCGCCGCGCGAACGCCTCGTCGGACATCTCCGAATACCCCTCGACGTTGCTCTTCACGTCCCTCGCGGTCAGCGGCCGCCGCTCCGCCATCAGGAAGGCGACGAGCGAGAGCTGACGGATCAGCTTGTCCGTGTCGTGGGACATCAGCCGCGACTCTATCGAGTCGCGGTCGGGCGCTCAGGCTGCGACTCGGGAACGCTCGAGGTGCTGGTGCGACGGGCAGTAGTCGCGCTCGGGCAGGGGCGTGCGCTGGCACGGCTTGCCCTTGCGCGTCGTCGCACGGCAGCGGGCGACGCCGCCGTCGAACGCACCGGCCTCGATCTGCGTCTGCACGAACGCGACCGCAGCGCCGACACCCTCCTGGACCGCCCAGGCGACCTGGGCCTGCTGGGTGATCGGGAAGTAGCGCCGGATGTCCTGGAACAGCGTCTTGTCGGGGTTCGCGAAGTAGTGCGGATCGCTCGCGAGCCGCTCCATCGTGTCCTCGCAGGCCGTCAGCACCGCCCGCCGATATTCGAGCTGCGCGTCGGGGTCCGCGTAGGGGTCGATCAGATCCTTGATCGACCGGTAGATCGCCCGCGAGTACTGATACATGCAGTTACGAATCTGAGCACTCAACTCGTCCATATGCAGTATCCCGGCCTCCTGTTAAGTCGCGGAAAAGCTTTGTTACGGGGCTGTTAAGCGTCGCCGGCGCCGCTCCGTCGGCCAGTCTACTCCTTTCGCGGGCGTGTTACAAAGTCGCGTCCGATGTTGTCATCGGCGCAAACCGGCGAGGGCTGTCAGCGGGCGATCTGCCGGGCGTACGCGTTCGGGTATTTCGACGAGATCCGGCTCGTGGCCGTCTGCGCGTCCTCGAGGGAGGCGTAGATCCCGGCGAAGACCACGTAGTAGCCGGGGTGCAGGCTGGCGAACCGGCCGGAGGTGAGGACGCCGACCGTGCGGACGCCGGCGGCGAGGGCGGCTTTCGCCTTTGCGGTCGCGTCCTGGAGCCCTGAGCCGCGGGCCGGGATCGAGGCGAGGACGACCGTGTAGCCGTTGCGCGCGGGCCACTCGGTCAGGGCGCTCCGCTGCTTCTTGGGCGCGGGTGCGGCAGGCGGGGCGGGGGCCGGCGTCGTCCGGGCCTGCGGGGCAGGCGTGGCGCCGGTGGTGGCCGGAGGGGCGGTCACGACCGGCGACGTGGCGACGATCGTCTCCGATCCGCCGTCCGTGCCGGTGTCGCGACCGGCGACGATGCCCGCGGTCGCCGACCCCGCGGCCACGAGCAGGAGGAGCAGAGACGCCCAGACCCAGTCGCCCGGGTACCGGCCGATCCGTCGCTCCCATGCGCGCCCGACCGCCGTGACCCGCGGCGCCGGGACGAGTCGCGCGCCGCAATGCAGGCAGTACTCCTGACCCGGCTCGGCCGACGTGCCGCAGGCCCGGCAGGCGTCAGGCGCCGCTTTCACCTGCCTCCTCGGCGACCGCTTCCCGTTTGCCTTCCGTCCCGGCCGCTTCGGGCGACACCGCCCCGCAGCTGGCGCAGAAGCGCGCGTCGCCCGGGAGCGGGTGGCCGCACTCCGGGCAGGCGACCACCGGCCGGTCGCCGGCGGGGCGGCCGCAGTTCGGGCAGAAGTGCGACCCCCAGGGGAGCGGCGCGCCGCACTCGCACCGGCCGGCGGGGATGCGGCGGCGGGCGGCGGCGAGCATCTCGTCCAGCTCGCGCAGCCGGGCGTCCAGGCCGAGCAGCTCGTTGCAGCGCTCGGCGAGCAGGTCTTCGCGGAACACGTCCCGCCGGTACATCTCGAGCATCAGCCCGCCCAGGTCACGGAGCTTGTCCTCGCGTGCCCGGGCGAGGGACTGGCGCTCCCGGCGGATCACCCCGGGAGGCGGAAGCGTGCGCCGCGCCGGCTGAGGCCTGGGTGCGCGACGTAGACGGCGGGGCAGGGCCATCGGCCCCGTCGAGTCTAACCCCGCGGCGGGACCGTCATGACCGGCCGGTCGCGGTACGCCGTCCGAGGCCGAGGAGGGAGAGGACGGCGAGAACCAGGCCGACCACGGCGACGACGATGCCGGCCCACGGGTACACGAACATGAGCACGATTCCGAGCACGACGAGCACGAAGGCCGCAGCGACCACGTCTCGGCCCGTTCCCGGGAGGTCGAGGATGCAAACCGGGACTACAGCTGCAGGACGACCAGTCGCTCGGTGGTCAGCTCCCGAACGGCGTAGGCGGGCCCTTCGCGCGTGTTGCCCGAGTCCTTGACGCCCCCGTAGGGCATCTGATCGGCGCGGAAGGTCGGCGCCTCGTTGACGGTGACGCCGCCGAACTGGAGCGCCCGGGCAGCGCGCAGGGCGGTCTTCGCGTTCGCCGTGAAGATCCCGGCCTGGAGCCCGTAGCGGGTTCCGTTCGCGAGCTCGATCGCCTCGTCGAGGGACCCGTACGGGCCGACGGTGCAGACCGGCCCGAAGACCTCGTCGCAGGCGACCTTCGCGTCGGGACGCGGGCCCGCGATCACGGTCGGCCGGATCAGGCCCCCGTCGGTCGTGTCGCCGCCGGTCAGCACGTGGCCGCCGGACTCTCCGATCCAGTCGAGCACCCGCTCGCGCGCCGCCTCGTCGATCAGCGGGCCGACATCGGTCTCCTCGTCGGCGGGATCGCCGACCTTCAGGGCCTCGACCTTCGGCACGAAGCGCTCCAGGAAGGGCTCGTACGCGTCTCGCTGGACGTAGATCCGCTGGACCGAGATGCAGCTCTGGCCTGCGAAGGAGAACGCGTTTCCGGCCAGCCTGGCCGCTGCGTCGTCGAGGTCGGCATCGGCCTCGACGATCACCGGGGTCGCGTTGCCGAGCTCCAGAGAGACGTGCTTGCGCGGCGCTCGCTCCTTCAGCGCCCAGCCGACCGCCCCGGAGCCGGTGAACGTCAACGCGGCCACGCGGTCGTCGTCGATCAGCGCGTCTCCGATCTCGCTCGAGGACCCGGCGACGACGTTCAGCCAGCCGGGAGGGAGCCCGGCTTCCGTCTCCAGCTCGGCGAGCAGGAGGGCCGAGAGCGGCGTCTGTGACGCGGGCTTGAGCACGACTGCGCAGCCGGCGGCGAGCGCCGGCGCGATCTTGTGCGCGACGAGGTTGAGCGGGAAGTTGAACGGGCTGATCGCTCCCACCACCCCGATCGGCACGCGGAGCGTGAAGGCGAGCTTGCCCTCGCCCGCCTGCGAGGCGTCCATCGGCACCATCTCCCCGGCGAGCTTGCGCGCCTCGACCGCGGCCATCGTGTAGGTGGACATCGCCCGGGCGGCCTCGACGCGGGCCGCCTTCATCGGCTTGCCTGCCTCGGCGCAGATCGTCCGCGCGACCTCGTCGTGGCGGCGGCCGAGGTAGCCGGCGACCCGGACGAGGATCTCGGCACGCTTGTGCGCCGGCAGCGGCTCGCGCATCGCCGCCTCGGCGGCGTCGACCGCGCTCCTCGTCTCCTCGCTCCCGGCTCTCGCCACCCGTCCGACCACCTCGCCGGAATAGGGGGAGCGGACCTCGAGCCACTCGCCGGTCTCGACCCACTCGCCGCCGATCAGGAGCTTGTGCGCCGCCGCCGTTGTCGCCACGCCGGAAGTCTAGGAGACTCCAGGCGTGGAGCCGGACGTGTGCTACGCCCGAAACGGGGACGTCGCGATCGCCTACCAGGTCGTCGCGAGGGGGAGCGCGACCTCGTCTTCGTCCCCGACTACGTCTCGAACCTCGTCTTCGGCTGGGAGTCGGCGTACTGGCGCCGCTTCTACGAACGGCTCGCGCGCTCGTTCCGACTGATCCTCTTCGACAAGCGGGGGACGGGCCTCTCGGACAGTGGGCCCTTTTTCCCTGCTCTCGAGACGCGGATGGAGGACATGCGGGCGGTGCTCGATGCGGCCGGCTCCGACCGGGCCGTCGTCTTCGGCGCCCAGGATGGCGGCGGCATGGCGGCGCTGTACGCGGCCACGTACCCCGACCGGACCGACGCCCTGGTGCTGTTCCAGTTCTTCCCCAACGTCCGCGAGCTCTTCGGGCCCGAGGTGGAGGCCGAGCTCCGCATGGTGCGAGAGAGCTGGGGCACGCAGGAGTTCGCCGACCGGCTGCTCGCGCAGGGCTGTCCGACGCTGCTGCGCAGCGAAGCCGACCGGCTCTGGTTCGCGAACTGGCTACGGGTGGGTGCGAGCCCCGAGGTCGGGTACGAGCTGAACAAGGCCTTCGCAGAGAGTGACCTGCGCGAGGTTCTCCCCGCGATCCGCGTGCCGACCCTCGTTCTCTATCGGGGAAAGCTCGCGGAGGACGAGGGCGCGCGGGACGCCGCCCGGCTCGTTCCCAACGCACGTCTTGCGCGGATCCCGGGCTCGGACTTCTTCGGGCCATTCCTGTCACTGGAGATCGCCGACGAGATCGAGGCGTTCGTCGACTCGATCGGCATGGAGCCCGAAGTGCAGAGCGTGCTGGCGACGATCCTCTTTACCGACATCGTCGGATCGACGGCCAGGGCAGCCGAGCTCGGCGACGCCGCCTGGCGCGACCTGCTCGGGCGGCACCACTCCCACGTGCGCCGCGAGCTCCGACGCTACCGGGGAACCGAGCTCGACACCGCGGGAGACGGCTTCTTCGCGCGCTTCGACGGGCCTGCGCGGGCGATCAGGTGTGCGGCGGCGATCCGGCAGTCCGTCGCCGAGCTCGGCCTCGAGGTCCGCGCCGGAGTGCACACCGGCGAATGCGAGCTGCTCGAGGACAAGGTGACCGGCATCGCGGTCTCGATCGGCGCCCGCGTCGCTGCACTGGCAAAGCCCGGCGAGGTGTTGGTATCCCAGACGGTGAAAGATCTCGTCGCCGGCTCGGGTCTGGTCTTCGACGACCGTGGCGGAACCGAGCTGAGTGGCGTACCCGGCGAGTGGCGGCTTTACGCTGTCGCGGGATGAGAAGCGCCGCGCGCAACTCGGGTCGATCGATGGCATTGCCGGTCGTGCCGGTCTAGTGGAGACGCCGGACGTGCGCTACGCGCGGAGCGGCGATGTGACGATCGCCTACCAGGTGGTTGGCGAGGGGCCGGTGGACATCGTCTTCATCCGCGGTCATGCGGGCGACTTGCTGTCGACCTGGGACCAGCCGCTCCTCGTCCGGCACGTGCTCGGGCTGGCCGAGTGCGGCCGGGTGCTGATGCTCGACAAGCGCGGTACCGGCCTCTCGGACGGCGTTCGCGGCGTCCCGACCCTGGAGACGCGCATGGACGATCTGCGCGCCGTCATGGACGACGCCGGCTCCGAGCGTGCGATCCTCTGGGCGGGCGGCGAGGCCACCCGACTCTGCGTTCTCTTCGCCGCGAGCTACCCGGAGCGCACCGCCGGCCTTGTGCTGCTCTGGCCGACCGCGCGCGGGCGGAGGTCGGCTGACTACCCCTGGGCGCCAACCGACGACGAGTGGCGCCGTCGCCTGTCTGATGTGCGTGAGGGGTGGGGCACACGGGAGTATCTCGAAAGCTTCCTTCGCGAGGCGGCGCCCGAGGTGGCTGATGACGAGGCATTTCGGAGGTGGTTCGTCGGCCATATGCGGCGCAGCCTGAGCCCGGGTGCCGCTCTGGCGTTCGAGCGGATGACCATGGAGGCGGACGTGAGCGACGTGCTGCCGAGTGTGCGCGTGCCGACGAGCATCCTCTACCGCAGTGTCGACCGCGGGGAGGCCGAATACGTTGCGCGGCGGATTCACGGAGCCGAACTGTTCGAGCTGACGGGTCTGCGCGGCTTCTATACGTGGGCGGTCGATTTCGCGCACGAGCAGACGATGCGGGCGACCAAGGACCTGGTCGACCGCGCTGTCGCCGTGTTCGAGCCCGATCGAGTGCTTGCCACTGTGCTCTTCACCGACATCGTCGGCTCCTCCGAACGCGCGGTCGAGCTCGGCGACAGCCGGTGGCGCGAGCTGCTCGAGGAGCACCACCGGGCGGTGCGGCGCGAAGTCGCGCGTTTCCGCGGCCGTGAGATGGACATGGCCGGGGACGGCGTCTTCGCGACCTTTGACGGCCCTGCGCGCGCCATCCAGTGTGCGCGGGCGATCCTCGCCGCCGCAGGCGGCCTCGGGCTCGAGATCCGCGCAGGCCTGCACACGGGCGAGTGCGAGGTGTTCGGCGACAAGGTGGCAGGGATCGCCGTGCACGTGGGCGCGCGCGTCGCCGCTGCGGCCGGGGCGGGGGAGGTGCTCGTCTCCGGAACCGTCAAGGACCTCGTCGCCGGCGCCGGCATCATGTTCGAAGACCGTGGCGAGCATGAGCTGAAGGGAATTCCGGAGCCGAAGCAGCTCTTCGCGGTGCTAGATTGACTGTTCGGTCAATGCGCGACGCGCTGATCATCGACGCCGTTCGCAGCCCGATCGGGAAGCGGAACGGGACCCTCTCCTCTGTGCGCGCGGACGAGCTCGCAGCGCAGGTGCTGAACGGCCTTGTCGAGCGGGTCGGGGTCGATCCGGGCGCGATCGAGGACGTCGAGATGGGCTGCGTCACGCAGATCGGGGAGCAGGCGCTCAACGTCGGCAGGGTCGCGTCGCTGATCGCCGGCTGGCCGGAGACGGTCTGCGCGACCACGGTCGACCGCCAGTGCGGCTCCTCGATGCAGGCGGCGATGAACGCCGCTTCGGCGATCCAGGCCGGGCATCTCGACCTCGTCGTCGCAGCCGGGATCGAGAACATGTCGCGCGTCCCGATGGGCTCGAACCTGGGCGAGGCGGGCTGGTCCGGTTTCTCCGACAAGCTGCTCGACCAGTGGCAGATCGTCCCGCAGGGCATCTCCGCCGAGGTGATCGCCGAGGAGTGGAGCCTCTCCCGCGAGGAGCTGGACGCCTACTCGTACGAGTCGCACCGGCGCGCGATCCAGGCGATCGACGAGGGCCGGTTCGAGCGGGAGATCGTCCCGATCGAGGTCTCGAACCCGCACGTCGGCGTGTTGTTCGCCGTCGACGAGACGCCGCGGCGCGACACGTCGCCCGAGAAGCTCGCATCGCTCCCGCCTGCCTTCAAGGAGGACGGCGTCGTCACGGCCGGCAACTCGAGCCAGATCGTCGACGGCTCGGCAGCGATGCTCGTCGCCGAGCGAGGAGCGAGCGTCCGAGCTCGGTCTGGAGCCGCGCGCACGGTTCGTCTCGTTCGGGATCGCGGGGGTGGACCCGTACCGGATGCTGCACGGCAACCCGCAGGCGTGCGAGCGTGCGCTGGCGAAGGCCGGGCTGAGCGTGGGACGACATCGCCGTGATCGAGGTGAACGAGGCGTTCGCGTCCGTCGTGCTCCAGTTCCTGAAGGACACGGGACTGGGGGAGCGGATGGACGACGTGAACCCGAACGGCGGCGGTATCTCGCTGGGTCATCCGCTCGGCGCGACGGGCGCACGGATCACGGCGACGCTTCTGAACGAGCTCGACCGGCGCGACGCCCGCTACGGGGTCGCGACGATGTGCATCGGCCAGGGCCAGGCGATCGCGGCGGTGATCGAAAGGCTCTGACCGGCCGACCGCTCGCCCGCCGGCGAGAGCCCTCCATGGCAGCCGGGAGCGGTGCCGACCGTAAGAGCGCGGTCCGTGCCGGTGCGCCGAAAGCTTGTAACACTGTGTTACTTGCACGGTGAGCTTGGTTTCCAAGCGGCGCTCCGGGCTTTGTAACACTGTGTTACATGAATGCGCGGCCCGGGTGCAGGAATCCGTCGGGGGCGCGTCGTACTCTGAGGGCATGATCACCTGCGTCCTCTGCGGTCGGAGCCTGCTGCTCGGCGAGGCGTTCGACCAGTGGCGCGCCGACGGCGTCGGCAGCGAGCAGATCGTCTGCCGCCTCTGCGAGGACGAGGCCGAGCGGATCGGGTGGGTGCGGCTCGACCGGCCGCCCGAGCGACGTACCAGCCTCGCCTCGACCTGGCACGCCCGCAAGGTCGCCTAGCCGGGCTCGCCGAACACTCTCCGCAGGACCTCGAGGTCGTCCAGGTCGGTGATCAGGGTGACCTCGTCGTCCGGCCGGAGCACCGTCGAGCCGTGGACGGGAACCTCGACGCCGTCGCGACGAACACCATCGACCCAGGTGCGCTCGGCGAGCGGAAGGTCGCGAACCGCCCGGCCGTCGGCGTGCGAGCCGCGCCGGACCTGCAGCCGCGTGCGCCCGCGCGGCTCCGCCATCCGCATCGGCACGCCCAGCCGGCCGGCGGCGAACGGGATCGACGTTCCCTGCACGACGACCGAGAAGAGGACGACCACGAACACGATCCCGTAGATCCGGGCCGACTCGTGCGCCCCGGCGATCACGGCGAACGCCGCGAGCAGAATCGGGACGGCGCCCTTCAGGCCGCCCCACATGACGAACAGGCGCTCGCCGCGCCGGAGGCGCGCGGGGACGAGCAGGATCGCGACGACGACCGGCCGCGCGAAGAACGCGAGGATCAAGCGCGAGCAGGATCCCGTCCAGCCAGACCTGCCGGGCGTCGAGGCTGCCGAGATGGATCGTCAGCCCGAGCGCGACGAACACGACGATCTCGGCCAGGCTGGCGAGGGACGTGTGGAAGCGCTCGATCTCGCCCTTGTAGGGCGCACGGGCCGCTCCGACGAGCAGGCCGGCGACGAACACGGCCAGGAAGCCGGAACCGTGCGCCACGGACGCGACGCCGTAGATCACGCCCGCGGCCGCGAGCGTCCGGATCGGGTACAGGGCCTCGTTCGGCAGGACGACCCGGCGCATCAGCGGCAGCAGCACTGCCGCACCCGCAACGCCGATCGCGAGGCCGACCGACATCTCGACCGCGAACTCGCGGACGACCGTCCAGAAGCTCGCACCCTCGTGCGTCGCGAAGTCGAGCATCCCGATCATCAGGGCGATCCCGACCGGGTCGTTCGCGCCCGACTCGCCCTCGAGGATCGTGCCCGATCGGCCGCCGATCTCCCGCCGGCCGAGCACGGAGAACATCACCGCCGGGTCGGTGGGTGCGAGCGCGGCTCCGATGATCCCCCCCGTCGTCCAGTCGAAGCCGAAGAACCAGTGCGCCGCCAGGGCGATGATTCCGGCGGTGGCGAACGTGCCGAGCACGCCCAGGCTGGTGATCGGCAGCGCCGCCGCTCGGAACCGAACCCAGCCGACCTGCATCCCGCCGTCGAACAGGATCGCGACCAGGGCGACGACGGCGATCCGCTCGACGTCCACGGTCGAGAGCCGCGCGAGGCGCGGCCAGATGTCCGAGGCGCCTGCCGCGGCGACGAGGAAGAGCGCCGGCGCCGGTACCGGAAAGAGCTCGGTCAGCTTGTGCGCTCCCAGCGCGAGCGAGAACGAGCCCGCGACGACGAGGACGATCAGGCCGAAGTCGGTGAGCTCGCTGATCCCGGTACTCTCGCACCCCGTGAGCACGTACTCGCTCGTCTCCGACCTGCCGGTCCGGATCGACGCCTGCGAGCTCGAAGGGCTCGAGCGGGCGGTCTCCTCCGACTTCGTCCGCCGCACCACGGTCATCCGCCTGCGCGGGGACGGCACGGAAGGGGTCGGGGAGGACGTCACCTACGACGCCGAGGACCAGGTCGGGTTCCAGCAGGCGGGTCCGCCGCCCGGGCTCGCCGGCACGCACACGATCGCCTCGTTCTCCGAGCTCCTCGAGGGCATGGCCGACTACCGGCGATGGGGCTTCGAGAGCGCGGCCCTCGACCTCGCTCTGCGCCAGCGGGGGCTGTCCCTGCACGAGACCCTCCGGCGGGAGCCGCAGCCGGTCCGGTTCGTCGTCTCGACCAGGCTGGGCGCCGACGGCGCCGAACGGCTCCGGCGCCTGCCGGGGACGCGCTTCAAGCTCGATCCGACGAGCGACTGGGACGAGTCGCTGGTCGCCGACCTGGCCGAGCTCGACTGCGTCGACGTGGTCGACTTCAAGGAGGCGTACACCTGGCGGGAGCCGGAGCGGGCGGCACCGCCGGCCCTCTATCGCCTCGTCGTCGAGTCGCTGCCGGATGCGCTGATCGAGGATCCGCGGCTCGACGACCCGGAGAAGGCCTCTGCGCTCGAGCCGCACCGGGACCGGATCACCTGGGACGCCGTCATCCACTCGGTCGGAGACGTCGACGCGCTGCCGTTCCCGCCCGGGGCGCTGAACTCGAAGCCGTCGCGCTTCGGGTCGCTGCGCAGGCTGCTCGACTTCTACGACGCGTGCGGCGATCGCGGAATCCGGCTCTACGGCGGCGGCCAGTTCGAGCTCGGGCCGGGCCGGGGGCAGATCCAGTACCTCGCTTCGCTGTTCCACCCGGACGGCCCGAACGACGTCGCTCCCGTCGGCTACAACGAGGTCGCCGTCCCGGCCGGGCTCCCGACCAGCCCGCTGGTCCCGGCACCCGATCCGACCGGTTTCCGCTGGTTGCAGGCCTGACCCGGCGGGCGTACGGTTACGGGTTCGGTGCCGAACTACGTCCATCCCCGCCTCGACCCGAACGAGCGTTTCAGGGAGCGGCGGCGGCAAGCGATCGGCAGACGGAGGCGCCGCCGGTTGGCGGCGGCGACGATCCTGCTCGCGCTCGGCGCCGGGATCGGGCTCGGCGCGACCCAGATCACCGGCAGGCATTCGACACCGGCCGCCGGGCAATCGACACCGGCCGACTCGCAGGCGCCGATCCGGGTGGACAAGCCGACGGTGCCGCGGGCCTATCCGCGCGAGGTGCGCGGCGTGCACGTGACGATGGGGCTGGCGGGGCTGGAGGGGAAGATCGACGAGTACGTGGCGCTGAAGAGCTACGGCCTGAACACGATCGAGGTCGACGTCAAGGACGAGAACGGGAAGATCGGATTCCTCTCACCGGCGATGCCGAAGCTCGCGCACACGATCGGCTCCGAGCAGCCCTTCTTCGACGTCGAGTCGGTGGTCGCGAAGGTGCACGCGGCCGGGATGTACCTGATCGGGCGGGTCGTCGTCTTCGAGGATCCGGTGCTGGCCGCTGCTCGACCCCAGCTGGCGGTGCTCCGGCCGGACGGGTCGCGCTGGCTGAACAACGGCGGGCTCGGCTGGGTGAACCCGTACGACCAGCGCGTCTGGCGCTACGTGGTCGCGGTCGGCGCGGCGGCGGCGCGCGCCGGCTTCGACGAGATCCAGTTCGACTACGTCCGGTTCCCGAGCGACGGCGACCTCTCGCAGATCGTCTACCGCCACACGCGACCCGAGCCCAAGGGCGTGACGATCGCCCGATTCCTCCGGTACGCGTCGACGCAGCTGCACCCGCTGGGCGTACGCGTGTCGGCCGACGTGTTCGGCCTGGCGGCGACCCACGACCTCGGCATCGGCCAGGTCCCCAAGCGGATCGCGCCGTACGTCGACACGATCTACCCGATGGTGTACCCCTCGCATTACTCATCCGGCGAATACGGGATCGACGAGCCCGACGCCTACCCGGGCCGGACGGTCGCCCGCGCGCTGCTCGACTTCCGCAGGCAGCTGAAGGGCGACGGCATGACGCTCATCCCCTGGCTTCAGGACTTCTCCCTCGGGCGGCAGTACACGCTGATCGAGGTCACGGACCAGATCGCCGCCGCCCGCCGCCAGCACACGCGGGGCTTCATGCTCTGGAACCCGGAGGGGCTGTACACGGAGGACGCACTCTCCGACTAGATGGCCGCCCCGCGTGCCAGGGACGTCGCGCTCGTCCTCTCCGGCGGCGGCATGAGCGGCGTCGTGATGGAGCTGGGCTTCCTCCAGAGGCTGCGCGGGAGCGAGCTCTGGGAACGGATCGGGGTCGTCTTCGGCACGTCCGCAGGGGCGCTCGCCGGCTGCATGGCCGTTCTCGACCGGCTCGGCGCCCTCGAGGACTTCCTGCTCAGGCTGCGTCCGGAGGAGGCGTTTCGCGCCAACCGGCTCTGGCGGCTGCCGTTGCTCGGGACTCACGACTACGTCCTGCCGCGAACGGTCGCGGACCGTCTCGGCGACACCGTCGAGCTGGCGCGAGAGCTCGCCGCGGCCGACCGCGAGCTGGTCGTGATCGTCACCGACGTCACCCCGAGCCCGGACGACGGCGTCCCCGACCCGCTGTTCGAGCGCGCCTACTCGTCCCGGACGACGCCGCCGGAGGAGATGGCGCAAGCCGTGCTCGCGTCTGCCGCGATCAGCGCACTGGTGCTCCCCATGCAGGTCGGAGACCGCGTCGGTACCGACGGCGGCTGGGTGCGGAACTACCCGCTCGGCTACGCCTACGACCGGCCGGAGGTCGAGCTCATCGTCGGGTTCCGGTACGTGCCTCGGTACCCGGTGCTGGGCGCCGGCGCCCTCCAGGCCGCGGTCGCCAGGCTGCGCCGGTACTCGCGCCTCCCCGCGGCGCGTGCGCTCGTCGCCGAGCTGGAGCAGGCGGTCGGCCGCGAGGAGCGCGGACTACCGGCCCACATCGCCGACATCTTCTCGCGCCTCTCGCGGGTCTCGATCATCCGCAACACCGAGCTCGAGGAGCGTGTCGCCGACTGGCGCGACCAGTCCGTCCGCGAGCTGCATGCGCTGCGGGAGGACGTCGCCGCGATGGTCGCCGAGCGTCCCGAGCTCGCCGGCGCGGTCGAAGAGCGGTTCAGCCGCGCCCGCTTTCCCTTCCGGCACGATCGCGCGATTCCGCGGATCACCGTCGCCGCCAATCCGAACGGGCTCAACCTCGACCCGGGCTTTCGCAACCCGAAGCCCTGGACCGAGCAGACGAAGCGCGAGCTGATCGCGCTCGGCTGGAACGCGGCCGACGAGGCGCTGCGCGAGTACGGCGTCGCCTGAGCCGACAGGCAGGATGCGCACGTGCTCGTCGCGAACCCACCTCCGCCTCCCCCGCTCGTCGTCACCGCGCCCGCCGAGCGCGAGATCTCCTTCGGGCGGGTCGCCGGGCGGATTCCGCGCGGGCGCTGGGCGGTGGTCGTCCGCGCCGGCGGCCGGACGCTCGCCGTCCGCACCGTCGCCGGCGGGAGCTTCGACTTCCAGGTCGCGCTGCCGCGGCGGGACGAGGACGTCCGCGTCGCCGCCTACGGGGAGCGTAGGCTCCGGGCGAGCGTCACGATCCGGCACGTTCTGGGCCTGCCGCGGTCGGCAGACCCCCGGGCGGTCGCGGGCTGGCAGGATCCCGGCCTCGCCCGCGCGCTCCGCACGCTCGCCCGGTCGTTTCCGGGGACGAGCGCGGTCTACGTCGAGGACCTGGTCACCGGCCGCGGTGCCGCGTGGAACGCGCGGGCGCGCTTTCCCGCCGCCTCGACGCTGAAGCTTGCGATCGCGGTCGAGGCGCTGCGCGCCCACGGCGGCAAGCCGGCCGCCGGCTCGTATCTCGACCTCCTCCTCCGCCGGATGCTGGTCGACTCGGACAACGACGCTGCGAACGACGCGGAGGCGCTGTTCGGCGGCGGCACGCGCGTGGACGAGCTCCTGCGCGGCATCGGCTTCGGGGACACGTGGATGGGAGGCGGCTACCTTCGCGGGACGGCCGCCCGCGTGCCGATTCCGATCCGGGTCGAGAGCCAGCCTTCCTTCGGCTGCTGCAAGTACACGAGCGCGTTCGATCTCGCCCGCCTGCTCGAGGACGTCCACCTCGCCGCCGGAGCCCGCGGGCCGCTGATCGCTGCGTACGGTCGCGACTTCACGGCGTCCGATGCCCGCTATCTCCTCTACCTGCTCGCGCACGTGCGGGATCGAGGCAAGCTCGGCCGCTACCTCGCGGGCGGCCCGTATGCGCTTCTGCACAAGGCCGGGTGGATCTCGACCGCCCGCCACGACGCCGGCCTCGTCTACTGGCCCGGCGGCGTGTTCGTGGCGGCGGTGATGACCTGGGGAAGCGGCGTGGGCGTCTCCTCCGACGTCCTCGCGGGGAAGGTGGCGAGCACGGCGCTGACGTTGCTTCGGCAGCCCGGGTAGCTACGGTGCAGGCTGTGCGGGTTCTGCTCATCGGGCTGCTGCTCGCGATGCCCGCCACGCCGCCGAAGCCGGCGATCGTCTGGAAGCCCATTCCGTTCGGAGCGCAGCGAAGAGCCGAGACCGCAGCGTACGCGCGGCACCACTACGGCATCGACACGTGGCGGCTCGTCCACCCTCACGTGATCGTCGAGCACTACACGGCGACGGACAGCTTCTCGTCGACGTACTCCACCTTCTCGTCCGACACGCCCGACGTGGAGCTGCACGAGCTGCCCGGGGTCTGCGCGCATTTCGTGATCGACCGCGACGGGACGATCTACCAGCTCGTCCCGCTGACCACGATGTGCCGCCACACCGTCGGCCTCAACTACACCGCGATCGGCATCGAGCACGTCGGCACGAGCGATGCCGAGATCCTCGGGAACCCGCGCCAGCTCTCCGCGTCGCTCCGCTTGACCGTCTGGTTGATGCACCGGTACGGCATCGAGCTGCGCAACGTGATCGGCCACAACGAGAGCCTGACGAGCCCGTACCATCGAGAGCGCGTCACGGCGTGGCGCTGCCAGACACACGGCGACTGGACGCATGCGGACATGCAGCTGTACCGGCGCCGGCTCGCCGCCCTGGCGCGCCGCGATCACGTCCCGCTCGGTCCGGCCGCGACGCCGGTCGTTCCACGGTGTTGAGGCCGTGTGCGGCTCTTCTAACACTCTCCTTACACCCTGATTAGACGCTTCACAACACAGAGGGCGATACTTCGAGACGGTGATGCGTCGACTGGCCGTGATCGTCGGGGTCCTTGCGCTCGCGCTGCCGGCGGCAGCGGGAGCGTTGATCGGTGGTCCCGGGGACGGGACGCTGGTCGTCGACGACGCGCAGGGCACGGTCGTCCTCAACGTCCGCGGCGGAATCATCGGTCGCTTCGACCAGGGCACGATCGAGGTGGTCGACCCGGTCGAGGGCGACGGGCTTCGCTCCGGTCGTCCGCGGATACCAGCAGAAGCTGCAGCTCGGCCCGAAGCGGACGCAGTACAGCGGCGAGGGCGGGGTCCGCTTCCGGCTGATCGGCGGCCTCTATCGCGTGCGGATCGATGCGATCGGAATCGACGTCAGCGTGGTCGGCAGGGGGACGGTGCTCCTGGACGGGAGCGGCTTCGCCGACCAGTCGGGTCGCTTCTCGGTCAACGGCGGGCCGGTCCAGTCCATGCCTCACGTGCAGTCCCGCTTCACACTCGGGCTGCCGCTGCCCGCTACGCTGCCGTCGAAATGAGCACGCGCGCGACGCAGTCGGTTCTCGTCGTCGAGGACGAGAGCTCGATCGCGTCCTTCGTCGCCCTCTACCTGAAGAACGCGGGCTACGCCGTCCGGACCGCGGCGACCGGCAACGAGGCGCTCGCGCAGGTCGCCGCCTCGCAGCCGGCACTGATCGTCCTCGACCTGATGCTGCCCGACATCGACGGGATCGAGGTCTGCCGGCGCATCCGCAAGACCTCCGACGTGCCGATCCTGATGCTGACCGCGCGCGACGAGGACGTGGACAAGATCATCGGGCTCGAGGTCGGTGCCGACGACTACCTGACGAAGCCGTTCAACCCGCGCGAGCTGGTCGCCCGCGTGAAGTCGATCCTCCGCCGGGCGACACCCGAGCGGCGGCTGGTGGAGAGCAAGCAGTTGCGCCACGGCGACCTCGTGATCGACGCCGGGCGCCGCGAGGTCCGGGTCGGCGACGAGGAGATCCAGCTCGCCCCGAAGGAGTTCGACCTCCTCTGGGAGCTGCTCGACCACCGCGGGCTCGTGCTGACGCGCGACCAGCTGCTCGAGCGGGTCTGGGGCTACACGTTCGCAGGAGACACGCGAACGGTCGACGTCCACGTCCGGCAGCTGCGACGCAAGCTCGGGGACGCGTCGCCGGTGGTGACCGTCTGGGGGGTCGGATACAAGGTCTCACCGGCGAAGGACGCCGTCCGCGCGTAGATGGTTGATCGGTAATTGCCGTCGTCGCGGGGAGGGCATCCATCAAGCAGTGGGGTCGAGGCGGCCGCAACGCCGTGTGCAGGCCCCCGGCCGCGGTGGCGTTGAATTGCCGATCAACCATCTAGCCTTGTAGGGCGATGTTCCGCTCCCTGCGCTTCCGCCTGCCGGCGTTCTTCCTGGCGGGCGTCGCGCTGGCCGGGATCGTCTCGACCGCGATCGCGGTCCAGCTGTTCCAGCAGCACATCCGCTCCCAGTCGCTGTCGGAGCTCAGGCGGGAGGCGCGCGGGGTGACGCTCCTCTACCAGCAGCTCGCGATCAAGTCCAGCAACGAGGGCGGCTCCGCGCCCGACTTCGCCGCGCCGGAGCTGGAGCGGGCGACGGGGACACGCCTCTTCTACGCCGGCCCCAACGTCTTCCCGGGCCAGACGTCGGGGCTCGAGGACATCCCCCAGTCGGAGATCGACTTCGCCTCGATCCTCGACGGCAAGGTGATCACCTTCGACTTCACGCCGCCCGGGGAGAGCCGGACCTTTCTCGCCGTCGGTCAGCCGCTCAGGATCGGCAATCAGGTGTTCGGCGCGCTGATCGTCGCCAAGAAGAAGACCGAGCTGACCCACGGCTGGCTCTCGCTGTTCGAGCTGCTGCTCGTCGCGCTCGGCGTGGGGCTGATCGTCGCCGGCGGGCTGGCCTGGTACCTGTCCCGCCGCCTGGCGCGGCCCGTGCTCGCCCTCTCGGCCGCCGCCGACCGGATCGCCGGCGGCAAGTACGACGTCGCCGTCCCCGACGTGCCGGGCAGCGGCGAGGTCAGTCATCTCGCCGACCGGTTCCGCGAGATGGCGTCGCGACTGTCGGAGGCCGAAGAGCAGGAGCGCAACTTCCTGATGTCCGTCTCGCACGAGCTGCGGACGCCGCTGACGGCGATCCGCGGGCATGTCGAGGCGCTGCGGGAGGGTCTGGTCGAGGATCCCGAGTCCCGGCGGGAGTCGCTCGACGTGGTCGCGGTGGAGGCCGAGCGGCTGGAGCGGCTGGTCGGCGACGTGCTCGACCTCGCCAAGCTCGACGCCCACCGCTTCACCGTCCTCCACGAGGAGGTGGACATGGCACGCCTCGTCGACCAGGTGTATGCGGCCTTCGGCGAGGAGGCGCGGCGCCGCGGCATCGACTACCTGTGCAGCGCCGACGCGGGTCCGGTGATCGTCTCCGACGGCGATCGTGTCTTCCAGATCGTGTCCAACCTGCTCTCCAACGCCTTCCGGTGGACGCCCGACGGCGGCCGCATCGAGCTCGCGCTCGCGTCCGAGAACGGCAGCGTGTCGGTTTCGGTCGCGGACAACGGGCCGGGGATAACCCCGAACGAGCGGGAGCGGATCTTCCGGCCGTTCTGGTCGCGGGACGGAGGTGGGACCGGCCTCGGACTGGCGATCGCCCGCGAGCTGGCGTTCGCGCTCGGCGGGCGGATCGTGCTCGAGAGCGAGCTCGGCGCCGGCAGCCGTTTCGACCTCGTGCTGCCGGCGACGCCCCCGGCCTAGTACCCATACGATCCGCGCGTGGCGGTCGCCGTCCTCGACTCCCCGCGGTCACGCGCGCGCGCCGCGTTCGCCGCCTTGCGGCCGCGCCAGTGGTCGAAGAACCTCCTGCTCTTCGCCGGGCTCGTGTTCGCGGCCAAGCTGGGCGACGCGACCCGCTGGCTGGAGGCGATCGGCGCCTTCGCCGCCTACTGCGCGGCCTCGAGCGCCGCCTACCTCGTCAACGACGTGCGCGACGCGGCACACGACCGCGAGCACCCGATCAAGCGGCTGCGCCCGGTCGCGAGCGGGGAGCTGCCGCCGCGGCTCGCGCTCGTCCTGGCCGGATCGCTGGCGACGGTCGCCGTGGGGGCGGCCGCCGCGCTCGGCCCCTGGTCGATCGCCTTCATGGCCGCGTTCCTGGCCCTGCAGGGGGCGTACACCGCCGGCCTCAAGCACGTCGTCCTGATCGACGTGCTGGCGATCGCCGGCCTCTTCGTGATCCGCGCGAGCGCCGGGGCCGAGGCGGTCGCGGTCCGGATCTCGCCGTGGCTTCTGATCTGCACCGGCCTGCTCGCCCTGTTTCTCGCCCTGGCGAAGCGGCGGGCGGAGCTGGTGCTGGTCGGGGCCGCGGAGACGCCGGGCCGGCCGGTGCTGGAGGGCTACTCGCTGGCGCTCGTCGACCAGCTCGTCTCGGTGGTCGCCGCCTCCACGGTGATCGCCTACTCGCTGTACACGTTCACCGCCCGCGACTCGAAGGCGATGATGGCGACCGTCCCGTTCGTGGTCTACGGGGTCTTCCGGTACCTCCTCCTGCTGCACCGGCACGACCTCGGCGAGGAGCCGGAGAACGTCCTGCTGACCGACGTCCCGCTGATCCTGACGATCGTCTCGTGGGCCGCGACCTCCGCCGCGATCCTCGCGCTCACCTGAGCAGATCTCGGGCCGGGGCTAGCCGGCTTCGCCGATGCGGTAGACGGTCGCTCCGCGCGGCGCCTGGATCGCTTCCTCGATCCGGCGCAGCCGCTCGTCGACGGCCCGCCAGCCCGAGTCGATCAGGTCGACGAGCAGGCCCAGGTCGTCGACCCGCGAGCCGCGCTCGGCGAGCAGCTCGGTCTCGATTCGCTCGAGCCGCCTGATCGTCTGGTTGGCGAGCCCGCGCACCTCGGCGAGCTGACGCGAGACGGGCCGCGCCTCGACCCGGACGCCGTCCCGGACCGCCTCCCCGACCCGGTCGGGGAGGGAGGACTCGAGCTCGGCCGCGGTCGCGGCCAGCGCCTCGACCTGGGCGCGCGCGCGCTCCAGGGCGGCCTCCAGCTGGGCGCGATCGGGTCGCCCGGCTTCCGCCTCCGCGAGTCGCTCCCGGGCGCGATCGAGGGCGTCTTCGTCCACGAGCGCGACGATAGCGTGTCCGCCGGATGAAGTCGTCGGCGCTCGACTACGAGCTCCCGCGCGAGCTGATCGCCCAGCATCCGGCCGCGCGGCGGGACGAGTCGCGGCTGCTCGTGTACGAGCGAGGCAACCGGCGCAGTGCGGCACCGGCTCTTCGCCGAGCTCCCGAGCGAGCTGGGCGAGGAGACCCTCGTGGTCGTGAACGACTCGCGAGTCGTCCCTGCTCGGATCCCGATCGCCCGACCGAGGGGCGAGATCCTCCTGCTCGAGCCCGTCGGGGACGGGCTCTGGGAGGCTCTGGCACGGCCGACGAGGCGGCTGAAGGCGGGCAGAAGGTACGGACCGGTCGAGCTGCTCGAGCACCTGGGCGAGGGCCGCTGGCTGGTCCGGCTCGAGGGCGAGCCCGCCGGGGAGACACCTCTGCCGCCGTACATCACCGAGCCGCTCGCGGACCCGGAGCGCTACCAGACCGTCTACGCGCGGGAGCCGGGGTCCGTGGCGGCGCCCACCGCCGGGCTCCACTTCACGCCCGAGCTGCTCGCCCGCCTCGACGTCGAGCGGGTGACGCTGCACGTCGGGCTCGACACCTTCCGCCCGGTCGCAGTCGACGATCTGGCCGAGCACTGCCTCCACGGGGAGCGCTACGAGGTGGAGCCGAGCGCGTGGGAGCGGATCCGCGCCGCCGGCCTGGTGCTCGCGGTCGGCACCACGACCGTACGGGTGCTCGAGACGCTTGCCCGGGGAGAGCCCCGCACCGGGCGGGCCGAGCTCTTCGTCACGCCGGGATTCGAGTTCCGGCGGGTCGACGCGCTGCTGACGAACTTCCACCTGCCGCGCTCGACCCTGCTCGCGCTCGTGATGGCGTTCGCCGGGGTGGAGGAGACGCTCGCGCTGTACCGGCTCGCGATCGCCGAGCGGTACCGCTTCTACTCGTTCGGCGATGCGATGCTGATCCTGTGAGCTTCGAGGTCACCGCGACCGACGGCGCGGCCAGGGCGGGCGTGCTCCGCACCGCACACGGCGACGTGCCGACCCCGGCGTTCATGCCGGTCGGGACGAAGGCGACCGTCAAGACCCTGCACCCGGACGAGGTGCGCGACGCGGGCGCGGCGATCCTGCTCGGCAACACCTACCACCTGCACTTCCGGCCAGGCGCCGACCTGATCGCGGAGCTCGGCGGGCTGCACGCCTTCATGGGCTGGGGCGGGCCGATCCTGACCGACTCGGGCGGCTTCCAGGTCTTCTCGCTCCGGGACACGATCGCCGCCGTCGACGACGAGGGGGTCGCATTCCGGTCCGTGTACGACGGAGCGCCGGCCCGCTTCACGCCCGAGCTGGTCGCGGGCGTCCAGGCGAAGCTCGGCTCGGACGTGGCGATGTGCCTGGACGTCTGCCCGCCCGCCGGCGTCGACCACTCGGAGCTGGCGGAGGCGGTTCGGCTGACGACCGCCTGGGCGGCGCGGCAACGGGCGGCTCCACGGGCTCCCGGGCAGCTCGTCTTCGGGATCGCGCAGGGCGGCCTCGACCGCGGGCTACGGGCGCGGTCGATCGAGGAGCTGACCGAGCTCGGGTTCGACGGCTACGCGCTCGGAGGGCTCTCCGTCGGCGAGCCGCGCCCGGAGATGCTCGAGACGGTCGCCTGGGCGGCGCCGCTGCTTCCCTCCGACCGGCCGCGCTACTTCATGGGGATCGGCGACCCGGCCGGGATCCTCGACGTGATCGCCCGCGGGATCGACCTGTTCGACTGCGTCCTGCCGACGCGCCTGGGACGGACCGGCACCGCGCTCACCTCGCACGGGCGGCTGAACCTCCGCAACGCGAGGTTCTCGCGAGATCCCCGCCCGCTCGACGAGCGCTGCGGCTGCGAGGCCTGCGCGCGGTTCTCGCGGGCGTACCTGCGTCACCTGGTCAACCAGGAGGAGCTGCTCGGGCTGCGCCTGCTCAGCCTGCACAACCTGCGCTTCCTGCTCGACCTGACGGCGGGCGCACGCGCCGCGATCGAGGCCGGAAGGCTGGCAGACTTCACCACAGACATGCGGCAACGAATGGGATCTTCCGACCGCTTCCGGCCCGACGGGACGGAAGTGGCATGAACGGCGGATTCTTCGTCCTGATCCTCCTCGTCCTGTTCCTGGCCTGGCTGTTCCTCGTCCGCCCCCAGCGCCGCCGCCGGCAGGCACAGGAGGCGATGATCGACAACCTCCGGCCCGGGGACGAGGTGATCACCGCGGGCGGCCTGTTCGCGAACGTCGTCCGGATCGTCGAGGAGGAGGTCACCGTCGAGCTGTCCCCGGGGGTCGAGGCGCGGGTGGCGAAGCGGGCGATCGCCGCCGTGATCCCGTACGAGGAGCCCGAGGACTCGGAGGACTCCGACGACCCCGGCGCCGTCTCGGAGCCGACCGAAGCGGCCCGGCGCTAAGCTGATCCACCCGTGCGCCAACGCCGTAACCATCTGATTCTGGTCGGTCTGATCGTCGCTGCGCTCGCCGGCGTGGCGCTGATCGCCGTGCCGGGCTCGCCCGCCCACAAGAAGACCAGGCTGGGCCTCGACCTCCAGGGCGGCCTCGAGGTCGTGCTCAAGGCCGTGCCTCCGAAGGGGCACAAGATCACCCAGGACGACCTGAACCGCTCGGTCTCGATCATGCGCAGCCGCGTCGACAAGCTCGGCGTGTCGGAGCCGGAGATCCGCAAGCAGGGCTCCGACCAGATCGTGATCGAGCTCCCGGGCGTCAAGAACGCCAAGCAGGCGTTCGACCTGATCGGGAAGACCGCGCAGCTCGAGCTGTTCGATCTCGAGGCCGACCTGACCGGGCCGTCGATCGACGCCCAGGGCTTCCCGGTCGCGACCCCGAGCCTGTTCACGCTGCTCGCCGGCCAGCAGGCGCGCGCGGCGAAGGGGGCCCCGACCGCCTACTACCTGTTCAACGCGAAGAAGCGCCTGGTCGCGGGGCCGTCGGACACGAAGGCCGATCTGATCAAGGACTACCAGCGCGTCGCGAAGACGACGAAGCAGCCGCCGAAGTCGTACAAGACTCTTCGTCGCCCCGCCCGACACCGTCGTCCTCACCTGCGGCCTGACCGACCTCTTCTGCCCGGGGGTGAACGAGCAGCCGCCGACCCGGAACTACTACTACCTCGTCCGCTACCAGCCGACGAACCCGACCCGCCCGATTCCCGAGATGACGGGCGCCGACCTGAAGCTCTCCGGCACGCGCCAGGACTTCGACCCGCAGACCAGCCAGCCCGAGGTGCTGCTCGCGTTCACGGGTCACGGACGGAAGCAGTTCCGCGAGATCACCAAGGCGGAGGCGGTACGCGGCCGGACGCAGTACGCGCGCTTCGGCCAGTCCTCGGGCGCCTCGCAGGACTCGTTCTTCCAGCACTTCGCGATCGTCCTCGACCGCGACATCAAGTCGTTCCCGTCGATCAGCTTCAAGGACTTCCCGAGCGGGATCGACCCGGTCAACGGCGCCCGGATCACCGGGCTGAAGGACCTCTCCGAGGCGAAGAACCTCGCGCTCGTCCTCCAGACCGGCGCGCTGCCGGTCAACTTCCAGCAGCTCGAGCAGACGCAGGTCTCGGCCACGCTCGGCAAGGACTCGCTCAACCAGGCGAAGACGGCCGCGCTGATCGGCCTGGCCGTGGTCGCGCTCTTCCTGCTGCTCTTCTACCGCTTCCTCGGGCTGATCGCGGTGATCGGGCTCGGCATCTACGTCGCCTTCCTGTACGGCGCCATCCTGCTGCTGAACGTGACCCTGACCCTGCCGGGCTTCGCCGGGATGATCCTGACGATCGGCGTCGCCGCGGACTCGAACGTCGTCGTCTTCGAACGGATCAAGGAAGAGGTGCGCGCCGGGAAGTCGGTGCGCGCCGCGATCGCCGCCGGCTACGCCAAGGGCTTCCACACGATCCTGGACGCGAACGTGGTCACGGCGATCACCGCGCTCGTCCTGTTCGCGGTCGCGACCGCCGGCGTGAAGGGCTTCGCGCTGATGCTGCTGATCGGGACGGTGATCTCCCTGATCACCGCGGTCGCGGCGACGAGGGCGATGCTCGGCTTGCTCGCCGGCTTCCGCTGGTTCGACAACCCGGCGTTCATGGGCGCGAAGGGCCAGCAGCGGGGGCGCTTCCTGCAGATCGACTTCATGAGGCGCCGCTACCTCTGGTTCGCGATCTCCGCGGTCGCGATCGTGATCGGCATGGTCTCCCTCGGCACGCGGGGTCTCAACCTCGGCATCGACTTCAAGGGCGGCACGCAGATCACCTTCAAGACGCCCGCCTACACGTCGCTGACGAAGGTGCGCGCCCAGACCGCCGCGATCGGCCAGAGCGACGCGGTCATCCAGGGGCGCGGCTCGTCGCGCGGAGACGCCTACAAGTCGTTCCAGATCCGGACGAAGTCGCTGAAGCCGAACGACCAGGAGACGCTGTCGGGCGACCTGCAGGAACGCCTGAACGCGTCCTCGATCGGAATCCAGAACGTCTCCTCGAGCTTCGGGCGGCAGATCGCCAGGCTGGCGATCCTCGCGATCATCGTCTCGCTGCTCCTGATCATCATCTACATCGCGGTCAGGTTCGACTTCAAGTTCGCCGGGCCGGTGATCGTCGCCCTGATCCACGACATCGCGATCACGGTCGGGATCTACTCGCTGAGCGGGAGCGAGGTGACGACCGCAACGGTCGCCGCTGTGCTGACCGTGCTCGGCTACTCGATCTACGACACGATCATCATCTTCGACCGCATCCGCGAGAACATCCCGCTGATGCGGAACACGCGCGCGTCGTTTGCGACGATCGCAAACGTCTCGCTCTGGGAGACGATCCGCCGCTCACTGGCGACGACGTTCATCACGCTCCTCCCCGTCACCTCGCTGCTGCTCTTCGGCGGCGCGACCCTGAAGACGTTCGCCCTCGCGCTGCTGGTCGGGATCACCTCCGGCGCCTACTCCTCGATCTTCGTCGCCGCGCCGCTCCTGACGATCTTGAAGGAGCGCGAGCCCGAGTACCGCCGGCTGATCGGCAGCACCGAGATCGCGGGCGGCGTCGGCGGGCAGGTGATCCTCGACCAGGCCGAGGCCGCCGCCGCCGCAGAGGCGGTTCCGGAGACGCCGCTGCTGCCCGAGATCGAGCCCGCCCCTGCCGCCGTCGGCGACGGCGCGGCCTCGAAGTCGCAGCAGAAGCGCGACCGGCGCCGGCAGCGACGGAGGACGCGCCCACATGGCCGAGCCCGCTGACGCCCTCGAGCGGCTGGCGCTGGCCGCGGTCGGCGCGGTCGCGCTGACCGCAGAGCGGCTCGACGAGCTCGCCGGCGACCTCGGCGAGCGCGGCGGGATCAGCCGTGACGAGGCGCGTCAGCTGCTCGAGGATGCGGTCACGCGCTGGCGCGGAGACGCGACCCGCCTCGGCGAGCGAGCGTCCGAGAGCATCGCCGGCCTTCTCCGCCAGCTCGGCCTGGTCACGCGCGAGGAGCTGGAGGAGCTGGAGCTCCGCGTCGCCCAGCTCGAGCACCGGGTACGGCTGGTCGAGGGGCCGCGCGCAGTCTGAGGAGCGGCGGCAGGTTTTCCCTGCTCACCGTGCAACACTGAGCCTATGGCGCAGCCCGCACAGCGCAGCCTCGGCCGCATCTCCGAGATCGCGCAGGTCGCGGTCCGGCACGGGTTCGGATACTTCCTCGAGACCCACAAGCTGACCCACCTGCTGCCGTGGCCTCGCACGCCGGTCGCGCTCGAGGCCGAGGCCGCTCCGAGCAAGCGCGGGCAGCACCTGCGCGAGATGCTCGACGAGCTCGGGCCGACGTTCGTCAAGTTCGGCCAGCTCCTCTCGACCCGGCCGGACATCGTCCCGCCGGACATCATCGCCGAGCTGCGAGCGCTCCAGGACGACGTCAGCCCGTTCCCGTTCTCGGAGGTCGAGCGGGTGATCCGGGAAGAGCTGGAGCTGCCGGTCGAGAAGCTCTTCCTCGAGTTCGAGGACACGCCGATGGCGGCCGCCTCGATCGGGCAGGTTCACCGGGCCGTGCTCCCGAACGGCCGGCGGGTGGCGGTGAAGGTGCAGCGGCCCGACGCCCCCCGGCAGATCGAGGCCGACCTGGCGCTGCTCTACCAGGCGGCGCGCCTCGCGAAGGAACGCGTCCGGGCGCTCGACTTCATCGATGCCCGCGAGGTCGTCGACGAGTTCGCGCGGTCGATCCGGCACGAGCTCGACTACCGCCAGGAGGCGCGCAACGCGCAGGCCTTCCACCGGCACTTCGCCGGCCACCCGCACGTCCGCATCCCGCGCGTCTACTGGACCTACACGCGCCAGCGCGTGCTCACGCTCGAGCTGCTCGAGGGCCCGCAGCTGGCGGACGTCGAGATCGAGGGCTACTCGCTCGACGAGCGCCGGCGGCTCGCGTACCTGATGACCGAGGCGTGGATGACGATGATCTTCCGGCACGGGTTCTTCCACGGCGACCCGCACCCGGCGAACGTCCTCGTGCTCGGGCCCGATCGGATCGGGCTCGTCGACTTCGGCCAGGCGGGGACGCTCAGCGACGACGACATGTCGAAGCTGACCGCTCTGTTCATCGACGCCGCCGAGGAGAACGTCGACCAGCTCCCCAAGCGTCTCGCCGACCTCGGCGTCCGCTACGAACGTGCCCGCGAGGCACAGCTGACCGCGGAGATCCGCGAGCTCTACTACAAGTACTACGGCGCGAGGCTCGCCGAGATCGACCCGCTCCAGGTGATCCGGGAGGCGTTCGCGCTGATCTACGCGCACAACCTGCGGCTGCCGGCGCGGTTCGTGATGCTCGACAAGGCGATCGCCACGCTCGGCTCGGTCGGAGTCGAGCTCTACCCGGACTTCAACGTCTTCGAGGTCGCGAAGCCGTACGCGCGCGATCTGATGCTCCACCGCTACACGCCGCGACGGATGCTCTCGCGCGCGCGCAAGGAGACGCGTGCGCTCGCCCAGATCGTGCGCGAGACCCCGTACCAGATCCACGACATCCTCGAGTCGCTGCGCGACGGACAGATCGAGGTCGGCTTCGTGCACAAGGGCCTCGACGAGTTCATGCACAAGATCGACGTCGCGTTCAACCGCCTGGTGATCGCGCTCGTCGTCGCAGGCGGCCTGATCGGCTCGAGCCTGATCGGGATCTTCGCGACCGGCGGGCCGCACGTGCTCGGCCTGCACGTGATCTCGCTGATCGGCTTCGCGTTCTCCGGCCTCCTCGGCGTCTGGCTGCTCGTCGGCGTCATCCGCTCGGGTCGTTTGTAAGGCCCGGCTCCACCCGCGGGATCGCAGCGAATCCGGGGACGGTCCGAATTCGCCGGCTGTAGACAGCTCGGCGCAAAGTCGCGCAAATGGACATCTAGCCGGGGGCATGGGGCGGGCGCTACCTTCGGCCCCATGTCAGCCGCCCTCCTGGTCGCAGACCCCGAGACCGCCAGTCGCGGCTTCCTCGAGCGTCATCTGGCCGACGACGGCTTCCAGGTGATCGGGGCAAGCGCGCCCGCCGAGGCGCTGGCGCTCGCCGAGCAGGCGCGGCCCGACCTGGTGCTCGTCGCGGAGCTCGATCTCTGCTGCCGGCTGCGGGAGGGCGAGCCGGGCCGCTCCTGGGACCGGGACGTTCCCGTGATCCTCCTCGGCTACGCCGAGGCGGACGTCGTCGACCGCGTGCGGGCGCTCGAGCGCGGAGCGGACGACTACGTGGGCCGGCCGTTCTCGTACGAGGAGCTGCGCGCACGTATCCAGGCGGTGCTCCGCCGCACCGCACCGCGGCCGGGCGAGGTGCTCGAGGCGGGAGAGATCGAGATCGACCGGCCGACCCGCTGCGTCCGCGTCCGCGGCGTGCGCGTCCACCTTCCGTCGAAGGAGTACGAGCTGCTGGCCAAGCTCGCCGAGCAGCCGACGCGGGTGTTCACGAAGGAAGAGCTGCTGCGCAAGACCTTGCCAATAGCCACCTGAGGATTGGGTGGCATCCGCGTCGCCTCGTAGACTCGTCGCGATCCGCGAGGAAGCCTCCTGAGTCCACGAGCGAGAGTCACCGAACGCACGTTCTATTCGGTGCTGCTCGACGAAATCCGCGACTGCGGCGGGTCTGGCGCGCAGGAGATCAGCTAC
Source organism: uncultured Actinomycetes bacterium (assembly GCA_963836685.1). Lineage (GTDB taxonomy): Bacteria > Actinomycetota > Thermoleophilia > Gaiellales > Gaiellaceae > DATBLE01. Next base: position 52,694 of record CAWIKS010000025.1, read on the forward strand.
AACGGCGACCCCGACATCAAGTTCGAGCTGCTTGGGCGCGAGTGGCTGCTGGGCGTGAAGATCGGGCAGCAGGCCACGACGCTGGCTAGCGCCTTTGTGCAGTTCTCCCGCCACAAGCACGAGAGCGGCATCCCGTGGGGCATCCTCCTCTTCCTCCCCGATTCGGTTCGGCAGGTAAGCGCGCGGGCCGACGCACTCGCGCTGGCGATTCGTTCTGAGCGAGTCCTCGCCTGGTGGACGCAGGGCGCTTACAGCGGCGGTACGCGATGGAGCGTTTCCCGCGCTGCTCGAGACGCTTCAGCGGGAGCTAGCTCCCCTGCTCGCCGCCGACGCGGTGACCTCCTATCCGCTTCCCACGGTGATCTCGATGCTGCGGGCACAGGTCGAGGAGCTGATGAACCAGCTTCGAATGGGCGAGCGCGAGGTCCTGGAGATCATCACCGATCGAGCATTGCTGAGCGACCTCGGGAGCTTGACGGAACGCCAAGAGGTGGACATAAGCGCGGTTTCTCGCCTCGTACATCGTCCTGAGCCAGATCCTGTTCCTTCGCTTCCTGTCGTCGGTCCACACTGAGCTCGCGCCGACGGATCGGCCCGTCTCGCGGGACGCCCTGAGGCGGGCTTTCAGCCAAATCCTCCAGATCGACTACCGGCCAATCTTTGAGATTGACGTGCTCGACGCTCTTCCCGAGGAGTACGTGTCGTCCACGTTTGACCTGATCAACGCCCTTCAGCTCGAGAAGATCCGGTATCAGCTGCCCGGTCGGATCTTCCACGAGCTCATGCCGAGCGCGATTCGAAAGCTCCTAGCGGCGTTCTATACAAGACCACAGGCCGCGGAGCTACTCGCCCGTCTGGCCGTACGGCACGCGGATGACTCGGTATTTGATCCCGCCTCGGGATCGGCACGATCCTCGTCGCGGCCTACCGCGCGAAGGAGGAAAGGTTCCACCGCGAGGGTCGGGTCGGAAGACCGACAACTCTTCTGCGAGGAGCAGATCTTCGGCGCGGACATCATGCCGTTCGCCGTTCACCTAACCTCCGCCAACCTCGCGGCGATGGACGTCTCCAAACGCTGGACCACACGCTCATGATCCACGGCGACAGTCTGGAGCTCGTGGCCGGGACGCACTATGCGGCGGGCTTTCAGCACGCACTGTTCGCCCCAGCGGCGCGGCGTGGTGAGACCACGCGGGGTGAGGAGTTCGAGGTCCCACTTGGAGGGTCAACGTTATCGCGATGAACCCCCCGTTCACGAAGGTGGAGCGGCGCATCCGGGACTACGTGAACATGAACGTCTTCGGGGAGCGGGCCGGCGGGGCCGTCGGACTCTGGGTCACTTCATCTTCCTCGCCAACGAGTTTCTCGATGACCGAGGCACGTTGGCGGCGGTGCTCCCTATCAACCTGTTTCGTGGCGCCGAGAGTCTCGCGTTCGCAACTTCCTGCTGGACGAGTGGACGCTGCTCTACGTGCTCAAGCCCACCCGTAACTACGGTTTCTCAGAGTGGGCCGAGTACCGGGACACGATTGTGCTGGCCGAGAAGCGGAGACCGCCGGAGGGTCACGAGGTGAAGTTTGTCCTTATCAAACGACCCTTCAGGCGCTCCACGACGAGGAGACCGCGCGGCTTGCCCAATTGATCCGCACGCGCCGCCAGTATCGGTCCCCGGAGGTTGACATCGACTCGCACCCTCTCGCCACCGTCCGGGAGCGGTCAGTCAATCTCATGTGGTTCTTCGGCGTCGGCGACCTGGCGCATCGGGACACGCTGGCCGACTTCGTAGAACGATACTCGATGGACTCGTTTCCCGAGGGCTACTTCAAGGAGGGGTACCGGCCGGTTCCCAAGGGCATATCGAGCTTCATGTTCCTGACAAACTCGGTCAACCCCGTTCGGGGCGAGGAGGCCTTCCTGAGGTTCACCCGTGCGGGCTCGTCCGCCATCGAGGCTAACACGTCCCTCGGTGCTCGCTTCACCGTCGAGAGGTCGGCGCTTGTGCCCTCCCTGCGGACGGGCATCGGTCTCGAGAAGATGGACATCACCCGCACCAACGACTTCCTGGCAGTGAGGCCCTACCGTGAGCTGGACCGTTAAGGCAGCGGCGGGGTTTACGACCGAGCTGGACGAGGTGAACTTCTGGGAGACCGTGGAGCGCGAGCGGATGCCATCCGCTCGAGGTTGGTCGCGGTGCACCGGATCAATCCGTACTCGCCGAACACACACCTGATGGCGTTCTTCTCGAGTCGGCCAATCTCGGCGTCAAACGTCCTCAACATCATCATGGAGGACGACCAGGAACGCGCGAAGGCGGTATGTGCGGTTCTGAACTCCTCGCTCTTCTGGGCTCACTTCTTTCTGCTCAAGGAGGAGAGCACCGGGCGCTACATCAACATCCGCTTCTACGACATGCACCAGATGCCGATCTTTCCCACCCGACGAATGGGTTGCGCCACTCGCGGAAGTCTTCGGTCAGTACGGAACACGGGAGTTTCCCTCGCTGCGGCAGCAGTTCGACCGGGGGTTTGACAAGCGTTACGAGGAGTCTGGGCCAGGAGACGACGCCCGAAGTGGCCCGGTTGTGGTCGATCCTCGACAAGCCTATCGACCCTGATCCGATCCGCCTCGCCTTCGACAAGGACGTAGCCCATGCACTCGGGGTATCGGTGACTGAGGACGAGCTACGGCTCCTCTACGAGGTCTTCGTCAAGGAGATGATCCTCACCCGGCATCTGACGCGGGACTGAACGGCCATGTCCGAAACAGCGTCTAGGCGGGCAACGCTCGCTCGCCTACCCTGAACTCGGCCGGGCAGACGTTGGCGGGGAAGCGCGTGCGACGTCCACGAGTCCGACCCCGCCCGCCCGGCCCTGCTCTAGAGTCGCGAGACCATGGGGCAACGCGCCGAGACGCCGGACACGGAGCGGCTCTACGAGCTGCTCGCGCAGGCGAAGCTGCTGGCCAGGGAGTACCCGGGCTGACCGGCCGACCGCTCGGAATCACGGGCGAGGTCGCCGGTACGAGGCCGTTCGCCTGCTTCCCGACCTCGAACTGGCCCCCGTCCGTCAGGCTGGCTACGACGCGGTTCGGCGCAAGTCAAACGGCCGCCGGGAACATCTGCAGATCAAAGGGCGGTGCCTCCTCCCGGGCGCGAAGCCCGGCCAGCGGATCGGCCGGATCGACCTGCAGAAGGAGTGGGACAGCGTGCTGCTCGTGCTGCTCGATGAGGAGTACGAGGCGACTGCCATCTATGAGGCGAGGCGCTCGGCAGTCGTGAAGGCGCTCCTGGCGCCCGGCTCGAAGTCGCGGAACGAGCGGGGCGCTCTCGGTGTCGCCAAGTTCAAGGCGATCGGTCGACAGATCTGGCCCGCTACAGACCGTTAAGCAGCTCGTCAGCACTGATTTCAAGGGCTCGGATCAGCCGAAGCAGCGTGAGGATCCGGACCTCCGCCTACCGCGCTCGATCCGGCTGATCTGAACCGAGGCGAGGCCCGTCCGGTGGGCGAGCTCCTCCTGCGTCCAGCCGCGGCCGAGTCGCGCCGCGCGGACGTCTGGCCGAACTTGACGAGCGCCGATTCCACGACGTCGATGCTCGAAGGAGTAGGCCAACGTGACCAGAACCAAAGCGGTAAGTTGGCTCAGGCGACACCGACCCGCGCCAGCGTGGTGCCCGCCCGCGTGGTGGCGAGCTTTCCGGCGATGGACGCCAGCGAGTGGCGGCGGATCAACAACAACACGAAGGCCAAGCTCGGCAAGAGCGCCGGTCTCGCGGCGCACCCGGGTGCGATCGACGCGAGCAGCGAGCTGGTGCGCGGCTGGCTGGCAGACGCCGACTCGAGGCTTCGGCCAGCCAGTGGGTTGAGGTCACCGTGTCGCCGGATGTTGCACCCAGATACCTCAACGCCTCGTTCATGACCGGTGCATCGACGCCTTCATCCGACATCCCGATGCACACCTTCAGGGCGTCGAGCTCAAGATCTCCGGCAGCGACGGCGTGTGCGGGTTGACCGTGAGCGAGGAGCGGCTGCTCCGCGGCGGTCACATCGTGGTGCTCGCGGTGAACCCGGTCAGGGGCGTGATCGGTGAGATGAACTCCCAAGCGCTGTTGGACGTGCCGCGGCGGATAGACGGGATTCCGGTGGGCCGGGCGAGTCTGGAGTGGTATCAACCGGGCAACCCAGGGTGAAGCCCGGAGAATCCCGCTCAGGGCCGCTCCGGGCAGCCGAGGGGGGCAGTTGGTGGTGTTCACGGGCGCGACGGCGGCCGCGGCAGCTCGTCGCAGAATGGTGGAAAGGCGACGCAGTTGGGTTGGTGCGTGGCATACGGTTCTGGAGATGCGCCTGGTCGCCCTTCTAATCGCTGGGCTGACGGCAACGTCGGTCGGGGTCACGCTCGCGCAAGGAGCACATAACGACCATCCCTCTCTGCCTGTCCACGGTGCGCTGCTCCCGGGCGATATCAACGGCGACGGCAAGCCGGACAGCGCAGCCTTGCGTTGCAGGCCGGGGAATGATGCCTTTCTGGTCGTTGTGACTGAGCGCCGAACGGTTACTCATCGCATCCTCGCGGGGTGTGGCGCTGCCGTCGGCGTGACCGCACTTGCCCCGATTGACCGCGTGCCGGGGGCGGAGATCATCGTCACCGAGGGCGAAGGTTCCGTCGCTTCGCGGACATCTGGACGATGCGCCGGGGCCGCCTGGTTCGGATGACGATTGAAGGCATGAAACTTGGTGGCAGATTTGACGGCGGATTCACCTATGACGGCGCCCTCACTCACTCGTCTGCGGCGGACTGCATCCGGCGGGCGAGCGGCCGACTGGTCTTCTCGCTCTGGGGCTGGTCGGGAAGCGACGGTAAGTTCGGTGTCGAGCGCAAGTACATGCATGTCGTAGGTACGCACATCCGACTGATGCGAACGGTGCAGTTCTCCACTCACGAAGGCTTCAGCCACTACCGCTATTTCCGTGATCCACAGCCATTTCCAAGCTGCGCGATTGCGCGCGCACCAGGCGCTTGATCTTCCAACGGCTGTCGCCTTCTGCGGGAAGTGCGACGAGCCTGGCTGCAATCCATCGGGACCGCTACGATGATGATGGACTTTTCCCGGGAGGGATTGCAGATGGCAGATGAAGGGAACCAAGAGCGAGGAGACAGCGCCTTCGACGCGCTCGCCAATGCGATGCCCCGCATCGCCGAAGCGCTGAAGGACCTTCCTGAGGCGGTTCAGGGCAAGGCCTTCGACGCGCTCGTCGCGACGTTCGGCAACGGCTCAGGGCAACCAAGAGCACCAGGAAGATTCGGCGCCGGGCTCGAAAACCAGCCGCGCGGAGGCCGAGGGCCGCCGGAACAAAGGGCACAACAGGGCGGCGTAAGGCGACAGCGATCACGATGTCGAAGGGACTGAACCTGATGCCGGACGGCAAGAAGTAGTTCAAGACGTTCGTGGCAGAGAAGAAGCCGACGACACTGCACGACCGAAGTGCCGTGGCCGTGTACTGGCTCAACGAGATAGCGAAGCACTCGCCGATCACGGCAGGCGACGTTCTCACGTGCTATCGAGGTGAGGGCTGGAAGCTGCCGACTGACCTTGCAAACGCTCTCGCGGTGACGGCCCATCGCAAGGGGTTCTTCGACACGGCTGACCTTCAGGACATCAAGCTCGCGCCCCAGGGATTCAACCGCGTTGAGCACGAACTCCCGAAGCAGGCGAAGTCGTAGCCGTGAGCGCGAGCCCGCTCGCGGGCGTCTTCGCGGCGCTCCCTACCCGGTGCTCCGCGACGAGCTGCTCGGCGCGTTCAACGAGATCGTCAAGAACTTCCGGCAGCGCCGGTGGGAGCCGTCCGAGCTGAACGGCGGAAAGCTCTGCGAGGTCGTCTACTCGATCCTCAGGGGCTACGTCAGCGGTAAGTACGTGGCTCGCGCGAAGAAGCCGAGCAACATGGTGGACGCCTGCAAGAAGCTGGAGACAGACACCGACGCGAAAGCCGTGCCGCGCTCGATCCGGATCCAGATCCCGCGGATGCTGGTTGCGCTCTACGAGATCAGGAACAACCGCAACGTCGGGCACGTCGGTGGCGACATAGACCCTAACCACATGGACGCGATGTGCGTGCCGGGCTCAACCGGTCGTCGCAACACCGGTTTGTTGACTTGATTGTAAATACTCATTCAATGCTTCGGCCGGCGTCCGCCAGTCGAGCGTCTTGCGCGGTCGACTGTTGAGCGCGGCGGCCACAGCTTCGATCTCGTCGGCGCTCCAGCGCGAGAGGTCGGTGCCCCTGGGGAAGTACTGGCGGAGCAGGCCGTTGGTGTTCTCGTTCGTGCCGCGCTGCCAGGGGCTCTGGGGGTCGGCGAAGTAGACCGGGATGCCGGTCTCGACCTTGAACGCGGCGTGCTGGGAGAGCTCTTTGCCGCGGTCCCAGGTCAGCGAGCGGCGCAGCTGCTCGGGCAGCGTCGTCATCGTCGAGGCCAGCGCGTTCTTCATCGTGACCGCGCCGTAGCCGGCGAGCGGCGGGCCGTTCTTCGTGCGCGGGATCGTGCCGAAGCCGTCCTCGCGGGGCAGATGGATCAGCATCGTGAAGCGGGTGGTGCGCTCGACGAGCGTGCCGATCGCGGAGCGCTCGAGCCCGATCAGCAGGTCGCCTTCCCAGTGGCCGGGTACGGCCCGGTCGTCGGCCTCGGCGGGCCGTTCGCTGATCATCACCTCGGCCGTGACGTGCGCCCACGCCTTCTGACGGGCCCGGGCCCGAGGCACCCGCAGCGCCCGCCCGGTGCGCAGGCACGCGACCAGCTCGCGCTTCAGCGCGCCACGGCCTTGCACGTAGAGGGCCTGGTAGATCGCTTCGTGGCTGATCCGCATCGACTGATCATCGGGGAAGTCGATGCGAAGACGGCTTGCGATCTGCTCCGGGCTCCAGCCCTGCACCCAGCGGCGATCGCCGCGATGCGGCTTGTTCCTGCCGTTCCACTTCGGCCCCGGCGGCCCGACAGCTCGACCCCGGGACCGCGCACCGCACCCGACAGCCGCTCCTGCACGTACTCGCGGAGCCGTTCGTTCGCGACCAGCTTGGCCACTTTCGGCCGGCGGGCACGACGCTCGGCGTGCCACTGCGCGATCGACGCCTTGTACTCGAGCCGCCACGTCCGCGTCGACGCGTTCCGACGCAGCTCCCGCGAGATCGTCGACGGGCTGCGATGCAACCGCCGCGCGATCTCCCGCACACCAACACCCTGAGCGCGGAGCAGCGCGATCTCCTCCCGCTCGACAAACGACAAGTAGCGGCCCGACACCGTTGGAGAGAGACATGGATTCACGCCGCCAGCGTGGCGGAACCACCGGAACGCCACCGGCGAGGAGACACCCGCCTCGCGCGCCGCGTCCTCGGTCTTCAGCCCACGGCCGATCGCGGCCCAGAACCTGACCCGATCCTCACGCCACGCCACCGTCGGCCGCCCCGGCGAGGGCACCTGCCCCCGATACAGCTGCACCTGCCGCTGCCGCTCCCGCATCGTCCCCACCCGACACCTCCATCATCGAGGTGTTGCGACGACCACTTGAATCCGCTCGTGCTCCAGATGTCGAAGTGGATCATGGCCGAGCTGGTTCGCGTCCTGCACAACGTGGACACCGAGCACGGCGACCGAGATCGTGGACGGGCTAGTCGAGCGCAAGACACCGCTGATCTGGGAGGTGAACGGTAAGCGGCGGGTTCTGAACACTCGGCTGAACATGGGCCAGAAGACGCTCGTGCTCCTACACGGCGACGGCGGCACCGTGTTGCGAGCGAGACCTCGTCGCCTGGATCGAGCACTCCAATCCGAGCATCTACCGGCGCGACATCCTTCGCCCGATGCACAAGAACCGGCTGATCGAATACGACCACGCCGCCGGTACCGGCAGAGATCTCACCTAGAGGGATCGCGGTGGTCGAGGAGGAGTTGCTGCCTCAGCTGCCCTGAAAGGCAACCGGGCGCTCCATTTGGGGGCGCCCGGTCGCCGGCAACCCTTCTGGCTTAGGCGTGTACCCGGCTGGCTTGGTCCGCCAGGGCCTGCTGGAGCTCGAGCCCCAGGTTGTGCGCTTCCGCGGGCGAAAGCTCCCACTCCGCAACCGTCTCGCCCGAGACGACCCTTAGGAAGATCCGCTCACAACACTCGCACGTGAACGCGCTGAGCATCGCTACCTCCTGCTTCTCCGCGCGGCGAGCTGCGCGCGGCCAGCGCCCGACTACGAGGTGTCGAGCGAGGAGCAGTCGCAGGAGCCGAAGGTCACGCACCCAGGCTAGCACCGGACCGAGGGGTGGGCAGACCCCCGAACGAGGGATCCTCTTACGACTCGGGCTCGGGCGGCCAGAGGTTCACCGCATCTACTGAACCAGGAGTTCGTGGCGGACGCCGCAATCGTTGCCAGCGCGGCAAAAACGTGATACGATCTACCCGTCCGAAGAGGATGTCCCTGAGCCGGCTGGTCCCCGGCTCGCGTGGGATTCTTAGCTGGAGGAGGGCGGTCGCGAGGCCGCCCTCCTCGTCTGTCTAACTTAGTGATGCTGGCCACGAAGTGGAAGTAAAGTAAGTAAAGATGAGGCTAAGAAACCACGATAGGCGGGGTCGTCAGACCGATGGAGGAGTCCGCCGGAAGGGACCGGCAACATGCCTTCTTCGGAGACCGAGCTTGAGCTAAGAGTCGACCAACTACCGCACGACGCCGACGAGGAGACGTACCTCGCCGCCTGCCGAGCGCAGGTGCAGCGAATGTTCAACGACCCCGCCTTCGTCGCCGAGGAGCGGGCGGCTCTGGAGGAGTACGAGAGGGAGCGGCCCGAGCGGGACGCGGCGATACTCGCCTCCATCGAGCGCTGGGAGCTCGAGGTGCGCTGGGACGCCGCGAGATCCAGGGCTTCGCCGAGGGGCAGCGAGCCGAGCTTCGGAGCCTTCGCACCCAGGGCCGCGTGCGCCAGGTCGGCAAGTGCTGGTGCCTCGACGGCTACGACCTGCGTGCCCTTGCCGACGGTCGGAAGGTGCTCGTGGAGGAGCCCGCGAAGCCCGAGCCCGAGAGTAGCGGCGAACAAGGACCGCCCGAGCCCGCCGACTCCCACGCCGGGGTGCTCGACGAGGCGGTCTCGCTTCTCGCCCAGGAGCGCGCGCGACTGCTGGACGGCGGCTCCGTGGAGACCGTGCGGGACGTGCTCCGGCAGCGGCCGCGGCGCTGGTGCGTGAAGGTCGCCTTGACCGTTCAGCTACCGCAACGCCCGCGGAGGCCACGTCCGGCACACGCGCGCTCCGTGCGGCAGCCTCGGCTGCACCAAGTGCGTCCAGTGGCAGCTCGAGCGGGACGTCCTGCCGCGCATCCTGGCGGCCTCGGAGGATTCGGACGTCTACAGGGTCTCGGTCGGGGTGCAGGAGTGGCGGACGGGCAAGCGGGCCAAGCGGATCCGCTCTGAGTTCAAGGGCCGGTACCTGTGCGTGCTGCTCGGGCCGCAGGCGGGAACGGTGTTCACGCCCGGACCGGTTGAGGGCGGCGAGCCGGTCCCAAGCGAGGGCCTCGCTCGGGTGCTCGTGGACGCGCTGCTGAACGCTCCGGCTAAGGCGGGCCGCCGAAAGCGCTACACGCTGCCGAAGCGGGTCGCGAGGCCGGCCCCCGAGGCCGATGCCGACGCGCCCCGACGTTGGACGGCGAGCAGCCGCACCAAGGCGCGCATCCCCGTGCACCTCACGCTGGAGGAGGCGAACCGGCTGACGAACGAGCTTCGGGGCGACGAGAGCGAGTGGCGGTCGAAGAAGCACGGCTACGAGCGGGACGGGCTCGGCGCGGAGTTCGTGGACGCTTACCGGACGGTGCTCGCCGACGAGTGGGACGCGGAGGTCGAGGCCCGGCGGGGCCAGCGCGAGCTAGGGCGGAGGCCTACCTGGACATGCTCGGCGTTACCAATTCGCCGGGGCAGGGCGGTCAAGTTGCTATTCAAGAATCTAGTACAGGCTAGGGGTAACGAATAACAAGTTGACCGCTTCAGCTAGAGAACGGGATAAGTAAACGGTCTGAATTGGCACAGATGGTCTGACCACGGTGAGAAGGGAGTACGAAGTGGCGCGAGGTAGGGAACCGGGGTACGTGATGACGCGCAGCATGGGCTGGTGGTGCAGTGGGGGCGAGCGGGCCGGCTCACGGGGGACGAACTGACGGACGCGCGCAAGCCCAGGATCCGCGCGGCGTGATCCGCCACTGGGCGCTGAAGCAGAGGCGCTAGCTCGACCGCTTCTTCAGGCAGTCGGAGCAGACGAACGGCGGCGAAGTCTGGCCGGGCTTGGGCTCGGTGAGTGGACCGGGCTTGACCTCGCCGCAGACGGAGCACTCGGCTACCTGAGTTCCGGGCACTGGCATGTCTCGACTGTAGCTGAGTGCCCGCGTCGGAGCCCGAGCCCCGTCTCGTGGACACGGTGACCGAGCGGTTTGGTGTCCAGAACCGGGTTGAGGGCGACTCGCTGGTGGACAACTTCGGACAGGTTTTCGGGGTCGCCCGCGCAAGGCAGTGTGCAAGGCGGCGGTACGATCCTTGCGTGGTCAAGAATCGTTCGCGACACGGACAGTTCCGGCCAAAGGTCACCGACGTGCAGGTGGCGGAGGCCGACCGCCGCATCAGGGCAGGCGAGGTCTCGGTTGCCGAGGCAGCCGCCGAGCTGGGCATCAACCAGACCACGCTCTGGCGCCGCAGGCGCGCTCTACCCCCGCCGGTGAAGCCGCAGAAGCCCGCGGGCAACCGCCGCAAAGGCTCGCCGTCGCGCAAGCGGCCTGCACAGAGCGCTCCGGAGGCTCCGACTCCGCAGCCCGCACCCGCGCCCGTTGCGGGAGGACGCCGAGTCACGGCCAGCTTCAGCTACGACGGACCGGGCAACCGCATGCGCCTGGGCTTCCGCCGCGGTGATTCCGACGAGCGCGTCCCGACGCCGTACGAGGCCTGGCTCGACCGCCGCGACCGGGGGGAGAGCGTGTGACCCCGCGCGACAGGTCGATCGCGAGCCTGACGGCCAAGGGCCTGACCCAGGAGCGCGTTCCGCTGCTCGGCATCTCCTGCAAGACCGTCCAGCGGGCGCTCGCCAACCGCGAGGTTCGGGCACTGGCCGACCAGCTTGAGGGCTCGGTGGACGAGCCCGCGGTGGCCACGCTGCGCTCGGCGCTGCTGGCGACCCGGCGGGACGGCTCCCCCGGACTGGAGCGCCCGCGTCGCCGCTGCTCGCGCCCTACTCGCGGCGCCCGACGACCCTGACGAGGCGGCGAACCGCGGCGGCGTCACCGTGCCGCTCCGGCCCGTGTTCGAGGAGAGCGCGGCGTGAGCGTTATCTTCATCTACCCGCCGCCGGGCGGCTCGACGCCGGTGAAGCTCGGCGAGGTCGTGTGCCCCGACCTACCGGCGGTGCGGCTGTACGTCACCGACTCCGAGCCCGAGGCCCGCCGCTGGGAGGCGGCGCTCCGCGCCGGCCAGCTCCCGACCGAAAGGAACCCATGAGCGCCACCCTGCGCGGCTACAGCCGCTCCGACGAGGAGGGCCACGTCCTCACCGACCGCGCCGAGCTCGCGGCGGCGTTCGACTACCAGCAGTCCCCGACGTACGAGCTGCTCGACACCGGCGTGTTCGCTTACCTGTGGAACCTGCCCTGCCCCGAGCACGACGACCGGCGGTGGGCGGGCTACACCTTCTACGACCCGGTGCTGCTGGACGAGCACGGCTTCGGCAGCTCCGACCCGCTCAACCCGTTCCCGATCCCGACGGGCGCCCAGGGAGTGGGCCGCGACTTCGCCACCGAGGGCCGGGGAGTGCGCGAGTGGTCGATCCTCAAGCCGGTGCGCCGGCGCCTGGCCGTCGTGCAGGCGAGCGTCAATGACCTCGTCCTCGCCGCCGCGGCCGCGAACCCCGGCAATGACGGCGTCGGACTCGGGCCGACCGACTACCAGGGATTCGCGCTGGTGCAGCAGTACGCCCTCCTCGGCGACATCCTCTGGACGGTCAGCCGGGACGCCTACCGGCACGTGGAGGAGCTGCTCGGCTAGGCCGCCCGCCGAAGGGCGCGGGCCACGGTCTCCTTGTGCAGCCCGAGCGCCGCGGCGATCTCCCGCTGGCTGAGTCCCTCGGCCCGCAGCTTGAGGATCCGCCGCTCCCCGGGCGGCGCGCTTGCCCGAGCTCCCGCTCCACCGGCGCCTCGCCAGCGCGGCCGGGTCCCAGCCGTTCGCCCGCGCGACCGCCAGCCCAGCCCTGGTGCGCTCGCTGATCAGCCGCCGCTCGAACTGCGCGAACACGGCGAGCATCCCCGCCATCGCCTCGCCCGCGGCGGTCGTGAGTCGAAGCCGGCGTCCAGCACGACGAGCCGCCACTTGCGCCGCTCGGCCTCCGCGACGATGTCGGCGAAGTCCTTGAGCGAGCGCGTCAGGCGGTCCAGCCGCGCGACGACGAGCGTGTCTCCGCGGCGCAGCTGCCGCCTGATCGCCGCCAGCCCCTCGCGGTTGTCAGCCCGGCCGCCCGAGCCGACCTCCTCGACGACCTCCGCGTGCGGGTACCGCTCCAGCACGGCCCGCCGCTGCGCCTCCAGCCCGAGCCCGGAGTCGCCCTGCTCCTCGGTGCTGACCCTGACGTAGCCGACCACCCGAGGGTTCACCGCTCCGGCTCCTCCGGCGGCGTTGCCCGCGGCTCCCCGCCCACCGGGAAGAAGAGCGTCCAGCCCGAGCGAAGCGTCAAGATCGGCCCGTCCTCGGAGTCGCCGCAGATCGCGACGCCGCCGTGCTCGGCGATGAAGCGGTCGGTATCCACGGCCTGACGGTGATCACGCGTCTCAGCGTAATCTCCGCGGTTGACGTTGGCAAGGCTGAAAACACGTCAGCGCCAGACGACCTCGACGCGCTCCGAGATGGGCTGGTGCTTGCGGCGTGCGGGGTCAGCCCGGTGGATAACGACCCTCGAGATGTACCGGCGGAGGTGCCGGCGCTGCCGGTCGAGGCCCATCTCGTCCCACGTCTCGAGGAGGATCGGCGGCGCGTCGTCGAAGGTGAGCACGTCCACGCCCTCCGGCACGCCCAGGGTCCTCCAGCTCGTAGAAGACGCGGCGCGCCTCCTCAACCGCCGCCTCGCGAACTTCAAGCCCCTTGGCGAACAGCTCGCGCTCGACGGCGGCAGCGCTGAGAACGAACGCCTCCAGCTCGGCCTCCGC